>CBDDKN010000004.1:0-259286 GCA_965230215.1 Saprospiraceae bacterium | reverse complement strand
TCAGCAGTATAAGTGAAAGTACCGTCACCATTGTCAGTAAGCGTAGTCACAGTTTCTTCGATTAAGGTAGTAGTACCGTCACCAGAAACGTGAGTAGCGATAGTTTGCACGTTAGTGTTGGTGTTGTTATCAGTAACAACAGAAACAAGGTCACCAAGATCAACAGTGTTGATATCACCATCTTCATCCGTATACTCCAACTGGTTAGTAGAAGTATTGAAGATAAGCGTAGTAACAGTTTCACACGAGTCAACAGCAGCACAAAGGTTAAGAGTGGTAGTAACACCGTTTTCATCTACATACTCGATGTCCTGGTTGTTGGTGCTAAGAGCGATAGTAGTAGTCGCTTCATCATAAGTAGTAACAACACCAGTTTCCGAAGTATAAGTAAATGTACCGTTGCCATTGTCAACAAGAGTAGTAACAGTTTCCTCGATGTTAGTGATAGTACCATCACCAGCAGTGTGCGTAGCGATAATTTTACCGTCGTTAGAATCAGTCATAGAAGAGACAAGATCATTAAGGACGATAGAGTTAGTAGTACCATTTTCATCGATGTACTCAAGTGTGTTGGTAGTTGGGTTGAAAGAAAGTGAAGTCACAGTCTCACAGTTAGTGTAACGTAGTGGATAACTGTGAGACTGTGACTTCACTTTCTTTCAACCCAACTACTAACACGCTTGAGTACATCGATGAAAATGGTACTACCAACTCTATCGTCCTTAATGATCTTGTCTCTTCTATGACTGATTCTAACGACGGTAAAATTATTGCTACGCACACTGCTGGTGATGGTACTATCACTAACATCGAGGAAACTGTTACTACACTTGTTGACAATGGCAACGGCACTTTCACTTATACTTCGGAAACTGGTGTTGTTACTACTTATGATGAAGCGACTACTACTATCGCTCTTAGCACTAACAACCAGGATATCGAGTATGTAGATGAAAATGGTGTTACTACTACTCTTAACCTTTGTGCTGCTGTTGACTCGTGTGAAACTGTTACTACGCTTATCTTCAATACTTCTACTAACCAGTTGGAGTATACGGATGAAGATGGTGACATCAACACTGTTGATCTTGGTGACCTTGTTTCTGTTGTTACTGATAACAACACCAACACTAACGTTCAAACTATCGCTACTCACGTTTCTGGTGACGGTACTACTACCTTAATCGAGGAAACTGTGACTACGCTTACTGATAATGGTGACGGTACTTTCACTTATACTTCTGAGGATGGTACTGACACTACTTTCGATGGCGCTGCTGAAACACTTACTTCTGTAGCTCTTAATGCTGACAACGTCTCTTTCGATTATGTCGATGAAGACGGTGTTACTACCAATATCAACCTGTGTAACGTAGTGGATAACTGTGAGACTGTGACTTCACTTTCTTTCAACCCAACTACCAACACACTTGAGTACATCGATGAAAATGGTACTACTAACTCTATCGTCCTTAATGATCTTGTCTCTTCTATGACTGATTCTAACGACGGTAAAATTATCGCTACGCACACTGCTGGTGATGGTACTATCACTAACATCGAGGAAACTGTTACTACTCTTGTTGACAATGGCAACGGTACATTTACTTATACTTCGGAAACTGGTGTTGTTACTACTTATGATGAAGCGACTACTACTATCGCTCTTAGCACCAACAACCAGGACATCGAGTATGTAGATGAAAACGGTGTTACTACCACTCTTAACCTTTGTGCTGCTGTTGACTCGTGTGAAACTGTTACTACGCTTATCTTCAATACTTCTACTAACCAGTTGGAGTATACGGATGAAGATGGTGATATCAACACTGTTGATCTTGGTGACCTTGTTTCTGTTGTTACTGATAACAACACCAACACTAACGTGCAAACTATCGCTACTCACGTTTCTGGTGACGGTACTACTACCTTAATCGAAGAAACTGTGACTACGCTTACTGACAATGGTGACGGTACTTTCACTTATACTGCTGAGGATGGTACTGATACTACTTTCGATGGCGCTGCTGAAACACTTACTTCTGTAGCTCTTAATGCTGACAATGTCTCTTTCGACTATGTCGATGAAGACGGCGTGACTACCAATATCAACCTGTGTAACGTAGTGGATAACTGTGAGACTGTGACTTCACTTTCTTTCAACCCGACTACTAACTCTCTTGAGTACATCGATGAAAATGGTACTACCAACTCTATCGTCCTTAATGATCTTGTCTCTTCTATGACTGATTCTAACGACGGTAAAATTATTGCTACGCACACTGCTGGTGATGGTACTATCACTAACATCGAGGAAACTGTTACTACACTTGTTGACAATGGCAACGGTACATTTACTTATACTTCGGAAACTGGTGTTGTTACTACTTATGATGAAGCAACGACTACTATCGCTCTTAGCACCAACAACCAGGATATCGAGTATGTAGATGAAAATGGCGTGACTACCACTCTTAACCTTTGTGCTGCTGTTGACTCTTGTGAAACTGTTACTACGCTTATCTTCAATACTTCTACTAACCAGTTGGAGTATACGGATGAAGATGGTGACATCAACACTGTTGATCTTGGTGACCTTGTTTCTGTTGTTACTGATAACAACACCAACACTAACGTTCAAACTATCGCTACTCACGTTTCTGGTGACGGTACTACTACCTTAATCGAGGAAACTGTGACTACGCTTACTGATAATGGTGACGGTACTTTCACTTATACTTCTGAGGATGGTACTGACACTACTTTCGATGGCGCTGCTGAAACACTTACTTCTGTAGCTCTTAATGCTGACAACGTCTCTTTCGATTATGTCGATGAAGACGGTGTTACTACCAATATCAACCTGTGTAACGTAGTGGATAACTGTGAGACTGTGACTTCACTTTCTTTCAACCCAACTACCAACACACTTGAGTACATCGATGAAAATGGTACTACTAACTCTATCGTCCTTAATGATCTTGTCTCTTCTATGACTGATTCTAACGACGGTAAAATTATCGCTACGCACACTGCTGGTGATGGTACTATCACTAACATCGAGGAAACTGTTACTACTCTTGTTGACAATGGCAACGGTACATTTACTTATACTTCGGAAACTGGTGTTGTTACTACTTATGATGAAGCGACTACTACTATCGCTCTTAGCACCAACAACCAGGACATCGAGTATGTAGATGAAAACGGCGTGACTACCACTCTTAACCTTTGTGCTGCTGTTGACTCTTGTGAAACTGTGACTACTCTTATATTCAATACTTCTACTAACCAGTTGGAGTACACGGATGAAGATGGTGATATCAACACTGTTGATCTTGGTGACCTTGTTTCTGTTGTTACTGATAACAACACCAACACTAACGTGCAAACTATCGCTACTCACGTTTCTGGTGACGGTACTACTACCTTAATCGAAGAAACTGTGACTACGCTTACTGACAATGGTGACGGTACTTTCACTTATACTGCTGAGGATGGTACTGATACTACTTTCGATGGCGCTGCTGAAACACTTACTTCTGTAGCTCTTAATGCTGACAATGTCTCTTTCGACTATGTCGATGAAGACGGCGTGACTACCAATATCAACCTGTGTAACGTAGTGGATAACTGTGAGACTGTGACTTCACTTTCTTTCAATCCGACTACTAACTCTCTTGAGTACATCGATGAAAATGGTACTACCAACTCTATCGTCCTTAATGATCTTGTCTCTTCTATGACTGATTCTAACGACGGTAAGATTATCGCTACGCACACTGCTGGTGATGGTACTATCACTAACATCGAGGAAACTGTTACTACTCTTGTTGACAATGGCAACGGTACATTTACTTATACTTCGGAAACTGGTGTTGTTACTACTTATGATGAAGCAACGACTACTATCGCTCTTAGCACCAACAACCAGGATATCGAGTATGTAGATGAAAATGGCGTGACTACCACTCTTAACCTTTGTGCTGCTGTTGACTCTTGTGAAACTGTTACTACTCTTATATTCAATACTTCTACTAACCAGTTGGAGTACACGGATGAAGATGGTGACATCAACACTGTTGATCTTGGTGACCTTGTTTCTGTTGTTACTGATAACAACACCAACACTAACGTTCAAACTATCGCTACTCACGTTTCTGGTGACGGTACTACTACCCTAATCGAAGAAACTGTGACTACGCTTACTGATAATGGTGACGGTACTTTCACTTATACTTCTGAGGATGGTACTGACACTACTTTCGATGGCGCTGCTGAAACACTTACTTCTGTAGCTCTTAATGCTGACAATGTTTCTTTCGATTATGTCGATGAAGACGGTGTTACTACCAATATCAACCTGTGTAACGTAGTGGATAACTGTGAGACTGTGACTTCACTTTCTTTCAACCCAACTACCAACACACTTGAGTACATCGATGAAAATGGTACTACTAACTCTATCGTCCTTAATGATCTTGTCTCTTCTATGACTGATTCTAACGACGGTAAGATTATCGCTACGCATACTGCTGGTGATGGTACTATCACTAACATCGAGGAAACTGTTACTACTCTTGTTGACAATGGCAACGGTACATTTACTTATACTTCGGAAACTGGTGTTGTTACTACTTATGATGAAGCGACTACTACTATCGCGCTTAGCACCAACAACCAGGATATCGAGTATGTAGATGAAAATGGCGTGACTACCACTCTTAACCTTTGTGCCGCTGTTGACTCTTGTGAAACTGTGACTACTCTTATATTCAATACTTCTACTAACCAGTTGGAGTACACGGATGAAGATGGTGATATCAACACTGTTGATCTTGGTGACCTTGTTTCTGTTGTTACTGATAACAACACCAACACTAACGTGCAAACTATCGCTACTCACGTTTCTGGTGACGGTACTACTACCTTAATCGAAGAAACTGTGACTACGCTTACTGACAATGGTGACGGTACTTTCACTTATACTGCTGAGGATGGTACTGATACTACTTTCGATGGCGCTGCTGAAACACTTACTTCTGTAGCTCTTAATGCTGACAATGTCTCTTTCGACTATGTCGATGAAGACGGCGTGACTACCAATATCAACCTGTGTAACGTAGTGGATAACTGTGAGACTGTGACTTCACTTTCTTTCAATCCGACTACTAACTCTCTTGAGTACATCGATGAAAATGGTACTACCAACTCTATCGTCCTTAATGATCTTGTTTCTTCTATGACTGATTCTAACGACGGTAAAATTATTGCTACGCACACTGCTGGTGATGGTACTATCACTAACATCGAGGAAACTGTTACTACTCTTGTTGACAATGGCAACGGTACATTTACTTATACTTCGGAAACTGGTGTTGTTACTACTTATGATGAAGCAACGACTACTATCGCTCTTAGCACCAACAACCAGGATATCGAGTATGTAGATGAAAATGGCGTGACTACCACTCTTAACCTTTGTGCTGCTGTTGACTCTTGTGAAACTGTTACTACTCTTATATTCAATACTTCTACTAACCAGTTGGAGTATACGGATGAAGATGGTGACATCAACACTGTTGATCTTGGTGACCTTGTTTCTGTTGTTACTGATAACAACACAAACACTAATGTGCAAACTATCGCTACTCACGTTTCTGGTGACGGTACTACTACCTTAATCGAAGAAACTGTGACTACGCTTACTGATAATGGTGACGGTACTTTCACTTATACTGCTGAGGATGGTACTGATACTACTTTCGATGGCGCTGCTGAAACACTTACTTCTGTAGCTCTTAATGCTGACAACGTCTCTTTCGACTATGTCGATGAAGACGGCGTGACTACCATACTACCAATATCAACCTGTGTAACGTAGTGGATAACTGTGAGACTGTGACTTCACTTTCTTTCAACCCAACTACTAACACGCTTGAGTACATCGATGAAAATGGTACTACCAACTCTATCGTCCTTAATGATCTTGTCTCTTCTATGACTGATTCTAACGACGGTAAAATTATTGCTACGCACACTGCTGGTGATGGTACTATCACTAACATCGAGGAAACTGTTACTACACTTGTTGACAATGGCAACGGCACTTTCACTTATACTTCGGAAACTGGTGTTGTTACTACTTATGATGAAGCGACTACTACTATCGCTCTTAGCACTAACAACCAGGATATCGAGTATGTAGATGAAAATGGTATTACTACTACTCTTAACCTTTGTGCTGCTGTTGACTCGTGTGAAACTGTGACTACTCTTATATTCAATACTTCTACTAACCAGTTGGAGTATACGGATGAAGATGGTGACATCAACACTGTTGATCTTGGTGACCTTGTTTCTGTTGTTACTGATAACAACACCAACACTAACGTTCAAACTATCGCTACTCACGTTTCTGGTGACGGTACTACTACCCTAATCGAAGAAACTGTGACTACGCTTACTGATAATGGTGACGGTACTTTCACTTATACTTCTGAGGATGGTACTGACACTACTTTCGATGGCGCTGCTGAAACACTTACTTCTGTAGCTCTTAATGCTGACAACGTCTCTTTCGATTATGTCGATGAAGACGGTGTTACTACCAATATCAACCTGTGTAACGTAGTGGATAACTGTGAGACTGTGACTTCACTTTCTTTCAACCCAACTACCAACACACTTGAGTACATCGATGAAAATGGTACTACCAACTCTATCGTCCTTAATGATCTTGTCTCTTCTATGACTGATTCTAACGACGGTAAAATTATCGCTACGCACACTGCTGGTGATGGTACTATCACTAACATCGAGGAAACTGTTACTACACTTGTTGACAATGGCAACGGTACATTTACTTATACTTCGGAAACTGGTGTTGTTACTACTTATGATGAAGCGACTACTACTATCGCTCTTAGCACCAACAACCAGGATATCGAGTATGTAGATGAAAACGGCGTGACTACTACTCTTAACCTTTGTGCTGCTGTTGACTCTTGTGAAACTGTGACTACTCTTATATTCAATACTTCTACTAACCAGTTGGAGTACACGGATGAAGATGGTGATATCAACACTGTTGATCTTGGTGACCTTGTTTCTGTTGTTACTGATAACAACACCAACACTAACGTGCAAACTATCGCTACTCACGTTTCTGGTGACGGTACTACTACCTTAATCGAAGAAACTGTGACTACGCTTACTGACAATGGTGACGGTACTTTCACTTATACTGCTGAGGATGGTACTGATACTACTTTCGATGGCGCTGCTGAAACACTTACTTCTGTAGCTCTTAATGCTGACAATGTCTCTTTCGACTATGTCGATGAAGACGGCGTGACTACCAATATCAACCTGTGTAACGTAGTGGATAACTGTGAGACTGTGACTTCACTTTCTTTCAACCCGACTACTAACTCTCTTGAGTACATCGATGAAAATGGTACTACCAACTCTATCGTCCTTAATGATCTTGTCTCTTCTATGACTGATTCTAACGACGGTAAGATTATCGCTACGCACACTGCTGGTGATGGTACTATCACTAACATCGAGGAAACTGTTACTACTCTTGTTGACAATGGCAACGGTACATTTACTTATACTTCGGAAACTGGTGTTGTTACTACTTATGATGAAGCAACGACTACTATCGCTCTTAGCACCAACAACCAGGATATCGAGTATGTAGATGAAAATGGCGTGACTACCACTCTTAACCTTTGTGCTGCTGTTGACTCTTGTGAAACTGTTACTACTCTTATATTCAATACTTCTACTAACCAGTTGGAGTATACGGATGAAGATGGTGACATCAACACTGTTGATCTTGGTGACCTTGTTTCTGTTGTTACTGATAACAACACCAACACTAACGTGCAAACTATCGCTACTCACGTTTCTGGTGACGGTACTACTACCCTAATCGAAGAAACTGTGACTACGCTTACTGATAATGGTGACGGTACTTTCACTTATACTTCTGAGGATGGTACTGATACTACTTTCGATGGCGCTGCTGAAACACTTACTTCTGTAGCTCTTAATGCTGACAATGTTTCTTTCGACTATGTCGATGAAGACGGCGTGACTACCAATATCAACCTGTGTAACGTAGTGGATAACTGTGAGACTGTGACTTCACTTTCTTTCAACCCAACTACCAACACACTTGAGTACATCGATGAAAATGGTACTACTAACTCTATCGTCCTTAATGATCTTGTCTCTTCTATGACTGATTCTAACGACGGTAAAATTATCGCTACGCACACTGCTGGTGATGGTACTATCACTAACATCGAGGAAACTGTTACTACTCTTGTTGACAATGGCAACGGTACATTTACTTATACTTCGGAAACTGGTGTTGTTACTACTTATGATGAAGCGACTACTACTATCGCTCTTAGCACTAACAACCAGGATATCGAGTATGTAGATGAAAACGGTGTTACTACTACTCTTAACCTTTGTGCTGCTGTTGACTCTTGTGAAACTGTGACTACTCTTATATTCAATACTTCTACTAACCAGTTGGAGTACACGGATGAAGATGGTGATATCAACACTGTTGATCTTGGTGACCTTGTTTCTGTTGTTACTGATAACAACACCAACACTAACGTGCAAACTATCGCTACTCACGTTTCTGGTGACGGTACTACTACCTTAATCGAAGAAACTGTGACTACGCTTACTGACAATGGTGACGGTACTTTCACTTATACTGCTGAGGATGGTACTGATACTACTTTCGATGGCGCTGCTGAAACACTTACTTCTGTAGCTCTTAATGCTGACAATGTCTCTTTCGACTATGTCGATGAAGACGGCGTGACTACCAATATCAACCTGTGTAACGTAGTGGATAACTGTGAGACTGTGACTTCACTTTCTTTCAATCCGACTACTAACTCTCTTGAGTACATCGATGAAAATGGTACTACCAACTCTATCGTCCTTAATGATCTTGTCTCTTCTATGACTGATTCTAACGACGGTAAGATTATCGCTACGCACACTGCTGGTGATGGTACTATCACTAACATCGAGGAAACTGTTACTACTCTTGTTGACAATGGCAACGGTACATTTACTTATACTTCGGAAACTGGTGTTGTTACTACTTATGATGAAGCAACGACTACTATCGCTCTTAGCACCAACAACCAGGATATCGAGTATGTAGATGAAAATGGCGTGACTACCACTCTTAACCTTTGTGCTGCTGTTGACTCTTGTGAAACTGTTACTACTCTTATATTCAATACTTCTACTAACCAGTTGGAGTACACGGATGAAGATGGTGACATCAACACTGTTGATCTTGGTGACCTTGTTTCTGTTGTTACTGATAACAACACCAACACTAACGTGCAAACTATCGCTACTCACGTTTCTGGTGACGGTACTACTACCCTAATCGAAGAAACTGTGACTACGCTTACTGATAATGGTGACGGTACTTTCACTTATACTGCTGAGGATGGTACTGATACTACTTTCGATGGCGCTGCTGAAACACTTACTTCTGTAGCTCTTAATGCTGACAATGTTTCTTTCGACTATGTCGATGAAGACGGCGTGACTACCAATATCAACCTGTGTAACGTAGTGGATAACTGTGAGACTGTGACTTCACTTTCTTTCAACCCAACTACTAACACGCTTGAGTACATCGATGAAAATGGTACTACCAACTCTATCGTCCTTAATGATCTTGTCTCTTCTATGACTGATTCTAACGACGGTAAAATTATCGCTACGCACACTGCTGGTGATGGTACTATCACTAACATCGAGGAAACTGTTACTACTCTTGTTGACAATGGCAACGGTACATTTACTTATACTTCGGAAACTGGTGTTGTTACTACTTATGATGAAGCGACTACTACTATCGCTCTTAGCACCAACAACCAGGACATCGAGTATGTAGATGAAAACGGCGTGACTACCACTCTTAACCTTTGTGCTGCTGTTGACTCTTGTGAAACTGTGACTACTCTTATATTCAATACTTCTACTAACCAGTTGGAGTACACGGATGAAGATGGTGATATCAACACTGTTGATCTTGGTGACCTTGTTTCTGTTGTTACTGATAACAACACCAACACTAACGTGCAAACTATCGCTACTCACGTTTCTGGTGACGGTACTACTACCTTAATCGAAGAAACTGTGACTACGCTTACTGATAATGGTGACGGTACTTTCACTTATACTGCTGAGGATGGTACTGATACTACTTTCGATGGTGCTGCTGAAACACTTACTTCTGTAGCTCTTAATGCTGACAACGTCTCTTTCGACTATGTCGATGAAGACGGCGTGACTACCAATATCAACCTGTGTAACGTAGTGGATAACTGTGAGACTGTGACTTCACTTTCTTTCAATCCGACTACTAACACGCTTGAGTACATCGATGAAAATGGTACTACCAACTCTATCGTCCTTAATGATCTTGTCTCTTCTATGACTGATTCTAACGACGGTAAGATTATCGCTACGCACACTGCTGGTGATGGTACTATCACTAACATCGAGGAAACTGTTACTACACTTGTTGACAACGGTGACGGTACATTTACTTATACTTCGGAAACTGGTGTTGTTACTACTTATGATGAAGCAACGACTACTATCGCTCTTAGCACCAACAACCAGGACATCGAGTATGTAGATGAAAACGGCGTGACTACCACTCTTAACCTTTGTGCTGCTGTTGACTCTTGTGAAACTGTTACTACTCTTATATTCAATACTTCTACTAACCAGTTGGAGTACACGGATGAAGATGGTGATATCAACACTGTTGATCTTGGTGACCTTGTTTCTGTTGTTACTGATAACAACACCAACACTAACGTTCAAACTATCGCTACTCACGTTTCTGGTGACGGTACTACTACCCTAATCGAAGAAACTGTGACTACGCTTACTGATAATGGTGACGGTACTTTCACTTATACTTCTGAGGATGGTACTGATACTACTTTCGATGGCGCTGCTGAAACACTTACTTCTGTAGCTCTTAATGCTGACAATGTTTCTTTCGACTATGTCGATGAAGACGGCGTGACTACCAATATCAACCTGTGTAACGTAGTGGATAACTGTGAGACTGTGACTTCACTTTCTTTCAACCCAACTACTAACACACTTGAGTACATCGATGAAAATGGTACTACCAACTCTATCGTCCTTAATGATCTTGTCTCTTCTATGACTGATTCTAACGACGGTAAGATTATCGCTACGCATACTGCTGGTGATGGTACTATCACTAACATCGAGGAAACTGTTACTACACTTGTTGACAACGGTGACGGTACATTTACTTATACTTCGGAAACTGGTGTTGTTACTACTTATGATGAAACAACGACTACTATCGCGCTTAGCGCTAATAACCAGGATATCGAGTATGTAGATGAAAATGGTCTTACTACCACTCTTAACCTTTGTGCCGCTGTTGACTCTTGTGAAACTGTTACTACTCTTATATTCAATACTTCTACTAACCAGTTGGAGTATACGGATGAAGATGGTGACATCAACACTGTTGATCTTGGTGACCTTGTTTCTGTTGTTACTGATAACAACACCAACACTAACGTGCAAACTATCGCTACTCACGTTTCTGGTGACGGTACTACTACCTTAATCGAAGAAACTGTGACTACGCTTACTGACAATGGTGACGGTACTTTCACTTATACTTCTGAGGATGGTACTGATACTACTTTCGATGGTGCTGCTGAAACACTTACTTCTGTAGCTCTTAATGCTGACAACGTCTCTTTCGACTATGTCGATGAAGACGGCGTGACTACCAATATCAACCTGTGTAACGTAGTGGATAACTGTGAGACTGTGACTTCACTTTCTTTCAACCCAACTACTAACACGCTTGAGTACATCGATGAAAATGGTACTACCAACTCTATCGTCCTTAATGATCTTGTCTCTTCTATGACTGATTCTAACGACGGTAAAATTATCGCTACGCATACTGCTGGTGATGGTACTATCACTAACATCGAGGAAACTGTCACTACTCTTGTTGACAATGGCAACGGTACATTTACTTATACTTCGGAAACTGGCGTTGTTACTACTTATGATGAAGCGACTACTACTATCGCGCTTAGCACCAACAACCAGGATATCGAGTATGTAGATGAAAATGGCGTGACTACCACTCTTAACCTTTGTGCCGCTGTTGACTCTTGTGAAACTGTTACTACTCTTATATTCAATACTTCTACTAACCAGTTGGAGTACACGGATGAAGATGGTGATATCAACACTGTTGATCTTGGTGACCTTGTTTCTGTTGTTACTGATAACAACACCAACACTAACGTGCAAACTATCGCTACTCACGTTTCTGGTGACGGTACTACAACTCAAATTGAAGAAACTATTACTGATGTAACTAGCTACAATACTGGTAATGTAATTGCTGACCATACTAGCGAGGATGGTACTACTATCGATATCGAAGAAACTGTAACTACGCTTACTGATAATGGCGACGGTACTTATACTTATACTTCTGAGGATGGTACTGATACTACTTTCGATGGCGCTGCTGAAACACTAACTTCTGTAGCTCTTAATGCTGACAACGTCTCTTTCGACTATGTCGATGAAGACGGCGTGACTACCAATATCAACCTGTGTAACGTAGTGGATAACTGTGAGACTGTGACTTCGCTTTCTTTCAACCCAGCTACCAACGAGCTAGCTTATGTGGATGAAAACGGAACTACTAATACTATTGTCCTTAGTGCTCTTGCTTCTTCTGTCTCTGACGAAAACAGCAACACTAATGTGCAAACTATTGCTACTCATACTTCTGGTGATGGTACTATCACTGATATAGAAGAAACTATTACTACGCTTACCGATAATGGTGACGGTACTTTCACTTATACTTCTGAGGATGGTACTGATACTACTTTCGATGGCGCTGCTGAAACGCTTACTTCTGTAGCTCTTAATGCTGACAACGTTTCTTTTGACTACGTTGACGAGAATGGTGCTACTACCAACATCAACCTTTGTAACGTAGTGGATAACTGTGAGACGCTTACTTCATTGTCTTTCAATGCAGCTACTAATGAACTTGAGTACTCTGATGAAGATGGTAATACCAACACTATCGATATCAGCGGTCTGATCTCTACTGTTACAGATAACAACACTAACACTAACGTTCAGACTATCGCTACTCACGTTTCTGGTGACGGTACTACTACCCTTATCGAAGAAACTGTGACTACTATCACTGATAATGGTGACGGTACTTATACTTATACTTCTGAGGATGGTACTGATACCACTTTTGATGGCGCTGCCGAAACGCTTACTTCTGTAGCTCTTAATGCTGACAATGTTTCTTTTGACTACGTCGATGAGAACGGTGCTACTACCAACATCAACCTTTGTAATGTAGTGGATAACTGTGAGACTCTTACTTCAATGTCTTTCAATGCAGCTACTAATGAACTTGAGTACTCTGATGAAGATGGTAATACCAACACTATCGATATCAGCGGTCTGATCTCTACTGTTACTGATAACAACACGAACACTAACGTTCAGACTATCGCTACTCACGTTTCTGGTGACGGTACTACTACACTTATCGAAGAAACTGTGACTACTATCACTGATAATGGCGACGGTACTTATACTTATACTTCTGAGGATGGTACTGACACTACTTTCGATGGCGCTGCTGAAACGCTTACTTCTGTAGCTCTTAATGCTGACAATGTTTCTTTTGACTACGTCGATGAGAATGGTGCTACTACAAACATCAACCTTTGTAACGTAGTGGATAACTGTGAAACTGTGACTTCGCTTTCTTTCAACCCAGCTACCAACGAGCTAGCTTATGTGGATGAAAACGGAACCACTAATACTATTGTCCTTAGTGCTCTTGCTTCTTCTGTCTCTGACGAAAACAGCAACACTAATGTGCAAACTATTGCTACTCATACTTCTGGTGATGGTACTATCACTGATATTGAAGAAACTATTACTACGCTTACCGATAATGGTGACGGTACTTTCACTTATACTTCTGAGGATGGTACTGATACTACTTTCGATGGTGCTGCTGAAACGCTTACTTCTGTAGCTCTTAATGCTGACAATGTATCTTTCGACTATGTCGATGAGAATGGTGCTACTACCAACATCAACCTTTGTAACGTAGTGGATAACTGTGAGACGCTTACTTCATTGTCTTTCAATGCAGCTACTAATGAACTTGAGTATTCTGATGAAGATGGTAATACCAATACTATCGATATCAGCGGCCTGATCTCTACTGTTACTGATAACAACACGAACACTAACGTTCAGACTATCGCTACTCACGTTTCTGGTGACGGTACTACTACACTTATCGAAGAAACTGTGACTACTATCACTGATAATGGCGACGGTACTTATACTTATACTTCTGAGGATGGTACTGACACTACTTTCGATGGTGCTGCTGAAACGCTTACTTCTGTAGCTCTAAATGCTGACAACGTATCTTTTGACTACGTTGATGAGAATGGTGCTACTACCAATATCAACCTTTGTAACGTGGTTGATAACTGTGAGACGCTTACTTCATTGTCTTTCAATGCTGCTACTAATGAACTTGAGTACTCTGATGAAGATGGTAATACCAATACTATCGATATCAGCGGTCTGATCTCTACTGTTACAGATAACAACACTAACACTAACGTTCAGACTATCGCTACTCACGTTTCTGGTGACGGTACTACTACACTTATCGAAGAAACTGTGACTACTATCACTGATAATGGCGACGGTACTTATACTTATACTTCTGAGGATGGTACTGATACCACTTTTGATGGCGCTGCCGAAACACTTACTTCTGTAGCTCTTAATGCTGACAACGTTTCTTTTGACTACGTTGACGAGAATGGTGCTACTACCAACATCAACCTTTGCAACGTGGTGGATAACTGTGAGACTCTTACTTCATTGTCTTTCAATGCAGCTACTAATGAACTTGAGTATTCTGATGAAGATGGTAATACCAATACTATCGACATCAGCGGTCTGATCTCTACTGTTACTGATAACAATACGAACACAAACGTTCAGACTATTGCTACTCACGTTTCTGGTGACGGTACTACTACACTTATCGAAGAAACTGTTACTACTATTACTGATAATGGCGACGGTACTTATACTTATACTTCTGAGGATGGTACTGACACTACTTTCGATGGTGCTGCTGAAACACTTACTTCTGTAGCTCTTAATGCTGACAATGTTTCTTTTGACTACGTCGATGAGAATGGTGCTACTACAAACATCAACCTTTGTAACGTAGTGGATAACTGTGAGACTGTGACTTCGCTTTCTTTCAACCCAGCTACCAACGAGCTAGCTTATGTGGATGAAAACGGAACTACTAATACTATTGTCCTTAGTGCTCTTGCTTCTTCTGTCTCTGACGAAAACAGCAACACTAATGTGCAAACTATTGCTACTCATACTTCTGGTGATGGTACTATCACTGATATTGAAGAAACTATTACTACGCTTACCGATAATGGTGACGGTACTTTCACTTATACTTCTGAGGATGGTACTGATACTACTTTCGATGGTGCTGCTGAAACGCTTACTTCTGTAGCTCTTAATGCTGACAATGTTTCTTTCGACTATGTCGATGAGAATGGTGCTACTACCAACATCAACCTTTGTAACGTAGTGGATAACTGTGAGACGCTTACTTCATTGTCTTTCAATGCAGCTACTAATGAACTTGAGTATTCTGATGAAGATGGTAATACCAATACTATCGATATCAGCGGTCTGATCTCTACTGTTACTGATAACAACACTAACACTAACGTTCAGACTATCGCTACTCACGTTTCTGGTGACGGTACTACTACACTTATCGAAGAAACTGTGACTACTATCACTGATAATGGCGACGGTACTTATACTTATACTTCTGAGGATGGTACTGACACTACTTTCGATGGTGCTGCTGAAACGCTTACTTCTGTAGCTCTAAATGCTGACAATGTATCTTTTGACTACGTTGATGAGAATGGTGCTACTACCAATATCAACCTTTGTAACGTGGTTGATAACTGTGAGACGCTTACTTCATTGTCTTTCAATGCTGCTACTAATGAACTTGAGTACTCTGATGAAGATGGTAATACCAATACTATCGATATCAGCGGTCTGATCTCTACTGTTACTGATAACAACACTAACACTAACGTTCAGACTATCGCTACTCACGTTTCTGGTGACGGTACTACTACACTTATCGAAGAAACTGTGACTACTATCACTGATAATGGCGACGGTACTTATACTTATACTTCTGAGGATGGTACTGATACCACTTTTGATGGCGCTGCCGAAACACTTACTTCTGTAGCTCTTAATGCTGACAACGTTTCTTTTGACTACGTTGACGAGAATGGTGCTACTACCAACATCAACCTTTGCAACGTAGTGGATAACTGTGAGACTCTTACTTCATTGTCTTTCAATGCAGCTACTAATGAACTTGAGTATTCTGATGAAGATGGTAATACCAATACTATCGACATCAGCGGTCTGATCTCTACTGTTACTGATAACAATACGAACACAAACGTTCAGACTATTGCTACTCACGTTTCTGGTGACGGTACTACTACACTTATCGAAGAAACTGTTACTACTATTACTGATAATGGTGACGGCACTTATACTTATACTTCTGAGGATGGTACTGATACCACTTTTGATGGCGCTGCCGAAACACTTACTTCTGTAGCTCTTAATGCTGACAATGTTTCTTTTGACTACGTCGATGAGAATGGTGCTACTACAAACATCAACCTTTGTAACGTAGTGGATAACTGTGAGACTGTGACTTCGCTTTCTTTCAACCCAGCTACCAACGAGCTAGCTTATGTGGATGAAAACGGAACTACTAATACTATTGTCCTTAGTGCTCTTGCTTCTTCTGTCTCTGACGAAAACAGCAACACTAATGTGCAAACTATTGCTACTCATACTTCTGGTGATGGTACTATCACTGATATTGAAGAAACTATTACTACGCTTACCGATAATGGTGACGGTACTTTCACTTATACTTCTGAGGATGGTACTGATACTACTTTCGATGGCGCTGCTGAGACGCTTACTTCTGTAGCTCTTAATGCTGACAATGTTTCTTTTGACTACGTTGACGAGAATGGTGCTACTACCAACATCAACCTTTGTAACGTAGTGGATAACTGTGAGACTGTGACTTCGCTTTCTTTCAACCCAGCTACCAACGAGCTAGCTTATGTGGATGAAAACGGAACTACTAATACTATTGTCCTTAGTGCTCTTGCTTCTTCTGTCTCTGACGAAAACAGCAACACTAATGTGCAAACTATTGCTACTCATACTTCTGGTGATGGTACTATCACTGATATTGAAGAAACTATTACTACGCTTACCGATAATGGTGACGGTACTTTCACTTATACTTCTGAGGATGGTACTGATACTACTTTCGATGGCGCTGCTGAGACGCTTACTTCTGTAGCTCTTAATGCTGACAATGTTTCTTTTGACTACGTTGACGAGAATGGTGCTACTACCAACATCAACCTTTGTAACGTAGTGGATAACTGTGAGACGCTTACTTCATTGTCTTTCAATGCTGCTACTAATGAACTTGAGTACTCTGATGAAGATGGTAATACCAATGCTATCGATATCAGTGGTCTGATCTCTACTGTTACTGATAACAATACGAACACTAACGTTCAGACTATCGCTACTCACGTTTCTGGTGATGGTACTACTACACTTATCGAAGAAACTGTGACTACTATCACTGATAATGGCGACGGTACTTATACTTATACTTCTGAGGATGGTACTGATACTACTTTCGATGGTGCTGCTGAGACGCTTACTTCTGTAGCTCTTAATGCTGACAATGTTTCTTTTGACTACGTAGATGAGAATGGTGCTACTACCAACATCAATCTTTGTAACGTAGTTGATAACTGTGAGACGCTTACTTCATTGTCTTTCAATGCAGCTACTAATGAACTTGAGTACTCTGATGAAGATGGTAATACCAATGCTATCGATATCAGCGGTCTGATCTCTACTGTTACTGATAACAATACGAACACTAACGTTCAGACTATCGCTACTCACGTTTCTGGTGACGGTACTACTACACTTATCGAAGAAACCGTTACTACTATTACTGATAATGGTGACGGTACTTATACTTATACTTCTGAGGATGGTACTGATACCACTTTTGATGGCGCTGCCGAAACACTTACTTCTGTAGCTCTTAATGCTGACAATGTTTCTTTTGACTACGTCGATGAGAATGGTGCTACTACAAACATCAACCTTTGTAACGTAGTGGATAACTGTGAGACTGTGACTTCGCTTTCTTTCAACCCAGCTACCAACGAGCTAGCTTATGTGGATGAAAACGGAACTACTAATACTATTGTCCTTAGTGCTCTTGCTTCTTCTGTCTCTGACGAAAACAGCAACACTAATGTGCAAACTATTGCTACTCATACTTCTGGTGATGGTACTATCACTGATATTGAAGAAACTATTACTACGCTTACCGATAATGGTGACGGTACTTTCACTTATACTTCTGAGGATGGTACTGATACTACTTTCGATGGCGCTGCTGAGACGCTTACTTCTGTAGCTCTTAATGCTGACAATGTTTCTTTTGACTACGTTGACGAGAATGGTGCTACTACCAACATCAACCTTTGTAACGTAGTGGATAACTGTGAGACGCTTACTTCATTGTCTTTCAATGCTGCTACTAATGAACTTGAGTACTCTGATGAAGATGGTAATACCAATGCTATCGATATCAGTGGTCTGATCTCTACTGTTACTGATAACAATACGAACACTAACGTTCAGACTATCGCTACTCACGTTTCTGGTGATGGTACTACTACACTTATCGAAGAAACTGTGACTACTATCACTGATAATGGCGACGGTACTTATACTTATACTTCTGAGGATGGTACTGATACTACTTTCGATGGTGCTGCTGAGACGCTTACTTCTGTAGCTCTTAATGCTGACAATGTTTCTTTCGACTACGTAGATGAGAATGGTGCTACTACCAACATCAATCTTTGTAACGTAGTTGATAACTGTGAGACGCTTACTTCATTGTCTTTCAACGCTGTTACTAATGAACTTGAGTACTCTGATGAAGATGGTAATACCAATGCTATCGATATCAGCGGTCTGATCTCTACTGTTACTGATAACAATACGAACACTAACGTTCAGACTATCGCTACTCACGTTTCTGGTGATGGTACTTCAACGCAAATTGAAGAAACTATTACTGATGTAACTAGCTACAATACTGGTAACGTAATTGCCGACCATACTAGCGAAGATGGAACTACTATCGACATAGAAGAAACTGTAACTACACTTACTGATAATGGTGATGGTACTTACACTTATACTTCTGAAAATGGTACGGCTACTACTTTCGATGGTACGGCTGAGACACTTACTTCTGTAGCTCTTAATGCTGACAACGTTTCATTCGATTACGTGGATGAGAATGGTGCTACTACCAACATCAACCTTTGTAATGTAGTGGATAACTGTGAGACGCTTACTTCATTGTCTTTCAATGCTGCTACTAATGAACTTGAGTACTCTGATGAAGATGGTAATACCAATGCTATCGATATCAGCGGTCTGATCTCTACTGTTACTGATAACAATACGAACACTAACGTTCAGACTATCGCTACTCACGTTTCTGGTGATGGTACTTCAACGCAAATTGAAGAAACTGTTACTACACTTACTGATAATGGTGATGGTACTTACACTTATACTTCTGAAAATGGTACGGCTACTACTTTCGATGGTACAGCTGAGACACTTACTTCTGTAGCTCTTAATGCTGACAACGTTTCTTTTGACTACGTTGACGAGAATGGTGCTACTACCAACATCAACCTTTGTAACGTAGTGGATAACTGTGAGACGCTTACTTCATTGTCTTTCAACGCTGCTACTAATGAACTTGAGTACTCTGATGAAGATGGTAATACCAATGCTATCGATATCAGCGGTCTGATCTCTACTGTTACTGACAACAATACGAACACTAACGTTCAGACTATCGCTACTCACGTTTCTGGTGATGGTACTTCAACGCAAATTGAAGAAACTGTTACTACACTTACTGATAATGGTGATGGTACTTACACTTATACTTCTGAAAATGGTACGGCTACTACTTTCGATGGTACAGCTGAGACACTTACTTCTGTTGCTCTTAATGCTGACAACGTTTCTTTTGACTACGTTGACGA
This sequence comes from Saprospiraceae bacterium, assembly GCA_965230215.1. Taxonomy (GTDB): domain Bacteria; phylum Bacteroidota; class Bacteroidia; order Chitinophagales; family Saprospiraceae; genus RFSX01. The sequence goes on along the minus strand of CBDDKN010000004.1, from coordinate 238,836 downwards.
GAATGGTGCTACTACAAACATCAACCTTTGTAACGTAGTGGATAACTGTGAGACGCTTACTTCATTGTCTTTCAACGCTGCTACTAATGAACTTGAGTACTCTGATGAAGATGGTAACACTAACACTATCGACATCAGCGGTTTGATCTCTACTGTTACTGATAACAACACTAACACTAATGTTCAGACTATCGCTACTCACGTTTCTGGTGACGGTACTTCAACTCAAATTGAAGAAACTATTACTGATGTAACTAGCTACAATACTGGTAACGTAATTGCTGACCATACTAGCGAAGATGGTACTACTATCGATATAGAAGAAACTGTTACTACACTTACTGATAATGGTGATGGTACTTATACTTATACTTCTGAGGACGGTACTGCTACTACTTTCGATGCTACTACGGAAACACTTACTTCTGTAGCTCTTAATGCTGACAATGTTTCTTTCGATTACGTCGATGAGAATGGTGCTACTACCAACATCAACCTTTGTAACGTAGTTGATAACTGTGAGACACTTACTTCATTGTCTTTCAATGCAGCTACTAACGAACTTGAGTACTCTGATGAAGATGGTAATACCAATGCAATCGACATCAGCGGTTTGATCTCTACAGTTACTGATAACAATACTAACACTAACGTTCAGACTATCGCTACTCACGTTTCTGGTGATGGTACTTCAACGCAAATTGAAGAAACTGTTACTACGCTTACTGATAATGGTGACGGTACTTTCACTTATACTTCTGAGGACGGTACTGATACTACTTTCGATGGCGCTGCTGAAACGCTTACTTCTGTTGCTCTTAATGCTGACAATGTTTCTTTCGACTACGTCGATGAAAATGGTGCTACTACTAACATCAACCTTTGTAACGTAGTGGATAACTGTGAGACACTTACTTCATTATCTTTCAATGCAGCTACTAATGAACTTGAGTACTCTGATGAAGATGGTAACACTAATGCAATCGACATCAGCGGTTTGATCTCTACTGTGACTGACAACAACACTAACACCAACGTTCAGACTATCGCTACTCATGTTTCTGGTGACGGTACTTCAACTCAAATTGAAGAAACTATTACTGATGTAACTAGCTACAATACTGGTAATGTAATTGCTGACCATACTAGCGAGGATGGTACTACTATCGACATTGAAGAAACTGTAACTACACTTAATGATAATGGTGATGGTACCTATACTTACACTTCTGAAGATGGTACGGCTACTACATTTGATGGGGCAGCTGAAACAATTACGACATTGGTTGACAATGGTGATGGTACATATACTTATACCTCTGAAAATGGTACTGCTACAACAATAGACAATTCAAGTGAGACATTAACTTCAATCGCATTGAATGGTGATGGAAATTCATTTGATTATGTTGATGAAGATGGAGTTACTACTAATATCAATCTTTGCAATGTTGTAGATAATTGTGAAACACTTACTTCATTAACATTTAATTCAACAACAAATGAATTAGAGTACACAGATGAGGATGGTACTACAAATGCAGTAGATCTTGATGATCTTGTGTCTTCAGTAATTGATGTAAACTCTGCATTACTTGTAAAAACTATCGCTACTCATACAAGTGGTGATGGCACAGTTACAAATATTGAAGAGACTGTAACTTCACTTGGATTAAATGGTGGTACTAACGAACTTGAGTATACTGATGAAAATGGTACGGTCAATGCTGTTGACTTAAGCTCTTTATTCTCTTCAGCTGCTGATTTAAATACAGCCCCTGGTGTGAATATTATAGCATCTCATACTTCAGGGGATGGAACTACAACTTATATCGAGGAGACTGTTACTTCACTTGCATTAAATGGTGGTACTAACGAACTCGAGTATACTGATGAAAATGGTTCTACAAATGCAATTGACCTTAGTTCACTTTTCTCTTCTGCAGCAGACGTAAATACTGCTTCAAGTGTAAACGTAATCGCTACTCATACAAGTGGTGATGGCACAGTAACAAATATTGAAGAGACTGTAACTTCACTTGGATTGAATGGTGGCACTAATGAACTTGAGTATACTGATGAAAACGGATCTACAAATGCAATTGATCTTAGCTCATTATTCTCATCTGCCGCTGATTTGAATACAGCTTCAGGTGTTAATATTATTGCTTCTCATACTTCAGGAGACGGTACTACAACATTCATAGAAGAGACTGTTACTAGTCTTTCTTATAACTCTGGTACTGAGTCTCTAGAGTATACAGATGAAAATGGATCTGTAAACAACGTGGATCTAAGTTCTCTTGTTTCAACAGTTACAGATAACAATACCAATACGAGTGTACAAACAATTGCTACGCATACTGGCGGTGATGGAACAATCACTGCTATTGAAGAAACTGTTACGACTCTTGTTGATAACGGTGACAACACTTACACATTTACATCAGAGGATGGTAGTGAAACAACAATAGATCACAAAGAGTGCTTCTATCCACCAACCATTCCAATTGATGCAAGTGCAACAGGTTCATTCAGTATCAATATGCATGCTAATTACGTGGCACAATATGGTTCTCCGGCAATCTCAAGTCCAAGTGCAGGTACAATACCTACATTCGGTGCGACAGAGCTTGACTACCATGTTCTAGATTATGACAATACAGTGATTAACGTTACTAATGTCACAGATGATGGATGGTTATTCTATGATATTACAAGTGTACCTGCAAACAATTGTACGTACATCAACATCCTATTCTGCGAAAGGTAATTGAGAATTGATAAAACCGATTAAAACATGTTAATAAAAGCTATTTGGATGGGTGTGGAAGAAAGCAATCTGAAACCCAATGGAAAATACTGGACAAAATGGATTTCAGAGAAATTTTGCTTCTTCACCCATCTAAAGCTGTTTAAGGGAATTAATTATGTCAAGCAGTTTACAGTTAAATTATGATGTATAGTGTGATGGCTCGATTAATGTATAACTAAAACCGTGTCTAAGGGAATGTTAAAGTCTTATTCAAATAGTAGAATAATTACAACTCTGTTGTGCTGTCTAATCATGACTGCATTTGGCACAAGCTATTTAACAGCTCAAACCAATCCTTCATCTTCTTTCGGAAATACTTTCATACATTCTGAGGGTAATCTGACTGTTTATGGAGACCATAGATTCAGCATTCCAACACCGATAGACGGATCTCAGCCAGGAATTATTGGAGGAGAAAGAGTTCCTACTATTGGCTATTTTAACTTTGCACCAGGTGCAACTTGGGTAGAGGCTGATGACACAAAATACGTTGATGGTTATGTAAGACACTTTGGCAATACTAAGTTTCTCTTCCCTGTAGGAGATAATGGTTATTTCAGACCTGCTGCAGTATCAGGGGGAGCTTATGTAGAGGCTTGTTACTTTAAATCAGATCCTACTATTGCAGTTACAAGTGACATAAGAGGAGGAAATTTTCCAATTCTACCTCAATCAGGTCCTTTTGATAAAGATCTGTTTGATGATGCCATCATCAAAGTAAGTGAATATGAGTACTGGGATATTAATGGAAGTGATCCAACCATCATAACTCTCACTTGGGACTCTGATAGCAATGTCGATATAATCACTTCTGATGATCTGGAAAGACTTGCGATCGTGGGTTGGAATGGAGCGCAATGGGAATACATTCCTTCATACATTGACCTGGCTTCAATTTCATTGGATAACAACAATGCTGACTTTGACGGACCGGCTCCTGTGTACAGCAGAGGGTCTATCTCAACTAAGATCCCTGTCATTCCAAGCAGCTATGAAGTATACACTCTTGCAAGTTCATGTTTATATATGGACCTGGATGTATCAAACGAGATGATGATATGTCTTGGAGAAGAATTTACCTTAACAGCCAGCTCTTATGAAGAGGCAGAATTGGTATGGAACACAGGAGAAACTGGACCAACTATCACTGATATGCCAACAGAAAACACTCTGTACACAGTAACTGCCTCATTAGGAGCATGTGAAGTTACGAGAGAAATTTTTGTAGAAGTCAGAGAAATGATGGTAGACCTCGGTATTGACACCTTTGTCTGTTCTGGAAATGATATCACTATAATGGCTGAATCCAATTTCCCAGGCACATATCAATGGGAACATAGAGGTCAATTAACATTTGGTAATAATACCATCACATTACAAAACTTAAATACACCAAGCACCCTAAATGTTACCATAACAGACGAAAATGGTTGTACAGCCACAGATGATCTTTTTATAGATATCAGACAAAGTCCTGACGTATTCACAGGTAGGGATGCATCAGTTTGTCTTGGCGACTCCACGTTTATTCAAGCGTTTGGATCAGAGACTGGTTATGGCTACTTATGGAGTACGGGAGATACTTCTTCCTTGATATATGTTAGTCCACTACAAACCACCACATATGAAGTATCTCTTACTGAAAATGGTTGTGAGGATGTTTCATTTGTGACTGTTGAAGTGTTTCCTCAAGCATATATTGAAATCCTGAATGATAATATAATTTGTCCAGGAGATGAGGTCACTCTCGAAACTGAAGCTACCGAAGGTACTTATCTGTGGAGTACTGGTGATACCTCTGCAAACCTTACCATTTCACCCTTAGCAGGAGAAACATATAGTGTTACTTTGACCTCGCCCGGTTCCTGTGAATGGAACGACCAGATTACATTTGAATCTTACGAAGTCACGATAGAAGCTGAAACTGATCTTAATATTTGTGAGGGCGAAACCGTAAACCTAAGTATAAATGGCATGTTTGATGCTGTTCTGTGGTCGACTGGAGAAAGCGGTAATCAAATTTCAGTCAATCCATTGGTCACAACTCAGTATCAGGCAACAACTTACTATGGAGAATGTGAAGCGGTAACAGACTTCACTGTGAATGTGGATAATGTCCTAGAAGTAGATCTTGGTCCTGACCTTTCGATTTGTCGAGGTGAATCGATAACAATCAACTCAAATTCAGTCGGACAATACAATTGGAGCAACGGTGAAAATACTTCATCGATTACAGTTAGTCCATTTACCAGCCAAACATATACCATCACTGTAACCTCCGGAGGTTGCGTTGATGAGGATGAGATATTTGTATTTGTAAATGAAAATCCAGCATTTGTAAATATTACAACAGATTCACTTTTTTGCCCTGGTGAACAAATTTTATTGTCTGCTAACGGATCACCAGGAGATTACGTTTGGAGTAACGGCAATACCAACAGTTCGTTCCTTGTATCTCCAAATAATGGTCAAACATTTAGTGTGACAGTTACCAATGAATTTGGATGTCAAGCCATTGACGAGATTACTTTTAGATCTTATGATGATAGCTCTGTGGAGCTAGGACCTGATCAAACTATCTGTCGAGGTGAGTCCATTCAATTAGAAGTGGAAGGAAACTACCAATCACTTTTTTGGAGTAACGGCTCTACCAATGATTTCATCACTGTTGAGCCATTAACTACTACAAGTTACTATGTAACTGCTACTCTCAACGGATGTGAAAACTATGACACAATCACAGTCAATGTTGTTGACATTGTCAATCTAAATCTTGGACCCGATATATCCATATGTGCGGGTGAAAGTGTTGAACTCAGTGTAAATAATCTCAGTGGTGATTTAGTCTGGAGCACTGGGCAAACCGGAAATACTGTAACAGTTAATCCAAGTATGACAAACTTGTATTCCGTAACCTTAACTTCAGGTTCATGTGTAGCAACAGATGAAATAATAGTTACAGTAGAAGACCCTTTCATAGAAATAATTGCAGATCCATTTTATTGTCCAGGAGAAAGCATGGAACTTGTTGCCAATGCATCAGAAGGCACTATCATTTGGAGTAATAGTGCCATAGCCAATTCGATTACCGTCTTCCCTACTCCGGGATTCACCTACACTGCAACTGTGATCAGTCCTACTGGATGTACTGCCAGTACTAGCTTTACTCCAAGCCCAATAGACTTGGAAAATGTAAACCTAGGACCTGACCAAACAATATGTGAGGGTGCAACAATCGATCTCTCCATCGAAGGAAACTATGACCTTGTTTCATGGAGTAATGGTAGTATTGGAAACATGATAACAGTAACACCTTTGAATAGTACCAGCTATTCTGTAACCGTTACTGAGAGTAATTGTGTTATTTCTGATACAATCAACATCTTAGTCTCAGAAGATATAGAAGTAAATCTTGGCCCAGATATAATTATATGCCCAGGAGAATCAGTTGAGCTTGTTTCCAATACAACTGGAGAATATACATGGAGCAATGGTTTAACGACATCGTCGATCAACGTATCGCCATCCATTACAACCATCTACAGCTTGACAGTAACATCAGGCCAGTGTCAGGCATCCGATGACATCATGGTTCAGGTCGCTCAAGATCCACAGATAGAAATTACCGGAGAAAGCTCTATTTGCCCTGGACAAGAAACGATCCTTTCCGCAGATGGAACCGCAGGTACATATCTTTGGAACACCGGTGCCAATACACAACAAATCACCGTTACACCTAACCCCGGACAAACCTATATTGTCACAGTCACCACAGCCAACGGCTGTACTGCAACGGATGAAATAACAATCAGCTCATTTAATGAAGGCAACATAGATCTTGGAGAGGATATGCAATTGTGTGATGGTGCTGCAATAGATTTGGCAATAAATGGAAACTTCGATCAGATAATATGGAGTACAGGGGAGAACACGCCATCCATTACTGTTACGCCAACACAAACAACGACAATTACAGTTACAGCCTGGAAAGGAACATGTCAGGTGACCGATGAGATCGTACTTGAAGTAGTAGATGTTCTAAATTTAAATTTAGGACCCGATCAAACAATATGTGCAGGCCAATCAATTATGCTTAACGCTAATGTGGCAGGTGAATATTTATGGAGTACGGGGGAATCTGATTATCAAATAACTGTAAGTCCAACAGAAACTACAACCTATGAAGCTTTTGTAAGCTCCGGGAATTGTGAATCTTCTGACCAGATAACAGTATTTGTAGAAAATCAAGCTTATGTTGATATAGCGACCAACAGTTATTTCTGCCAGGGTGAAGAGATCCTTTTGGTTGCCGAAGGTTCGCAAGGTGATTATATCTGGAGTAATGGACAATCTGGAAATTTGACCAACATCTTCCCTACCAACAATCAACAATATGCTGTTACAGTTACTACTCCTGATGGATGTGTTGCAAGTGACAGTATTACAATGTTATCTTTTGAAAACAGAGACCTGATAACAGAAATAGAATATGATATATGTGCTGGTGAATCAGTAAGCCTATTTGTTGAAGGAACATTTGAATCTATTCAGTGGGAGAACGGATCTAGCATGAATCCAAGAATTGTTTCTCCGACATCGACGACAGATTACACTGTTACCGCCTTCTACAAATCATGCTCTGCATCAGATGTGGTCACAGTTATTGTCAATAGTGATTTGGAGTTTGATCTTGGGGATGATATCACCATCTGCCCCGGTGAATCGGTTAGTCTTGGTACAAGTATTTCAGGGCAATATACCTGGAGCAATGGATCTACAGATCAGTTTATTGATGTAAGCCCTGTAACTACCCAACAATATTCCCTTGAAATAACATCGGGTAATTGTAGTGCTGAAGATAGTATAAGTATTATCGTAGATGAACCATTTATTGAAATCATTAATAATCCAGTCTTCTGTGAAGAAGAACTCACCACACTACAAACAATAAACTCAGGAGGGACATTCCTTTGGAGCACAGGAGAAACTACGCCGAGTATAAATGTAGTACCTGCATCCAACAGAACCTTTTCTGTAACAATAACATCTCCTAATGGCTGTACTTCTGTTGACCAAATAACTTTTACAAAATACGGAGGCGGTGATATATCGCTTGGGCCGGATATTACCATCTGTCAAGGTGGTTCTGTGGAGTTAAATGTAAGAGGTCTCTACGATTACATTATATGGAGTGATGGCTTTATTGGTTCAAGCAGAGTATTAACTCCTGGCAATACAACCACATACTCTATAACAGGTGTTCTAGGTTCATGTCTCTCTTTTGATCAAATCACTGTTTTCGTTGAAGAGAATCTCGATCTGGATCTGGGGCCTGACTTGACAGTATGTCCAGGCCAAACAGTAGAATTAACAGATATCAATACTGGCGGTGATTACCTGTGGAGTACAGGTGATAACACGCAATCTATATTTGTGGCACCCAATATAACAACAACTTATACAGTTACAGTGAGCTCTGGGATATGTGTTGCCCAAGATGAAATAACAGTCAATGTTTCTGATGATTGCTATACAGACTTGTATGTTAATAAGTCTAGTGACAACTTCAACCCCGTATCTGGCGATACTATTGAATTATCTGTATTGGTTGGTAATGAGGGTTTAATTACGGCCAACAATATTCAAATAAAAGAAATAATAAGATCTGGTTTTAAATTGATTTCCCACCAGACTACTGCGGGCTTTTACAGTCCTAATTCAAGTGTTTGGTATTTGGATAAGTTAGACCCAGGCAACATCGAATTGTTATTCCTAACTGTTGAAGTATTGCCAACAGGTGATTACTTTAATATTGCTGAAGTAATCAAAGTCAGTCAACTGGATATAGATTCAGAACCTAATAACGGAGATGAAACGGAGGACGATTATGATAAGATTGACATTGATGTACAAGAGGATGAGGAGATACCTGATAACACCTCAGAAATAGGTGACAGAGTTTGGCTTGATACAAACGGTGATGGATATCAGGATAACTCTGAAATGGGTATTGAGAATATTGAGATCCAACTATTTAGTTCTTCTAATTACAACAGCCCTATTGCCAGTCAATTATCAGGACCAGATGGCTATTTCTGTTTTACAGGTTTAAGTTCAGGTGCTTATTTTGTGAAGTTCGTGGTTCCTGATACCCTGGTAATAACAGATCCTAAAATCAGTGGTAACAACACCAACCTTGATAATAAAGACAGTGACATAGAGAACACCTTTGGTTATGGTACCACCAATATGATCAATTTAGGCCTGGATCAACAAATAAAGACTTGTGATGGTGGTCTATACCCAGGCGGTAAAATTGGTGACCTTGTTTGGCAAGATGCACTAACCGGAGTCGATGACAGATATGATCATCTGATCGATAATGGTGTTGAGGGCATGATCATGCGTCTGTATGATTTCAATATGGATACCATGGTAATGGAGACAGTCACAGACGAAACAGGATACTACATGTTTGAAAATCTCAGAAGAGGTGATTACTATGTGGAAATAGTTGCGCCTGCTGGTGAAGATTTAAAATTGGTAGCCCCCGACAGATTTATCGAAGACATTGATAGTGACTTTAATCCTGTCACCCATAAGACAAGCAGAATTACTCTTGCGGCCAGCGAAATAGCAGATCACATTGATGCCGGAATCTCCGGTTCATTACCGTTGACTCTTGTCGATTTCTGGGGAGAACGTATTTATGATGAAGAATTAAACAGGTTGTTCTGGACAACTGAATCTGAATTCAACACAGATAAGTTTGAAATACAACGAAGCCTTGATGAGCAATTGGATTTTGAACCTATTGGTGAAGTCCAGGCTGCTGGAAATAGCTCTGAGACATTGTATTATACTTTTGACGATTTGAATTCCAGGCCTGCCGGAGAATACTATTACAGGTTAAAAATGTATGACCTCAATGGCAGATTTACATATTCGCCAATAATCGTTATAAAGGTTTTTGAAGATGGTGAGAATGACGATGATGAAACAAGCTTCAAGGTGTACCCTATTCCAACTACAGATTATCTTAAACTTGAGATTTCCACACTTGGTGAAAGAGAATTCCAGGGATTCCTTGTTAATAATCTAGGACAACATGTGCGAACATTTTCAAAAAGAACACTTCAAGAGGGTATAAATCTTTTGAATATTGATGTTATTGATCTTGCACAAGGTCAGTACTATCTGAACTTCTACATCGGTGAAGAACAGTTTATCACCAAAGTTTTAATCCTGGATTAAGATACAGTTTCCGCTATTCATCAATTAATAAAATCATAAAATCGTTAAGATTGAACAACATTATATTACATATTATATATTTTTGTAATATAATTACGCTTGATGCGATTACTTACGATTTGGATATTATCGATTTTTACTAGTCTCTCTGCTCTAAATGCACAGAGTGCCGTTGATTTGAATGCACTCGATTCAATCGTTGTAAAAGTAAATGATCAATCCGAAGCCTATTACCTTCATCAAATTAAAAAGGGAGAGACAGTATACAGTTTGGCTTCTTTCTTTAGAGTTGACTTCAAGGATATCCTTATTCGAAATGGATTTCAACAAAATTCCATCATACCACTTGGAACAATCTTGAAAATTCCCTTGAATAAAAAACATTTGCTCACATCGGCAAGCCGAGCCAATATCAAAAGCATTCCTGTTTACTACCATGTAAAGAAGAGAGAAACACTTTTCAAGATTTCCCAGGTATACTTTGATCAGAAAATTGAAGACCTGATTCTTCGCAATTCGATTAATAAGTTATCCCTTAAAATAGACCAGCAACTCTTAGTTGGATGGTGGCCTTTACAAATACAGGAAGAAAACACAGATAATTTTACGGTCCATAATCCAGTAGCTTCAGCCGACACGGCTACATATACGGAAATCATTGTTAGTGAAAAACATCTCTCCTTAGATGTGGACAGGGGCCCAATTGTGGATTCAATAGTAGGACATAGTACAATGCCTTTTGACACCACCTCAAATATCCCTACTGCAGAAGAAATCTCAATACAAAGCCAAAACGGTATTGCTATCTGGGAGAAAAATGACCCGAATACTGAAACCATGCTGGTACTTCACAGAAGTGCTAAGATCGGATCAGTTATCAAACTTCAGAATCCTGTTACTGAGAGAATCGCCGTTGCACAAGTCGTTGGCAATATCCCAGCCAATGTATACACAGATGATGTTGACATCATTATTTCCAAAGCTGTAGCTGTAAAACTCGGCGCCTTGGATACCCGATTTCAAATCCATATGACTTTCTACGAATAATAAGGAAGGGGTAATCTCTCTTTTAAGCTAATCCACTTATCTTTGCAGCTCTAAAATGAGCAAATGATCTATAACAATATCCTTGAAACTATAGGAGATACCCCACTGATAAAATTCAACGCGATTACCAAGGAAGTTCCAGGCCTAGTACTGGCAAAAATGGAAACATTTAATCCAGGGAATTCGATAAAAGATAGAATGGCATTGAAAATGGTTGAAGATGCTGAGAGAGACGGCAGACTTAAACCTGGAGGAACCATTATCGAATGTACGTCTGGCAATACCGGCATGGGATTAGCCCTGGCCGCAAGTGTAAAAGGCTATAAGTGCATTTTTACCACTTCAGATAAACAGTCCAAGGAGAAGATGGATATTTTACGCGCCTTCGGAGCAGAAGTAATTGTTTGCCCTACCAACGTCGCTGCGGATGATCCCAGGTCTTATTACAGTGTGGCTGAAAAAATAAGCAAAGAAACTCCAAATTCAGTTTGGTGTAATCAATATGATAACCTATCCAACAGAAAGGCGCATTATCTTTCAACAGGGCCAGAAATTTGGAAACAAACAGAAGGTAAAATCACACATCTTGTAGTCGGAGTAGGTACAGGTGGAACAATCTCAGGTACAGGAAAATTTCTCAAAGAACAAAATCCAAATATCAAAATTTGGGGTATCGATACTTATGGTTCCGCACTCAAAAAATACCACGAAACAAGAGAGTTTGATGAATCAGAAATATATCCTTACATTACTGAAGGTATCGGTGAAGATATCATTCCTGCTAATATCGACTTTGATGTGATTGATCACTTCGAAAAGGTTACAGATAAAGATGGTGCTGTAATGACAAGACGCCTTGCCAGAGAAGAAGGATTCCTAGTGGGTTACAGCGGTGGGTCTGCTGTAGCTGGACTTTTGCAACTAAAGGACCAGTTGGATGAAGACTCTGTTGTTGTAGTTATATTCCATGATTCTGGAACCAGGTATGTGGGTAAGATCTTCAATGATGACTGGATGAGAAAAAATAACTTTATTGAATAAAACTCTAATCATGAAGAACACACTAAAATTTGGTTTTTGCCTAATGCTATTTTTCCTTGCATGTAGTGATCCATGCGATAATATTGATTGTGGTGCCAATGGAACATGCGTGGATGGCGAATGCCAGTGCGATGAAGGTTATTCTGGCGTAAACTGTGAAACAAATGTGTGCGATGCGATCAATTGTAACAATGGAGATTGTGATCCGGTAACTGGAGCCTGCACATGTGATGAAGGCTATGAAGGAGAATTTTGTAACACAGAAATCAGAGCCAAATATTTGGGTGAATATACAGGAGACGCAAGTGACTGTATCAGCACAATTATAGATGCATTACAAATAATTGATATCGAAGATCTTCCTGAAGAATTTACAGCAGCTACCGCTGTTGTGAGTGCTGATCCTTCAGATATTAATAATATTGTAATCGGCTCTAACAATATCGCTCTTGGAGATCAAAATATCACAATGAATCCTCTCGATGGAACCTACGTGATTCCTGCAATGTCCACCACGATAGAAAATGAGGATCTCCCCTTCCCTATCACAATTACAACGACTGGTGAAGTAACATTTATTGATGAAGACAACTTTGAACTCAGTATTTCTATAATTGTTCCTTTATTACCAGTAATCGAGTGTACTATTAACATGACAAAACAGTAAATGAGTAAGGAAGGAACCAATCTTGAATTCAACAAAAATGAGGATGTTCTGCTTCAAGCCATATCCAAATTAAACTACAGACTTGAAGAAGTCGAACTTGGTGGTGGGGAAAAAAGGCTTGAAAAACTGAAAAGCCAGGGCAAAATGTCTGCTCGTGAGAGAATCGACTATCTCGTTGATAATGACAGCTTTTTAGAAATTGGAGCTTTTGCGGCCTATGATATGTACAAAGAACATGGTGGAGCTCCAGCAGCTGGCGTTGTCGGCGGACTGGCCAAGATATCAGGAAGGACTTGTATTGTTGTAGCCAATGATGCGACGGTAAAAGCTGGTGCATGGTTTCCAATGACTGGAAAAAAGAATCTCAGGTTTCAGGAAATCGCAATGGAGAACAAAATTCCAATAGTCTATTTGGTAGATAGCGCTGGAGTTTATCTTCCAATGCAAAATGAAATTTTTCCTGATAAAGAACATTTCGGAAGAATATTCAGAAACAATGCAGTCATGTCATCACAAGGCATCCCACAGATAGCAGCTATAATGGGATCATGTGTAGCTGGAGGAGCCTATCTTCCAATTATGTCTGACGAATCGATAATTGTGGAAGGAACAGGCTCAATCTTCTTAGCAGGCCCTTACCTTGTAAAAGCGGCCATAGGCGAAAACGTAGATAAGGAAACGCTTGGAGGAGCTGGCACTCAAACAGAAATTTCGGGCGTATGCGACTATAAGGTTGAAAATGATACTGAAGCTCTGGACAAAATCAAAGACATCTTTTCGAAGATGGGACATTTCAAACCTTCTGTGCTTAATAGAACCAAACCAGAAGAAACAGAATATCCAACTGATAAGGTTCTAGGACTATTTCCAGAAGCAGGAAATAAGCCATATGATACAATGGAGCTGCTCAAATGTATTGTAGATAGATCCTCTATCAACTTGTATAAAGAGGATTATGGTAAAACCATCATAACAGCTTACGCCAGAATCGATGGATGGTCTGTAGGCATCGTTGCTAACAACAGGCTTGTAAGTAAAAATGCCAAAGGTGAAATGCAATTCGGTGGCGTTATATATTCAGATTCTGCGGACAAAGCCTCCAGGTTTATAATGAACTGTAATCAAAAAGGAATTCCTCTTGTCTTCCTCCATGATGTTACAGGCTTTATGGTCGGTACAAGATCTGAACATGGCGGCATCATAAAAGATGGAGCTAAAATGGTCAATGCAGTGTCCAACAGCACAGTACCTAAAATATCTGTAGTTATGGGCAACTCTTTTGGTGCCGGTAATTATGCTATGTGTGGCAAAGCGTATGACCCTAGATTTATCGCAGCATGGCCAACTGCAAAAATTGCCGTCATGGGTGGCGAACAAGCTGCTAAGGTCATGACACAAATTGAAGTTTCTGCTCTTAAACGCAAAGGAGAAGAACTTGGTGAAGCTGAAGAAAAAGAAATATTCAACAAAATAAAAGCCAAATACGATGACGAAACAACCGCCTATTATGCAGCTTCCAGACTATGGGTGGATTCGATCATAGATCCAAGGCAAACAAGAAGCTTTATTTCTAAAACACTCGAAGCATGCTCAACCGCAGAAATTGACAAATTTAATGTGGGCGTAATTCAAACCTAATTTATGCAACTGCTAATCAAAACGCTTGAAGGTCTTGAAAATGTTCTGGCTGAAGAAATTAGAAATCTAGGCTTACAGGATGTAAAAGAAATCAACAGAGGAGTTCAATGCACTGGAAGCTGGAGTCAACTCTACAAGTGTAACTATTCCCTCAGAACTGCCCTAAGGGTATTGGTCAATATCAAAGAATTTGAACTTGAAACGCAGGAAGATCTTTATGAGGCCATCAGTTCAATCGACTGGACCAAATATATACCGAGAAGTAAAACCATAGCCATTAATGGAACGGTATCCGGTGAGCTCTTTCCCTATACCAAATTTCCGGTTTACAGAACAAAGGATGCGATTGTAGATCAATTGAGTCCAATCTATAACAAAAGACCACAGGTAAATATTGAAAAACCTGATGTACTGATTGACATCTATATAAGAGATAATAAACTTATCGTATCTCTGGACAGCTCCGGACGCTCACTTCATATAAGAAATTACAAATTTAGGCAGTATAAAGCACCTCTAAATGAAGTACTGGCTGCCGGCATTTTAAAATTGGCCGATTGGAATGGAGAAAAGAAGCTTCATGATCCAATGTGTGGATCAGGTACATTCATCACAGAAGCTTTGATGATTGCCTCAAGAATTCCAGCTGCCTATTTTAATCCCAAGTTTGCATTTCATAACTGGGTTGAATACCACGAAGATATTTGGAAGGCTGTAAAGGATGCTGCCGATTCTGCTATCGTACACCCAGATGCCGTTATATCAGCCAGCGATATAAATCCTTTAGCGGTAAGGGATGTAAAAAAGAATCTACAGAAATTTCCATTTAGAGAAAAAATTAAAGTATTCAATCAAGACTTCTTTAGACTAGAAGGACGACCAGACACAGTTCTTTTCATAAATCCGCCATACAATAAGCGTATTGCTATTGAAGATCCATTTGCTTTTTACAAACAAATGGGTGACACCTTGAAACAAAACTGGGAAGGCTCCGAAGCCTGGATCATAAGTGCTAATCTGGAAGCCATGAAGCATTTCGGATTGCGCGCAACTAAAAGATTCACACTGAATCATGGAGGAGATCAGGCAAAACTATTTAACTTTCAAGTATATGCGGGAAGCAAAAAGAATAAATACAATTAGTCTCATAATAGTAATTCTATGTTTTGGAAGTACACTGAGGGGGCAAAGCTCAAGTCCTGTTGCAGAAATTCCAAGCTACCAGGAGCTGCGCCTCAATAACTTTAAACCTTCCTTATTGAATACGCATACACAAAACACAAATCCAATAAGAATAAATTCAATGGCGCTTAGCCACTTAGGTTTCTTTTGTAAAATAGAGAATAAAGCCTCTGCAAAATCGCAATTGAATGTCAGAATGCGTGTAGGAGATCTTCAATATGTTGATAAACTGGAAATGAAACTTCCAGCATACCGAGTCAAAGACTAGCGAATCAAGTCAAAGAGATTATTGACACCTACATACGTGTCTGAGGTGAACCCCTCTCCATACTTCACACCTATTCTTCTACCATGATCTATAGCTCTTCCTCTAAGGTGCTCCAAAAATTGCTTACCTGAAATGGGTGTTTCATCCTCCTTCGAGTCAGGATTGTAAAACTGGGATTCGAAACACATGATCATGTCAAATTTCTTATCAAGAAAATCACTGACGTCGACAACCAGGTCTGGTTCAATGTGATAATCCTGTATATAATGATACATTTGTTTTGGTCGCCATTTATCTTGAACTGTATCGTTATATACCGTTTCAATTTTGCCTAGTCCGGATAAGAAGCAAGACTCTCTTACAAGGTCCGCTGCCTTGCCATGATCTGGATGTCTGTCACTTACGGCATTGGCAAGAACTATATCTGGCTGATACTTCCGAATGGCTTTAATGATGGCCAACTTTGAAGCTTTATCATTCGTGAAAAAACCATCCTCCAAACCAATATTTTCACGTACCAAAACACCAGCAAGGGCGCGCGCACTTTCAGCCTCTTTCATCCTTATTTCAGCCGTTCCCCTCGTACCTAATTCACCTTGGGTTAGGTCAAGAATACCTACCTTATAACCTTGAGTAATATGTTTAATAATTGTGGCACCACAACCCAATTCAACATCATCAGGGTGCACCCCAATAGCAAGTATGTCTAACTTCATTACCATCTTATAAGAGCGCTACCCCATGTAAAACCAGATCCAAAAGCAGCCAGGCAAACCAAATCTCCATCCTTGACTTTTCCCAATTCCCATGCTTCCGTCAAAGCGATAGGAATAGAAGCTGCTGTTGTATTGCCATACTTTTGAATGTTGTTGAATACCTGATCATCAGATAAACCAAAACTCTTCTGTACAAACTGGCTAATTCTTAAGTTCGCTTGATGAGGTACAAGCAAGGAAATATCATCAGGCTTCAAGCCTGTTGTGGCCAAAGCCTCCTTGATCACTCTGGCAAACCTGACAACGGCGTTTTTAAACACAAGCTGCCCATTCATATTCGGAAAAATCAATCCATCATCGACCATCTTCTGGGTTATAAACAGACCACCTGGTGTATCTTCAGGAGGGAATCCATATTTGTCCTGTTCACCAAAATAGCCCCCATGGGCTCCAGGGTTTATAAAAGCCAATTCCTCTGCATGTGTTCCATCAGAGTGCAGGTGTGTGGTAAGGACACCCTTGCCTTCTTCTTCAGTGGGTTGGATAATGGCCGCACCAGCACCGTCTCCGAAAATTACCGTCACACCACGACCTCTTGTTGTAAAATCCAAGCCCATAGAATGCTTCTCGGCTCCTACAAGCAGAATATTCTTGTACATTCCAGACTTGATAAATTGATCCGCCACAGAGAGTCCATAAACAAAACCAGAACATTGGTTCCTGATGTCAAGTGCACCAATTTCTGTCTTTGTAATACCTAACTCTCTTTGAAGAAGCACGCCACACCCAGGAAAATAGTAGTCAGGACTTAAGGTAGCGAATATGATGAAATCCACATCCTCCTTTGTAATCCCCGCTCTTTCTATCGCTATTTCTGAAGCGATTTTAGCCATTGATGTGGTTGACTCTTTATGTTTATCAGCATATCTCCGCTCCTTGATCCCTGTCCTTTCCTGAATCCATTCATCAGAAGTATCCATGTATTGCGTCAATTCATCATTCTTCACAACTCTTTCAGGCACGTAGTACCCTAAACCAGCAATTTTCGAATTCATATTATAACGGTTTTTTAATCAAGCTTTAATTGGTTTTTATATAAAAATGTACTCACAATTTAAGATTTGAAATATTAAAGCCTAAATTTCGTGTTCATTTTTTAGTTAGCTAACCCAAATTTGCAAATAAGGCGAAAGGCAATCTCGAATTCATGTATACCCTCAAAGAACAGTTACAAAAAATAGCTTATAAAGTTCTCGACCCCTTCATAAAATTGTTGATCAAACTGGGTGTCACTCCCAACATGGTTACAATGTTTGGTTTCCTGCTTACTTTGTTTTCAACAGTCGTCCTTATCTATGGTGCTGAAGTAGGTGACAGAAATAATCATAAGTTCATTGGATATGCGGGTATAATAATCCTTATCGCAGGGGCTATGGATATGGTTGACGGTAGACTAGCCCGATTGAACAACCAAGCCAGACCATATGGTGCACTATTTGACTCTGTGATCGACAGATATAGTGAACTGGTTATGTTTTTTGGCTTTTGCTATTATACAGTCACACAAGACTATCTGCTTACATCAATATTCTGCTTTATATCGATGATTGGTTCGATCATGGTGAGTTACACCAGAGCACGGGCAGAAGGTCTTGGCGTTAAAGCCAGTGTGGGTTTGATGCAGCGGCCTGAACGTATTGTTCTGGTAGCTGTGGCCAGTATAGCCACCAGCCTGATTTCCAGCCAGATTGGAGGAGATTACAAAGTCGAAGTAGATTGGTTACATCAACCATTGTTTGAGACCATTTCCATATTCAGTTGGCCCATATTTTTTCTAGCTGTTTCCGCCAATGTTACAGCGCTGAGACGACTCTTTTTCGCCAAGAAAGAAATGCTGTAAAGGCACCCTTTTATAGCTTAACCATTTCATAACAAGAAGCTGGGAAATTATCTGATAGATAAGTCGGTCAGTTGAACAAGTGTTTTTATATTTGGTTAAACTAAAAAACAGCCCAACCACTTTGAAATGATCACTAATCTTGATAAATCTCAGTATTCAATAAATGGGGAAAGAGGGCTTCCAGAGAACTATCCTATTCCCCAGGATATAGATAATCTGCTTTTTTATATCCAGCGCAATCTTAATAAGAATACAGTGGTTTATGCGCTTAATACTGATAAGCATGGCATAATCGATGAGAAATATCCTATGCGTGTGTTCTGGATTAAGTATACAGATGGAGGGGTCAAAGAAGAATTAAACTTTATTCAACACAAAGCCTTCGGCTATAGCGCATTAAAGATTAATTCCAAAACTTTTGAGTTCAGAATGGAATCATATTCTGATCTGCGTTTTTTTATTGGTGAATCGGATAAAGGACTGACTCAGATTGTTACCAAAATTAATGGAGAAGATGCTGAGCTCAATAATATATATGTCTACGCCAATGAATTCGGTCTATTTCCTAAGGTAGAGTACTTTGAGTTGTATGGCAGGTCTTTAGACACTGGATTCCCTTGTTATCAAAAAATTCTTATCTAACACAAATATGGAAAGCCCCAAGGCATTTAATAGGTTTGCTCAGCCATGGGTAGTAGCTTTCTTTGTTATTACTGTGCTGTATTGGTCATGGTTTGGCTTACTCGTAGGCGTAGAATCTACAGACATTGCTCTGTTTGGATTAATTACCATTTTCTTCTTCTTTAATCATTCCTCGAGAAAACTGTTTGTTATTTTCTCGCCATTCTTTATCTATCTGGTATTCTATAATTCTCTCCGCGTATTACACAAGTACAACCCATTCCCTGTGCATATTGAAGATCTGTATAATGCTGAAGTGAGTCTATTTGGGATATATCAGAATGGCATGAAGGTGAGCATGAATGAATTCTTCATCCAACACAGTAACTTATTCTCGGATATCTTTTCTGGAATGTTTTACATTACATGGGTACCCTTCCCTATTCTATTTGGATTCTACCTGTTTTTCATGAAAAGACCTGAAATTGCTTATAGGTTCTGGGTAAGTTTTCTGATCGCAAATCTATTTGGTTTTATAGGATATATCACCTATCCAGCTGCTCCTCCCTGGTATTACCTTGAGTATGGCAATGAGTTGTTATTAAACGTACCTGGAAATGCAGCGGGACTGGCCAAATTTGATGAATTGCTCAATATAAATATGTATACAACGATGTATTCTCAAGGTACGAATACCTTTGGAGCCATGCCATCAATGCATGCCGCATTTCCGCTCATGCTTGTTTTCTATGCCATGAAATACAAGAACAAATGGTTCATTGGCCTATTTACTATCAGCATGATTGGAATATGGTATGGAGCAGTATACACAGCACATCATTACATTTTAGATATCCTTATGGGAATTGTTTGCGGGATTCTGGGTTTAATTATTACAGAATTGTATGTAAATCGTAAATTTGTTCCCAAATGGCATAAATTTGCCTTGGCGTATATTCGATAGAAATTAAACTGAAAGTCATGCTAAAAAAGAAGATGCAGGCCTATGATATCCCGCAAAAGGTCCAGGAATTAGGTGTATACCCATATTTCAGGACGATAGAATCTGAGCAGGATACCGTAGTTAAAATAAATGGTAAGGATATACTCATGTTTGGCTCAAACAGCTACCTGGGGCTTACCAATCATCCTAAACTAAAAGAGGCATCCAAAAAAGCAATTGATAAATATGGTTCAGGTTGCGCTGGATCTAGATTCCTAAATGGAACATTAGATATCCATCTTCAACTTGAAGAAGAGCTTGCTGATTTTGTTAATAAAGAGGCCGCACTTGTATTCAGTACAGGCTTTCAAGTTAATCTTGGTGTGATCTCTTCACTCCCTGGTAGACATGATTACATCATAATCGACGACCTAGATCATGCTTGTATAATTGATGGATCAAGACTTTCTTTTGCTAAGGTGCTTAAGTACCGACACAATGATATGGAATCACTTGAAAAGGTGCTTTCAAAATGTGAGCCTGACAAAATCAAGTTGATAGCTGTTGACGGTGTATTTAGTATGGAAGGTGATCTTGCTAAATTGCCTGAAATCGTACAACTGGCTAAAAAATATGATGCCAATATTTTTGTAGATGATGCACATGGATTGGGCGTCGTTGGAAAAAATGGTAGAGGTACAGCTGACCACTTTGGACTTACTGATGATGTAGACCTTATAATGGGAACCTTCAGTAAATCCCTGGCTTCTATAGGTGGATTCGTAGCTTCTGATGAGGCCACAATAAACTACTTAAAACACAATGCAAGATCTTTGATTTTCTCGGCCAGTATCGCTCCTGCGAATGCTGCCAGTGTACTTGCAGCTCTTGATATAATGAGAGAAGAACCCGAGAGACTTGAGAAATTATGGGATAACACGAGATTTGCCATGAA
Organism: Saprospiraceae bacterium; assembly: GCA_965230215.1. GTDB lineage: Bacteria > Bacteroidota > Bacteroidia > Chitinophagales > Saprospiraceae > RFSX01. The sequence goes on along the minus strand of CBDDKN010000004.1, from coordinate 217,789 downwards.
ACTTCTTAATGATTATGGGTTTGATACTGGTCATACTGAAACACCTATCATTCCTATCATGGTTAGAGATGATTTCAAGACCTTTAGATTGACAAAGATGTTGCTTGATCAAGGTGTTTTTGTGAATCCTGTAGTATCACCAGCCGTGCCTAGTACCTCATCTTTGATCAGATACTCTCTAATGGCAACGCACACGCATGATCAAATACAGGAATCTATTGATAAGATCTACAAAATTTCAAAAGAGATCGGTGTTTTCGATAACCAGACTGATCAGATAGAAGTCCGTTGATAAGCCTTTCCCCTGGTTGGGAAAACATAACTAAAATCAAGTTTTAATATGGCTCTTGAGATTCGTGAAGCTGTTTCCAAAAAACAGATTGTACAGTTTATTGATTTTGCTCATGAGCTCTATCGAGACGATAGAAATTATGTTCCTGAGTTATTCCTTGCTCAAAAGGAAATGTTTGATCGCAAGAAATATCCCTTCTTCGAATATGGAGATATCAAATGCTTTCTAGCCTACGATAACAATAAGATTGTGGGGCGCATAGCTGCGATTAAAAATCAACGGTACAACGAATACCATAATTCCAATGTTGGTTTTTTCGGATTCTACGAATTCATTGAATCAAAAGAGGTGGCCCAGGCCTTGATCGAAGCTGCATCCGAATGGCTTAAATCAGAAGGTTATGATTACCTCATGGGGCCAACAAATTTTACAACCAATGAAACAGCTGGTTTTCTTGTTGATGGATTCGAGGAACCTGCCAAGATCATGATGACATACAACTTCCCTTATTATGATAAGATTCTGAAGTCTATCGGCATGTCGAAAGAGATGGACTTGTATGCTTACATGATATATTCATTTGAAGCCAATGAAAAATCAATAAGGCTGTCAGAGAGACTTGAAGAAAGGTTGAAAGGACAAGGAATAACAATCCGAAATATATCACTTAAAAACTTCAAAGCGGAAGTTGAAAAAATCAAGTCGGTGTATAATGCGGCATGGGACAACAATTGGGGTTTTGTGCCGTTTACAGACAACGAATTCAAGCATTTGGCTGATGGGCTAAAGATGCTGGCTGATGAAGAATTCGCATATATTGCCGAACATGAAGGCAAGCCTGTGGGATTTTCTATTTCATTACCAAATATTAATGAGATCACCATCAACTTCAAAAAGGGCAGATTATTACCATTTAATATTATCAAATTGCTCCTTAACAAAAAGAAGGTAAGATCCGTGAGAATTGTCGCTACAGGAATCCTTGAGAGTTACAGAAGAAAAGGAATCGAAGCCATCTTTTTTGCTAAAAACATTAAGGAAGCTCAGAAAAGGAATCTCATTGGTGGAGAAGCATCATGGATTCTGGAGAACAACCAGGAAATGGTAAATTCCGCTGAAAAACTTAACGGCGTAAAATATAAGACCTACAGAATTTATAAATATCCTCTATCCTAAGACATGAGTTCAAAACTACTGATAACTGGAAGTAATGGCTTTGTCGGTAGCTATCTTGTGGAACAGGCTATCAACGAGGACTATAATGTCTTTGCAGGCGTGCGGAAGTCCAGCAATCTGGATAATCTCACCGACCCGCGAATCAATTTTTTCTATTACGATTTTGATAATGAAAGAAATCTAAGAGAACAGCTCAAGTCTCACCATTTTGATTATATCATTCTCAACGCAGGTATTACCAATGCGCTGGATAAAAACACCTATTTTAAGGTCAATGCGGCCTATGTAAGGAAGTTTTGTAAAATTCTGGTAGAAGAGGACATAATTCCAAAAAAGCTAATCCTCGTAAGCAGTCTGGCCTCTTATGGCCCCGCTGACTTTCAGTTTAAACAGATTCTTGACTCTGATTCGGTGCCACACCCTTCTACATGGTATGGTGAATCAAAACTACAGGCCGAACAGTTCATCCAGTCATTTCAGAATATACCCAGTCTGATCTTCAGACCCACCGCTGTATATGGTCCAAGAGATATGGATATGCTTGAATTCTACAAAACCATCAATATGGGACTGGAGGTCAAAATAGGATTTGATGAGCAAGAACAAAGCTTCATCTATGTGAAGGATCTGGCCAGACTTATAGTAGGAAGCTTGAAAAGCAGGCATACAAGGAAAGCATACTTTGTTTCCGATGGTCACAGTTATATGGCTGAAGATCTGAATAAAATTGTAAAAAAGCTATTGGGTAAAAAGACAATCAAAATCACATTGCCGATTCCTTTCGTCAAAATAATGGCGGGAATAAGCGAAGGAGTTGGGCGTTTGAGAGGACAAACCCCCATATTGAACCGCAATAAAGTTAAAGAGTATTTTGCAAGGTCTTTTGCAGTAGATACCACAGACTTAAAAAAAGATTTTAACTTCGCAGCCGATTTCAATCTCGAAAAGGGAATGAAAGAGACTATTGAATGGTACAAAAACAATAAATTACTATAATCAAATGAGTAAAAAAGTAGAAAACGCAGGAGTAAATCTGGAACCTGCTAAAGGAAAACTCGGAATATTACTTCCAGGTATGGGAGCCGTTGCCACTACCTTTATAGCTGGTGTGTTGGCTGTCAATAAAGGCATTGCAGAACCAATTGGTTCTTTGTCACAGATGGGAAGATTGCGTATCGGAAAGAGAACAAAAAAATCAAATAAGCCTCTAATCAATGAGGTTGTAGAACTGCAAAACCTTAAAAAAGTAGCTTTTGGTGGATGGGATATCTTCGAAGATAACATGTACGAAGCAGCAGTTCACGCAGGTGTACTTGATATCAACCTGCTTAACAAGCTAAAAGCGCCTTTATCTAAGATAAAACCTATGCGTGCAGTTTTTGACAAGAAATATGTTAAAAAACTACATGGTACACACGTTAAGAAAGGTAGAACCAAAATGGCATTGGCTAATGCTGTTATGAGTGATATCAAAAAATTCAAAGCGGAAAACAAATGTGATCGTCTGGTCATGGTTTGGTGTGGATCTACAGAAATCTACATTGAAGAATCTCCAGTTCACAGAAGTCTTGAAGCTTTTGAAAAAGGTCTTAAAAACAATCATAAAGACATAGCTCCAAGTATGATCTACGCATATGCAGCGATCAAAATGGGAATCCCTTATGCTAATGGTGCTCCTAACTTAAGCTGTGACATCCCTGCATTGGTAGAACTGGCACACAAGACCTCAACACCAATAGCTGGTAAAGATTTCAAAACAGGACAAACACTTATGAAAACCATTCTTGCGCCGGGTCTTAAAGCAAGAGCTCTGGCAGTAAATGGTTGGTTCTCTACCAATATTCTTGGTAACAGAGATGGTGAAGTTCTGGATGATCCAGATAACTTCAAAACCAAAGAGGTTTCTAAACTGGGTGTTCTGGAGCAAATTCTTGAGCCAGATTTATATCCTGAATTGTACAAAGACTTCTATCATAAAGTTAGAATCAACTACTACCCTCCTAGAGGTGATAATAAAGAAGGCTGGGATAATATCGATATCTCTGGTTGGTTGAATTATCCAATGCAGATTAAGATTGATTTCCTTTGTAGAGACTCTATTTTGGCTGCACCAATTGTATTGGACCTGGCCATCTTCCTTGACCTTGCTAAAAGATCAGGAATGAAAGGAGTTCAGGAATGGTTATCATTCTATCTTAAGTCTCCACAAGCACCTAAAGGCAGACATGCAATTCATGATATTTTCAAACAGTTACACAAACTAGAAAATACCATCAGATACATTGGTGGACATGACTTGATCCACCATTTAGGTCAAGATTACGAATAATTATGATGCTGTTGCACAAAGCAATTGCAACGGTATTTGGATTAGGAATGGCTCCTTTTGCACCAGGAACTTTCGGTGCGTTGGGAGCCGTTCTTCTTTTCATACTATCCGCATACCTGGGCTTTAATATTTCAACTCCTGCACTTCTAGTATGCATTATATTGATAACCCTTCTTGGTGTCTGGAGCACCCAGGTTGTCATCCCTGAATGGGGAGATGATCCTTCTCGTGTTGTCATAGATGAGTTTGTTGGAATAATGATTACAATGGTTCTTGTCCCGGTCTCCATTAAGAGCGTTCTCATCGGCTTTGTTCTCTTTAGGTTTTTTGACATAGCCAAACCACTAGGGGTAAGAACCATAGATAAAAAAATAAAAGGTGCGTGGGGTGTTATGTTGGATGATGTTCTGGCAGGAGTATACAGTTGTATTTGTATGCATCTGATAATTCAATTCTCCCCCATACTTTAGTTATCAATCGAAGATGTCAGATCCTAAAGTTCCTTTTTTCATATCTTTTATTCGCTCACAAATCGGAGCGATAACAGCTACAGCAGTAGATATGCTGAGCTTATACCTTCTGACAGATCATGCCGGCATTTATTATGTCTATTCTGCAGGAATAGCCAGTGCACTTGGGGCCATCACAAGCTTCTTGATCCTAAGGTATTGGGCATTTGAGAGTACTGAACACAAGATCGTTGCCCAGGCATTCAAATATGTTTGTGTGAGCGCATTAATTCTCGTATTGAATATGGGTGGCATATATCTCTTCACGGACTTAATCGGATGCCAATACATGGTTTCAAAATTGATTATTGCCGCTATTATAGGCATCTTTATCAGCTTCCCCTTGTTCAGATATTGGGTATATCGCTGATCTTTTGTGTCTTGAATGGGTTACTATTATGAACCAATGATTTAAGTTCTCGTGATTTACAAAATGAAACGCCTATTTCTTGAGTACAGCCAAATATTTTTGGGTATTGTACTGGCCAGCATCGGTTTGAAAGCATTCTTATTACCGAATGGTTTCTTGGATGGTGGTGTCACCGGAATCGCCATTCTCCTTAAGGACATATTTGATTTTAATATTTCTATTTCCCTTGTAGTCATAAGTATACCCTTTCTGGTTCTCGCTTGGTTTACGCTATCCAAAAAAGCAGTGGTCAAGTCAATCATTTCAATTATAAGTTTGGCCTTGTTTATACAGTTTGAAAACTTTACCCCTTTAACAAACGATAAGTTGCTGATCTCCATTTTCGGAGGTCTGTTCCTTGGTGCAGGGATTGGCCTTGCCATCAGAAATGGTACTGTACTGGATGGTGCTGAAGTACTGGGCATCTACCTCAATAATAAATATGGCTTTGGCATTGGTATTATTATTCTGCATTTCAATACCATCCTATTTATCATAACAGGTATCTGTGTCTCTATGGAAGTGGCCATGTACTCCATTCTCACGTTCATTGTAACAACGCGTGTCGTTGACTTTATTATTAAGGGCTTTGAAGACTTTATCGGCCTCATGATCATATCGACCAACAGCCAGGAAATCGAAAGTGCATTGCTTACAGAAATAGGTTCCGGCGTTACGGTATATAATTATACAAGAGGATATGGTGCCAGTGGTTACAGAGAAAATGGTGACATAATACAGCTGGTTATAAACAGAATCGATATTCGCAAAACCTATAATCTCATTGACAGATTAGATCACGATGCCTTTGTGGTCGAATTCGATGTCAATAATATAAAAGGAGGTGTGATGAAAAAATTATTGGGTTCGGACAAAAGGTCCCTCGACAAAAGCGTTATTGAAAACGGATCAGAAAGGAAGTTTTGATAAATCCACATTGCCGCCTGAGAGTATAATTCCGACTTTCTTGTCAGCAAATAATTGAGGCTGCTTCAACAATGCAGCCAAGGGTACAGCACATGAAGGTTCTATGATGATCTTCATCCTTTCCCAAATCAGTTTCATAGCTTCGATTATCTCATCATCATCAACCAGGATTATGCGATCAACATATTTCTGAATAATAGGAAAATTGATATGTCCCAAGTGCGTGCGCAGACCATCAGCTATCGTATCAGGATTGATGTTCTTTTCAATCTTACCGCTGATCATGGAACGATAAGCATCATCAGCACCAGATGGTTCACCAGCCATTATTATACAGTTGGGAGCCAATGCCCTTGCAGCTACCGCTGAACCAGCAAGTAATCCACCACCACCTACAGGTGTAATCATTATATCAAGATTTGGCTCTTCTTGCAGCAGTTCATAAGCAGCGGTCCCCTGCCCCAAAATAACATCTATATCATTGGAAGGATGAAGAAAATGAGCACCTGTTTTTTCCATAATTGCTCTGGCAGCTTGTTCCCGCGCTTCAATTGTGGATTCCACTTCGGTAATCTGACCTCCATAAGAGGCCACCGCCTGTTTTTTGACTGAAGGTGCATTTTCCGGCATCACTATATAAGCAGGTATCCCCTCCTGTAAGGCTGCGAGAGAAACGGCCTGAGCCATATTCCCTGATGAATGTGTTACCACACCTTTTGATTTTTGCTCGGTATCCAAACAAGCTATGGCATTGCTGGCACCGCGCATCTTGAAGGCGCCCATACGTTGGAAGTTTTCACACTTAAAACTAATCTGACAACCAGCTTTCTCATCGATGAGTCTGGACCTTAGTACAGGAGTTCTGTGAACTTTATCTTTGATGCGGTCGTAAGCGCGTTCGACTCCTTCTGTCAATTCCTTATCACTGCTCAGCGTCATAGTATAATATGTAGTACTTACGTCCCTCATCATCTACTCCCTTTTGAATCATATTTCTATTACCATGGACATAGATGTGAAAATTCTTATCCAGCTTGATCACAGATTTAAATACCCGTGATTGATTTTTAACTGCAGCCTGAGATACCTTAAACTCACTGGGTTCTGCAAGCCCGGCTTCCTGCCCTACATCTTCTCTGTAATGCCTGAACTCCGACTTGATCTCTTCCTGGTCACCAAACAAACTATCCAGATACGAAGACTCTTCGAAGTCTTCAGTTGAATTAAAATAAGATTTGGAAAGGTCCAGAAGAGCGGCCTCATCCTGCTTTTCTACCTCATAGAGCGGTTTCATCCGCTCATCTATGAATCCTTTGGTAACCTGTATATAAGCCTTTGTCTTTTGATAATCATTATTGTGTTTCGTGACATTCAAAAAGTCACTAATCCAGAATATTGCATCCTCTCCACTTTTTACCGTATCCAAAACACAACACTTAAATCCATCCTCTCTGCCTGTATCGAATACGATGCAAGCTTTATCAAGTTTGTTGAGGGGCATGCCTCTATCAATGCTAAGTGTGTTGCCTGAATGGCCGTTATGAATCTTGAGGAAACTGTGTTTGTTCTCTGACTTGATAATCACGATGGCAGAAAGCAATTCATCATCTATCAATATATCTTCGACATGTGCCACAATCAGATCTCCAGGCTTGATATTTGGATGTCTTGATTGCTGAAACAGATTGCGCGCTATTTCACATGAAATCGCATGCACGGCTTCAGGTTCATCGAAGGCGGCACAAACTAAATCATAGACTGGATTGCTGTCAGAATCAATATCTTTGAATCGATAATACTCCGGTTCTTTAAAGCTGGAAAAAAAGAGCTTTAATAAAGCATCCTTCATGGCCTCATCATCAAAATGAAATGCGTTCTCGGAATAAATCACTCCTGACCCGCTTTCCGGTTGCGGAATATGATGTATTGAAACTTTGTCCAGCCTTGCCTCAATATGATTTATCATAAGCTATTCTCGTGTCTCTAAATATAAAGATAAATCGATTGAGAAGGTCTTTACTTACTCTGCACTTTCCTCTGGAAGGATCTCCTTTAAAGTAGGTAAACTAACCAACTCCTCTTCTTCTGCGGATATACTCATCATGCCTAAAAAACCTCCAGATGATTTTGCAACATGCATTGCAAACGATTTGTAGGAATTGTACAGTTCAACTGCAAGATGATTGTCCAATAATAGCAACACATCATTGATCTCTGCAATTTTTCCCTGAAGAATTTCATTTCTGATTTCCTTATCTCTCGGAAGTCTTGTGATTAAGTCGTGCAGCTTTTCTGAGAAATCTTTGCCAACTTCTTTATAAAAATGTACGAGATCATTTGGTAGGCTGTAGCTGCGTATTTCTGTTACTTTCTTTGCCCAAGAAGTTTCGCTCTCATCGATTTCACCATCTGCACCTGCAATCAAAACCGTGATCAGGCTGATGCCATTTTTAAGTGTTTCGAACTGTTGTTCATTCAAATCTTCGAAGCCCTGTATCATTATTAAGCTAATTTGATTTTGTTTATAAATGCTAATGATTTGGAGGAATTAAAAGTTCAGTCTCAATCCCATTGAAGGAATAATAGGCAACTGATCCACCCTCTCAAATCTTACGCGGTCAAAGTAAAATATATTATTTCTATCATACAAGTTTGAGACACTCGCAACGACTTCTAAATTCATATAATCGCTGAATTCAACTGTTTTTTGGATAGAAATATCCAGTCTGTGATAATTTGGCAATCTGCCACCATTTCTTTCATCTGAATATATAATACCAACATCATCAGGATTGGCTGTCAGGTAATCTGTTGAAGGACCATCCGACAGAGATAATTGATTGTAAAATGCCTGCGTTTTTGTAAATGGAAAACCGGATCCGAAGTTCCATCTTGCACTGATTTGCCAGGAATTATCATATCCGAGATTTCTTGTTACAAGAAGGTTCACATTATGTCGTCTGTCAAAAATTGTAGGATACTCCTGATCACCATCAAAACGATCCACAAATCCCAAAGTATAGGTTGCCCAGACATACCATTTAGGTGTTTCATATTTGGCAGAAAAATCAATACCTCTAGCCTGACCTTCTTCTGTGGTATAATCTGACTCTTGCAAAGAAGTCTTATTTCTGTTCACAACTATCAACTGAGGGAAGTCTTTTATATATCCCTCTACATTTATCTTGAAGTTATCTGTCACGTCATGCTCAACCCCTACAACCAAATGTCTGCTTTTTTGCAATTTAGAAGTCACACGATCTCCGTTGATATCATCAAACTGTTCTTCAGGGCCTGATAGAAATCCAGTGAATAAATTCACAACATCTCTTTCATTTGAAGTACTGATCAGATTCTGTGTGTAGATACCTGCAGCAGCTTTAAATCTTGTTTTTTCTGACATATTCCACTTCAATCCCAACCTTGGCTCAACAGAAAATTCCCCAAGTGAAGCATAATACTGGAATCGCACACCAGGCTCAAAAACTATCTTCTCCCATGACCTTCTAAACTTCATGAAACCAGACATCTCTGTCGTATTCTGGAATTGATTCAATCGCAAACCAAAAGGATTGGTAAAATCAAACTCTGTTCGGATACTCTTGACTTCGAATCCGTATTTCAGTATGTAGGCATTTGAAAAATAGTTGAAGTTAAGTCCCAAAACATACTCTCTAATCAAACTGCTTCTGGGATCTTCATCAGCTTCCTGAATGGAAGTCTCATATTGAGACACACCTACCAAACCATTTAAAGTCATTGGGCTAGCAGTCGGCAGAAGGTCGAAACTTAGACCACCCCCCACATTATTCCAATCAATCTGGGCTACAAATGGATTATTAAATGAATCATCAAAATTAAATCCGAAGACATTGAATTTACTTCCGTTTTCCGTTACGAAAGAAAGCTTTCCATAAGTGTCATTGAAGCTGAATGGAAGCCCAATACTGTCATTTACACTTGCATAGGGATATAAACTTGTAGAAGTCTGGTCTATGATGGAGTTTTTCGTCGTAAGCGCAAATGAGACACTGCCGCCGTCATTCTTTAGCTTGGCAATTGGTCCCTCAAATAATGCTTTCCACATAAATGGACTTGCAGAAACCTGACCACCTAGATGTTTCTTATTACCCTCTCTGGTTTTGATATCCACAATCGCAGATATCCTTCCTCCATGCTCCGCATTAAAGGCACCAGTCAATACATCCACGTTTCTGATAAGCTCCGTCTCAAATGTCGAATAAAAGCCTATGGAGTGAAAAGGATTGTAAATTGTTAATCCATCAAGCAGTATTTTATTTTGAACAGGACTACCACCTCTGATGAAAAGTTGACCACCCTGGTCCCCAGTTGATATGATTCCGGGAAGCACCTGGAGATATTGAATAATATCAGGATCTCCACCAGTCGAAGGCAAAGCCTTAATTTGTTTCTTATTTACGTTAAGTTTTGAAATGCGAACCTCCGTACGCGCCTGTTCTCTTTCTGCAGAAATACTCACCGTACCGATATTGATCCCACTCTCTAACAGCTCTACACGATAATAATTAACCTTGCTTTTTGAAAATGAAACAGGGATGGTCTGCTCTTCATAGCCCACAAAACTTACCGTCATTTGGTAATCACCAGGCTCTACCCCAGTGAATGTGAACAAACCATTTTCATTCGTGGTTGTTCCATTCGTGGAATCTTCAATGACCACATTGGCAAACATTACCGGCTCCCCGGTCTTTGTATCATATACGTGGCCTCTGATAGCAGATTCCTGTGCTGAGACAAAAGCCGTGCTCAACAAAGACAGGAATAGAAATAAGACTGTTTTAAATTTACCCATATCGTGTGAATGTGTACTGCTGAATAAGCGCAGGGGATTATAAATTTTCGCCAAATGTACTTATAATAGCTTACAGGATTTAATATTGGTATAAATCTTCTAAGACATTTTTAAACATCTTTACTTATCGACACTATGAAATATTTTAAACTAAAAAACATATTGCTCGTCTTATTGATTCTCCTAATAGGAATACAGGTTTTTAGCATTGATAAGAACACCGCCTCAGACCATAGCAAGTGAAGATCTTCTTCAGAGTCCGGATATGCCTGAAGATGTAAAAATGATGCTTAAAAACGCTTGTGCGGATTGCCATACGAATAATACCAAGTACCCTTGGTACACCAATATTGAGCCCTTATCCTGGTGGATAAAAGGACACATAGATCATGGAAGGGAAAATCTGAACTTTTCCAAATGGTATTCCTACAACGAGGATCGAAAAAATCACAAAGCAGATGAATGTGTTGAAGTTCTGGAACAAAGACGAATGCCATTCAGCTCATATATATGGATGCACAGTGAAGCCAAATTGAGCGATGCTGAGCATGAACGATTGATCTCTTATTTCGAATCTCTGAAATCCTAATTAAGAATCCATTGTAAATTCATCCCTATCGTTGAGAAAAGGAAACTTCCTGCGGTAAGCCATCATATCTTCGAGATTCAATTGAGCTGATAGCACAGCCTCACCTGGTGTGTTAGCTGTCAAAGCAGAACCATCATATGACAATACACGGGAATGTCCTGAGTAGCTGTTATGCCAGGCGTCTTCGCCATAGCAATTCGCTCCCAATACAAAACATTGATTTTCTATTGCGCGTGCCTTCAGCAAACTTTGCCAGGCATCGATTCGGGCATCCGGCCAATTGGCACTGTAGATAAGTACATCGTAGTCTTCGAGATTCCTTGACCAAGCGGGAAATCTCAAATCGTAACAGATATTTAGACAAAAATCCCAGGACCTAAGGTTCGCTATGACTTTCTTCTCTCCCCTGTCAAAGCTTATATCCTCACCCGAAAATCCAAATAGATGACGCTTATCATAATGGCTTATGTACTGACCTTTTTCAAAGCAGTATAGACGATTGAAGTACCGATCACCTTCTTTAGCTATAACTGACCCTATGACAACAGATGATTTATCCACACTCCACTTCTTCATCAATTCAATGCTGTTTTCAATCTCTGAATCAAAGAGGTGTGCTTTCATGGTGAAGCCTGTAGACCACATCTCAGGCAATAAAACAATATCTGGGTTTCGCGATTCTGAAACGAGCCTGTCAAATGTCTTGTAATTATTCTGAGGGTCATGCCATTTAATATGTCCCTGAAGGATATCAACTTTGAGGTGTTGCGCTTTGCTCATTTAAAAGTCATTAAAGTATCTCCTGGCATTCCTGTTAAAATTATCTGGCATCTCTCTGTTGTCAATGTAGTTGCCTGGCAATTCATTCACAGCATCGCTGTAAAGATCCATCTCCCAACGTGGGTTGTTACGCTCTCCCCTGCAATTACTGTGAAGAAGCACAAAATCATTGGTTACCAATGTTGGATTATAAAACAAGAATTTGACATTTGTCTGCTGGGTTTCCGGAATGTGGTTGTATATCCAAATTTCATATGGAGGTGCGGTCTGCTCATCCTCTTCAAAAACCAAATCATCAGGTTTACCATATTTCAGAAAAATCCTTCCCCTGTCCGTTTCAAAGCCATGAAACACATTGGTCGCATAGCTGTTATCCACTGCTTTAGCGACGTCCATATACGCTTCATAATGAGATTTCATATCCTGTATGGATACCGCTGACCAAAAACTGTATAGAAAGTATCGCTTGGGCTCCAGTTCTTTATTTCTAATTATTGCATTCAGCAACTCTGTCATGTTATTCCCTACACGTGGAAAAATAGCCTTAAGGCTATAATTCAATTCATCCTCAGTAAAAAACTGTACAAAAGAAGATTCATAGTTTTCACCAAGATTCAATTCATTTTTATAATCCTCATAAGGGTTATAAACCGAAATGGCCGATTGTTTCTCACATATCATCCGCTTGCTTCTATCATTCAATTCCAGGTGCAAAATATAATTGCCACTGATCAATTCCTTAACTGAAAAATCCAGAAGTACAGGATAACTTGAAGAAGGCACTACTTTTTTGTAACCCGTTTTGGTATAACGATCCAGACCCTTCACATCCGCATTCTCCAGATAATACTTGAGTACCACAGCCTCATCTCCCAATTGGTCGGCATTGTACAGCTCCGTATAGAATATTAGATTATGATCAGAAGCATTGAGCAAGTTGAACTCAAGGGGCTCGAATGAAAAGTTGTTCTTTGAAAAGGCAAAGCTACTGTCCTGAGATGCAACCTCTTCAATCAATAAGATATCAGAAAAAAGAACCTCATCTGCAGCAAAATCAATTTCGATATTGGTGCGATACTCAAGTGTATCATTTAAGTTATTGAGGTCCACATACTGCATTGTTAAGAAGTATTCACCGGTATCAAGCCCGTAGCGCTTCATATCCCAATAATCACTAGGTGATGAACCTTCAGGAGACATTATTCTATATCTATCAGCCACAATGATACTATCTCCCTGTTCGATGATACAAATCATCTCGATCTCTGAATACAGTTTAAGCAGGTCATCCTGAGGACTTGACCATTGAAGGCTTCTCGCCTTAAACTTGCTGTAAATCTCAATGTATGCCCCTTTATCACTGCTGAAACTGCAGGTAGACACACTAACTTCCATGGACAGGCATAGACTGGCAACCATGGCAAAGATCAGAGTAGAGAGTATTCTTCCCATTGTTTAGGTTTGTACAGGTACTGCGGTAAACTTGAACTCAAAGTTTTGAATTATTGACCTGAATATCAATGTATCCTTTGCCTTCCTCGAGACTTTAAACTGATTTTTAGCTTCATTCATCACCCGGATTACCTTGCCATCATAGCTATAAGGATATGCGTTTTTATCCGGTAAAAAGTTAGTAGCAAAAGAATCTTTACCAATAAAAAACTGCGATTTTTCAAGAGATAATGCCGGTCTGTTGTTGCGCGTTGCTTCAATAACCTCCCAATCACCCTGTATATTTTCTGGCAATACAGGCGTACCACTATCGGAATCCGATTGACAAGCCAATAAGAAAAATAGAAAAAACGATAGGTATCCGCTCCTAGTCATAAAGGTCTTTCTGAATTAACAAAAATATCATTCTTTGTTTTAAAACTTCCTGATTAAAGCTATCTTATCACAGATATTTAAACGAAAATAGATGGCAGACATAGTATTTATTACAGGTATTTCATCGGGTATAGGTCACGACACAACAAGAGTTCTGATTTCAAAAGGATACAAGGTTATTGGTACTGTTCGAACGGAATCTGATAGGGACAAACTATTGAATGAATTTCCTTCAGGGCTACGATGCCTGATTTGTGACATAGCAGATGAACAGTCTATCGAAAGCTGTTTTAATCAGTTGGACAGCATCCTGGAAGGCCAAAAATTATATGCATTGATAAATAATGCAGGCATAGCCGTTCCAGGGCCGATGCATATGATTACAGATGATGAATTTTTCAAGCAAATGAATGTCAATCTGATTGGGACCAGGAAGGTGACCAATCGTATTATCCCCTATCTCGAAAAAGGATTGTCTGGACTGCAGCCGAAGATAATTTTCATTAGCTCAGTATCAGGCATATTTGCAGCACCATTTAACGGATCTTACTGTGTTTCCAAGCATGCAGTCGAATGTCTGGTGGATATCTACAGAAGAGAACTACATTATTTAAATATTGATGTTGTCAGTATTCTCCCGGGACCAATAAAAACCAAGATTTGGGGGAAGGTCAAAGGCAGCTTTGACAAATTCAAGGTAGGTGTATATGAAAAAATTGCTGAGAGAGCTGATGAAATGATCAATGCAACTGAAAAGCAAGCACTGCCTGTTGAAAATGTCAGTATGCTGATCTCTGATATTCTGGGGAGAAGCAAAAACCGCAATAGATACATAGTCCACAAGAAATCATTCCTGCTTAAATTGCTGGCCTATTGCGTACCGTCTTCAGTAGCTGATAAAATGATATGGAAAAACCTGGATAAAGCGGATAGTAAGAAATACCGCCCGGTATGATTACTTAGATCTTTGTCTCTCTTTGATCTTAGCTTTCTTACCAACAAGATTTCTCAAGTAGTAAAGCTTAGCTCTTCTTACTTTACCTCTTTTTAAAACCTCGATTCCGTCAATACTAGGAGATAGCATTGGGAAGATTCTTTCAACACCTACGCCATTAGAAACTTTTCTAACTGTAAAGGTCTTTGTAGAACCCTCACCATTGATTTGGATAACATTACCTTTAAAAGTTTGAATCCTCTCTTTGGCACCTTCCTTAATCTTATAACTTACAGCAATTGTATCACCTGGGTTGAATTTAGGTAATTCCTTTTTTTCAGTAAGTTGATCGTGAACGTAGTTAATCAAATCCATGACGTAATTTATTTTTGTAAAATCAGGGCGCAAAGATAGATTAAAATAGGTATTAATGCACCAAAAAAATGATTTTTTATTAGATTTTTATCTGAGTAGTGTTACATGGCCCTCCAACATCTTTCTTTCCCCTCTTGGGTCTGTATATACAACCTTATAAACATAAACGCCCTGTGGCGAAGGAAGTCCGTTATTATTATCAGTTCCATTCCATCCCTCAACAGGATCGTCGGTCTCATAAACCATCTGTCCCCAACGGTTCCAAATACTCATATTGAAGTCTGAAATGGCTTCCACATAGCCTTTTCCCCTGAAATCATCGTTATTACCATCATTATTGGGTGTAAACGCATTAGGCATAAACAAGGTAGTAAGCGGTCTTATTTCCACAGTCTGCACCATTGTATCCGGACAATTGGTAACAGGGTGAAATACTGTTAGAACCACATCATAGAATCCCGTATCAGGAAAAGCATAACTCGGATTTTGTGAAAATGAGTTTGAAAGCCCACCGAAATCCCATTGCCAGGACGCCGCATTTATCGATCTGTCACTGAAACGTACCTCATCTGTGAAATTATTAGGCTCCTCAGGTGTAAATACAAAGTCCGCAGTAGGTCCCTCTAAAATCCTGATCCAGGAATCAAAACTCTCACTGGTAGTACAACCTACCGGTGACTCTATATCAATCGAGATAGAATAATTGCCCGCTTCAAGATAATTATGTGTTGGACTGATATCATCTCCCGTATTGCCATCACCAAAATCCCATAAAATCGTATAAGTGGAATCGATCGGCGTAGATAGATTATTGAAGAATATTTCAGCTGGTGAGCAGCCCACAAAAGTCGTTGGCTCTACAATGATGACCTGAGGTACCGGAAAGTAATCAATCACTTGGGTTGATACATCCGTACATTCGTTATTATCCTCTACCAGCAGGGTGACACTGTTATTTCCGGGATCCGGAAACTGAAAGTTCGGATTCATGCTATTCGAAAATAAATCTCCTTCAAAACTCCATTCCCAATTGACCAATTGATCCGCCCCTGTCACAGAGAGATCTGTAAACTGCACTGGTCCTGCGACACAAGTATCATAGCTGAACTCAAAATCTGCATCTATCGAAGGATATATATTGACGAAAAAACAAGCCGTATCAGAGCATTCTGTGCCCTCATTTAGAATCATCACACCATCATATTGGCCAACTCCTGGAAAGGTCACCTCTAAATCCCTTACTTCGGGTCCACCAGAAACATCATCCAAAACAGTACCATCCGGATTAAAAAATGTCCAGTGATAGGAGAATATTTGAGATGGAATCTGGGAATCATTCTCAATAAAAATGGTGTTCTCGCCACACGAGTTGATCTCAAAAAGCTGACATTCATCATTGGTAGTGTTATCGTTGATGATTTCATAATCAAACGATGCGATGACCTGTGGTGTACATTCAACAACATTGAATTGAAAGTCCCTCCTTATTCTCGAAATAAGTTGATTATTGCGGTATTCCTCAGCACACACTCCTACCACATACTGGCCTTGAAGCGTTGGTGTGCCCGATATCAAACCGGTCACCGGATCGATACTTACTACTGGATTGCCGCCAAGCGGTTGCAAACTGGTAAAGGGTGGCCTGAACACAACTTCCCCGTATGGTGGCGGACAAATAGCAGGGTTCGGTCGAACACAATCACAACATCCCAGATCACCTCCTGATTGAGCATCCACCACACCTCCTGCAGCAAGCGGGGCACAAAAACTGTATCGGATAATATCGCCATCTGAATCAGACGCTGAGTGATCAAACTCAAAGTCATTATTGGCACAAAGGAAAATTGGCGGGAACTCAATAAATCGGGGGCTGCTGTTTCCTAGGCGCATGGCTTCTCCGGTTATAATGACCGAAAAGACGGCACCTGTATCCCCCGGGTCAAAAATATTGGTAATCGAATTATTCCTGCAACATCTCTGATAGGCAATCATGTATGCCGTATTGATAACATCGAAGGTGTACTCAAATGTATACTGGGTCTCTTCTACACCAACATCATCCGGTTCATCGACACATGGATCATCCGTACGCGGTACATCACCAACAGGTCCTGGAGGCCTTCCAAGATCTTCGATGTAGGTCCATGTACCGTTAAGGTTCTGTCTGAAAATACCAAATGTAGCGTTGGCATCAAACTGAGCACCATCGCTAAACTTATCACGATACATGTTGATATCTATCCTGTATGTTACCTGTGTGGAATCTCCATTATAGCGCACAAAGGTGTAATACACATCTCCACCTACGATATGAGCCGCCTCTACAGTTTGAAATGATGATACAAATACCATACAGAACAACAGCCTGTAAAAGAGCTTTTTCAATGAAATATGTTCGAATGCAGTCACAATTATATAAATACTCAGATTCAGTTGTAATTAAAATTAACATGTCATCGTTAATACCCCATGTTGTGATACAACTGATGCAATGTTATGCAATGAATAACGCTTTAGCAATGTAATTGTTATATGATTAATTACCTAGACGACTTATTTACTGTAAGAGACATTTTATCCAAAGAGAAGACAGTCCTGCTTCCCACTGACGCCGATTGGTGCCTTGTGTGCGATGCCTACAGTCATAAAGCCGTTTCTAATTTAAGACATCTAAGCGAAAACAGCCAACTTGACTGTTTTGTAATCGCAGAAAGTATCGATTTTATTAAAAATAATGTCAATCAACTGCATCCACGTATTGAAACACTGCTTGTATATCACGAGAAACCCCTAAACGTTATTTATAAAGCTAAATCCCATTTGCCTACTTTTTTGACTGAAAATGGAGGTCTTGTAACCATCCGGCTAACTCGAAATGCCCTGCTTTCAGATCTGATTAAACTCTTAAGCAGTCCTCTTTATGCATGCACAGTTAAACTTGAAAACCTTAAGGCAGCAAATCTTAAAGAAATGATTCCCCGCCAGTTTAGAAATGCAGCGGAATACACTTTTGATTTTGGTTATAAGAACGAAGAGAACAACATAGCTGCCGTCCTGGTTTCCTTTGACGAAACGGGAGAATTATTCTTCCATCGTGAGTAAGGCAAGGGTCGTCTTATTGTTCTGAATAAACTCGAGAGCTTTCTGAACATAGACATCATCTTTAATCAGCTCTCTATGATATTCCAATAGTCCATCAACCCATCTGACATATCTAGAATAGATGTAAGCTTCTATATCTGACTGACACAATTTTGCGATTGAGGAAATATCTTCTTCAAAATACGCTTGAGCAAACTCCAATAACTCTTTTTCAGAAAAGTCAGATCTGCTCAACTCATTGCTGGCAGTTTGTTTCATTTTATAAAGCAAATAGTAATCCACGTAATCGGTCAAAGCATAACAATGGTGATCAAAGTTATCCTCGACCTCCATATCTGGTGAAATTCCACCACCACCCGCAACTTCACGTTCCAAAAGCATCGTCTTGAAATGATTCGTATCTGCTTCAAAACTGTTATTGATATTGTTATACGCTTTCTGAATCAGACGCCCTGAAGGCGTATAATATTTAGCAACAGTCAGTCTGAGGGCGCCACCATTCTTGAGTGGAAATATCTCCTGAACAAGGCCCTTGCCATAACTCTGTTTTCCAATCACATATCCCCTATCCCAATCTTGAATAGCGCCAGCAAGGATTTCACTACCAGAAGCAGAATACTCATTAATGAGCACTACAATTTTTCCAATATTGTAAAAAGTCTTTCCGGTGCTGTGGTATTCAGAACGTTTGCGATTCAATCCCTCTGTGTAGCATAACAGCTTGCCTTTTTCATTAAAAAGCTGCGACAGTATATTGACAGCTTCAGGCAGGTATCCACCAGGATTATCTCTCAAGTCAATAATCAGATCAAGACTCTGTCTGTCATCCACAAGAGTCTCAAGTGACCGCATGAATTGCTCATATGTATTGGCACTGAATCTGGTCATTCTGATGTATGCCACATGATCATCAGCATGAAAGGACAGATTGGCTGAAGGCACTTCTATCTCCTCTGCTTCCACAATGAGCTGTTTCATTTCTTGACCATCAAGCGGCAATAACTCAATTGACAGTTTGCTTTCACTGGATTCTTTGAAAAATGACCGCACTTTAGCAAATGAGCCGTTTTCACCGGTGATATCTTCTCCATTCATTTTGATAATCGCATCTCCAGCCTCAACCCCAGCTTCATCAGCGGGACTTCCATTTATGACGCGAGATATGTAAAATGTATCCTTGAATTCCAATGTCTCGATCCCTACACCCTTATACTTGCCTTCCATCTTTTCATTGTGGTCTTCAAGTTCTTCAGCGGTGATGTAGCTGGAATGCGGATCGAGTTGTCTCAATATGTGCTGTATCGCATCAATAGCAATTTCATCCTGATCAAGACTGTCTACATAGTTCGTCTCAACAAATCGCAAAATCTCCTCAATTCTGCCATCGCGTTTGATAAGATTCTGCTCTGCACTATCAATCTTAATCAGGGAATAATCATTATTGTTGAAATCCATTTTGTATCCAGCAATCATCCCGATCGCGGCAGCAAGCGCTACCAGAAGTGGTTCATAGATACGTACGGTTCTTTTTTTGATTGGATCAGGCATATGTTATGTAAAGATAAGTCAATATAAATCGAAGTGCTAAAATTACTTTTGATATAACAACAAATGACAACAATATTGTTTAGTAAATTAAAACAAACTTACTATTAAGCTTATTTCGAAGTATCTTTGTCACAGCAGTTATATACATTCAAATAGAGAAAATGAAAAAGAGTTTTGTACCGGACGATATAGATTTGAAAATCCTATCCATCTTAATGCACGACGCAAAGAAAACCTACGCTGAAATAGGAAAGGAACTTTTCATCTCAGGAGGAACAGTTCATGTCAGAATCAAGAAGCTCATGGAAGCGGAGGTAATACTTAACAGTCAGCTGAAAGTAGACTATGCCAAACTTGGATATGATATCACTGCATTCCTGGGAATTTACTTGGAGAAAAGTAAATTCTATGATGAGGTCTCAAACGAGCTTGGTGAAATCCCCGAGATTCTAGAGGTGCATTATACAACAGGTGTCTATAGTATTTTTGCGAAAATAATCTGCAGAGATACAGATCATCTTAGGAATATCATATCTGATAAAATCCAGCAGATAAATGGTATTCAACGAACGGAGACATTTATCTCACTGCACAACAGTCAATTAAGACCATTGAAAATAATCACTGATTAGAAATAAAAAAGGGCCTGTTATCAACAAGCCCTTTATTTTTTATCCTAGGTAATGTTTAAGCAATTTTGATCGCGAGGCCGATCGGAGCTTGTTGATAGCCTTATCTTTTATTTGTCGCACTCTTTCTCTGGTAAGCCCAAACCTGTCGCCAATATCTTCTAAAGACATAGGATGCTCAATCCCAATACCAAAGTAAAGCTTGATCACATCACACTGTCTTTCCGTTAAGGTATTCAAAGATCTCTCGATCTCTCTTCTTAGTGATTCTGCATATTCTAGTTTGGTATCCGTTCCAGGAGTACCACTATTTTCAAGTACATCCAACAGAGAGTTGTCTTCACCATCAACGAATGGCGCGTCCATGGATACGTGTCTGGCAGCCACGCCAAGTGTGGTCTCAACCTCGTCAGAAGTAATTTCAAGTAGTTCTGCCAATTCTTCAGATGATGGCTCTCTTTCGTATTCCTGTTCCAACTCAGAGAAAGCTCTGTTGATCTTATTCAATGAGCCAACTTTGTTCAAAGGCAATCTTACAATACGAGACTGTTCGGCCAAAGCTTGGAGAATAGACTGGCGAATCCACCATACCGCGTAGGAAATAAATTTAAATCCTCTTGTTTCATCAAATCTTTGAGCGGCCTTGATCAAACCAAGGTTACCCTCATTGATAAGGTCACTTAGAGAAAGACCTTGATTCTGATATTGCTTGGCTACAGAAACAACAAAACGAAGGTTTGCTTTTGTTAGTTTTTCCAAGGCTTCTTGATCGCCTTCTTTTATTTTTTTTGCCAGGTCTACTTCTTCCTCCGGTGTTAGCAAATCAACTTTGCCTATTTCCTGTAGATATTTTTCTAATGATTGGCTTTCTCGGTTAGTTATGGATTTGGTTATCTTTAATTGCCTCATCTTCTTGTTTTAGAACTTCGAAAAGAAAACTCCGATTTTTTTAGCGCAGCAAATGTATTAATATCCTGCATTAAACGCAACAGTGAATCTTTTCATCGCTTTTTGTTGCGGGTCTAAATTAAATAAAACTCCGTTTCAAAAAATATAGAAAAATATTTTTAATTACAATAATTATCATATATATTTTGCCGGTTTTAAATGGATAACTTCTATCCTAGTAACAAAATAACAATGTGAATGAGCCGTGTGAAAATTGAGATGGAGTTTATATTCAAAGCTTCGCCAGCCATTTTGTATCAATTTCTTACTACTCCAGAAAATCTGGTACGTTGGTTTTGTGATGCTGCTGATATAAAAGACGATATATATACCTTCACCTGGGAAGGAGCTGACCAGGAGGCATTCCTGATAGACGACATTGAAGAAGAACGTCTGCGGTTCAAATGGGAGGATGATGATGAGCCTGCGGAGTATTTTGAATACCGTATGTACAAATCAGATATTACCCAGCAAACAATTCTTGAAATCACAGATTTCTGCGATGATGATGAAGTGGATGAGCAAAGAGACCTATGGGCTTCTCAAATCGCTGAATTACAGGTTGTTTGTGGCGGATAAACTTTATTGACTATGACTATTATTTATCCTGATCTGACAGCTTTATCATTAAGAATGGGCTTTGGATTTTTTATGGCGTTTGGTCATGGACTTAAGAAAGCACAACACCTGTTTTCTGGTGACGAGATTCAATTTGTCTCAATGATGGGACTATCAGAAACAATCTGCCTTGCCTTAACAGTCTTTGCTGAATTTGTATGCAGTATAATGATTATGATAGGATACAAAACAAGATTGTTCTGCTTACCGCTTATCATTACAATGGTGGTCGCAGCATTTTATGTACATGGTGGTGATCCAATGTTTATGCAGAGCGCTGATGGCGGATCAAAAGAACCGGCCCTTTTATATATGACCGGTTTCCTTTGTATTTATTTCCTGGGCTCAGGCAAATATTCTGTTGATGACAGAATAGATAGTGCCCTCTAATCCTTATTAATATTTAGGTTTTCTATCAAAGTGATGCTGTGCTTCGATATGTCTCAGTGTTCCTGATTTTGATCGCATTACAAGTGAGTGCGTAATAGCACCCCAAGGTTTGAATTGCACACCTGGCAATAGTGATCCATCTGTAACGCCTGTGGCTACAAACATCACGTCTCCACTGGCCAATTCGTTTATTGTAAAGACTTTGTTGATATCCTCTATTCCCATCTTCTTGGCTCTCTCAATATCATCATCATTTCTAGGTACCAGTACACCTTGAAAATCTCCTTTTATACATCGCATTGCTGCTGCGGCGATCACGCCTTCCGGCGCGCCTCCTGTGCCCAATAGCATGTCAATACCCGTCTCAGGTAATGCCGTTGCAATAGCAGCAGAAACATCACCATCACCAATCAGGTAGATACGGGCTCCTGTCTGCCTCACTTCCTGAATCAACTCGGCATGACGAGGTCTATCCAATATGACCACTGTGAGATCTGACAGCGAACAAGATTTGCGCTGAGCCAATCTTCGTAGATTGTTGGTGGCCGAATCATTAATATCTATAGCTCCAACACCCTCTGGTCCAACTGCAATTTTTCTCATGTAAATATCTGGAGCATGAAGAAGGTTGTCCTTCTTTCCAATGGCCATTACTGAAATGGCATTATGACCACCGTTGGCACAGATTGTTGTACCTTCCAAGGGATCCAAAGCGATTTCCAATTCAGGACCAACGCCAGATCCAACTTTCTCTCCTATGTAGAGCATGGGTGCTTCATCACGCTCACCTTCTCCGATGACGACGGTGGCTTCACAAGCGACGGTGTCAAGCATTTTTCTCATGGCATCAACAGCAGCCTGGTCAGCTGCTTTTTCATCTCCGCGTCCCATCCATCTGGCTGATTCGATGGCTGCCAATTCGGTAACGCGAACAAATTCAAGGGCTAAGTTCCGGTTCATTTAGTTGTAGAGTTTATTAGGGTTTAAATTGTATGCAAAACTAAATAATTTATTGTGGCTTCAACAATTTGAATGCCCTAATACATGGGCATAAAAAAAGCGGACCGAAGTCCGCTTGGATGTATCTCTTATACTGTTTCAGCAATTTTCTCAAAATTGTCTTCGATAAATTTCTTTCCATCCCATTTACCCAACCAATCACAGTTTTCTGGTTGTGTCTTCAGATAATTTCTGTAAGCATCAACCGCTTTTTTCTTATCGACTCTTTTAATTGTGATGTTATTATTGTATCCCTTCTTGATGTTGAAGTAGTAAATACCTTTGCCAAATTCGAATTTTTTCGTACGTGGTCTTGCCATCTTAGAACTTTTAGTTAAATAAAATAGGAGAAACACTTCCTTAGAAGGTCGCTGAAATTAAAACTTAATCTGTAAAATGTACTAAATGATGATTAGATGCGAGATTTTCTCCATTACAAAAGATTTAAACGGAATAATTTAAATTTTAGTTCATAATCAGGCATTTTTTTACGAAAAAAATCAAGATTCCGCCAAAGCTAAGGACTTGATTATCTTTATTTTAAAGCAAAATCTGTGAAAATGAAAGCAATATATACCCTCCTATTATTCTCAATCAGCCTAAGTATTTATGCTCAAGATGCTTCTGACAATGACAAAAAGGCCATTATGAAGGTGCTGACTGATCAGCAAAAAGCCTGGAACAATGGTGATATAGCCACATTTATGGAAGGTTACAAGAAAGATGAACACATCAGCTTCACAGGTAAAAATGGTATAAGTTACGGATGGCAAAACATTTACGATAATTATATGAAGGGCTATCCTGATTCTGAAGCCATGGGTCAGTTAAAGTTCGAAATCCGAGAGCTCAAAGAATTGGGCAAGGATCATTACATGATGCTGGGTAAGTTTATCCTTAGCAGAACCAATGATCAACCGTCAGGATTCTTCACGCTGATTTTCGAAAGGGACGGCGCAGATTGGAAGATCATTGCAGACCATACCAGCGCTTAAAAAAGCCCGACACAAAGGTAAACACCAAACTAATTCTGTTGTTAAGAATTATGTTTTTAAGTCTTGCCTATCTCGTTTTTGAAAGCAAAAAAGTTAAAGCATCTTAAATTCATAGATTACATTCTTAAAGTGTTCTTAACTACTTGCAGATAAGTATATTAGTAATTAAGTTACAAGAAATATCAGCGTATGAAAAATTGGCTTGCAGTTATAATAGTAGTGTTTTTGGTATCCTGTGCAGATGACGAACCTATTTTTATTCCTTTGTGCGTCGATCAGGAAATTCCAGTATTTGCACAAACAGCCTGTCCTGGTACCGGAGATCTAACGATCTGGTCATTTGACGGTCAGGATGTGTTCTGCTTTAACGAGGGAACTTGTTACGCTGATGCGACCGCTTACATTTATGATGCTGATTGTAATTTGCTTTGTACGTTAGGGGGTATTAATGGTAACACAATTTGCCAGGGTATCGATTGGTCTACCAATGCAGTGTACCTGGAATTGGTGTACGTTTACTAAGAAGGTAAATTAAGCCCTTGCAAAAGTGTTGTTACACTATCAACTTGCCACCCTTGTTCGGCCACAATTTTTATTTTATTACCTGCCAATTCAAACTCAAGGCTTCTCGAATGGAGTAACATTTCTGTCATGTTCCATTTCTCTTTCCATAGCTTGTTCTGCTTGTTACAGCCATGAGGGCGGTCTCCGATTATGGGATGCATGATGTGGGCCATATGCTTACGTATCTGGTGCATGCGACCTGTTTGTGGCCTTACTTCCACCAAGGAATATCTGGACGTTTTGTGTTTGCCGAAGGGTACATCAACTTCAAAACGTTTCAAAGTTTTGAATTCTGTGACTGCGTCCTGAATTTGTCCCTTCTCATTTTTTAAGGCATAATCAATGCGTGCGCTATCCTCAGTGAAACCTCTGACGATGGCATGATATATCTTCGTTACTTTACGATCTCTGAACAAAGCATAGTATCTGTCCAATAAAGATTTATCAGTACAAAAAAGTAATACACCCGAGGTTTTGCGATCCAATCTATGTATTGGATAGACATGTCGGCCAATCTGATTGCGTAATTGCTGAACGGCAAAAAATTGCGCATCCCGGGCCATAGGACTTCTATGTACCAAAAGGCCAGGAGGCTTATTAATCGCTACCAGCGGTTCCTGATCAAATAGAATTTCAAGCAATTCCTGATGGTAAACCACCCTATTTTTTGAGACCGTAGGTCAATTGCCCCGCAAAGTCATGTGGGAATTCCTCAACTTTTGGAAAGCCCAGCCTAATATCTCTACCGTTATGCGGAATTTCTGCTGTGCCGAATACATAATCCCATAATGCCAAAGTGATACCGAAATTGATACCATATTGTTTGCCTTCAGGCAAATCATAGGCGTGATGCCAAATGTGCATCTCTGGACTATTGAATAGTTTCTTCATAATTGGACCTAGAACAAACACACCAAATAAGACTGAAAGTCCAAAAGCAAGAAGCTGCATTCCTACTCCCGCATCCCCAACGATATTGACATCAAGAAGGTTATTTGCGACAATAACACCGATCAAGGTGCCTATGATACCACCTGTAACCTTACCGCTGACAGAAATATTAGAATGATTATAGTGACCCCATGCCAGGGTAAATATGTGAATAACAAAAAAGTCATATAGTCCAATCCCAAGAAGAGCCAACGGCA
Organism: Saprospiraceae bacterium; assembly: GCA_965230215.1. Classification (GTDB taxonomy): domain Bacteria; phylum Bacteroidota; class Bacteroidia; order Chitinophagales; family Saprospiraceae; genus RFSX01. Next base: position 191,867 of record CBDDKN010000004.1, on the reverse strand, counting down.
AGTACTCGAGTGAACGGTATACGATATTCTCCATCCAATGATATCTCAGATGTGCAGCAAATCCCATCTCCTCTACTGAATGGTGCACCTTATGAAAGTTCCAAAGAAATTCAACTCTATGCAGCAAACGATGGACCCACCATTGTACAAAATCTCTGACGAGGAATCCTATCAGAAGAATTGACCAATATGGAAAAGTGTTGAGCGGATTTAAAGCTTGCAAATCAAAACCACCGGTCAGTGATTTAATACCATCATTGAACAAATTGACCACAACATCTGATGCCGCATTGTATATGATCAACGAGAAGAGAAAGAAATTAAAAAACATATAGAATGCATCAAGCCAAAAATCTTTTCTAAAGGTGGCCTGTTTCTTCCTCCATGGGATTACGATCTCCAATGTGAAGAAAAAGAGTGATACCACGATCAACCAATAAAAATAATTGGTAAATGAAGGATGTGTTATCTCATACCATAAATATCCTCCATAGGATTTATATCCGTTTACAAAGATGTCCCAGTATTCTTGCATAGCTATAATTCTTCCTTAAAATTAGCTGAATTCTAACACTAAGACTGTAACAAAAGTTACGCAAATCGCTAATATATTATCAAAATCACTATGAGGATGATTATAAGACCCAAAGCTTGATATCGATAATTCTTGTACCAAGGAAGATCCTGAAGTTCAACACCCTCCTGGCGAAACTGATCGCTAGACCAAACCACTTGCGCCAGAGCTTCTTCAGACTTATGACTTCCAGCAAATGAACTAACCAATAATATGACGCCACAACTGATAATGAAATGTAAGAATGCTACGTAAAGGAAGTTGCCAAGATCCGTTTCAGGTGCAAATATCCTGAGTAGTATCAATGCAACCGTAATGGATCCACCAACTACAATACCTGCAAGCGCTCCAGTATTATTGACCCGCTTAACAAATAGACCCATCACAAACAATGCGACTATTGGTGGACAGAACCAGGCCAGCGTCATCTGGAGATAATCCCAGAGCTTTTCAAATTTACCAATCTGTGGTGCCCAAAGAATTGCAATCACCATAACAACCGTGGTAATAATCCTACCTATCTGCATCAGCTTATGTGAATCCCATTTCGGCTTGAACTTGGTAATAAAGTCCATGGTAACCAGAGTTGAAACAGAATTCAAACCTGAATCCAGGCTTGACATCATAGCAGCAATCAATCCAGCTAGAACGATACCCAATAATCCAGACGGTAACAAGTCAACCAACATCGTTGGATATATCATGTCCATCTCGGTCATTTCCGGATACAATACACGTGCAAATGCACCTGGAAATATCATTATGAACAAAATTGACAACTTAAGAAAACCAGCGAAAATGGCGCCCCACTGTCCTTGTCGTGTACTTTTTGAAGCCAAGGTTCTTTGAGTGATATACTGATTTGTTCCCCAAAAGTAGAACCCAAGCAACAACACCCCGGTAAACACCGAAGGCCATGGCATGGCTTCATCATCAATTGGTTTTATAATATCAAAATGACTGGGATCGGTAATAGCAAAGACAGGATCCCACCCCCCTACTTCATTGTAGGCAAAAATAGTAATCAAGGTAGACCCTAATATCAGGATTACGGCTTGAACTGCATCTGTGTACATAACCGAACTCAATCCACCAGTAATGGTATACACACCAGCAATCAAGGCAAGTCCCAAAATGATTTGCCAAAGCTCAAAACCAGGGAAGATGAGATTGATCACTATACCACCAGCGTAGAGCGTTGCAGCGATATCAACCAAAATGTTCAATACAATGGCTATGATCGAAGCATAGGCACGCACCTTATAAGAATACCTGCGCTCCAGGTATTCCGGAATTGTGAAAATTTTATTTTTCAAATAAAAAGGAAGAAAGAAAACAGCAAAGATGATTAGGACAATAACGGCCATCCACTCATAACTGTACACAGAAAAACCATCCGCATAACCCGAACCAGCTAATCCTACCAATGTATTACTGGACATATTGGAGGCGAACAATGAGAAACCAATAATCGGCCAGGTCAGGTTCCGACCTGCCAGAAAATAATCTTCGGCATCCTCATGCTTGTTTCCAAAATAAAAACCCAACATGATTACCGCTATGAGATATACGACGATTATCCCAATGTCCAGTCCACTGATAGTAAATTCCATTTCTAGTGTTATTTTCGTTTAATTGCGAATTGCTTAGCTTTTTCGCATTTCTATATTTTCAGTCAAAAATCCACCAAGAGCCCTACCCTGCTTAACACCATCCTCGATAGCCGGCATATAGTGAATCCCTCCATAAAGTCTGCTTATTGCCGCTTCATCAGAAGCATCGTAAAATGATTCAAATTTTCTAACCGGCAATCCATATTCCACTTCTACATCATCAGTAAATTCAAAATTATCTCCCAGGATATCTGTTAACACCACAGCACTTGCACCAGAGATAACACTATGACCTGAGGTGTGCTCAGGGAATGGTGGGGTCTGCAAAATCGGTTTCCAATCCGGATCCATATACTCATTGATGACCGTTTCAGGCCTTATGAGATTAGATCTGTATTTTTCATCCCAACAACTTATGAAGGCATCAAATAATGCAATTGATGTCATTGTCAAAATCTCAGTAGTCTCTATCATATTGCTTTCAGCATCTCTGGCCGCTATAGATGCTATACCCATCCAATGGCCACCAGGCGTAATCTTCTTCGTTGCAATCATAACATGGCCCGTTTGATTCATTACATATGGGTTACAATCCCAAAAGCTTGCTATCAAACGGTGTTCTTCTGTTGCGTCATTCACCGCATCATACACATGTTTTGTCTTTTGGTAAAAATCACTACCCTTATTCATATCAAATGCTGGCGGTGCTGCTGGTCGAAACTGCTTAGCTGATTCAATCACCAATGGTCTGATCTCTCTCCAATGAGGTTCGATACCTTCCATATATGCCGGAGGTGTGGGTTTCCAAGTCCCCTCTCTGTTATCAATTGGATGCTTTGGCATAGATCTGGACTCCTTATAATTATCTTTATCAGCCCACGAAAGTATATGAGCGGATACTTGCTTTGCGTAATCAGAACTGGCCTCTCTTACACTAGCAGGAATACCAATACTATCCAGCTCCTTGTCAAGATTCTCTTGATAGCTTGTCATTTTATCTTCTGAAAAAATCAGAGTCTTCCCTACATTATTGAAAGCATATACTGCCGCCAACTCCAGAGAAATATTCTCAGGTGCTTTTGGAATACTGTCCAGCATATTTAATTGACCGGCCAGCATATTATAATCTTCAGAGCCCTGAGACAGAATTTCGTACGCTGCAACGCTTGGATATACATATACCCTACTTGCAACAGGTGGCGAGAAAATATCATGAACGATGATGTCAGATAGGTTCTTCAAAGACCCCAGCATAAGTTCTGGATCACTCAATTGATCTCTATACTTATCCGCTGACTCATCAACTGATTGGCATGCTGAGAGTAGCAATATAAATGACATAAAAACTAAAACTTTGCACTTCATTATACTTCGCTTCTTTTATATAGTCTGCACTCCCAAGGTTTCAATTGATTAATCTCACCCGGAACCACATTTGACAGTAACAATGTTGATGAATCCAAATCGTCCATATCAAAACCATGTTGCTTATCGCTATGATTTAATACTATGGTAAGCACTTCATTATTATAACTCCTTTGATAAATATACAAATCAGAATGGTAATCACGTAATTCAATCCAGCTACCATACTGAAGAGCTGGCTCTGCTTTCCGGATCTTCAACATCGATTGATAGAAGTACCAGATCGAATCCTTATCATTCAGACAATTTTCAACATTGATTTCTTTATAATTTTCATTGGGTTTTATCCACGAGTTGGCTGATGAAAAGCCTGCATATACAGAATCAGACCATTGCATTGGGGTCCTGACATTGTCTCGACCATATACATTGGCTCTTTGTATAAACTCATCCTCACTCATACCCTCCTTGGTAAATTGCTTGTGAAAATTAAGTGTCTCTACGTCTCGAAAATCAGATAGATCCTTATACTCAACATTGGTCATTCCAATCTCACTTCCTTGATAGATACAAGGTGTACCCTTCATAGTCAATATGAGCATAGCCAGAAGCTTGGCGGACTCTACCCTGTATTGGCCATCATCTCCAAATCGACTCACCATTCTTGGAAAGTCATGGTTATCGAGGAATACACTTAACCATCCTTGTTCACCCATGGCATCATGCCAATTGCGGAAAATATCCTTTACCTCTTTCCAACCATAAGGTTCTGGATCAAAGCGTCCTTTTGGACCAAATCCGAGAAACATATGATCTAAGTGAAAGATCATATTCAACTCACCCCGGTCCTGACCAACATAATCTAGACCTTTGGCAATTGTTATGCCTGGACCTTCTCCAACAGTCATGATATCATAATGCTTGAGCACAGACTCATACATCTCGTTTATAAATTCATGTATCCTGGGACCATTTGCATAATACTTTTCTACAAGCTCACCAAAGCTTTCAAATTTCCCATCAGAAAAAGAAAGCTCTTTTGATATCAAAGAAATAACATCCATTCTAAAGCCATCGATACCCTTATCAAGCCAGAATTTTACAATATCATAAATGGATTGGCGGACCTTTGGATTCTCCCAATTTACATCAGGCTGCTTTTTTGTAAACAGGTGCAAATAGTATTCATCAGTATGGCTGTCATACTCCCAGGCAGAGCCTCCAAAAAACGACAACCAATTATTCGGTGGCCCTCCGTTTTTGCCAGGCTTCCAGTAATAGTAATCACGGTATTCATTGTCTCTGGACTTACGCGACTCCTCGAACCAATTATGTTCATCTGAAGTATGATTAACCACCAAATCCATCACAATTTTCATACCTCTGCTCTTCAACCCACTTAGCAACTCATCAAAATCAGACATGGTTCCAAAGTCAGGATGAATATCATAGTAATCACTGATATCATATCCATTGTCATCATTGGGTGACTTATAAACCGGCCCCAGCCATATGATGTCAACGCCCAGATCTTTAAGATAATCCAATCTTGAAATAATGCCTCTCAGATCCCCAATTCCATCACCATTAGAATCCTGAAAAGAACGGGGATATATTTGATATATAACCTCTTCTTTCCACCATCGCTTACTTATTGTCATCTATATAAAAATTGTTTTGGAAAGTATATTTAAACCTATCTACATCTAATCTATAAGCATGTCAAAATACTCAAAAATTCCAATTTCATTGGATTCATTTGGCTATCTAATTAGTGTAATCGAACCACTAAACTGCTCGGTTACTCCGTCAAGAAAACGAAGCCTGGCTTGCCACATATAAACGCCTGAGGGAGATCTTCCTTCTGATGTCCAACCATCCCAATACCTGTCAATGTCGCTTATTTCAAATTTGCCATCTCCATACACCAATTGCCCCCACCTGCTGACAACAATTATTTCTTCAACATAAGCATAATCAGGAGACTGCAAAAAGAATTTACCGTTCATCCCAAACTCATTAGGATTGAATACATTGGGTGCGAACACCCTCCTGGTCTTGTCTACACGAATCTCCAAAAAAGCTGAATCTGTACATACACCATTGAAAGCATAAACTGAGTACGTATTGTCAAAATATGGCCTGACAAAAGCTTCATAACATTGATTGCACGACAATGTGCTATCCTGTGGGTCAATCCACAATAAACCAATGCTGTCATTTTCAGAAGTCACATATGGTCTGACCAACAGTGAATCCCCCAGCTCAATTTCTATCGAAGAGGGATCAAACGCAATATCGATTTCGTCACCAGGCATAACATCAAAGAAAACATATGATATCTCACAGCCACTAAAAATCTGTAACTCGTATAATCCTGGGTCGGCTACTGTAATTGAAGCTTCTGTTGAATTATTCTCCCACAAGTACTCAAAGCCATATGGCGTACCGTCCAGAACAATTTCCTCACCCTCACAAACAATCAAATCAACGTATATGGAATCAGATTCTACACCGAGTACAGTGATGTATGTGCTGTCAGAAGCAGGTGTCCTGGGGTCATCAGAAAACCGGAAGAAACCAAGATTGGAAGGGAAGTTTGCCAGTAATGAACGATTGCCATATAAGCCAGGATCAATATCTCCAACCTCTACAAGTATACGCAAGGTATCGATACCATCAGGGATATCCATACCGTCAATGTGAACAATATCAGGCAAAAGGTCTTCATCCAAATCACCACCATATGGGTTCTTGAGAATTTCAAGAAATTCAATTCCCTGTCCCAATGTATCCTTGAAGTCTATACCCTCGTATAGATTACCCGTATCATTATCAATGATAAACTCCAAAACAGTTTCACTGCATGGATAAAGCGTATCTGGTTGAATTAGATGATCGTGTTCAATATTAAATGGGCAGTTGGCAATCGTCACATCAAATATCACAATGGTCGTTTGACAACCTGACCTGGCTTCCAATTCATATAAACCTGATTCAGGAACCTCAAACAAAGCTGCCGTGGTTCCATCTTCCCATTGTAAATTAACGCCAAACTCCTGACCATTAATAATATGATCATCATCTCTACAGAAAAAATAACTTACAAAAATGGAATCTTCATCTATACGCCTTACCTCGATACGTGTCTCATCTACCTGCTTAATCGTTTTGGGATTATCAGAATTTACTTCCAGTCCAAGAAACGCATCCAAGCCTGTGATTTGAGATGAGGCAAAGTAGAACCCTTCCTGAATATCTAATATTTCAACTCTTGCTTTAAAACTATCAATTCCTCCGTCCAGATTTAAGTCTCTAATCGATAGTCTATCATCATTAAAACTAATGTTACCATCAACAGACAACTGATTCACATCTCTAAATTCAAATCCAAAAGGAAGCATGGCCTCCAAATCAAGGTCTTCAATTGGACTCTGCGTGGCATTTGAAATCTGAAAGGTATATTCAATATCATTACATGGAAATGAAAAGTTCGGATCAACGGCCATAAACAAATCCACCCTGTAAGGACAATTTGCGAAATCACGCATATTCGATTCCGGGCCTGTGGAGAGTCGCGTCTCCACACCCCCATTTCTCTTTACCTTAAACAATGCGGAAGCCACACCTGCTGCGGTACTGCCAAACGCAAAGATCTCACCGAAAGAATTAAAAAAAACACCCTGGAAACCATTCTCTGGTTGAGGCACAGCTATACCCTGAATACTCAAATTATTAAGATCCAAGAACACGACATTCTGGTCCAGTCTATTATAACCATATAGATTCCCAGTTTCAGGCTCTACTACGTAATCACTGACGTAGATATCCCCAGTTATCATGATGGTTTGAATCGAAAAATCATTGAAGTCAATTAGGTCAATACTTCTGTCCAAATCATTCACTGAACCAATAGCAATCAGAACATCTGCTTCACGATTGAAAACCAGTGCTTCATAACGAAGAGAAGCATCTAAATCTAAAACAGTTATGAGTTCAAAATTACCGTCTGAGTCAATTCTGAACAGCTCAAAAGACTCAGCATTAATTCCATAGAGAAAACCATCCCGGTGGTTGAATGCAATGGCATCTATTCGACCTTGCACATCATCAATAAAAGGTGTGATTTGAATGGCGTTGTTAGATGGATTGATATTGAAGTTTACAAGCCTTTCAGTGCCTTCTTCTAACATCCAAACTTGAGTAGAACAGTTGAATCCGGTCTGGCCATGCAACAAAATGCAGGTGTGCAACAGTATGATGCACATACAAATGTATTTGTTGCTCCTATAATTCATCCAGTGTATTTATTCAACCATATAATCCTTTTTATCAGCACCGGCTCCACTGATAATCAGTTTACCCCATTTCTCAGGAATATTGGATTCCTTTTGTATCAGTCCTTCATCAGTGATTACCAAACCACCAAAGCCAGATAGAACAGCTTGCAGCATTCCTCCTGCGCCAGTGGCAAAATAAGGATTCGTTCCTCCAGCCGTTTCAGCAATGACGCCAAACGGCGGCACTTCATTTAATTTATAGCTTTTAATAAATATTTCTTCGGCTTCTTTTACTTTACCAAGACGATTAAACAAGATTGATATAATTGCATTTCCCATAGCAGGCCCATACGGACTAATTCGAGGTCCATAATATTCAAGATCTCTCTCTACTTGCTCTAAATCTGAATAAAACTCCAAAGGATAAGCCAATAGATTTACATCAGCCTGCTTGATTTCCTCACCTTCATAAGTTCGGTGTTCCCTGATAACGCCATCATCAAATTTAAGAATGGGAATATTATCCGCTACGTGCAGCCAATCTGGATTTGCTTCTTTATTCAATATTTGGGCTGCCTGATCTGCATAACGTAATGATAGTATTGCAACAGCATTGGTAAATGCATTATCATCAACATTTTCTGCCCATTCATCGGCAGCTACAACATTATTAATATGATAGGCATTAGGACCATCTCTCTCCACCCGACTTGCCCAAAAATCTGCTACCTCCTTGAGTACGGGATAGGCCCTGTTCTCTAAAAATTCCTTATCCTTGGTCAATTGATAGTATTTCCAAAATGCCCATGCGATACATCCAGAGATATGCTGTTCAAATGGACCTGTCAAGTGCCCACACCGGTGTGTCCTCAGAACCATCCGCAGCCGATTCCCATGGGAACATAGCACCTTCATAACCATGAGCAAATGCATTTTGCCTTGCAGCATCTAATCTTTCAAATCTATATTCTAATAATGATCTTGCAATATCAGGTTGCATCATCAATAAGGGTGGATACATCCAGATTTCTGTATCCCAAAAAACATGGCCATTATAGCCTAATCCTGAAAGTCCCATTGGCGATAAACTAAAAGCCGTTCCCTCTCTGGCAAATGCATATAAGTGATAGAGGGCAAACCTGATATCTCTGGTTATATCCGGATCGCTTTCAATGGTGATGTTGCTTTTCCACAACTCATTCCAAGCCTGATTATGTCTCTTTAAAAGGCGGTCCTTTCCTTCCAATGCTGCATAAATCGTCAGTCGCTCAGCTTCATTAAATGGATCCTCGTATTGAGTAGATGCACATGTGGAAGCCACCACAGCAAAACTGTATGTTTCGCCAGCTTTGATACTTTTCTTGAATTTGAGAAGATGTCTGTCATAGTCCCAATCCTCATGAATCAATCTTGGTTCTTCACCGTGCGGCTCTTCAAAAATAAAACTGTTGCTTGCCGCAATTGTAAGGTTCCCTGAAGGACTATCAGCAATGGAACTCATCAGTGGTATTATGACATGCGGCCTGTCTATTTCAGCATAGAAATTTCGTACTTGCTGAAGATGTTCTGGAGCTCTCAAAACCGAACTGGCCATTATTTCGGTTCCTTCCTTAGCCGTAACGCTAATAATGTGTAATGCTGTGTATGGCAGATGTCGCAATGCCATCATTTCACTCTTGACCTGACTCCCATCTTCAAGCGAAAATTCAGTGACCAGACTTGCGTTACGCATGTCTAGTGACTGCCGATAATTCTGAACGGAAGAATTCTCAACGTATACATCATTGACAACCAAATCCAAATTAAGATGATTGAATCCCTTCAGAATATTAGACACTCTACCCCTTTGATAATAGTCATACACACCATTTAAGATGACATCATTAACTTTTAATGGCTCTGCTGAAGATACTATACCTATAATACCATTTGCAGATGTAACTCCATAATACTCGGAAGGGTCAATTGATTCAGCATTAACAATCCAACCGTCCTGACCGCTTAAACTTGTTAGAGTCAGAACAACAATAAAAGTATTCAGGATTCTCTTGATGGTCATTATTGTTCATTATAGTTATACAAAAGAGGTGCATCATTATTTCTCAACGCCAATAAATACTTCTTATCATTGAGTTCTACCAATTCTAATGATCGAACGACACCTTCGATATCTAAACCCGACTTCATATTTGGTACAAAATCAAAATTGGCTGATCCAGTGTTTCGTAATAATTTGCCTTTGCAGGCATCAAGCATAGAAAACTGGGGAAGGAAATAATGATTGTTGCCTGCTATAATCAAATCTGAGTTCCCATCTTCATCATAATCTGTCGCTACAATTTCATTCACGCAAGATAGTTGTGCCTCTAATGGAAGCTCACGAATTGTAAAACTACCAGATCCATCATTTAGAGCCACAACCGACTTCATATAGTTGACTTGCTTTACAGTTGATCTACGAAGCACCTCAGGTTCAAAAAGATCATGTATAGATTTACTGGCATATTCAGAATGCTTTAAATTTTGCTTTTTAAGGCTGGCCAACTGATCAGTTATGTCACGTTTCATGACAACCGGCATATCTCTCCCGTCAATTGTACGCGTAATCAGCTTCTCGGCTGAATTGTTACTATCAAAATCATTGATCCACATACGTAATGGTGCATCTTCAGTTGCTTTTAAATAAAAGTTCTCTCCTACATTCCCCAATACCAGATCAATATCACCATCATTATCAAAATCACCCGTATTGATACTTTGCCATAGTCCTGCAAGCGAATCAAGAGAACTTTCGATAACATCAAAGCTCTGACCATTATAAGCAAGAATCTTAGGAGACATCCATTCGCCAACTATTATCAATTCATCTCCACCATCTTCCAAAATATCAGCAACAACGCCATCTGTAATCATACCCGCAAATTTCAATTCCGGAACCAATGTTTCAGTCACATCAGAGAATCGACCTATTCCATTATTCATTAAGACAATACTTCCCGGACTCACGCCATAGAGACCAGGAATACTTCTATTGCCAATAAACACATCCAGATCACCATCGCCATCAAAATCAAACGGCTTGATAACAGATGTATTGACTGGGTTCTTAGGAAATGCATTAAAGAGCAGCTCAAACTGACCATCAGTATTGATATACAATCGATCTGTAAATGCACGAACATCATATTGAACATTATTACCACCAGACCCAACTGCTAAATCCAAATCACCATCACCGTCTGCATCAAAAAAGCTGGCAGCTGTATCCTCCATAGCTTTAAATCGGTCAAAGTAAGCCTGCTGAACAGCTTTGTAGCCATTGTTTGTATACACATACAAGCTTGCAGACTGTCCGTCAGCACCTCCAATGAACACATCAGGGTGTCCATCACCATTGACATCACCAACAGCACTACATGGACCTTCTTTGGATAGCTGATTCGGAATATTACGCTCAAAATAAAAGTCTACAAAATCATCCTCCACATGTGTCTTGAATGTGTTACTCTGTTCCCTAAACACAGTTTCGCTTACATCGGATTTCAGTCGATCATATTTTTTGACCTCCGATTCAGAAACCAAATTGATCTTATCAATAGCATATTCACTTATTGAAGAATATTTGCCGTCTGGCCAACGTATGCAAATAGAGTCAATCTCATCCGTAGTAGAGCCCAAACCAAAAATCAAACGGTAATCGATAGAAGACTGAAAGCCTCTGGAGGGAATCAGTTCTCTCATAAATACCTCATCACCTTGATAGATATATACCTTTGATCCTATTGCATCCGTATTGGGTGCATTACCTGTTAATTCAAAAGCAATAAAACTGGAAGTACTTGTATTTTCATATACAAACATTTCCTGATTCACATTATTGATAACCAGATCATAATCTCCATCATTATCAAGATCACCATATGCAGCACCATTTGAAAAACTGGCTTTATCAAAGCCCCATGAATCCGTGTAATCTTCAAACTTTAAAGCTCCATTATTCCGAAAAGCCTTATTCTTTATAGGAACTGTCGGCATCGCATTTATAACTGAATCCAATTCTTCTTTCTCGCCTGACAAGACCATTTCCTGTAAAACTTCATTGGCAAAGAAATCTATGAAATCCTGATCGATTACATCATGATATATACCATTACAAACAAATATGTCATTGTGCCCATCGTTGTCGGCATCAAACATCAGTGCACCCCAACTCCAATCTGAAGCGGCCACACCTGCATAATAGGATATCTCACTGAACTCTCCATCACCTGAATTAAGTTGAAGTGTATTGTGCATGAATTGGTTGTAGAATCCTTTGCTTTGCTTCAGGCGTCTGATATTGATGTTGTCAAATGTACTGGTGGTCTTTAGTCTGTACTCATCATCAGGTAACATGTCGGTTACAAATATTTCAGCAGCCCCATCATTGTTGATATCTGCCATATCTGCACCCATGGAGGAATGGGAAATATGCCCCATCCTGTCTTCAAGTTGCTCTTCAAAGTATTTCCCATCTTTGTTTATATACAGATAATCTCTTTCGAAGAAATCATTTGAAACATATATATCTGGATATGTGTCATCGTTTACATCACCTACAGTTACGCCCAGGCCAAATCCGATCAAGCTACCAAAAATATTGCTCTGTTCAGACACATCAACAAAAACACCATTATCATTCCGCATCAATTTATCACCCCCTCCTTTCAGAAAATCCTTTACATCCCAGTCTTTAGCTCGTAAGTCTCTTTTGTTATTATAGTTAAGGGTGTTGACAGGAATAAAACTGTTGTTTAGATAGTATACATCAAGATCCCCGTCAAGGTCATAATCAAAAAATGCCGCATGTGTGGTATAGCCATCTTCAGCCAATCCCATTTCTTCGGCCATATTTTTAAACGTCAAATCCCCCTGGTTGATGTACATACTATTTGCTTGCGAAATACCCTTGCGGTATCCAGCATTACAAACATAGATATCAAGCAATCCATCTGCATCTATATCAACCATGACAATACCGGTACTCCAGTTGTCCTTCTCCTCTATGCCTGCCTTAGCGCTGATATCTTCAAACTTCCAGTCACCTTTATTAAGGTATAGCTTATTGCTACCCATATTAGAGCTCATGAATATATCCACCAGACCATCATTATTGATATCACCAATGGCTACCCCTCCCCCATTATAGAAATTTCTATAATTGAAAATATTGAACTCTTTGGTATTATCCACTTTGTTAATAAAGTCTATCCCTAGTTCTTCATTACTCTTTAATTGAAACAATGATTCAGTTGAACCAGGAGCTTCATCCTGTTTACATGACGAGAACGCCAACAGAATTAGAAGCAAAATCACCTTGTGTTTATAATGCATCATTGTTTTTTTATACTGAGCAATTCCATTTTATCATCATTCTTTGCGATTACAATCGCTTCTGAGCCATCGGCCATTTTTACATTATCAGAAGCCCTTACTTGGCCTTTTATATTATGGCCCGTTACAGCAGCTGCTTCAAATTTACAATTGCCTTTATTAATCAATATCTGACCATAATCCGCATCATATCTACCCATCTGAATATTGCAGTCATAGAAGTTGCCAGCCGTAAACATATCCAATAAGCCATCATCATTCAAATCCTCAAATTGCACAGTATTGATAGAGCTGATCTGAATATCGCGAGGAAGTACATGGGTCTCAAATTCACCATTCCCCATGTTTTCAAAAACAGCATGCTCCATAAAGTTCATTTCATATACTTTAGAACTGTTCACCTTTTCCATTCCAAACAACTCACGCACATCAGCTTTCGCAAAATCACTGGCGTAAAGAAATTCTTTCTTAATCTTAGGTATTTGGGCCTTGATCTCCTTAAAGTTACTGAACGGAACTTCTCTTCCCATGAGGTAGTAGGTGACAATCTGTTCTCTTGAGCCGTTGTCATCAAAATCGTTATAATACATTCTGACAGGCTGCTCTGGACTTGCCTTTAACCTGGAATTGAGTCCCAGGTTTCCTGCAAAAATATCAAGATCACCATCATTGTCTAAATCTGCCATGTTTAAGCAATTCCACCAGGCCTTATGATCTATCAGTTCAATAACTTCAAAACGCCCTCCTTCATTGGTAAACAATTTGATTCCACCCCATTCTTCAGCTATCATCAGGTCCTGATCACCATCACCATCATAATCAAGCCATTTCGCATCCTTAACCATTCCAATTGATGATAACTGTGGAATATAGTCATCAGGGAACAAGTCGAATGTTCCATTGCCTTCATTTACAAGAATTGACGAAAGGACATCTGCCCCGTAATTGCTCACCATTGCGCGTGCGCCAAAGAATAGGTCCAAGTCGCCATCATTATCAAAATCAGCAGCATCAACACAGGAGGCAGTCATGTTTAGAGGCAATAGTTGAACACTTGAATTTTGAGTCCCAGGATCAAAAACGATAAGCTGAGCTGTATTATCGTTCGTATAGGCAAATTCATTTCCCCCTGTAGCCAATACCAGATCAGGAATCCCGTTGCCATTGAAATCTGCCGATATGGCTTCTACTTCTTCATAGATTGAATCCACACCAATATGACCTGTACTTCTGAATTGTCCTTTATTATCCTGAATAAATAAAGCATTCCATTTGCGCTTAGCAGAGCCTACAAAAACATCATCTAGACCATCACCGTTAAAATCATCCACACATAGAGCAGGACCTTCATTAGATGTAGCATGCGGTATCAATGATTCCCTGTTAAATTCAACAAATGGGTTTTCATCGTGTGTGTAATCAAGATTATACTTATTTGAAATCTCTTCAATAGAAAACTCGGATTGAGGTATTAGCTTTCCGTAGTTAAATGACGCCAAGCCTTCACGATACTTTACTTGAATACTTGAATCCTTTGCTGCCAACTTCTGGTAGGTATTGTCAGGCCAAACCAAAACCAGGCTATCCAATTCAGTGATCGCAGGCACAAGAAATTTATTAATTGCTGTAGCCTGAAATCCTCTTGTACTGAAGTTTTCAAACATCCGAACATTCTCACCTTTATAGACAAACAACTTGCTTCCAATCCCAAACACATTACCCTTCGGACCTTCAATGGAAACAACTGTTCCCTTTTGATCTGAGAGGTTTTCATAAAGAAAAGCCTCATCATTAATATTATTGCAAATTATATCATAATCACCATCACCATCAAGGTCAGCATAGGCTGCACTGTTAGAATAGCTGATTTGATTATTGGCAATTGAAGAACCAATGTCCTCGAAATCAAGCGATGACTTATTGAGGTAAAATTTATTCTTCAGCTTTATTTCAGGAATTTTATCAATAACATCAAGATCCTCATCTTTGAGCTGATCAAACTGTATTTTATATTGTACATCACTATTTGAAATGAAATCAATATAATCGATGTCATTCATTCGCTTTGGGATGCCATTGGAGACAAAAATGTCGTTATGGCCATCCATATTCATATCGAAAATCAACGGAGACCACGACCAATCCGTTGCATGTACCCCAGCCATCATGGCCACTTCACTATAAACACCGTTTCCATTATTGACCTGAAGTGCATTTTTAGCGTACTGGTGGTTGTATCCATAACGCAACTTAAATTTGAATATATCAAGTGCGTCTTCTCCTTCGGAGCTTTTTAACAAATCGGGATTTTCAGGAAGCATATCTAAGGACATGATATCCGGAAATACATCTCCATTCACATCGGCAACATCTACCCCCATAGAAAAACGACTGGTATGCATCATAGTGGAAGTAAGCTCATCTTTGAAGGTACCATCCTTCTGGTTGATATACAGGTAATCATTCTCATGAAAATCATTACCTACATATATATCTGGCCAACCATCAAGATTTACATCAGAAAAAGCCAAGCCAAGGCCATATCCTATCACACTTGAATTGATGCCTGATTCAAGGGTAACATCGGTAAATGTGTTACCATCGTTTCTGTACAATCTATCCCCGCTGATACTATCGTAAGTATTAAGGAATAACTCACGTTTGCCAAATGTGCCATTATGATGAAGACTATGATTCATCAGAAACATATCCAGATCTCCATCTAGATCATAATCCAAAAATCCAGCCTGTGTAGAAAACCCTTTGAAGTCTAAACCATAGTCCTTCGACATTTCTTTGTAAACAGGAATTCCATCATTATTTATTCCAGTGCATATGAATAAATTATTATGACAATCCAATTCCCGATAATCACCTACCTGCGAAAGATAGATATCCAACAGTCCATCTCCATTGACATCAGCAACAGCAACACCATTCGTCCAGGAATTAGGACCACCGTCGATGCGAGTGACATCTGAAACATCCTTGAACTTCAAATTGCCTTCATTTATGAAGACTTTCTCCTTATCTCGGTTAGAGCTTAATATAACATCATTTAGACCGTCATTATTTAGATCGGCTACAGCTAATCCACCTCCGTTATAATAATACATGTAGCTTAGAATGTTGAGATCTATGCTGATTCCTAAATCATTTGAAAAGTCTAGACCTGTATCTTCTGAACTAAGTAAACGAAATGAATTATTCTCCTTTTCAGGATTGCATGATACAATAGATAGGATGAGACATATCATCATGCCACTATATATTCTCAAGCTGCGCATACGTGCTTCTATAGGTTGTTGTTATAAGGCAATTTAACTCAAAAAAAAACAATAAAAAAAGGGATCCCTAATGAGATCCCCTTTTTATTTATACCGTACTGACTATTAATTATAACCAGGGTTTTGCATTAGGTTTGGATTCGCTGCAAGTGATTGTGCAGGAATAGCAAACAACAAGTACGTAGGATCAGAAGCTGGCTTGTTTTCCCAAGCATCCAGGAATCTACCAAATCTGATTAGGTCAGTTCTTCTGTGACCTTCCCAGTACAATTCTCTAGCTCTTTCAGCAAGAAGTCCATCAAGATCAATTGAACTCAATTCAGAAGCACCTCTTGAAGTTCTGATATCATTAACGATACTTAGAGCTTCACCAGAGTTACCCATTCTTAGTTCAGCTTCTGCTTTCATAAGAAGAACATCAGCATATCTAAGATATACATAATCGTTATCAGCATTGTCACCGCTAGCATAATCGATAACATACTTCATAACACGAATACCTGTAACCTCTAGGTTGTTACCAGTTTCCTGAAGTGCAACCTCTTTTGTGAACGCAAGAGGATTACCTCTTCTGTCCTCAAGTGCATTTCCGTCGCCATCAAATTGCTGACCGATAAGGAAACCTGTGTTAACACCACCTACATCAGTCATACCAGCATAAGGCCCACCTAGTCTTTCATCACCCGCCTCAAAGCTATCATAGAAGCTACCTAATGTAGCGAAACCATTCCAACCTGAAGGATTTTGGTTGTAGTGAAGACCACAGTACCATCTAGATCTTACATTACCAGAAGATACACCACCTCTGTTCTCCGCAGTCCAGATATTCTCAGTAGAAATCTGATCGTTGTTTGGAGCAAAGTTGTCGAAGTAGTTATCAGCTAAAGTGTACTTACCACTGCCGATCAGTTCGTCAGCTAAAGCACTTACAGCTTGCATATCACCTGAATCGAATGTAGGATTCTCTCTGCTTGTGTACATACCTTTGTTAAGAAGTACCTTCATTTTCAAAGCTCTAGCTGCATCTTTGTTAGCAACGTTAGCAGGACCATCAGGAAGATCGCCGATGATAGCATCAAGTTCAGCTACCATGAAATCAACAGCTTCCGCTGGTTGCAATACATTTGCATTATCAAGCAAGCTAGTACCTATCTCTCTGAAAGGAACCTGACCCCATCCGTCAAGAACAGAGTTCATAACGTATGCTCTCAAGTAACGTGCTTCAGCAGCTTGCTGAGCAGAAGCGTTAAATGCAGGATCAAGGATATTAGTACAGGCATATACTACCTGAAGCAATTCACTAAATGTAGAACCCAAATCCGGATGCGTGTCATCCCATCCGTGGCTGTGAAGTACTCTCCACTTACCGTTATCGTCCCAGTCTGGACCTCTTGTTGGTCCTAAAGCAGTATCTCCAGTGTGCTCCTGAGCAGCCCAAAATCTTGATTGATCCTGGTAAGGAAGCCTCATGGATTCGTATGCTGCACTCAACAAAGCTGCGGGATCAACCAACTCAGCTGCTTGTTCTGCAGTCAGGTCTTCTCTCAATTCCTCTTCTAGATCAGTACAAGAGAAAACACCTACGAGTAGAAATAAAAACAAATATTTTTTCATAATAATCTGGTTGTTTTAGATTTTAAAATGATGCTGATACACCAAGAATGACAGACCTTGCAGCTGGGTATGGAATATACTCAATACCGTTAGAAGGAATACCATTTCTTAGGTTAACTGTATTGACCTCAGGATCAAAACCAGTGTAATCAGTAAGTACCAACAGGTTTTGACCTGTTAGTGAAACTCTAATATTCTTAAATTGTTCCACGTCTCCGATAGTGTAGGCGACAGTAGCGTTAGATAGTTTCAAGAAATCTCCATCTTCGATATATCTAGATGAAGGCGTAATAGCATTTGAAACTGATTCTTGCACCGGACCACCCAATAAGTTAGCATCGATGTTTCTGTTTCCAAGGTTACCAATAGCAATTACAGTCATAGCTGTATTGTTATATAGTTGGTGACCATAAGCACCATTCCAGTTAGTAGTGAAGCTGAAATCACCAACTGTAAGGTTAGTAGTTAAACCTAAAATAAGGTCAGCATTAGGATCACCTAGCTCAACTAGAGTGTTTCCTTCGTCAGTGTAAGTACTGTTACCCATTTCGTTAAGACCAGTGTACTCTCTCGTGTAGAATGTGTTCAATGGAAGACCATCTCTCATTACCTGCACGAATGCACTTGAAGCACCTTGACCGAAAAGTTCACCAACTACGATATCAGCACCTCCTGGGTTTCTGAATTCGTTGTTAAGCAATGCAGCATTAGCACTTACGCTAAACTGAAGATCTTCTTGATCAACGATAAATGCTGTCAATCCAATCTCAATTCCTGAGTTGTATACCTCACCGTCAATATTCTGCCATGCTCTTACTGCAGGACCTGGCTCAGATACAAATGGATCAAGAAGAATGTCAGTAGACGTTCTCTGGAAATACTCAATAGTACCAGACAATGCAAAGTCAAACAATGCGAAGTCCAAACCTACATTCATTGTAGTAGCTGTCTCCCATCTCAAATCTGGGTTAGCAACGTTTTCTTGCTCAGCACCATTCTGGATTAAACGGAATCTTTCCTGAGCAGCACCAGCTGGGAACTCTTGGTTACCCGTCTGACCCCAACCCAATCTCAACTTCAATTCGTTAAGACCACTGTCAGCTAGGAAGTCTTCGTTATGAAGATTCCATGCAAAAGCAACTGAAGGGAAAATACCGTATCTGTTGTTCTCACCAAACTTAGAAGAACCATCGGCTCTTACTGTACCAGTTAACAAGTACTTATCAGACATGTTAAAGTTGATACGACCAAAGTATGACTGAATCTCACTAAGTGGATCAGCAAAAGAGAACATACCTCTCTGATCTTCTGCAGTGTTCTGAAGAGCATTAGTATTATCAAAATCAAGAACTGTGTAGCCGAAACCACCAGCTGCATATCCTTTAAAATCAAACTCCTGATACTCGTATCCAACCAAACCGTTGAAAGACAATTCTGGAGTAAGCTCTGTATTGTAGCTCAAAGTATGAGAGTGTAATTGAGAGAATAGTGTAGCTTGAGAAACAGCAGCAAAGCCTCTGTCTTCAATACCTTGTACATTCACAAATCCTCTGATATTACCTCTTGTATTACCAACACCATAGTTCAAACCGAATCTGTAACGGTATTGTAAGTTGTCAGTAATATTGATGTAAGGAGAAATACTTCCTAATATAGTCGTCGTGTTAGCATCTTCATCGTGAGCAGCCAATAACTGAAGTGGGTTGATGGTTGTAGCACCAACTGTTGCTCCAGTGTCATTATTAGCGTTTGTAGTGAAGTCACCATTATTAGTTAATGGAATTGTTGGATTCCACTGTAATGCCTGGCCAACAAGGTTACCTGTAAAGCCTGCATTCGTAGAAATAGGAGCAATCGCTTCTTCAGCATGTGAAGCCACAGAGAATACATCAATACCTACTTTACCATCTAAGAATTCATAGTTGGCATTGTAAGTAAGGTTGTATCTTTTAATTCCAGAATCTTTGATGATACCTTCTTGATCAAGGTAACCTAGAGATAATCTGTAGTTACCATTTTCAGAACCTCCACCAATTGAGAATCCGTAACTCTGAGTTAATCCTGTACGAAGAATTTCATCGAAAGCATCTACGTTTCCGCCTCCGTCACCGCCATTGGCGATTCCATAATCAGACAATGCTTGTCTGTATTGAGCAGCATCAAGAACATCATATTTCTTTACAATGCTACTTGCACCGAAAGATGCGTTAAAATCGATTGTTGGCTCTGAAGAACGACCTTTCTTAGTCGTTACTAGAACAACACCATTTGCACCCCTTGCACCATAGATAGCCGCTGAAGAAGCATCCTTAAGGATCTCAATTGAAGCGATATCACTTGGATTAAGAAAGTTTAATGGATTAGAGTTTGGAATAGATCCCAAATCGTTTGCAAGAAGTCCTGCCCTGGCACTTCTTCCATCTAATGGGAATCCATCAACAACGTAAAGTGGATCCGCACCAGCTCTGATAGAGTTGTTACCACGAATCTTTACTGTTGCCTCTCCACCAGGACGACCACTGTTATTAACTACGTTTACACCAGGAACACGTCCTTGAAGTAATTGGTCAGTTGAAACAATGATACCTTGGTTAAAGTCTTCTTCTTTCAAAGAAGCAACAGATCCGGTTACGTCACGTTTTTTGACTGCACCGTATCCGATAACTACAACTTCATCAAGTAATGCACCAGCACTCAAAGCAACGTCTATAGTTGTTTGACCGTTGATATCAACTTCTTGATCAGTGTATCCTGCATAAGAAAATACAAGAGTAGTAGCACCCTCAGGCAATGGTAATGAATATGATCCATCTAGATCAGTAATTGTACCCACCGTTGTGCCTTTTACTAATACGTTGGCACCAATAAGTGGTTCGTTTGTGTCAGCATCAGTCATCACACCTGTAACTGTCTGAGCCTGAATGGCAAAAACAGAAAATAGCGCTAGAACCAATGTCGATAATAATTTACTAGCTATGAGTTTTTTCATACCGTAAGGTTGGTTTGTTAACAAATAGATTGATTTAATTTTAATATGTCACTTAGTGTCATTTTAACAAAAAGTTCTGCCAATTTAAAAAAAATAATAACAATTGCTTAAAGCTTTGTTAAAATTTAAAAGCAAATCGACTGAAAATTTCATTCAAACTTTGCGATAAATTGGCGAATCAATCCTAATGCAATATAAAATTTGAAAACATTATCCTAAGAACAGATAAATCAATTTTCGCATGAATCTTACTTATTATTGATAGTATCTAATAAAATGCAATATTTTTGAATTTTTTTTAAAGATATTTGGACTTAAGTCGAAGATATATCTGATGTGAGATAAGGATAATTGCCAAAATCATAACGCCAGATAATTTGCCAAAAAATACACTTCCCAAAATAAAAACTAAGATTAAGTACAATGGCCATACAAACATGAGCAATGAAACACTGATGGATGCAATAAACGTTGGATCCTTTACAAAGAGCTTAACTATCAGAAAATCAAAGAGATAGAATATAGAATTAGGTATAAATAACAAAACTGTCATCAGCCGGACCAATACAGATGGCGAAGTTATCTCAGCTCTTTCTCCCGCTTGGATTTTATTTTTCAATTTATCAAAATTGAAATCATAATAGTTAGCATTAAGAAATTCCAATTGCTGATCATATGTCTCCGAATCATCTGGAATCAACATGACCTCTTTCAAATGACTTGATGTTGTGTCTCTAATTTTATTATTTGCCAGCACCTTATTGTCTACACCCAATATCTCTTCCTGCACATTGATGGCTTTACCAAAATTCAAAGTCAGTTTTCCTCCAGACTTAAATTGCTCGAAATAATTGATTCCTACCGGTATAATGTAAATGGGTTTGTCAAAGGATTGCTGTGACAAATAAGCAATACGTGACAAGCCTCTGGTAAGTGGCCTTAAATAATACACCAGTGACTGCGAAGCCTCTGGAAATAATAAAACAGGCTTACCGCCCTGAAGCAAGGCTTTACATGTCTCAAAAATGGCTTCATTTCTTGACAGCGTCTTGTACCCATCTCTGATTCTGTAGACCGGCATCATGTTCAATGAATAGAGCAGATATTTAAATGGAAAAGTAAAAACATCAGCTCGCGTCAAAAAATGAATTGGCTTACTTGAATAAACAGCAACCAGAACCGCATCTAAAAAAGCGCTCTGATGATTGGGTGCAAATATGAGATTGGAAGAATCTTCGGGAATATTCTCCTGACCATTGATCTCAATTTTTGAATAAAAATTTATTACCGCGATGCGGGCGAGAAATCTTACAAAGTAATAATATAGATTCTTCAATTCAACTTTGATTTAAGGATGGCCGCTATTCCAAAACCAGATATGATATGCCATATACCCCACCATGCTGCCACAACAGCCATACCGCCTAGTCCTGAAAAGAAAGCAAATATAAGCAACAAGCCCAATCCGGAATTTTGGATTCCTGTCTCAATGGTTATGCTTTTGACAGATGGACCATCCAAACCAAATAATCTAGCCCAGGAGAATCCCGTCAGTATGGCCAATGCATTATGAAGCAAAACCAATAAGAAGACCATGCCTATATACTGCATAAAATATGTCCCGTTAGCCATTAAGGCAAATACAATGATCATTAAAAAGGCCAGCATAGACAGGTTCCTGAATGGCTTCTTTACCCTCTCAGCAACTACAGGCAGATAATGACTGAATAATTTCCCCAAACAAATTGGAATAACAATGATTAGAGAAATGGTCTTCACTATTTCAAGCCAATCCAAATGCACCTTTATCAATATCTCCCGGGTAGGCTCATACATCAAACCATAAAAGGATAAATTGAATGGGGTGAAAAACAAAGCGCACAAACTGGTAATCACAGTCATCACAATGGATAGTTCCACATTGGCCTTGGCCATGGCACTCATGAAATTTGAAACATTACCACCAGGGCATGAAGCAACCATGATCATACCCAGAGCCATACTTGGCATTGGATCTAACAATTCTATTAAAAGATATGTCAGGAATGGTAACAGTAGCAGCTGACTCGAAAGCCCAACCAACAGATTTCCAGGATGACGAAATACAAGTTTAAAATTTTGAAATTTCAAGTCCAGCGCAATGCCAAACATAATGAAGGCGAGGACCACATTCAATATAAAAAGGGAGGCCTCGTCAAAATTCAGAACGATATCATCAATGTTCTCCATTAGATTTCCTGAATGGTGTTATAATAAACTTTCTCGGTCAAATCCGTCCAGCCCTTTAGTTTATCCTTAAAAGCATAATAACTATCAGCCACCTTGCGCGCGCCTTCATCTTTGGATACGAGTTCCTCTATGGACTCTAGTGTGTAATTCTTCAACTCCGCCATCACATCTCTTGAAAATGTTCTGATCTCTGTATCACCGTTTTTTATAATCTCCAGATATTCTGCATTCTTGACATCCAGCTCCGCAAGCATCCATGACTGAACACGGGCTGCAGCAGAATGCAAAATCTCCTGTAAGTCTCCTGGAAGCTCATTGTAAGCCTTGGTATTTATAAAAAACTCAAGCTGTGTCCCTGGCTCATGCCATCCAGGCGTGTAGTAGTATTTAGCCACCTTAGGAAAACCCATTTTATAATCATGATAAGGACCAACCCACTCTGTAGCATCTATAACACCTCTCTCCAGATTTGTATAAATCTCCCCTCCTGGAACATTCATGGCCGCTCCACCAGCTTTCTCCAAGGCCTTCCCTCCTATTCCGGGAATGCGCATCTTAAGTCCTCTCAAGTCATCAACCGAATTGATTTCCTTATTAAACCATCCTCCCATCTGTACACCCGTACTCCCGGACACCATGGGTAGCAAATTGAATTCGGCATATATTTCCTTCCATAACTCTAGACCTCCGCCGGCTATCAGCCAAGCCTGGTGTTGCTGGGCATTCATGCCAAAAGGAGATGTAGCAAAGAAAGCTGAAGCCGGTGCCTTCCCTATCCAATAATATGCACAACCACTACCAATGTCGGCCGTTCCATCCTGTACAGCATCAAAAGACTCAAGCGCAGGAACCAACTCACCCTTTGCAAATAGTTTAATGTCCAGCCGACCACCTGACATGCGTCTCACCAATTCAATAAACAATGTGTCACCCTCTCCAAAAACAGGAAAGTTCTTTGGCCACACTGATACCATTCTCCATTTAAACTCTTGGTTAAAATTAAAATGCAAAGACTCTTCTGCTGCAGTCGTCTTTAACTTACAAGACGAAAAGCCTGTAGCACCACCTGCCAAAGCAGCTCCTGCCGCTAATGTCGTTTTTATAAATTTCTTCCTTTTCATAGTTAAAAGATGTACAAGAGTTCTGGAAATAAAATAACGGTTGCAATGAGCAATATTTGAATAAGAATAAAGGGTACAATACCTCTATACAAATGCCCGGTAGTTATTCCATCAGGAGCCACACCCTTTAGGTAAAATAATGAAAATCCAAATGGCGGTGTCAGAAAGGAAGTCTGAAGATTCAAGGCCATCAATATTCCAACCCACAACATATCCACCTCCAACACATTAAATATCGGTGTCACTACAGGAACAATAATAAATATGATTTCAATGAAGTCAATGAAAAAACCAGCAATGAATAAGGTGAACATAACGATAGTCAAAAACACCATAGGCCCCAACTCGGCCTGCGTAATTAAATCTACAAGATAATCATCACCTCCAAGCGTCCTGAACACCAGCGTAAAAGTGGTGGCTCCAAGCAAAATGAAGAATACCATAGAAGTGAGATGCGTCGTCTCACGCATAACCTGCTTAAGAATATCCAGATTAAATCTGCCCTGAATGATTGTCAATATGGTTGCACCCAGAGCGCCAACAGCTGCAGCTTCTGTAGGCGAAGCCAAGCCCATTAAAATAGATCCTAGCACGGCCACCATTAACATTAATGGCAAGACAAATACTTTCAACAAACGCATCGCAAATCCCTTCTTCCTGAAAGCGGCAATTTCTTCTTTGGGAATAGCCGGTGCCCATTCCGGCTTCATCCTGCTGACAACAACAACATAGGCTATATAAGCAAGGACCAATAGTATACCCGGCAAAACAGCAGCTTGAAACATGGATCCAACATCTACTTGGGTACCGGATCTTGAACTACTGCTAATGGTATCTGCCAATAATACCAAAACAACCGATGGTGGAATAATCTGCCCTAATGTCCCGGACGATGATACAATACCGGTAGCTAATTCTTTGCGGTATCCACGCTTAAGCATGGTAGGCAAACTGATCAAGCCCATTGTTACCACAGTCGCACCTACAATTCCTGTTGACGCAGCCAACAAAGCCCCTACAACAATGACTGACACTCCAAGCCCTCCCTTAAAACTTCCAAATAAAATTGCCATTGTTTCAAGTAAGGATTCCGCCATACCTGATTTTTCAAGCATGATACCCATGTATATAAACAGAGGAACAGCCATCAACACATAATTATTTATGGTGCCCATGAACCGAGATGGCAATAGTTTGAAATCTTCAAATCGCATGACATCAGGAAACAGAATGCAGATAAATATGGCAAACAAAACCGACACACCTGCAAGCGTAAATGCGACAGGATATCCGCGAAGAATAAGAACAAAAATTAATACAAATAATATGATCGCCAGTATACCCACTCCTAGATCATCGTTTTAGCATCTTGAACTGACGTATCATTGATGTCTGTTTTTGAACTCATAATTACTAATAATGATTTCAAAATACTTGCAATAGCCTGAATCACCATTAACAAAAAGCCAGCGAATAATACAAACTTCAAAATATATAAAGCCGGAAGTCCACCGGGCTGAGAAGACGTCTCCCCAATGTGCCATGATTTCAAAAAGTAATAAAAGCAGACATAGGCCGACATAGCTGTCCAGGGCAACAGAAAGAAAATCCCACCCAGCAAATCAGTCCAGGCTTTCTTTACCTTACTATATTTTGAATAAAATAAGTCAACCCTAACGTGTTTATCATATTTGAATGCATATGCAGACCCCATGATGAATATAAGGGCAAAAAAGTAGGTCTCTAATTCAATTATCCAGATAAGGGTAAAGTTGAAAGCATAGCGCATCAATACATCCAGACAAATCAACCATACAAGAAAACTGGTAGCCCAAGAAAAGATCTCACCCGTTCTCTCGCTTATTGATTCCAATATGCCTATCAGCCTTTCCATCGACTTGAATGTAAGCATATTCTTTTTCATGGAAAAACTGCAGGTAACTTTATATCATCCCAAAGATTGAAAGCAGACTTAATTCCTGAAAACAACCATTTCAGCTTCTAATAAATAAGCAAGGTATAGACGTGGGGATGCTTATTCATTTTCTTTTTTGCATCGGGTAAGTCTCTCAGAATGCCCAGATTTATTTTATAATCAGAGAGATATTTCTTTATGCATTCTTCTATGGCTTGTGTATCGACCCCCTCTTTTTCGAGCACTGTCACCTCATCATAATTGCCGTCGGGATAAACTTTAATTTTCATATTGATATAATCCCTGTCCATTAAATCAACACACTCAAATCCAAGCTCCCGTCTGAGATCGACCATACGTTGCTGCCTGTTCTTCGTAAGGCTGTCAATAAATTCCGGAGTCAGGAATCGCTCTCCCTCCTCAACATGATGGTACGGAACAGAAGGCTCAGATGAACCGCTGTTGTTACACGCTATCAACACACTCAAGCTGCCCATTAAAATCAGGAAATATTTCATCTTAGTCTGTATTTAAGTTATCCAATAATGCCTCATCTACTTCATTGGCTAAAGTAACTTTGAGGAGCGGACTGCGCTGCATCTCCCGTTCAATAGCAAAGCGGGCTTCAGCATTCCTTGCCCAGGCTCTTCGCGCTATTCCATTGTTTACATCATAAAACAGCATATTCTTGATACGTGCATCAACCTCTTCAGTTCCATCCAGAACCATTCCGAAGCCCCCGTTGATCACTTCACCCCAGCCAACGCCACCACCATTATGCAATGATACCCAACTCGCCCCTCTGAATGCATCACCTATAACATTCTGAACAGCCATATCTGCTGTGTACTTGCTGCCATCATATATATTACTCGTCTCTCTGTATGGTGAATCCGTGCCACTTACATCATGGTGATCACGTCCAAGGACTACAGGTGCATCGAGCCTCCCGGTGCGAACTGCCGCGTTAAAAGCAAGCGCGATCTTTTGCCGGCCTTCTGCATCGGCATATAAAATTCTTGCTTTAGAGCCAACTACAAGCTTGTTCTCCTTGGCATCCTCAATCCATTTGATATTATCTTGCATTTGCTGACTGATCTCTTCAGGAGCGTCTTTGAGTATATTTTTCATAACATCAAGAGCAATCGCATCTGTCTTTTCCAGATCTGAGTCAGTACCAGAAGTGCACACCCATCTGAATGGGCCAAAACCATAATCAAAACACTTTGGACCTAATATATCCTGTACATATGAGGGATACTTAAATGACTTGCCATCATCCGCCATAATATCTGCTCCTGCTCTTGAAGCTTCCAAAAGAAATGCATTTCCATAATCAAAGAAATAGGTACCTTTTTCTACGTGCTTGTTGATGGCCTCTGCCTGTCTAATCAGTGAAGCTTGTACATGTCTTTTAAATGCTTCTGGATCATTCTTAATCAAGTCATTGGATTCGTCGAATGAAAGGCCTACCGGGTAGTAACCACCTGACCATGGGTTATGCAAAGAAGTTTGATCAGATCCCAGATGCACGAAAATATCATGTTCATAAAATTGCTCCCATACATCCACCACATTACCGATAAAAGCGATGGACACGACCTCCTCATTAATACGTGCCAATCGCACACGTTCAATCAAAGTATGCATGTCAGAAATCAATTCATCCACCCATCCTTGTTCATGTCTTTTCCTGGCTGCACTGGCATTCACCTCAGCACATACGGTAATGCAGGAAGCGATATTCCCGGCTTTTGGTTGCGCACCACTCATGCCACCCAGTCCCGCTGTCAGGAATATCTTACCTTTTGGGCTCTCCCCTTTCTCCAGCTTCATTCGAAAAGCATTCATGACGGTAATTGTTGTACCATGTACTATTCCTTGTGGACCTATATACATGTATGAACCTGCCGTCATTTGACCATATTGCGTAACTCCAAGTGCATTGTATTTCTCCCAATCGTCTTTGCTTGAATAATTGGGAATCATCATTCCATTTGTAACTATTACACGAGGTGCTTCCGGAGATGAAGGAAACAAACCCATAGGATGTCCTGAATACATATGTAATGTCTGCTCCTCGGACATCTCGGAAAGATACTGCATTGTAATCAAGTATTGAGCCCAGTTCTGGAACACACTTCCGTTTCCACCATAGGTGATAAGCTCATAAGGATGTTGTGCCACAGCAGGGTCAAGATTATTCTGAATCATCAGCATAATTGCTGCCGCGGTTTGTGATTTGGCTGGATACTCATCGATTGGCCTGGCATACATTTCATAGTCAGGCATAAACCTATACATATATATCCTGCCCCACTCGTTCAGCTCATCGAGAAACTCCTGCGCAAGTGTTTCATGCCAGGCTTCTGGAAAATATCGTAATGCATTGCGTATCGCCAGACTTTTCTCATCTTTTGAAAGAATATCCTTTCTTTTTGGTGCTCTGTTGGCTCCTGAAGGAATTATACGTGGCTCAGGCAATTTACTCGGGATACCCTGACGTATGTGTTCTTTGAAGTTTATATCTGTCTCGATCATAAGTTATCTATTTAATGCGATTGCCCGACTTCCACACCTGAGAAGGAAGCAACATACCTTGATGATAAAAGACTTCATTCAAATCTGAAGTCTGATAAACAAGGAAGTCAGCCAATAATCCTTCCTTTATCCGTCCCCTATCATGAAGCTGCAGGGCCGCAGCCGCTCTGTAAGTTATGCCAGCTAATACTTCAGCATTGCTCAATTTCTGGAATGTTGCCAGAACACATGCTTGCACCATCAGGTCCCCCATCGGAGCAGATCCTGGGTTCCAGTCGGATGCTATCGCAAGCGCAGCACCAGCATCAAGCAATTTACGGGCCGGTGTAAAATCACAACCTAATCCAATCGAAGCCCCTGGTAAGGCCATAGCGATCACATCGCTTTTCGCCAGCAAAGCAACCTCCTTGTCTGTCGATGCCTCCAGATGATCAGCGCTCAATGCACCGGTTTCAACAGCCAGAGCACTACCGCCAGTACTGAATTGATCGGCATGGACAGTCAATTCAAATCCCATTTCCTTGGCTTTAAGGAAATATGCTTTCGTAATATCATAAGAAAATGCTTCTTCTTCAACAAAAGCATCAATACGATTGGTAAGCTTCTTCTCTTTTAGAACTGGAAATAAATTTACCGCGATATGCTCCAGGTAGTCTTGATGACTGCCTTCAAAGTCTTTAGGTTTGATGTGCGCAGCAAGACAAGTAGATATCACATCTGAAGGACATTCTGAATCAGCCTTCTTGATGACCTCCAACATTTTGATCTCATCTTCAACTGTAAGACCATATCCGCTCTTGGCCTCCACAGTCGTAATGCCCTTTGAAATCATAAGGTCCAACCTATCCTTAACACCATCCAGTAAAAGCTTTGAAGATGCTGCCCTGGTTTTCTGTACAGTATCCCAAATACCACCACCTGCTTTGGCGATATCAAGATATGAAACACCCGCATTGCGCATGGCATAATCACGAGCCCTTGAGCCGCCAAAACAAATATGCGTATGTGCATCTACAAAAGATGGCATACATACCGCATCACCACTTATCTCAATTATTTCAGCTTGTAATGCTTTGGCCTCAGAAAGCAAGCCTGCATAGCTAGAAACCTTATGAATTCTATCTTCCCGAAGTAAGATCGCGCCATTCTCAATAACATCCAGCTTATCGTCAGACAAAGCCCCCTTCAAGGGTAAGTCACTGAGACATACCAACTGTTTGAAAGGACCTATTAAAGTAAACTGACCTGTCAATAGAATTCTGTTATTTTTTAGTAAAACTAGAGTACTGTTGAAACTTCGTGGTATTTGAGGTTGAATGCATCTGCAACACCTTTGTACACAACCTTTCCATTAACTACATTCAGACCCTTGCACAATGAAGCATCCTGACGGCAAGCTTCTTTCCAGCCCATATCCGCCAATTTCATTGCATATCTCAATGTCGCATTCGTTAAGGCCAATGTAGAAGTATAAGGTACAGCTCCTGGCATGTTTGCAACACAGTAATGAATCACATCATCTATGATGAATATGGGTTTTGCATGGGTTGTAGGCTTACATGTTTCAATACATCCACCTTGATCAACAGCCACATCAACCATGACTGTTCCAGGCCTCATATCTTTCAACATTTCTCTGGTAATAAGCTTTGGCGCTTTTGCACCAGGAATCAATACAGCACCGATAATCAAATCAGCCTGCGTAGAAAGTTCTCTGATATTATATTCATTTGAATAAACTGTAGTCACATTCGCGGGCATCACATCTTCCAGGTAACGCATACGATCCAAATTGATATCAAGGATGGTGACATCAGCCCCAAGTCCAGATGCCATACGTGCAGCCTCAGCACCTACGATTCCACCACCAATGACCATAACCTTTGCAGGAGGAACACCAGGTACACCACCAAGCAGAATTCCTCTACCCTTCATCGGCTTCTCCAGATATTTAGCTCCTTCTTGTACTGACATACGCCCGGCAACTTCAGACATAGGAACCAACAGAGGCAAAGATCTGTCTGGTAATTCAACCGTCTCATAAGCCAAACATACAGACTGGCTTTTGATCATGGCTGTTGTCAATGGTTTGTAAGAAGCGAAATGGAAATATGTAAATACCAGTTGATCTTTTTTGATCAATTTATATTCAGGCTTGATGGGTTCCTTAACTTTCATGATCATCTCAGCTACCTTATACGTAGACTCGATGTCCTTTTTGATTTTTGCACCTGCATCACGATACATCGCATCACTAAATCCGCTCCCCTCTCCGGCAGTACTTTGCACATAAACTGTATGACCTCTTCCAACCAAGGCACTCGCACCTGCTGGCGTTAATGCAACACGGTTTTCGTTGTTTTTTATTTCCTTAGGAACCCCAATTATCATTTTAAATTCATTTGGTTATTTAATATTCAAAAGCAGCGCTAAGATAGTATTTAGATCAATATTAAGTACGCAAAATTTTAATGCCTGAAACAGCCATTTTTATGATTCGATTTTGTGAATTCTGACCTTTATCGATTTGGAAATTGGTGTCTGACTCTGATCAGCATAATGATTGATCGGAACCAAAGGATTCAACTCAGGAAAATAGCCTGCAAGATTACCCTCAGGTATATCATAAGGTACAATCAGAAACTTATACGCATTCCGCTCAACACCATCATAATGTGAACTCACATTGACAACTTCAAGTTTAGACAGTGATAACTTCTTCACATCATTGGGATTCATAAACAGAATACGCCTTTCATTATGGACGCCACGATATCTGTCATTAAGCCCATATATAGTGGTATTAAACTGATCATGCGATCGGATGGTCATCAACAAAAATTCATCCTGGCTCAGATCATGCTCGGGTAAGGGGCATACAGAAAACTGAGCTCTGCCCCCTGGCAACTTGCTGAAGTCTCCAGACCTGGCATTGTTGGGAAGGTAAAATCCATTATTCCCTTCAATCTTCTTATTGTAAGATTCAAATCCCTTTATAACCTTAGAAATCTTATCCCTGATCAAGGCATAATCCATACCCATAGCAATCCAGTCTATACCGAATTTGCCCTGGAGTGTTGCATCAGCAATACGGGCTACAATTTCTGGCTCACTCATCAGTTCACTTGAGGCGGGAGCCAGATATCCCTTTGAAGGATGGACACGTCCCATACTGTTTTCGACGGTAAGCTCTCGCAGCTTTCCGTCCTTCATGTCTTTCTCTGAACGGCCAAGCGTAGGAAGGATCAATGTGGTTTTTCCTTTTATCAAATGCGTTCTATTGAGCTTAGTGCTGACCGAAACCAACAAATTGCAATTAGATAACGCTTTGGCTGTATATGATGTATCAGAGGCTGCTGAAAGAAAATTGCCACCCAATGCAATGAAGACCTTAGCAGCACCTTCATGCATAGCCTGAATACACTTAACCGTATCGAGGCCTTCTTCATCTGGAGCATCAAAACCAAACACTTCTTTTAGCGACGCATTCAACTGCGGTGAAACATGATGCATGATGCCTACAGTTCTATCACCCTGCACATTGCTGTGTCCGCGCACTGGGCACGTGCCCGCGCCCGGCTTAGCGATGCTGCCTTTCATTAAAAGCAAATTCACACACTCCTTGATATTGGCTACACCATTCTTATGTTGTGTCAAACCCATTGCCCAACAAATAATGATACGCTCCCTTGCAGCTATCATTTCTGCTGCCTCAACAACCAGCTCTTTGGACACACCCGATCTCTCGATTAACTGATCAAGTTCATAATTTTCCAAATCTGCTTTGACAGCTTCAAAGCCAGCGGTCTTATTCTTGATGAAGTCCTGATCCAGAATCTCCGGTTTGTCCTCAGCCATTTGCAAAAGCAGCTTCATGATGGCCTTGAGTAAGGCGATATCTTCATTTATTTTTACCTGAAGGAAAAGGTCTGTAATCCGTGTCCCACCAGTGAAAAAGTCAGCTGGCTTCTGCGGGTTTTTAAAACGCTTCAGACCTGCTTCTTCCAATGGATTAATTGTGATAACCTTACCCCCATTCAGTTTACACTTTTGAAGAGCTATCAGCATCCTTGGGTGATTTGTCCCGGGATTTTGCCCAATAACCATCACCAACTCACTGTTTTCAATATCATCAAGTGTAACAGAGCCCTTCCCAATTCCCAAAGTCTGAGATAAGGCTACTCCGCTTGATTCATGGCACATATTCGAGCAGTCCGGCATGTTGTTGGTTCCAAATGCACGTGCAAACAATCCCCACAGAAAAGCAGCTTCATTACTTGAACGTCCAGAGGTATAGAACACAGCTTCATCTGGTGTATTGAGTGCTTTTAGTTCTGATGAGATTATATCAAAAGCTTCTTCCCAGGAAAGCACCTCATAATGGTCAGAATCTTTTCTGCAGATCATCGGATGGGTCAAACGACCACTTTTGCCCAGTTTGAAGTCGGACCATGAAGCCAAATCTGTTAAACTGTATTGGCTAAAAAAGTCAGGACCTGTACGCTTGCGCGTCGCTTCCTCTGCCAGTGCCTTTGCGCCATTTTCACAATATTCAGCCAGTAATGACCTCTTATCATCAGGGTCAGGCCATGCGCAACCTGGACAATCAAAACCATCCTTCTTGTTCATTTTAGCCAATGTAGCCAAAGCCTTAGCAGGTCCCATTTCTTTCATGGCATGATCCAATGCAGTGGTTACACCTTTCAAACCAGCTGCATATTCAGGTGGTTTGGTCAGTTTTATACCTGTAAACTCTTCAGGCGCAATTTCTTTTTTAGACATTTTCCTAGGTTTTGCGATCGACTAAAGATAACCAATGTTTGGCATACTCAGGCAGATAGAACTCATGACATGATCAATTGTGAACGTGAATCTGACATTTGGATCAGAAGCCTTAATCATCTATCTTGAAGCTCACAAAATATCCCTTGTAGATGAAGCTAAGTATTATAGAAACAGGATTATTCAAGCTGGATGGTGGAGCCATGTTTGGCGTTGTTCCCAAACAGATGTGGAAAAGAATGAATCCTCCCGATGACAATAATATGTGTACATGGACAATGCGTTGCCTGCTGCTTGAACATGACAACCGCCTCATACTTTTTGATACAGGAATGGGTTCCAAGCAGGGCGAAAAATTCAGATCTCATTTTGAGCCTCATGGCGAGCACACATTGGAGAGCAGTATTACACAAACCGGGTATAAACTTGAAGATGTTACCGATGTCTTCATAACACATTTTCATTTTGATCATGCAGGCGGAGCATTGAGGAAAGATGCACAAGGAAATATAATTCCTCAATTTCCAGAGGCCACCTATTGGTCAAACGAACTTCATTATAAATGGGCTATTGAGCCCAATGCAAGAGAAAGAGCAAGCTTTCTGCCTGAAAACATCAAACCCTTGATGGATCAGGGCATCATGAAGTTTATCGACGTTGAAGATGGTGTGCAATTCAACGATTTCATATCTGTAGATTTTTATTATGGTCATACTGAAGCCATGATGGTGCCCACCATTCATCTTCCCGATGGTAAAAATCTTGTGTTCACGGCAGACCTCATGCCATCAGCACATCATGTACGTATGCCTTACATTATGGCTTACGATGTGAGACCACTGGAAACATTGAGGGATAAAGCACGCTTTTATGAAAAGGCCGTAAATACTGATACGTATATATTCTTTGAACACGACAAAGACAGCATATTGGGACAACTGCAGAAAAATGAAAAAGGAAGATTTTCGATTGATCAGGTTGATCCATCAGTTCTGGAAATCAGCTAATGAATCCGCAATTGAAGATTGTGCTTCGTTCATCAGATCTTGTACATCCTTGTCCATTGGCTCAATCGGCTGCAGCACTTTCCAGCTCAGTTTGAGAAATGTATTCATTGGAAATTTTTTCTCAAAATTAATCTGATGTGTACCATGTATCGCTACAGGAACGATTAACGCATCTGGTGCCTTTTTTAGAAGTGCTCCGACACCACCTGGCTTGAATGGTTTAAGGTTTGAACCTCTTCGGGTCCCCTCAGGAAAAATAACAGCAGAGAATTTTTTTTCATGAATCAAAGTACCGAGCCTTAATATTTCCTTCAAAGCCTGCAACCTGTCTCCCCTATCTATAAGTGCGGCTCCACTCTTTCTCAAATTAAATGAAACACTCGGTATGGATTTAGATAAAGACAATTTCGACACAAATACCGGATGATATTTTCGCATACCGAAGTACATCGTTGGAATATCATGCAAGCTGTTGTGATTCGCCACAATGATTAGTGGCCTGTCAGTTGGCAGATCATATTCATTGATAAACTTGATCCTGTGTCCCAGTAGCATCAGAGTGGAAGACAGTATTCCATTCATTATATAAACCAACCTGCGATGTGCCATGCTCCCAAAAACATAGAATACGATATACTGCAGAGGATGAAACACCAGCAGCGTGCCTACAAAACCCAATAGATGGATAGGCGTCAGAATATATCCAAGAAACTTGCGCACAATTGAATATTTGCTACAAATTTAAAAGCTTGACTTGTAAGACTTCTTCTCAATCACAATTTTTGCAATCACTTCTTTTAAAATTTGAGAAGTGCCACCACCAATTGGTCCCAATCGGCTATCCCTCAACATACGCGCCAATGGATATTCTTCCATATATCCGTACCCACCGAGAAACTGAAGACAATCATAGATAACTTCGTCGGCTACCTTTGTAGATTGGAGTTTGGACATTGTGGCTTCTTTTACAGGATACAGCCCATCATCGAGCTTCTTGGCAACCTCATAGTTGAATGTCTTCACAATCTCGACTTCGGTGCTCATCTCAGCAATACGGTGGCGCAATGCCTGAAACTTGTCGAGTGATCTGCCAAAAGCCTGTCTTTCGGACATGTATTGAAGTGTATATTCAATAGCATACTCAGCTCTTGCATGGGCATTGATACCCATAATCAATCGTTCTAGTGCAAGATGCTGCATGAGATAAGGGAATCCTTTGTTTTCTTCCCCAAGCAAATTGCCTGCAGGGATGCGTACATTATCAAAAGCAATCTCACCTGTATCGGATGCCCTCCAGCCCAGTTTATCGAGCTTATTGGCTGAAATGCCCGGTGTATCTCTGTCCATAACAAAGATACTTATGCCTTTACTGCCCGCATCGGGATCGGTCTTGGCTGATACAACCAGGTAATCACTGTAGACACCGTTTGTTATGAATGTCTTAGAGCCATTTATTACATATTCATCTCCATCCTTAATAGCAGTCGTCCGCATACCCGCCACATCAGATCCGGCAAATGGCTCAGTAATACACAGACAACCAATCATTGTGCCTTCTATACTTGGAACAAGGTACTTCTGTTTTATGGCTTCATCACCTTCAGCATTGAGATGCTGCATCGCGAGAAAAGCGTGTGCCCACATGGCTGCTGCAAATCCACCGGAATTAATGCGTTGCATTTCTTCAAGCCAGATAAGGGTATAAAATTTATCAAGAGCCATGCCCCCATAAGCTTCTGGATAGTCGATTCCAAAATATCCCATCTCGCCAAACTTCTTCCATATTTCACGGTCGATCTGGCCTTCTTTCTCCCACTTATCAATATGTGGAACAACCTCTTTTTCCAAAAAGGTTCTTAACCCCTCTCGGAAGAGCAGGTGGTCTTCGGTTAGATAATGATGCATCTGTTCAATTTGGTTTTATAGCACAAAAATAGGGTTTCGCGGAGTTTGTAGTTGTCCGTCAAGCTCCAAAAATATAATGTACTGAAAGCAATTTTGTTTTAAACAAGATAGACATTAGCATTTTTAAGACGAAGGAAGCATCATACAGGTAAACCATACTTCGGTAGTCATTTAAGTATTGGTTTATTTTGATTAAATCTAAATAATCAACTAGCTTTGCGCAAAATTTAGAATTTGCAACTGACTGGATTAAAAGTAGGGGAAAAAGCAGTTGTTACCTCCTTCAAATTAGGATTGATTGCACAGAAACAATTGTTGACTTTCGGCGTTGGCCTGGGTAGTATTATCAAGCGTGAATTCAGTCCTGGATTTTCAGCATTGGTCCGCATCAATATAAACGGAAAATCCCTTTGTATCAGGAACCGAGATGCGCGTTTGATTGAGGTTATCAAATACGAGGAATGATGAATAAGATAGCGCTGGTAGGAAAACCAAACTCCGGAAAGAGCAGTCTCTTCAATCTGCTGACCGGGCTCAATCAAAAGGTAGGTAATTACGCTGGTGTTACTGTCGAAAAGAAAACAGGCCAATTTGAAAGCATTGAAGTGACAGATCTCCCAGGCCTCAATTCTCTTTGGGCCAATACCATAGAAGAACAAATCAGTCAGTCATTTATTTTGAATTTGGTCCATGATCAGACACCTGTCGTTTTTGTGGCCAATGCCAATCAGTTGAGCGATAACCTGGTTTTGTTTTCTGAAGTGGCTGATCTCCAGATTCCTATGGTGCTTGTCATCAACTTCATGGATGAGCTAAAGAAAAACAACGCCTCGATCAATACAGAACTACTAGAATCCAGATTGAATTGTCCTGTGGTTTTGATGAACTCCAAAACCGGAGATGGTCTGGTCAAGCTGAAAAAAGTTCTGGAAACAAGCGATTTAAAAATTGCAAACAGTTTTTGCAGGAGTCTATATAGCAGTATTAGCGATACCGAGATCCATAATTATTATATAAAGGAACTACTTGATCATGAGAGCCAGCTTGATGAAGATAAGTTTTCGAAGCTTGATAAAGACTTTGCACAACGGGAATTACTCATAGGCAATATCATCAAAGATGTGATAGACCACAAAGATCAAGATGATGTACTGCGTATTAGAACTCAAAAGCTTGACAAAGTACTACTCCACCCTATATATGGAAGCATCATCTTCCTCGCGGTAATGTTACTGGTTTTCCAGTCAGTGTTTGCATTTTCGACCTACCCAATGGACTGGATCGATCAGGGATTTGCATTCGCTTCTGAATGGATAGCTGACAATCTGGAATCAAATTGGTTTTCGAATCTTATCACAGATGGTATCATCCCGGGGCTTGCGGGGGTTCTGATATTCATACCGCAAATTGCAATTCTTTTTCTGCTACTTGGCATTCTTGAAAATACAGGATACCTATCGAGAATATCCAATTTGTCTGATAATTTCCTGCAAAGGTTCGGATTGAGTGGGAAGAGTATTATACCGCTCATGTCTTCATGGGCTTGTGCGATTCCGGCTATCATGAGTGCCCGTACAATTGACGATCCCCGTGAACGTCTCGCAGTAATTTTTTCTGCTCCATTGATGACATGTGCAGCGCGCCTTCCGGTCTATACCATCCTCATTGCTGTTCTGATTCCTGAAGAAGGAACAGGCTTCTTTGACATGCGTGGACTACTGCTATTGAGTCTGTATCTGCTCGGTCTCATTTCTACCTTATTGGTAGCATATTATTTTAGCAAAAGGTCAAAAGTAGCAAGCGCTGGATTATGGACGCTTGAAATGCCACTCTACCGATCTCCTAACTGGAGAAATGTATTCTACAACATGTACCTTAAAACCAAGTCCTTTGTGCTGGAAGCAGGTAAGATCATCTTCATGATATCGATATTGCTTTGGGTATTGGCAACAACAAGCCCCAAATCTCAAAGTTTCATCGACGCCCAATATGCCTCCTTTGTAGAAAACAATCCGGAAACGGAGATTACAAAAGAGGCTATCGAATTGGAATATTCCTTTGCAGGATACCTTGGCAAAATAATAGAGCCAGCCATCAAGCCACTCGGTTATGATTGGAAGATCGGAATCGCGCTCATCAGTTCTTTTGCTGCGCGTGAAGTTTTTGTAGGGACATTGAGCACCATATACAGCGTTGGATCAGAAGAAGAGATTCCGGTTATTCAGAGGTTAAGAAAGGAAGTCAATATCAAAACCGGTAAGCCGCGTTACGATATGGCGACAAGTATATCTCTGCTCTTGTTTTATGTATTTGCTCTTCAATGCATGAGTACCTTGGCGATCGTCAGGAAAGAAACGGGAAACTGGAAATACCCAATACTTCAATTTGTTGTCTTTACCTTTATTGCTTACGCAGCGGGCTTACTGGCCTATCAATTATTGAGCTGATTAAACACTATTTCACACGCCAGAAATATGGTGTAAAAATGATGATGATTGTGAATAGTTCAAGTCGTCCAATTACCATATAGACTGACAGAAATACTTTGCTTATAACGCTTAAGCCTTGAAAATTATCGACCGGACCTAGGGAGCCAATGGAAGGACCAACATTTCCCAGACTTGTAGCTACCGCTCCGGCAGCCGTCTTAAATGGTGTAGGGTCATCAGTAAGAAGATGCGCCATAACAAATACGCCAACAACAAATAAGATCAGATAAAAAAGAAGAAAAACGAGTATATGCATACTGGTTTTGGATTGCACAATCTCTCCGTCCATTTTCATTCTAATAAAAGCCCTTGGATGCAATATGCGTTTCAATTCTAAGTAACATGTCTTAAAAAAAACCAAGTGTCTGACCATCTTGATCCCACCGCTGGTAGATCCAGCTGAGGCACCCAAAAAGAGAAGCATAAAAAACAGTGTCTCCAGGCCTGGCGTCCATGATGTATAATCAACTGTCACATATCCGGTAGTAGTCACCATGGAAATTACACTGAAAGCTGATGACCTTATACTCGCTTCAACATCATAAAAGTCATTGGCATATAAGGTCATACTGACAACGGTAATCAGTATCAACAAAAAACTCAGATAGAATTTCAACTCTTCACTCGACCAGACTTTGCGTATCCTGAATTTAAAGAGATAATAAAGTATGGTGTAGTTTGTACCTCCAAGAAGCATAAACAGGATGATTGGATACTCCACAAGCGGTGAATTAAAGTGTGCTATACTATCGTTCTTTGTTGAAAACCCTCCCGTAGACATTGTTGTCATAGCATGATTAACAGCATCAAAAACAGACATTCCTGAAATAAAGTACAGTATAAGAAATAGAGTGACTGTTAATCCCACATAAATAAACCACAATCGTTTGGCTACCTCTTTAATCTTGGGATGAATCTTACTTGTTGTAGGGCCAGGTGATTCGGCAACAAATAATTCTACCCCTCCGATTCCTAATATGGGAAAAATGGCAATTGTAAAAACAATGATACCCATACCACCAATCCATTGCGTCATCGATCTCCACAATAACAAAGCAGGATTAATCGATTCTATATCATTGAATATGGTTGCACCAGTTGTAGTAAATCCTGAGGTACTTTCGAAGATAGCATCCACCACACCTATGGGTAAAACCTCTTCAAACATATAAGGCATAGCGCCGAAAAGGCAGAGCAATATCCATCCTATGGCCACAATCAGGTATCCCTCACGTTTGCGTATCTCCTTATTGGGCACCCTGACTATAAACATGAGGACCCCCAGGGTCATAGCCAGCGATGATGATTTTATAAAGGGAAGAATAAGTTCAGAATCATAAAAAACAGCCATTGTACATGGCACCAATATGAATAAACCAAGAATGAACAACAACAGTCCTATTACCTTAATGACAATTCTGTAGTTGATGTTGATCATTTGAAAATAGACTCTATTTTTTTGATAGCCTCGGGTAGTACAAACACAATCACCTTGTCATCTTTCTGAAGCTGGAAATCCCCAACTGGAATATATCCCTGATCATCACGAATTATCCCGGCAATTATAGCAGATTCTGGAAAGTTTATTTCACTAAGTGGCTTTCTGACCAGATGGTTTTCTTTTTCAATAATGTACTCTATTATCTCTGCGTTAACCCCATGAAATGAGGCGATCGCTTCTATCTTCCCTTTACGCACATATCTGAATATATTGTTAGCCGCCAGCAGTTTCTTATCAATGATGGTATCAACACCAATTTTTTGAGAGAGGTGTGTGTAAGCAGGATTATCCACAAGCGCAATTGTTTTATAGACACCCTGTTCATCAGCCATTAAGCTCGTAAGTATATTGGTTTCTGAATTCTCAGTCATCGCTATAAATGCATCCATGTCACACAGCCCCTCCTCTAGAAGAAGATCTGTATTGCTCGGATCCCCTTTGATAATACTCGTATCTCTTAGGTCTCGAATAAATTGCTTACAATGATTCTCTTTTTTTAGGATGACTTTCACTTGAAATTCATCCTCCAGAATTTGGGCTGTGTCTTTTGCAACAGCTGTATCTCCAATAATCATTATATTCTTGATCCTCTTAAGTGTCTTTCCAACAAATGCATTCACCTGAGCAAAATCACCTACATCCGTTGCAAGGTATACATGATCAGATGACTTGATCTGATCAGACACATCAGGTATAAATGTTCGCCCATTTCGCAATATGGCAAACACCCTGAAATGCTGTGCTGACGCTTCTTTATAGAATTGTCTTATCGTCTTTCCTGTTAGCGGAGAGGAATTATCAGCCGTAAATCCAATAATCGATATTTTACCATCTTCAAATTCAAAAATATCGGTGGCTGATACCCGGCGTATCAACCTTTTGACTTCTTTCGCAGCGAGGTATCTTGGTGACATCAGGTTGTCGACACCTATCTCCCGAAAATAGTTTCTTTGACCCTCCTCCAAAAACTCAGGGTTTGATACACGTGCCACAGTCTTCTTGGCCCCCAATTTCTTGGCAAGAATGGCTGATAGCAGGTTTGTTGATTCACTGGTCGTTACTGCAATGAAAAGTTTGGCATTGAACAGGTTGGCGTTTTCAAGAATCTTAATTGAACTGACATCGCCAAGAATAATGCGCACATCCAGGTGATCAGCTGCATGATTGAGCACCTCTTCTTCCGAATCGATAAGCGTCACGCTTTGACCATCTTCAACCAGCAATTGCGCCAGATGAAATCCGACCTCCCCGGCTCCCGCTATGACAATATTCATCAGCTTATTGTTTGTAACAAATTTAGCCTTATTCAGAGTAAATTCCTGGTTTTACAGTTTCATTATTGAATACGCTCATATCGCAAGAGAATTATAAAATCTTATTTTCACTTAAGTAAATGAAGAATCTATTATTTAGATATTACATCAGTTCCCTTGTAAGCAATACCGTCTTGTTCTTAGGTATCTTTGGACTACTTGAATACGCCAGAAAAAGGACACTGGATGTGAAGGAGATGCTTATGGTTGCAGTGGGTTTTGGATTGGTCTATCCGCTTGTGAGCATTATTCTCAACTTATATCAGTTAAAAAAACTGGGTATCAATAAAATCGATCAGGAATCGCTTCAAAAAGAACTCAGCTATGAACTGAATTCACCAATCGAACCAACGGAGTTGATAGAAAAGATGAAATCAAGTCAAGTATTCAAAAAGTTTTCAGCTAAAGAAAAAGTCGATCATTACATAATAAATCCAGGCACCCAACTTCCCAGGTCAGGTAATGAAATTAAGTTGTCTTCCCAGTTAGAGAATAGTGGTGACACAGTTCTCTGGAGATACAAGCTTGAAGTCCTGCAATCCAATCCCTATGATTTTGAAGTTTACCATGTCAACATCAAAAATATTCGAAAGCTCAAAACACTCTTTTAAAGAGATATGATAAGAGTTTAATTTACATTTGCGCCGCAAATCGATTATAAGAATGAAGTTGAATTACCTTATATCTCAAAGGCTAGGTTTATCGGAAAAATCTGTAAACAATACCATCAGCTTACTTGAAGATGGCGCCACCATACCATTTATTGCGCGCTATAGAAAAGAAGCCACCAACTCATTGGATGAAACCGCCATAGCAGCCATCGATAAGGAATTCACCGCATTAAATGAACTGATAAAAAGAAAGGAATACATCCTTCAGATTATTGAAGAGCAAGGCAAACTCAATACTTCACTTAGGGATAAAATCACATCCTGCTGGGATAAGACAAAGCTGGAAGACTATTATCTACCCTTTAAGAAGAAACGCAAAACTAAAGCTGAGAAAGCCAGACTGGCAGGTCTTCAGCCATTGGCAGATATCATTCTTGAACAGCGCGAAAACAACCTTTTCAATATTGCAAAGAAGTATTTATCAAAAGAATATGCATCGGTTGAAGAAGCTCTTACAGGGGCCAGGGATATCATAGCTGAACACATCAATGAAAATGGACACTATCGTGACCTGATACGAAGGCTATTTGAACTTGAAGCACAAATCGTTACCAAGCTGATAAAATCAAAAGAGTCTGAAGCTTATAAATACAAAGACTATTTTGACTTTAGCGAGAAGGCAAGCAGATCCCCCTCTCATCGCATATTGGCAATATTCAGAGCCGAGAAAGAAAAACTGATACGCTGTAGTCTTTCAGTTGATGAATCCAAAGCGGGATATAAGATCGGTAAACTTCTAATCCGCAGTAACAGCAGCAAAGCCTGTGCACAACAACTTACGCTCAGTATAGAAGATACACTAAAAAGACTCCTGTTGTCCTCTATGGAAAATGAGTTTCGAAGTTTATATAAGGAAAAGGCAGATAAAGAGGCCATCAATGTTTTTACTGAAAATCTGAAACAGCTCTTGCTTGCTGCACCTCTGGGAGCTTGTAGGGTCATGGGTATTGATCCCGGATTCCGCACAGGCTGTAAGTTGGTTTGTCTTGATGAGAATAGCAGATTATTGGGAAACACAACCATATATCCACACCCTCCTCAGAATGCCTGGACGGAAGCCCAAGATACCATCAAATCTCTGGTCGAGAAGTACGAAATAAAGGCCATTGCTATAGGTAACGGCACAGCTGGGAGAGAAAGTCTGGCATTGGCCAAATCAATCAACTTCCATGAATCCGTTGACAGCTATCTTATCAATGAGGATGGTGCCTCTATATATTCCGCATCTGAAATAGCCCGTGAAGAATTTCCAGACCTCGATCTTACAGTGAGAGGTGCCATATCGATAGCCCGTAGACTCATTGATCCTCTTTCTGAACTTGTAAAAATTGACCCAAAGTCCATCGGTGTTGGACAGTATCAACACGACGTAAACCCTACCCTGCTCAAAGATTCCCTTGACCGATGTATTGAATACTGTGTCAATGCTGTCGGTGTTGACTTGAATACGGCATCCGAATATCTGCTTCAGCACATATCAGGACTTGGACCTGTCCTGGCTAAAAATATCGTCAGTTACCGTAAAGAAAATGGTGCCTTCAAGAGCATGCAGGAATTAAAAAAGGTGCCTCGCATGGGTGCCAAGGCTTTTGAGTTGAGCGCTGGCTTTCTCAGAATACGGGGTGGCAAAAACATACTCGACAATACAGGTGTGCATCCTGAACGGTATGCATTGGTCAAGCAAATGGCCAAAGACTTGGGTGTCGATTTGGACAAACTAATTTCTGTTGATGGTTTAATCGATAATATCAAGCTTCAAAACTACCTAACTAATGATATCGGATTACCTACACTGAAAGATATTATCTCTGAATTGAAAAAACCTGGATTTGATATCAGAGGTAAAGCTGAAACGTTTGAATTTACAAAGGGTATAAATGCCATAGAAGATATTCAGCCTGGCATGTATGTTCGTGGCATCATCAATAACATTACAAAATTCGGTGCTTTTGTAGACATAGGCATTAAGGAATCAGCACTTATCCACATCTCTCAAATGTCCAATACCTTTATCAAGGATCCACTTGATGTGGTAAAGTTGAATCAAAAGGTACAAGCCAAGGTTATTGATGTCGATGTTCAGCGCAAACGCATATCACTCAGTTTGAAAGATTAATTCAATCAAAATTAACGCTAGAGCCATTCTAGGGCAATCTACGACAGTCAATGGCTTGAGAGGCATATTAATACAGCCACAATAATAAGTTTGACTGTGCTTAGTGTAGTTGATTCCGTCAATGTTTCTAAACAAAAAAAGAATCGAGGAATACAAAGGGATTACGAATGCAATCCCTAATTATAATGATAGCTTGGTTCCTATTTC
Organism: Saprospiraceae bacterium; assembly: GCA_965230215.1. Taxonomy (GTDB): domain Bacteria; phylum Bacteroidota; class Bacteroidia; order Chitinophagales; family Saprospiraceae; genus RFSX01. The sequence goes on along the minus strand of CBDDKN010000004.1, from coordinate 146,975 downwards.
CCACTTCTGGACACTGTTTCCAGAGGACCCTGCCATAGTACTTTTTCTATCTTCCAATCACCACTTTGCTTGGATAGCAACATATAATCAACACCCCATCTGGCTGTAACCTTTATAGCGGCGATGTATTCCTGCTGATCCAGAATTTCAACTTCCTTTGGCGCATCGGCATCAGCCAATTGATCGTTGGCCTTTAACCTTAGTGCCAGATCAAGGGCGCCCTTATATGACAAGGCTTTACCGCTATAGCTACCTCCCTCATTATAATATCCATATTTATCCAGAGATGGAGACAGTGCTTTGGCTAGCTTGGCTGTATCACCTTCATAAAAACCTTCGATGTAATTAAAGCCAGCCATTTTTATCGCCTGGCTATCTGAAGTCTGTGAGAATGCTGCCATTGGTAAAAACGCTACCAAGAGCAGAGTTTGGAGGATGCTTTTCATATTTGCTATTTTGATTTAAGTTAATTTATCCATTAGATTTCAAAGACACTTCACGCCATTTATTAATATAAGAAACTATCAAATCACGATAAATACTTGGCTCTGATCTACCCAATTCTCTCCATAATTCAGCATGGGTATAATTATGCAAATTATAGAATTCAACATTATCAATACCCTTATCATGAATCATAGCTTCAAAACTGATATGGTAAGGATAGGTATCACTATCCGCAATAACCATCATTGGCGTGGTCAAATTATCGATATATGTTGTAGGTGAAGCATCTATTTGCTCTTCTTCAGTTTCGCCAAAAACCACATTGATGTGATTCTTTTCAAAGCTTGGATCCTCGGCCTTGAGAAGATTCTTATACTCTACCACATCATATCCTCCACCAACCGGAATTACGGCTTTTATCATGTTCGTAGATAAACCCAAACTGTTAAGGTATCTGTCATCAACAGCCAGAAGCGTTGTCAGGTGTGCTCCTGAGGAAAACCCGCCTATAAAAATATTGTCCTTGTCATAAGTGTATTCTTCTGCATGATCATATACCCATTTGAATGCATGAGCCACATCTTTAACGTGTTCCGGATGTTTTATACCTTCGTATCTTTTTTGCTGTCCTAATAATGCCGGACTTAATCTATGCTGAGCCGATACCACTGCAATACCTTTCTTGGCCAATTCCCGGCAGATATTCATTTCTACTTCCTTATTCACATAGGCCCACGCCCCTTGCCCTATCCATATAAATACAGGAGGATTTTGAACACCTTCTGGTATAATTAGATTGAGTTGCGTTAATGAAGAATCTGGAGAGCTTGTTTGATAATATTGAATATCAGAATACTCCTTAATGGCATAGTTCGTCTGCGCCACAGCAATTGTAAAGCTGCTTATACAAAATGTAATCAGAAGTAAACATGCATTCTTCATAGTCAATGTTTATCTCAATATATCACCTACTATTGGTTTGAAGACTTATGGAAGTGTTAAAGCTGGGACTTCTAGTTGGAGAATCATAACTTTGATTTTGTGCATATTCTTACTGACTCCAATTATATTCAATGAAGTTCTTTAAAGGGATTGCCTTCGGCGATCCCTTTAGCGCCCGAGGTCAAAATCAAATCTTGCAATGCTCTCGCATTAATAAATAAAAAAGCCACGAATCATGAGTAAACTCGCATTCGTGGCTAATTTTTTATTTAATCTAAGATTTGATTCTCTAGTGGAGCCGCTGGGATTCGAACCCAGGTCCAGACAAAGTACTTATAAGCCTTCTACATGTTTAGCTTGTTCTTGAGTTTTCGACATCAGGAAGGTGTACAAGCAACCATCCCTCAGCTTATCTTCTTAAGTTTCAAAGTATGATCGAAGCATCCCATACTCCTAACCTGCGGGTTTTGTTATAAGCGGCACACTGTGTAGCAGGTGTCAAATGCACGGCTTAAATAGCTTACTAATTCTAAATTAGGCAGCTAGAGCGAATCTGTTGTCGCCAATTAGTGTTTGATCATCATTTGAACGAAGTGAATGATCAGTTCTCCGACATGCTTACTTACAAGAATTCTTTCCTGTCAATTCCGATCGGCCCCATATTTTAAAGATCATTTTGCCATTGGCAAGGATGAATATAACCATTAATAGCAACCAATGGTTCCCCGATAATGCCTTTTAATATAAAAAACCATAAACCCCGATCTACCAACATACTTATGTCAAGCTTTTCTATTACATAAGAAAATCTATGTTACTGGATGAACGTAAATCCTTATTATTGCATTTTATCAAATATCATTTAGCCAAAGCCCAATATGCCCAGTAACAAAAGGATAATCCTTATTAGAGAAGAGAAGACTCCCAGTGATTCGCGAGTTGTACTGACTCCTAAACAATGTGCTCAATTAAGAGCAGAAGGATGGAACATAAGCGTTCAGCGCTCAAACGTCCGGGCGTATAAAGATGAAGAATATCAGGCTCAGGGCATTCCAGTCGTTGAAGAAATTCATGACTTTGATATCTATATTGGCGTAAAAGAAGTCCCAATCAGCAATCTTGTTCCACAGAAAACCTACTTCTTTTTTTCTCATACCATTAAAGAACAGCCATACAACAGGAATCTGCTCAAGACAGCAATCAACAGACACATCAGACTCATAGATTATGAAGTCATCACTGATTCAAATGGACAAAGACTGATAGCATTTGGAAAATTTGCTGGTATGGTCGGTGCACATAACGGTATGTGGACGTATGGCAAACGAACCGGCACATTCGAATTGCCAAGAATGCACCAGTCAGTGGATTACAAAGCTGTGAAGGAAAGTTATAAATCCTTGAATCTCCCTGCAATAAAAATAGTTCTTACAGGCACTGGGCGTGTGGCTAATGGCGCCGCTATGGTACTTGAAGACATGGGTATCAAGAAAGTAAGGCCTATTGATTTCGTGCACAATAAATTTGAAGAAGCGGTATTCACGCAGCTCAACAGCTTTTATTACGTAGCTCGAAAAGATGGGCGCGTATTTGACGATGTGCATGATTTCTATAACAATCCGGCTGACTACAAATCAGATTTTCATCATTTTCTGGAACATGCGGATGTATTCATCAACGGCATTTATTGGGACAATGATGCCCCTGCCTTTTTCACACTCGAAGACATGCAAAGCAAAGATTTCAATATCAAGGTCATTGCAGATGTAACCTGTGACATAGCCCCGGTTTCATCAATTCCTTCTACGATCAAAGCAAGCACAATTGAAGATCCTGTCTTTGGTTTTGATGCTGCAGCAAACAAAGAAACGGCACCCTTCGATAAGAATCATGTTGACATGATGACCATAGATAATCTGCCGAACGAGCTACCCAGAGATGCTTCAGAAGCTTTTGGGAATATGTTTATAGAGCATGTGTTGGGAGAACTGGATAAAGAACAGAGTGATATTCTGGATGGTGCTACCATTTGTCAGGAGGGTGCATTGACAGAAGCATTTAATTATCTTCAGGATTATGTAGATGGTGAGTAATCTTAATGTTCTTATTCTAGAGCAAACTTTTTCAGTGTGTCCAGATCTACATAATTCAAGGCCAGTTTATTCGTCGCTTTCAAATCAACCGGAGGCGCTACACCCGCCTCGTAAGCTTCCATCCATCTCAAAATACAAAGACACCATTTGTCTCCATGTTTAAGCCCCGGAAATGACGAGCCAGGTATGGCTTGCATAAGATCATTCCCCTTTGATTTGGAAAACTGTAGGAATTCGTCAGTTACCTGTGCACAGACTATATGTGTCCCAAAATCATCTGTACCTGTTTGGCATAAACCATTCCTGTAGAATCCTGTCATAGGATCAGTACAGCAAGTTTCGATTTCTTCACCCAGTACATTAAAAGTCTTATTGAAATACTGCGCCAACTTGGTCTCTGACATATCACAAGAGATAAAAAGAATTATTAATAAAAAAGAGTATTTATACATTGTCTAAGGCATTCAAAACATTTTTCTCGATGCGTTCATTCACTGAAGAATAGTCGGCCTTTACAAATTCATTACCTGTAATTTTTTCATACAGTTCCATATAGCGTTCGCTCACATTCTGTACAAATTCATCTGGCATCTCTGGCATTACCTGACCGTCCTTTCCTTGAAAGCCATTGGCCATCAACCACTCACGAACAAATTCCTTGGACAATTGCTTTTGCTTCTCTCCCCTCTCTTGTCTTTGTTCGTAACCATCCAGAATAAAATATCTCGAACTATCAGGTGTGTGTATCTCGTCAATCAGAATGATCTCTCCATCGTGTATTCCAAATTCATACTTAGTATCCACTAGAATAAGCCCTTTTTCTCTGGCCATATCTGAACCTCTCTTAAAGAGCTTGAGCGTGTAGTCACAGAGTGTTTCCCAGGTTTCCTTCGAGACGATACCGCGCTCAAGTATTTCCTCTGCGCTTATATCTTCATCATGACCCTCCTCTGCTTTGGTGGCCGGTGTGATTATAGGAGAAGGAAACGGATCATTCTCTTTCATCCCTTCTGGCATGGGCACACCACAGAGAATACGTTTGCCGGATTTATACTCCCGCCAGGCATGCCCGGCCATGTACCCTCTTACCACCATTTCCAGTTTGATCGCTTCTGCTTTTCTACCCAGACTGACATTGGGATCCGGAGAACTCTCCAGCCACACAGGACATATGTCGCGACAAGACTCCAGAAAATACTGTGCGATCTGATTCAATATCTGACCTTTGTATGGAATAGCTCTTGGAAGTATATGATCGAATGCAGATATTCTATCCGAAGCAACAACGAGTATCTTGTTATCAAAGTAATAGACATCTCTGACCTTGCCCTTATAGAAGCCTGTCATGCCAGGAAATTCAAAATTCGTCTCTTTAATAGCGTTCATTTTTCAATATCTTATTAGGGTTTTGAACTAACGGGATCTCATCAACAATCTGATGTTGAACAAGAAAAGCAAAAGAACAATAAAAAGCCAAATATACATCCAAACTTGTGGAGAAAAAATGACGAGTTCCTTAGCGTAGGCTTCAAGATCCGAACTGGGTCCCACTCGGAAATCCTGAATGATATAAAGAATGCTAGTCAAGCCAAAAAACATGACAAATTCCCTTGAAAACTTTGTTTTCCAGGCTACCAGAATTAATGATAAAGAAAACAATAACAACAGCGCTGAAGTGAATAAACTATTGAACCAGATTAATGCAACAAGCCACATGCTTCCTGCCAACATATATAGCACAGGTTTTGAAAGGTTCTTCGATTTGGCACCTATATAGAAGAGCATATTTCCAAACAATGCACTGCCTATATAACCACCCATAATTACGATGGCTCGGTTTCCCCCAGCGGTTCGTGCCCAGCCACTACCGTTGGCATTGATTTGAATTTTATCTACCGCGCCTCCTGTAAGCAGGGCACCCAAAGCATGGCCCAGTTCATGAAGGAAGGTAACCATGATGCGTACAGGGTATAATACCTTATGTCCTACCGCACCAGCAAAATAGGTCAATCCAAAATATATAAGAAGGAATATGAATATTCTTGTAAGGACAGATGAGGACTTCATGTTATCTAAGGTATATCAAGCTGAACAATAAAAGAAGTTACGAGTTATTTTTAAACTTTAACCGCTTTGCATAGCTTTGCTCAAATTTTTGGAATTTATGAAATCAGTGACCGTACAGGAGCTTAAATCAATGATTGATAATGGTGAGGATTTTAAACTCATCGATGTAAGAGAACAAGATGAATATGACTTTGTGAATCTGGGTGCCGAGCTCATTCCTGTAGCACAGGTTGCGGATAATCTAGACAAATTTCCCAAGGATAGAAAAGTAGTTGTTCATTGCCGTTCGGGAGCCAGAAGCGGAAATGTAATCAAGCTTTTAGAAGCCAACCACGGATACGACAAGTTGTATAATCTTACTGGCGGAATCATTGCTTGGGCTCAGGAAATAGATCCAGGTTTACCCACATATTAAGTCCAGATATTCACTTCAGGTTCTAGTCTGACACCAAACTTCTTATCGACAGAATCTTGTATTTCTCGGGATAGCTCCAGCACATCTTTCCCTTGCGCATCACCATCATTAACCAGGACAAGGGCTTGTTTGGCATGTGTACCTACACCTTTATCGGTTCTGTGGCCCTTCCATCCACACCTGTCTATAAGCCATCCTGCAGCCAGCTTGTATCCATCTTCTACTTTATAGCTGACAAGATCTTCATGCTCAGTACTAAGACGATCGTGTTGGGCTGCATCAATAATAGGGTTCTTAAAGAAAGAACCTGCATTTCCAATTTCTCGAGGGTCTGGCAATTTGGATTGTCGAATTTCAATCACTGCATTGCTCACATCACGAATGCTTGGATTAGAAATGTTCTTTTCCTCGATTACAGATTTGATGGCTCCGTAACTGATGTTGATTTTGTGATGGCCTGGTTTAGTAAGTCTCAAAACTATATCTGTGATGATATACCGATCCTTCCATTCATTTTTAAACTTGCTGCTACGATAAGCCAATCCACATTCCTCTCTGTGAAAACTTTTAATGACCTGTTTCTCTCGATCAAAGACATAGACAGAATGAAGAACATCTTTTAGCTCTACGCCATAAGCACCGATATTCTGCATGGGTGCGGCCCCACATTTGCCGGGAATCAATGAGAGATTTTCAATGCCCCCCAAGTCTAGTTCAATCGCCCATAGAACAGACTCATGCCAGTTCTCTCCTGCTGCAAATTTTACAAGACTGTAGGCCTCATTATCAATGAGGATTTCCTTCCCTTTATTGTTGATTAAGAGCGCCGGTTCATCCAGTCCTTTTGTAAGAAGGATATTCGAACCACCTCCAAGAATTCTATAGGAACTGTTATTGTCAAGATAAAACAAATCATCCCTGTCCTGAATCTCTATCAGGCAAGCCATATTTACTTCAATACCAAATGTGTTATATGGCTTAGAATTGATATTGTTCCTGATGCGCATATCTTATGATAGGTTAAAGTCTGCTGGCAGGATCGTCAATCTTCTTGAGCTTTGTCACATTGAAATCATATTGCAAGCCGACATTCAAAGAGTTGGCTCCATCAAGGTCAGGATTGAATCCATAGCGCACAAAGAATTGAGCCGCAAATCCAGAAATACCGAATCCATATCCAGCTTGAATAACATAGGTTTTAAAATAACTTCTATCAACACCTCTGTCTTTATAATCACCTGCGAGATAATATAGTTCTGTCCTGTTGTACTGCAGTCCACCGCCGATAGAAAGTCCCATGCGTCCTTCCTTATTCATTCCTGAAACTCCTGCAAAATTCAACTTGGCCATGAAAGGAAAAGCCAGATTTCCGAGTCCTTTTGAATCAGGAAGCGACAAGCCAAAGAATCCAATAACGGCCTGAGATTCCAAAGACAAGCTAAATGATTCACCACCAAACCAAATCTTGGGCCCTACTCCCAGGTTCAAAATAACGCTACCGTTACCATTATGGGCGATACCATCGCTGGGGTTGGCATATCGGTTATAAAGGTCATTGGTTAATGTTGCTCCTATTCCAACCTGAGATTGAGAAGGAATGACCATAATACATAGAAATGCCACAGTCAGAATGATTCCTGCTAGATTTTTTTTCATAGTGTTGATGTATAATAATTTTATGATCTACCTGTAATTTCAAAAACTATCGTTCCACATACCTCATCGCGGTTAACGCCTTCAAACCAAAACTCCTTGGACTTGCGCACTGCAAGAGAAACCAAGCTCTGTATAGCCAGTGTAGATTTTTCTTTATTATATACTGCTGTTTCTACCTTTCCATTTCTGTTGACACAAACATCAACAGTTACCTCGCCTGATGTCTCTGATAGAATCAGAATGTTAGGCTGTTCCAGGATTTTTCTGGAACCCAGTCCATCCTGAATTCTGATGGTAAGATCCTCATCAATGTATATCTTATTGACACTGTTGTCAGGTACATATACCTCTTCACCTGTATCCTCAGAAGTGTCGGTGCCTTTGTCATCATCATTATTGGTACCCAGGATATCATCAAGAATATCGTTGACTTTCTCGTCGATCTCATCCATGCCTTCCTTAATCTTATCACCTGTTGACTTATCATCAGTGCTCTCCTCTGGCGTGTTGTTGGTATCTGTATTGCTGGTCTCTTCCCTCTTTGGAATACGCTTGCTTGGTCTGGATTTTTCTTTCTCAGCATCCATGATCAAAGCCGCCGTTTTCAATGTTTCGGTACCTGCCTCATGTTCACCTAAATTTTTTAAAGCCTTACCAAACAACAATATGCTTTCAGGTGTCACACCTTTAACTTCAAAAGCCTGTAGAAGATCTTTTTTAGTACCAGCAAAAGCAGCGATAGCAAACTTGGCGCTGGCTCTCTTATAAAGCGCATCTTCATAGGACGCATCCTGGTCAATAATCTTGTTGTATTCAGCAATGGCCTCTTCATACCTGTCCGTATCCAGCAGATAGTTAGCCTTTACATATAGAAAGCCCAATTCGCTTTCCAAATCCTGTGCTACCATTGATGTGAAGAAGGCAGCAAGCATAAATAAGATGAGAGATATTCGTTTCATAATATCAGTATTTAGGTCTTTAAACAATAGAATGACGCCAACAAAGGCAAATAGTTAACAAGTTGTGGTCGGCAGAGTATTAAATTATAGTTAAAACCCGTTTATATAGGCAAACTTATGTTTTTTCCCAGCCAAAACTGACATATTGTCACATAACTTTTGGTTTTATATTAATTTTGGTGGTTCTATTTAAAACGTGATATGTACGATAACAATCCTACACTGGAAAATATTGTAAAAAAGATCGATCCTGAGAAACAAGGTGAGGTGATGAACGCCTATTCCAAGGATTCAGCCAGCAAGAAATTCTATATAGAAAGCTATGGCTGCGCGATGAATTTCAGCGATTCAGAAATCGTGGCATCGATTCTGGCTGAAGAAGGTTATGGATCCACATCTAAACTAGAGGAGGCCGATCTTATACTGGTAAACACCTGTTCAATAAGAGAGAAAGCAGAAGAAACAGTCAGAAAGCGATTGACTGTGTTCAACAAGAGCAAGGCCAACAAGCCCGGAACCATGATTGGCGTATTGGGATGTATGGCTGAAAGACTCAAGAAAAAATTGCTTGAGCAAGAAAAGCTTGTTGACATTGTTGTAGGCCCCGATGCCTATCGTGATCTTCCAAAACTGTTGAGTGGGGCTGAAGATGGCGAGCGCGGTGTTAATGTCTTGCTTTCAAGGGAAGAGACCTATGCGGATATTTCACCTTTGAGACTTGATTCCAATGGCATATCCGGATTCATATCCATTATGCGTGGTTGTGATAACATGTGTTCGTTTTGCGTAGTACCATTCACAAGAGGAAGGGAACGCAGCCGAGATGCATATTCAATTGTTGCTGAAGCCCAGGATCTGTATGATAATGGATATCGTGAAGTGACATTGCTTGGTCAAAATGTGGACTCATACAAATGGGAAGATCCTGAATCTGGACATGTGGTCAGTTTTGCTGAATTACTGGTCATGGTGGCCAAAGTTCACCCAGATCTACGTATCAGATTCTCTACAAGTCATCCTAAGGATATTACAGATGAAGTATTGTATGCTATTCGAGACTATGAGAACATCTGCAAATACATTCATCTTCCTGTCCAATCTGGCAATTCAAGAGTTCTGAAATTGATGAACAGAACTTATGACAGACCATGGTATGATGTAAAGGTGCGTCGTATTTACGAGATCATTCCTGATTGTGGTATATCGTCAGATATCATCTGTGGTTTCTGTACTGAAACAGAAGAGGAACATCAGGATACACTTGATGTTATCGATAAATCTAATTACTGTATGTCCTATATGTTTTTCTATTCGGAAAGACCAGGAACACTTGCTGCAAGAAAGTACGAAGATGACATACCTTTAGAAGTAAAGAAGCGCAGACTTTCTGAAGTTATTAGACTTCAAAGTCAGGTTTCGTTCAGACACAACCAAAAAGATATAGGAAAGACATTCAAGGTTTTGATCGAAGGCAGCTCAAAGAGATCAGAAGATGACTTCAAAGGTCGAAACAGTCAGTATAAGATGTGTGTCTTCCCAAAAGTAGAAGGATACCAAAAAGGAGACTACGTGAATGTATTGATCGAGGAAGTATCAAGCAGTACACTTAAAGGAAAAATAGTAGAATAAATGAATCTTCAATCTGTCAAACAAAGGTATGGTATCGTCGGCAGGTCAGAGCTGCTGGACAGAGCCCTCTCTACAGCCCTTAGGGTTGCAGCAACCGATTTGACAGTATTGATCCAGGGAGAATCCGGGGTTGGTAAGGAAGTGATTTCTAAAATCATACATGAATACAGCTCCAGGAAACACAACCAATTCATAGCTATCAATACAGGGGCCATCCCTGAAGGCACCATCAATTCCGAATTGTTTGGTCATGAAAAAGGTGCATTTACAGGTGCAACCAGTGAGCGTAAGGGGTATTTTGAAACGGTTAATCAAGGTACAATATTCCTTGATGAGATTGGTGAAATGCCCTTGGATACGCAAGCCTTCCTCCTAAGAATTCTAGAAAGTGGAGAATATATTAAGGTGGGGTCCTCCAAGGTTCAGAAAACAGATGTCCGCATTATAGCTGCAACAAATGTGAATCTGTTGGAAAAGGTCAAATCTGGCAAGTTTAGAGAAGACCTGTACTACAGATTGAATACGGTACCTATCCGTGTACCAGCGCTACATGAAAGGCGTGAGGATATTCCAATTCTATTTCGAAAGTTTGCCTCTGATTTTGCAGAAAAATACAGAACTGAAACATTAAGGCTTGACGATAGCGCACGCCTGCTCCTATCCAATTACAGGTGGCCAGGCAATATACGTGAACTCAGAAATCTTGTGGAACAGCTCTCTGTACTGTCGGAAGACCACCTTGTTTCGGACAGGGAAATACTGTTATTGGCACCACAGCTTGGAAAACGCAATTTACCAGCATCTGCCAATATTAAAGGACAAAGCGAATTTGAAGAGAGAGAAATACTGTACAAATTCTTGTTTGAAATGAAGAACGATATAAATGATCTGAAAAATCTGGTCTTTGAACTCGTTCAACGCAATAATCTTGAAATGCCAAGTCTTCCTTCGCGCGCATTTTCATCTTATGAAAGTGCAGTACCGCAGCAGATGGAACAATATCAAAGGCATGAGCATGAAGAAGACTTCAATGAATATTCAAATTCACCTGTCCTGATTCGAGAGCAAGATGAAGACTACCAAAGTGCAGAAGAAGTAGAAGAAAGTCTTTCGCTCGAACAAAAAACAAAAGAGCTTATTCTCAAGGCTCTCAAAAAACACAAAGGCCGAAGAAAAGATGCCGCAGAAGAATTGGGGATATCAGAAAGAACGCTTTACAGAAAGATCAAGGAATATGACATTGCTATCTAGAATCTCATTGTTCATATGTATGATTCTGTGCCTTGAGTCTTGTTACAACTTCAAGGGCATCTCTATTCCTCCGGATATCAATACCTTTTATGTTGATAATTTCTCACTGGCCATTCCTGATGCACCCATAGATTTAAATCAGCTGTTTACAGAACTTCTAAGGGAGAAAATCAGGGAAGAGTCCAGGCTTGTCAATGACAACAATAATCCTGATATTGTCTTCAGTGGATCTGTAACACGATTCTATATAGAATCAGTGGCTCCGGAAGAAGACAATACAGTCAGCCTAAACAGGATGCAAATCTCTGTCAAGGTTAATTATACGAGCGAGATCAACCCGGATGACAATTGGAGCAAAACCTATAATGATTTTGAAGACTTTGACAGCAATCTAGCCTTACAGACGGTACAAGATGATCTCATAGCAGAAATCATTGAGGATATTGTAGAACGAATTTTTAATGATAGCTTTACCAACTGGTAAATTATGGCAGAAGAGAAATTTGATAAAATATTGGCCGGTAAACAGGATGCTGAGAAAGAGCTACTTGAGCAGCTATCGAAGGAAGCACCCTACTCTATCCTGGTCCAAAAAATCAAAGAGAAATCGGATCAAGCTAATATCCATGCCATTATGCGCTATGATTGGTCGAGCAACGATGGTGCAGATATCGAAACTCCAGACGATATCATCAATATCGACACCATAGAATTAACGTCCCCGAAAAAGAAACCAAGGACATCAAAGTCAAAACAAAAAAAGGCGACCACTACTAAAAAAACTACACAGATCAAGGCTGACAAGGAAGTCGAGATAGCTGTAACAAAAGAAAAACGAGTTACAAAAAAGAAAACTACAAAGGCCAAAGCAACCGCTGGTAGTAAGACAGCTCCGAAGAAAAAAGTGGTAAGCTCAAAATCTGCAGCTGCTCCAAAATCCAAACAAGCCGATGCTACGCCAAGTATCAAGAAAACAAGAACAACTGGAACGAAAGCGAAGTCACAGAAACAGGATAGAGTCGTTCTGGACGAATTCACATTATGGCTTAATAGCCTATCCGCAGATAACAGTGCACCTGTAGACACAAAGGAGAAAAAAGGAACAGAGGTTAAAGAGACTATAAAGCCGCCTAAAGCAAAGTCGAGTAAGACACCGAAAAGAGCCAAGAAAAAGGATGATATCAAGGACATGATCGACGATAGCATCAAGAGCAAAGAGAATATTGCCACTGAAAGCCTGGCCAAGCTATACGAGCAACAAGGTTACTTTGATAAGGCTATCGAGGTGTATGAAAATTTGCGTTTGAAAAATCCCGAAAAAAGTAGTTTCTTTGCGGCTCAAATTAAAAAACTAAAAGATAAAATCTGATGGTAACAGCATTAACACTATTGATCGCTTTGAACTGCTTCTTGCTTATGGCTGTTGTATTGATCCAAAACCCAAAAGGTGGAGGTGTAGATTCCACTTTCGGTGGTCAGGGTGCTAACCAAGTGTTTGGTGCTGCAAGATCAACAGATTTCATTGAAAAGCTGACTTGGGGTCTGGCTATTTCAATGTTTGTTCTTGCTATTATCACCGCGATAATTGTTACCAATACTTCCGGTGGTTCTGAGCTTCTAAGTACGCAAGGATAATCCTTTCTGTCAGCGAAATTGACAAATTGTCAATTCGAGATTCTATCTACTAATTCCGATCTGCCAAATGGCACGTTTAAATGGTAAAAATGTCAGTTATTTCCCTCTGGCACAATCCATGATGATGTTGCTGTGTATTCGATAAAACATTTTTTTAATTAAAAAATAAATTGTATTCATGAAGCCTATTAACGATAGAGTCGTTGTAAAGCCTGCCAAGGCTGAGGAAAAAACTTCTGGAGGTATTATCCTACCAGATACTGCAAAGGAAAAACCTCAAAAAGGTAAAGTCATAGCTGTGGGCCCTGGAAAAGATGGCAACAAAATGACAGTAAAAAAAGGTGATACCGTTCTTTATGGTAAATATGCCGGACAGGAATTAAACTACGAAGGCGATGACCTTCTTATCATGCGTGAAGATGACATCCTAGTCATTCTTTAATCTTATACTTAATCACATTAAATAAAACTTTAAAAGAATAAAAATGGCAAAACAGATCACGTTCGAGTCTGATGCTCGTATGAAGTTAAAATCAGGTATCGATGCCCTGGCCAATGCGGTAAAAGTGACATTGGGACCTAAAGGCAGAAACGTAGTAATCGAAAAGAGCTTCGGTGCACCAGCAATAACAAAAGATGGTGTTACTGTCGCTAAAGAAATAGAGTTGGAAGATGCAATTGAAAACATGGGTGCTCAAATGGTTAAGGAAGTGGCTTCCAAAACCAATGATGCAGCTGGTGATGGAACAACAACTGCTACCATCCTTGCTCAGGCAATGGTAAACTCAGGTATGAAATATGTTGCAGCTGGAGCCAACCCAATGGATTTGAAAAGAGGTATCGACAAAGCTGTTGAAAGCGTAGTCGCTGGCCTTAAAAAACAAAGCAATGTAGTTGGAAATGACTTTGAGAAAATCCAACAGGTAGGGGCTATCTCTGCAAACAATGATGACGAAATAGGAAGATTGATTGCTGATGCAATGCAGCGTGTTTCCAAAGATGGTGTTATCACAGTTGAAGAAGCTAAAGGAACTGATACATATGTTGAAGAAGTGATGGGTATGCAGTTTGACAGAGGTTATCTTTCTCCATACTTCATTACAAACAGTGACAGTATGATCACTGAGTACGACAACCCACTAATCCTTATCCATGATAAAAAGATCAGTAATGTACAGGAGATCATTCCAGTTCTTGAGAAAGCTTCTCAGAGTGGACGTCCTCTTTTGATCATCGCTGAAGATGTAGACTCACAAGCACTCGGTGTACTTGTAGTCAACAGATTAAGAGGTGGATTAAAAGTAGTTGCTGTAAAAGCGCCAGGATTTGGTGACAGAAGAAAAGCGATGCTGGAAGATATCGCTATTCTAACTGGTGGTACAGTAATATCAGAAGAAAAAGGATACAAACTTGAGAATGCTGAATTGGCGCACTTGGGTTCTTGTGATAAAATCACTGTAGACAAAGACAACACAACAATCGTTAACGGCGCTGGAACGAAAAAATCAATCCAGGCTAGAATCGGACAGATCAAGCAACAGATTGAGGCTACCAGCTCTGATTATGACAGAGAAAAGCTTCAGGAAAGACTTGCCAAGCTATCTGGTGGTGTTGCCGTTCTGTATGTAGGTGCAGCTACTGAAGTTGAGATGAAAGAAAAGAAAGACAGAGTAGATGATGCACTTCACGCTACGAGAGCTGCTGTAGAAGAAGGTATTGTTGCTGGTGGTGGTGTTGCATTGGTAAGATGCATTAAAAGCCTTGACAAACTAGAAGGCGCCAATGAAGATGAAAATATGGGTGTACAGATCGTACGCAAATCACTTGAAGCACCATTGAGAGGTATCTCTGAAAATGCGGGTGTTGATGGTTCAGTTGTACTTCAGAATGTCATTAACAACAAAGGCAATTATGGCTACAACGCACGTACAGACAAATACGAAGACCTTAAGAAAGCTGGTGTTATCGATCCTACAAAAGTGACAAGAGTTGCTATTGAAAATGCAGGGTCTATAGCTGGTATGGTCTTGACTACTGAATGTGTAATTAATGATATCAAAGAAGATCATCCTGCACCTATGATGCCTCCTGGTGGAGGAATGGGCGGTATGATGTAATACCGATATAATCAATCGAAATAAAGAGAAAGCCTTTCCTTTTGGGAAGGCTTTTTTTATGGATCTACTATGATCAATCTGCGAGATTGGATGATCTCTCCGGCAGGATTTAAGATTTTATACAGGTAAACACCTTTCGATAGACCGGGCAATTCAATATTCATCTGCTGTTGTGACATACGTACTTGCAATTCTGTCTCCCACAGCGTCTTTCCAATGATATTGGATATTGCAAACCGGTAGGTGCCGGCGACTGCCATTGAAAATTTGGCCTTCAACGCACCAAAGGTCGGATTTGGATAGATATATACCGACTCCCCCAAATGGTCACACTCCAGATGTCTTCCGAATTTTTCCTTCGTATTATATTGAAAATAAAAATCTGGCTCAGCACCCAATCTGGCTATTTCTGCCATGGTATCAAAGTCATAAAAACTTAGGAATCTATGCTTCTGGTCTGCGAAATAATGCTTGAGTAAATCATCAGAGTCACGTGATATGGTTTCCCATTTGCCTTTCTTGATCTCTATTGTGCTAAGCTGATAATTCCAGACATTTTCAATAACAAAACCTTCGATATCTTCATACAGGTTGTTGAATACGTCGGGTTGTTTGAAATTCGATTTTGTATTGAGCTGACCTGAAACTCTGATTTCACTTATGCCTTTCAAGGCTGCCCACTCTTTAAGCTCTTCTGTAAGATCTGATAGGTCATAGCTGATCAAAAAACTGTTAGAGCTCCTCTCATAAAAGTCATCTTTTCTGGTTGACCTTACAATAGGGACAGATTTATTAAAAAACATCAAATTGTTGGCCTTGCCCATAAAAGGTTCTGGTCTTTGATATCCTTTGGAAAAGAGTTTTGTTGCACTTAACTCATATAGCTCTCGATAACCAGGTTTGTAGAGCTCATAATCGGTATCGGTCATGCTGGAAGGGATAACCCTGAATTGATCCACACAAGGGAATTGCAACAGTTGCAGATTGATGGCTGCGAATCTGTCAAAGCTTCTATCCAGCTTGGTGGTATACCTATAGATCGTATCACCAATTGAATGAGCCGTTTGCACCTGTGAAAATAGTTGCTGACTCATGCCAAGCAGTATGACAAATGTGATATATAAACTTGATCTAAACATTATTCATCAAAAGATTGAATTTGAACATAGCGGGCATATTTCCCTTGCTTTTCAATAAGCCGTTCATGGCTTCCTTCTTCTACAACTTCCCCATTATCAATGACAAATATATTATTAACGTTTTTAATGGTTGATAATCTGTGTGCAATAATAATTGCAGTCCTGTCTTCCAGGACATTGGTTATGGCCTGGCTGACTACTTTTTCAGAATCAGCATCCAAGGCAGAAGTAGGCTCATCAAATATCAACAGCTCAGGATCAGAAACAAGCGCTCGGGCGATGGTCAGCCTTTGTTTTTCTCCACCGCTCAACTTGGCTCCATGCTCCCCTATCCTGGTATCCAGGCCTTGCTCTAGTTGTCCTACAAATTGATCAGCACAAGCCAGAGTTAAGCATTGCATTATTTTTTCATCAGATATATCAGACCTTCCAAGGCTGATATTATTACGAACGGTATCATCAAAAAGAAATGAGTGTTGCGATACATATCCAATTGATCCATAAAGTTCACAACGATTAATGGAAAGTAAGGAAGTACCATCAACAAGAATATCGCCTTGCTCACAATTCAGAACCTTGAGGATCAATCTGACAATTGTAGATTTACCAGCCCCCGAAGGACCAACCAAGGCAATCTTTTCTCCCTTGAGCAACTTAAGGTTTAAGTTCTTAAGAACCGGTTTTTCCGCATAGGCATAACTCACATTATTGAAAGAAATCGAGTCTTCAAATTTAAATGGCTCATTACCATCTGTACGCTCATCATCAGCAGACTCACTTATCAATTTTTCAATACGTTCCAAAGAAGCAGAACCACGCCTTAGATAATAGAATGCTGTACTAAAGGATTTGAGTGGTTCAATGACATGATAAAAAGCAATGACAAATGCGAAGAAGGTTTCAGCTTCCAACTCATTTTGCATGACAAGTCTTGCGCCATACCACAGCAAGGCCACAACGACTGTAATTCCTAGAAACTCCGACAATGGAGACGATAATTCTTGTCTTCTCGTTACGCTGTCAAATTTGCTTTTGTAAGCCTCATTTATACCTTCAAAACGGGATTGCCACCATTGCTTCACCTTGTATACTTTGATAAGCATGGCTCCATCAAGGCTTTCATCAGCGCTCTGTGTGATTTGTGATAACTTGGATTGCAGTTCTGAAGATTGACGCTTGAGCCTCCTTGATAATGTTCCTATTACAAGACCGGTAAAAATCATGAGCACCACAACAAACAAACTCAATTTGATGCTGATACTCAACATCAATAAAACGGCACCTATGATGATTATTGGGGATTTAATTATGGTATCGATGAAACGCAACATGTTCCATTCGATCTCTTGAACATCACTACCCATACGTGTAAGAAGATCTCCACGCTGTCTGATTTTTTCCTGATCAAAAGAAAAGACCATGAAGCTTTCATAGAGTTTTGATCGCAGATCTCTGGCTACGGCTGATCTGACAGGCGTCATTATATACAATGCTAGATATCTGAACAGATTCTTGAGGAAGATTGTGATTACAATAAATACACAAGCATAAATCAATGTTTTTTCAGCTCCCAGATTGTTGATCATCTGGACGAAGTAGTATTGCAACCAGTCAATTATATTAAAAATGCTATCTGGCTTTTCCGTTTGTTCGGGTCGCGTTGCGAATAGAAAATGAAAAAATGGAATGATTAGCGGGATCGAAATAATAGTAAATACTGCCATCAGCAAATGACTGACAGTACTCAGTGCTACCCTGTACCTGTACGGGCGAAGTAGTTGGAAAAGTTTTGCAAAATCACGCATTGATCGGCTCAGCTAAAGCATTACAACGCCGAAAATGACCTGAACATTATTCAAGTTCAAAATCTTCTATGAATTTGGTGGTGACATCGCCCTTCAGGAATCGTTCATCTTTCATCAATTGCTGATGGAAAGGAACAGTGGTCTGAATGCCTTCGATGATAAATTCATCAAGTGCTCTGGCCATCTTCTTGATGCATTCTTCTCTTGTCTCTGCCTTACAAATCAGCTTCGCTATCATTGAATCATAGAAAGGCGGTACAGCATATCCAGCATACACATGCGTATCTACACGCACACCTTGACCTTTTGGACTGTGAAAGGAAGTAATCACGCCAGGGTTTGGTCTAAAGTCTTTATAAGGATCCTCAGCATTTATTCTACATTCAATAGAATGCATTGTGGGATAGTAGTTGTTACCAGCTAATTTCTCTCCGGCAGCCACTTTGATTTGTTCTTTTATAAGGTCCCTGTTAATCACCTCTTCAGTTACAGGATGCTCGACCTGGATTCGGGTGTTCATCTCCATGAAATAGAAATTCCTGTGTTTATCTACAAGAAATTCCACAGTACCTACACCTTCATAGTTGATGGCTTTTCCTGCTTTGATAGCAGCTTTCCCCATCTTATCACGCAGTTTTTGATCAAGGAATGGGGATGGAGATTCCTCAACAAGTTTCTGGTGTCTTCGTTGGATGGAACAATCACGTTCAGAAAGATGAATCACTTTTCCATGCTGGTCACCAATAATCTGAATCTCTACGTGACGTGGTTCTTCAACAAATTTTTCAAGATACATGGCATCATTACCAAAAGATGCAGCGGCTTCTTTCATCGCTTTTTCCAGCTGACTTTCAAACTCATCCTCTGTATTAACGATACGCATACCCTTACCACCTCCTCCAGCAGAAGCCTTTAGCATGACAGGGTAACCAATTTGTTTGGCAATCTTTAATCCTTCTTTTACATCCGTCAATTGGCCGTCAGAACCCGGTACAACAGGCACTTTTGCTGCAATCATTGTATCTTTTGCTGTGATCTTGTCACCCATCTTTCTGATCATGTCAGCGGATGGGCCAATGAATTTAACGCCATATTCAGTACATACTTCAGCAAAGTTGGCATTCTCAGCCAGGAAACCATAACCTGGATGTACAGCATCGGCATTGGTTATTTCAACTGCAGCCATGATCCTAGGTACGCTCAGATAAGACTCTGTCGAGCTTGGAGGTCCTATACAAACGGCTTCATCGGCAAATCTGACATGGAGACTATCTTTGTCAGCTGTGGAGTATACAGCAACTGTCTGAATTCCCATTTCCTTGCATGTTCTGATAATACGCAAGGCTATTTCTCCCCTATTGGCAATTAATATCTTCTTAAACATGATTTCAGCTTGGCTTAAAAAAAGCGAGATTAATATTAATACTATCCTTTGGGATCAACCAGGAATAGCGGCTGATCATATTCTACCGGACTAGCATCCTCAACAAGAACCTTTACAATCTTACCGGAAACTTCACTTTCAATTTCATTGAAAAGTTTCATGGCCTCAACGATACAAACCACAGATCCTTCACTTACAGAGTCACCCACGTTAACGAACACTGGTTTGTCTGGTGCAGAAGAACGGTAGAAAGTACCAACGATTGGAGATTTAATTTCCAGAAGACCGGCTGTTGATTCTGTACTTGCCTCAGGAGCCGCTGCTGCTGGAGCAGCTGGTGCCGGAGCAGATGCTTCCTGTGCTGGTGCAGCTGGTGCCGGAGCTGGTGCTGCAGGCAATGGTTGTACAACTGGTGCCTGTACGATAGGCGCTGAAGCACTTGATTTCGCATAGTTCTTATTGCGAACAACCATTTCAAATTCGCCCTCTCTTATTTTAACCTCGGAAAGTTCAGATTTAGAGATGAACTTCAATAGGTCTTGTATTTCTTTAAAGGTCATAACTTATTGCTTTATTCTTTCTTGATAAGATCTCGTACTTGAGTCAATTTTAATTTTGTCGCCCTGGTTGATAAAGATAGGCACTTTTATTTCAGCGCCGGTTTCAACAGTCGCCGGCTTGGTGACATTGGTGGCTGTATTGCCTCTTTCACCAGGTTCGGTATAGGTGACTTCCAGAATGATGTATTGTGGCAGATCGATTGTAAGAGGGCGTTCTTCGTCAGCGTGAAACAATATCTCTACGTTTTCACCATCCTTTAACAAATCTCCATTTTCGATCATCTTAGATTCAAGCATTATCTGCTCGTAAGTTTCGTTGTTCATAAAATGAAAGTCCTCCCCTTCTTTATAAAGAAACTGATAGGTTCTTCTTTCTACGCGAACCACATCAATCTTATGTCCTGCAGGGAAGGTGTTATCGATTACTTTTCCGTTGGTAAGGCTCTTCAGCTTTGTTCTGACGAAAGCTGGACCCTTTCCTGGTTTTACATGTAAAAACTCCACAACCTTATACACATCATTGTTATAATTCATGCATAAGCCGTTTCTGATATCCGATGTATTAGCCATTTTTGAATTTAATAATTTTCTAGATTATACAACAATTAGTATGCCCATTCCAAAAGAACGGAACCCCATGTGAAACCACCTCCAAAAGCAGTAAGAACAATCTTATCTCCTTTTTTGAACTTATCCTCAAAATCTCTTAGACATAAAGGAATCGTACCTGCAGTAGTATTACCATAGTTCTCAATATTTATAAGCACTTTCTCATGCGGAAAATCAAGCTGATCAGCCACTGAAGTAATAATTCGCTTATTGGCTTGGTGAGGTATTACCCAATCAATATCATCTTTCTCAAGATTATTGCGCTTGATAACATCAGCGATAGTGTCCGCCATTCCTTTCACTGCATGTTTGAAAACGACTCTACCCTCCTGATAAACAGCATGTTCTTTGCGCTGAACCGTTTCAATTGTAGGTGGATTGAGACTTCCTCCGGCTTTCTGATGAAGGTAAGCATATCCTGATCCATCACCTTTTAGTATGGCATCGACAATTCCAGAATCATCTGATGGCTCAAGTAATACTGCCCCTGCTCCATCACCAAAAAGGATGCATGTTGTTCTGTCTTCATAATTAAGAATGGAAGACATCTTATCTGCACCACAGACGATTACCTTTTTATACGTGCCGGTTTCAACAAATTTAGAAGCTGTTACCAGTGAATAAATGAAGCCTGAACAGGCAGCATTGATATCAAAGCCAAAAGCATTGCTGGCTCCTACTTTGTCAGCTACCAAATTAGCAGTATCTGGAAAAACATAATCTCCTGTTACTGTGCCTACTATGATAAGGTCAATTTCCTCTGCGCTGGTATTGGTCTTCTCTAGCAAAACCTTTACAGCTTCAACGCACATATCGCTGGTTGCTTTATTCGGATCTTTAAGGATATGTCTCTGCTTGATTCCTGTACGGGAAACGATCCATTCATCATTCGTCTCGACCATCTTTTCAAGGTCTGCATTCGTGATGACATCTTCCGGTACATAACCAGCTACTCCTGTAATTGCCGCGTATTTTCTACCCATTATTCTAAATATTGAAACGGATGGCAAATAAACGAAAATATCATGAGAAATCAGGGAATCAGTGAATTAATACTCATACTTATTAATATTTTTTTTAAACCATATATATCTCTTTATCAATATATTATAGATATATAATATTATTATATTAAATAAATATCGCTGATTTCTGATACTTGGAACAGCTTTTGCACAAGCCTAATTGCATTTAAATCAAATCATTACAAATAACAAAAATGTTGAATATGATTAGGTCTGTTTTAGCTTGTTGCCTTTTCTTACTGTTGATCGGAAATTTGGAGGCAGCAAAAACTACGTTTGAAACCGAACCGAGTAACAAAGTAAATTTCTTTGCTGGAAGCTTCGAACATGCCAAGGCCAAAGCCGGTAGTGAGGGTAAATTGTTTTTTGTTGAATTCTATGCAGATTGGTGTACTCCATGCAAGTGGATGGACAAAACAACCTTTCAGAATGAAACTGTTGCGACACAGTTGAATTCAAATTATGTCCCTCTAAAACTGGACATTGAAAGCATGGAAGGACAAGACTTAAAGAAACAATATGAAGTCAATATTCTACCTACGATTCTTATATTCAATTCTCAGGGTAGAATGATTGAACGTATTGAAAAAACTTTGAGCTCTGAATCAATGATCAGCATGCTTAGTTTTCACAACAATCCTGAAAACAGAATAGTGGTCAACCACTCTATCAATAGAAGTCCGTTTAAAATTGGTGAATCTGAAACGCGTGATCCTCAATTGGAGCATCTTTACCAGCAATATAACCTTGCTGAAAACTTCAGAAGCAATTATAAACTACTCGTAGGAAACTACTTTGACTATACAGAAGCGCATTTCAAAGTGAAAGAACTTCAGGAAAGTTTTGATGCCCCTGTTATCGTTATGAACCAATACATTGAAAACACCACTCAGTACAAAATCCTGTTGGGTGAATTCAAAACTGTAGCAGAAGCAGAAGAATTCAGAAATAAATTAAAAGAAGATCACGGCATAGAAACCACAATCTACTGATAAACAATCTACATGATAATAGAACCTTTAGGGGTTCCATTCCAAAAACCTATGAAAAGTCCGGCCGAACCTCCGGGCTTTTTTTATATTTATATCCCTTCCCCACCGATATATCAGGGTATCCCATTAATACTGATTGATACGATAATAAGATATTTGTTATATCGTTTATTATCAAGGTTTCCTAGAGTGAACATATTATAAGTTTCGATTATATTTGCGTACAATTAAATCCTTTGAATAAAAGGATTTTTTTGCTTTTAATTTTTGAGAAAATTTGGACAATCAATTGCCCATCTTCTAGAATACGAAATCGCCTAATGAAAGTATTTAATGGTCTATGTGTTTGGAGTTGCGTTTGGATTCTGATAGTCAGTTTATCAGTAAATCTGAATTCTCAGAATCTTCCATGTGAGGATATCGGTATAAATAACTCACTAAATTTCGTTACTACTACCCTTCCAGCTCAAGTTACACCTGGAGATGACTTCTGCGTTGAATTCAGAGTTGAGAACTTTACCGCAATCAATACTTTCCAGTTTACCTTCACCTTCGACCCTACCCTGATGTCTTTTGTCTCTTTTGCTGATAACCAGACAGAATTGGGTGATCCGATACTACCCAATACTCAGGAAACCGACAACGGAATCATAACATTGCTTTGGTTCAATTTTGCTACCACGGGATTAACCCTTCCTGACGGTACCCTGGCATTCACGATTTGTTTCAGGGCTGGGCTGGAAGCCAGTGAGTGCGTTCCTATTGGCATTACAGATGCGCTTGCACCATTATTCCCCGCCACTGAAGTAAACTATCAACTTAGTGAACAAGAGAAATGTCAGGATTCAATCATCTTTATCAATGGTTCTGCAAACTCCTGTATCGAAATAGCCTGTACTGAATTGGCCATAACAAATCTTGCTTATTGCAACTCTATTACAAACTCTGCCTCACTTAGCTTTTCAGCTTGTGGTGGCGCAGCGCCTTATACGGTTTTCTTACTCCGAAACAGCATTCCGATATTATCAGATGCGATCAACAATGACTTTGAGTTGCTTGAATATACCAATCTGCCGACAGGAATATGGCAGGTCAGAATTGTGGACTCGAATGGGAATGACGTGATGCAGAATGTCATCATTGAAAACATTGCCCCAGTGACTTATGATCCGCCAATTGTAGTAGATCCTATATGCGCCAATCTATCTAACGGTTCGATAACAATTGAAAACATGACCAGTGGTCTACCCGGCGAACTCTTTGATGTGAGTTTTTCAAATGGGATCACGTTTCAGGATGTGACTGACGCTACAGTTGAAAGACTCTTTAACGGAGACTATACCGTAACGATTACCGATACCAATGGATGTGAAACCGAGGAAACCATCACCCTGTTCACGCCTCCTATCGAATTGGATATTGACCTTATGGCTGCAACTTGTTTCGGTTCAGGTGATGGATCGATAAGTGCAACAGCAACCGGAGGTACACCTTTCCCAGGCAATGAATACAGCTATAACAACCTTATACAACCAAGCTTTGAAACAATAACGCCTTTTGAAGACAATGCATTTAACAATCTAACCAACAGATACAGACTGCGTGTTGAAGATTCAAATGGATGTTCGATAGAAGAAAATATCGAGATACCAATCTCACAAGAAATACTAGTAGATATCAACAATATCCAAGATATCCTTTGTAAGAATGAATGTAATGGTTCCCTAACCCTGGACGTATTGACCCCAGGTAGGTACACCTTCCTCGTCAGGGATGACATGAACAATTTTGTTACCCTAGGAGGAAATGATGGTCAATCGCTTTTTTACAACGAAGAATTATGCGCTGGAACCTATACAGTAATGATTCAGGATACTTCCGGCTGTAGCAAAGACACATTCTTTGAAATCATGGAGCCTGCTGAAGAATTATTGGCCATGCCTGTAGAAGGAATGGCATCTTGTAACTCAAATGATGGGGAGGCCGTAGTTATGGTGTCAGGGGGCTCTGCTCCTTATACCTATGTATGGGAAGATGATCCAAGTGTAGACGACGATACTTTATCAGGAGTAATGCCGGGTGTATATAATGTGCGAATCAGCGACGATCTTGGATGTGAGATAGATACATTCGTAGAAGTGATGTCCGGAGATGAACTTGAAATTGAGGCATTTATTCTTGATAATCTTGAATGTGATGGCACTGGGCAGGGACAGTTGGATGTGAATATCCTGAATTCTTCTTCAACGGATCATACATTCCTGTGGACAGATCAGTTTCAAATGGTCCTGGGTAACAATCAAATACTAGATTTTAATTCTCCTGGAACTTATATTGTAAATGTCAGCTCAGTAGACAATGATTGCGAAGACAGCGACACGATTGTCATAAGCCCTACTCCTGGTCTAAGCCTGGAAATAGAAACTGTCAATGCGTCCTGTGATCTTGCGCAGAACGGCTCTATTGATATTATAAATATCACTGGTGGGGTTGGCCCATATGATTGCATTTGGGAAGATGGGACTATCAGTTCTTGCAACCCTACATCGCTGATGGCAGGCACATATGATGTTACAGTCGTTGATTCTGAAGGCTGTGAAAAAGACACATTTGTTGTCTTGGGTGCTGATGAATATGAGCTTAGTTTTGATATTCTGGCCCTTCCCCCATCCTGCCCTGGAGAGATCGATGGCAGCATAACTGTCGACAATTTTGTAGGAGGAGAAGCCCCATATCAGTGTGTATGGGAAGACCCAACAATCATAAGTTGTAATCCTGCCGATCTGGAACCAGGCCTGTACAACTTTGCTATTATCGATGCGAATGGATGTAGTGTTGACACCTTTGCCACGATTCTTGAAGCTGCAAGCGGCATTACATATGAATTGGATATTGTTAATCCGGTATGCGGTGGAGATCCTGGGTCAATAACAATAAATAATCTTGATGGTGCTAATCCGCCAATTGATATAACTTGGTCAGATGCTGGTCTGAGTGGAACATTTGCAGATGGACTTCAAGCGGGAGATATTACTATAAGTTTTGAAGATGCACGCGGTTGCACGACCGATACACTCATCACATTACTCAATGAGGATACGAATTTCGAATTAACTATTGATGCAACACCTCCTGATTGCGCTGTCGGACTAGACAATGGAACTATCAGTTTCCCTGGATTTGATACAAACACAGGAACCTGTGAATGGGAAGATCCAGATCTTAATGCTCAAAATTGCACTCTCATAGGACTATCACCTGGTATATACAATGTCACACTTACCGATGGTAATGGCTGCCAGAAAGATACATTTATTGACCTGACAGTAGAAGAAAGACTTGAGCTCGAGCTAAGTGATATCATGGATGTTTCGTGTTTTGGAGCCGATGATGGTTCAGCGATTGCAACGATTACCAATAATCCACTAGGTGCTGATGCTTCCTCAATAGGATTCTTCTGGACCAATCCTGACGATAATGGAAACGGACTTTCGGATGATGCAACACAGTTAGCGTCCGGGGATAACGCTGTATATGCTTTCGATGGCCTCTGTACTTCAGATACTATCAACTTCACAATTAATGAACCTGATGCCATCACCTTGGACTTCAATTCAAGTATGATAGATGATGTTGCATGTTTTGGGGAATGTACCGGGCGTGTAGAGCTTCAAGCAACTGGTGGTACAATTAATGGTGGCAGCTACGGATATCTATGGGAAGATGGTTTTAATGGCGATCAGCGTGATGGTCTCTGTAGTGGTACTTACCTAATTACAATTACAGATGATAATAACTGTGATTTTGTCGACTCGATTATGATTGGTGAACCCGAGTTGCTTGAACTGGGTATTGATTCATCGATGCTGATTCTCATAAGCTGTGGTAATGATAATACTGGCTCACTTACTGTTGACCCTACTGGTGGTTGTGGAGGCTATTCTTATAGCTGGACTGATGATGTATCGAATCAAGCCACTGCCACTGATCTCACAGTTGGCACCTATGGAATTACTGTGACAGATGCATGTGGATGCACGGCTGAGACTTCCTTTGAATTTGAAAGCTCTGTTCCTATCATAGCAACAGCTATAAATCCCGATGAGCCTGAATGCGAAGGAGATGAGGTTTGCATTGGAATAGAGCAGGTTTCTGGAGGTACAGGATTAAATTATACATACAGCATAAACTTCGGAGCACGAATTGATATAGATTCTTGTATCATGGTAGGACCAGGTACATATACCCTACTTGTATTTGATTCAGCTGGTTGTTCTGAGGAACTATCAGTCACTGTGCAAACACCACCTGAATTCACAGTGGATCTTGGTGATGACCTTGTTCTAGACCTTGGAGATACCAATGCAAATGTAAGTGCAGAAGTTTTTGGCGGAAGTCCAAGTTTTGATTATGCCTGGAATACACCTGCCGAATTTGATTGCGCGAATCAGGATTGTTCTTCAATTAATGTCTCACCGTTCACCTTTACTACTGTGGAATTGGTTGTGACAGACAGCAATGGTTGCACAGCATTTGATGATCTCAACATCGACATAAAAACTGAAAGGAACGTGTATCTGCCGAATATCTTTAACCCGGATGCACTTCCACCTGATAATAAGTTTATTCCAATGACCGGTCGTGGAGTCGTTGAAGTAGTAAGCTTTAGAATCTTTGACAGATGGGGTAATCTTGTGTATGAAGCAGAGAATATACCAGCACCGACCGATGCAGAACAAGGATGGGATGGACGCCGTGGAGATGGAGGTAACAACAGAGTGGAGCAAGGTGTTTATGTCTATACAGCCGAGGTCCGCTTCGTAGATAATGTCACGCAGATGTACAGAGGAGAAGTAACGGTAATCAGATAATTAGATCTTATAATTACTTGTCATTTCGGATTGCTTCCGAAGCCATTACTTCAGTATGTTGAAGCTGCTAGTACGTTTATATCGCTCTCCCCTGCAGGTATATTCAATTTTATACACATAAGTGCCTGGAGGCATTGGCTCGCCATTATAGCTGCCATCCCATCCTTGACTCTTATCAAAGCCTTCATACAATTTCAATCCCCATCGATCATAAATCTCAAAGCGATCCAATTGATCTATAATAAAATTATTGCTAATGCCATAGGTTTCATTTATGCCATCATTATTGGGTGTAAATGCTCTTGGCAAAAGAATATTGCCACATTGAATTTCTTCTTCGGATAGCACTGATACACGCACATTATCTGTGCTGATACAAGACCCATGATCGAAGGATACAGTGTAATCAATGGTCTCATCGGGATTGGCCATTGGATTGGGATCCTGCGTGTCATCCAGAAAACTGGCAGGCGTCCAACTCACACTTGGTGCGCAAGTAGAAGCGGTTCTCAATTGTATGGTACTTCCCTCGAATATTGTCGTATCCTGTGTCAGTATCTGGTCAGGAAAAAGCTGCTCTTCCATCAACTCTGTTTCTGATTGCAAAGCAGAGTCAAAAAACCTTAACTCATCGATTCGACCTCGAAGGTAGGCTTCATTAGATCCAGAGCAAGCCGTTACGCCCACTAGAAATGGAAAATCCTGTCCAAAGACGACCTGATCAAAAAATATGAATTGATCTACAAACTGCCCATTCATATAAAGTGAATAAGTTCTGTCCTGACGTGTCAGCATCACATGATTCCAACAAAATGATTCGGGAAGTTCTGATCTTAATGTAATAATCTCACCAAAGTTCTTACTTAACTCCACAACAATTTCATTGGAGCTAGGCAGATATCTGATATATAATGCTGAATCCCGGGCTGTATTACAATCCCCTTGAACGGACATAATAGACGTAACGTTGCTCACATTATCCATCCAGAGATAAAATGAAAGTGTAAAATCTCCAAGAAAAAGGTCTTTCAGAGATCCATCAAGTTCAAGACTGTCTGCCGTACCGTTGAAATACAAAGCTGAAGAGTTCTCCCCTACACCGCAGTCACAATCCAATCCAGAGTCTACAGCTCCTGGATTGTAATTGCCAATCAGATCAGTAGCTGAACAGTCGTCAAAATCAAAATAAGCAACGGGGGTATTCTGAGCACCTAGGCTAGAAGTAAGAACGAAACATATCATGAATTGGAGCACTCTCATTATCTGCATATTCTTTTTCATTATTATCAAACGCAAATATGCTAAAAAAAATATCCGCCTGCACTTTGCGATACAGGCGGACAATAAATGAGATTGAGTAATCCAATTATATCTTGAAAATCATAAAATTTCTGGTTGACATCCCGTTGAACACCCTCAGCACATAATATCCGTTGTGAAGAAGACTCAAATCTAAGAATTCATTATTTCTTTTTCTGATTTTTTCAAAAATTAATTCTCCAGATAAACTGTAACAACTGACGAGGTACTCATCTGAATCACCATTTATTTGTACCAGAGCCTCTGTAATAGTAGGAAAAACAGATACGACATCACTTAATTCTACCCGAGCGACGAGAACACGCGATAAAGTGTTCATCCCATTATAATCTTGTTGTTTTATCCTGTAGTAATTCAATCCTGATGCCGGTGTTCTGTGAACGTATGAGTATTCATTAAACAAAGCCGTATCAGAATGGGTGTCAACCCATCCCACTTCAGTAAAGCTCGATTCATAATCCTTTTTCCATTCGATTATAAATCCCTTGTTGTTACTCTCAGAAGTGGTAATCCACTCCAGGTAAACATAGGCACCTTCAATCTGTCTGATGGTGTAGTCGACAAACTCAACCGGTAATGCTTCCGGGGTGTAACCACAAGAATCTCCAGCCATAAGCAATGGACATCCATCTACATCACTGCCCCAGAAATCGCAAGCCATCAGATCAAATCCAGGCAAGTCAAGAGGGTCTATGTCTTCACAATTCACACTTCCATAGCTTACAGAGCAAGTCTGACCATTGCTGTCCGCAATCTGAATAACATCTCCTGCATTACCCATCAGCCCTGCAAAAGGCAAAGACATATCCAGGACGCCGTCGGGGATCTCACAATCCAAAGTATCACCATCGCAATAATTAGCTACAAGAACGATGCATGAATCGGGTGCTAGTACTATTCCTTCTGGAAAAGTGTAATCAGGAAATGGTGGAGGATCGTCATCGGAAATGGTCCAGTTTGACAAGTCAACTGAATCTGAAGCAGTATTACAGATTTCAATGAACTCATCGTTGGAGTTGATCATGCCGTCATTATTGCTGTCAAAGTCATTATCAAATCCACTGGGATCAATCAGAAGCGCATTGATATACACGCCTTGTAAATCACAAGGGTTTTGTGCCGAAAGGAGTACACCAAGGGCAAGGCATAGCAGACAGAAGTTAATTCTCAGCATGGTTGTATTATGCTGATTGAAGTTGCATATTTTTTTCTGATAAAAAAAATGCGAAAGCTATCAGGCCACTGTCTTGTACAATTCAGAAATGTAAAAAACGTAGAACAGCAATAAGAGAAGGCCTTCCCATTTACTGACAGAATTGGATATGGTAATTACGCCAAAAAGCAAAGTGGCAGCAAGCATAAAAGGCATACCCAGATTGATGATATCATTGGTGATTACAAGCTCACCCATGAAACTAGGAATACTCATCACAGCATAGGTATTGAATATATTGGAACCCAGAACATTACCCACAGCTATGGCGTGCTTGCCTCTGCGGCCAGCTGCAATACTCACAACTACTTCAGGCAAGGATGTGCCCAATGCAATAAAAGTGAGCGAGAAGAATTCAGGAGCGATCTGCGTTTGCTCAGCTACCTCTACGATACCATATATGGTATATTTCGCTCCAAAGTATACAGCCACTCCACCAATAATCAGTTTGAGAATATCACCCTTCCGGACAGGGTAACGCTCAAGTCCTTCATCCTTGGAACCTTTGACACTATTAAATAGGAACCCTACCAAAGCTGCTAGAAAAATAATGGCTTCCAAGGTATCAAACTGCTGATCCCACACTGCAAAATACATCAGTACTGCAGATCCGATCAATAAAGGCAGGTCGATGTTCCAAATATTAAACCCAAGTTTGATATCTGATTTGCCGAGGAATGCAGTAAGACCAAGGACCAATAGGATATTCGCAATATTAGAACCGACTACATTACCGGTTACGATCTCCGAATCACCACTATATACGGAAGCTATTGAGGTGGCCAGTTCTGGTAATGAAGTACCAAAGGCCACAATGGTAACACCGATAATAAATGGAGAAATTCCGAATGAAAGACCGATTTTTTCTGCTGCATCAATAAACCAGTCAGATGCCAGAAGCAAAACTGCAAGAGATACAACCGATATAATTATATAAATTGTCAAAATCAGAATTTAGCTTTCAAAAGTAAACCAATTAGACAAGCTTTTCAAAGCTGCAGATCTAATCTATTTTTAAACTTGGAATAAAAAATTGAGATTATTTGGCATTATGAGATTAACTTTGCCGAACGATTATGACAGAGCAGGCACCAGAACAACAGGAGAAAGATATGTCCTTCTTAGAACATCTCGAAGAGCTGAGATGGCACATCATTCGTTCATTGGTGTCAATTCTCATTTTTGCCATTGCCGTCTTTGTATTCAAAGAGTTTGTTTTTGACAAGATCATCTTTGCACCGCGAAGAGATAGTTTCATTACCTATAAGGTCCTTTGCAGCATTGCAGATTTCATCTGCTTCAAACCTCCTGAGTTCGAAATTATCCCGAGAGAATTTGGAGAAAAATTCTTTACCCACCTAAAGATTTCATTTTGGTTGGGTGTCGTGATCTCCTTCCCCTATATATTCTGGGAAATATGGAAATTCATAAAGCCAGGTCTGTATAAAAATGAGCAAAAAGCAGCCAGAGGTATGGTCTTTATTTGTTCGACACTTTTCCTAACAGGCGTGCTGTTCGGGTATTTTATTATATCTCCATTTGCGATTAAATTCCTAGCTGGCTACAGCCTTTCAGATATAGAAGTGATCAGCAGTTCAAGCCTGTCCAGTTATGTGAACTATATGACTATGTTCACAGTGCCGTCAGGAATTATATTTGAGTTACCGGTTGTTGTTTACTTTCTTTCCAGGATTGGTATTTTGACACCCGAGTTCATGCGCAAGTACAGAAGACACGCCATAGTTGTGATACTCTTGTTCGCAGCCGTTATCACACCACCTGAAATCGTTACACAAATTCTTATTGGAATTCCTGTTTTTGTGCTATACGAAATCAGCATCTTTGTTTCCAAGCGTGCTTACAACAAATACAATTCAGCCGATTAATTATTTACTTTCCAAATCAATGTATGGACAAATTATCTCCTCCATACTTATACCCCCATGCTGAAAGGTGTCAGTATATATTCTATTATAGTAAGCATAGTTATTGGGATACAAGAAGAAATAGTCCTCTTTGGCAAATATGAATCTGCTGCTGATATTTGGCTTGGGTAAACCCATTTTGTGCGGGTCTTCTATTGCGAAAACGTCAGAATCTTCAAATCTAAGATTCTTCCCCACTTTGTAGCGAAGATTGGTAGAAGTCTCTCTATCAGCAATGACCTTGCTGGGTTGATTAACTCTTATAGTACCATGATCTGTGGTGATCGACAACTTTACATTTTTGGACGCAATGGACTGTAAGGCTGCCCATATTGGTGAATTTACAAACCATGATCTGGTCAGCGATCGATAAGCCTTTTCGTCTGCTGCCAATTCCTTAAGCACTTCCATCTCTGTTCGTGCATGAGAAAGCATATCTATAAAGTTATAGACTATTACTGTCAGGTCATTATTGACATAGTTATGCATATTATCCTGAAGACTTCGCGCATCATTGATATTCCTAATCTTAATATACTCCCACTTGAGCGGTCGCTTGATCAGCCTTTCTATTTGCTTGCCGAGAAAAAAGTCCTCATGCTGATTTTTCCCACCTTTCTCATTATCATTCAACCATTTATCTGGGAATGCGCGCTCTATATCCCTGGGCATCATGCCGGCAAAAATGGCATTCCTCGAGTACTGAGTGGCTGTAGGCAAGATAGAGTAGAAAATCTTTTCTTGTTTTACGCGGTATAGTTCAGAAATTATGGGCTCCAGAATCTTCCATTGGTCATATCGAAGATTATCAAAAAGAACCATTATATGGGGTCTGCCCTCTTCCATCTCTGGAAACAAATAAGACTTAAAGAGATTATGAGACATGACAGTACCGTCAGAATCTTCCAGCCAGTCAGCATATTCCTTAGAAACAAATTTTGAAAAACTGTTATTGGCTTCCTTCTTCTGCATATCCAGGATGCTCTTGAGCGAATCATTATCGGACTGATCTAATTTTAATTCCCAATTGATAATGCGCTTATAAAGTTCGTTCCATTCTTCTCTATCCAGTCCGGAAGAAATGGCCATCGCAATATTCCTGAATTCTTGTTGATAGTCTGAAGCTGTCTTCTCGCTAACAAGTCGTTTGTTATCTATTATACGCTTAAGTGACAGCAATATCTGATTAGGATTTACTGGCTTGATCAAATAATCATTGATCTGAGAACCAATAGCTTGCTCCATAAGGTCTTCTGCCTCGTTCTTCGTAATCATAACGATGGGAACACTCTTATTTTTCTCTCTAATCTTCTCCAGTGTCTCCAAGCCAGTTATGCCCGGCATAGACTCGTCCAGAAAGACACATTCCACATCCTGACTTTCCTCAAGGGCTTCCAAGGCATCATAACCATTCGTGACCTGAATAACCTCATATCCCTTCTTCTCAAGGAAAAACAATTGTGGTTTGAGGAGATCTATCTCATCATCTGCCCAGAGTATCTTAATTTTTGACATTGACATTCGTTGTTATAGCGCTAGTAAAGTTAAGAAATGATAGTTTATCCCAATCCATCCGGAGCCCCTGCTAAGGAAATCATATAAGGATATAATGCCATATCCAACGGATTAACAATGTGATATATTACCTTAGCAGCGAAATGAGTAAGAGAAAAATAATCAATGACCCGATTTACGGTCTTGTTCACTTCCCTTTTGATCAACTATATGACTTGATTGATCATCCCCACTTCCAACGCCTCAGGCGTATTTCTCAAATGGGACTTTCGAATTATGTCTATCCGGGAGCAACCCATTCCAGATTTGCTCATGCATTGGGTGCATTGCACTTGATGACAACAGCGATTGAAACGCTTAGAAACAAAGGCATAGAAATCAGTGATGATGAATACCTTGCAACATGCATAGCTATATTGTTGCATGATGTTGGCCATGGACCATTCTCCCATGCCCTTGAACATTTAATTGTAGATAAAGCGCATGAAGATATTTCTCTGGACATCATGCGATCATTTGAAGAAAACCTGCCTGTTCATATTGACATGGCCATCAGAATATTTGAGGGAAAATATCAAAAGAAATTCCTCACTCAGCTCGTTTCATCTCAACTGGATATGGACAGGATGGACTATCTCACCAGAGACAGTTATTATTCGGGCGTTGCTGAAGGGGTTATTGGGTACAAGCGTATCATTGCCATGCTTAATGTTTCGGACAACAAACTTGTTGTAGAAGAAAAAGGCCTTTACTCCATCGAAAAATTTCTCTTTGCCCGACATATAATGTATTGGCAGGTTTATCTGCATAAAGCCTCGGTATGCATTGAGCAGATTCTGAAGTCCTATGTAGTCAGACTGAAGTCTTTGCTGAGTAATAATCAAATCAAGTCCAACGGAAGCAAGTTACATGGGCTGTTATCTCAGGCATCCATTGAGGATAATTACCTTGAAAAATTCCTTGAGCTGGATGACATAGATATCTTTTCCGAAATAAAGCAGGCACAACTGTATGAAGATCGCATACTGAGATTCCTGGCCAGATCAATACTTAACAGAAACCTATTTGTCATTCAAATTAGCGATGCCCCATTTTCGAAAGAAGCAAAAGAAGAGATCATAGAGAAGGTTTCTAAAAAGCATGACCTTGATAAAAAGCTGGTAGAAGAACTGATTATCGAAGGCAAGGAGAGCAACAAAGTCTACGACATCAACAAGGAACAGATCCTATTGATGCGAAAATCTGGTGAGGTTGTACCGGCATCCAAGCTCATGGACATCACAATAGGTCACCAGACGATAACCAAGTATTTTATTTGTTATCCGCGATGAAGAAATTAACATCTTTGGTGCCCTATATTACATGATATAATTCGCATATTTGTCAGCCATAGATAATCCACAATTTTAATATGAGGGATATACAAATCGAAACACTCATCCAGAAGGAACTGGTTAGACAAAGAGAAGGATTAGAGCTCATCGCTTCTGAAAATTTTACAAGTCAGGCTGTGATGAAAGCCATGGGAACCTGCCTCACAAACAAATACGCAGAAGGTTACCCAGGTAAACGATATTATGGTGGTTGCGAGGTCATTGATGAAATCGAAACTTTGGCCATCGATAGGTTGAAAAATCTTTTTAATGCTGAATATGCCAACGTACAACCGCATTCAGGAGCTCAGGCCAATGCTGCTGTATTTCTGGCTTGCCTCGAACCAGGAGATACCGTTCTCGGATTCGAACTCTCCCATGGAGGCCATTTATCGCATGGTTCTCCGGTAAACTTCTCAGGTAAAGTGTATAACCCTGTATTCTATGGTGTCGAGGAAGAAACTGGCATTATTGATATGGATAAGGTTGCCAAACTTGCGGAGTTGCATAAACCAAAACTTATAATTTGTGGCGCCTCTGCATATCCGCGTGATTGGGATTACAAACGATTCAGGCAAATAGCCGATTCTGTAGATGCGCTATTGCTGGCCGATATTGCCCACCCTGCTGGTCTGATAGCAGGCAATCAATTGAATGACCCACTCCCCCATTGTCACATCATCACATCAACTACCCATAAGACCTTGAGAGGACCAAGAGGTGGGCTGATTATGATGGGTTCTGATTTTGAAAATCCTTGGGGACGAACCAATAAAAAAGGAGACACGATCATGATGTCCACTGTTCTTAACAGTGGTGTATTTCCAGGCATGCAAGGCGGGCCTTTGGAACATGTTATTGCAGCCAAGGCCACTGCATTTGAAGAAGCTTCTACAGACGATTTTAAAAAATACACAGAGCAGGTCATACGTAATGCCAAAGTTATGGCGGATGCTTTTATAGAAAGACAGTATAAGATTACTTCTGGCGGTACTGATAATCACCTGATGCTGATAGATCTTCGTTCGAAGGGCATCTCAGGTAAAAAAGCAGAAAATGCGCTTGTAAAAGCAGATATCACAGTCAATAAAAACATGGTACCATTTGATGACAAGAGTCCATTCGTCACGTCAGGTATTCGAATAGGTACGGCAGCAATAACAACCAGAGGTCTAAAGGAAGAGCACTGCCTTCAAATTGTAGACTGGATTGACGCTGTGATAAACAAAGCAGATGATGAGTCTTATCTCAAATCTATCAAATCAGATATCAACTTGTTTATGATGCAGTTTCCGCTTTATCAGGAATGATATGCTAAGTTGCTTAAGCCCTGCGAAGTTTTGATATTGCTGAGCGCTTCAACTGCTCGGTGGCGTATTCACGATCTACGATAAACTCTCTGACATCCTCCTGGGAAGGCAATTCATACATAGCATCTGTAAGAATAGCTTCAAGGATGGATCTCAATCCTCTGGCACCCAATTGGAATTCAAGTGCTTTCTCCGCTACATAGTCGATTGCATCTTTTTGGATTTGCAACTCGATATTCTCTAGAGCAAACAGTTTTTGGTATTGCTTGATAAGTGCATTTTTAGGTTCTGTCAAAATACGAACCAAAGTTTCCTTATCTAGAGGGTTCAGATATGTCAACACCGGCATTCTACCGATAAGCTCCGGAATAAGACCATAGGACTTCAAATCCTGGTGCGAAACGTACTTAAGCAGATTCTCTTCATTGGCAAACTCCTGATTTACCTTGCTAAAGCCGATAACCTGGGTGTTAAGTCTTTGGGCAATAAGTTTATTGATACCATCAAATGCCCCACCCATAATGAAAAGGATATTCCGTGTGTTTACGGTAATCATTTTCTGTTCTGGGTGTTTACGCCCACCGTATGGAGGTACATTGACTTCAGTACCTTCTAACATTTTGAGTAAGGCCTGTTGTACTCCTTCACCTGAGACATCTCTCGTGATGGATGGATTATCTCTCTTGCGCGCTATCTTGTCAATCTCATCGATATAGACAATGCCTTTCTGTGCAGCTTCTACATTGTAGTCTGCGGCTTGCAGCAATCTGCTGAGCATACTCTCAACATCCTCACCCACGTAACCTGCTTCAGTAAAAACAGTAGCATCTACTATTGAGAATGGTACATTCAGGTATTTAGCAATTGTCTTAGCCAATAAAGTCTTTCCAGTACCAGTCTGACCAACAAAAAGAATATTGGACTTTTCGATCTCAATATCGTCAGTCATCTTCTGATTCAATCTTTTGTAGTGGTTATACACACTAACAGAAAGATACTTCTTGGCCTCATTCTGGCCTATAATGTACTGATCCAAGAAGCCTTTGATCTTGACTGGTGTCACATCGGTAGGCAATTTAAAATTATAGTTGGATTTGGTCTTGGATTTAGATCCCAACTCTTCCTCTACAATTTCATATGCTTGCTCAACACAGGCTTCACAAATATGGCCTTCTACTCCTGCAATAAGCAGGAGTGTGTCCTTTTTGTCTCGACCACAAAAAGAACACTTCTGACCTTTATTTTTTTGTGTTGCCACTATTTATCTTTTCTTGGATTATCCCTTGTAAGTACTTCATCCACGATACCATACTCTTTAGCTTCAGGAGCGGTCATCCAGTTATCTCTGTCACTGTCTTTCTCTATCGTTTCAAAAGTTTGTCCAGTCGTAAATGCCATTATATCGTAAAGCTCTTTACGCATGTCTTTGATGAGATTATAAGTAATCTCCATATCCGTAAACTGTCCCTGCATTCCACCAGAAGGCTGATGAATCATAACCCTGCTATGTTGAAGACATGTTCTCTTCCCTTTTGTACCCGACATCAACAAAACAGCACCCATAGAAGCTGCCAGACCTGTGCAGATCGTTGAAACATCTGGAGTCACATATTGCATTGTATCATAAATACCCAATCCTGCTATTACAGACCCTCCAGGACTATTGATAAACATTTGCACATCTCTTTTAGGATCAGTTGATTCCAGGAACAAAAGCTGAGCCTGGACAACATTGGCTACATAGTCATTGATAGGAACGCCCAAGAATATAATTCTATCCATCATCAATCGAGAGAATACATCCATTCCAACGATGTTCATCTGACGTTCTTCAATTACTTGAGGTGTGAAACCGGTGATTCCCGGAATACCATTAATCCCATCTATATGATGATTAACCGCATCTGCATTTAGATTCAGATGCTTTGTTGCGTATTTGCGAAATTCATTTGTATACGACATAAATCTTTTATTTTACGCTATACATAACAAGCAACTAGCCTGCTGGTTTTTATTGCATCGATTTATTTAAAGCTTCGACCTTTTCTGTAAAGCTCGAACTACCTATCTCTTCTTCCTCCAATTTAACAACTTCCCTTACTGCATCAAATAACTTGCCACTACTTAGCGTCTCGATAGCAGTGTTCACCTGTTCTCTGTTTTTCATAAGCGAAAAAACAGTGTTTTTAAGGCTTGCGTCGTCAATATAAGGAGAATAATTCCTAATCATTTGAACGAAGTATTCAAGAATTTCATTCTCTTCTACCTTTACTTCATGCTTTTGTACCAGCTTTTTCTTGATTACACGCCATTTCATCTCTTTGATGAAGGCATCAAACTGATCTTCAGGCATCTCCTGTTCTCTGCTGATCCACTTCTTTAGGAAAGATTCCGGCAGATCGAACTCATTGGTTTCAACCAATTTGTTCATGATCATTCTGTTAAGGTAGTTAACCGACTCCCTGTCAAAATGATCACCAATAAAGGAAGCAAGCTTCTCTCTGGCTTCTTCTTCAGATTTAACCTGATCCTGACCGAAATACTTATCGAAGAATTCTTGATTAAGCTCAGCTGGTTCCAAACGTGTGACTTTAGAGATTTCAGCTGAAAAAGTTTCAGCTTCTGGAACCACAACTGATTCATCTTCTGCATTGAGCTTGAGGAAGTACTTGACAACGTTCTCTCTGGTCATTCCTTCTTCAAGATTATAGACATTGAGATCAAGTTTGTGTCCTTTGGCTTTCCCCTTTA
The DNA here is from genome assembly GCA_965230215.1 of Saprospiraceae bacterium. GTDB lineage: Bacteria > Bacteroidota > Bacteroidia > Chitinophagales > Saprospiraceae > RFSX01. The sequence goes on along the minus strand of CBDDKN010000004.1, from coordinate 107,972 downwards.
ATTCCTTGGCATATTCATCTGTCAATTTATCCCAGCTCACTGAAAACTCCGACTCCAGGCCTTCTCCTGAAATAGCAAAGTAGATAACATCTCCTTCCTCTATCTTGGAGTCAACTTCTTTTTGAGTACCCAGTCTTTCACGAGCTATTTTCATTTCTTCATCAATAGCCGAGTCATCAACAGTTACCTTATACTTTGTGTAAATATCTTCTTCACCCGCTCCTTTAACCTCGATTTCTGGTTCAAGGCCAATCTCGAATCTATAACTATAATCTTCAGGAGCCGTATGATCTATTTCCGGCGCATTTCCTTCATCAAGAAAAAGCGGTTCACCGATGATATTATATTCATCACCTGTAACAATTTCATTTAGCTTCTCTCCCAGAATTTTGGAGATGGCTTCCTGCATCGTGGCGGCACCATACATTTTCTTAATAAGGCCCATCGGTGTTTTTCCTTTTCGGAAACCTTTCATCTGGGCTTTCTGCTGGTAGGATTTGAGTTGATTTTCGTATTCGGGTAGATAATCGGATTTCTCAATAACGAGTTTGAGCTCTGCAGTGAGAGCATCCAAATCTTTTCTTTCTACTTTCATTTGATAAAAATTGAAGTGGAGCTTTAAAAGTGCGGGTGGAGGGACTCGAACCCCCACGCCGTGAAGCACTAGATCCTAAGTCTAGCATGTCTACCAATTTCATCACACCCGCATGTCAAAATAACGAGGCGCAAAGATAAATGTTTTTCATAATACTGCAAGTAATTTAGTGAATCAAATCAAAGGAATTTTTGTTGTTCATTTGTAAAGTGCTTGATAAGGGATTAAGCTTATCGAGACAGGGCTCATTTATAATTGTCTTTATTAAATTAGAAGCTTAACTTTAAGTATAACTGCGGAACTATGCCCAAAGGAAAAGCCATATCGCAGGCTGAATACAAGCAAATTGACAAAGCGTTTGACGCCTTGATAAAAAAAGTGCGTCCCAAATGCACTGAGCAAGACCTTAAGGATCTTGACAAGGCATACCAATTGATCCTGAAAGCCCATAATTATCAAAGAAGAAAATCTGGAGAACCTTATGTGTTCCACCCTATTGAAGTAGCCAGAATCTGTTATGAGGAGATTGGTTTGGGAGCCACCTCCGTTATCAGTGCCTTGCTTCATGATGTCGTTGAGGATACGGATACCACATTGGAAGATATTGCGGAAATATTTGGTCCTAAAATAACGCGTATCGTAGATGGATTGACAAAGTTGGATGGAACATATAATGTTGAAAACAAACAAGCTGAAAACTTCAAAAAGGTATTGAGCAGTCTGGTCTACGATGTGCGTGTTGTGCTTATCAAGATGGCTGACAGGCTTCATAATCTGAGAACGATCGGTTCGATGCCCAGACAAAAGCAAATCCGGATTGCTGCCGAAACGAGTTATGTCTATGCCCCATTGGCACACAGACTGGGACTCTACAATATCAAAACCGAGTTTAACGACATCTGTCTCAAGATAAATGAGCCTGAAAAATATTCAGATATCGTTGAAAAGCTACAGGCAGGTGAAGCAGACCGAAACAAATACATCAAGGAGTTCATCAAACCGCTCAACAAAAAACTCAACGAACTTGAGGTTGATTACAGGGTGATGGGAAGATCAAAGGCTATCTCTTCGATATTCTCTAAAATTGAAAAGAAGCAGGTGCCATTCGAAGAGATCTATGATCTGTTTGCTGTGCGGATAATCGTTGATGTTCCTATTGAAAAGGAGAAATCATTATGCTGGCAGATATATTCGATAATTACGGATGTATACAACCCCATACCAGAAAGACTCAAGGACTGGATTACCACGCCCAAGAGTAATGGTTATGAGTCATTGCACACGACGGTTATAGGACCAAAAGGAAGATATGTTGAAGTGCAGATCAGAACCGAACGCATGGATGATATCGCGGAACGTGGATTTGCGGCGCACTGGAAGTACAAAGGAGTCAAGAACAATAATAATGTATATGACAAGTGGCTTGACAATGTGAGAGCGCTCCTGGAAACGCAACATTCTGACGCTTTAGAATTCCTTAATGATTTCAAAACGAATCTGTTCCACAAAGAGGTCTTTGTTTTCACGCCCAACGGAGATATGCGTATTTTGCCAGAAGGCGCTACAGCATTGGATTTTGCATTCGATATTCACTCAGATGTGGGTTATCACGCCACGGCCATAAAGGTCAACAACAAGTTGGTTCCCATGGGGCATGTATTGAAAAATGGAGATCAGATTCAGGTAACCACCAATAAGAATCAGAAACCTTCTGAGCATTGGCTCAAACTAACAGTGACCGGTAAGGCGCGTTCCAAGATCCGGTCGGCCATGAAGGAAGAAAAAAGGCAAAAAGGTGAGCTTGGAAAAGAAGCTCTGGCGCGTAAGCTCAAGAATTCCAAACTCAATTTCGAAAATAATATCGATTTTCTCGTCAAGAGAAACGGGTTTAACAGCAGGCCTGATTATTACTTTGCTATTGCTTCGGGGGATATCAAAATGCCTGACCTGAAGCTCTTTGATGTTGAAAACAACAAGCTTGTTGAGAAGAAAAACGAAGTGGTTCCAGAGGATAAAGGCACTCTGGCTCCTACTGATGAAGAAAAGGTCACCAAGAAATCGAGTATAGAGGGAAAGAGCAATATCCTTGTAGATGGTGAGCCTATTGAACAGTACGAATATTCACTGGCCCAATGTTGTAGCCCTGTACAGGGAGATGATATTTTCGGCTATCTGACTTCGGGAAAAGGACTTAAAATTCATAGAGTCAACTGTAAAAATGCTACCCACTTATTGGCCAATTATGGTTATCGTGTTCTCAAAGCCGAATGGAGTACGGCGGGATCCGGCAGCAATTTCATTGTAGACCTAAGCATAACAGGAGTAGATTCTGGTCCTGGGGTAATTCAAAAAATTACTTCGGAGTTGTCCAACAATCTCGGTATTAATATAAGATCATTCAGTATAGCAGGTAATCAGGGATATTTTGAAGGAAAGGTAAGTATCTTTGTCAAAAACAAGGACCAACTGAATGTTGTTATGCAGGCCATTCATAAACTTGACGGCGTAAGCAATGTTACTAGGGTAATTAAAAACTAATATGGAAGTTTCTGAAAAGCATTTGGAGAAGATAATCGAGGAGGTAAAGACTTTGTTTACGCGTTACCTGGAAAACAACCAATACCGCAAGACACCGGAGCGGTATACCATATTGGAAGAAATATATCGAAGAAACGATCATTTCGATGCAGAGGCCTTGTATATACATATGAAAAACCAGAACTATCGTGTCTCAAGGGCTACTGTATATAATACATTGGAATTGCTGGTCAATTGTGACCTTGTAACCAAACACCAATTTGGAAAGAACCTGACGCAATATGAAAAGTCTTACGGATTCAAGCAACATGACCACTTGCTCTGTATTGACTGCGGAAAAGTATTGGAGTTTTGCGATCCCCGAATTCAGAACATCAAAGATATGATGGGAGAATTACTACATTTTAAGGTGACCCACCATTCTCTAAACCTATATGGCAAGTGCGATGGGGCATGTGAAAGAACCCAGAAGTAGTTTTTTTTAGGCCGTCCTAAATTTGTTTTTAGATTAGATTAAATTTCTCTGCAATAATCCCTTCTTTCAATGCAAATGGAGATACCACCACCTGCTCCAAACTGTGAATTTCGTCGAGAATAAAAGATATAAGGATGAAAGACTCCTTGCTTAAATCAGCCCTTTGAACAGGCATGCCCTTGATTTGAGCCCTGCCTTCAACATCGGAAGTGAGTATCTGTCCAGCAATATTCTGACAGACTGTTTTGCTATAAATATTGCCCGCGGAACTCGGACTGTTGTTATTAATTGATTCAATTATCTCAAAAGGCCCAGAGGAACCTATCAGATATTTGACGGGTTGCTCGCTGATAAAACCAAACATGTCGGTATAAAATTTTCTGAGTGAAGCATGCACATCTTTGATTTGCATGGTTCTGGCCGGTTCAGATAATTTGTAGTTGTTCCTGATGACTGAAATACCAGTTGGGTAAGAATTAGAAAACAACAATTTTCTTTCATCTCCTACGATATACTCCACACTACCACCTCCAATATCCATAATTATATATGGGTCTTCAATCTCTCTGTCAAGGCATGAGGTACCTTTGTATATCAATTCGGCCTCACGGACGCCATCAATCAACGACACCTGAATACCTGATTCGCTCAACATCCTTCTGATGATATCCTCTCCATTCCCTGCCGTCCTCAAGGCTGCGGTTCCTACCGCAGTGATATCATCGCAATCAAAGAAGTCACACTGAGATTTAAATTTTCGAATACAGATAAGCGCATCCAAAATCCTGGCCTCTGGAATCTGCTCCAAGCCATCAGCGCTTATATAAATAAATTGTCGTTCCCTGTATATTTCCTTGAAATACGGTGGCGCATTGGTTTTCTCTACAATGAGGAGATGGAAGGTATTACTTCCAAGATCTATAACTGCAAGTCTATCCCCTTGCTTGTTTTGCTGCATTAATAGCTTGATTCAGAATGTTGCCGAAAAATCCTATACCATTTGTTGTCATCTTATTGGCATACACAGCTTTTCCATTCTCATAGAAAACATAGAAATAACATGGGTCACTGTAATACACATCCGCCTCTATAACAATCTCCCCTTGGATCTGGTAAAACTGCCTTGCAATGGGTTTGCACGTAGCAGGTATTTCAAAAACAGGCTCTCTGCCTACATAACTGATATTCGTTTGGATACTTGGTTTTTCACTCTGACTCATTGAGAATGGGTAATCATGAAAAATAAAATCAAGATAGTCCACATTATCAAAAAGACTTTTCTGCTGTTCCAGAGACATAGCCGGGTAAACCGGTTGTGGTGTCTCCGGTTCTTTTGGTGCATCTTGCTTGCAAGAAATGAAAACCAATAGACTAAACATACATGCTAAATTCAGTATACGCTTCATATTTAAAAACGGTATTCAAGACGGAAAGTCCAGAAAAAACTGTTCAATCCATCGGTGTTAAATAAATCTCCCTGTACAAGATCGACTAACGAATCTGTATAGTAGGTGCGAAATATAAGGTTTTTGTTGAAAGCATAATAAACACCTACACGCAAACTGATGTCATGATCATTGAATTCATTCTCTCGGCCGCGGAGTATATTGTTGGTACTGCTGGCAGATATCAGATATCCATAACTTAACCCACCAAAAATGCCCACCTTATAATAGTCTTCTTTTTCAATCAACCAATCATTTAATGTCACATACACAGGAATCTCGATATAATTGAGCACTGTTGTGTTTGAACCCGAACTGGAAAATCCAATGCTGCTCCTGCTTCCCCTTTGAGAATAAAGCAATTCCATACTGACATCAAACTTGGACTCAAAATCATAACTCAGCCTCAAGCCTACAGTCATACCCATCTTATTATATCCTGCAATACTATCTCCACCCAACTGTGCTGCAGAGATCCCTGCAACCGCAGAAGCGCTAAACCTATTTTCCTGAGCTTCCAGTGATTGTGCAGCTAAAAAAAAGAGAACGAAAAAAGCGCATATGATTCTAATATTAAGTTTATCCATATATATAAAATTCTTTTATATTTGGTCCGAGATAATAAGAGGATGAAGATAAAATATAATAAGCCAACACTAACAAAGATAGAACAGCTTTTCAAAGACCTTGAGTATACAATTAGATATGAAAAAGGTCAATTCAAATCAGGATATTGCATCATTTATCAGAAGAAAATTGTAGTTGTCAATAAATTCTTTGATACCAAAGGACGCATTGAAAGCCTACTGGACATTCTCAATGAAATCAGCAGCGCTCTGGACAATATACCAGAAAGCATGCATGAATTCATCTCCCAGGTCAATGCCATTGAGGCTCAAGCTGAACTGGCCTTTGAAAAATAGACATCATACCACTGCTTCCAACAAATATTGCTCAAGAGATGTTAGCTTTGGCATAAACATGATCTTGACTTGGAAATCTTAGCACTCGGATCGGGCACTTCTCAAGGCATACCATTAATTGGTTGTTCTTGTCCTGCATGTACATCTGTTGATCCTCGGGATAAGCGTCTTCGAAGTTCTATTTATGTGCGCACCGATAAAGTGGCTATCCAGGTAGATGTAGGTCCTGACTTCAGAATGCAATATCTTAACAACGGCCTTAACCATCTGGATCATGTCTTATTTACCCATGAGCACAATGACCATGTGATTGGATTGGACGAATTAAGAGCATTGAATTTCATCCAGGGCAAAGCATTGCCATTATATGCTGAAGACAGGGTGTTGGGGGAAATCAAGAAAAGGTTTCATTATGCATTTGCAGAGAACAAGTATCCCGGCGTTCCTCAATTGGAACTTCATAAATTGCCAACCGAAAGTTTTCAACTTGAAGATGTGGAGGTAACACCTATTCGCATTATTCATGGTAAGCTCCCCATATATGGTTTCAGATTCAATGACTTTGCCTATATAACCGATGCAAGTGAAATAAAAGATCAGGAAGTAGCCAAACTTCAGGGTCTTGAAGTATTGATTATAAATGCATTGAGGGAAACATCCCATTATTCACATTTCTCTTTATCGGAGGCCATTGAACAAATCGAACGCATAGGTCCTAAGAAAGCCTATATCACACATATAAGTCATATGATGGGTCCCGTAAGCCACTGGGAACATAAATTGCCATCTGGTGTTCTTCCTCTGGAGGACAATTTGCGCATAATATTGGATTAAGTTGTTGGCGATAAAAGCAGCTTGTCGATATAATTTTTAAATTAGAAGATCTTGATTCCAAACATCACATACTTGAGACTGATCTTTACCGCTCTTGCGATAATATTCTGCAGTGTGGTATTTGCTCAGAATACAGCACAGCATTCATTGTATATGGTTGATATCTATCGCCACAATGTTGCTTATGCTGGTTTCGACAGATCTGTCAGTGCCAACTTCAATTACCGCACACAATGGAGCGGTATAGAAGGAAAGCCGGTACACTTTTATCTCAATACACATTTGCCGGTTTATCTGCTTAATGGTGGTGTAGGTTTCAGTATTTCCAGAGATGAGGCTGCCGGGATCGCCATGACAGATTTCAAAATGTCATACAACCGGGTGCAAAGCTTTTCTAGAGGTATCCTGTCTTTTGGTGCAGCAATAGGTTTTAGCCAGATAGGTATTGATGGCAGAAGTATCATAACACCAGATGGAATATACACAGGAGGCTTCTCGCATCAAGACCCCATTCTAGGTATCAATACTGAAAATGGCATCAGACCAGGATGGATGGTCTCTTTCTACACGGCCAATGATTTTTTTGATTTTGGTATCTCTATGAGAGATTTATTTGGCAATGCAGTGAATGTCGGAGAAATAAATTTTTTACAATCCAGACAAATGGACGTTTACACGGCCATACCTTTCTTTGTCAGAGACTTAAAGATGCAAGCTTCTTTATATATAAAAACCACATTTGAACAAACCCAGTCAGACCTATCGCTATTAATCAAAAATGGCAATATTTTTGGAGGAATGTCGGTCAGGGGTTTTAATGAAAACACCTTTGATTCTGTGGTCGTTTTGGGAGGCATCAAACTCAATGAGCATTATACACTTTCTTACAGCTATGATGTTGGCTTGAGCAAACTATCAGATTTCTCACAAGGTTCTCATGAAATCAATATCAATTATAATTTGAATAAATTAATCGGAATTGGTCTTCCACCAGAAATAATCTACAATCCTCGCAATTTGTAGCTTATTATTTCTTGGATTGACCAATGATTCTTATTTAATTTGGCGTTCATTTGACGACAAGAAATATTTTTAAAAAAATTGTGCTGTTAATAAAATAGATTTGCAATCCTTAACGTTAAAATAATTCCTGCTTAATAGGTGGGAGACAGGCAATATTTATAAGGATGCGATTTTTTTTGAAAATAGACAACAAAGTTTATTTTTACAGCCCATATTTAAGAGGCGAAACAATTTGAATTGCAAAATCAGTTAATAAACATGAAAAGTAAAGCGCTGTTTTCATTCTGCTTGATGGTATTACTATTGAGCTCGTGCGGAAGAGATGATTCAGGACAACTAATCGGAGTACAAGACAGACCTACATGGAACGGTCTAAATCCCTTCGGAATGGTCTACGTCCCATCAGGAACACTCACAATTGGACAATCAGACCAAGATATCTTTCATACTTTCATTCAAAGACCAAAAGCTGTTTCAGTTTCTGGTTTCTTTATGGATGATACTGAGATCACCAATAACGAATACAGACAATTTGTGTATTGGGTAAGAGACTCAATAGCTCACATGATTATGGGCGATGATGTTCTTGAGGATCTGTATGGAAATACAATGATTGATTGGGAACTGGAATTGGACTATACATCTGAGGATTTGGATGAAATGTTCTATGCCGGAGATAATAAATTAAGTCCTTTCGAAAGAGCATTGGACACCAAACAACTTGAATACACATACAAATGGATTGACTGGCAGAAAGCAGCGCACAATCCAGATGTTATCCGTTCAAGCCTATTGAATGAAGAAACAGTAAAAGTATATCCTGATACATTGGTATGGATCAGAGATTTCGCTTACTCTTATAATGAGCCGTTTACAAGAAATTACTTCTGGCACCCTGCTTTCGATGATTACCCTGTAGTAGGCGTAAACTGGAAGCAAGCAAAGGCATTCTGCCACTGGAGAACCAAACTATGGGATACTTTCAAAGGTGAGGATGAGCCTAATACGGAAGAATTCAGACTGCCTACAGAGACTGAATGGGAATGGGCAGCTCGTGGTGGAAGAGACATCGCTCCATATCCTTGGGGTGGTTACTATATAAGAAATGCAAAAGGCTGTCTATTGGCCAACTTTAAGCCTGGTAGAGGTAATTATCCAGAGGATGGTGGTTTCTACACTGTAAAGGCTGATGCGTATTTCCCTAATGACTATGGTCTTTATAATATGTCAGGAAACGTATCTGAGTGGACCGAAACGCAATATCATCCAAATGCATACTCTCATGTTCATGATTTGAATCCTGACATGAAGTACGATGCTAAAGACAGCGATCCTGAAGCTTACAAAAGAAAAGTTATCAGAGGTGGATCTTGGAAAGATATTTCCTACTACTGCCAGACAGGCACTAGAAACTGGGAATATCAGGATACTTCTAAATCTTACATTGGATTCAGATGTGCCCTTACTTTCCTAGGAAGGTCTATCAACGATTTCTAATCGGCAATACAAATACAATATTTAATCTATTTATTAATCAGTTATTTAACTAACAAAAATTCTTACTAATGGCTTTTCACAAATCAAAAGGATTTAAATACCTCAAGAACCTGATTATCGGAGTTGGTGCGGCAGTTGTAATGTTGGGTGCACTCTTCAAAATTCTTTCTCACCCACTAGGTAATATTATGATTACTGCGGGTCTATGTACTGAAGCTTTCCTATTCTTCATGCTAGGTGTGCTTCCTCCAGAAAAAGACTACTACTGGGAAAAACTATATCCAGGATTGGATAACTATAATGCAAATCTAACACCTCTTTCTGCTGGTCCGACATCAAAACCAATGAGACCTCTTGATGCTGATGCTGTTGAAGGCCGTTTGGGTGGTATGCTTGATGAACTTCAAGGAATGTCTAAAAGCTTAGGTAGCCTTAAAGCGCTACAGGAAGTTGACTTCTCTGAAACTCAAGCTCAGATGGAAACAATGAATAATTTCTACACCAAGATGAACGATGCAATGGGTGTATTAAGTGAAACTGTTGAAGATACAAGAATGTATAAAGAGCAGATCAGCTCTCTTAACAGAAACCTTACATCATTGAACTCTGTGTACGGAAACGTTCTAGGTGCATTCAAGAAAGGAATAGAATAAGAGTTTCCAATTCTTTATTATTTAACCCTTAAAAAGTTAAGATATGTCTATTCCTAAGGAACCCCGTCAGCTGATGATCAACATCATGTACTTGGTGTTGACCGCACTGTTGGCATTGAACGTCTCTGCGGAGGTATTCAACGCTTTCAAATTGGTTGACAAAGGTCTAGTGAAATCAAATAAATCGTTGGACGAAGCAAACGCTACGCTTCCAACTGCCATTAAAGATGGCGCAAAAAAGAAAGAATCATTGGCTACTTACGCTGAGCGTGTAGACCCTATTCGCGAAAAATCAGAAGAACTATCTAAGTATCTTCAAGCTATCGTTGATGGCATGATTGAAGAAACTGGTGGTTACCTCGAAGACAGAGAGAACCCAGGTACATTCACTGATGAATTGAAAGCGGCCAAAGATTACGATATTACTACGAGAACTCTTGTAACCAAGTCTGATGGAACACCAGGTGTTGGTGAAGAAGTTAAGGCTAAGCTACTATCTTACAGAGACGAAATCATGGAATTCGTTGATGAAGAAGATAGATCAGCTTTCTCAAGAGAAGTCTCGGTACAGCTTGATGACGAAACTTGGCAAAAGAAAAAGAAGAAGAGCTGGTCTCACATGAACTTTGACCACATGCCTCTTCAAGCTGTGATTCCTATTTTCAGTAAGTATATCAATGATGTAAAATCTACAGAGTCTGCAGCATTGAACTACCTTGCTGGTAAAGTAGGTACAACAGCTGACCTTACTTTTGATAAGTATCAAATCGTATCAGCTCCTGAAAAGTCTTACATTATTAAAGGTGAGCAGTATAAAGCAGATTTATTCCTTTCAGCTGCAGCTGGTGGTGACTCCAAAACAGGAATTACTATTGCAGTTAACGGGAGAAGCATTCCTTTGGACAGCGAAGGTAAAGCACCTTTCGTTGAAACCGCTACCAAGAACGGAGTTAGAAGATATACGGCTACAGCAACGTTAACGAACCCAGTAACGGGAGAAACCGATTCTTTCAGAAAGGATTTTGAATATGAAGTTGGTGAGCGTTCAGTAACTGTATCTGCTTCAAAGATGAACGTATTCTACATTGGTGTAGACAACCCAGTTGAGGTTTCTGCTGCCGGTGTACCTTCAAACCAGATCAATGTATCTATGAGTGGAGCCGGAGAAGGTTCTATCAAGAAAGATGGTAATGGAGGCTATACTGTTAACGTGAAAAGACCTACCAAAAAAGGTGAGTTTGCTAACATCAACGTATCAGCTCCTGGCTTGAACGATTCAAAAGTGTTTAGAGTAAAAAGAATTCCGGATCCAGTACCGAAACTATCTAAGAGTAGAGGTGGTGCCATGGGATCTGGTGAATTTAAAATTCAGCCTGGTGTATTCCCTGTACTTGAAAACTTCGATTTCGATGCTAAATGTGATATCGTAGGATTCAGATTGGTACGTGTACCGAAAAGACAGGATCCACAGGTCGTTGACAACAGAGGTGGTAGATATAGCGGTGAGGCCGTTAATATGGTTAAAAAAGCTAAACCTACCGACAAATTCTTCTTTGAAAACATCAAATGCCGTTGTCCGGGAGACCCTGCACCAAGGGATATTGGGACCATGGTATTTAACATCAATTAAAAAATAAACCGAATTAGATCATGTCATTAAGAAATTTGTTTTTTCTCTTCATTCTTGGCTTAAGCTTCGGACTTACAGCTCAGGATGATACTACAATCATCACCGAGTCGGGTACGCCGCTTGAAGATATCTATATCGATGGTGTCGTTAAACGAAATCTGATTGAAGAGTCTCCAGTGATCGAATACGATCATGTAAGAGAAGCCGATGCTGTCTGGGAAAGAAAGCTTTGGAGAATCATTGATGTTCGTGAGAAAATGAACATACCGTTCAGAAGTCCACACAAACCATTCTTTAATATTCTTAAAGATTTGGCTGAAAACGGTGATATCGCTGTTTTTAAGGATGAGTTTTTCCGTGAACCAATGACAATTGAGGAAATTGAAAAAACATTATATCGTATCGATACAACTACGGTTTTTGACTACGACACGTATGAGGAAAAAGTTACAGTTGTTAGAAACGATGTAAACTGGAATGATATCAAACAATTCAGAGTAAAAGAAGTATGGTACTTCGACAAAGAGTTGTCTGTTATGAAGTCTAGAATCCTAGGTATCTCCCCTATTTTGGACAATTATGATCCAACTACAGGAGAACTTAAGTATTCACTTCCTCTTTTCTGGATCTATTACCCTGAAGCAAGAGAGCATTTCGCTAGAATTCGCGTTGAAAGCGATTATAACGAGATTTCTCCACTATCATGGTATGATATGTTTGAGCAAAGATATTTTGCCAGCTATATCATGAAACGATCTAACATGCTGGACCTTCGTATCGAAGATATGTACTACGGTTACGAAAGAGAAGGTATTGACAGATTGATGGAATCAGAAAAGATCAAAGCTGAACTTTTCAACTTCGAACATGATCTATGGGAGTATTAATTTCTTAATACTGCTCGAAAAAATATTAAACCCCGAATCTTCTGGATTTGGGGTTTTTTAATATCCCATTCTCAACTTTCCTTTCTTCTCCAGATAATATGCAAGCCCCACCAAAAGGTATTCACAGGCTACGAACAAATGATAGCCCGGATAATCATATGATTGATATAAATAGTAAGAAAAGACAACCGTAAACGACCACACGATTATGTATAATCTGGGCTTGAATACACTAAATGCCAATGGTAATATCAAATACCAGGGATGTACCGTCGTTGCTAACAGGAGATAGATTATAAAGAACAGATACATGAGATCCAACACGTCTCCTATTTTCAATGGTTTACTAGCCTTTAATAAGTATCTGATCATCAATGCCACGCCTGCAATGGACAACAAGGGTCCAATTATCCATATCTGATTGTATCCAGTCAGCCATTGACCAATGGCGCGAACCACAAAATAAATACTGGCATTGAATTCAAATTTTTGAAAATACAAATCAACACTTTCAAAAAAATGAACCAGATCTGCGTCAACGAAAAACAAGACGAAAGCAAGTAATACAATAAGTCCACTGATCAATAAATAGATAATCCGCCTTCGGAGCTTTGATATATATACCAACAGAATTGGCGCAAACATAAGGGGCAACAGTTTGACAAGAATAGCCTGCGCATACAAGAACGACGAAGAAAAGAAATTACCGCGCTTCAGATAATATACCGCCATTAAACATAGGGCTACATATATGCTCTCAAAATGTGCGTTTCCCATACCCTCGATTATTACCAGCGGGTTTAAAAAATAAATAAGGATATTCTTTCTATCTATGGACATGACATCCAAAAGGCGCATACCGTAAACAAATATGCCGATATCACCTAAGAATACACAAAGCTTTATGAATAGTATGCTGTGATAGATTTCTGAAAATAGCCCAGCTGTATAAAACATCAATTGCGCAAGGGGTGGATAGATCGTATGATAAGTTTTGGAATTTAAGTTTTCAAACAAGCTCTCCCATTCAACACTCAAAGAATTCACCATAAGCTCTTGAGGCGTAGAATCTAATGGATGTATACCGCTATGCCACAGACGCCCATCCCATATGAAGCGATATATATCTTCTGACAATTGAGGCCATGTGACCAGCACAATCAACCTTATCAGTACCCCTAATAGAATTAACCCTCGCCAATTGAATAGTTCGCGCTTAGATCGTTGTAGCAAAATCCAATAAGCTCCAAATGCAATGGTAAAGCCACTAAGGATTATGAAAAACTGTTCCTGAGCAGGCACGAAGGCAAGAAAACAAACTGCAAAAGCAAAAATGAAAATTAATGATGATGATATTTTATCAGGCAGGCTGATAACTCAGATGTTTGATTGAGTAGTAAAATATGGAAGCATATCCAAAAAACAAAAGCAGGTGAAATATTATCAATGATCTGTCTCCATATGAGAATCCATAAATCACGGCTCCCAAGAAATAAAGCGCCAATATACCTTCGATAAGTGTGAGCAAAGAAATCTTGTTACTGCGGTACTTGGAAGGCTTAACCCTGTCAGATATTGTTTTGATATTGAATTTGGGTGTCCTGATGAACGCAGATTTCCGTCCAATATATCCTTGCAATACAGCAATCGAGTTATGAAGTGACAAACCCATAGACAAAGCAAGAAACGCTGGAAATATAAGAATAAACTTTCCTGTGGCCTTTAACTTGTTCTCAGACTCCCAACCCTTACCAACATTGGCCACGTAGTACACGGCAATAATGGCTATCAAACTTATGAGAAAAACACCCATCATACTGGTATCTATTCCCAATGGATTTAAATAGAATAAAAGAGGAACACTGAAAACGCCAAGCACAAAAACAAATAGAAATACTGAACTGGCCATAAGGTGAACTGAGGCATGAATCTTTTGCCTAAATGAAATACTGCTTCTCCAAACTTTAGGAAGCAACTTCCGAGCTGTCTCTGCCCCACCCTTCATCCATCTGTATTGCTGTGATTTCAAACCCAACATCTCAGAAGGTAACTCCGCTGGAGATTTTATATTCTCTAGATATACAATCTTCCAGTTTTTGAGCTGAGCCCTGTAACTCAGATCCAGGTCCTCCGTCAAAGTATCTGCCTCCCAGCCACCAGCATCATCAATGGTAGATCTTCTCCAAACACCAGCTGTGCCATTAAATTGAAGGAATAAAGCTCCTGACTCCCTTCCTTTTTGCTCTACTGTGAAATGGACGTTCAACTGAAACGCTTGTAATTCGGTGATAAGAGAATAGTTCTGATTTATATGGCCCCAACGGGTTTGAACCACACCAACCTTTTCATCCTGAAAATGGGGTATAGTATCTTTGAGAAATGATGGTTCTGGCAAAAAGTCAGCATCAAAAATAGCTATGAACTCTCCCTTAGCATGAGCCATTCCATCGCGCAAAGCGCCCGCCTTAAATCCAGTTCTCTTTTCACGAGTAATCAACTCTACATTGTATCCTTGCTCGGTATATTCCGCTGCTTTCCTTCTTGATAATTCAATCGTCTCGTCTGTGCTGTCATCAAGGATATGTACTTCGAATCTATCTCTGGGATAGTCTAGCTTGACGATGTTATCTATTAAGCGTTCAAGAACATAATACTCATTGAATATGGGCAACTGAATAGTAACGAATGGGTATTCACCATTAAGCTCGGGACGTGTATTGTCAGAATTGGTGACCTGCTTTCTACCTCTTGAATATTGAATCAGTAAATGAAACTGAAATAAGCAGTAGATGGTGATATAAACCAAGCATACGAGGTACACGCCTATGACAATAAAGCCCATGCTTTCCATTATATCAACTTAAAGATTGTCCATAAAATCTTGTGACCAGCCAATATGGTACCCTTAACCGTTCCTGAAACTTTTGATACGCCGATACGCTTGCGATAACTTACTGGAACCTCAGTACACTTCATACCCAATTTGGCCGCTTTAACCTGCATTTCCACTGTCCACCCAAAATCTCTATCCTGCATGTTTATTTCCAACAGTTTGTCATAGGCCAGAGCCCTAAAAGGACCCAGATCGGTAAACTTATATCCGTATATCATTTTAATTAAAGTGGTCGCCAGCCAGTTGCCAAATATCTGTTGAATCTGCATAGAACCCCTTTCCAGATCACCTAGTGCTCTTGAACCGATAACCATATCATATCCTTCTTCTTTAATCGGTTGAATTAATGAAGACATCTCCTGAGGATAATCAGAATAGTCGCCATCAAGAAAAACGACAACATCTGGCTTTATCTCCTTTTCAGCTATGTATGACATTCCTTTCAAACACGCTGCCCCATAACCTTTTTGTGGTTCATCTAGAACAGTAGCGCCAACTCGTTCTGCCTCAGTTCGTGTATTATCAGTACTGTTGTTGTTGCAGACAATAACTTCCCTTACAAATTCGGGAATATCTTGAATCACACTTGAAATGGATTTCTCTTCGTTAAATGCAGGTATGATAACGTCGATGAGCAATTCTTGACTTTAATGAGGCGTAAAGCTAATTCTTTGTCAGCTCATTGTTTGACAAATACCGACATTAATCCCAAATAGTATATTTTTGCTGCGGCTTCAGCAAATTAAAATGCTCAGCGTTTATGAAATCAATTGTTTTCAAATTACTTGTTCTCTTTTTAGGACTTTCATTGTCAGCTACTTTCTTTTCTTGTCATGATGACAGCATTGCTGATGATCCAGAGATACCTCTCACTTTCTCATTGGACACGCTAAGATTTGACACAGTTTTTACGCAAGTAGGATCGGCTACCAGATCGTTCAAAATTTTTAATCCTCTTGAGCAGGCGATCATCATTGACAAAATTGAGCTGGACAATCCTAATAGTTCTTTCTTTAGATTGAATGCTGATGGATTTCCCGGAACAAGCATTGAAAACATAAGAATAGAAGCCCAGGATAGTATCTATGTTTTTGCTGAAGTCACCATTGATCCTGACAGCCCGCTTAGCGTGAGTCCGTTTATTATTGAAGAGTACGTCAATATCACCGCGAACAATTCGAGCTACCAGGTACTTCTGGAGGCGTGGGGGCAGAATGCCAACTACATTCCAAGCCGTGATAGCAAAGGACGCGTCAATTATATCAGTTGCAACAATGGTCAATGGGAATGGGATGACCCGAGACCATATGTACTATACGGCGTATTGGTTATTGACAGTTGTGAATTGGTACTTCCACCAGGCACAGAGGTGTATGTACATGGAGGGATAGCCATTAACGATTTAGGAATATTCAATGATGGTCTTTTTATCTTCCTTGATAATGCGAATATCAATGCGCAAGGT
This sequence comes from Saprospiraceae bacterium, assembly GCA_965230215.1. Classification (GTDB taxonomy): domain Bacteria; phylum Bacteroidota; class Bacteroidia; order Chitinophagales; family Saprospiraceae; genus RFSX01. The sequence goes on along the minus strand of CBDDKN010000004.1, from coordinate 91,114 downwards.
ACCGCAGAAGAACCTATTCTTTTTAAGACCGATAGACTCGAAGAAGAGTTTGATCAGGTTCAAGGACAATGGTCTGGAATATTGTTATCTCGCAATTCGAGAGGCAATTTATTTAGTCATACACGAATTGAAAATTCGATTGTTGGTCTCTCTGTAGACTCCGCTGCATCGGTAAGACTTGAATCCTCTGTTTTTGCATTTACCGGAGGCTCAGGAATTAGTGCTTCCCATGCAAGCATATACGCAGAAAACTGCCTTTTTTATCAAAATGCTGGGGCTGGACTGAGCCTCAACTATGGAGGCAATTACATTTTCAACTATTGTACTATATCAAATTTTGACAACCAGGATGTGGCACTCGAGGCCAATAATATAAGATGTCTTACACCGGATTGCGCGCAGATACTCGTGAATCCTCTGGATTGCTCATTTACCAACTGCATCTTCACCGGTAATGATCGTGACGAAATTGCATTCCTGGATATCAGCGAGGGAACAGATCCACAGCTCTTTGAATATAATTTCGAAAATTGCATAGTTCAGGTGGATGAACTGCTCGACTCTGAAGCATTTCCAAATTTTTTCAATCAGTGCATCGATTGTAAAAACACGACGTTTTCCGATAGCTTATTCCTCGATTTGTCAAACTTTGACCATTCACTGGATACGACCTCGATCGCCATTGATATGGCTAAAATTCTTCCACTTATAGATTCGGATATACTCGGAAATCCAAGGGAATCCAACGCGCCAGATATTGGTTGTTACGAATTCCAAAAGTAACTACGACTCTTCTGCTGTTTCAACAAAGGATTTGTCAAATTTGACATACGCGAGGATGATCGCTCCTATGATAAAAAACAAAGATAAGACCAATATGGAGTTGCGCATACTTCCTGTAATTTGATTCACCAAGCCGAATATAAATGTACCACCTACAATAGCCAGCTTGGTTAAAACATCATAAAAGCTGAAATAAGAAGTCAAAGGCACAGAATCATCTACGATAAATTTGGAATAACTTGATCTTGAGAGAGATTGAATACCACCAAATACCAAACCCACAAATCCCGCAAGAATATAGAAATGCAGCTTGCTATCTGTCATGTAAGCGAAGCAACAAATCAAAATCCAAATAATTATCTGGATCATCAAGGATAATTTATTGCCTTTCTTATCAGATAGGTAGGCGAAGAAATAGGCTCCTATCGTAGCTAAGAATTGAAGTAAAAGAATCAGGACAATCAAGTCAGCACTTTCAAAGCCCAGCTCATCTTTTGCAAAGATTGAAGCCAGATATATGATCACGTTTACGCCAGCTATGAAGAAAAAGTAAGACATCAAGAATCTTGCAGTATACTTCTGTTTCCATATTATTCTGGCCACTTGTCTCAACTCTTCAATTCCCTTCTTTACCAGAGAACCATCGATTTTGGTCTTAGCGTCCTGAGGTAATCGCTTGAATGTAATGGTCGCAAAAGCCAACCACCACACACCAACCAGAACAAATCCTATCCTTATGGCCTGACTGCTGTCCGGAAGGCCAATTTTATCATAGAAGCTTATCATGACCAAGATGATTACAAGCAACAATACAGAACCCACATAACCATAGGCATAGCCCTTGGCGCTGACATCATCCAGCCTGTCTTCAGTCACTATTTCTGGCAGATATGCATTGTAAAAAACAATAGAAGCCCCAAATCCTATCGTACCCAGGATATACCCTACCAAACCAATAGTAACATCCGAAGGACTATCAAAAAAGTACAGGGCAATACATGAAATTGATCCCAACACCGTGAAGATCTTAAGGAAGATCATCCTTCGGCCTGAGTAATCAGCGATTCCTGATAGCATAGGAATCATGAAAGCAATGAACAGAAATGCCAGTGATACTGAAAAAGAATATACCGAATTACTATTGAGTTGCTCTCCGAATATATTAATTGTGTCAGGAGCTAAGGAAGCAAAGAAAGGCGGAAAGACTGCTGTTGAAATAACCAGTGAGAACGCAGAATTTGCCCAATCGAACATGGCCCACCCATTAATAGTCTTGGGATCGTTTTTCTTTATTGATTGCATCTTTATTGCCTTGACTTGATAACTAAGCTAATTAAAATATGACAGCTTAGGATGAATTTACTGATATGCCTTGAATATATAACATAGGCATAAAGAATGTATCTTTTTTTGTGATACCTTAGGGCAAAACAACTTACATCATATCAGATTATGAATATTGTTATTTTATCGCGTAATCCGAACCTATACAGCACACAAAGTCTTGCGCGTGCCGCCAGATTACGACATCACTATGTGAGAATAATTGACTATGTCAATTGTGATCTTATTATATCGGAAGATGGACTCAGTGTTTCATACCATGGTCAAGTCCTGGAAGATATTGATGCCATTATCCCCCGCATAGGAGCGTCCTGGACCAGTTATGGTGCTGCAGTTATCAGGCACTTTGAGTATTTGAATGTATTTACCACATTGAGTTCTGAAGCCTTAACAAAAGCCAGGAATAAACTTGTCTGTTCACAGATTCTAGCCGCTGAAGGCTTACAACTACCCAAGACTGCCGTTTCCAATAACAGCATTGCCTATTCTAATCTGATCAACAAATTTGATGGTGAAAAGGTGGTTATTAAATTGGTCAACAGTACCCATGGTATCGGCGTCCTCCTGGCAAGTAAAGGTATACAGGCTGAAAATATTCTGGAAGCCTTCACCAGATCCAAGCAAAAATCAATGATACAAGAATACATACAGGAAGCTAAAGGGGCAGATATCAGAATTTTTGTTGTGGATGATCAAATTGTAGGTTGCATGAAAAGACAGGCCAAAGAGGGCGAGTTTAGGTCTAATCTACATAGAGGCGGAAGCTCTACCGTTGAAGAAGTCTCAAGTCTCGAAGCCGAATATGCATTGAACGCGGTAAAAGCCCTGGGGCTTAAAGTGGCTGGTGTTGATCTGCTGAGATCAGATAGAGGGCCACTCATACTAGAGGTAAATGCCTCTCCTGGGCTCGAAGGAATTGAAAACACAACCCAGAAAGATATTGCAGGGCAAATTATTAATTTCGTGGAGAAGAATATAAGTGATAAATGATGTCTAAGGACATAGCAATAGATGGAACAAGTTTTAAACCCGGTCAAAGCGGGATTGTCAAAATACCAGTTGGCCGACTACCCTCTGATACAAACATAAGTATTGAAGCTCATGTATTTCGATCAATGGAAGAAGGTCCTACCCTTCTCATATTAGCAGGTGTACATGGAGATGAAATTAACGGTATCGAAATAGTGCGGTCGTTTTTATACAATGAAGATTTTTCAAAACTACAGAAAGGAACCCTCATAATCATACCCTTATTGAATGTTTTCGGATTTATCAACTTCGATCGATACGTTCCAGATGGCAAGGATGTAAACAGAAGTTTTCCGGGCACATTAAACGGTTCATTAGCTTCAAGGATAGCACGTACACTTACAAAGTACATAATCCCTAATGTTGATATTATATTGGATTTCCACACTGGCGGTGATTCCAGATACAATTATCCACAGATCAGATACACCAAGACAGATCAGAAAGCAAAGGAATTGGCAAACATCTTTAATGCCCCATTCACGGTTCAAAGTGGTGTGATTGCCAAATCTTTACGTAGGACCGCCAAAGAATTGAATATTCCAACATTGGTTTTCGAAGGCGGTGAGTCTGTTCGTCTTGATGGATTAAGTATTCATATTGGTTTGAGAGGTATTAGATTGATACTCGAACATCTTAAGATGTACCCGAATTCACATAAAGATGAAGAGCTTGATAAACCTGTGATAATACAGAAGACCTCTTGGGTACGTGCCAATTATTCAGGTGTCTTCATTTGGTCGAGGTGTTCAGGACACCATGTCAAAAAGGGAGACCTCTTAGGAAACATTCATGATCCATATGGTCAAAAGTCCATCAATGTTATAAGTCACAGAACAGGATATATTATTGGCCATAACAATGCCAGCGTCGTTAATGAAGGCGATGCATTATTCCATATAGGATATGAACATTCAATGTAGCATAATACTATTACTTAGTTTATTCATACTTCCGCTTTGTGCGCAGGACGTCTCGAAGCTGGATGAGCAATTTCGTAATGAATCCGTATTTCGTCATGCACAATTGGGATATGCAATCAAGAAAATAAGCAATAGCAAGGAAGTAATTGGACTTAATCAGAAAGTAAAAATGATTCCTGCCTCTTCGCTCAAACTGATCACCACATTGTCAGCGGTGAAGCTACTCGGTAAGGATTATACATACAAAACAAAATTATATCACACGGGTACATTAAATTATGACGGTACCTTAGAAGGTGACATTCTAATTGTAGCAAGTGGCGACCCTACTCTGGCTTCCCCTGCTTTTAAAGGTGTTAAGAGTCTACCGCAATTGATTGATGAGATAACGAATAAGATAAGAAAGGCCGGCATAAATTGTATCGAAGGCAGCATCAAAGTTGATAATTCAATATTTGAACATGAAGGTCCGGAAGATGGGTGGCAATTCAATGATATAGCCAATTATTATGGGGCTGGTTCATGGTCTTTTAATATACATGAGAATTTGTTCAGCATTTACTTTGACACAAATGATAAAATTGGCAAGGTGGCAAATGTAGTCAGTACTGATCCCCAAATGGAAGATCTTATTTTTGACAATAAAGTAAGAATTGCCGGGTCACACACTGGAGATAACGCTTATGTATATGGAAGCGTGCATAGTGCTAAAAGAGAAATTCGAGGAACAGTTCCCCAAACTAAGGGATCATTTAGGATAAAGGCCGCATTACCGAATCCATCAGCTTTCTTCTGCAGACTTCTACATGATAACTTATTAAATAATGATATCTCCATTCACAATGAACTGATGTCATCTGTCTCCAAAAAATTAATAAGCGACATCCCATCTCCTCCTTTAGAACGCATTGCTTACATGTGTAATAAGGAGAGCAATAACCTGTATGCAGAAAGTCTATTGAAGACTATTGCCGTAAATAACAGCTTAACCGGAAATGCAAAAAATGGCATAAAGCAAATTATCAAGTTGTTAGAATCATATAAAATTGATAAGAATCAAATAGATATAAAAGATGGCTCTGGACTCTCTCGATCCAATTACATCAGTCCAGAATCAATGGCTTCATTCTTAAGTGCCATAAGTAAGGACCTGGGAAGTCAGTTTATCCGGAAACTCATCTCACAACCAGGGGAAAAAGGTACTTTACAAAACATAATGAAAGGGAAAAGCAATAAGAACAAGTTCTGGATCAAAACAGGAAGTATGGGTAATATCCAGACATACTCTGGTTACATGGAGGGAAAGTCAGGAGAATTATACAGTTTTTGCCTGATGTCCAATGGCTCCTCAGCAAGCAATTCAAGCATCAGAAGAACATTTGATACATATCTTAGTGAAATGCAGGCTGCTTTGTAAATTTTCATGCCGTATCCTCTATATATTAAATGCTAATCCTATTTTTATAAAAAATTATAAGTGAAGCAATTTTGTCTTTTCCTGGTACTTGCTCTTCTTTCATGTAATGGAGCTAATAATGAGCCTGCTGAACAGCTTGTAACACAGGACACATTGCAGGAAACAAATCGAGATACTTTGCGAGATGAGGCTGATGAAAGAAGCAATTGGCAGAAGCCAGAATTGATTATCAATTCATTAGGCAACCTTGAAGGGCGCACATTGGCAGATATTGGATCTGGTGCATTGGGTTATTTCGTATTTAAACTCCTGGGACAAACCGAAGTAGAAAAAGTGATCGCGGTTGATATCGACCCTGATGCAGTGGAAATGCTCAATATATTGAAGGATGCTTTAAGCGAAGACAAATCAGAAAGACTTGACATCAGGCTTGCAGATGAAAATGATCCTAAACTACTTGATGAAGAAGTGGATATAATTTTAATTGTAAACACAGCGGCCTACATTCAAGATCGCATTGCTTACTTCACCAAACTCCTTTCCAAACTGAAAGAAGGAGGAAAGATTGCCATCGTGGATTTTAAAACAAAAAGAATCCCTGATTACGTTGAAGCTCCGCCATACGAAGAGCGTGTTTATTTGGATATCATTGAAGAGGAATTATATGCATCAGGTTATAGCAACATCATAACCAATGATACCTCATTGGAATTCCAATATTTTATAACTGCTGAAAAGTAATTATCTGGACTTTATAATCAGGCTTTCTCTTTCCGGTCCGGTACTAACCATTGTAACTGGAACCTCCAGATACTTTTCAAGAAATTCAATGTAAGATTTGGCGTTAGCCGGCAGTTCATTAAAATCTCTGATAGAGTTGATATCCATCATCCAGCCATCCAGTTCTTCATAGTGAATCTCAAAATCAGAATCCAGATCGTAAGGCAGCTCACTTGTTTTCTCGCCATTGATGACGTAATGCGTGGCCAATTTTATCTTTTCGAATGTGTTGAGGCAATCCATCTTTGTAATACAAAGATGATCCACACCATTCAATAGAACTGTATATTTCAGCTGAACCAGATCTATCCATCCAGTTCGTCGAGGTCTACCTGTAGTAGCTCCAAATTCACGACCTATTTTACGCAATTCCTCCCCTACTTCATCATTCAGTTCAGTCGGGAATGGTCCACTTCCCACCCTGGTACAGTAAGACTTGCTGATTCCGAATACGCTACCAATGCTGCTTGGTGCAACACCAAGACCCACACAAACACCGGAAGCCAATGTGTTAGAAGATGTTACAAACGGGTATGTTCCATAATCTATATCCAACATTGATCCCTGAGCACCCTCTGCCAAAACAGTTTTGCCATCTTTCAAGGCATTATTGATATAGAAAGAGCAATCAATGGACTTGAGTTTCTTGATTTCTTCTAAGCTCTCGAACCACTTGGATTCTTCACTAGCGATGTCAAATTCAACACTTTCATAGATCTTCCCTAATTCCAAATGCTTTTGTTTCAAAGAAGCATATTTGGACTTAAAATTAGGCGATTCTATATCCCCTATCCTAAGACCATTTCGGCCGGTTTTATCCATGTAAGTGGGTCCAATACCACGAAGCGTAGATCCGATCTTCTCCTTGCCCTTTGAAGCTTCGGATGCAGCATCCAGATAGCGGTGTGTCGGAAGAATCAAATGGGCTTTACGTGCAATGTAAATACTGCTGGTGTCTACACCTAAATCTTTAAGGGCATTCAATTCCCTGGCAAGAACTATAGGATCGATAACAACACCATTACCAATAACATTTATACATCCTTCACGAAATACTCCAGATGGAATAGTGTGCAGTACATGTTTATGTCCATTAATGATAATTGTGTGTCCAGCGTTGGGGCCACCCTGAAATCGGGCTATGATGTCGTAGTTTTTCGCAATGAAATCAACTATTTTACCTTTACCTTCATCCCCCCATTGAAGGCCAAGTAATACGTCTACAGGCATTTAATGTCAATTAGAGCTTATTAAAAGGCAAAAATAGGAAATACCCAACATATTGTTAAGTTTTTAATACATAATAAAAACAAATTCAGAATGTGGTTCTATTCGCCCTGATTTCTGATTTCTTCGTCTTTTCTTAGGGTATTGTCTAAAAGTCTGTTGACCTTATCAATTTCGTCAAGCGTTTCATCAAGATAAAAAGATAATTCCGGTATGCGTCTGACGTGTTTTCTGATGCGATGGGCCAGATTTTTCTTCAAGTGACCTACATTTTCAGTTACCTTATCAACGATAAGCTGCTTGTCTGCCACATTATAGACACTTAAATAGATTTTGGAAAGGCTTATATCCGGAGTAACATATACTTTGGTCACAGTAACAAAGGCACCACCATAGATATATGATCCTTCTTGTTGCAGGACGTGCCCAAAATGTCTCCTGATAACTTCGGCAGTTTGTTTCTGTCTTTTTGATTCCATCATAATAGTAAGTACTCGGTAATTCAAAGTTCATAATAATAATCATTAAATCAAGAAGAGGTTTAATAATTAGTATCGAATATGCAATAATCAACGTATCGGCTTAAATTCGTTTTTATAAATGGCTCCAAGCATACTTAACAAAGAAATCGCCTATCTGAAAGGAATAGGCCCTTTGAAAGCTGAGATTCTAGCAGATGACCTCGGCATCAAGACTGTTATGGATATGCTCACCTCCTACCCATTCAGATATATTGACAAGAGTACTGTTGTACTTATAAAAGATCTGAATACAGAAAATACAGCGCAGGTTAAAGGAATCCTGGTCTCCAAAAAAATCATAAAGGCATCTCGATCTAACATTTTGACGGCCACATTGAAGGACAGCAGCGGTTTCCTTGAAATGATCTGGTTTAAAGGGATAAAATACATAGACAAATACTTGGAATTGAACAAGGAGTATCTGGTTTATGGTAAGCCCGGTAAGTATAAAGGCAGACTCTCGATAGCGCATCCTGAAATGGAAGCGGCAGACAAACAGATTTCTCAGATCAAAAGTTATGAGGCTGTCTATTCTGGCACAGAACGCTTAAACAATTTGGGCTTTGACAGCAAATCCAGGCGGCGTGTCATCAGAGCCATACTTGACAAACTTAAACCAACAGGGCTAAAAGATACATTGCCTGAATACCTCATCAAAAAACTAAGGTTGTGTTCCAGGAACGAGGCCATTAATTGGATACACATACCTCCGGACCTTAAATCGCTTGAAGCTGCCAGGAGACGTATTAAGTTTGAAGAAGTCTTCTATTTCCAACTGAAAATGCTCTATGGAAAATTTCAAAGAAACTTTAAATACAAGGGGCATGAATTCGCAATAGTAGATAGCTATTTCAATAAATTCTATAAGGAAAAATTGCCCTTTGAATTAACCAATGCACAGAAGCGCGTCGTAAAGGAAATAAGAGCCGACTTGGGTTCCGGATTACAGATGAATAGATTGTTGCAGGGCGACGTTGGAAGTGGTAAAACCATGGTGGGTTTATTGACAATGTTAATCGCAAAAGACAATGGCTATCAATCGGTATTGATGGCACCTACAGAAATTTTGGCCCAGCAGCATTTTAACTCAATTACAGAATCTCTTTCGGGGACAGGAATGCGAACAGCGTTTCTATCGGGAAGCGTAAAAGGTAAAACACGTAAGGAATTACTTCATCACCTGAAAGAAGGTAATATTGATATACTCATTGGGACACATGCCGTGCTAGAAGACCCAGTTGTCTTTAAAAATCTTGGTCTATCCATAATTGATGAGCAGCACAGGTTTGGAGTGATGCAAAGATCCAAACTTTGGACCAAGTCTCGCGATGACAGACCTCCACATGTATTGGTAATGACCGCCACGCCTATCCCAAGAACACTTGCCATGACAGTATATGGAGATCTGGAAGTGTCTGTTATTGATGAACTACCGCCTGGAAGAAAGAAAGTTCATACCATACATAAGTCAGAAAGACACAGACCTCAGGTAATCGAATTTCTGCACAGAGAAATAGAAAAAGGGAGACAGATATACATTGTCTATCCACTGATTGAAGAGTCCGCCAAATTGGACCTGGCTGACCTGCAGCAAGGTTATGATAGACTGCTTCAACACTTTCCGCCTCCCAAGTTTCAGATCAGCATTGTGCATGGTAGAATGAAGCCACAGGACAAGGACAATGAAATGCAGAAATTTGCAGATGGTAAAACCCATATCATGGTTGCAACAACTGTCATCGAAGTTGGCGTAAACGTTCCAAACGCCTCCGTTATGGTTATAGAGAATACGGAGAGATTTGGCTTGTCACAACTTCATCAATTGAGAGGTCGCGTTGGAAGAGGTGCTGAGCAATCATATTGCATTTTGATGTCCAGTTACAAACTCAGCAAGGAAGCCAAGACACGCATCCAGACAATGGTAGAAACCAACGATGGATTCAAGATCGCTGAAGTTGATCTTAAACTCAGAGGTCCAGGAGACATTGAAGGTACACGACAGAGCGGTGTCAAGGAATTTAAGTTATTCAACATCATAGCTGACCAGGAAATTCTAAATACAAGCAGGCAAATAGCTACCATTCTCCTCGAAAAAGACCCACATCTTCAACACCCGGAAAATGAAGTGCTCTTAAGAAGACTGATTTATCTGAACCCTGGTAAGAAGGTCTGGGGTCGAATTAGTTAAATAAAAAAAAGGAACCTTCCTTTGAAGGCTCCTTTTAAAAAGAGATACCGTATAAAATCCTTTATTCTTCTATTGCGTCTTCGTTATACGTTCGAAGATCACATCATTGTCAATCTTAATTCTCAACAAGTAAGTTCCTACTGGAAGGTTACTTACATCAACGCGTAAGTTCGTCTTACCTGCATCAAGTGTTTGGATATCGATATCCTGAATCAGTTTACCAATCGCATCATAGATACCACCTTCAAACTGAGAACGTCTTTCAACACTCATTTCTACAGTGATCTCATCTATAACAGGGTTAGGATAAACAAGAAGTCCAATCTCCTGCTCTCTTAATTCCATATCAACTTCGACTACGATTACTTTTGAGTAGCTGTATGATCCATCTAGATCAACCATTCTCAATCTGTAATAGTACTCTCCTGATTCAAAGATTGTATCATCTTCATAATCATAGTAGTTGGTAACGGAACTATTTCCAGCAGCCTGAACTCTTCCTATTTCCTCAAATTCTGAAGAAAGATCATTGGTTCTTTCTACCGCGAAGTAGTAAGAATTAACCTCTACATCAGTAACCCACTCGAGTTCTGAAACTTCTTTCTGATCATTCCATCTTCCGACGAAGTCATATAGTTCGATTGGAACTGTGCCCTCACCAAGACCAACGTCAATTGTAAGGTTTACTTCGCCAGTAGATAGAGATATCAAGTTCGTTCTACCTACACTTCTTGTTTCACCAGTCGGTTGCTGTTCTTCAAGAATTCTGTAGATAATATCACTATCGATCTCATCTGGCTGATTGCCATTGATATCTTGTGCATTCGCTGAAACGAATACCTTACCCAGCAATGTTACATCAGCTTCGATCAGGTAAGTACCCTGTGGTAAACCAGTAAACAAGTAATTACCATTCGCGTCTGTCGTATCAACTCCTACCAATGTCTCTTGACCTGATAGTATGTTGTAACTGTACAATGAGATAATAGCTCCTTCAACCGGACTATCACCGCTATCGAACAAGTTAGGCAGACCACCTTCTGGGTTATCACACCAAACCTGATTACCAATAGTTGCGCCTCTGTAGAAACCAGCATCAATATCATGGTTAGCTTCACCAGAAACCAGATAGAACATATCTGTTGTTCTAGGACCATTAGCATCAGTAATATCAGAGTTAACTGCTTGTTGAGTATTCGGTTGTACATGAGGCGACACAACATAATTGACATATGTCACAGGCAATGCACCGAATTCACAGTAGTAGCTTCCTTCAGCTAGTCCAGTAAAGTGATACAATCCATTAACGTCTGTCGTATCCATTCCGACAACATCTCCAGATATGGCGTTCCATAGAGTCACTTTCACACCAGGAATTCCTGGCTCATTTTCATCCTGGATACCATCTGCATTTAGGTCTTCCCAAACGAAATCACCAACCTCAGCAGTACAATCAGAATCATCATTGCCAACTTCAGCTGAACAGACAACCTGACATCCTTTCTGATCGGTAATCGTAACTGAGTAGTACCCAGCAGCCAATCCAAATATCGTAGGTGATGTAGCACCGTTACTCCACTGGAATGAATACAATCCTGATCCTCCAAATGCACTTGCTGTCAAAGCACCATTACTAGCTCCACACTGAGCATCAAATGCCGTGACTGAACATGTAGGTCCACCTATAGATTCTATTGTGATAGAACATACAGAAGCACATCCATTTGCATCAGTTACAGTAACAAAGTACTCACCAGCAATCAATCCATCAATTGATTGTGAAGTAGCACCATTAGACCATAGGTATGTGTATGGAGCAGTTCCACCTGAAGCGCTTACCCAAGCAGTTCCATTTGGATCACTACAACTAGAGTCTGTTCCTGAAACAACACACTGAGGTCCTCCTTGTGATGTACCAACTGTTCCAGAACATACTGTCGTACATCCTGTCGCATCAGTAATAGTAACTGTATATGTACCCTCAACCAATCCTATGATTGTAGCTGTTGTACCACCATTACTCCACTGGTAGCTATAGCCTGCTGTTCCACCACTAACTGTGGCAGTAGCCGTACCATTAGCTAATCCGCAACTTGTATCAGAAGTAACTACACTACATGATAATGAACTACCTGATCCGATAACGGCAGTACAAGTAGTTGTACAACCATTAGAGTCTGAAACTGTAACGTTATAGACGCCAGAAGTCAATCCAGTAATACTTGATGTAGTAGCTCCAGTAGACCACAAGTAAGTGTATCCTGGGATACCTCCTGTAGCAAATACTGTAGCAGTACCATTAGCCTGACCGCACGAAGCGTCTGTGCTCGTAATAGAACATTCCGGAGATGGCTCGAGAGCTATTACAGTAGAACATACTGTCGTACATCCTGCTGCATCGGTTACAACTACTGAATAAGTACCAGAAGGCACATTATTAATTGTAGCTGTTGTTGCTCCATTCGACCATTGGTAAGTATAACCACCTGCTCCACCTGTTGCAATCACTGTAGCTGATCCTGTAGCCCCGCCACAAGCAGCATTCTGGTTCGTAATAATACAACTAGGCTTACCTCCATCTTCAACTTCTACAGTTCTTACCGTAGAACATCCCATCATATCGGTAACTGTTACCGTATAGATTCCAGCTGTCAAGTTGGTAATTGTTGGTAGCGTACCACCATTACTCCACAAGTATGTATAGTTTCCAGCTCCACCAGTGGCAGCAACAGTTGCTGTACCATTGGCCATATCACAGCTTTCCGGTGTACTTATCGTCGTACAGATCGGAATACCCATTCCAGAAACTATTATCGTACAAGTAGTACTACATCCATTACTGTCGGTTACTGTTACCGTATAGACTCCAGTATCCAATCCAGTAATTGTAGCTGTTGTACCACCATTACTCCATAAGTATGTATAAACTCCAGATCCACCAGAAGCTACAACAGTAGCTGTACCATTGCTGTCATCACAAGTTACATCTGTTGAGCTAACCGTACATGACACAGATGAACCAGAGCCAATCACTACTGAACAAGAAGTTGTACAACCTGCCGCATCAGTCACTGTAACACTATATGTACCTGCTGTCAAGTTGCTTAAGTTAGCTGTTGACGCTCCATTACTCCAGCTGTAGCTATAAGGAACCTGTCCTCCTACAACAGATACTGAAGCAGTACCGTTAGATAGCCCACAAGATGCATCAGTACCACTAACGCTGCATACAGGGGCTGTACTTCCAGCTACAACAACTGAACATGATGTGCTACATCCTGTATTTGTATCAACAACATCTACAAAATAAGTACCTGCTGCTAATCCTGTTATTGTAGGGAATGTTCCACCATTACTCCAGCTATAGCTGTAGTTTCCTGAACCACCACTAATACTTACACTAGCTGATCCATTCGACAAGCCACATGAAGTATTAACTGATGTTGCGCTACATGTAATTGGTGTTGAACCACTTACTACTGCTGTACATGAAGTAATACATCCAGTTGAATTATCTGTTACAATAACACTATATGTACCTTCTGTAAGTCCAGTAATAGTTGAACCAGATCCACCATTACTCCAAGCGTAGCTGTAGTTACCAGATCCACCACTGACCGATACAGTTGCAGTTCCGTTAGCTATTCCACAATCCGTATTTGTACTTGTAGTAGTACAAGAGATCGGATTGGTTCCGTTAACAGTCACTGAACAACTTGTAGTACATCCACTATTAACATCCACTACAGTCACAGAATATGTGCCAGCAGCCAGGTTGCTAATTGTTTGTGTAGTTCCACCATTATTCCAAGAGTAACTGTATGCTCCTGTACCTCCACTAACACTTACGCTAGCAGATCCATTATTCAATCCGCAGTTAGCGTCTGTAGATTCCGCTATACAATAGATCGGCGTTGATCCCGCTATCACTACTGAACAAGAAGTCGTACATCCACTATTCAAGTCAACAACATCAACTATATATGTACCTGCAGCTAAGCCACTTATTGATTGTGTATTAGCACCAGTATTCCAGTTATAACTGTAGTTACCAGATCCACCATTTACATTCACAAATGCAGATCCATTGTGTTCTCCACATGTTGGATTAGTACCAACAACACTACAAGTAATTGGTGTAGAGGACTGTAATGTCACACTACATGTTGTTGTACATCCTGTAAACGTATCCGTTACTTCCACAACATATGTTCCACCGCTTAATCCGGTTACAGTCTGTGAAGTACTTCCGATATTCCAAGTATATGTGTAACTACCCGAGCCACCGCTTGCATTAACTGTTACATTACCGTTACTCAATCCACAAGTAGGATCATTACCGGACGCGTAACAAGTCAAGCTAGATGAAGCTTGTAATGTCACTGAACAAACATTTGTACAGCCTGTGCTCAGGTCAACAACATTAACCACATACGTGCCTTCTGGCAAGTTGGTTACAGTCTGTGTTGTCGCTCCATTACTCCAGTTATAAGAGTAGTTTCCAGATCCATTCGTAACGTTAACTGTCACACTACCATTTGACAATCCACAACTTGGATCTGTTCCTGTTGCAGAACAAACGATTGGTTGTGAACCTTGAATGATAACAGAACATGTTGACGTACAACCTGTATTGATATCTGTAACCACAACAGAGTAAGAACCAGCATCTAAACCTGTTACAGTTTGTGTAGTTCCTCCATTGTTCCAGTTATAGCTATAATTGCCAGAACCACCATTAACCGTCACAGTAGCAGATCCATTTCTAAATCCACAAGTGGTAGGTTGTCCTGTTATAGTACAACTGATTGGGTTAGACTGTGAAATTGTAACTGAACAACTTGTTGTACAGCCTGTCACATTATCAATCACATTCACTGTATAACTTCCAGCTGACAATCCATTAATGGATTGCGAGCTTGATCCATTGCTCCAAGAGTAGCTGTAGTTGCCTGAGCCATTGGTCACATTAACTGTTGCTGATCCGTTTGATGATCCGCAAGTAGTATCATAACCATTTACTGTACATGCTAAAGGAGCTGATCCTTGAATAAATACAGTACAACTCGTTGTACATCCAGTTACATTGTCTACAACATTCACCGTATAAGTACCGGCTGACAATCCGCTGATTGATTGTGCACTTGAACCGGTGTTCCATGCATAGCTGTAACTTCCAGAGCCACCGCTAACATTAACTGTTGCTGATCCATTGTTAAATCCACATGTCGTATCATATCCATCGATATAACAAGAAATTGGACTAGAACCATTAATTGTAACTGAACAACTTGTTGCACAGCCTGTCACATTATCAATAACATTCACAGTATAGAATCCTGGAGATAACCCAGATACTGTTTGTGA
The DNA here is from genome assembly GCA_965230215.1 of Saprospiraceae bacterium. Classification (GTDB taxonomy): domain Bacteria; phylum Bacteroidota; class Bacteroidia; order Chitinophagales; family Saprospiraceae; genus RFSX01. The sequence continues at coordinate 75,535 of CBDDKN010000004.1, read as the reverse complement.
AGCAGATCCGTTGCTCCAAGCATAGCTGTAGCTTCCAGAACCTCCTGTTACACTAACAGTCGCTGATCCATTATTCAATTCACATGTCGTATCATATCCACTTACAGTACAGCTAATTGGTGCTGAACCTTGGATGAATACTGAACAAGTTGTATAACAACCATTACTATCTGTTACAGTAACAGAGTAAGTTCCTGGTGTTAGGTTATTGATCGCATTTGTAGTAGCTCCATTGCTCCAGCTATAAGTATAGCTTCCTGAACCACCGCTTACTACTGCTTCTGCAGAACCGTTGTTCAATCCACATGAAGTATCTGTTCCATCAATATAGCAAACCGGTGAGCTGCTATCCTTAATAGTTACAGAACACATTGATTGACAACCAACAGCATCTGTTACAACTACTGTGTATGTTCCTGCAGCCAATCCGCTGATTGCAGCTGTGTTGTCACCATTGCTCCACTGATACAAGTATGGTGGCGTACCACCTGTAGGTGTGACGACAGCTGTACCATCATTAGCACCACATTTAGTATCTGTTGAACTCACATTACATCTTGGAGCCATACTATCATTGATCACAACTGAACAAGTAGTTGAACATCCATTACTGTCTGTAACAACAACCGTATATGTTCCAGGAGCCAATCCTGTAACGGTAGCAGTTGATTGTCCAGTGTTCCACAAGTAAGAGTAAATTCCAGATCCACCAATTCCGAAGACTGTTGCGGTTCCGTTATTCTCATTACATGTTGTATTTGTTCCAGTCGCATAGCAACTAGGTGGTACTGTATCTCCGATATTAACACTACATGTAGTAGTACATCCTAATGCATCGGTAACAACAACTGTATAAGTACCAGCTGCTAGACCAGTAACTGTCTGTGTATTCGCACCGTTACTCCAAGCATAGCTATAAGGAGGTGTACCAAGTATTGCAGTAACAGTAGCACTACCGTTAGCATCACCACATGATGCATCAGTACCACTAACTGAACATACCGGACTTGTACTGTCATCAATCTCTACACTACAGCTTGAAGTACAACCTTCGCTGTCTGTAACGGTCACACTGTAGAATCCAGCTGCAAGACCAGTAACAGATTGCGTAAACGCGCCATTGCTCCAAGCATATGTATAAGGACCATAACCTCCGGATGCTGACACTGTCGCACTTCCATTATCAAAACCACATGTCGTGCCATATCCAGTTATATGACATGATAGATCTGAAGGATCAATGAATATCCTTTGAGTACAAGACTTCGATCTACCACATTCATCAGTTACGGTATAAGTATATTGATAGACACCATTAGCACAATCATCACCTGAAACAAGTACAGGTCCAAAAGTTGTAATAGTACCTATACTACCACAGCTTGTGTGGTAATCAGGATTACCTGGAATAAACTCTTCTATTCTTCCTACATACACGTCCAGTGGACATGTTATTGTAGGACCATCATTATCAATACTCCAAATCTGAGTACAAGATGAACTTCTACCGCAATCATCAACAGCTGTATAGACAACTTGATAAATCGCGCCATTGCAATCATCTTGACCTGATACAAGTGTAGGTCCATTCACCGTAACAGTATATCCAACTCCACATGAAGTATAGACTGTAGGCGTTCCAGGAATGATATCATGGAAACATTCTACAACTGTGTTAGGAGGACAAGTAATCACTGGTGGGTTGTTGCTCAAAGTAAATATCTGAACACAACTTGCACTTCTTCCACATACATCTGTCGCGATGTAAGTGATCTTATACTTCGCACCATGACAATTATCTATGCCTGATACTAACTCAGGGCCTCTGATTTCAAGATTGTAATCCAATCCACATGAAGTAGTAACACTTGGTGTACCAGCAATGATATCATCATAGCATTCTACAACCTTGTCAGCTGGACACACTATCGTTGGTCCGTCATTGTGTATTGTAAATGTCTGTGTACAACTAGCACTTCTTCCACATGCATCCACTACACTGTAAAGTATTTGATATTGCTTTCCAGGACAATTTATATCCGGGCCAATTACAGTTGGCATCGCAATAACAACATCGTAATCCACGCCACAAGATGTAGTCACAATTGGTGTACCTGGCGTCATCTCCGAAATACACTGAATTGTTTGATCTGGTGGACATACGATTCTAGGTCCTATATTATCTATTGTAAATGTTTGTGTACAGCTTGCTGAACGTCCACATTCATCAGTAACAGTATACACAAGCTCATATTTAGCTCCATGACAGTCCTCTTGTCCAAAGACTAGTGTAGGACCATGAGTTGTAATGTTGTAGTCTAAACCACATGATGTATACACTGTAGGCGTTCCTGGCAATATGTAATCTTTACATTCTACCACAGCATCAGCAGGACAAATAATTGTTGGTCCGTGATTATCCAGTGTGAATGTCTGAGTACAAGAAGCTTCTCTACCACAAACATCAGTAACTGTGTAAGTAATATGATACTTAGCACCATGACAATTATCCTGTCCACTCACTAATAGCGGTGCAGATGTTCTCACAGTTGTAGCAAGATCACAAGAAGAACTTACTGTCGCAAAACCAGCAACTATATCCGCATAACATTCAACTGTCTTATCCGCAGGACAATAGATTGTTGGTCCTTCATTGTCAATTGTAAATGTCTGTGTACAGCTTGACTTTCTGCCGCAGAAGTCTGTTGCTGTATAGACAATTTGATAAACAGATCCGTGACAATCAGCTATTCCACTGACAAGGGTTGGACCACTTGTAGTCACCTGATAAGTCAAACCGCATGAAGTATACACTACTGGCGTACCAGGATAGATATCCGAAGCACAATCCACTACTTCATTAGGAGGACATGTAATAGTAGGACCGTCATTATCAATTGTAAACGTCTGTGTACAACTTGCACTTCTTCCACAATCATCAGTAGCGGTGTATACTATCGCATATTTTGATCCTTCACAATTATTCAATCCTGAGACCAATGTCGGTCCAGATGTGGTAACTGTGTATCCTAATCCGCAAGAAGTCTGTACAAATGGGTTACCCACTGTGATGTAATCGTAACATTCAACAACCTGATCCGGAGGACATGTAATCCATGGTCCATCATTATCAATTGTAAATGTTTGAGTACAGCTAACGCTTCTACCGCATACATCTGTTGCCGTATAGACTACTTCATACTTGGCTCCATAACAGTCATGACTTCCAAATACCAAATGTGGTCCAGAAGTAGTAACTGTGTAAGGCAGATTACATGAAGTATTCACTGTTGGTATACCAATGACTATATCCTCGTAACATTCTACATCCTGATCAGCAGGACATACAATTGTCGGTGGATGATTCTCAATAGTAAATGTCTGTGTACAACTAGCCGTTCTTCCACAAGCATCGACTACACTGTAAATTATTTGATATTGCTTTCCTGGGCAATTTGCTTCAGGGCCTACAATTGTTGGCATAGCTACAAATACATCGTAATTCACACCACAAGATGTAACCACAGTAGGAATTCCTTGTACGATTTCAGACACGCATTCAATTGTCTTGTCAGCAGGACAATAGATTGTTGGGCCCTCATTCTCAAGTGTAAACTTCTGTGCACATTGCGCTGAACGACCGCAGTCATCAGTAACCGTGTAGATTACTTCATACTGTGCGCCATCACATAATGTCTGACCAAATATCAGGTAAGGGCCTGATGTAGTCACATTATAACCAAGCTCACAAGAAGCGACTACAGTGGCTATTCCTGTATATATATCATCAACACACTCAACAACCTGATCCGGAGGACATATTATTGTTGGTGGGTGATTATCAATAGTAAATTTCTGAACACAATATGATGTTCTTCCACACTCATCTCTTACAGTATATGTGATCTCGTACTGCGCGCCATCACAATTCTCTTCACCACTCACCAATACAGCTGGGCTGTTTGAAACTGTGTATGTCAAACCACAAGATGTATAAACTGTAGGAGTTCCTGGCACGATATCAGCAAAACAATCTACTATTTGATCTGGAGGACAAACGACTGTAGGTCCTTCATTATCAATAGTAAATCTCTGCTTGCAGCTGTTGGTACGACCACAATCATCTGTAACTGTATAGATCAATTCATATCTGGCATTATCACAATTATCTCTACCAAAGATAAGGTGAGGTCCAGAAGTCGTTACAGTATATCCAAGGCCACAAGATGTGGTAACACTTGGAGTACCCACTGTAATATCCTCATAACACTCTACAACTGCATCTGGAGGACAAGTAATCCATGGTCCTTCATTCTCAATTGTAAATGTCTGAGTACAGCTCGCACTTCTTCCACATTCATCTGTAATTGTGTACACAATTTCATACTTGGCATCATAACAATCTTTTTGTCCAAATACCAAGTGTGGTCCAGATGTGGTAACATCATAATGTAATCCACAAGATACGTTAACAACTGGTGTGCCAGGGAATATGTTATCCTCACACTCTACAACTGCATCTGGAGGACATACGATTGTAGGTCCATGATTGTCAAGCGTCCATTTCTGAGTACAGCTTGCACTTCTTCCACATTCATCTGTAACTGTGTATACGATTTCATATCTAGCACCATCACATTCATCCTGACCAAATACAAGATGTGGTCCTGATGTCGTAATCGTGTATGGCATATCGCAACTTGTAGTTACTGATGGTGTGCCTGGAACGATCTCATCATAACATTCAACAATTTGATCCGGAGGACACGCAATAGTTGGTCCTACATTATCAATAGTGAACTTCTGAGTACAGCTCGCTACCCTACCACATTCATCTTCGACTGTATATCTGATGAAATATTCCTCTCCTGGGCAATTCTCCTGACCTATCTGCAATGCAGGGCCTACAACAGAAATATTGTATTCCAAACCACAAGCCACATCTATATGAGGAGTTCCTGCAAAAATATCTTCAAGACACTCTACAGTCTCATCAGCTGGACATGTTATGCTTGGACCATGATTATCCAATGTCCATTTTTGAGTACAACTGGCACTTCTACCACACTCATCTGTTGCTGTGTATGTAATCTCATATACTGCATCATCACAATTATCCTGACCATATACAAGATGTGGTCCTGATGTCGTCAAGTCATAATGCAATCCACAATCTACCCAAACAGTAGGTGTACCTGCAACGATATCATCGTAACATTCAACTGTCATATCAAATGGACATACAATCTCAGGTCCATGATTATTAAGCGTCCACTTCTGAGTACACTTGTCAATTCTGCCACACTCATCTGTAACAGTGTATACAATTTCATATCTGGCGCCATCACAACCATCTTGACCGAACACAAGGTGAGGTCCTGATGTCGTAATCGTATATGGCATTCCACAACTTGTCGTAACAACAGGTGTTCCAGGGACGATCTCATCATAACATTCTACTACCTGATCTGGTGGACAAACAATTGTTGGTCCGACATTGTCAATAGTAAATTTCTGCTGACATGTTGCCGTTCTACCGCACTCATCTTCAACAGTGTAACTAATGATGTATACTTTTCCTGGACAGTTTGCTTCAAATGCACTGATACTTGGCATTGCAACGAATACCTCATATTCTAGACCACAAGAAACAGTTACTGTTGGCGTACCTTGCATTATGTCATCAACACACTCAATAGTTTGATCCGCTGGACATACTATTGTTGGTCCATGATTATCCAAAGTAAACTTCTGAATACAGAATGAGCTTCTTCCACACTCATCTGTAACAGTGTATTTAACCTCGTATCTGGTTCCATGACACTTATCTTGTCCAAATACCAGATAAGGGCCCTCTGTTAGAATATCATAGTCTATACCACATGCTACAGTTACAGTCGGCGTACCAATGTGAATATCGTCGTAGCACTCAACTACTTCATCTGCAGGACAACTAATAGTTGGTCCAAAGTTATTTAGAGTCCACTTCTGAGTACAGCTTGCTGAACGTCCACACTCATCTGTTACTGTATATACGATCTCATATCTTGCACCATCACACTCATCCTGACCAAACACAAGGTGTGGTCCTGATGTCGTTATCGTGTATGGCATATCACAACTTGTTGTAACAACTGGCGTTCCAGGAACGATCTCATCGTAACATTCAACAATTTGATCTGGAGGACAAACGATGGTTGGTCCAACATTATCAATAGTGAATTTCTGAGTACAAGTCGCTACTCTACCACATTCATCTTCCACAGTGTATCTAATGAAATATTCTTCTCCTGGGCAATTCTCTTGTCCAATCTGCAATGCTGGACCTACAACTGAAATATTGTATTCCAATCCACAAGCTACTTCGATATGAGGAGTTCCTGCAAAGATGTCTTCAAGACATTCTACAGTCTCATCTGCTGGACATGTTATCACAGGCCCATGATTATCCAAAGTAAACTTCTGTGTACAGCTTGCACTTCTTCCACACTCATCAGTGGCTGTATATGTGATTTCATATACTGCATCATCACAGTTGTCCTGTCCAAACACTAGGTGTGGACCTGATGTCGTCAGATCGTAGTGCAGCCCGCAATCTACCCAAACAGTAGGCGTTCCAGCTACAATATCATCGTAACATTCAACTGTCATATCAAATGGACATACAATCTCAGGTCCATGATTATTAAGCGTCCACTTCTGAGTACACTTGTCAATCCTGCCACACTCATCTGTAACGGTGTAAACTATTTCGTATCTGGCACCATCACATCCATCTTGACCAAACACTAGGTGTGGTCCTGATGTCGTAATCGTGTATGGCATTCCACAACTTGTCGTTACAACTGGCGTTCCAGGAACGATCTCATCGTAGCACTCAACAATTTGATCTGGAGGACAAACGATAGTCGGTCCAACATTATCGATAGTGAATTTCTGAGTACAACTTGCAGTTCTACCACACTCATCTTCTACTGTGTAGCTGATGAAGTATATCTTGCCAGGACAGTTTGCTTCAAATGGAGTAATTGTTGGCATTGCAACAAACACTTCATACTCTAAACCACATGCAACTGTTACTGTAGGTATACCCTGCATCATATCATCTACACACTCAATAGTTTGGTCCGCTGGACATACTATTGTTGGTCCATGATTATCCAATGTAAATTTCTGAATACAGAATGAACTTCTTCCGCACTCATCAGTAACAGTGTATTTAATCTCGTAACGTGCTTGATGACAGTTTTCTTGTCCGAATACCAAGTAAGGACCTTCTGAAACTACATCATAATCTAATCCACATGCAACTGTTACAGTTGGTGTTCCTGCATAGATATCTTCTAGGCATTCAACAGTCTCGTCTGCTGGACATACAATTGTAGGTCCAAAATTATCAAGCGTCCACTTCTGAGTACAACTAGCACTTCTTCCACACTCATCCGTGACTGTATATACTATTTCATATCTCGCATCATCACATCCATCTTGTCCAAACACGAGGTGTGGTCCTGATGTAGTAATTGTATACGGCATGTCACAGCTTGTCGTTACCACTGGCGTACCAGGTACGATCTCGTCGTAACACTCTACTATCTGATCCGGAGGACAAGTAATAGTAGGTCCTACGTTATCAATAGTAAATTTCTGAGTACAGCTTGCTACCCTACCACATTCATCCTCGACAGTATATCTGATGAAGTACTCTTCACCTGGACAATTTTCTTGTCCTATCTGTAGCGCTGGACCCACAACTGAAATGTTGTACTCAACACCACAAGCTACTTCTATATGAGGAGTACCTGCAAAAATATCTTCAAGACATTCGACAGTCTCATCTGCTGGACATGTTATGACAGGTCCGTGGTTATCAAGAGTGAATTTCTGAGTACAACTTGCAGTTCTACCACACTCATCTGTAGCTGTATAAGTTATTTCATAAACTGCATCATCACAATTATCCTGACCAAACACAAGGTGTGGTCCTGATGTAGTTAGATCGTAATGTAATCCACAATCTACCCATACCGTTGGTGTACCAACTGTGATATCATCATAACATTCAACCGTCATATCCAATGGACATACGATTTCAGGCCCATGATTATCTAGTGTCCATTTCTGAGTACACTTATCGATTCTTCCGCACTCATCCTCTACAGTATAGACAATTTCATATCTGGCACCATCACAACCATCCTGTCCAAATACCAGATGTGGTCCTGATGTAGTAATTGTGTAAGGCATATCACAACTTGTCGTTACCACAGGCGTACCTGGAACGATCTCATCATAACATTCTACTATCTGATCTGGTGGACAAACTATTGTTGGTCCGACATTATCGATAGTGAATTTCTGAGTACAACTTGCAGTTCTACCGCATTCATCTTCTACTGTGTAGCTGATGAAGTACATCTTGCCTGGACAATTTGCTTCAAATGCACTGATACTTGGCATAGCAACAAATACTTCATAATCAAGTCCACAAGCTACAGTTACTGTAGGTATACCCTGCATCATATCATCTACACATTCAATGGTTTGATCCGCAGGACATACAATTGTTGGCCCTTCATTTTCCAATGTGAATTTCTGAATACAGAATGAACTCCTACCACACTCATCAGTAACAGTGTATTTAATCTCATATACTGCATTATCACATCCAAACTGACCAAATGCCAAGTAAGGACCTTCTGTTACAACATCATAATCCAATCCACATGCAACAGTCACTGTTGGTGTACCTTCATAGATATCATCGTAACACTCAACAATCTCGTCTGCTGGGCAAACAATAGTTGGTCCATGATTATCCAGTGTCCATTTTTGTGTACAACTGGCTGAACGTCCACATTCATCTGTTACAGTGTATACTATTTCATATCTGGCATCATCACATCCATCTTGTCCAAATACCAGATGCGGTCCTGATGTAGCAATTGTGTAAGGCATATCACAACTTGTCGTTACCACTGGCGTACCAGGAACGATCTCATCGTAACATTCTACTATCTGATCTGGAGGACAAGTAATTGTAGGTCCGACATTATCAATAGTGAATTTCTGTTGACAAGTAGCAGTTCTGCCACATTCATCTTCTACAACGTAAGTGATGTAATACACTTCTCCAGGACAGTTCTCCTGACCAATTTGTAGTGCAGGGCCTGTAGCAGAAAGTGAATAATCCAAGCCACAAGCCACAACTATTGTTGGCGTTCCTGCCATGATATCCTCAAGACATTCAACAGTCTCATCTGCTGGGCAAGTAATCGTAGGACCATGGTTATCCAATGTGAAGGTTTGAGTACAACTTGCACTTCTTCCACATACATCTGTAACCGTATATGTTATTTCATATTTAGCATCATCACATCCATCTTGTCCAAATACCAAATGTGGTCCATCTGTTGTCACATTATAATCTAGACCACAAGATACTGTGACTGTAGGTGTTCCAGAAACAATGTCATCATAACACTCTACAATCTGATCCGGAGGACATACAATCGTTGGTGGATCATTCTCAATTGTAAACTTCTGATCACAAGATGCTTCTCTTCCACACTCATCTACTACTGTGTATGTAATAGTGTATACATTTCCTGGACAGTTGATTTCAGGTCCCATTAAATCAGGTATTGCAACGAATACCTCATAATCCAGACCACAAGCAACTGTCACTGTAGGAATACCTTCTACTATTTCATCTACACATTCTATTGTCTTATCTGCTGGACAAACAATTGTTGGTCCATGATTATCCAATGTAAATCTCTGAGCACAGCTTGCTGTTCTGCCACATTCATCTTCTACTGTATACACAACTTCATAAACAGCATCGTCACATCCATCTTGTCCAAACACAAGGTGAGGTCCATCTGTGGTAACATCATAATGAAGTCCACAAGCAACTACCACAGTTGGTGTTCCAATATGGATATCATCATAGCACTCAACAGTCTCATCTGCAGGACAAGTTATTGATGGTCCATGATTATCCAATGTAAATGTCTGAGTACAACTGGCTGTTCTTCCACATACATCAGTAACTGTATATGTTATTTCATATTTAGCATCATCACATCCATCTTGTCCGAATACCAAATGTGGTCCATCTGTTGTCACATCGTAATCCAGATAACAAGATACTGTGACACTAGGTGTTCCTGGTACGATGTCATCATAACATTCGACTATCAGGTCTGGAGGACAAACGATCGTCGGTGGATCGTTTTCAATAGTAAATTTCTGTTGACAAGTTGCAGTTCTTCCACACTCATCTTCTACTGTGTAGCTGATATAGTAAACTTGACCTGGGCAGTTTGCCTCCGCGCCAACTATTGATGGCATAGCTACAAACACCTCATATTCAAGTCCACATGCTACAGTCACTGTAGGAATGCCTTCTACTATACCTTCAATACACTCAATCGTCTTATCAGCTGGACAAACGATTGTTGGTCCATGGTTATCCAATGTAAATTTCTGTGTACAACTGGCAGTTCTTCCACACTCATCTTCTACTGTGTAAACCACTTCATAGACAGCTTCATCACAGTTATCCTGACCAAATACCAAATGTGGTCCATCTGTTGTCACATCATAATGTAGTCCGCAAGCAACTACAACAGTTGGTGTTCCAATATGGATATCGTCATAACACTCGACAGTTTCGTCAGCTGGGCATGTAATCGTTGGGCCATCATTATCAAGCGTAAATGTCTGTGTACAACTAGCACTTCTGCCACAAACATCAGTAACCGTATATGTAATCTCATATTTAGCATCATCACATCCATCTTGTCCAAATACCAAATGTGGTCCATCTGTTGTTACATCATAATCCAAGAAACAAGATACTGTGACTGTAGGTGTTCCTGAAACAATGTCATCATAACACTCTACAATCTGATCCGGAGGACAAACAATTGTCGGCGGATCATTCTCAATTGTAAACTTCTGATCACAAGATGCTTCTCTTCCACATTCATCTACTACTGTATAAGTTATTGTATAAACGTTACCTGGACAGTTGATTTCAGGCCCCATTAAATCAGGTATTGCAACGAATACCTCATAATCCAGACCACATGCCACAGATACTGTAGGAATACCTTCTACTATTCCATCTATGCATTCTATTGTCTTGTCTGCTGGACAAGTGATAGTAGGCCCGTGGTTATCCAAAGTGAACTTCTGAGTACAACTTGATGTTCTGCCACACTCGTCTTCAACTGTGTAAACGATCTCATATACAGCATCGTCACATCCGTCTTGTCCGAACACAAGGTGAGGTCCGTCTGTTGTCACGTCATAATCTAGACCACATGCAACCACAACAACTGGTGTACCTGATGCGATATCATCATAACACTCTACTGTCTCATCTGCCGGGCAGGTGATTGTCGGTCCGTGATTATCTAATGTGAAAGTTTGAGTACAACTTGCACTTCTTCCACACACATCAGTAACTGTATATGTTATTTCATATTTAGCATCATCACATCCATCTTGTCCAAACACCAAATGCGGTCCATCTGTTGTTACATCATAATCTAAGAAACATGATACTGTAACACTCGGCGTACCAGTTACAATATCATCATAGCATTCTACAACTTGATCTGGTGGACATACTATGGTTGGAGGATCATTCTCTATCGTGAATTTCTGATCACAAGTAGCTGTTCTGCCGCATTCATCCTCTACAGTATAACTAATGTAGTATACCTGACCAGGACAATTTGCCTCTGCTCCAACAATACTTGGCATGGCAACAAAAACCTGATAGTCAAGACCACATGATGTAGTAACTGTTGGAATACCTTCCATCATGTCACTGATACACTCAATAGTCTGATCAGGAGGACAAACAATTGTTGGCCCTTCATTGTCTAAAGTAAATTTCTGAATACAGCTTGATGTTCTGCCGCACTCATCAGTAACAGTATAAGTTACTTCATAAACGGCGTCATCACATTCATCTTGTCCTAATACCAAATGTGGACCGTCTGTTGTAATATCGTAATCGAGTCCACAAGCTACATTTACGGTAGCCGTACCGATATGGATATCATCAAAACATTCAACAGTCTCGTCCGCTGGACATGTAATTGTAGGTCCATCATTGTCAAGAGTAAATGTTTGTGTACAACTTGCACTTCTTCCACATACATCTGTAACTGTATAGACTAATTCATATTTGGCTTCATCACAACCATCTTGTCCTAATACCAAATATGGCCCATCTGTAGTCACATCATAATCTAATCCACATGATACCGTGACAGTAGGTGTTCCTGAAACAATGTCATCATAACACTCTACAATCTGATCCGGAGGACAAACAATTGTCGGCGGATCATTCTCAATTGTAAACTTCTGATCACAAGATGCTTCTCTTCCACATTCATCTACTACTGTATAAGTTATTGTATAAACGTTACCTGGACAGTTGATTTCAGGCCCCATTAAATCAGGTATTGCCACGAGAACCTCATAATCCAGACCACATGCAACAGATACTGTAGGAATACCTTCTACTATTCCATCTATGCATTCTATTGTCTTGTCTGCTGGACAAGTGATAGTAGGCCCGTGGTTATCCAAAGTGAACTTCTGAGTACAACTTGATGTTCTGCCACACTCGTCTTCAACTGTGTAAACGATCTCATATACAGCATCGTCACATCCGTCTTGTCCGAACACCAGGTGAGGTCCGTCTGTTGTCACATCATAATCCAAACCACAAGCAACGATAACAACTGGTGTACCTGATGCGATATCATCGTAACACTCTACTGTTTCATCTGCCGGGCAGGTGATTGTCGGTCCGTGATTATCTAAAGTGAAGGTCTGAGTACAACTTGCACTTCTTCCACATACATCTGTAACGGTATATGTGATTTCATATTTAGCATCATCACAACCATCTTGTCCAAATACCAAATGTGGTCCATCTGTTGTTACATCATAATCTAAGAAACATGATACTGTAACACTCGGCGTACCAGCTACAATATCATCATAGCACTCTACGACTTGATCCGGTGGACATACTATTGTTGGAGGATCATTCTCAATTGTGAATTTCTGATCACAAGTAGCTGTTCTTCCGCATTCATCCTCTACAGTGTAACTAATGAAGTATACCTGACCAGGACAATTGGCTTCTGCTCCAACAATACTAGGCATCGCAACAAATACTTCATAATCCAATCCACATGCTACAGTAACTGTAGGTATACCTTCAGTTATATCATCAATACACTCTACTGTCAGATCATCAGGACATACAATAGTTGGTCCTTCATTATCTAGTGTAAAGGTCTGAGTACAACTTGCTGAACGTCCACACTCATCAGTAACTGTATATACTATTTCATAAACTGCATCATCACAACCATCCTGACCGAATACAAGGTTAGGTCCATCTGTTGTAACATCATAATCCAATCCACATGATACTGAAACCGTAGCAGTACCTTCAGCTATATCATCAAAACATTCCACAATTTCGTCTGCTGGACAAGTGATAGTTGGTCCATCATTGTCAAGAGTGAATGTTTGTGTACAACTAGCAGAACGACCACATTCATCAGTAACTGTATATACTATTTCATAAACTGCATCATCACAGTCAGCCTGACCTGAAACAAGTGTAGGCCCTACTGTAGTTACGTCATATTGAATTCCACAAGAAATCTGAACAGTAGCTTGTCCTTCACTGATATCTGCATAACATTCAACAATTTCATCTGCTGGACAGGTAATCGTTGGTGGATCATTCTCAATAGTGAATGTTTGCTCGCATTCAGCACTTCTATTACACTCATCAAGAGCACTATAAAGAATTTTATACTCGTTACCTGGACAGTTTGCTGCAGTACCTATTATAGTTGGTATGGCAACAATTACCTCATATTCCAATAGACAGCTTGTCACAACCGTTGGTGTACCCTCATTGATATCGTCAATACACTCAATTGTTTGGTCTGCTGGACATGTAATTGTAGGCCCTTCGTTATCAATAGTGAATGTCTGAATACAGCTATCTGTATTTCCACAATCATCTGTGACAGTATATGTTATTTCATATTTAGCACCATCGCAATCATCTTGACCACTTACTAGGTAAGGTCCTTCAGTAGTCACAGTTGGGTTTGGTGTACAATTACCATCTACAGATGGTGTACCAGCAGTGATATCACTAAAACATTCCACAGTCTGATCTGCAGGACATGTAATGCTTGGTCCATCGTTATCTATAATTATATTCTGATAAACATCCGTTGTGTTTCCAGAACAATCAGTAACTCTATAGGTTCTGACTATTGTTGTCTCATAATCAAGACACGGAACAAAATCTGGGTCATCATCTATCCACTCAACTGTTGGTGGCTCTGGGCAATTGTCATACTCCCCTACTACCACATCAGTATCCGGATTCGGCAGATCAATGTAACAGTCAATTGTAATATCTGTAGGGTTTGTTGCTGTTGGAGGAGTTGTATCTTCAACAGTAATTACCTGGCTGTCACTGGTCTCATTACCACATGCATCAGTAACTATCCATGTTCTTACAACCTGGAAGATATTACATGCTTGTTCGTTTTGAACCTCTTCTGTAAAGTCAGTCATGAATGCACAGTTATCATCAGCGATGACATCTGTTGCAACAGGAGGCACATCATCTGCACACTGAACTGTAACATCAGCAGGTACATTTGTTAGTGTGGGGAATTCATTATCATTAATTGTGATTGTTTGAGTACAAGTAAACTCCTGCACTTCATTTGATACTTCTGTACCACAACATCCTCTTACGATCAACTCATCAAATTCCCATACTTGCTTATTGTATCCAAAGTCGGTTGGGTCATAACCTAAAATTTCAAATTTGAAAATTGTTGCTCCTGAATATTCAAAATCAACTCCTGTAAAATCAAAATTGTGAAGAGTCCAAACATCTTTTGTTGTTGGGTTATCCACATTTCTATAAATCTCTGAACCATTCTTAAGTACTCTGAATCCATATTTCTGAGCATAATCTACATTACCAAAGTTTTCATTATGCTTTTGGTTTTTCTCGTAGAATGAAATACCTGTCAATCTACCTTCATCATTTGCACCAAACTCTACAGTGAACGTGATGGCGTCATCATCATTGTCTTTGAAGAAAGATTCTGGTGATGCAGTTACACAAATTGCAGACTCAGCTGAACCAAAGGCACCTTTCACACATGAACTACCGTCATTATTTGTAACATTTGAAATATAAAGGTTATTACAGTGTGAAGAAGTAGTAGAACTTGGAGCCAATCCATTACCATCAAGAGGTTCAACTCCATTTGAACATTTAGCATAAGCATTTGCAAAATCCCAATGTGCTAGATCCTGTGGAATACATGGGTCTTCTACAATTCTTGTCACAGAAGCTGTCCAAGTCCTTGTCTTAATTGTTGGACAAGTACCTGAATCATTGTCTTCGTATGTGATGACTGCATTCGGATCACAAGTCAAACTTGGATATCCTGTATTATCAGGATGAGCACTTTCATCGCAATCAATAGTAACATCAGCTGGACAAGAAAAATCACCATCCACTGTAACTGTTACATTATCACTTGCCACACAACCATCACAACCAGTCACCTGTACTGTATATGTTGTTGTGTTTGTCGGGCTAACAGTAATCGTAGGTGTAGTGAAGTTACCTGGCGTCCAAAGGTATGAGACATCATCAACAATTCCTCCGCCACCTTGGCTTCCGCACTCAACTTCCATTATGACCCAGTAATATTGAGAAGAAGGTCTGTCAGTCCACTTACCATCTGGTAGCATTCTTGCAAAATCTTCACCTGAATTATTACTAGGCTCACCACTCTTCCAATTTGTGTAAATCGCTTCCTCATTATCATACCATCTCCAAGTTCCTTCTTGAGCTTCATCTGAAAGTGAAAGCCAGATACTACCCGATAGTTGAGCAGCAATCCAATCATTTTCACCTTGAGTTTCAACTTTAGGCAAGTGTCCGCCTCTTGAGTTTACAAAATCTACGGCATCCCAATAAGTCAAATCACCATCAGGTTTCATGTAATAGTGAGAGTTACCGTAAGCTCCTAAGTAGTCCATCCCAGCTATTGTCTGCGAAGAACAGTTAGCTGAAGAAGAACAATTTTGAGATAACATAATATTGATATCCCCTACGATCGTATTTCCATTTTTTGTAGCGTTAAACCATCCTGAACCACCATATCCAGTAGCAGTTATGTTCGCACCATTACCAACCTGAAAAGCAGGTCCTCTTCTGGTCAGAGTATATACATGACTACCGTTAGTCAAAGTACCTGTCATTTCAGTATAGTAGAACCAACCAGATGCATTCGTACTTCCACAATTGTTATCTTTCGGACTTCCTTGTGGAGGAGTATTTGAGTATCCTGAATAAGTAATATCTATATGGTAAGTCGTTCCACTCTTAGTTGCAGTTCCAGTTAGTCTAGCAGTTCCATCTCCACATTCTTCCCATACCAAATCACCATTACCGGTAAAATGCTCGCCATCTAACCAAAGCACATAGTAGTTACTGTTATTACAATGGTTGGTATTTGATACCTCTCTAACGCAGCAATCACATTCCGTTGCTCCATTTACCATTGCAGATAAAGTAACTTCCTCTTCTTCACAGATTGTTACATCATTTCCTGCATCAACAGAAAAATCTACACAATCCTGAACTATATTAAATGTAAGTGATACATCATCACAAAGATCACCAGTACATCCTTCAAGTGCATAGGCATCAGCCTCAACTGTATAAGAACCAATACCGCCGTTCCAGCCGGCATCATCGTCTTGTGCACCATTTGGAAAAGTATAAGGCTCATGATCTTCACAATTCTGTGGCAAGCCATCAACAGAAATATCTACTGATTCAATATTGCCTACAGTCTCTGCAACTATATAGTAATTTGAAGGTAGTAGAGATGCATCTATATTTTGTCCATTAAATAAAGCAGGTATTCCAGGAACTGGTGCATCAGTTGCCTGGTCATAAATGTATACGCCAGTGATACTACCATTACAAACTACAGTATTGCACTCCACTTCGGCCGTTATGATACCTGCTATTACATATGATTGACCACAATTCTTAGGATTGAAATTATCCGAATTGGGCTCTGTATTAATATTAATATCTACCTGGGTAGCAGATCCAGGTACATCAGTAATTACAACCTCACGAACTGATAAGCAACATCCATTGTCAGGGAAGTTGATATATTCAACGGCTGTTTGACCTCCTGCCGTAGCAGTAATTCGCATATGTCTTCCGTCATTGGTAACCTCAGATACCGGAACGGTAACTGTGATGTCTCTTAATGATGAATCCTCAATGATTGGAATTGTGAAATTCTGGTCATCACAATATCCCGAGATCGCTGTATACTGACCGGAAACAGTTCCATTGTTGGCAACATTTCTGAATGCAAATGCCAAAATAGATTGTAGACCTGAACACTCTTCATATGTTGAAGCTGAACTTACAGAATAATCAAAGGTCTTTCTATATACATGTACATTACTGCTTCCACCCATTACTACAATCTCAGGAATGGTTACCGTACCACCGTTAATGGTAGCTTGAACAGAAGATCCTGGATCACATCCTTTGTACACAATCTCGACAACTGTTTTGAAAACATTTCCAGAGTTCGGAATAAATACAGATGCAGATTTATTATTCTCTGATTCACCATACACATCCACTGCAACACCATCAGTACACTCATATGCAAAGTTATCACAGCTTTGATCAAACTCTACACACATGTCCTGAAGACTGTTGTCATCAGGATTCCACTCGGTGGCACAGTGAGGTGTATAAGAACCATTATTAACATTATTGATGATTGTCCATGCATTGGATCCGCCACTTGGGCTTATACCATCTGTAAAATACCAAATGGCGTTCTGAACTGCAGATACGCCATAAGATCCCATGCCTTCAAGACATGCCCTGACATTATCATCAACATTCTCAGGTGTATAGTCAAATTGATATGTCGCGCCTACGTAAGGCTGATTATCGTAGTAATCAACACAATAAGCCTGATAGTTATTACCACCTATATCCATAATTGGAGATGGACTACTGGTAGTAGTTGTAGCTGTTTGAGCTACCATGTCAATGCTTAAGAGTGTAGCTAAAGCAAAAACAAATATGGGTATTAATTTAAGGGTGTAGTTTTTCATTTCCGGCTTATTTTGTTTTGATTTCAAATGAAGAAAGACGAGCGTTACTCTTCGTAGAAGAAGCCAACTCGAATTTGCTTTCAGTTAATTCTAATTGATTGGTGTCTGAACTGATTGTTAAGTCAGTATGATTTATGAAGTCGATATTACTTGAGTTTTGAACCAAGGCATTACCTGACCAATCTCTGATCGGAAGTGCTGTTAGCTCTCCACTTTCATCAAGTAAATCAAATCTTACTTTGCCATTATCTACACTTACATGCAGCTCCGTTCCAGGATACAGGTTTTTGTAAACCAATTTCTTGAACTTCTTTACCATCATATTGGAAGCATTTAGCATCTCTGCCATACCCCTGTTGGTAATCTGCTCTTCACTCTGCATCACCATCTCTGTTAGCTCTGGCTCTACTGGAGTACAGCCATCGAACAACAAGAATGTTCTTGTTTCATTGACAGGAGATAATTTTTCAAAAATCTCAATTCTGTCATTTCGGAAAATGATCTGTACATCATCCAGATCAGCTTTTACAATCTGATACTTCCCGGTGATACTTTCCTGTGTGAATGTATCATCGACACGTACATCAGTTAATTGTGACATTCCTTCGTTTGGACTCAGAAATGCAATGAATACGAGTAGTGTAAATAAGTTTTTCATCTTAATGGGTGTTATGTTAAGTACTGTAGTTTGCAATGAAAAAAGCCCCATACCACGTGACGTGATACAAGGCTTGTATATCTTGATTAGTAAATTTCTGAAACAGCAATATAGACGTGAACACATATTGTTGGGAGCCAACAATATTCCCCTATTAGAATAGGGCCATAGCATCTCAAATCGGTATGAGACACCACGCGGGTGCTTTGTTCTATTTCTCACTCAAAGGGTGTTTAAGGTTTTCACCTTAGCGACAAATTTGATCAAAGCACTTTAATATTCAGGCCTTTAGCCCCTGTAAAACAGCAAAATGACAACTACTTTGCAAAGTCGGAGGGAGCGTTTTATCATAGCAAGATTTAAGCCATTGGAAAGCTGTTGTTCAAATGTGAAGTCAAGGTTTTTCGTAATTCTAAGTGTCGGTATCCTCCTCTAAATATCTCACATATCCAATTCAATTCTAAAGCAGCCTTAGTATAAATAACACATGAACGCTATCCTTATATGTAACTTGCTTTTATAGATGGGTTTACATAGTACTAATTCGTATATACCGGTCAATTTTCGAAATTTTCAAATAAAAAAAATCCCCACTGATTATGTCAGCGGGGATTCACTTAATTGTTTATTAATCCTGATTAGAAAAATTTCATTCTCATATCTTACTATGAAGACAAAAAATAATGCGCTTACCCCTATGCCTCTTATGATTATATTACAAATTGATCATTTTTAACCATTCATTTCGTAGATCTTTCAGCTATTATAGAGATATAAATGAGCACATGTTTAGAATTTTTAGACTCATCGTTAAACAAACGCGCACTTAATTAATTAATAATCTTAGTATGGAAAATGTAAGTTCAACACAGCTTAGTGTATTGGTCATCGGGGCTTCACTCAAACCTGATCGCGCTTCCAATACCTTATTGAATATGCTGGATGCCGAGAAATTCAATGTTTCTGCCGTCGGTTCTAAAGCCGGTCTTGTTAATGAACATGAGATAAGTACAGATAGACCAGAACTGGAAACCGTACATACAGTCAGCCTATATCTAAGAGCTGAACTACAATCTGATTATGAAGACTACATCTTACAGTTAAATCCAAAAAGAGTCATATTCAATCCTGGCGCTGAAAATTTCGAATTCAAAAAAAGGCTAGACCAAAAAGGAATTGAATCAATCAATGCCTGTAATCTTGTGATGATAAGGTTGGGACAGTTCTGATCTTACAACCCTCTCCTCTTCTGTTCTTTTACTATAAGTTGCAATTCTCTGCTCATATCCCCGGTTACTGAGGAGTTCTCCTGAGCCCTGCGAATAAGATATGGAATAACTTCTTCGATCGGACCATAAGGAACATATTTTGCGACATTGTATCCGGCTGCGGCAAGATTGAATGTTATGTTATCGCTCATACCAAGAAGTTGACAGAAATTCAAATGCGGGTGACTCTTTTCAATCTGTCTTTCTTCTATTAAACGTGCCTGGAGGAGGTTGCTATTTCTATTATGAGACGCGCATACCGAAGCAATATTCGCATAGTTATCTACACAAAATCTGACAGCATCATCATATGATTTATCAGTAGCTGCTTTATCAGGATTGATAGGGTCTACCAAGCCATTCTGCATGGCATATTCCCTTTCTTTCTCCATATAAGCACCCCGAACCAGCTTTGCTCCAAGCAGGTAATTGCCATTTTGCGATGCCTCAAAACTCTCCTTCAAAAAATCTAGTTTGTCATGTCTATACAATTGAAAGGTGTTGTAAACGATCACTTCCTTCTTATTGTAGGCTTCCATCATCTGATTAACCAGATTGTCAATGGTGATCTGCATCCAGCTTTCTTCAGCATCTATCATGACACCAACCTTCAATTCATAAGCGCGCTTACAAATCGCATCAAGTCGATTGACAAACCTCTCTTTCTGATACTGCTCACTTTCTGAAAGTGCCCCGTCGCTCTGCATTTTGATCAATAATTCATTCGGTGCAAGGCCAGTAAGCTTTGTACTAATAACAGGCACACTATTATTTGCTGCGGCAAGCTCAATAGCCTTGATGCTTTCCAACATGACATTATCCAGTTCCTCTTCAGTGGTCTTGGATTCAGCACCATAATCGAGAATTGTCAAGGTGTTATATCGATACAAAAGATCGATTGTACCCTGAGTATCAAGCAGGTTTTCACCACCAACAAATTGCTTGAATATCGTTGATTTAATGATCTTCTTAACAAATGGCAATCTCAGTTTTAAAGCCATAGGGGTTAGAGCGGAGCCAAGTTTTACCAGATTATTATTATTCATCTGTGCGAAAAGCCACCTGACTTGCTTAAGTTCCTTATCTGATTTATAGCTAAAAGCTATCTCTGTATTGTCAAAATTGATTTGCGCGTACGCTTCGGGATTCATTAATTGATGATTTAAAAACTAATCTTTATTCCAGATTTCCCAGGCTTTTTCTGCCTGGTACACCAACATCTCATAGCCATTTTGGATCTTTGCTGAGTTTTGCTCCGCTTTAACCAAAAATAGGGATTTTTCAGGATTATAAATCAAGTCAAATGCCAAATGATTTTTTCCTAATAAGTTATATGGAATCAGCGGAAAGCTGTCAACATCCGGATACATCCCAAGAGGTGTTGTATTCACAATCAAACTTACTTGATTCATCAATTTTTCATCGATATCTTCATATTGCAGGAAATAAGGCTTTCTTGATATGAATCGAAATGATATGCCCCATTTATTTAAGACGAAAGCCACCGCCTTGGAAGCCCCTCCAGTACCAAGAATTAAAGCATTCCCACCATCCAAAAAGCTCCTGTACTTAGATAGCGATTGCTCGAATCCATAAATATCAGTGTTGTATCCTTTTGAAATTCCATTTACCACTTTTACAGTATTGACGGCGCCCAATTCTTCAGCGTTCGCATCCAACTCATCAAGAAATGGAACTATTTCCTCCTTATAAGGAATGGTAACATTGAACCCAGAGAGACCAGAAGCTTTAAGTGCTGTAAATGATTCATCCGTTAAACGATCCAATTCGACAGCATTGTAAGATGCATCAGTAATACCAGCATCCTCAAACTTTCCTCTAAAATATGTTGGAGAAAAACTATGCCCCAAATGGCGCCCTATGAGTCCGAATTTCCTCAATTCAATTTATTTACCCTTGCCCTGAATAAGAATCAATACTGTATAAAACAAAATCTTGATATCGAGAGCCACTGACATGTTCTCTATGTATATCAAATCATACTTCATGCGATGTAGCATCTGCTCAACGTCAGAAGCATAACCATACTTAACTTGTCCCCAAGAGGTGATTCCTGGTCTTACTTTAAGCAAATGCCTGTACAAAGGTTCTCTTGCGGTAATTTTATCAATGTAATACTGCCGCTCGGGTCTTGGCCCAACCAAAGACATATCACCTCTAAGAACATTATAAAACTGGGGAATCTCATCAAGCCTGAACTTTCGCATGGTTTTCCCCCACGGTGTAATTCTGGGATCATCATCATGAGATAATTGAGGTCCATGCTTTTCTGCATCAACATACATAGACCGAAACTTCAGGATTTCAAATACGGAGCCTCCCTTTCCAATTCTCTCTTGTTTGAATAAAAGTGGCCCCTGCGAAGACATCCGGACCTTAATTGCCACAAATATGAACACAGGAAGAAGAACTACAATAGCAAGCAAAGAAAGAACCACATCCATTACCCGCTTCAATACCTTTTCATACTTAGGCATCAAATCCTGTTCAATCCGAATAAGAGCCGCACCGTAAATATGACTCATCTTGACGCTTCCTATCATAATGTCATACATGTCCGGTATTATCATCACCGCGATACTGTCCTTGAATCCGTACAGACGATCTAGTATCCCATTAATTTTGGCATGTTCTGAACTTTCAATGGCAATGACTACCTCCTCTATCGCATGATCCACGATTACATTTTCAAGGGTTTTAAGGTCGCCCAATTGCGGAAGCTGGCTACTTAACTTATTTGTACTGTTCCCATTGGAATCCAGGTACCCAACAAAATTATGTCCTAATTGAGCCGGCTCTTTCTCAATATCAACAAATAAATCTACAGCATTATCATCACCACCTATGATCAATGTATTATACTTAACCAAGCCTTTCTTGACACGGGTTTTAAGAATACTCAAGAAAATCAACCGTACTGTAACCGTCAAAATGAAATGCGTCAAAAACAATCTCATAAATGGTTGCAGATATGACTTATACATCCAAGATGTATCATCAAGCATTACAGTAAAGAAAATGAAAAGGCAACCAATAAATGAAAGAACAAAGGTCCGGCGTAATGTCGCTAATCTGGAGTACCTGTATACATCTGTGTACTTATCAAATAGACTATAGAGAAGAAGCCAAGATAAAGGAATCACGAACAGACCAATTAATAGCTTCTGATCATTCATGATATCCAACAACAGCACATCTGGTTGCTCCATCTGCTTACGATAAGCAAAGAACAGCATCCACGAAGCCGCAGCGGTTAACCAATCAAAAAACCGGTATAATATCAGTTCTTTCTTTTTGTTTTGTCTCATATATGAGGAAACGCCCTAGAAATGTACCAGGCGCATATTATCAATCCAAATAGATCCCGTAGCCGTATTCTCAGGAGATGATCCAATGAGTATCGTAAATTCTTCAATCAAATCATCACTCAACTCAGCGGTAAGTTCTATGTATGCCTTATTCCACTCTTCCTGAGGATTTAGTCCAACTTTGAGAAATGGCACTTGAAGATTTGCACCCTCATATCTTAGAATACCAACTGTAAATGGAATTTCATTCCTGTAATCTATTTCTAAAAATATAGGACCCCCTATAACCGTCTCTCTTGCTATTCTGGCAAAGGTGGATTTTGCAAATCCGACATCACCTTCTGATAGTGTAATCTTACCACAAAAATCCCCATATGGAGTTTCTGATGAACGTACAAACTCAAGTTCTTCTTGCCCATCGGTGTCTACACTTAGTGCGTTGCTGATTTCAAAATCGCCAACATTTATAACCTTAACTTGATCCGAATATCTAAATGTTAAGTCAAGTTCCTCAGTTTCGCCAGCTCCAAAGTCATACTCATAACTTATTGGTTCAAAAAACGGATACTCGATAGGGTTAGATGCAATTCCATTATTTCGTACAACAGCCAATAAATCCAAATTTAATGTTTCATCGGATTCAAGAACTGGCACATCAACTGGAAGGCTATATACACCTATTGAAAAACCGTCAGCATACACAGAAACATCTCTGACACCATGTGTAGGAAGGCCTTGTTGTACAGTTGTTGAAATATCAACTTCATCAATACTGAAGTACATCGGAATCAACTCGCTGTTGTCCAAAAAAGTACAAGAGCTTAGAAATATTAGAAATATTAAAAGATACTTTGTCATATACAATATTCTTGTCAGACGAATTTAATCAACAGATACACAACTATAATAACCACCAGTCCTGTAAGTCCCGCAACCAGCAATCTGTTTAAGGATCTCCTGAAGTCATGAATCTCTTCAGCATAATCAGGATGTGCCTCTTTTACAAATTGTTCCAATGCTGGTTTGTCAAACATTAATCTCGGGTCAATGTTAATTTGCTTATTATTCAATGCTTTATATTTCTTGATTATCTTGACCCTGAAAACGACATTCAGAATCAAGAAAAAGAGAACCACAGAAATTAAAAAATATGACATCGCATAAACAATTGATTACATATTGCTACCTATCAACTGCGAAAGTACTTATAGTATTTTTCTTTTTTCAATCTATTCAACTGTCTCATTGCCAAAAAAGTCTTGGATATTACTTGCCGGAAATTAATTATAATGACAATATCTCTACTCCTGAAGCATTTCTTGGGTTCCAAATTGGAGAATGGCACATTACCCACGATCAACTCTACTATTACGTAAAGAAAATCTGCGCTGAGAGCCCCCGTTGTAAATGCACAGAATATGCGCGAAGTCACGAAGACAAACCTCTGGTTTATCTTACCATATCCAGCATTCAAAATATGGTAGACCTGGATAGCTTAAAAGCTCAACATTATAGACTTACAAATCCTGAAGACACCATGGATCTTGAAGAAACTGAAATCCCTTTGGTATTATATCAAGGATATAGTGTTCACGGCAACGAATCAAGCGGCGCCAATGCCTCAGCGCTGTTGGCTTACTACCTTCTGGCTGGTGAGTCACAACAAATAGACAGACTGCTACAAGAAACCATTATTCTACTGGATCCCTGTTATAATCCTGATGGCCTTCAAAGATTCAGCACATGGGCCAACAGTCATAAAAGCGAAACCCTAAACCCTGATCCAACCGATCGAGAATTTAATGAAGAGTGGCCTGGTGGAAGAACCAACCACTATTGGTTTGACCTTAACAGAGATTGGCTTTTCAATATCCATCCTTCCAGCAAAGGCCGGATGCAGGTTTTCCATGAATGGAAACCGGACATACTCACCGATCACCATGAGATGGGATCCAACTCAACGTTCTTTTTCCAACCCGGAATACCAAGCAGAACGAACCCGAATACACCTCAGATCAACCAGAATCTGACCGAACAGATTGGAGAGTTCCATGCCATGTTTCTTGACTCTATAGGCTCTGAATATTTCAGCAAAGAACGATATGATGATTTTTACTACGGCAAAGGTTCAACATACCCAGATATAAACGGGGCTATAGGAATCCTGTTTGAACAGGCCAGCAGTCGAGGTCACCTTCGACAAACCAGAAATGGACTGCTGAGTTTCCCCTTCACGATCAGAAACCAGTTGGTTACTTCCCTTTCTACACAGAAAGCCGCCTTAGCGCTAAAGGGCGAAATATTAAAATACAAATACGATTTTTTCAGGGATCGCTATAATTCTGAAATCAGTGAAGGTTGTTATTTATACATGGCAGAAGATGACTATAAAGCCAGATTCTTCTTCGACATGCTGCAACGACATGAGATAGATGTATATCAACCCACAAAAGACACAATGTTCTCTGGAATTGAGTTTAAGAAACAAAACACTTTCGTTGTACCCAAAAAACAGAAACAAACCACGCTGATTAAAACAATTTTTGAAACAGTCCATGACTTTAGAGATAGTTTATTTTATGATGTTTCTGCTTGGACGGTTCCAATGGCACTAAATATTGAGTATGCTGAATCTGATGTGCCATATCCAACAAGCCACATGAAACTCATCGAAGATTACCCAAGCCAGGACAAGTCCAGTGACATTATAAATGAGGACGCCATGGCAGTGGCATTTTCTTGGGATTCCTATATGGCACCAAGCTTGCTCCAAAACTTGCAGGATAAAGGTGTTAAAGTAAAAGTCCTCACAGAAGACAGTTATTATATTTCAGAAGGTGTATTGGAAGATTTCAAAAAGGGAACATTAATCATCAGTTTTAAAAACCAGGATCTTGATAAACAGGTAATCTCAGATATTCTTATCAATGCGTCCTCAAAATTCAATATTCCCTTTCGCAATATCGATTCATCATATTCAGCACGGGGTATTTCGCTGGGAAGTAACAAATTGATTGAACTGGAACCCATCAGGGTAGCTATGGTAGTTGGTGATGGTATAAATGCCTATGAAGCCGGTGCCACCTGGTATCAAATGGACAAGAGATTGGGAATGAAACTGACAAAAATTGACATTCATGATCTGGCATTTAAAAATCTCACCAAGTATGATCTCATCATTCTTCCAGATGGAAAATATGGCGCTCTTTCAAACGAAAGTGCACAACTAAGAACTTGGTTAAGGAATGGTGGTACTTTGATTTGCATGCGACGCGCAATCGATTTTGCAGAAAACCAGGGTCTCATCGGAGACTTGAAACGCGTAGAATCAGATGATTTGATTCAAAATGATGAGACCAGCTACAATAATTACAGCACAAGCCGAGGTGCACAAATCATCGGCGGTTCTATTTTTGAAACCGAGATATCATTGGATCATCCACTATTTTATGGATACAAGAGAAATAAATTGCCTGTATTTAAAAGAGGAACTCAATTTTATCAGTTGGAAAAGCTTAGCGCAACACCCATGAGATATAGTCAGACACCGGTATTAAGTGGATATAGTTCTGATCAAAATATCAAAAAGGCCAAAGGAGCCGCTGCTTTAATCTGTGCTGCATATGGCAACGGTACTGTTATAGCATGTGTGGATAATCCTAACTTTCGTGCTTATTGGTTGGGTGGTAGTAAGCTTTTTGCAAATATGTTATTCATGTCACCTCTGATCAGCAGGGAGACCATGTTACGCTAATATTGCTTTCAAAACCCCATGCATTGAACTAAAAAGAACTGATTTGCTATTTTTGCTGTCCTTATACAAAACAAATAAAGAATATGAGCGGTACAAAAATTACTAAATCCAGAAGAGGGAAACTCATCGTCCCATCTGATCCAATAATCCCTTTTATCGAAGGCGATGGCATCGGGCCAGATATCTGGGCTGCAGCAGTTAAAGTATTCGACGCGGCAGTTGAAAAAGCATATGATGGACAAAGAAAGATACATTGGAAAGAAGTATATGCTGGTGAAAAAGCCAATGCCAGAAAAGAAGGCGATTGGTTGCCACAGGAAACCACAGATACAATCAAAGATCATCTGGTTGCTATAAAAGGACCATTGACAACACCAGTTGGAGGTGGATTCAGATCATTAAACGTGGCTATCAGACAAAGACTGGACCTGTTCGCTTGTGTCAGACCGGTCAAATGGTATCGTGGTGTACCTTCACCCGTCAAAAAGCCTGGGCTTGTTGACATGGTTATCTTCAGAGAAAACACTGAAGACATCTATGCTGGAATTGAATACCTACACGGTACTGAAGAAAATGAAAAGGTGAAGAGATTCCTTCAGGATGAAATGGGCGTGAGTCAGATTAGATTCCCTGATACAGCTTCATTAGGTGTCAAGCCAGTATCTGTTGAAGGAACTGAAAGATTGGTAAGAGCAGCCATCAATGAAGCTCTTAATAATAAGAATCGCAAGTCTGTTACACTTGTTCACAAGGGTAACATCATGAAATACACTGAGGGTAAGTTTAAAGAATGGGGCTATGCTCTAGCCAAAAGAGAATTTGGTGCAAAAGATCTTGATGGCGGTCCTTGGCAGGTAATCGAGCACAAAGGAAGAGAGATTATCATCAAAGATGTTATTGCAGATGCATTCCTTCAGCAGATTCTATTAAGACCTGCAGAATATGATGTAATTGCCACATTAAATCTGAATGGAGACTATGTTTCAGATGCACTGGCTGCTATCGTTGGTGGTATCGGTATCGCACCTGGAGCAAACATCAACTACGATACCGGTGTAGCTGTCTTTGAAGCTACGCATGGTACAGCACCTAAATACGCCGGACTGGACAAAGTCAATCCTAGTTCAGTAATTCTGTCAGGAGTGATGATGTTCCAATACATGGGATGGAAAAAAGTGGGACAAATCATTGAAAGGGGACTAAAAGGCGCCATCAAAGCCAAAAGAGTCACTTATGATTTTGAAAGGCTGATGAAGGGAGCCACCCTTCTTAAATGCTCTGAATTTGGAGATGAGATAATCAGAAACATGTAATAAAAAAAGCCAGTGCAAAAACACTGGCTTTTATTTTTTATAAGCTTGTTGGATTAAGCAGAAAAACTGGTTCCGCATCCACAAGTATCTTTTGCATTGGGGTTGTTAAATACGAACCCCCTGTTATTCAATCCTTCCAGCCAGTCTATTTCCATTCCAAGCAGATACAGACCATGGGATTTTTCCATATATACCTTGATACCTTTGACATCGTATTCATCATCTTTTTCAGTTTTTTCATCAAAACCAAGTATATACGAAAATCCGGAACATCCCCCTCCTTTGACGCCAATGCGCAAGCCATAGTTATCAGGAACGTCCTTTTCTCCAAACAGGCGCTTCAACTGAACTACAGCACTATCCGTCAGGTTTATTGGGCTCACACCAGTTTCAGTTTGTTGCATATCTCTTTAATATTTTTTACAAAAATATAATTTATAGCGCTTTTTGCGATCGGATTAATTAACGAAGTTCGTTCAAAGAAAGTTTAACAAAATCAAAAAAGAAGTATACCTGGCTTCCTCCACAAACAATTAGGATTAAATTTGGACATAATTTTATACGATGGAAATCTTCTTCGAAATACTGAAATATACCCTCCCAGCACTGATTGTCATGGCTACAGCTTATTATATTCTTAAAAAGCTCGTTGACAACCAATACCACATGCAAGCTCTTGAACTCAAGTCAAAATATGCCAAGGATGCCATTCCATTAAAATTACAGGCATATGAAAGACTGATTCTTTTTTGTGACAGAATGGATGTTCGCCAATTAATTATGAGGTTGAAAACAAGTGAGATGCGCAGTATCGAATTGAAGAATGTGATGATGATTTCCATTCAGAAAGAATACGAACACAACATAGCGCAACAATTATATACGAGTGCGCAGCTATGGCAAATCATTACTTTGGCCAAAAACGATATGATCAGCTTTATAGAAAACAACGCCAAATCTGTGGACATGGATAGTCCTTCAAATAATTTGGCTGACCATCTGCTGAAACAATATGTGGCCTTAGAAAAGAACCCGGTCCAGATTGCTGTAGAAGCTATTAAAGAAGAAGCAAAAATCATTTTGAATGTCTAGATACATCCTTTTATATGTCATAGCATTTGTTCTCGGTGCATGCAGTAGCACACAACAACATATAGCTGATGCGAACGTCGAATATGTTGAAGCCAATGCACAAATAGAAATCAAAACAAATGATGTCGGGGATCTCATTGCACCATATAAGGACAAAATGGATAGTGAGATGAACATGGTCCTGGGCATGCTACCGGAACCACTCAAGAAAGACAGACCCAATTCAAGCATGGGTAATTGGTTCTGTGATGCCATGCATTACACGGCAAACAAGCATTACGACGAAAAAGTCCACTTTACGATTCAGAATTATGGTGGCCTGCGCATTCCATCGGTTGCCAAAGGACCCATCACAAAAGGCAAGGTCATTGAATTGATGCCATTTGACAATAAACTTGTTGTGCTTAAGCTATCAGCAGATGAATTGGTACAGTTGGCTCGTCATATAGTAGAGGACAGGGGTTGGCCAATGAGCGAAGGAATCATCATAAAGACAAGTGGTGGCACATTTGAGAAAGTGTATATAGACGGAGAAGAGCTCAATCTCTCAGGATTTTATAATGTAGGAATGCCTGACTATGTGGCCAATGGTGGAGGAGGTTGCCGCTTCTTGAAATCGAAAAAACAATTTGATACCGGTCTGTATGTAAGGGATGCTGTAATAGAGTATCTGATGGATATGAAATCTCAAAACATTGATCTAACTGTTAACAACACCAAACGTATACAGTAATATGAAAAGACGTAAGTTCATTCAGCATAGTATAAGTGGATCATTATTGCTAGCGGGGAATGCCTTTCCTATGAGTGCCTTTGCAGATGATCCCAACATTACTAGAATTACCATTTTGCATACAAATGATGTGCATAGCAGGATAGAGCCTTTTCCAATGGATGGAGGAAGAAACCAGGGTCTGGGTGGCGCTGAGAGAAGAGCAGCATTGATAGATAGCATAAGAGCAACAGAAGAGAATGTACTGCTCTTTGACTGTGGTGACATATTTCAAGGTACTCCTTATTTCAATATGTTTGGTGGCGAACTTGAAATCAAATTGATGTCAAAGATGAAATATGACGCATCGACAATGGGTAATCATGACTTCGATGCAGGTATTGACGGATTTGATAAACAGCTGAAACATGCCAGCTTTCCATTCATCGTCAGCAATTATGACTTTAGCGATACTGTACTGAATGGCAAGGTTGAGAAATATAAAATATTTGAGAAGTCAGGAATACGAATAGGTGTGGTGGGAGCAGGTATCGAATTAGACACACTGGTACCTCAATCACTTTACAAAAACACACGATACCTTGATCCAATTGAGCACGCTCAGTCTACAGCAGCTATGCTGAAAAAAGACATGGATGTGGACTATGTTGTTTGTCTTTCACATCTCGGTTATGAATATCGAGATTCAAAAGTTTCGGATATTCATCTTGCTCAAAATACGAGTGACATCGACCTCATTCTTGGAGGCCATACACATACCTTTATGCGCAAGCCTGATATAAGAAGAAACAGAGTCGGCAACGAGGTCATTGTGAGTCAGGCAGGTTGGGCTGGCATCCTCCTGGGACAGATAAATTTATACTTCGAGAAGAATAAAAAGCACAAGTGCGTCAGCTGCAAAAACACCTTAATTAGGTAGATCTATTGTATATTAATTAATTATAAATAGTAGAAAAAATGATCTATAATTAATTGATATCGTGCATATTATACTTTACATATATTTGTAATGTATAATTATTCATCGTTTTTTCTACTTCTTGAATTTTTTTTCGAAAAAACCTTTTTGCTTCTTTGGTGAGGACCATTTTTTTTTCCAATATTTGTTAACTCCTAAATCGATCATCCAGGAAATCGTTTTAATTTAATTAAAGCAATTCCAAAGACTGGAGACTTAATCGGTAGATCATAATTTAGTTTTTTAATTGTTGTTAAACAGTAGCTTGATGGTTCAAACGCATGCATCAATTTGGGAAAGTTGTCTCTCAATAATAAAGTCGAATCTTAGTGAAAAAAGTTATAATACCTGGTTTAAACCGATCAAGTCAATCAAGTTTGATAATCAAGTTCTAACCATTCAAGTACCTAACAGATTCTTTTACGATTACATCGAAGAGCATTACCTGGGTACACTGAAGAAAACCATCTACCAGGTTCTTGGTCCAAAGGGAAGATTGGAATACAAAATATTTGTTGAACATACCCACCCTACTCCAGCCAGCACGAGCGGATTCAGTTCCAAAGACATCAAGAATCCTTTTGTAATTCCTGGACTTAAAAAAACCAAAATAGAAAGTCACCTCATCAGTAAATATACTTTTGAGAACTACATTGAAGGAGACTGCAACAGACTAGGAAGATCCGCAGGACTTTCAATAAGTAAGAAGCCAGGTGGCACAGCATTCAATCCTCTTCTGATTTATGGAGATGTTGGCCTAGGTAAAACACACCTTGCACATGCCATCGGGAATGAAATCCTAAAAAACTTTCCCAACCACAATGTTTTGTATCTGACTACCGAGTCATTTACGAACCAAATTGTGGCAGCCATCAAGAATGGCACAATGGAAGACCTGATACATTACTACCAACTCATAGATACACTGATTGTTGATGATATTCAATTCCTTTCAGGAAGAGAAAAAACTCAGGATATATTCTTTAATATATTCAACCAGCTTCAACAAACCGGAAAGCAGATTATTCTGACGACAGACAGGCCTCCCAAAGACCTCGAAGGCATTAAGGAACGGTTGATCAATCGCTTCAAATGGGGCTTGACAGCCGACCTTAAGTCTCCGGATTTTGAAACACGTCTGGCGATCCTTGAACACAAGATGGGAGATGATATCAAACAGGTGCCTAGCAATGTCATGGAGTACATCTGTTTCAATATCAAAAACAACATCAGAGAACTTGAAGGTGTCATGATTTCACTTTTAGCTCAATCACATCTGAACAATAGAAAAGTTGACGTAGAGCTGGCCAAGGAAATCATCCAGAAATTTGTTACGCAAATCAATAGCGGCATAACCGTGGAAAACATTGCCAAGCTCGTTGCAGAACATTTCGATGTGCCAATTGAAACTTTGAGCAGCAAAACCCGCAAGCGTCAGGTTGTCATAGCAAGGCAACTTTCCATGTACCTGGCCAAGAACTATACGAAAAGTTCACTTAAGACAATAGGCGACAATTTCGGCGGAAAGGACCACAGTACGGTCATTTACTCGATCAACACAGTAAGGGATTTAATAGATACTGACTCCATATTCAAAGACACTGTTGCTGAATTAGAGAAAAAAGTGGAACTTAGTCTAATGACCTAAATAAGAAGATCGTGCTATGAAACATCTAAATTATTTGGGTGTTTTAGTCATCTTTTTATCCCTCTTTCACGATTTATCATCGCAGGTTTCCTTTCAGGATTCCAATTACGATATCAGACCATTATTTGAACTGGATCAACTCGCTACAGGCGAAGCTTATCCATGGATAAGTGACGATGGACTTAGACTCTATTATACAGCCTTTAATACATCTACACAGTCATTTGCAGTCTGGTATTCTGAAAGATCGGACATTAACAATACGTTTGATTCACACAGACTATTAAGTATTAATAGTCCGCAAACTGAAAACCTTTCATCTTGCCTTTCTTCTGATGAGAAAGTCATCATATTTGCCAGACGTACAAATGGAGAGCAGCGCGATACCGATATCAGGATTGCATATCGCGACAATTTAAACGAGGCATTCGGACCTTCCTACTCAATTGAATTCCCAGAGAAGATTAAAGGTACCTTGCTGTCTCCAAGCTTCACACCTGATCTCAATCAGCTTATTCTCTTCAATGAGTATAAGGGTCATGCCTATATCCTGATCTTTGAAAAAACCGATACGCATAAATACAAACTGAAATCAGAACTGAAGTTTCCTAAACAGTTTATCGTTAAGGCCGGTAAACTAAGTAACGATGGTCTTGAATACTATATAAGTCTACAGGAAGGAAGACGTAATCCAGGTCTTTTTGTATTGAAACGACAGAACCTGAATGAAGACTTTGTAGTCGTCGATAAGATCATGTCTGATATTCTAAATGACAAGACCAATAGAAATCACCAAGCCCATTTTTCATC
The DNA here is from genome assembly GCA_965230215.1 of Saprospiraceae bacterium. Lineage (GTDB taxonomy): Bacteria > Bacteroidota > Bacteroidia > Chitinophagales > Saprospiraceae > RFSX01. The sequence continues at coordinate 41,708 of CBDDKN010000004.1, read as the reverse complement.
CAATAAAGACTTTATCGTCTTTACCCAGTCTTCGGAAAATGAATGGGATAGCAATGGAATTTACATTGTTCAAAATAAATACTTTAAACCAGAGACCGTTGAACAAGAATTCATTCATCAGGAAATCCTGAGTGACATTGTTCTGTTTCCAAATCCTTCAGTTGACAATGTTTACTTCAAAAACGTTGAAAACAAGCAATTACGAATTGAGATTTTTGATGCTACCGGAAGTCTTGTGAAATTACTGGAGGATGTAAAAAATGAAGAACTGGTTTCCATTGCTGATCTTAAATCTGGAAGCTACTACTTCCGTATTATCGATATGCAATCACAGGATTTCAGGGTTATTAAGCATATAAAACTATAGGCCTAATCGTCCAATTACTCGGTTTCCAGCACTTGCCAGATCATATCTTTCAATAGGGTTAATCCTTTTTGTGATACAGACGATATGAATATATGTGGAATATCCAATTCCAGATCTTTTTCAATCAAATCCTGGAGCTCAGAATCCAGCATATCAGACTTGGTTATGGCAAGGATTCGTGGTTTATCCATTAATTCAGGATTATACTTTTCTAACTCTCGTAACAAGATTCGATATTGTTCATTAATATCTTCCGCTTCGGCACTTACCATGAACAACAAAACTGCGTTACGTTCAATATGTCTTAAAAAGCGGATACCCAACCCCTTTCCTTCAGCAGCACCTTCAATGATCCCCGGTATATCGGCCATAATGAATGAACGGGCATCTCTGTAGCTGACGATTCCCAGATTAGGAACCAAGGTGGTGAATGCATAATTGGCTATTTTGGGTTTTGCCGCTGACAATACAGAAAGCAATGTCGATTTTCCTGCATTTGGGAAACCCACCAATCCCACATCAGCCAGAATTTTAAGTTCTAGAATTTTCCACTCTTCTTTACCCGGCTCTCCTGGCTGCGCATACCTTGGAGATTGTCTTGTACTTGATTTGAAATGGGTATTTCCCAATCCGCCTCTGCCACCCATAAGTAGGATCTTAGTCTCCCCATCGCTAGTAATTTCAAATAGAGTTTCTCCCGATTCAACGTCTTTGGCTACCGTTCCAAGTGGTACCTCAAGTACAATATCCTTACCCTGTGCACCTGTTTTATTCTGACCAGATCCCGGGACGCCATTCTCAGCTATTACATGTTTCTTATACTTCAATGGCAGCAATGTCCACATCTGCTTGTTTCCCTTTACTATGATATGTCCACCTCGACCACCATCTCCGCCATCAGGACCACCCTTGGCCGTCAAATTATCCCTGAAAAAGTGAACAGAACCTGGTCCCCCTGCCCCCGATCTGCAACAGATTTTAACATAATCAACAAAATTCTGCTCCGCCATATTCTGATATTCTTGAACTAAATTAGACCTTTACGATTACAATATTAATACAAAAGCCAAAGAGACCATGGATAAAACACAACAGGGTTATGTAAATACCTCAATAGATAAAGGACTGGCCACTATAGAATTCTTTCATCCTTCGCATAATTCTTTGCCTTCAAAGCTGTTAAAAGAATTAGAACAGAGCATCCTGGATGCCGGATCTAATGAGGAAGTCATCTTGATACTTCTCAAGAGTGCAGGTGACCGAACTTTCTGTGCCGGAGCCAGCTTTGACGAACTGGTAGCTATAGATAACGCTGACACCGGCAAAACCTTCTTCATGGGTTTTGCAAACGTAATCAACGCCGTAAGAACATGTGGAAAAATCGTGATAGGAAGAGTACAGGGCAAGGCTGTAGGCGGAGGTGTTGGTCTTGCTTCCGCTATGGATTACTGCATCAGCACTAAATATGCTTCAATAAAACTATCTGAATTGGCTGTGGGAATCGGACCATTCGTTATTGGTCCTGCTGTCCAAAGAAAAGTTGGTGTTTCAAATTTTGCGCAACTAGCGCTTGATGCCACATCATGGCAGACAGCAGAATGGGCCAAGAAAAAAGGCCTCTATCATGAAGTATTTGATTCCGCTGAAGAAATGGATGATTACATAGACAAGTTTTGCACAAGCTTGCTTTCCATGAATCCTGAGGCATTAAGCAAACTAAAGAGAGTATTCTGGGAAGGAACAGATCACTGGTCCCAATTGCTTGATGAAAGAGCTCAGATGAGTGGTCAACTTGTACTTTCTAAGTTTTCTAAAGAAACAATTGCCGGCTTTCTGAAAAAGTCCTAAACCTTAAGACTTCAGAATTGTAATTTATCAGATGCTCAAGATTGCCTTTTCAGAAGTATACAAATACAGTTTGCCAGAGGGACACAGGTTTCCGATGGAAAAGTATGAGCTGTTACCGGAACAATTGCTTTATGAGGGAACGGTAAAACCTGAAAACTTTTTTGAGCCCGATAAATTGACCACCGAAAAACTATTGCTTACCCATACCTCTGAATACCTTTCCAAACTGGAGAACCTGACGCTTTCTAGAAAGGAAGAAAGGAACATAGGTTTCCCAGTGCGCAAGGATCTCATTGAAAGAGGTAAAGTAATCGCAAATGGTACATTTCAGTGTGCCAAATTTGCATTACAATATGGCGTGGCTATGAATATAGCAGGAGGCACACATCATGCATGTGCCGACAAAGGTGAGGGCTTTTGTGTGTTCAACGATATGGCAATAGCATCTCACCTGCTCTTTCAAAATAACTTGGTCAAAAAAATCTTGTTTGTCGATCTGGATGTCCACCAGGGTAATGGCAATGCCAGAATATTTATGAATGATGACCGTGTATTTACCTTCAGTATGCATGGTGCCAACAATTATCCACTCAGAAAAGAGCAATCAGATCTTGATATCGGTGTTCCGGACAGAATAGAAGACAAAGCATATCTTTCTCTGCTTTATAATACACTACCCCGTCTCTTCGATGAGGTACAACCTGATATTGTTTTCTACCAGTCAGGTGTTGATATTTTGGAAACCGATAAACTGGGTCGGCTTTCCGTTTCACTCGAAGGCTGCAAAGCACGCGATAGGTTTGTTCTTCAACAATGTCGCATCAACAATGTACCAGTAGTGGTCTCAATGGGTGGTGGATATTCGGTCAAAATATCCAGTATTATCGAAGCACATGCCAATACTTATCGAGAAGCGCAATCCATTTTCTTTTAGTAATTTGCCACAACGTGAAAAAGGAGATGTACATATCCGTAATCCTGCCCCTGGCGGTTCCAAAAGTCTACACCTACAAAGTTCCTGAAGAACTACAGGATAGAATCCAGTTTGGGATAAGAGTTGAAGTGCCTCTCCGAAATAAACTGTATTCTGCCATAGTAATAGAAGAAGTGGACCATCCTGGTGGGCTCCATAAACTAAGAGACATCAGGAATGTCATCGATAAAATTCCAATAATTACAAAAGTTCAATACGCCTTCTGGCAATGGATGGCTTACTATTACATGTCAACGATAGGTGAGGTAATGAACGTGGCTATGCCTGCAGGACTTAAGCTTAATAGTGAAACAAAATTAATTGCGAGAGAAGATGTAGACAGCTATAGCCTTGAGCTCAATGATAAAGAGTTTATGCTTGCCGAAGCGATCTCAATCCAAAATGAGCTCACCATCAATCAGGTGCAGGATATACTAAACCAAAAGACAGTATACCCCATTATTAAATCGCTTCTCGATAAAGAGGTTTTATATATCAAGGAAGAACTAAAATCCAGATTTGAGAAAAGAGAAGAAGATTTTATAAGCCTTTCCGAACAGTATCTATCGAAACTTGAGCCCGTCGATAAGGCTTTTAAATTGGCTGAACGCTCAGAGAAACAGACAAGGGCCTTGCTGGCTTATGTACAACTTTCAAGAGAAGATCAATGGGTAAGAAAAAGCTCTATCTACAAAGAGGCCGATGTAGACAATACTGTGATAAAAGCATTGATCAAGAAGGACATCTTCACACTTGAAAAAAGAGAGGTCAGCCGGATAGGCACCAAAGCGATTCAGTCAGGAGAAAATGCTCCTCTAAACATACACCAGGAAAAGTCGGTCGCCGAGATAAGATCTCTTTTCAATGAAAGAGACCATGTCTTGTTATTTGGCGTAACTGGAAGTGGAAAGACGCGCATCTATATAGAGTTAATCAAGGAATATATTGAAAAAGGTATGCAGGTACTCTACCTCCTACCAGAAATAGCCCTGACAACCCAAATAGTAGACAGATTGACTCAGGTGTTTGAAGGTGACATCGGTGTTTATCATTCCAAGATGAATAACAATCAAAGAGTTGAACTTTGGAACGCAAGCCTTAATGGCAAATCCCTTATCATGGGCGCACGTTCAAGCCTATTCCTGCCTTTTTCGAATTTGGGTCTGATTATCATTGATGAAGAACATGACAGTTCTTACAAACAAACAGATCCCTCACCCCGATATAATGCGCGGGATAGCGCTTTGTATCTGTCAGGGTTAACAGGAGCTAAAGTATTAATGGGCAGCGCCACGCCAAGCCTATCGAGCTATTTGAACGCATCCGGGTCAAAATACGGATTGGTTAAACTCCTTGAAAGACATGGTCCTTCAGTACTCCCGGATATGCAGGTCATCGACCTTCGGGAAAAGTATAAAAAAGGTCTTATGGTCTCTTTGTTCAGCAATGATCTCAAAGTGGCTATTGACAATGCACTCCAGAATAAAGAACAAGTCTTATTGTTTCAAAATCGACGTGGATACGCCCCAACAATAAAATGCAAGAGGTGCGATTTTCATGCCGGTTGCCCCAATTGTGATGTAAGCCTCACATGGCACCAGTACTTCAATGAATTGCGATGTCACTATTGCGGATACAAAATTAAAATGCCCGAAAACTGTCCACAGTGTGGCAGTCATGATATGGAAAAACTGGGTTTCGGTACCGAGAAAATAGAGTCTGAAATTCAGAAAATATTTCCTGGCGCCGTAGTCCGCAGAATGGATTATGATACAGCCAAAACAAAGGCGGCATACGAACGCATCATCTCAGATTTTCAAGAATCAAAAATCGACATACTTGTTGGTACCCAAATGATTACCAAAGGTTTGGATTTCGACAATATCAGTGTTGTAGGTATTCTTAATGCTGACAGATTGCTATTCTTCCCTGATTTCAGTGCCAACGAAAAGGCTTTCCAGCTTATTACCCAGGTGGCAGGCAGGGCTGGTCGGAGAAGTAAAAAAGGTAAGGTGATGATACAAACCTTCAGCCCTTTACATCCTGTGATTTTGGAAACACAGACCTATAACTACAGACACTTCTATAAGCGAGAATTGGGAGAAAGAAAGCGTTTTCTATATCCTCCCTATTTCAGGATGATCCGAATCACAGTCAAACACAAGCATTTCAAGGTAGCTCAGGAAGCTTCCAGTTTGCTGGTGCGTAAACTGCAATCCCAACTCGGTAACAGAGTTATGGGGCCTTCCATTCCAGGTATTGCCAGGGTCAGGACTCTATACCAGTTTCAAGTTACCATCAAAATGGAAAAGAAAAAGCAAGTGGTCCGAAAAATCAAGGAATTGATTCATGTCACCAAAGATGAGCTCCTCGCCATGGAAGGCGCCAAGTCAATCAGATTTAATATCGACGTAGACCCTTGATGATCTAAATCATTGCATTTAGATATAGCTTGAACTAATTTCATAGAAAACGGAATATGAAAAACATGCCTTTAATTGTTAAAGCCGCATACGTCATATCTCTGGCGTTGGCTTCCCTAGTGTTTATTTTTGCGCTGATCTCTGGTTCAGAGGCTTACGGAGGTGGGTTCTCAGCGATCATAAAAAACAGCCCCAACGCTCTGCCATGGTTGCTTTATATGGTATTGATATTGGCCAGCTTGAAATGGAGGAAACCAGGATCTGCCGCATTGGTTGTCTTCACAGCATTCCTCGTTTATTTCTTTAATTGGTCAGGACCAAACTTCTTTATGGTTACTTTTTTAATGACCGCTCTGGCTTTATTTATGGCCTTGATCATAGCCTTTTTTGCTTATGGCAAAAAGCTTAATTCCGGAACCATTTAACTTTATCCTCTACAGGTCGCTTAACGATCTTCAGAGGCAATTCTTCTTTAGGTACACCAAGATAAAAGAGGCCCAAACAACGCTCGTTTTCTGACATATTGAAAAACAAAGTGGCTTCCTCAATAAAATAACCAGGTGTACTCCAATATCCCCCAAGGCCTGCTGCACTGACGGACAGGTATAAGTTCTGCAAGGCACAAGACACAGCTGCAATCTCCTCCCATTCAGGAACACTCTCATTTTCGTCGCGATGCATGGATATAATGACCAAATGACTTGTAGCCATGATCTTCTTAGCTATTTTCTCGTACTTAATAGGATTGAATCCGTTGTTGTTATACTGCATATAATAACAATCTTGCATAAACTTGGCAAAGCGCATTTTAGCATTGCTGCTGACCACATAGAAACGCCATGGTTCTGTATGTCTGTGACTTGGAGCCTTATTCGCATTATCAAGAAGTTTATCAACTATTGAATCATCAATAGTCTCTCCCGTAAACGAAGAGGGATATATAGATTGCCTGTCGTGAATAATCTCAGAAATCAAGTCAAATTTGTCCATAGCTTTTCTAATATGATAACTATTATAAAAACCAATTAAATTGTAGCTTGTTTAAAAAGTATGGGATACAAATACAGTAAAGAGGATATTATTCAAAAAGGATCGTGGGTTATACAAACCCAGGGTTACAATAATACCGGTATCTCAGACATATTAAAGAGTACCGGAATTCCCAAAGGATCCTTCTATAATTTTTTTGATAACAAAGAGTCATTCCTTGAAGAAGCCATTGATTATTATGCGGATCAAGGATATCATCAGATGAAAAAGATTCTTGAAGATTCAGATAAGTCACCCCTTGACAGATTGAAAAGCTTCTACTATGATTTTATGATTTTGAGCAACAAACAAACAGAATGTAGGGCAGGATGTCTTATCAACAATCTGAGCTATGAACTGGGCGCGATAAATCTTGAAATTGCAAAAAGGCTCGATAAACATTTCAAAAGACAGGTTAAGCTACTGGCGAATTGTATTTCAGAAGGACAGGAATCTGGACAATTCAGAACGGATTACAAAGCTTCTGAACTGGCTGAATTCATGCACACGAATACCATAGGAGGTATGGGTAGAATGAAAACTCTGCTCAAAATAAACCCACTCAAAAGATCCATAGACATGAGTCTTGATTTCATAAAAAAATAATTTTTTTACTTCATTTTAAACCAATCGGTCTAATTTGCGTTTTGTAGATATTATTAATCAAAAAAAACTGGAATAATGAAATTGAAAAACAAAGTAGCTGTCGTTACAGGAGCCACCAGTGGTATGGGATTGAATACTGCAAAACTATTTCTAAAAGAAGGAGCCAAAGTTGTACTTACTGGGCGCTCTCAAGAGAAACTAGACGCTTTGCAAAATGAGCTTGAAGGTGACTATCTTCTTGTGAAAGCAGATGCAGGCAATTTAGAGGACAGCAAAAAACTGATTCAGCAGACAGCTGATAAGTTTGGAAAGATTGATGTACTTTTCTTAAATGCCGGCGTATTTGCAGCACAACCACTGGGAACAATTGATGAATCAACCTATGACTACATTTATAACATCAATGTCAAAGGGCCTGTATTCACAGTCAATTATGCGAACGAACACCTAAACGAAGGCGCATCTGTCATATTCAACACATCCGTAAGCAATGTAAAAGGTATGCCGGGTGTTAGTGTTTATGGTTCTAGTAAAGCAGCCCTCAGGTCAGTAGTACGTACCCTTGCACATGAATTGGCACCAAGGAACATCAGAGTAAATGCGGTTAGCCCAGGTCCTATTGAAACACCTATTTGGTCAAAAACAAATCTTACAGATGAACAAATTGATGGCTTTGCCTCAGGTGTGTCACAACAAGTACCACTTGGTAGATTTGGTAAGGCGGACGAGGTAGCAACAACTACCCTTTTCCTTGCTTCTGAAGATTCCTCTTACATCACAGGTGCAGAAATTCCTGTTGATGGTGGAATGGCTCAAGTATAACGACAGTCTTTTTATAATATAGAAAATGGGTATGTACTTATAGTTCTGCCCATTTTTTATTTAACCATCATGCTCCAATTCCATAAACAGGTCATCTGTTTTTTTGTTAGTAAAACAAAAACTTATGTTCAGAGTATTTCTCCTCATTATTACGACATTTCTTATCTCATGTACATCTGTCGCACAGAATTCAAATCTAACGGTATCACAACAGATGAAGGATTATTATGCAGATGGAAAAGCAGAGATCAACGTATATGAACTGAGCCAGGAGCGATATGGAGAACTCAGAAGTGGCACACAAGTTCAGATTTATGTAGCTGAAGATTTTCTTCTTGACAAACAAGTCAAAAATGAATCCTATTCAAGTAAAAACAGCACCTGGGTCCTCAAAAGAATTGAAACGAGAGATTTTGTAACAGGCATCTATCCCTATCACATGTTTTCTTCATCCTTTACATCTTTTAACCATGATCGTCATCCGCGCACTTTAAAAATTGCAGCATCATCGCAGGAATGGTGTGGTACAAGTTATGCGCAACTGAATTACAGCCAAAACGCCTATGACTATCAGTTACACTCTTATTTTGAAAATGAAGTCGACACTGAAGCCCGTATAAAAAATGCCATTAGTGAAGAAGAGATTTTTACAAAACTGAAAATGAATCCTGACTTGCTTCCTAATGGGGAATTTAATCTCATTCCGTCTCAGATCACTTCCAGGTTTCTTCATCTTTATCCCGGATCGTTCAAGTCTTCAGCGCGTAAGGAAGAATATACTGGAGAGGCTTATAAAGCAGCTACTGTCCTAATAATTGACACACCTGAATTAAGCAGGAGCCTCCGGATTATCTTTGAAAACAAGATGCCCTATACGATACTGGAATGGACTGAAACATATTCTAATAAAAACAGCATTACCAGCGCCAGATTGGTGAAGCAAGCCAAGGAAAGTTATTGGCAACAAAACAGCGTAAGCGATGAATTCAGGAGGAAAGACCTGGGTTTGGACTAAGCACCAACTTATGGTTTAACAGCAACCACCTCAATCATAGATGGACAAAAGAGGTTGGCTGCCGTTTCATATTCAAGCTGTTCAAACGCAGCCAAAGCATCTTCAACCTGCCCTTCTGTCATGTATCCCATGCCAACCAGCTTGGGCATATAGATATGCAAAAAGGTTTTTGGCCAATACCAATTCATCTCATCCGGTTGTGCATATTTGGTAAGAGGTCTTGTACTTATAACTTCTAGTCCTGCATCGTAAAACATTGAAGCCAGCCTTCTCCCTACATCAATATCCCCTTCTTGCTCTTTAAAACTGCGAAGGATGTTTTTGATCCCTTTATCAAGTTCAGGATATGAAGGTTCTGTTTGAAAAGTTGACCAGTCAAAATATTCTTGCGCTGCAAAAGCGGCCCCACTCTTCAGAGATTTGGCAACTTTATTAATGATCTCAGCTGGATTAGAGATCCACGCCAAAGACCACCGACAATATGCGCCATCAAAACTGTTATCCTCTAATTCCAGATCATCGTAGGTAGAACAAACAGCATCGATATTCAAGCTATACAAATCCTTTAATCTGTCCAGATAGTTGATATATGCCCGTGACTTATCCACTGCTGTAACAGAGCCTGTTTCTCCTACCAGATATCCAAGTTCGACACTACAAAATCCAGGACCACTACCCAGTTCCAGAATATCCTGCCCATAACAGAATTCTGCTATCTCCCATGCTCTCCTGGCCTCCGATGACCAAATCTGATGTTGATAGCCAAGCCTATGTAACTCCTTGGTATCCGTACCTAGTATGTATGCGTTTTTCTCTTCCACAATAATATCTTTAGAAAGTAACGTCCTTTTCAATCAACTGATCATCTGAACGACGCACCGTGACCTTGACCGTTTGACCAGGGGTAAATGCCCCAAGCGCTTTCATATAGCTCATCATATCCACTATTTCTAGGTCTCCCATCTTCACGACGATATCACCTTTTTCAATACCAGCATTTGCTGCAGGTCTACCATCTTTAACGCCATCGATGCGCATGCCCTTGCCATCAAATAAATAATCTGGAATCACACCCAATGTTACTTTAAAATCTGGCACTTCCTGACTCTCATCCTTGGTCTTGGTAAACACAATCTTTCCCTCGTCATCAACATCATCTATCAGGTTTCCGATAAAACCAAAGATGCTCTCCATCCCCTTGAAATTGATCTTTTCATAATCATCTCCGGGTCTGTGGTAATCTTCATGTTGTCCTGTGAAAAACATCAACACTGGAATATCTTCCAAATAAAAAGAAGTGTGGTCAGAAGGACCTACGCCTGATTCTGACATGGTCATGCTGAAATCAGCTTTTGTACTATTAAGTTTATCATTCCAGATTGGACTTGTCCCTGTTCCATACACAGCAACTTTCTTTTCTTCATTCATCCTACCCACCATATCAAGATTGATCATAAAATTGATATCATCTACATCCAGTGGGCTATTGTCTACAAAGAAGTTTGACCCCCACAATCCTTTCTCTTCTCCTGAAAATGCTAGAAACAAGAGGTTGTTTTCCATATCTTGCTTTGAAAGATGTTCAGCAAGAGCCAACATCATGGCCACACCTGAAGCATTATCGTCAGCACCATTGTGTATCGCCGGACCTCCAGTATGAAGTGACCCTTCCTTACCGTAACCAAGATGGTCATAATGTGCACCGATGATGATTGTATTTTCTGAACCATTATCCTTGAAAGCGCCAACATTCCTTCCTATTATAACAGGATCGCCCGGACTTGGTCCAAAAGCATGCGGATTGCTTTTGATCGTTTTCTTGAAATATTGAAAATAGCCGTCTTCAAAAACAGAACCCAGCCCAAGTGATTCAAATCGACCAGCAATATATTCAGATGCAATTCGCTCGCCTTCTGTTCCTGTCTCTCTTCCTTCAAGCTCATCAGAGGCCAGATAGCGTACGTCGCTTTTCATGTTTTCCACATATGAACTGGTATCTATGACGCTCTTGCTTGTGTTGCAAGCCACCAAGAAGATTATTATCAGTGCACTAGATATTTTTAAGCTCTTTATTAAACCCATTATGATATTTTAGACTTATTAAACAAAGAAATTGTACTCTGGCTCAGCTATATCGCTGATTATCCGGGTATCCGCTGCAAATCTGATAAAAAAGAAGGTATTAAGCCACATTCTTTTGTATAAATATGGTAAGTCAATTCTATAGTAATTCATAGAATTTGTAGAAAAATAAGCATCAGATAATTTCTAAGGGCTTACTTTTAGCGATACTTAGGATATAGATAATTTGATTGCAGGCAATTGAATATGCTTTTGATAGTGTATTCAAATGGATTGACAAACCTTTTTATAGCTGAAAGAGTTGAATAAAAAAAATAACACCATGGAGAAAAAGCCCTCCAAACTAAAACTATTCCTGCAGCGTATGGGGATAGGAGCATTTATGTTCTTCTTTATCAAAGGATTGGTATGGTTGGCAATATTCTTTGGCCTCTTCAAAGCTTGCAATTAATGGTTGCTTAACACAAATCATATTAAATAATTATTTAATATATAAACAAGCTGAATTTGGCACGTCTCAAGAAAATATTCAAATGGCTATCGATTCTTGTGTTAATCCTGCTGACCATATTTGTGGTTGCACTTAACGTATTCGCCTTTGCCTTTGAAGGTAAGGAGTCTGCCATTATGGACTACTTTTCTGATCTTAATACGCCTGCCCAAATCGACTACGTGCAATTTGAAAATACCAGGATCAGGTATGTTCAGACTGGCAACCAATCCGATTCTGCTGAGATGTTATTATTCATTCATGGTGCACCAGGAAACCTTGATAATTTCAAAGAGTACATGGCGGACTACGATCTGAGACAAAGATTCAAAATGGTTTCCATGGACAGACTCGGATATGGAGATTCAGATTTTGGAAATGCGGAAAACAGTCTCGAACGGCAGGCTCGTGCTGCAGCTGAGGTGATTAGAAATTTCTCCTATAAAAAACTTGTTGTTGTTTCACATTCTTATGGTGGTCCTGTTTCTGGAAAATTGGCTGCTGATTTCCCTGATCTTGTAGATGGTATTATCATGATAGCGCCATTGAATGATCCTAAGAGTGAACCACTGCATCTCTACAGTTTCCTCTCTGACAGTTTTCTGGGAAGATTGGTTCTTCCCAAATTTGTCGATGTGGCATCTACAGAGAAAATGAATCATTCAGCGGCCCTGCTTGATATCAAAGAGGATTGGAAAAAAATCAGTGATCCGGTATTGCATATCCATGGTGCTAAAGACGGTCTGGCTCCTTTTGAAGAAAATATATATTTCAGTGTAGAAAATATTGATAACAGAATACTTTACCTGGAACGTCCTGCCGAAATGGGACATCTATTAATATGGCTCAATGCCGGGTATATCAAAGAACAAATCCTTAACTTCACTGATATAATCAATAAGAGGTGATATGCTCCGTGCTTTATTTATAAGCCTTATCAGTATTTTCTATTTATTTGTTTCCTCCTGCTCTGTTTCTGCACAAGACCTTTTGCTATTTATAGAATCCAATCAGCTGCTCGATAATGAGGGAATTGGAGGTCCTTTATCCAGAGCATTTGCAGATATCAACGGTGATTATCGTGATGACATCATACGCTTAAACGGAATCAATATATTATATGCCGATATCGCTTCCAATAATGGCGAAAAATTCTACAACCAAAAACTTTCCAACATAACTGGAGATGTCTGGACGATAGGCATAGCAGATATCGACAACAATGGTTTTAATGACATCGTGACTTCTGGCACATTTAATGGTGCTTCAATCTGGTACACCCAAGACGCTGAATTGAATTTTACTCAAGAGCGCACCGATGAATTTGAATTCTTTTCTCAGGCTTCGAATTTTGTAGATATCAATAATGACGGTTGGTTGGATTTATTTATCTGTAATGATATAGGTTTAAACAAAATATTTTTAAATGACGGTACTGGACAATTAGTAGAAGACAGTGACTACATAGACATGACGACAGCTGTACCCTCTGATAATTCAGGCAACTATGCCAGTGAATGGACAGACGTGGATGGTGACGGAGATCTGGATCTGCATATTGCTAAGTGCAAATTAAATGTATTTGATTTTACCGATCCCACCAGAATCAATGCCTTGTTTATCAATGAAAATGGAAGCTTTGTTGAAAGGGCTGAGGAGTTTGGAATTGCCATAGGTGCACAGTCCTGGACTGGCAACTTTGGTGACATTGATAACGATGGAGATATGGACCTTTTTCTTACCAACCATGACTTCCGCTCTCAACTATTTGAGAACATTGAGAATGACACCTTTGTGGAAATCCAATATCTACCCAATGGAGAAGAACTGAATTTCTATGCTTACCAATCAACCATGCAGGATTTCAATAATGATGGATTGCTTGATATCCTGATTACAGGCGACCAGGATTTCATGCTGGTCAACCAGGGCAACAATATATTTCAGAAATTAGAAAATCCTTTTGGATTCGTTGATGCTGTCAGTTTTGCAGTTGGTGATGCCAATAACGATGGTTGGTTAGATGTGATTTGTTCATATAACCCTTTGGGTACAAATGAATTTGTACAGGACAAATTATTTACCAATCTCACAAATGAAAATCATTACCTGACCATCAGTCTCAAAGGAACAGATTCAAACGCGTCTGGGATAGGTTCAAGATTGGAGATATACGGAGATTGGGGTGTACAGACTCGGATTGTTCAATCGGGAACAGGTTATGGCATAACCAATACTTTAAACTCTCATTTTGGTATCAATGACCATTCTTCCATAGATTCATTAATTATCTACTGGCCTTCTGGCACCATTGACAAGTATGAGGACCTTGCATCTGATAGGCACCTGCTGGCTAATCGAAAACACCTGCCTGGAGGAAATACCAGATATCAAAGCAAGCGATAGCATTCTTGATTGCATCAATCAATCGATTGAACTTACACATGAACTCCCAGCTGATGTCATCTGGTCAACGGGAGAAATGAGTGACACAATTATAGTTGAATCGCCTTCCTTCTATTATGCACAATTCAGTATTGATGAAAACTGCCAATTGCCATCTCAATCCATCAGAATAGATTCCTTATCCTTACCCGAAAAACCTGAGTTGAACATCATTGACACAATTCAATTTTGTAGTGAAGAAGTCATAAGAATAACATCGAGAAATAGCCAACTTGTTAATTGGCCCGATGGCACAAGGAGTACAGAATATGACTTGTCTGATTCTCAGATTCTTTTTGCAAACAACAGTAACTACTGCGATACCATTTATTCTGATACTTTGTTGGTAAATCGTCTTGATCCAGATGCATCTGGCAAGGATACAATGGTAATTATTGATACCATTCAGGATATAGATCTTACCGTGGAAGCTGATCAAGTCCGTTGGTATTCAGATCAGAATGCTGAATCACTGATAAAAGAAGGGAATGCAATTACCCTTGAGCAAATTGATCAAGACACCACAATCTATTATGAAATAACAAATAATATATCAGGAATAAGTTATATTGGAGGAGAACTGATCCAAAGGGCTGAAACAGATGATGAAATCATAATTCCTACAGCATCCGTCACACAGGACTTCAGTGTCTACGACACATGCACAATTTCAGGATTCAATGTCAAAGCCTTAATCCCGGGAATCCGCCGTATACAAATTTATGAAAGCGAAAACCGTCTGCTTGTATTTGAAAATGACTATGAATTAAATGAGGGAATTAACTTCATTGAGATCGGATTCTTGATCTATCCTGGCCAATATTACATTCAAACCAATGAATCCCTCAATCTGTCCAACTTTGGAACCAGTGGGCCTGGCCTGTCACTTGTCAATGGCAGTATGAATTACCCCTATGAAATAGCTGACTTGCTATCTATTGAAGACAGCAATCTCGGTAATACCATATTTGGTTATTTCTTTGATTGGATAGTGAAGAGCCAGCCTGGACAATGCAATTCCAGTTTATTCAAGTTTGAAATAGACTTTGACCCACTGAGCAGCGTATATGAGATCAATTCAGATGTAATTCAATATGCACCGATACCCTGCAATGAATATTTAAATATCAGAAGTGAATCACATATTGATCATGTTGAATTATTTGACTTAAGCGGCAGACGTATACTGCAACTGGCGATCAATGATAACAATACAATACTAGACTTAAACTCAATCAAAGCTGGTAACTATATACTTAGGTTGACATCAGGAAAAACCATACATTCAAAAAGAATAATCAAGATCTGATAATGAACAACGACAGCAAATTGATGCCCTTTCACTTGGCCATTCCAGTTGATGACCTGGATAAAGCCAGAAGCTTTTACAGAGATGTAATGCAATGCGAAGAGGGACGTTCGGATACAAAATGGGTGGATTTTAATTTCTATGGACATCAGTTGGTCATTCACTATAAAGAAAAAGATAAAGACTCCGCATTGGCTTCAAACCCTGTAGATGGCCATGATGTTCCAATCCCTCACTTTGGTGTTGTTCTTTCATGGAGTGATTGGGAGGACTTGTCTGCACGACTGCAGGAAAAAAATATTCAGTTCATCATAGAGCCATATATAAGATTCAAGGGTGAAGTAGGAGAACAGGCAACAATGTTTTTTCTTGATCCCTGTGGCAATGCACTTGAGTTTAAAGCATTTAAAAACATGGAAAACCTATTTGCAAAATGAAAGCGATTCAACTTGTTAAATATGGAAAGGCTACCAATGCCTTCAAAGTAGTAGACCTGCCTGAACCCCAAGCTGGACCCAATGAAGTCTGTATCAAAGTAGAATACTCTGGCCTGAACTTCGCTGATGTTATAGCAAGACGAGGCTTATATCCTGATGCGCCAAAAAATCCTGCCGTATTGGGATACGATGTCGCTGGTACGGTGGTATCGGTTGGTTCTGATGTCAGTACTTTCAAACCTGGTGACAGGGTCACTGCACTCTCCCGCTTTGGTGGCTATGCCGAATACGTAACCACAATGCAAGAAGGTGTCTCAGTTATTCCAGACGATATGCCCGGAGACCTGGCAACAGCTTTGGCAACCCAAGCCTGTACCGCTTATTTTGCGGCGGAATATATGGTCAGCATGCGCACAGGAGATAAGGTACTCGTGCACGCAGCAGCTGGTGGCGTGGGCAGCATCATTTGCCAACTGGCGAAGTATCGGAATTGTACCATCTTCGGTACTGCAAGTCCATCCAAGCAAGAATACTTAAACACAATAGGAGTTGATCATTATATCAATTACAGAAGCTCCGATTTTGAGAAAGAGATTCTCAAGATTACTGGCAAACCAAACCTGGACTTTGCTTTTGACAGTGTCGGCGGCTCTACATTCAAAAAGTCGCTAAAGCTATTACAGCCATGTGGCAGCATTGTCAGCTTTGGTGCTGCATCACAATTGAAGGGAAATAATAAATTAAAAGCTATAGCTGCTGCGCTGGGTTTTGGTTTCTTCTCCCCTATTCAATACCTCATGAAAAGCCAGTCGCTTATCGCAGTTAATATGCTGAGAGTTGCAGACTACAAACCAGAAATATTCAAGGATGTCTTAAGCAATGTCTGTGATCTTGCAGCCAAGGGTATTATCAAACCAGAATTAGCAGCCGTCTACCCAGCTGATGACATTGCAACAGCACATGATTTTCTTGAATCTCGAAAATCCATTGGAAAAGTAGTCCTACAATGGTGATGCGTCTGTTGCATGACAAATAGAAAATACCTTAGGTAATAATTATCGTATATTTAACAAAATTTAATCCGATATGAAATATTTATGCACTATAGCTTTGATGGCCAGTTTGGTATGTTTCTCATGCAAAGATGCGCCAGAAAGGCCTGATCCACTACTTAATGAAAATTATCAACCATCTCAACCGCCGGCAACGCCTGTAAGTACTGGTACAACCAATACCAATACTGGTGATGTTGTTTATCACTATGTCTGCCCGAATAACTGTGGAGGTGGTGATGCAGCTGGAAGCTGTCCGGTTTGTGGTGCGGCTTACACGCACAATCAAGCATGGCATAACCAGCCTCAAAACGCGAATCCGCAAACTCCAACCACACCTACGAATCCTACCATTACAACATCAGGAACACCACCGGCAACTGCAGCAACACCGGCTACACCAGAGCCAGCTCAGAATGCAAAAGGTGTATGGCATTATACCTGTCCAAATGGATGTGATGGTGGAGCTGGTAGCGCCATAGCTTGCGCTGGTTGTGGAGCGACTTTATCGCATAATTCACTATACCACCAGTAAGTTAATTAGACTCAAAACTCAATAATATATATATAAGAAAGGCGGCTTGAAAAGGTCGCCTTTTTTATTTCACATATTCCCTTCAGCATTCCATCGATATTACTGCACTGCTCATCTATTTGAATGACCGCCCAGCCTATTTAAAACTAGCTTTGCATTCTCAAAAAGCAATTTTTATAGATCAATTTGACAGTTTTTCTGTTATCACACCGTAACTGACAATAATGAAGTATTTATTTTCCTTCCTGCTGTGCATCTTATGCAGTTTTTCATTTGCACAGGACAAAATCACCCTGAACGGATATATCAGGGATGCTGCAAGTGGTGAGAGCCTTATTGGCGCCACTGCATATATCGTAGAATTGGGAGTTGGGGCCACCAGCAATGAGTATGGTTTCTACTCGATAACGCTACCACCTGACAACTATACAGTTGAATATGGTTATCTCGGATATCAAAGCATATTTAAAGATGTTCCCTTAACCCAGGATGTAAGACTGGATGTAGAATTGGAAGAGGAAGCCACCGAACTTGATGAAGTGGTCATCACCGCTGATCAGGAAGATCGCAATGTTTCGGATGTGGAAATGAGTACAAATAAACTTGATGTAGCCACTATTAAGAAAATGCCAACTCTCCTTGGAGAGGTTGAAATCATCCGAAGCCTTCAACTGCTTCCAGGTGTCACCACAGTAGGTGAAGGCGCGACGGGATTTAATGTAAGGGGTGGAAGTATAGATCAAAACCTTGTATTGCTTGATGAAGCACCTGTTTTCAATTCTTCACATCTATTTGGTTTCTTCTCGGTTTTTAATCCGGATGCTGTAAAAGATGTCAAGCTTTATAAAGGTGGTATTCCATCAAGATATGGTGGTCGTCTATCATCCATCCTGGATGTTAGAATGAAAGAAGGTAACAGCAAGAAGCTTTCTGTAAATGGAGGTATTGGATTTATCTTTTCCAGATTGTCCATAGAAGCTCCCATCGTCAAAGACAAAGCATCATTCATTATAGCAGCCAGACGTTCCTATATTGACGTACTGGCAAGGCCCTTCCTGAGTGAAGAAGATAGAGATTCAGGTCTGAACTTCTATGACCTGACCTTGAAAACAAACTATAAATTCTCGGAAAAAGACAGAATATTTATATCAGGCTACCTTGGTAGAGACAATTTCGTATTTGGTGAATCTGCCGGTTTCAATTGGGGTAACTCAACAGGTACAATAAGATGGAACCACCTGTTCAGTGAACAGCTTTTTGCCAATCTTACTTTCTATTACAGTGACTATGATTACCAAATCAATTTTTTCAGTGATCCACAGAACAGATTCGATTGGGATGCAAGCATCGTGAATTATAGTTTAAAGCCTGAATTTACATTGTACTTGAATCCAAAAAACTTACTGCGCTTTGGGGGTCAAGCTATTGTATATGAATTCGATCCCGGCACAGCACAAGGTGTTAGTGAAGGGGAAGTCAGAGACTTTGGACTTGCTACCAAATATGCCATCGAGTCTGCGCTTTATATTGAGAACGAACAAGAAATCGGAGAAAACATCAAGATCAACTATGGTTTGAGATGGTCCCATTTCAATTATACAGGTAAAGGTGAAGCCTTCACTTTCGCAGATGCCGAACCAGGACAAAGAAGAGAATTTGTTTCTTCAGAATTCTTTGATCAATGGGAAAGCATTCAGACATACAACAATTTTGAACCAAGGTTCTCAATCAAGTACCAGACGAGTCCTACCAGTTCAGTCAAAGCAAGCTATAACAGAATGGCACAGTACATTCAGTTGATTTCCAACACGGCTGCTTCTACTCCGGTAGATATCTGGACCCCTGCATCAAACAATATCAGACCTCAGGTTGCAGATCAGGTAGCTGTAGGATACTTCAAAAACCTGCGCAACAATATGTATGAGTTTTCGACAGAGGCCTATTATAAAAAAATGGACAATATCGTCGACTACATAGATGCTGCGGATTTAATATTGAACCCATACCTCGAAGGTGACCTACTGGAAGGAGAAGGAAGAGCCTATGGCCTGGAGTTCTTATTGAAGAAAAACAAGGGCGACTTTACCGGATGGATGAGTTATACACTGGCAAGAACAGAAAGGCGTGTTGAAGGCATAAATGAAGGCAACTGGTACCCTTCAAGATTTGACCAGACTCACAATTTCTCATTCAGCGGTTTCTATGAGTTAAATGAAAGATGGAGCCTTAGCTCAACATTTACTGTAATATCAGGTACACCGATCACATTTCCTACCTCTAGGTTCGAACAGCAAGGTTATGTGATTCCTCATAATGCCAACGACAACAGAAACAATGTACGCATCCCTGTTTACCATAGATTGGACTTTGGTGCAACATTGAAGGGCAAGAAAAAGCCAGGAAAGAAATGGTACGGTGAATGGGTTTTTTCAATTTATAATATATACAATAGACGTAACCCGTTTGCTATTTACTTCAGACCAGATGAGGCGAGACCAACAGGATTGGATCCGGTACAAACACAAGCTCTTAAAATATCCGTCATTGGCAACTTTATTCCATCAGTTTCATACAACTTCAAATTCAATTAAAATGAAAGTACATTATATATTATACCTAGCTGCTTTACTTTTTGTCTCTTGTGAGGATCCCATCGATGTGATTCTTGAGGATGCACCTGAGCAAATGGTCGTTGATGCATGGTTGGACAACATGTCTCAGAGACAGGAAATCAGAGTAAGTAAAACATTGCCTTACTTTACAGCTGAATTCACCCCGGGGGTTGAAGATGCAACCGTAACAGTCACCAACAATAATGGTCCAGTATACACCTTTGAACATGAAGCTGATGGTCTATATGTTTACAATCTTCCTGCAGGAGAAACGCTTGGGGAAGTAGGAGATGAATTTGAATTGGAGATTCAATCAGGTGATGATCGGTACACAGCCAGTACTCAAATGTTTAGAGTTCCACAAATTGATTCTCTTACACAAGAGTTCAGAGAAAACGAGGTCTTTACAGATGACGGCATCTATTGCCAGGTATTTGCCAGAGACTTTGATGGTTTGGGAGATACATACTGGATTAAATCCTATAAAAACGGTCAATACCTCAACAGACCTTTTGAAATTAATATCGCTTATGATGCAGGCTTCGATTCAGGTGGTGAAGTTGATGGATTTGTATTCATCTACCCTATCCGTGATCTTGTGAATGAGGTTGATGAAGACGGAATTCCACAGCAATGGATGCCTGGAGATGAATTGAGAGTTGAGATTCACTCTATCTCCAACGAAGCTTTCGGCTTTCTTGAAATCATGAGAGATCAACTCTTGAATTCATTCAACGGTATATTTGCCGAGCCTCTTGCCAATACCAAAGGCAATATCGTACATGCTAATGGAGAAGAAACAGTACTTGGGGTATTCAATGTATCAGCTGTTTCTGTGTCTGAAAGAACAATAGAATAATAATCTTAAGCATCCGGCTCAAACCATATTTTGTGTTCGGTCTGTTGTTCTGACATGTAGTGAATGAGAATTTCTTCGTGCGCCTCAATGGCTCGCTTGGCCACTATTCGGATATTATCTGAGTTCAGATCTATCTCAAATTCTGCATTTGGCTCTTCTGCGTGATTATACAATGAACCATATCCTAGGGCAATGGCAGATGTTTTGGCTGCGAAGTCCCAGATAAAATAGTAATCATGTAATAACGTACGATGTATTTTGGTCGTATCTTCTGTATTCAGGACAATAACAGGGCAAATCTCTATGAGCTCACCCGCCTCGATATCCGATGCAGAGTACACGGCTCTACCCTTTTCATTTTCCATTATATACAAATCTGGACGCTGCGTGCTTAACATGATGTATTTGTTTATTTTGGATTAAGTTAGAAACAATAAAGCAAATGCAAAATGGTATTCTCAAAAAGCAAAAAGCTTGACCAGCTAACCCTTCAGCAGTTTCTGTATCTCGCTTTATATGTTCGAGAAGGTGAAAAAGCTTTTCCAAAAGAAATCCTGCATCAGGATGATTTCAAAATCTACTACCACAACTTCGGACATAAAGCACATGATATGGCATTCATGGCATCGGATAATAAGGATATTGTAGGATTGGCATGGGCCCGTTGTTTTGAGGAATCCGATCAGGCACATGGTTTTGTTGATAGAGATATTCCAGAGCTAACCATTTCTATATTGCCGCAATACCGAGGAAAAGGCATTGGTACAAGCTTACTTAAAAATCTTATTGAGCACTATCGATTAGAAGCTTATAAAGGCATATCATTATCTGTAGATAATCAAAATGATAAAGCTGCACAGCTATACTATTCTTTGGGTTTTATATTCCATTCTGCCCAGCCTACTGCCAACACCTTGATACTTAATTTCTGAATTATATAATTGATTGTTAAGTTTACATAAGCCATTCGAAGGTATTATCATGGGACATCATCACCACCATCACAATCACCATCATGACTCAGTATCCAATCTGAGGCTGGCTTTTTTCTTGAATCTCATCTTCACAATCTTCGAGATTATAGGTGGACTTTATGTCAACAGTATTGCTATTATATCTGATGCTGTACACGATCTGGGAGACAGCCTGTCATTGGGAACAGCATGGTACTTGCAAGCCAAGTCAAAATCAAAGCCCGATGAAAAGTATAGTTTCGGCTATGCGCGTTTCTCTCTTTTGGGTGCACTCATCAACAGTCTCGTCCTTATCGCAGGTGCCATTTATGTTATCAGTGAAGCCATAGCAAGGATCATGAACCCGGAGCAAAGTGATGCCAAGGGCATGATATTAATTGCAATAGTTGGTGTATTGGTCAATGGTTATGCTGCCTGGAAAGTCAGTCATGGCAAATCATTAAACGAACGGATAATCAGTTGGCATCTCATTGAAGATGTACTGGGTTGGGTAGCCATTCTTATAGGAGGCGTTATATTGTTGTTTAAAGAAATCCCCTTTCTGGATCCGGCCCTCTCATTAATAATTATGACATTCATCCTGTGGAATGTCATTAAAAACTTGCGTACCACCCTATTTATATTTTTACAAGGTATTCCGGATGATATTGATCCACGCCATATTGAATCAGAAATCGAAAAAATTGAAAATGTCGACTCCGTTCATCATACACATATCTGGTCGCTTGAAGGAGAACATCACGTGTTTTCATCCCATGTCAAACTGACCAATATTCAGACGATGAGGGAATTGCTTAATATTAAGTCTGAGATAAAGCAGATACTGGCCAAATATCCATTTAGACATTATACGATAGAAACCGAATTGGATGTGGAGACCTGCGGCCTCCCAAAAATTAGTAATAGCGAAAACCATAAACACTAAACAATACATTATGACACTTGCCGAAGTAATGCAATCTCTTGAAGAGATGGGGAATGAAAACACAAAAAAGATATTTACCAAACATGGTGCCCAAGAACCATTCTTTGGTGTAAAAGTGCAGGATCTGAAAAAGCTCCAGAAAAAAATCAAAAAGGACCATGAGCTGTCCATTGAACTCTTCAACACCGGGAATGCTGATGCTATGTATCTTGCTGGTCTGATTGCAGACGAGAGCAAAATGACAAAACGCACCCTGGACGACTGGGCCAAAAAAGCCAGTTGGTACATGATCAGTGAATATACTGTCCCATGGATTGCAGCCGATAGTGGTCTGGGATGGGAGGCAGGCCTAAAGTGGATTGACAGCAAGACAGACAAGATTGCCAGCGCCGGGTGGGCAGCACTGTCTTCACACCTATCAGTCTGCGCCAATGAAAATATTAAAACATCAGAAGTAGATAAACTATTAGACAGAATAATTAAAAGTCTTCATGATTCACCAAACAGAGTTCGATACACGATGAACGGTTTTGTAATAGCTGTTGGATCATATATTCCTGAATTAAAAGAAAAGGCCCAGGTAGCCGCTGAGAAAATCGGGAAGGTACATGTGGACGTAGGTGGAACAGCTTGTAAAGTCCCTGATGCAAAAAGCTATATCCAAAAAATCGCTGACAAGGGCTATACTGGTAAAAAGCGCAAGATGGCCCGCTGTTGATCAGTTAACTATAAATGTTGATGTAGCTAGCAGTCTGGTGAAATCATCATTATATAACTTTACTGAATACAGGCCTGGATGCTCATTAATATTCACATTATGTATACCTTCTACAGCCCCCTTATAAACCTCTTGACCTAGGTAATTAAAAACCTTAATGTTTGATTCTTGAGATAACAAATTATCCCCATCATACAACACAAACTGTCCATTATTTGGATTTGGCGCTATTCGCAGATTGATAGGATTTCTAGAATTCGTAGTCTCAGTAGGGTCAATAGGGATGTCGCTAACCAACTCATTAATAGTTAAGTTAGTTCTGATCGGACTATTAGCATCAAAATAAATATCAGCCTCATTTGTCAGTTCCGTAAAATCATCAAGCCCTTCTATAGGGTAAATGCTGAATCGCACATAACCATGTCCTTCCGCACCAGCAGTTTCACTTGGAGGCAACATAATATCATCAAAGTTAAATCTGACATTGTTGCCTTGAATCTTATAGTTCATCGGGTGTGAACTTGACTTGATTCGTAAAGTATTTATATCCAGATCTTCAGAAATATCATCAATTATAAATACATCTTGTGCTGGGTAGTTACCTGTATTTTCAAACCTAATGGTATAGTGAAGTGGTTTGTCATACAATAAGTAAAAATGATGATCGTCGGAATAAGACAACTTATCATTGGGGTCCACAGCGCATCTCAGTTCCTCCTTTAATATATCTGTACTACTTGGAGAACCGTCTTCATTTACAATCCGTGCCTCTACATCTATAATCTCACCTACAAAATCTTCACTGGCAACTCTGAAAGAAATTTCTACTACTCTTGAGTCCAAAATGTCAATTTCTTCATCAATAGCCAACACAATTGAATCTTGATTGGCTTCTAGAGTAGGTATATCTGCAAACCTGAATTCCAGCAAAGAGTCCGGATATATGATAAGACTCCCTTTAAATGGAATCGTACCCTTGTTATCAATATTGATACTCATCGTAATATTTGTATTACATAGTACCACTTCAGAAGCCAAGGAGATTTCTGCCTCCTGAAAATCATAAGCCGCATTGATACCTACATCATGTTGCACAGCTTGACCTACATCATCAACTACTACTGCATCATTATTGGTGATCTCCCAGGCTTGTACTTCATTGGTGATGCCAACAGTATATTCACCAGGCTCCACAGCCATGAGAAACTCATCTGGCCAATACGTTACGCTGTATGGCATTGGTGATGCTTCCAGGTATTTAAACTCAACAGTTTCCTCCATGTCATCTTTAATACCGTTCTCATTTTGATCGAGAAAAACATTTCCTCTAATCAAAGACAGTGCAGGTTGATAGGTAACAAAGATGGCAAAGTCCAAAAAATGTCTCGAGACCACTTCGCCATCCAACATTTGGGTAACTCTAATAGAATAGAGGTAATGACCCGATTCCTTGAAGCGTCCTGTAAAAGCTGCATTCTCATCGTCAAACTCTATTTCATTACCTTGTCCAAATGGCATGTCTTTACTATACCCAGAAACAAACTCCTGTTGAGGAAATGGCGGTAAGCAAGCCTGAGCACTAGGTCTTACACATTCACAACACATTAAACTACCTCCTGTATTCGCATCCACTACCCCACCACTGGTAAATGGATTGATCAATTCATACCTTGTTTCAAACGTGCTAGATTCCTCAAATGGAAATTCTATGGCATAAGATGCATTCGGCAATGCATATGGTTGAACAACCTCTCTCATATTAACAGATCGACTCCCTGCGATATGTGCTTTTGGTGTTAGTTCCAATTGCATGGCATATCCAGCTTCCTCTGAGTTCAGAATATTTACATAACTAACCTGACGGCAACATCTCTGATATGCAATTAAATAAGTATAACCATCATTTGGAATAACAATATCAAAATCATATTCTCCCCACTGTACAACAAAATCGATAGGATCTGTAGCAAATGGATCTTGATAAACAAAGTCTTCAATAACGCCAACATTAACATTAAATGAGTTATGATATTCGTATTCTACGCCATCTAGAGTTCTATAAATACCAATCATTGCAGGAGAATCAAAGTTCGCTCCATCAGAATACTTATCACGGAACATATCCATACTAATAGCAAACCTGCTAAATGAAGCATCTGATTCTGTGCATTCATAGCTCATGAATCCACCAATAATATGTGCTGCATTTAATCCATTTGTACAATGAATCAAAAAGGCTAGAAGTCCAATGATTAAGGTCCTTTTCATTTTGTCTGTGTTGTTCATTTCAAATTACAAAAAATATATTATTAATTAGCTGACTATCTATAACAGAAAACACTTCTCCTTAATGGAACTATGAGAAAAGCAGCTTCATAAATCTGTAAACTATTCGACAGTCCCATATTTTATATGCATCTATTACAGCCCTTCTCATTACCTTAATTATAAACCTTGAAAAGAGAGAATATAAAATTCGGGGTTTTCCACCAATACAAGCCAAATCTGAATTCATACATTTGAATTACTCCCCTTAATATTTAGAACTCAATTCCGACATACCCTTACTAGTTCATTATTCATCTACTAAAACATTTTTTATGAAAATGTATAGACTTCTACTACTATGCCTTTTAACAATAGGCAGTTACACTTTAGATGCCCAGCGTAATTGCGGGTCTACAGATCATCTACATCAGCAACTTCAAGATTATCCGAAGCTTAAAGAGCGAATGGATCAGATTGAAAAAGCCACACAACAGTTTATCAACAACCCTGAAAAAGTTGTAAATGGCGTTATAACCATTCCTGTTGTCGTACATGTTGTTTACAACACAAGTGCTGAAAATATCAGCGTCAACCAGATTAATTCTCAGATTGCTATTCTAAATGAAGACTTCAGAAGACTGAATAGTGATGCTAACAATGACTGGTCTCAAGCTGCAGATTCAGAAATCGAGTTTTGTCTGGCCAGTGTTGATCCCCAAGGTAATGCTACAAATGGAATCACCAGAACAAGCACTTCCGTTAGTTCATTCTCAACAAATGACAATGTCAAATTCAACTCTACTGGAGGTAAGGATGCCTGGCCATATCAGGACTACCTTAACATGTGGGTATGTGATCTTGGCGGTGGACTTCTGGGTTATGCTCAGTTCCCGGGGGGACCCGCAGCTACTGACGGTGTAGTAACAGATTACCAATACTTTGGAAATCAGGGCACCGCCACTCCTCCATTCGATTTAGGACGTACAACCACTCATGAAGTAGGTCACTGGCTTAACCTCAGACACATTTGGGGCGATGGACCCTGCAGCACTGATGACTTTGTTGCGGATACGCCATCTTCAGATAATCCTAACTATGGGTGCCCTCTAAGTCACGTATCATGTGGAAGCACTGATATGGTTGCCAACTACATGGATTACACGGATGACTCTTGTATGAACCTTTATACTGAAGGTCAAAAAACAAGAATGCGTGCACTCTTTGATACTGGCGGATTCAGAGCAAGCCTGCTTAATTCGCCAGCATGTGGAGGCGGTACACCTCCGACCTGTACAGATGGTATTCAGAATGGCCAGGAAACTGGTGTTGATTGCGGAGGCCCTGATTGCCCACCATGCCCTACTTGTCCAGACACCGATGTAACTTTAACGATCAATTTGGATAATTATCCTGAAGAAACCACCTGGACCATTACCGATGCCTCAAACAATACTGTGGCTTCTGGGGGCCCTTATGGTTCACTGCCAAATGGGTCAACGGTAACAGAAACATACTGCCTTGCAGACGGTTGTTATGACTTCACCATATTTGATAGTTATGGAGATGGCATCTGCTGCGGATATGGTAATGGTTCATACAACCTTACAGATGACAACAACAATGTTCTTGCATCAGGAGGTGCATTTGGAAGCTCCGAAACAACCAATTTCTGTCTTGGCTCAGGACCACCACCTCCTACATGCTCTGATGGTATCCAAAATGGTCAGGAAACTGGTGTTGATTGCGGAGGTCCTGATTGTCCGCCTTGTAACAATGGTGGTTGCTCTGATGTATTCATTGACTACAGCGACTTTGACTCAGGTTGGGGTATATGGAATGATGGTGGATCAGATTGTAGACGAAGCACGAATGATTCTGCATATTCATTCAGCAATCCAAGACCTGTAAGATTAAGAGATAATACCAACACATCTGTAATGACAACAGACCCTCTAAACTTAGACGGATTTGAAGAGGTTACAGTAGATTTTACCTACATCGCTAGAAGCATGGAAAACGGTGAAGACTTCTGGTTACAGGCCTCCTTGAATAATGGTCCATGGCAAACGCTCGCCGTATGGGCAAGAGGTGTGGACTTCAATAATCTTGAAAGGTACTTTGAAACAGTCGTCATTACAGGCACATTCACATCCAACACAAGATTTAGATTCAGATGTGATGCCAGTGGCAATGGAGATTACGTCTATATAGATGATGTCGAACTGACAGGTTGTTTTAACAACAACACCAAAGTCATCGATGAAGAGTATATCTCTACTCTGGAGACAACTGAAGAACCGGTTGAGGAGCAGAGAATCCTGACATCCGACATCAAACTCTATCCTAATCCAAGCGCCTACCTAAGCAATCTTGAAGTCATCAGTTCAAAAGAATCAGATGCACAGATACAATTGCTTTCGGCTGGTGGCCAACTTATGAAAACAATTCCTCACAAGCTGAATCAGGGCTTGAATAAAGTTGAATTGAATACTTCTGAATTTGATGCAGGACTATACTATATAAGACTGCAAACAGAGAAGGAAATAAAAATCGAAAAGCTACTGATCATCAAATAAAGAATAGCGGCTCCGATATGGAGCCGCTTCTTTTTTATCTAATCTTTGGGACATCTGCATTTACCGCAATTCCGGCAATCGTGTTCCTTTTCTTTCTCTTTATACTTAGAAAGACGTTTCAATACAAGCTGCATTGCTGTAACATGATCAGCATTATTAAAATACAAAGCTTCATCCTCTAGTAACACCAAAGGAATAGAATTGTAATTGCGAGCTATAATGTGATCTAGATCATTGTTTTCAACAACTGTCGCATTGATCTTGTTGATTTCAATGTAACTCACTATTGAACTCTTAATATCCTCGTATACCGTAGATTTAATACCGATTAGCTCGATCCTAGTCATGTCTCATAAACTATATTCTTGTAAAGTTGACATTAATAGTTTATCTAATACATGACCCGAATCATCTTAAATAATGATCAAGATCATTTTCCAAACTTGAAAGGGGTGAGCCTACATGTAAGGCTCTAGTGCGGCGTCATTGACAACATCAACCATTTTTGTTTTGAAGTCACTGACAAGTTTCTCAGTTGCAATTCTGGATTTTGCGTTTGAAGCTACGTATCTGATATGCGTCCACTTAGGTCCGCAAGAAATAATTTTAATCGCAATATTATTCATATGTCTATTGTGTTTTTATGAGGTTCAGAAATTTGGTTGGCATAATTGATTTTGAGACTTGCAGCTTCCCGGCGATCCCTGAATGAAGATCTTCTGGATAGGGGCAATAAGCGCTTGACCGACCTTGATAGTCGACTTATTTGTTTTGTGGACAAATGATATTTCTTCTTGCGTGAACGCATAATCCATTTTTAATTTTCCCTACTTTTCCTGCTGCACAGAAGGATAAAAATTCCTTTGATTTGAACCTGTAAAATTTAACTCCATTGGGAAGGAGTATCCGTCTTAAGGGCATCTGATTGCTCAGATAAATACCAGGCTCATAAGATTTAAATAAAAGAATGCTGGACATAGATAACCTGTCCAACATTCATAATAACGCACTATCTAACATTTAAGTTCCATCATGATAAAATTAATTCAGAGAAAGCATGAGTTGTGGCCCCAATTCATAGGCCGCATCACGAACTTCTGAATTGATTTCACTATAATCAGGATGTGAATCATCTATAATCTTAAGACTTTGATATAGGGCAAGTGGTTCCCCTGTTTTACCTAAAACCTGATCATCAATCAATAACCTGGCTTTATCAATTTTCCCCAATGCATTCAACAATTGAGCTCTTCTTAAAAATGCAGATGGAGAAGGATTTTGACTAAGTTCATATTGAGAAATTGATTCTAACAATTTCAAATCTGTCTCGCTATCAACATTCTTAAAGACATAAGAAGCGTAACTGCTGTAATAATGCTCTGACTCTAAAGAAGCCATAAAGCCGTTTCTCAATTCTGATGCCTCATCTTTTAGTCCTTTCATATCGAGAATTTCTGCCTCCAATAGATTAATCGCTGGTATATCAAAATCATCAGTTACACGATTCAAAATAGATAAGGCTTTTTCATAATCGCCTTCACCCGAATAAGCTATCCAAGCCAGCCCCTTCATGCTGTGCCAGTCTTCACTGTTGATATGCAAAGCTTTACGATAATAGTCCGCTGACCTTGCAATATTCTCCTTGTGCCCATAAAAATCACCCAAATTTGAATACAGCCAGGCTCTTTTAGTCAGGTCATTAGGCGCTATAAGCGCAAAACATGATTCGAGAGATTCTATGGCACCATCAAGATTTCCAATTGAATCTTCAAAACGCGCTTTTCTAATTAGAAACTCAAAACCACCTCTCTTCGCTAACTTATCAAGATAAAATAAGGCCTGCTCATCATCGGATAATTCAAAATACACATCAAACAACATCGCCTCTGTAAGAATCAAGTCATCAGACATGATTTCGGCAACGAGCAGGTCTTCCAAAGCATCACAAAATCTGTGTTGCTTCATCCGAATTCCTGCCCGCATTCGAAAAACTTTTGCAGATGTTTGATCATAAGCATTGATGACAGCATCCAACAAATTTTCTGCTGCAATCAGATGCTCCATATTTCCGTCAATCATGAATAAATCGAGATAAGTCTTAGCCTCCTTCAGATCATAAACCGGATGTAGCTTTGCTGATCGCTTCTGCCAGAAATTCAATTCTGATTTTATCAAATCATATTTATAAGAAGGAGCATAAAGATTCTTCACATCTTCCCCTGCTTTGCTTTGAATACTACAAAGCAAAAGCGTTGTTATAATAAATATATAATAGTGCATAATTGTGTTTTATTAATTATTAAAAAATCTATGGAAGCCTGGTTTCAACTATTCTACCATGGACTGGCCAGATACGGGAAACTACTTGTAAAGGCTTTATCATTTGAATCCACATTGTCAGAAGTCAAACCGGGATTCATAGTTCCATCGGGCCCTCCAAACAAAAGCAATAGTTCTACATCAATCACATCATCAGCAAGCGCTCTGCCTGTCAGCACATTTGTACCATCAAAAAATGTGGTCACGCCGGAGGTCGATACCGATAGAATATCCGTTGCCAGTACTCCACAGAAAGTTTTTGCATCAAGACCCAAAGCATTGGTTGTATATCCCGGGTTTAAGGCCAGAAGCCTGTCCACGAATTTTTGTGTAAATGCAGGACCCATTTCAGAAGGGACTGTCGTATTGAAAACATCCTTTTCATTGGAAGAAACAAATACTGTATTGATTGCAGGTCTTGCCATCTGATCCCTCAGTTCAAACTGTCCGGAAAAATCGGGTGTCTGCATTTGCTCTTCATCATCCGAACAAGCAATAAATCCAAACACCAATATCATTGTAGCCATCAAGGCTGTTATATTTTTAAACTTTTTCATTTCTATTCAAATTTTTATTATGATTTAATTTTACTTTCTACCCAAGTAGACAAGCTGGCTGAATTACCAAGCAAACTTTTAGGTACTTCAACAACTATTGACATGACGTTAGTACCTGCAAATGTATCATTGCCCGGGTCAGAAAAACCACTTGCATTTCCAGCCAGCACATCCATATAAGCTCCCAGATCAAAAAAGAAAGGATCATCTCTCGGCCCCGCGAATGCCGTAATGCCAGCTCTGGAAGCAGAGACCGCACTTTGTCCGTAACTTGTGATATCTACAGAAAGGTTTTCTTCATCAGCATTGATATTGCTGGCCTTTCCGGGAGCAGATGGCGCATAAGGTCCGAAGATGTACATCTTACCGTCTCTAGGAATAGCTTGAATAACCAAATCCTCCACATTGTCACCGGTATTATCAATATTGAATTCAACCAGCACATTCTCATCAAAGTTGACTGTACCTGTCATGGAAGGACTCAACAAACCACTCAGGTTAGCGACAAATACCATTTTCGAATCATCAGCTGGACTGCTGAAGGCATAATAATCCGTGATGTCGGTCGGCATATTTGTTACTGCCGGAGCATCGATATGATCCGCCGAAGTTAGAAATAGGGATAATGCAGCAACGAAACCGATCCCCAGTGAAATCTTTAGAATTTTCATTAGTAATATTTTTTAAGTTTTTCAATTGGTCAATTCATTCCTGTAATCGACCTTCAAACCTTACTACGAGGATGATTTGAGATTTGGATTTATAGTTTTCAGATTTTTTATCTTTGACATATAGCTAAGACTATTGAACACTAGGGACAATCATTATATAGAGCTAATAAGGAATCAGGATCAGACTGGTCTGGCTGGGCTATATGATGAATATGCTTCTCCCCTCTTAGGTATTATTATAAGGATCGTTAAGAACAAGGAACTGGCAGAAGAAATACTTCAACAAACAATGTTAAAAGTTTGGAATAAGATATCACTTTACGATCCAGACAAAAGCAATCTTTTCACCTGGATTGCAAAAATTGCCAGAAACACGGCTATTGATAAAAGCAGACTTAAAAGTTTTTCTAACATTCAGAAA
This sequence comes from Saprospiraceae bacterium, assembly GCA_965230215.1. Classification (GTDB taxonomy): domain Bacteria; phylum Bacteroidota; class Bacteroidia; order Chitinophagales; family Saprospiraceae; genus RFSX01. Next base: position 9,375 of record CBDDKN010000004.1, on the reverse strand, counting down.
ACTGATTCACTGGATTCTACCGTATTAGATATAGCGGAGTCACAGGAAAGCAGTCTTAAAATGGATGTTCAGAAGATGACTTCAATTCTGGATCCCAAATACAAATTGGTTTTGGATAAACTATACCTTGAAGGGTATTCTCAGAGCGATCTGTCCAAAGAATTAGACATCCCTCTGGGTACGATAAAAACCCGTGTCAGGATGGCAATTAACATACTGAGAACGGAATTTAAAGATGAAAAAAAATATTTCCTGGGCTTACTTTTATTAAGTCTACTGGCAATGTTATGGCTTTAGATAAAAAAGACATATTAGAATCCGGCTTGCTGGAATTATATGCTATAGGTGCATTGAAACAAGAAGACATAACTCTTGTGGAAAAGGCACTTATTGAATTTCCAGAGTTGAAAGATGAGCTTTCGAAAATTGAAGCCAGTCTGGAATCTTATGCCAGACTGAATGCCATAAAACCATCTCCTGCCGTCAAAAGAGACCTTCTAAATAAACTGGGGCCAGATGCAGTTAAAACCGAGTCCAATACCGGAAATACGTCTGGTTTGAAAGTTATTTCAATTATACTTTTGCTCGCAGCTGCGATAGCTTCCATATACTTTGGCACACGATACAACAGCCTTCAGGAATCATCAGAAAAAGCGATTGCAGAATGTGATTCTACCAAAGTCGAGCTGCAAAACAGGATTACAAGACTCGAAGAGATACTGAGTGCCAACAGCAGAATTATTCCAATCAACGCTACTGAAAAATATCCGCAGACCCAACTCTATTTCCACCTTGATGATGTCGCCCAAACGAATTACATTCAAATCAAGCAATTACCTGAAATATCAGATGATCAAAGGTTCCAGCTATGGTCACTAAAATCTGATCAGGATCCATTACCTATGGAATTGTTTGCTGGAACGGAAGATATTATAATTCCTGTCTCATATATATCTGAGACAAATGCTTATGCCATTACGATAGAATCTGCTGAAGGCGCAGAGGTACCAGACCTTGATAATCTGATAGGAGTTTTTAGTATCTAGTACCCTATTTTCTCAAATTATTATAAATTCGCAATCGCATTCTTATATGCAACAGCTCAATGGGGCCTTAGCTTCCCGTAAAAGAAACCTAATCGTTTCTTTACGGGACAAGCACTTCGCAAGGCCACAGAGGTAAAATGGGGCCTTAGCTTCCCGTAAAAGAAACCTAATCGTTTCTTTACGGGACAAGCACTTCGCAAGGCCACAGAGGTAAAATGGGGCCTTAGCTCAGTTGGCTAGAGCGTTTGACTGGCAGTCAAAAGGTCAGGGGTTCGACTCCCCTAGGCTCCACTCTTTTATCTTTCCAACACACTTCGTTATTATTCCGACACATCTATTATTTAGTTAATGGGGAGGAGAAGTTTATCCCGAGTGAGCACCAGCGAATATCGGGAACTCCCCTAGGCTCCACTCTTCTTAATTTTTAAGGTATATTCTTATTTACTCCTGCTCTGGTATTATTCAATTGCTGGGGAGGAGAAGTTTATCCCGAGTGAGCGTAAGCGAATTTCGGGAACTCCCCTAGGCTCCACTCTTTTATCTTTCCAACACACTTCGTTATTATTCCGACACATCTATTATTTAGTTAATGGGGAGGAGAAGTTTATCCCGAGTAAGCGCCAGCGAATATCGGGAACTCCCCTAGGCTCCACTCTTCTTAATTTTTAAGGTATATTCTTATTTACTCCTGCTCTGGTATTATTCAATTGCTGGGGAGGAGAAGTTTATCCCGAGTGAGCGTAAGCGAATTTCGGGAACTCCCCTAGGCTCCACTCTTTTATCTTTTCAACACAATTTGTTATTACTCTAACTCATTTATTTATTTGTCAATGGGGAGGAGAGGTTTATCCCGAGTGAGCACCAGCGAATATCGGGAACTCCCCTAGGCTCCACTCTTTTATCTCTCCAGCACACTTCGTTATTATTCCGACTCATCTATTATTTAGTTAATGGGGAGGAGAACTGTGCCCTCAATGAGCTTTTGCGAAGGAGGGGCCTGTCCCGGGTGAGCGTCAGCGAACATCAGGAACCTGTGCTGATTGAGCACCAGCGAATATCCTCTAACTCCTGACTGAGCGTCAGGAGGCTCCACTTTATTTTCCCTTAAAGCTAATACTCCACATCCCTCTTAAGTCACCAGTATAATAGTCTACGGCTTCATCCTCTGGGTACAATCGATGAATCACTTCGTAATCTTCCTTCTTTAATTCTTCACCTATCTTGCCGTGACATTTCTGACAAAGAGGCATTACAAATATTGGTGCATGAAAGATCACATCCTTGCCAGATTGTCTCATTAGAGCCTTCAGTTCTTTACCCGCATCGGCCTGCTCCTGAAAGGATCGCAGTTGCTTACTTTCCTCAATTGTAGGTCTGTTTTGCGGATTGCGAACTCTCATTGACGTTCTTTTTATTTCTACCTGATACACCTGTTCAAGGCTATCAACCAAGGGTGATGCTGCCAGATTACAATATGCAACCGCTTCCGGAACACCCCCTCTCTCCATGGCTGTCTGTAGGTTTTCGCTCAAGGTGGCAAAGGTCATCATAGCTATTTTGCGCCCCTCCTCTAGATAATCTGTTTGAACGCTGACGGCTTCTGTCTTTTTTGTGGCAGAACCATCAAAGCAATTTGAAAATATAAAGATTAATGATGCTGATAAAAAGAAGTATTTCATACAAGAATTTTTATTGTGGCTCTTTTACAGGAAGCTTGAGCATCGCACCACCATTAAGCTCTAGATCATCAACATGTCCGGCAATTGTATTGTCACCCAACTTAAAATGCATATGTGTATCAGCAGTATGATGGGTAAAGATACCCTTGTGCTTTTTGGAATAAAAACCCAGCATCAAAGCACTTACATCATTCAACTGACCATACAGTCCGGATTTGACATGTTTCTCATGAGAATGCTCTGTATCTCCATCAGGCCAATTGATGACATGCCAGTTGAGGGATTTGAATTCACCTTCAAGTAGAAATGGAAACGGAGATTTTACTTTAATATGATCTTCCTTTGCCTTTTGATAAATAAAGTCCTCTAATTGCTTACGTGAGCCTATATCATCTGGGATTCTTACAGACTTCCAGGATTTTACATGAGCGTAAACCAACAAAGTGGCTTCCTTCTCAAAATTGGATTCAATGACAAGGCTGTCTCCTACCACAATCGAATTATAGGCCACACCATCAAATATTTGTATCTCACCTTTCAAGTTGGTCATTGCTCCTAGTGCATATAGGTCTTCCAATTCTCTGAGCTCACTCAATACGACATTGGAGCTCAAGTCACCCTTGTGCATGATATTCTTTAAGGCACCTGCGTAGGCCACCATTTCATCATCTGTACTTACTGTGTTCAAACCACAGCTTGAAATAAGTGTCAGGGATATAAGGAAAGTTATAAGTTTTTTGTACGCCATTTTATTTTCTGATTTAGCAAATTCATTCTGATCTGTTCGTTATACTCTGGATTCTTTTTTTCTGCTGAAAATATGAATACAAACCAAAGATCAAAACCACAAAGCTGATAACAAATGAAGGAACCGCCAGAAATTTTAAGTCTTCAAATGATTCTATCCCAATAATGGTCAAACCCAAACCGATGAAATAAAAGCTCGTTCGTACATAAGCCAATAATGTCCTCTGATTTGCCAATACCGTCCTGTCAATAGCCATCAAGTTCCTATCCATATCCAATTTATATGTAGATTCTAGAAAAGTAAATTCATGGCAAAGGTCTGAATTTTGTGACCACAGCTTTGTAACAATGGTTACCCATATTCTGACATCATCACATCCAGAATAAATTAATAATATAGTAAGCTGCAAACACAACAAGAGCCACCAATCCGGTATAAGCCAGAACTCTCAGTACCAATCCAGGCTTTTGTGAGCTTTCTAACGACTCTGATTGTATGGCTTTTAAATTAAGTACAGCAATAACCGGACTCAAGAGAAAGGAGAGTATGGTCACATATTCCAACATCTGAATCATGCTGGCAGACGAAAAATAAAACAATGCAAACCCACCAATTGAAACAGCAACTACCGTATAACGGTACGACGTTTTTAAAAAGCCTTTTTGCTCTTCATTTTTCTCAACATGCTCATATTTTAAAACTCTTAAGCCTCTTACAAAACACCTCGGGAAAGCATCCAAAACCGCAATCAATGTACCATATATGGTTCCGAATGCGGCTATACCTATGATATAATAACTCCATTCACCCAAACTTGAAGCAAACAGATTTAACAACTTTCCAGTAAAAGCCGTTGCATTCCCCTCCAGTTTTATCCCACTACCGTAAACCGTATATGCGCCTATTGTCATAAACATAATGGCCAATAATGCTGTCATCAGATATCCGAGTCTGAAATCAAAAAGACTCTCCCCCAGTTTCGGCTTGTAGTTGGACACATTCATCTTTTCGACTGTCCAGATACTGTTCATAGTCGAAGCCTCTATGCCGGCAGGCATCCAACCTAACAAACTGATAAGCAAGGCCAATCCCCCACCCTCCAGTAAAGCATCCGGTTTGAAATCGGACGATACCGGCACAGGGCCTTTAATGATTACCGAACAGAAGGCTATGAAAACCGTAAGCACAAGAACAACCGATAATATCTTTATGAATGTTTCTAATCCAGAATATCCCCTGCTGAGCAAAAGCACTGCTGTAATGCCGATTACCAAACCAGACAATAGAGGAACACTGATAAACTTTATGCCAAAAACAGTAGCCATCAAACCAGCGCATACAGCTCCTACTGCTGCAACAACGGTAAACATGTTGATGAATATGACTACAAGAAACAAATATACCGCCCACTTGCCCTGATCTCTGTAAGATTTCAGTAAACTAAAACCAGTTGAACTGGCATACCTTGGACCAAACTCGTAGAAAGGATATTTTAACAATAAGGCTACCATGATAATCCAGAAGTAAATCATCCCATGATGTGCCCCTGCCCTCGTAGACAATACCAAATGTGATGTACCGATTGCAGAACTTGCAAATAGCAATCCTGGCCCCATAGCTTTTAATGAAAAATTTCGGAACATACATTCTCAGAATTAGTATACCCGAATATAATCATAACTAGCTGGTGGACCTGACATCATATGCCTGGTCTTATTCTTTAACTCAAGGTGTAATGGGTGATTCTGATATGCTTCATAATTAAGACTGTCAACAAAAGACATGTACATATACCAGCTATAAACATTTAAAGCCCTTTCATCTCCCAGCTCTTTAAATCGGCCTACCTCAAAATTTTGCACGCCCGGAATCTCTTCCATTTGACTGACAATCGACACAAAACTGTCCAAGTTTGCGCCTGCTTTAACTTTGAGAAATACTGAATGGTGTATTGTACTCTCGCTGAAAACTTGTTCTTCTCCGTCTTGCTTATTGGCTTCATTATCCGGTTCTACGGTGTCCTTGGGTGAGCAAGAGAACACAAGAACTATTAAAGAAAATGCCAGTAGCCTTACCATATGCATTGTAATTTTCCTGAGAAAGATAAGAATACTGGCGCTATAAACTAAAAGCACCCCTCGATACTTTATCGAAGGGTGCTCGTATTATCACTCTAAACAAAACATTATAAGAGTGTAGTAGGACACCTGTATTCAGATCTTTCAACTTTTGTATCCTCAGCTATGCTTTCAAAACCACCGATCACATCTGAGAAATTTTCCCAGCCTCTCTGTTTTAGAATGGCAGCTGCAATCATACTGCGATAACCACCTTTACAATGAAGGACAAACGCTTTGTCCTTAGGGAATGTACTTAGGTGCTGGTTGATCTCATTCAAAGGCACATTGACTGCACCAATAACATGCTCGGAATCAAATTCACTTTTCTTTCTTACATCGATTACCATGACACCATCTGCAGCCTTCGCTTCAAATTCAGCTGGAGTTAATCTATTGACTGTTTCTACATCTTTACCCGATTTCTGCCAGGCTTCAAATCCACCTTCAAGACAGCCCATGGTATTATCATAACCTACTCTTGACAATCTGGTTATGGCCTCTTCTTCCTTACCTGGATATGTAACCAATAGTATTTCTTGCTTGACTGAAGGTATCATCTCTCCAACCCACTGTGCAAAATTGCCTTCAAGACCAATATTGATACTGTTTGGAATGAAGCCTCTAGCAAAATCCTCAGGATCTCTGGTATCCAGAACCAATGCACCTGTTTCTTCAGCAACAACTTCAAAAGCCACAGGATCCAAGGGCTTGTTACCACGTTCCATGATATTGTCTAGGCTCTCATATCCCTTAATATTCATCAATACATTCTGTGGAAAATATCCCGGAGGTGTGGTAAGACCTGTTAGCAACTCTTCAATAAACTCCTCTTTCGTCATATCTGCTCGCAAAGCATAATTCACTTTCTTCTGATTGCCAAGTGTATCTGTGGTTTCTTTACTCATCATCTTGCCACAAGCAGAACCAGCACCGTGGTTAGGATACACAATTAAATTATCAGCCAATGGCATAATTTTATTGCGCAGTGAATCAAATAAGTGCCCTGCTAGCTTCTCTTCCGTTAACTCAGAAATCACATGCTGGGCCAAATCTGGCCTGCCGACATCACCAATAAATAATGTATCACCTGTTACAATACCGTGCTCCTCACCTTTCTCATCGATCAAAAGGTAACATGTACTTTCCATGGTGTGCCCTGGCGTATGAATGACTTTTACAGTATAGTCACCAACTTTAAATTCTTGATTGTCTTCAGCTACAACCGCTTCATATCCTGGCTTGGCTGTTGGACCAAACACGATGTCAGCACCTGTTTTATTTTTTAAATCCAAATGTCCACTTACAAAATCTGCATGAAAGTGTGTTTCAAAAACATACTTTACTTTGGCATTGTCTTTCATGGCCCTTTCGATATAAGGACCTACTTCTCTTAATGGATCAAAGATGGCAGCTTCTCCCTTGCTTTCAATGTAATATGCTGCGTGCGCTAAGCACCCTGTGTATATTTGTTCAACTTTCATAGTGTTAGAATTTTTGTTGTGGAAAAAATAGTCTGATTAAAAATTTTACTCTTTTTCCAATGTTGACACTTCAATATTAAATCGAATTACATAGTCCATACGTGACACAAGTTACATTCCCCCATTCTCTGATCTTGATCATACCCTCATTAACAAATTATTTTTAATTTACTTTCATTATATCTAGACGTGGAAGCAAAGGAGAATTTTTGGGATATAGAAGTTAGACCCAGGTTTCAACTGGACTCACCATTCACATTAGATGAACTGGTTCACAAAATCCGTGAGGGTGCGGATAGAGAAGATGCTCCTTGTCGAGCCAGAATAGTACATGATCATGTCACAATATATATCCCAACTGAAAAACAACACTATTGGTCTCCACAACTAAGTCTTTCCATCGATGAAGATAAAGATGGATGCCTTATTAGAGGTTTATATGGGCCCAGACCAACTGTATGGACAATGTTCGTCTTCTTCTACTCCTCAATTGCTTTTGCCATGCTATTCGTTGTCATCTTCGGATTATCATACATTTCACTTGGTAAACCAGCTCACATACTTTGGCTTGTTCCATTACTCCTCTTGATCTTTCTCTCTCTGTACAGAGTATCCTATCAAGGCCAGAAACTGGGCCGTGACGAAATGATTATGCTCCACAAATTCCTTGAAAGTTGCATCAGATACTGATCAGTATCATTCTTGGTATTGACCACTGTTCTTCCTGATTATCGCAATTCTTAATTTTTTTACACTTCAAAAGATATAATTCGTCTTATGATCAATACAGATATTATAATTATCGGCGCCGGACCTGTTGGTCTTTTTACTGTTTTTGAAGCTGGTTTACTGAATATGAAGTGTCACCTTATAGATACACTGGACAGACCTGGAGGCCAGTTGGCTGAGATATATCCCAAGAAGCCTATCTACGATATTCCTGGCTTTCCTTCAATACTGGCCGGTGATCTGGTTGACAATCTTATGGAGCAGATTAAACCATTCAACCCACAATTTACTTTGGGGGAACAAGCTGTAGATATTAAGAAGACAGATGACGGTCAGTTTATCGTCACAACCAATCGAGGAACAGACCATAAGGCACCTGTAGTATGTATAGCAGGTGGACTCGGAAGTTTTGAACCCAGAAAACCTCCTATTGGAAATATCACCGATTTTGAAGACAAAGGCGTTGAATACATAATCAGAGACCCGGAATTATATCGGGATAAGAAAGTACTCATAGCAGGTGGTGGTGACTCCGCATTGGACTGGAGTATTCTCCTTGCAGATATCGCCAGTGAACTTACACTCGTACACAGAAGAAGTACCTTCCGCGGCGCACTTGACTCCGTTGAAAAGATTCACAAACTCAGCAAGGAAGGTCGTGTTAAGATGATCACTGAAGCGCAAGTGGTAGGTCTAAATGGTAACGGCAGATTAAAAGAAGTCAATATTAAAACCAATAGCAATGAAGAGTATCCATACGCTGTCGATCACTTTGTCCCGCTATTTGGTTTGGTACCCAAACTTGGACCGATAGCCAATTGGGGATTGGAAATCGATAAAAATGCCATCGTGGTAGATACATTTGATTATGCTACCAACATACCTGGCATATTCGCTGTAGGTGATGTCAATACCTATCCAGGTAAACTGAAATTGATTCTTTGCGGTTTTCATGAAGCCACACTGATGTGTCAAAGTGCTTTTGGAATTGTACATCCAGACAAAAAGAAAAGTTTCAAATACACAACTGTTACAGGCGTCCCCAGTACGCAGATGAACTGATTAGATATTACTTTGAATAAGTTGGGCTAAATAAAACTTAATTGTATTTACTCTTCGCTCAGTTTTTCTTCTCGTGTAGAAAAGTTAAACGCATGATATAAAGGACTGTAGCCAAACAGTATGGTGAAGACTATGTATATGCTTAAAATGAAAGAAAAATTAGCCAGCCAGTTAGGAACGTTCATACCCCACAGACACATGCCCAGGACAAGATCCATAAATACAAAACGGATGATTCTATCTGTAATACCTACGTTCTTCTTCATTTTGAAATATTTTATCACAAAATAAACAATCTGCTTTTCCAGCCATAATGATGCAAATCATAGCTTCCATTGATTCCGATCAAATGCATAAGTTCAGAATATGCGCACTTTCGCATAGTGTTAATTACAAAAACAGATACATCAGACACACAGGAACAGCTCAATTGCTATCACTGTGGAGACACTTGTCCAGACAAAAGCATCTCAACGGATGACAAGCACTTCTGTTGTCAGGGCTGCATGA
>CBDDKN010000003.1:0-27280 GCA_965230215.1 Saprospiraceae bacterium | reverse complement strand
TACGTGAAAGTTCCGTCACCATTGTCAACCAGGGTAGTAACAGTTTCTTCGATAACAGTAGTTGTGCCATCGCCAGAAGTGTGTGTCGCAATTGGTTGAACATTAGTGTTTGTGTTATCATCGCTCACTATAGAAACAAGCGAAGTAATAGTTATAGAGTTAGTAACACCATTTTCATCGATGTACTCTAGTGAGTTTGTAGCAGCATTGAAAGTAAGTGTTGTTACTGTTTCACAGTTATCAACGATGTTACAAAGATTCAAGTTGGTAGTAATACCATCCTCATCAACATAGTCTATAGAAGTGCCGTCACCGTTAAGCGCGATAGTAGTCGTTGTTTCATCATAAGTAGTTACGATACCATCCTCAGCAGTGTAAGTGAAAGTACCGTCACCGTTATCAACCAGGGTAGTAACTGTTTCTTCAATTACTGTAGTTGTACCGTCACCAGAAGTGTGGGTAGCGATCGGTTGAACATTAGTATTTGTGTTATCATCAGTAACAACAGAGACCAAAGTTGAAATAGTAATAGAGTTAGTCACACCATTTTCATCGATGTACTCTAAAGAGTTGGTAGCAGCATTGAAAGTAAGTGTTGTTACAGTCTCACAGTTATCAACGATATTACAAAGATTAAGATTGGTAGTGATACCATCTTCATCAACATAGTCTATAGAAGTACCGTCACCGTTAAGTGCGATAGTAGTCGTTGTTTCATCATAAGTAGTAACGATACCATCTTCAGCAGTATAAGTGAAAGTACCGTCACCATTGTCAACCAGGGTAGTAACCGTTTCTTCTATAACAGTAGTTGTACCATCACCAGAAGTGTGTGTCGCAATTGGTTGAACGTTAGTATTTGTATTATCATCACTAACTACAGAAACAAGCGAAGTAATGGTGATAGAGTTGGTCACACCATTTTCATCGATGTACTCAAGTGAATTAGTAGCCGCATTGAAAGTAAGTGTCGTAACAGTTTCACAGTTATCAACGATGTTACAAAGATTAAGATTAGTAGTGATACCATCCTCATCAACATAGTCAATAGAAGTACCATCACCATTAAGAGCGATAGTAGTCGTTGTTTCATCATAAGTAGTAACGATGCCATCTTCAGCAGTGTAAGTGAAAGTACCATCTCCATTGTCAACCAGGGTAGTAACCGTTTCTTCTATAACAGTAGTTGTACCATCACCAGAAGTGTGTGTCGCAATTGGTTGAACGTTAGTATTTGTATTATCATCACTAACTACAGAAACAAGCGAAGTAATGGTGATAGAGTTGGTCACACCATTTTCATCGATGTACTCAAGTGAATTAGTAGCCGCATTGAAAGTAAGACTGGTAACAGTTTCACAGTTATCAACGATATTGCAAAGATTAAGATTGGTAGTGATACCATCTTCATCTACATAATCTATAGAAGTACCATCACCGTTAAGAGCGATAGTAGTCGTTGTTTCATCATAAGTTGTTACGATACCATCTTCAGCAGTGTAAGTGAAAGTACCATCTCCATTGTCAACCAGGGTAGTAACTGTTTCTTCGATTACTGTAGTTGTACCATCACCAGAAGTGTGTGTCGCAATTGGTTGAACGTTTGTGTTTGTGTTATCATCAGTAACAACTGATACCAAAGTTGAAATAGTGATAGAGTTAGTCACACCATTTTCATCGATATACTCTAGAGAGTTTGTAGCTGCATTAAACGTAAGGCTTGTTACAGTCTCACAGTTATCAACGATGTTACAAAGATTCAGGTTGGTAGTAATACCATCCTCATCAACATAATCTACAGAAGTACCATCGCCATTAAGTGCGATAGTAGTCGTTGTTTCATCATAAGTTGTTACGATACCATCTTCAGCAGTGTAAGTAAAAGTACCGTCACCGTTATCAACCAAAGTAGTAACAGTTTCTTCGATAACAGTAGTTGTACCGTCACCAGAAGTATGCGTAGCAATTGGTTGAACATTAGTATTTGTGTTATCATCAGTAACAACAGAAACCAAAGTTGAAATAGTAATAGAGTTAGTCACACCATTTTCATCTAGATACTCAAGAGAGTTAGTAGCAGCGTTGAAAGTGAGGCTTGTTACAGTTTCACAGTTATCAACGATGTTACAAAGATTAAGATTGGTAGTAATACCATCCTCATCAACATAATCTACAGAAGTACCATCGCCGTTAAGCGCGATAGTAGTAGTTGTTTCATCATAAGTAGTAACGATACCATCCTCAGCAGTGTAAGTGAAAGTTCCGTCACCGTTGTCAACTAGGGTAGTCACAGTTTCTTCGATAACAGTAGTTGTACCATCACCAGAAGTATGCGTAGCAATTGGTTGAACATTAGTATTTGTGTTATCATCAGTAACAACAGAAACCAAAGTTGAAATAGTGATAGAGTTAGTCACACCATTTTCATCTAGATACTCAAGAGAGTTAGTAGCTGCGTTGAAAGTGAGGCTTGTTACAGTTTCACAGTTATCCACGATGTTGCAAAGGTTCAAGTTGGTAGTAATACCATCTTCATCAACATAGTCAATAGAAGTTCCATCACCGTTTAGAGCAATAGTAGTCGTTGTTTCATCATAAGTAGTAACGATACCATCTTCCGCAGTGTAAGTAAAAGTACCGTCACCGTTATCAACCAGGGTAGTCACAGTTTCTTCGATAACAGTAGTTGTACCATCACCAGAAGTATGCGTAGCAATTGGTTGAACATTAGTATTTGTGTTATCATCAGTAACAACAGAAACCAAAGTTGAAATAGTGATAGAGTTAGTCACACCATTTTCATCTAGATACTCTAGAGAGTTTGTAGCTGCGTTGAAAGTAAGGCTTGTTACAGTTTCACAATTATCAACGATGTTACAAAGATTAAGGTTGGTAGTGATACCATCCTCATCAACGTAATCTACAGAAGTACCATCGCCATTAAGAGCGATAGTAGTCGTTGTTTCATCATAAGTAGTTACGATACCATCTTCCGCAGTATAAGTGAAAGTACCATCTCCATTGTCAACCAGGGTAGTAACTGTTTCTTCGATAACAGTAGTTGTGCCGTCACCTGAAATGTGTGTCGCGATCGGTTGAACATTCGTGTTTGTGTTATCATCAGTAACAACAGAAACCAAAGTTGAGATTGGGATAGAGTTGGTGGCTCCATTTTCATCTAGATACTCAAGAGAGTTAGTAGCGGCATTGAAAGTAAGGCTGGTAACAGTCTCACAGTTATCAACGATGTTACAAAGATTAAGATTGGTAGTAATACCATCTTCATCTACATAATCTACAGATGTACCATCGCCATTAAGCGCAATGGTAGTTGTTGTTTCATCGTAAGTAGTTACGATACCATCTTCCGCAGTATAAGTGAAAGTACCATCTCCATTGTCAACCAGGGTAGTAACAGTTTCTTCGATAACAGTAGTTGTGCCGTCACCTGAAGTGTGCGTAGCGATCGGTTGAACATTCGTGTTTGTGTTATCATCACTGACTACAGAAACAAGCGAAGTAATAGTGATAGAGTTAGTCACACCATTTTCATCGATATACTCAAGAGAGTTAGTAGCGGCATTGAAAGTAAGGCTTGTTACAGTCTCACAGTTATCAACGATGTTACAAAGATTAAGATTGGTAGTGATACCATCCTCATCTACATAATCTACAGATGTACCATCGCCGTTAAGAGCGATAGTAGTTGTTGTTTCATCATAAGTAGTTACGATGCCATCTTCAGCAGTGTAAGTAAATGTGCCATCACCGTTATCAACTAGGGTAGTAACTGTTTCTTCGATTACTGTAGTAGTACCATCACCAGAAATGTGTGTCGCGATCGGCTGAACATTAGTGTTCGTGTTGTCATCTGTAACAATAGATACTAAGCGTATTAACTGTAACAGAATTGCTTACACCATTTTCATCTGTATAAACCAACTCGTTTGTTGCAGGATTAAATGTAAGGCTAGTTACGGTTTCACAATTATCTACGATGTTACATAAATCAAGATTGGTAGTGATACCATCTTCATCTATATAGTCTACAGATGTACCATTGCCGTTTAAGAGAATAGATGTTGTAGTCTCGTCATAAGTGGTTGTAGATCCATCCTCAGAAACATAAGTGAAAGTACCATCACCGTTATCTACTAAAGTTGTAATAGTTTCTTCGATAGCAGTAACAGTACCGTCACCTGAAGTGTGCGTAGCAATAGTTTGAACGTTAGTATTTGTATTGTCATCAGTTACAACAGAAACCAATGATTGCAAAGAGACAATATTTGTATTTCCATTTTCATCAACATATTCTAATGAATTAGTTGATGGATTAAAAGTCATTGAAGTAACAGTCTCACAGTTATCAACAACATTACAAAGATCAAGATTGGTAGTAATGCCATCCTCATCGACATAGTCGATTGAAGTTCCATTTCCATTAAGAGCTATTGTAGTTGTAGTTTCGTCATATGTTGTTGTAGTTCCATCCTCAGAAATATAAGTGAAAGTACCATCACCATTATCAACTAGACTGGTAACAGTTTCATTAATGTTTTCAACAGCACCATCTCCAGAAGTATGAACAGCAATTGTCTGAACATTGGCATTCGGATTAACATCAACTACAAGCGAATGGTTAACGAAAAGAGGAATTGTATTAGTAGTACCATTTTCATCGATGTACTCCAGTTCTCCTGTAGCGCCATTGAAAGTTAATTCTGTTACAGTTTCACAGTTATCGACAATGTTACACATGTTAAGATTGGTTGTATTTCCAACCTCATCAATATAGTCGATTGAAGTGTTATTAGGATTTAATGAAATACTGGTAAGCGTTTCATTGATAGTTGTAACAGTTCCATCTTCAGAAGTATAGGTATAAGTACCATCTCCATTATTAATCAGGGTAGTAACTGACTCAGTTATACCAAAAGTATAAGCAGTTCCTTCTTCATTGATGAATGTATAAGTACCATCACCATTATCAATAATTTCAGTTATGGATTCAGAAGCATTGAATGTTGTTGTAGCTCCTGATTCATCTGTATAAGTAAAAGTACCATCACCATTGTTGGTTAGGACGGATACGGATTCCTCTATGTCTACAACATCTCCATTTTCATTGGTGTATTGCGCAATTGTGATTCCACTATTGAAGCTGTTAATTGTTGTTAGGATATCGTTTGTATTGATAGTTGTACTCGTGCCATTCTCTGATACATATGTAAAAGTACCATCACCATTGTCTGTCATTGTGGTAATGGTTTCATTGGCATCAAAAGTAACAGCAGTACCATCTTCAGAAGTGAAAGTAAAAGTACCATCACCGTTGTCAACTAATGAAGTGATAGTTTCTTCGATGTTTGTTACCGTACCATCACCCGAAGTGTGTGTAGCAATCGTTTGGACGTTTGTATTTGTGTTTTGATCTGTTACAACAGAAACCAAAAGAGATATTGCTACAGAGTTAGTAGTACCGTTCTCGTCGATGTACTCAAGTGAATTTGTACTAGGGTTAAATGTTAGGCTAGTCACTGTTTCACAATTATCGACTGCTGCACAAAGGTCTAGGTTGGTTGTGATACCATCTTCATCGACATAGTCAATTGAAGTTCCATTTCCATTAAGTGCGATAGTAGTTGTAGTTTCATCGTATGTTGTAATGGTACCATCCTCAGAAGTATAAGTAAAAGTACCATCACCATTATCAACAAGTGAAGTTACTATATCACCTGCATTTATTGTCACAGGTACACCTGCCTCGTTGACATAAGTGAAAGTACCGTCACCATTGTCAGTAAGGCTTGTGATTGTTTCATTAATTGAAACGACATCACCATTTTCATTGGTGAAGTCAGCAATCTTATTACCTGCAATTGTATTTGTAACCTGTGTTATGGCTTGTGCCGTATTGAATATGGTTGTAGCACCATTTTCATCAGTATAGATAAATGAACCGTTACCTTGATCTACCAGGGTAGAAATGGTTTCTCTGGTATCAATGGTTGTTATATCACCATTCTCATCTGTATAAGTATATGTTCCATTACCATTGTTTACTAAAGTTGAAAGCGACTCACTTGTTGAAATCGTAGTTCTTGAGCCATCCTCAGCAGTGTAGGTATACGTTCCATTTCCATTATCTCTTAGAGAAGTAATTGTTTCGTTTGTATCGAATCCAACTGGGATACCATTCTCATTTATATAGATAAATGTTCCATCTCCATTATCAATCAGCTGGGTAACACTTTCATAAAGAATAGACATGTTACCGTCTTGGTCATAGATCTCTGCAATTCTGTTTCCAGTAACAGTAGCTATTACTTGAATAGAAAGCTGAGGAGCTTCTATTATTGTTTGATTTCCCTGTTCATCAGTATAAGTATACGTTCCATTTCCATTGTCAACTAGGGTAGATGTTGTCTCCTGTGGATCAATTGTTGTCAATATCCCCAACTCGTTTTGATAAGTATATGTACCATTTCCATTGTCAACCAATGTTGTGATCGTTTCATTGGTATCAAAAGTTACAACATCTCCATTTTCATTTGTATAAGAGTATGTACCGTCGCCATTGTCGGCAAGGTTAGTAATTGTTTCTTGTATATCTATAATTGTTGATAATCCTTCTTCATTAATGTAAGTATATGAGCCATCAGGGTTGCTAATCATCTGCGTAATCGTCTCATTAAACGCAGGGATAGTAATGTCTTGTCCAAGCTCATTAGTATATGTGAAGCTGCCGTCTCCATTATCCACAAGTGTACTTATGGATTCATAGAAGTCAGTAGGCACACCATTGGCATCGAGATATGTACCAATTCTATTACCCAGAACAGTATTCACTATTTGACCTGTTCCTGCTCCCTGGCTACCTGCACATACCCATTCTGGAACGGCTGGTGTACCAATATTGGTTTGCAGACAATCTTCATCCAGATTGTAAATGACAGCACCTTTCAAAGGCGTTGGAATGTTATCACGCTGAGCAGTTGTCATACGCGGAACCACCAAAGCCTTATTGGTACTCTCTAATTCCAATAAGGATCCATCATCGATTTGATGTGGATTATCTCCCACCTTTATCTGAGCGGTAGCTTGTGTACCAAGCACGAAAATGAACCCAATAGTCAAGATTAACTTAAGACCAGAGTTCAAAAGAGACGATAGACCAGTTCTTTCCGGTCCATAACAAGACACAAATGTTCTCATTACAAGAATTTTTAATTAAGGATTATAGATGTTATATGTAAGGGTGGTTATTGGTGAGGGCAATAGACTATCTGCCCTCATAAAAATGAGAGTGTGCACTTAATAGACAAATAAAACATAATTAACCCCTACGTGGCAAGGCAAAAAATTGTAAACTATTTGTCACAAATTTGGAAAGGCTTGATTATCAGTACCTTTTGTAAAGTACTTTACACATGAAAACTAAGGGTCAATCCTTAAAAACTCTGCTGAAGACACATTACTATCCTTTTTGAGCGTCTCTAAAATCTCATTTGGACTGTATTGTTGCATGTCATAGGATACAAGCCATTTATCATAGCTATTATCCATCTGTTTTATGATTCTAATGGTATAGTTCTCCCTAGCAGAATTGAACCACCTTGATAGCTGAGCACCATCTTTTAAGCTGATGACAATTTTGGAGTTATCAAATTTTGGTTTTTTCTCTTCTACGCTTCCATCAATAATTGTCCATCCTTCTTTGGATTCTGCAACTTGTTCCAGAAGAAACTGAATTTTATGAACCTGGCTTGGTCGCTCTCTCTTGCCTACAATGGTTTTACTAGTGTCTTTTTCAAAATAGGAAATGGTAACATTCGGTAGGTCAGGTATTTTGCTTTCGTAATAATCTTCAAATTGGAAGAGTTCAGCAGCTTTGATTTCGGCTTTCAGTTCTTTAAACTTATCCTTAGACAATTGCAGACCGTGTTTGCCTTGTTTATAAGTATTCTCCTTGCCCAGAAATTCACAGTAACCGCCTTCATACATTGTGAAAACATACACAGGGCAATTTCCAAAACATCCTTCCTTGGACATTGTGATCAAAATATCATCCTGAGTCAGATCTTCAACTTTTTTTGTGGTTGAACAAGAAATAAAAAACACCACTGCAAATAGGCCGAACCATTTCATATCTAAAAATTTGCTCAAATATATAAACAGAGAAAGAAAACCCAGACTTAGTAAGTATTTAATTGACTATTTCCCCACCACAGCTGCTTCCAGCACCTGCAGTGCAACCATAACAGTGTTGGTTTAGTACAATTTTTCTGCCTTGTAAAAGCTCTGGGTCATAGTTGGAAATATGGGGTTTTGGGATATCGGATTTCAAGTCCAGCATTTGGTTGAAATCGCAATCATATATATAACCATCCCAGCTCACAGATATTGTATTCCTGCACATAAGTCCGGAAACTGTACCAGGATTATAGGCATTCGACAACTCCTGCATATAGCTTTCATAATTCTGTGTATCGAGAAGATATTCAAGAAATCTACTTATGGGTAAATTGGTAATAACGAATAGCTCATTGAATTTAATGCCATATCTTCTGTCAAGCTGCCTTTTAAATTCAGGTTCTAAATCTGACTGTGAAGCAGGAAGAAAAGCACCTGAAGGATTGTATACAAGGTCAAGCTTTAGGCCAGTACCTTCAATCCCATAACCAGTTTGATTGAGGAGTTTTAAAGCCTGTATCGAATCTTCAAAAACACCATCTCCGCGTTGTGAATCAGTTCTTGATTTAGTAAAGTATGGAAGTGAAGAAATAACATGCACATTGTTCTTTGCAAAAAACGTCGGAAGGTCGTTGTACTTGGGATGCGCCATGATTATGGTCAGATTGCAACGGACCATCACTTTTTTCCCCATTTCTGAGCAAGACTCTACAAACCATCTGAAATGTGGGTTCATTTCTGGCGCGCCTCCAGTGATATCAATAGTTTGAAAATTGTGTTTTTCAATGATATCGAGACAGGTTTCAAGAGTCGCCCTGTCCATATTTTCTCGCTTTTTATCTGGGCCTGCGTCAACATGACAATGTGCGCAAGACTGATTGCAAAGCTTGCCTATATTAATTTGGAAAATTTGAGGACTTAGTGGAGTCAAACCGTTTTCAAACCCCGCGTTAGCAATACGATCCTTAAATAAGGGGATACCGCTATCCGGAACAGCAGACTGTGATATCACTTCTAATTGATAAAAAGTATCTGCAAGTTTGTTGTTGCGCGATTTGAGACTCTTACTCCTCTGTTTGACACCCATTACATCAGTTTTTTCTTAACATGATTCATCATCTGCACACTATTAACTAGAGTGGCACCACTTTTTATTGCTGCACCAACATGGACAGCCTCCATCATTTGCTCTTCATCAGCACCTTTTTGCAGACATGTAGTACTGTAAGCATCAATGCAGTAAGGGCACTGAACAACATGTGCAACAGCCAGGGCGATCAATGATTTTTCTCTGACAGTGAGTGCACCCTCTTGAAACACAGAGGTATAGTATTCAAAAAATTTGTCTCCGTATTCTTTTTGAAATTCTGTGATATTGCCAAACTTCTGGAGGTCTTCAGGATTAAAATAACTTTTACTCATGATATTTTTCTCTAAGATAATTATTCAAAAGGCCGTCAAGATAATAAGAGTGCCTACTGTTTTAGAAAAGACAATTGAGTTATTTGTCTAATTATTTAATAGCTTCAACATAATTTATGTTATTTCGTTGATGTTAAAGCTGAATTCCACTTCTGCTATTGTATGCAAAAAACAGTTTTATTCATATTCCTGATACTCTTCTGTGCCTGTCAAGATGAACAAGTAAAGGCCAATAAAACAGATGATCAAACCATTAAAGCTGCAGTTTTCTTGAGTGCTGGAGAAAACTATCCCCTTTTTAATGAGTTGGGTATTCCTACGTTTTTTAATCTTGGAAGAATCATAAAACCAAATGATACTGAACTACAAACGATCATACTTTCTGAAAGGAAATCAAAAGGAAGTAAAATCAATATCATACCCATGGCTATGTTTTCATTTGAAAAAGACACAAGTCAATTCGAATTCATTATAAGTACCACTGCGAATCACGAAAGTGATCGTCTGGGATTGAACTATAACGATTTTCTTCTCAAGAATTATCATACTCAGATGAATATTGAGAACTGGTTTCTTTCACAGTGTCCTGAAAACGCTTGCAGAAATTTCAAATGGGACAACAATTACAAAGCCTTATTAAAAATTAATTCTTCGCAGATATAGTGGAAATGCAGCCATTGAAATATGAAGGATATAGTTTAATACTCACAGAGAGTATTGAAGAGATTGCAGATGATTGGCGTGCATTAGCACATAATAATATATATGCTGATCCGAATTACCTGAATATGTTAGAGACTTTCGGACCTGGGTCATATAAGTATTGTTACGCTCTATTGAAATTAAATGGTAATCCTGTTGCTGCTATATATTTCCAATTCAAACGTATCGAGCTCCTCAAGGATTTCAGATTACATACACACTCCAAAAATATTTTTGTCCGATTTGGCGTGTGGCTCGAAAGACAGTTTCTTAAAATGGTAAACCAAAATTTACTTATCTGTGGCAATGTCCTGCTTACAGGTGAATATAGTTTTGGAACTGACAGAACGTTTGATCTGGATCCTGCTATTCTGAATGAAGTCATAGAAAAGGTAAAGGATTTCATCAGGATAAAATGGAATCGAAGGGTCCATGGCATTTTATCAAAGGATTTCTTTATCGATAGTCCTCTTAAGGAACATGATTTTAAGGTGCCAGGTTTTACGGGTTTCAGGGTGCAACCAGGAATGGTTATCGACTTGAATAATAAATGGCAAACTTTCGATGATTATCTGGCTGCAGTGAAATCTAAGTATCGTGTCAAATTCAAGAAAGTTCTTAAGAAATCTTCTGCTTTAGAATTCCGGAGCTTGGAGCTTGATGAACTTGAGCACTGGAATGATAGTATGTATAAATTATATAGGAATACTGCTGATAAGGCAAGCTTTAGCTTGTTCAGATTACACCCGAAGTATTTCTATGAGCTAAAAAAGTGCTTCGGCGATTCACTCAAGATTTGTGGGATGTTCCTGGGTGGTGAGATGCTTGGCTTCTACACATTTGTTAATAATAATGGTAATGGAGATGCTCATTTCATTGGCTATGATCTTGAACTCAATGCCAAATACCAGATTTATTTCAATATCCTTCTAGGGCTCCTTCAAGAAGGTATCAACCAAAAGGTGAATTATCTCAACCTATCCAGAACAGCCTTGGAAATTAAGAGTTCAGTGGGAGCAGAACCGCATGAGATGCTTATTTACCTCAGACATGAGAACAAATTATTAAATAGCTTTCTTCCAGGTATTTTGAAGCTTATCGTCCCTAAGAACGACTGGTTGGCGCGTAACCCATTCAAGTAATTTATATACTCAAATCTTCACGTGTCACGTATTTATATGAATCGTGAACGTATTCTATGTTGTAAAAATAATCGCTGTCATCTGAAAGCTCTTCCCAGGACTCTACTTGTCCTTTTTCAACGTATTGTGCGCTTTTAGATTCTAAATAGATTACTGAAATGAAGGTCATTAAAAACAATAAGGATGCAGCGATAGTGCTGAAAAAGTAGATTTTGCGTACTCTTCGTTTTTTGCGGTTTAGCTTATCATTGTTGAGCCTCTGCTGCACTTTTTGCCAGGCTTCATCAGATGGACTGATTTCGTGATTATCAGCCCACGATCTTATCTTATTATGTTGATCTAATACTGTCATAACGAAATCTTTGAATTATGTTTTTTTTTATAAAGTTCTCTCAATTTCTTCTTGGCCAATATCAATTGTGATTTGCTTGTATTGATGCTGATATCAAGAATTTCAGCTATTTCTCTATGCTTGTAACCTTCGATTACGTACAGATTAAATACTGTTCGATAACCTTGAGGCAAATCATCCATCATCTCTAGAAGCTCCTGATAATTGAGATCTGAAATGACTTCGGCATCTGTACCAAGCTTATAAGCTTCATCAAGATTGACATGCAGATTTAAATTCGCTGTTTTCCTAATTCTCATCAGACATTCATTCACCACAATGCGCTTCATCCAGCCTTCAAAACTTCCATTGCTGTTAAACTGGTCAATCTTGTTGAAAATCTTGTAGAAACTTTCTACAAGAACGTCTTCAGCTTCCATACTATCCTTGAGATAACGCATACATATAGCATAGAAAAGTGCTGCGTACTTTTCATACAATATCTTCTGCGCCACAGGATCCTGCTTTCTGCATCTTTCAATTATGTTGGCCTCAACGCGCATACAATTTTAGTTGGAACACATATAAGATGTATTCTTGATAAGTTTTGGTGTCTATCACAAAAAAATAAATTTATCACAATAGTGCAAGCGACTATTTGATTATGCGTGCGTTTATGATAGATAATAACCTATTTCACTTAAAAGTCTCGTAACTTGCAGGTTTTTAGGAATTGAATGTGAATGTTTTATTGGAATGGAGAATAGTTCAAAATATAACCCCAAGAATATAGAGGAGAAATGGTATCAAAAATGGGAATCTTCTGGTGTTTTTAAGTCAACACCAGATGAAAGAGCGTCATTTACCATACTCATACCACCTCCCAATGTGACCGGCATACTGCATATGGGTCACATGCTTAATAATACGATACAGGATGTACTCATTCGTAAGGCAAGACTAGCAGGTAAAAATGCTTGCTGGGTTCCGGGTACAGATCATGCATCTATTGCCACTGAAGCCAAGGTTGTAAGGCAACTGCGTTCCAAGGGAATTAAGAAATCTGATCTTTCTCGAGAAGAGTTTTTGCAACATGCCTGGGATTGGACAGATGAATATGGTGGAATCATCCTAAAGCAACTGCGCAGGCTAGGGGCATCTGCTGATTGGGACAGGACTGCATTCACAATGGATGATGACAGGTACAAAGCCGTTATTAAAGCCTTCGTGGATCTTTATAATAAAGGTAAACTCTATCGTGGATTGCGCATGATCAATTGGGATCCGGAAGCGCAAACTGTACTTTCCAATGAGGAAGTGTTGTACAAGGAAGAGAATAGTAAGTTATATCATATTAAATATCAAATAGAGGGTACTGAGGATCATGTTGTAATAGCTACAACGCGACCTGAAACATTATTGGGTGATACTGCTGTGGCCGTGCATCCCGATGATGAAAGATATACCCATCTTAAAGGATTGAGGGCTATAGTGCCATTGGTCGAAAGCGTTCAGTTCCATTTATTCAGGATGATTATGTAGACCTGGAGTTTGGTACTGGTGCATTAAAGGTAACACCAGCACATGATCCTAACGATTATGACTTAGGTCAAAAACACAATCTTGAAGTCATTGACATATTTAATGATGATGGCACACTCAGCGAAAGCGCTCAATTCTTTGTAGGAATGGATCGATTCGAAGCTAGAAAGGCGATTTTTAAGAAACTTGAAGAAATTGGTGCGCTTGAAGCTGTCGAAGATATACGTAACAGCGTTGGCCGATCAGAAAGAACCAATGCCGTTGTGGAGCCTAAATTGTCTCTTCAGTGGTATGTAGATATGAAGAGCCTTGCTGAGCCAGCTTTGCAAGCTGTAGAAAATGGTGATATCAAATTTCATCCGGAAAAGTATATTAATACTTACAGACACTGGATGACTAATATTAGGGATTGGTGTATTTCTCGCCAGTTGTGGTGGGGGCATCGTATTCCGGCATATTATTATGGCGAAGATGTCTATGTTGCAGAATCTTTTGATGATGCATTAGCTCAAGCTAAGAAGGATCATCCTTCGATAACCGCTGAACAGCTCAGGCAAGATGAAGATGTTCTGGATACATGGTTTTCATCTTGGCTATGGCCCATGTCTGTCTTCAATGGCTTTGAGGATAGGACGGAACTTGATTATTACTATCCGACCTCAGTATTGGTGACTGGATGGGATATCATTTTCCTTTGGGTGGCCCGTATGATAATGGCTGGTTACGAGTGGGAGTCCAAGGCACCTTTCACGGACGTTTATTTCACAGGGATGGTGCGTGATAAGCAAAGACGAAAAATGAGCAAGTCCTTGGGGAATTCACCTGATGCGCTTGAGCTCATTGAAAATTATGGTGCTGATGGTGTTAGATTCGGAATGTTATCTTGCTCGCCTGCAGGTGGCGATTTGTTATTCGATGACAAGCTGGTTGAAAACGGTCGTAACTTCTGCAATAAAATCTGGAATGCATGTAATTATATTAAACAAATTGAAAGTGATGCTGCATTAAGCACACCTTCAGAAAATAAATTGGTGGCTGCCTGGATTGATGAAAAACTTAATGAAACGGTAGCATTAATTGAGAAAAACTACAAGCAGTACAGAATTTCAGATAGTCTTATGGGGCTTTATACATTTATCTGGAATGATATATTCTCCTGGTATCTTGAGATGATTAAGCCACCTTACGGTGAAGCCATTGATACAGATACCAAGAATCACGCAATTCAATTATTTGAAAAGTTCTGCATTCTTTTACATCCATTCATGCCATTCATTACAGAAGAGGTCTATCACTCATTAAAAGAGGGGAGGGAAGCTTCAGATTTTGTTGGACATGCTGCATATCCTTCGTTCGATGAAGCTGCTGACAAGTCGTTACTGGGAGATTTTGAATTACTTCAGAATATTATATCGAATATTCGGGATGTAAAGAACAAGAATCAGATCAAACCAAAGGAGGTGTTGGATCTTAAATATGTTAGCAATGACGAGATATCTTCAGCAATGAACAGAAAAGGTTTCAACGAGCTAGTTAAAAAGATGGCTTTCGTTGATTCGATTGAAAGCGTTGATAAAGAAGCGTCAGTTGATGGATTTGCATTCATCTGCGGTAAGACCAAGTTCTTTGCAGTATTTGATATAGAGTTGGATGTCGAAGAGGAGCTTAAAAAGCTGAATGAAGAGTTGGAGTACCAAAAAGGCTTTGTCAATTCAGTTGAAAAGAAATTGTCAAATCAAGGATTTGTCAACAATGCCCCTCCAGTTGTTGTAGACAAAGAAAGAAAGAAACTGGAAGATGGTAAGGCGAGAATTGAAGCTTTAAGTGAGCGTATCAAACAACTAGAATCTTAGTTGTATTTTATCTGTTAATAAATTTAGACTTCTATTTACTACAAATAAAAAAGGCGACTCCGAAAGGAGTCGCCTTAGTTTTATTGTGATTAAGATTAATGTTGAATCACTACTTTCTCAGACTTAAGGCCTCTTTCAGTACGTACATTCATCATGTAAATACCATTGCTTAAGCTGCTTACATCCAACTTGATACGTTGGTTAAGTACATTCTGGAAGTTTTGGCTCATAGCTCTTTGTCCAGAAGCATTAATGAATTCTACATTAACCTGTTCGCTTGCAGCATCAAGGTCGAAATCTACAAATAGATTAGCATTCGCTGGATTAGGGAATACCTCAATATTCTGAGTCAAGTCAATATCTTCAGTATTGCTTGCGTCTTTATCAGTAATTGACATCTCAGTGAAAAGGATTCTGAAATCATACAATACACCGAAGTTACCAGTACCACCAGCACCTGTAAGATCATTGTCAATCATAAGATCTTGGATTTCAGAAGGACCAGTAGTAGCTTCAATATCTTCCATGAAACCACCAACAATAATTGGAATACCTAAAGAATCATAAGCTAGGTTAGTCGCTCCATGAAGGAAAGATCTTGTAGCAAGATTAGCTTCAGGATTTGTACCCATCAAGTTGATAGGAAGTCCATCATTAGATCTACATGCAAATACCAATACATAGTTTCTGTCATTAGCAAGATCAATAGGAACTGTTTCGTTATCGTTATTCAATTCAGGGAAACCGTCAGGTCCAGCTTTTACCATCGGAATATCGATAGATCTTACATCTGGAACTTGAGAAGTACCTACTCTTACAGCACCACCGAAAGCTAATATGGTCTCAGAGTTAACACCGATCAATTCAGTGTCTTCAGGACTGATAGTGAATGCACCAGAATTGTCTTCATCTTCGAAGAGGAACTGGAATAAGTAAATATCAATGTTCGCTTGCGTCTCCACAGGAAGTTCATGAATACCGAAATTAACATTGCTTAATGTTTTATCGGCACCATTAGGAAGATAGAAAATATAACCAGTGGCATAGTTAGATACGAAAAACTGATCTGTAGGATCAATAAATCTTGCACCTGTGAATATACCTGTATACTGTGCTCCAAAATCTTCTTCAGAAGGAAGTGGAGAAAGAATATCTTCAGTTACCTGGAAAGAAAAGTCTACAACGTCATTTGCAGGGTTGTTGTCTCCAGATGAAGTTGATACTGAGTAACGACCGATATAGTTACCTACTTCAGTCGGGGTATAAGTTTCAAGGAACTCACTGTTCTCATTCAAAAACTCATTTGGAGGCTGAATAGCATAATTCGTATTTGAAGTAGTAAATACAGTCTCTCCAAGCTCATTGAATATTTCCATGGTTACCTCTACGTCTTCCGCAGGAACGTTTCCTTGATTATCGATATCAATTAGGAAAGGCATTGGAACAGCTTGCTCAACTGGTGTTCTGTATGTAGGAGCTGTAGCGAAGAAATCATCTCTGAGATTCATATCTGCAGAAGCCTCATTTACTAGTCTTACATCATCAATTACCCAGTAGTAGTAGTTACCTACATATCTGAACTGCATTGTAATGCTTTGTGCATTCTCATATCCTGGAGCAGGTATTCTTAATGTTTCAGCGATATGAGCAGAGTTCGTAATCAATTGTGTATTCAGATCAATTGTATCTGGCCATGTAACACCACCATTTTTACTTAGAATCAATTGGTATTCAGAAGTAAACTGTCTTGTTTGTTGGTTGAATTCGATGAACAAACCTGTCAAACCTAGTCCAGTCAAATCAATTGTTGGACTGATAAGTGATCCTTCACAAGGACCCGGGCAAACACCGTTTCCAATATTACCTGATCCCAAACCACCATTATCGTGGAAGTCAGAATCAAATACCATAGCTCCATTACAAATTGTAGGAGTGTTGATCGCTACACCTGTAGCAAAAGATGCGTTCTGAAGAACGTTTTCATCCATTGACCATCCCCAAGAAGTATCTCCTTGACTTGCTACGATCCAGTCACCAGGACCTGCATCAAAATCACCTTGTCCGGGAACATTACCCCAAACAACTTCAGGTCCATATGTTGGAAGAAGACAATCTGCAGTAGTAAATGTTCCTTCTATATCACCAGTCTCAGCAACAGTTCTGATTGTTTGGCAATCAAGGAATGTCATTCCACCTACAGGAATGCTTACCATACCACCGTCTTCACCAGCACCTAAAGCCGGGAAACTTCCATCATCGACATTGTTGCAAATGATTACTGCAATCGCACCTGCGTTTTCTGCATTTAGTGCTTTAGTACCAAATTCACAAGATCCTCTGTCAATGAAAGCAATTTTACCGGTTACATTGGTAATAGTACCATCACAAGCATCTGTAGTAGTACCTTCTCCATCATTTACAAATGTTGCTGTACCAGAAAGGTCCATCATCAACTGCTGACCCATATCAGAGGATAGGCTCATTCTGTATTCTCCAGCAATTTCAGAGGGCGAATCAACTCTGAAAGCGTTGACTACCTGTGCATTGATGTTGCCTAGTATTAACATGCAAGCTGCAACCAGACTAAATCGTGTAAAAGTAAATTTCATAACTTATTTTTTAGTGTTAATTTTTTTTGCGGTTTTTTAGCAAAAAACCAGTTAAAGGTATTGATTAAGGTTTGTAAAAATAAGAAATCTATTGAAAGGTAGGCTGTCGTTAAAAACAATAAATACCCTTAAAAAAGCCCCAATTCTTATATTTCTTGCTCTATTTCGTTTAATTCTTCTGCATCAATGGCATAAATACCTCTTTTCGAGCAGCTTAAAGCCCCAACTTTATTGGCCAATTGGCACATTTTAGCCAGGTCATAATTCTTGGTAAAAAAGAAGAATAATGCTGATATTACGGCATCTCCAGCACCCGAGACATCAGCGTTTTCAAGCTGAATGCCTTTTACTATGCCTTCCGATGTCTGATTTGAATAGAAAATCCCTTTTTCACCTAAGGTGATGACAAGATTTCTGGCTTTTGGTAATGCTTTTCTAATGGTCTTAAGATATTCTTCGAGTTCAACTTGATCTATAGATGTAAAATAGCTTTGACATTCTTTAAGGTTTGGCTTGAAAACATCACAATTAGATAACAGCTCGAAGTGATTATGTTTTGGATCTACAAAAAGAGGCACTTCGGCTTCCAGACATAGCCTTTGAACAGCCTTAATCAAATTCTCGGTGACAACTCCCTTATTGTAGTCTTGAATTATGATGCCTTTAAGCTGGCCGTCCTTTATCTTCGAATTGATATGGTCTATGAGTGTACCAACACTGCTATCAGATATGTCATGTCTATCTTCCTCATCCAGGCGAATAAATTGATTATAGTTGGCATCTATGACTCTGCTTTTGCAGGTGGTTTTTCTGTCTTCCTCCTGCACTATATAATTATCAACAGATGATGATTGGAGTATCCGATCTATACGTTCATAAGTACTGTCTTTGCCACCTACAGATACGAGCAAAGGGTTGAGACCCATTTTTTTAAGATTCAAAGCCACATTTGCTGCACCACCAAGATTTTCTTTTATTTGATTTATATCTATCACAGGGATATCAGCCTCTGGCGAATTCCTTTCATGGTCGCCCTGTATATAGCGGTCGAGCATTATATCTCCTATTACGATGACATCGGTATGTGTAGAGTCTGACTTCAAGTATTATTTTACTTTTTCTCTTTTGATCTTGTCATTATTACATCAAGATCTGTAAGGATATTTTGCATTTCCGGTTTGTCTGCAATAATAGAGTTAATACGCTCATTTTGCAAAGCAGAGTCATGAGCATCGATACATTTCTTCATCGCATTCTTTATCATCTCAGGACTCTCTATGACTTCAATAAGACCTCGACTTCGGTAATTTCTGGCTAGCGGAAACTTCTTTATATTTTTTCCAGTAACAACAGGTATTCCATGAACCAAAGCTTCGAGAATATTGTGTGGGCCTTTTTCAAATGCACCTCCGATATACGCTGCATCTGCATTTTTATAAAGGTATTTCAAGTCTCCATATGTATCTACAACCAGCACATTGCTTTCAAGCTGCGTATTCTTACTTAAATAATCAGCATCAGGAAAAGCGGCTTTTACTTTATGCATTAGCGGCTCTTCAAGATCATGAAGTGCAAGTATATGATTGCATGCTTTTAAGCTTTTTATTGTGTCGATAATATATGGCAATTCGAATTTGCTTACACTTCCATAGATAAGACAATCAGCTTCTGGATTCGTCCAATTTATATTGGCAACACCAGCCGAAAGCCCTTTATTTTCAAGTACCTGGTGCAACCTGAGATCACCAAAGGCTTCGGCATTATGAAATCCATGATCGTTTAGAATCTTTAGAGCATCATCTGAATGTGCGTATATCTTATGGGCTTGTTTGATTGTTTTTAAAAAAGGAGAGGCAAAATTTCTGAATAGATAATGATCTTCATTAAAATGAAGACTGATGAAGAAATAGGGTATAGCTTCCTTTTTTAACGCTCTCAATAAATTAAACCAGAAATCATATTTGATGAAATAGACAGCTTCCGGATTGATCAATTGTATTAATTTCTTTTGCCTGGAATAATAATCGATGGGCAAATAGATTTTTAAAAAACGTTTTTCATCCAGATTTATCCTTTCATATCCCGAAGGACTAAAAAAGCTTATGACAAATTTGATATCACCGTTATATCTGGAAATGTGCTCGATGAGAGGCCTGGCCATTTCAAATTCTCCATAGGAAGATACGTGTACCCAGATTTTCTTTTTATCAGCCCAGGCTTTAAGCTGCTGTTCAACTTTAGAAAATTGATTGTTTCTGCCTTTAACAAATAGTCTTGCCTTATGATTGAACAGGCTCACAATCCTGACAATGAGGTCGAACAGTCCAATAATCAGAGAATAGAGCAGAAACATATTAGTCTGTGTTAATAGAATATTTCCTCAGCCTCTTGCTTGTCTTTCAAAGGTATGATCCACCTGAATTCAAGGCCTACGCTCATGTCAAAGCGGCTGCCTTCTTCTTTGAGACCTGTGTCAAAATCAATACTTCTGTTTGGAGAGGTAAATGCTTCGATCAAGACCACGGATATTTGGTAATTGAGGTTTCTATTTCTTCCGATATGCATGTAGCCAATATTCTGCTTTAAAGCTGGTCCTATAGCATTTCTGTCATAACCCTTGGCATAATCTCCTTCAAATTGAGGTGTATTATTAGTATCGACATTGAATCTTATGTTATGTTGATAAAGGCCAAGACCTAATCCCGCAGAAAGCCCAGAATACTTGTTTTGCTTTTGAGGAATCAGAATTTTATCAAGCATCACTCCCAAGTAGCTTCCTCTCTGCCGAAGAAATATATCAGCATAGGCACCGTCATTGCCAAGTATGGCACCATTTTGAGCACGATAAACAGATATAACATCTTCCTTTACATTGCTGCCAAACATGATGCTGCCTTCAATTCTTAACATGGCATTCCATTTCAGCTTAAAAATGTCTATTCCCATGCTGGCGTGGAAGTGCTGACCAAATCTATCTGAAAGATCTCCAGCTGAAAAATCAAGCCCATATGCAAAGCTTACACCCCAGAAGTCTGCGTTTCTTTCCTCGTATTTCTGTCCCATCACTGGAGTAGAAAAAAGAAAGACCGATGCCAATAAGACACTAAGACCAAATATGCTCGTATTTCCTTTCATAACTGAGGCAAATATGCGAATAAAAAAATTGCGATCAGATAGCTTTAAAGTATTCTCTAAAACATTATGAATTGTATATCTTAGCCGTGTACGTTCAGAGAGATACCTTTAAATGATTAACATCAGATACTTCCTTTTATTGTTTGCTTTGTGTGCTGTATGTATTCAGTCACCTGCTCAAACCAATCAGGAATTGAATGAATTGGCTTTGCGGCAAGAGTTGGAAAAGAGAAATCTGGTCTATGAAGAAGTGGTTCAGCGTCTTTTGGAAGAAGGATATGACATCGACAGTCTTGATATAAATACTTTGTCTGAAGAAGACCAACAGAGAATTGAAGATATTCTGACTGAAATGTCACGCAACTCAGCAGAAATAGCACAACCGGTTAAGGAACAAAAGGACAATGCTATCATAACTGTTGAGCCTGAAGAATCGCCATCTCAACTACCAGAAAATACTGCAGAGACACTACCACCAGCTGAAATCTATGGCCAGGATTTATTCAGAAATGGCATTATCAACCTGATACAGAATTCAAATCAATTGAAAGTGCCTGAGTCTTATGTGCTTGGGCAAGGAGATCAAATTGTTGTATCCATATGGGGCCGCTCTCAATTGGAAGCATCTTACACTATTCAGTCTGATGGATTTATCAGATTGGTTGAAGGACGTGTACGCGTCTTTGTCAAAGGACTTACGGTTGCACAGGCACGAAAGAAAATTCGTAATGTACTTTCATCTGAATATAGCTTTGGTCAGGGCGAGTTTGACATTGCTGTCAATTATACGCGAACCGTTAGGGTTTCAATATATGGGGAAGTAATGAGAAGTCCAGGTTCGTATACAGTCTCTGGATTCAATTCTGCTCTTAATGTTCTGAGTCTGGTGGGAGGACCAAATAACATAGGATCATTAAGGAATATTAAACTTCAAAAATCGAGTGGGAAAAGTATAGCCGTAGATGTATACGCTTTCATGCGCAATCCTGCATTGCAGTCTGAGTACTATCTTGAAGACAATGACATCATTTTGATTCCAGTCTCCGATAAAGTTGTAAATCTGCGAGGAGCGATCAGAAGACCATTTAAATATGAGCTTCGGTCAAATGAAGGCCTTAAGGATTTAATTGCATTTGCTGGTGGGTTCTCAGAGAATGCATATCAGAAAAAAATTCAAATCAAGAGATTCATTAATAATGAAGAGCGAATTATAGATGTTGATTGGTCTGAAATCAATGATGACGATACCGACTTCCAACTTTATAATGGAGATGAAATTTATGTGGAAAGCATAGAGCAAGCCTTTAGAAATTTTGTCAGTATCACCGGAGAACTGAACAAGCCTGGTCAATATCAGCGTACTTCAGGTATGCGTGTACTCGATTTGGTACAAAAAGCCGAGCTGACACCAAACTCCAATCTTGATATTATTTACCTGATTCGTACCCAAACTGACGGCACCAAGGAATTGCTGAAACTCAATTTGCAGGACATGATGGATGATGCTTCTTCCGCACAGAACTTGGTATTGCAAGATCTCGATAAGGTGGAAGTGTGGTCACAAGAGCGTTTTGCTGATGAAGCATATGTCGCAGTCAGTGGAGCAGTAAGATACAATGGCAACTTCCCATATGACCAAAGCGGTACAGTCAGAGTGACCGATGCGATAACCTTGGCAGGTGGCCTCAGAAGGGATGCTTCAGATTATGCTATTATTCATTTTAACGACCCTCTTAATCAAAACAGGATTTATTATAAGACAATTGATAACCTGAAGACCTTATTTGATAATCCTGAAGCTGAAGAAAATTTTGTTTTAAATCCTTTTGACAGCCTCGTTGTTCAGTCCATCAATACTTTAGAAGAAAAACAGTTTGTACGTATTGAAGGGGCCATCAACCAACCTGGCACTTTTCAGTATGGTGAAAACATGACCATTAAAGATCTGCTCGTAATGGCTGGTGGATTCATCAATGCGGCATCCACCAATAATATTGAAGTTTCTAGGGTTATCATTCAGGATAATGAACCCACCAATGTTGTTGTTGCCAATCTGGAGATGACACGCGACTTTGAAGTTCTGACTAAAGGTGTCGCTGATGGTGAGTACAGATTGGAGCCTTTTGATAATGTATCTGTAAGATTTATCAAAGATTTCGATTTACAAGATCGCGTGTTTATAAGTGGTGAAGTGAACATACCTGGGCCTTATGTTTTGTCCGAGGACAATCAACGCATTTCAAGTATCATAGAGAGGGCAGGCGGACTTACAGTTGAAGCCTTTCCACAGGGCGCGACTCTCTTAAGAAATGATCAGGATCTGGGGCCTATAGTTATAAAGCTTGATGAGATACTTGAGAATCCCAGATCTGAATTCAACTTTATCCTCAGAGATGGGGATCGCATTTCCATACCTAAGATCAATGAATTTGTAGCCATCAAAGGTGCTACCCGAGTCAAGGAAGTGGTTATTGACGATCAGATTTCTGAATACAATCTCATTCGCGTTCCATTTCATGAAGGCAAGGATGCGCTTTTTTATATAGAGCAGTTTGCCGGAGGCTTTGATGAAAATGCGGACAGATCAAAAGTCTTTGTGGAATATGCAAATGGTGAGATCAAATACGCCAGACCAGGTATCTTTAAACGCAAGTTTCCAAAGGTTAAAAAAGGGTCCGTGATCACGGTTGGATATAAAACACCTGAGGATCCAAGTGCACCGGAAAATCAAACAGACTGGTCTAAAGTATTATCCGATTCCGTTGGACAAGCCCTCAGTATATTGACCTTAATACTTCTTGTTCAGAGAATAGATTAGAAGCGGTAATTATTCAGCACTCTCTTCAATAGCTTTTATACCTGGTAGTTTCTTTCCTTCCAGATATTCAAGCATCGCCCCACCACCTGTAGAAATAAAACTTACCCCGTCAGACAATCCCGATTTGTTGACAGCGGCAACTGAATCACCACCTCCTATTAATGAGTAAGCTCCTCCGTCAGTGGCATCCGCAACAGCTTGGGCTAGGGACATCGTTCCATGGGCAAAGTTTTCAAATTCAAAAACACCAAGTGGACCGTTCCAAAGGATAGTTCGTGAGTCGAGTATAACGCTTCGGTATTTTTCTACGGCCTTAGGTCCAATATCAAGTCCCATCCATCCATCTTCGATCTTGAATGAATCAAAAACTTGCTTATCGGCATTGTTATCAAAAGCAGAAGCAGCTACAGTATCTTCAGGAATCAGGATATCAACATTCATTGATTTTGCTTTTTCCAAAAGCTCAATAGCAAGATCTAATTGCTCATCTTCAACCAATGAGTTACCGATTTTTCCACCTTGAGCTTTGATAAAAGTATAGCTCATGCCACCACCAATGAGGATGTAATTAGCTCTTTCAATCAGTTTGTCAATAAGCTGAATTTTATCACTCACTTTCGCACCACCTAATATAGCAGTAAATGGACGCTCCGGAGAATTCAATACCTTGTTGGCATTGCTCATTTCCTTTTGAATCAGATATCCAAAACATTTTTCTTCGGGCTTGAAAAACCTGGCTACAGTCGTCGTAGAAGCATGTGCTCTGTGTGCAGTACCAAAAGCATCATTGATATAATAATCAGCAAGTTGTGCCAGCTTGGCGGCAAAGTCGAGGTCACCATTTTTTTCCTCCTTGAAAAAGCGGGTATTTTCCAGTAGCAATACCTGACCGCTTTGTAAGGCTAGGGCCTTATCAAAAGCTATTGGTCCCACTGTGTCCTCAGCAAATTGCACATCGCGTTCCAGAAGTTCTGATAGGTGAGGTATGATATGCTTAAGACTGAATTTCTCACGGTTAATACTGCCATCATCATTCAGTTTTTTCAAAGGCCTTCCCAGGTGAGACATCAGAATAACAGAACCCCCTTCAGCCAAAACATGCATTATCGTAGGGAGGGCTTTGACAATTCGTGTGTCATCAGTGATTTGATATTCTGAATTGAGGGGCACATTAAAATCAACCCGGATCAATACCTTTTTATCTTTAAGATTCTGAATCATGTTTGTGTATTTAGAGGAACTATTAAAAAACCCCCACCGGAGAGGTGAGGGTCGGTGTATTTTTAAACTCTGGCTGCAAGTTCCGCCAATCTGTTGGAGTAACCCGCTTCATTGTCATACCAGGAAACAATCTTCACAAGATTACCTGATACCTGAGTAAGTTTCGAATCAAATATTGAAGAATGAGGATTTCTAACGATATCCGCAGATACTATTTCATCTTCGCAATATTGTAGAATTCCTTTCAGAGCACCGTTAGCATACTTTTTGAATGTTCTGTTTATTTTATCTACAGAAACTTCCTTGTTAAGTATAACATTCAATTCTACCAACGAACCTGTGATAACTGGAACTCTAACTGCCATAGCAAATAGTTTTCCATCAATACCATCAATTACTTTTGTGACGGCCTTAGCAGCACCTGTAGATGTAGGTACGATGTTACAAGCTGCGGCTCTTGATCTTCTAAGATCTTTGTGAGGTGCATCCTGAATTCTCTGATCACCAGTATAAGCATGGATCGTCGTCATTGAACCCTGAACCAGTCCCCAGTTTTCCTCGATAACTTTAATCAAAGGCGCAAGACAGTTCGTAGTACAAGAAGCATTGCTGACAATCTTGTCTCTTGTGCTTAGATCCTCATCATTTACACCAAGAACAATGGTCTTGATAGATGCACTCTTAGCAGGTGCAGATAAAAGTACTTTTTTAGCCCCGGCCTTTAAGTGAAGGGAAGCCTTTTCTTCTGTAGTGAAAATACCAGTACACTCAAGTACAACATCAACTTTATTCTTCTTCCATGGCAAATCTTCAGGATTTCTGATAGCCGTTGCCAGGATCTTTTTTCTTCCAACAATCAAGTGCTCGTCAGTAGCTTTAACAGTACCTTCGAATGGCCCGTGTGCCGTGTCGTATTTCAACAGGTGGGCTAGAGTTGCATTATCAGTCAAGTCATTGATAGCAACAACTTCGACTTTTCTGTTTTTTAATAATTCTCTGAAAGTCAATCTTCCGATTCTTCCGAATCCGTTGATTGCTATTCTTGTTCTTCTAGCTCTTTTCTTAGCCATGTTATTATATTTTTATTTTAAAAATTTCCGCAAAAGTACAAAAGCGTTAGAAATGTGATTGGCTTTATGTACTAAATTTTAATTTCTGTGAAATCGGTAAAACTTGGAATGTCGAATTCGAGGATTTCATCGTTTATGCCTTTGTGGTGAATCGCCCAAACATCCATATCTGCATTCATTGCTGCTTGTATGCCAGGAACAGTATCCTCAATCACCAAACATTGTTTATGCCTGAATCCTCGTTGTGCAGCAGAGTATAGAAACAGGTCAGGTTCAGGTTTGAATTTATTGATGTCATAAGCTGAGAAAATCTGATCCTGGTTAAGGTATTCGATCAAGCCAGTAACCTTGAGGGATGTTTGCATTTTTATCTGAGGCCCATTGGAGGCTACACAGTAATCGCTTCTGAGATTTTGGATAAATGTCGATGCGCCGTTTACCTCTGTCAGCTTTTCTTCGAAAAGCACTTTACATCGTCTTCTGAATTCTGGCTCGAAATCATAATCAATGTTATTGGGCGCATGTTCATGCACATAGTCAGTGATATGTTTGAAATGTGTTCCCTTAAAAAGCTGTAATGACTTTTCTTCACTCATTTCTATGCCGATTTCATTCATCATATCGGAGATAAGTTGATTGGACAATCGCTCGCTGTCGACAAGCGTACCGTCGCAATCAAAAATGATCAGTGCATATTTATCTAAAGTTGCCATATAAGAAGAACAAAGATGTAGCGAATATGTTATAGCCGACCAAACATCAGTATTATTTTTAAATTAAACTTTATTCTTCCCGGATAAACTGCAACCTTTGCATGCAATAATTGAATTGATATGCGTCGAACCACCATTCTCCTTTTGATTGTAATAGTACTTGCAGGTATTTATTACTTCACAAGTAAGAAAACCGAAGAGAAAATTAATACGGTCAATATTGAAGACAGAGAGTTTGTCGTCGATTCTGAAGACGATATATCAATCTTTACAATCAAGAATCCGGGTTACCCGCTGATGCATTTTGCACGCCAGGAAGATGGCAGTTGGATGCTGAACAACAAGTATAAAGCGGACCCTTATATCGTGAAGAATATGACTGGCGTCTTGAAGAACATGAAGATCAAGTATCTGCCTCCCAAGACAATGACTGATAAGATCCTTTCGGATCTGGAGCAGATTGGTATTGAGATAAAAGCCTATGATGCAAATGGAAAGATTTTATCCGATTTCATTATGGGTGCCAATG
>CBDDKN010000002.1:752500-1329515 GCA_965230215.1 Saprospiraceae bacterium | reverse complement strand
CTTAACAATTTCGAATTTAATAATGTCATACGTGAATTAACCAATATGAATTGGTGGTTGATCATTCCTGTATTTGTTCTCTTCTTCTTTGGAGGTTACTTCATATACTCTTCCCTATTTGCAGCCGTAGGATCTGCTATGGGTGATGATATGGGAGAAGGTCAACAGTTGATGCTGCCGATTATGCTTCCAGTCATCCTGGCATTCATCATGATGCAAGGCACGCTTCAAAACCCGAATGGTGGTATGGCTATCTTCGGATCCTTATTCCCGCTTACTTCACCTATTATCATGCCGTCAAGATTGGCATTTGATCCTCCGATCTGGCAGGTTGGTTTGTCGATTATCCTTATGCTTTTATCATGCTGGTTCTTTGCATGGTTGGCTGGGCGTATCTACAGAGTAGGCATTCTTATGTACGGTAAGAAAATTACATTTAAGGAGTTGGGTAAGTGGATCATGTACAAAGGATAAGATTTGGAATTTAATCTTTACTCCATATCAAAAAAGGGATGGTTGTTCCCAAAATATCTCATCGAATCTGATGGCCAACTTCTGTATACAGTTAAGGCCAGAGGCGTCGGTCCATGGAGAACACATGTCTTTTTCAACAGCTTAGGCAATGCCTATCTTGAAATTAAGCGGAAAGCCAGCTTGTTCAAATACAAGTTTGAAATCCTTAAGAATGGGGTGCACTTCGCTTTTATAAGCCAGGTTAAAAAGGCTTCATTTAAGAATAGTTTTGAGATTGACAGCTATAGGCATCTCTATTTTGTAGAAGGTAGTTTTGCCATGCGTGAATTTACAGTTCATGATGCGCACGAAGAGATAGCCAAAATCTCAAGAAAGCCAATGAAGAAAAAAGATCAATATGGTATCGCCATGAAAGGACATGCCGATGAGGATATCATATTGAGTCTTGCCATTTGTATGGAAATCGTGCGCAGACTTAAAAGAGCCCGGAAATCTGGCTAATGGGGACGAAATTTGTCAGTAGGGGCCTGCTAATGAGCTACACGCCATTTTACCCCTAAGCAAATACTATAATAGGCTGATAGAAAAAGCAGCCTTAGACCTCAAACTCTATATCTAGTGTTGCGGTCTTGGCTCTGGCCTGACAAGTCAATACATAGCCATTCTTGATCTCATCTTCATCCAAAGCAAAACAGGCATCCATTTCTACTTCTCCTTCCTTCACCTTTGCCACGCAGGTTGAACATGCACCACTCGTGCAAGAATAAGGCGCATCTTTCCCTTCATCCATCAAAGCCTCAAGAACAGTCTTGTCTCCAGGTATTTCAACCTCGAAAGTTTCACCATTCAATGTCACTTTAGCCTGACAACTTCCTCCTGATGCAGCCACTGCTTTTTTTGTTTCACCAAGATCTGCGGTAGTAAAGTATTCTTTATGTATCTGACCATCACCAGCTCCTCGGTTGCGGAGGAATTGTTCTGTCGTTTCAATCAATCCACCCGGACCACACAGATAATAATGCTCATCTTTACTTACAGGCTCATGATCATCAAAGAATCGCTGAAGCTTGCTGCCATCAAGCCTTCCTTGCCAGCCCGTCCATGAACTTGTAGATCCTCCGAAAAGACCTTTAAGTCCACCGGCTTTTTGTTTATGTGGTTGAGATAGGTTGTGTCTCACAAAAAACTGTCCAGCATACTTATCTTCCATTTGCTCTATCTCCTTTTCGAAGATGATCGAAGACTCATTGCGATTACAATAAAGTAGATAAACTCTACTTAATGGTTCACTCTCCAGTGCTGTCTTCATCATAGCCATTACAGGTGTGATCCCCGATCCACCAGCGATGAAATAATGATCTCTGGTTAGATCCTGATGCGGCTCCAAAATAAATTTGCCTTCAGGAACCATTACTTCCATGCTGTCACCCTTGTTAACATTATCGATAAGATAGTTGGAGACCTTTCCTCCTTTGAGTCTCTTTACCGTACATCCAAACTTGTTCTCATGAGGTGCGGTGAAGATAGAATAGGCTCTTCTAAGCTCTTCTCCATTGACAGAAACCTTTAATGTAAGGTATTGCCCAGCCGTGTATTTGTAATCATTGGCCAGGTTTTCTGGTATCTCAAAAAGGAAGGATGCACTGTCTTCAGTTTCAGCAACTTTATCGACAACACGCAGACTGTTAAATTGTATAGACATGACAGCTATTTTTTGAAGCACAAATGTAAATTAAAATATCAAATCAGGGATTTGACAGTCAAAATAACAGCTGAAATAAAAAAGGGTTTTGTTTTCACAAAACCCTTTTAATTATCAAGTTTGATTCTTATTTGATTTTCTTGATTTCATCCTCAAGTTCATATTCATCACCTGGGGAATATCCAGTGTGCGTATAAACGATCTCTCCGTTTTTATCTACAAGGAAAGTCTGAGGTACAGTTTGGAAGTTTAGTGCTTTTTGCAATTCTCTCTTTACATCAGCAAGAATGGTATATTCCCATCCTTTGGTTTCTACAAGAGCAGGTACTTTCGCCAAAGATCTTGCATCATCAATTGTGATGGCTAATAATTGAACATCATACTCATCTTGCCATTCTTCATAATATTCAGAAATAGCATCAAGTTCTCTTTTGCAAGGGCTACACCATGTGGCCCAAAAACTCATGATTGTCACTTTTTCGTTTCCTATATAATCTTTGATATTGACAGTTTTTCCGTCAAGCGTCTTAAGATCTACACTTGGAATAGTGCTGGCAGGAGCATCAAATGCGCTTACTGTCAACAAAGTGGCTAATAAAACTGCAGTAAATGTGAATAATTTCATTGTTGTGGATTTAATTTCGAAAGTCAATCTATTAATTTTATGCGAATGTAATAAAGTTTTTAAAACATAATTAACTCAGTTTTAACGGAGTAGCTGAGCAATTAACCATTCGTTATCACATTAAAGGCGGTTAAAGTCGACTACACAATTAAATGTTCTATATGAGAATCCTATTAAGCCTACTTTTTGTAATTCTTATTGGTCATACTTCTTACAGTCAAAACAGCAAACGCTTTTTCAGAGCGGTACCCTCCAGCAGTGAAATTGAGGCTGCACCAAAATGGGCTCAGCTTATGTACAGCGATAACCCAGATGTAAGCCAGGTCATAGATGCATATGAAGCATATTACAGGCAAAACGATTTTGAAAAAACAATTCATACCCAGAATTATAAATACTGGATCAAAAAAGTGGAACCGCTTCTCGATGACAACGCCACTATCCATATTCCAACGCTTCAGGAAGAAGCCCAATACTTCAAACAGCTCAAAGCCAAAAAGAAAAAAACCAATACAAAGTCCATGGATGTGTGGTCAAGCATAGGTCCATTTGAAACTTACAAGAACGACACGCAAACACCCATTTCTCACCATTCCAATGTATATTCTATAACACAATCGCTGAATGATCCCAATCTTCTTATCTGTGGTACCGAAAGTGGCGGCGTGTTCAAGACAACCGATAAAGGACAGACATGGACTCTGATTTCAAAAGATGAACCGTTTTCAAATGGCATCACAGCTGTGGCCATCGACCCCACTGATGATGATGTCTTCTATGTCTCGGGTAATAACAGGATTTATAAAAGCACAGATGGCGGTTCTACATGGACCGAAAATTATGGCTTGGGAGGATCCGCCTATGAAATAAAATTTGATCCAGATGATCCCACGCACATCTTTATGGCCACCAATCAAGGTTTGTTTGAATCTACCGACAATGCCCTTACTTGGTCACAAATCCTGACAGAAACGGTTTGGGATATCGACTGGCATCCCACAGATCATGATACTGTTTATATTCTGAAATCAAACCCAACAGAAAAGAAAACCGAATTCTTCAGGTCATTGAACAGCGGAATGACATGGACATTGATCAGCACAGGCTGGTATGTACCTGAGGTTCCTGCAGAAGCCAATGAAAATGGTGGCAAAATCGGAGTATCTGCAGATGCACCTGATCGCGTTTATGCTTGCCTGATAGGACAAAGTAAAAATGGAGATAACGGATGGATTGGTATTTACAGAAGTGACAATTCCGGCACAAGCTGGTATCTACCTTCAGGTCAAATCGGTGGTCCCTATGCAGCTATCAATACCATGCCTTGGAATGCGGCCGCATATGGAAGCGGTTATCATCAGGGGTTCTACAATTTTGACTTCGAGGTTTCACCTGCTGATGCTGACCTAATGTGGTTTGGAACCATCAGGCTAAGTGAATCGTCTGATGGCGGTTTCAGCTATGTCAGTATTGGTGCGGCCAACTCCACCCGATTAACCGACGTGCATGCCGACATACAATCAATTCATGTTCAGGGATCTGACATCTGGGTGGCCTCGGATGGTGGTATCAATTACTCTAACGACAACCTCATGTCACACAGCTCACTTAAATATGGAATCAACGCACTTGACTTCTGGGGATTTGGTACCGGATGGAATGAGGATGTGCTTGTTGGAGGTAAATACCATAATGGTAATACTGTATATTATGACAATTACGGTATTGGCAATTCACATAATGTCGGCGGTGTAGAAGAAGCCACAGGCTATGTGAATCGTCTTGTCAACAAAAACGTTTACTTCAATCAGTACTGGAGTGGTTACACAGTATCCAAGATTATATCTGATACATTATATGGTAATGCAGTGAATATAAATCCAGTTAACCTACTCCCCAATGAAAGCTATTTGACCTCCTATTCATCTGGTTTCTACCATCACCCTATCTACCCAGGTAAAATGATTGCAGGCAAAGACTCCATAATTTGGGCTTCAAATGATGGGGGTAGCAACTGGAGTGTCATGCATGAGTTTGGAACTGGTCGTGTGCTGGAAATGGAATACGCCCGATCTAATCCAGATGTGATTTACTGTGTGTTCAAACCTACAGACTCATACTGGGAATGGTCCAAAATTTACAAGACCATAAATGGAGGACAAAACTGGACGCTCCTCCCTGATGTGCCAAGCAATAACAGATGGCGTCTTGAAATCAGTGTAAACCCTATTGATGAAAATGAAATCTGGGCAGCCACAGTCAATGGCGGCAACGGACAGAAAATATACAAGAGTGAAAACGGTGGTCAAAGCTGGACCAATATGACAACGAGTAGCTTTGATGGTGATAATATCAGAGATATCGCCTACCATGCCGGATCTGACGAACTTGTCTATGCTCTGACCAATCAAAGCTTTTATTACTACGACAAACCCGGAGGAGCCTGGATACAATATGATTCCGGATTGCCGGTGATACAAAACTCAGGTTTCCTGCGCTTATTCTATCGGGATAGCAAATTGCGTATGTGCTCAAAAGGACGTGGTTTCTGGGAAGCTGATATGCCAATGGTATTTGATCCGATCGCATTACCGATGACAAAAAGCGATACAGTTCAATGTGAGAGAGACAGTGTTATTCTGGATTGCCATTCTGTATTGAATCATAACAATGCAAGCTGGTTGTGGACCATCACCCCTGCTCCCCAATATATCAGCAACAACCAAGACAGAAATCCCAAAGTGGTTTTTGGATCTTCAGGGTATTATGATGTAGAGCTGAGCGTAACCGATGACAATAATGTTACCGATACCCGATCTATCCCTCAGATGATATATGTAGAACCAGCATGTACTGCAGATACGATACAGGGTAAAAGCATTGCCCTGGCCGATCAGGGTGATTGGGTACAATTACCAGATTTTGATGTGTCAACAAGCACTTTTTCCATCACGGCATGGATCAAGCCCTCACAAATACAGGACAATTATGCTTCCATTGTGATGAATGACGGCGTTGCCGCAGGGCTTAATTTTAGAGAATCAAACAACACGCTTGGTTACCACTGGTCTAATGGGGGCTCCTGGGGCTGGGATTCGAACCTGGTTGCACCCGTTGATGAATGGTCACACGTGGCCATGGTTGTAGATCCAACTGGTGTCAGCATTTTTCTCAACGGTCAAAAGGCCAGACACAACACAGCCATTTCACCAATTGACATGACAACAATCAAAATTGGAAGTTATAAAGGCTGGGGCGGAAGAAATTATAAAGGCGAAATTGATGAAGTAAGTATTTGGTCCAAAGCGCTTACAGATGATGAAGTCCGATTGCTTCGACATCTCACATTGGAAGACCACATCAGCGACCCCGACTTCTTGTCGTATTATCAATTCAACAATGCCACTCCACAGGTTCAGGATAAAGCAGGATTAAATCATGGCATTACAAATGGCAATGTGGTATTCAATGATTGCTATGCTGCTTTTGGTGGAGGTGAATCCGATATTCAGTTGGTCAACACTGGCGGCAATTATGTATTCGGAAGTACAGGAATTGAATTAAATTTCCCGGCAACGGGCAGCGTTCCAAATGGCCAACTTGTAGCAACAAGAATAAATCTGCTTCCTTATCCAGCCTTGTTCAACAATGAAAATTTGGGCAGTTATTTTATTATCAACAACTACGGAGACAATGGCTTTACGGATGTGTATGATATCAAGTATGATGATCCTTATTCCTCTCCTAGTTCTGATGCTGTGGCCAATCCTTCATCTGTAAGATTGATAAGGAGACCTGCTAATAGTTATATGTCGGATTGGAATGTACTATGTAACATGAACAGTGTAGCTTGTGAATTCTACTCCTTTGCCAATAATGCCAATTGCCAGAATGCAGAGTTTGGACAGTACTTCCTCAATCTGTGTCTGCCGAGTTCAATAGAAAGTATGGATTACCAGAATGGTGAAACGAAGGAGGTGCGTGTATCTCAGTTTATCGAAGCCTACAATACCATTTTCAGCGGCGCCAATGTCTTATACTCATCCGAAGGCAGCATTGATCTGCTTCCTGAATTTGAGGTAAAGACTGGCGGATTATTTGAAGCTAATAATTCTGGTTGTACCAATAATTAGTGCGCTTGCAGCCAATTATCGCCTGTTCCGGCTTCAACCAGGATAGGCACTGAAAGGCCCGGTA
The DNA here is from genome assembly GCA_965230215.1 of Saprospiraceae bacterium. Lineage (GTDB taxonomy): Bacteria > Bacteroidota > Bacteroidia > Chitinophagales > Saprospiraceae > RFSX01. The sequence continues at coordinate 1,322,517 of CBDDKN010000002.1, read as the reverse complement.
AGGCATCCTTCATATTGTCGATGATAATTGGTGTTAATTCGTCCAGTTCAGACTTGTGTATATCGAATACAAGTTCATCATGTACCTGCATGATCATTTTAGACTTGTATTGCTTCTCCTTGAAGATATCATGAATGCGAATCATCGCCATCTTTATCATGTCAGCAGCTGAACCCTGTATCGGTGTATTGATTGCCATGCGTTCAGCATTGGATCTTGCCAATCCATTTCTAGAATTGATATCTCTCAGAATACGTTTCCTTCCCACCAGAGTCTTGACATATCCATGCTCCCTGGCAAAGTCAACAATTTCTGTCATATAACGCTTCAATCCTTTGAACTGCTCGAAATAGTTCTCAATCAAATCTTTGGCTTCCGCGCGCTTAATGCCCAATTGTCTAGAGAGGTTTGTGGCACCGGCACCATATATAATTGAAAAGTTGACCGTCTTCGCATTCCTTCTTTGCTCTGCCGTTACTGCATCAAAATCTACATTATAAACTTTGGCAGCTGTGGCGCGGTGGAAATCTCTACCTGCATTGAATGCTTCCAACATGAATTCATCTTTGGAAATCTCAGCGATAAGACGCAATTCTATCTGAGAATAATCCGCTGCCAGCAATATATGATTCTCATCACGCGGGATAAAGGCTTTGCGAATCTCACGACCGGCGTCATTCTTAATTGGAATATTTTGAAGGTTTGGATTCTCTGAGCTCAAACGTCCCGTAGCAGCTCTGGCCTGATTGAAATTACTGTGTACCCTCCCCGTCTTCTCATTGATCATCAAAGGTAGGGCATCAACATATGTAGACTTGAGTTTGCTGAACTTTCTAAATTCCAATATCTTATTTACGATCTCATTGTCTACAGCCAATTCCGTCAGCTTTTCAACGTCTGTAGAATATTGCCCGGAGCTGGTTTTGCGCCAGCGATATGGAATCTTCATACGGTCGAATAATACCTCCCCTACCTGTTTGGGACTGGCAATATTGAATTGCGTACCGGCCATCTTATAAATGGCACGTTCCTCGTCCATGATGTTTTTCTCAAGCTCTTTGGAATAGTTGTTCAGAAAATCACCATCTACCCTTACGCCTTCGAATTCCATTTGAGCCAATACATCAATAAGAGGTGTTTCTACCGTGTTATACAGCTCCGTAAGCTCTGCCTTTTCAAGATCTGTCTTAAGTTGATTCTGAATCTGCAAAGTGATGTCTGCATCTTCAGCAGCATAATCGGTCACCTTTTCCGGTTCTATATCACGCATGCTGAGCTGATTCTTACCACGCTTACCTATCAGTTTTTCAATAGGCACCATTTTATAGTTTAATAGCGCTTCAGAGATATAATCGAGCTTATGTCTCAAGTCTGGTTCTAAAAGATAGTGAGCAATCATGGTGTCGAAATACTCGCCCTGAATTTCCACACCGTACCACTTCATCATCAGGATATCGTATTTGATGTTCTGCCCGATCTTTAGGATCTCTTTGTTTTCAAGCACCGGTTTGAATATATCAACACGTGCCATCGCTTCATCTCTATCTTCGGGAACCGGCACATAGTAGGCTTTGAATGGCTCAAATGAAAAGGCCATCCCAACCAGTTCGGCAGCATTGGCATCTATGCCGGTGGTCTCAGTATCAAAACTGATAGCTTTCTGTTGTGACAACAATTGCGCAAGAGACTTCATGTCTTCGTGTGTGTCTACCATGCGGTAGTCATGTTCTACATTTTCGATGTTCTTGTCTCCTATTGTATAAGTATTGCCACCAGATGGCGCAGCTTTCTTAACTTCTTTCTGCTCACCTCCAAAAAGGTCTCCTTGTACAGGTTCTGTCTTTCCTAGAATGCTGTCTGCCAAGGATCTGAATTCAAGTTCTCGGAATACCTCTGTCAAAGCAGGTCTATCAAAAGCTTCTACTTCATATTTTTTAGCATCAAACTGTATAGGTACATCAATCTTGATTGTGGCCAACCATTTCGATTGCCTACCCTGTTCGGCATAGTTGATTACATTTTCTTTTTGTTTGCCTTTGAGTTGATCTGTGTTGTTAAGAATCTCTTCCACAGAGCCAAATTGCTTGAGCAGCTTCACAGCAGTCTTAGCACCAATCCCGGGGATACCAGGAATATTATCAACACTGTCCCCCTGAAGTCCCAATACATCAATCACCTGCTCAACACGTTCAATATCCCATTTCTCAAGCACTTCCGGCACACCAAGTATATCTACACCATTACCTTGTCTGGATGGTTTGTAGATAAATATCTTGTCAGACACCAATTGTGCATAATCCTTGTCAGGCGTCACCATAAATACATCAAAACCTTCTTTCTCGGCTTGCTTGGAGATAGTACCAATAACATCATCCGCTTCATAGTTCGGAATAGATATAATGGGAATGTTAAAGGCCTTTACAATCTGTTCTATATAAGGCAATGCGATACCGATGTCTTCTGGTTGCGCATCTCTATTGGCTTTATATGCTTCAAAAGCATCGTGACGAAATGTCTTACCTGGCGGATCAAAAGCCACAGCGATGTGCGTTGGATTTTGATTGCGCAATACATCCCATAGAAAACGTACGAAGCCGGTTATAGCGGAGGTGTTGATTCCTTTGGAATTGATCAGTGGTCTATTGATAAATGCATAATGCGCTCTGTATACAAGGGCATGCCCGTCAAGCAGAAATAGTTTCTTGTCACTCATGGGATAAAAATATTCTTCTTTTTGTCTATGACTTCAATATCAGGCAAAAAATATTACTATTTTCCATATGCAAATTGTAATTCTCAGCATACATGTTTAAAACTTCCATTTTACCCCTTCTGTTCGCATGTATCGCAATTTGTATGTCTTCGATCTACATGCATGCGGAAGGAACAGCAGAACTGGCACCAAACGACAGGATAAATATCAATGGGAATGTTACACATGATATCGCAGCGCTTCATATTGCCAGCTCTCAATATTTTGACTTTGCCGAACGCGGCAATAATGATCCACTGAGCAGATTGTATGTACATATAAATGATCCTGATTCGGAGAGCCTATTCTTAGGATTCAGCAGACCGCACCGAATGAACTCCAATGAAGCGCTCAATGTAGACATGTGGCTTGTAGATCCCGCAGGAAGGGATGTCTTCGGACCATTCAGATTGGATGATGAGATCTTTCAAATTGATGACAGGTCTCAAGCTGTCGCTGGCCCCAATGTAATGAATGATCAGGGTTACCAAGCCATTGAAATAGATTCAGAAACACTGTCTTCCAGAGGTTGGTCTGGTTCTGGAGATTACTATATAGAGTTTAGAAATCGCAGTAATGGTCTTTCCATACTTTTTGATTATTGGGATATTACCGTTGCAGAATCATCAGGCAACGCATTCTTTCCAAAACCTGGCCGTGTATGGGCCTACAATTGGTCCATCTTTGCCATCAATGATTTTGGCTTTCCCAACAGACCATTTAATGGTGCCTTTTATGTTTGCGCCCCTGATGAATCGAGTCCTGGATCTGGATATATTTCTCGCATCGATTTCGATAACAGCGGATTCAGACCAGGTGCGTTTAATTTTTCATTCAACAGTTTTGGGCTTCAGCAAACGGGAAAAGTGACTGAAGACAGAAAAAGTGTGGAAAGCAGAAACTTAACGATTCCCGAATATGCTATTTATCTGAACGATCCTATTGATATTTGTCGGACTGCCAGTTTAAAATCAGCATCCCTAATTGGCCTGACCAGATGCGGTGCCAATGGATTCGAATTTATACTCGAAGGAGACAACAGTATTACAATAGATATACTTCTGGATTTTGATAAAGGCGATGGGATTTATACTCCTAACACTGCAGATCTGTTAATTGCTGCAAGCATAGAAAATGGAAACGAAACCAGATTGTATTGGGATGGCTATGATGGATTGGGGAATGATCTCAATACCGATCTGAATGCCACTATCCCGCTCAAGTTGCTTTTCGGCCAGCAGGCCTATCATTTCCCCATTTATGATGGTGAGTATATGTCCAACGGTTTTCGCATCGATAGAATTAGACCAAAAAGTGATGCTCCTGTTCTGATCTATTATGATGATAGCGATATTGACAGTGAATCCGGAACCGGCTCTAGTCTGATAGAACTGAATGGTTGTGCTCCAAGATGTCACAATTGGAATGTCTTCATAAGCGAAAACAGACCAGGCTATGGCAACAGAAATACGATCAATACATGGTGGTATGCGCATAGTTTTGAATCAAGTGAAATATTAGATATACCGCCTTACTTCAATTGCAGTATTCAGGGTCCACGTTCTATATGTGAGAAGGACACAGCATTCCTGCAATTGCGGCCAGAAGTATTTCCATATGCTGCTGATGAACCGCGTATTACAGGGATCAAATGGTCAGGTCCTTCTATCGTTGGCGATACCAATAAGCTGTTTGTATTTTTTGACGGACCAGGCACTTATTCTGCGGAGTTGTTTTGGACATCAGAGAATGGGGGTCAGTGCTCGAATTTATGTGAATACACAGTAGACCTTATTCCAGCATTTGAAAGTCGGATTGATACAATCATAAACTTTGGTGATAGTCTGATTATCAATAATCAGTTGTACACTGCTGAAGGCGAGTATATGCAAAACCTGCTTAGCCAGAATGGATGCGATTCCACCTTGATTATAAAGCTTGGGTTTGATATTCCGGAATTGAAAATTGATTGCCAATTGGAACAGGAGGAAATATTATGTGAAGGTGCATCAGCATTAATCACCGCTGGTTTAATATACAGCGATAGCCTTCTGATCAACACGCCAAGAAATATCGAATGGCGTGGGCCTGATTTTAATCGCATTAATGATTATGAAATATTGGCCGAAGCATCGGGTAGATATGAATTCATGTTTGAGTATCTGGATTACCGGGACTCATTGCGACAATCCAACTGTTTTATCGATGTCGAATCTTTCCCAAGCTATACAGACAGCTTCCCGGTTTCACTGATAGAAGGAGAAAGCTATATCAATAATGGTGTGGAATATCATGAGGAGGGCGAGTATATACAGCACCTGATTAGCAAAGATGGCTGCGATAGTACACTTGTCATCACGATTATAGGTCAGGAGCTACCATTACCGGAACAGTATATCAAATATGATTTCAATGATTGCCGCTCATCAGATTATAGTCTGTTAACAGCCAGTACACATAATGATTGTGGCAACATCAGGGCATTCCATGCGGATAGAGAAAATGCAATCACAAATCCGCATAGTTGTACTGCAGGTGTGGAAGGAGAAGCCATCTGTATTGCTTCTGTAGATGCCTGTGAGATAGATTCTTCCAATTTTGACCAGGCTTTGAAATTCAGAATAATGTTCACCCCTGAAGCATCACAATCTTTTAATATCCAATCATTACAGTTTTTCCAAAAGGCACCAGAATTCTATCAATGGACTACAGGGCAATCAGGGCCTAATAATTATCCGGCTAAATTCGGTCTCGAAATAAGCGTAAACGGACAAATCGTATATAGCGAAAGAGATAGAGATACTAGCAACGCGTGGCAATTCGAATATTTCAACTTGAGTGATGTCGATGGCTTGATCATTGATGGCAATGCCTTACTGGAAATAAGTTTGCTCCCTTATTGCACAGCAGAAATTGATTCAAATGTAAGTGCATGGGATATTGATGAATTGTATCTGGCATTTGAATGTGAAGAGGCAAGCAATAGATTGGTCTCGGGAGCAATCAAAGACGCTCGAGGGAATGCCATTTCTGAAGTGAGACTGGCTTTGCATCAGTCCAATGCGGAACATATCAATCAATTTGCTGATGTTGATGAAAACGGAGAATTCCAATTTGAACTGCCGAATGCATTTGAAGGCAAACTTATATTTTCAAAACAAGATTTAGTACTAAACAGACTGAGCACACTAGATGCCACAATCATTCAATCTCATGTGAGCGGTGTGAACACACTCGACAGCTCATTGAAAAAACTGGCCGCTGATATCAATCAAAATGGGAGCATTACTATAGAAGATATAGAATTATTGAAATCCATCATTCTGGAAACAAAAGCAGAAGAGCTCAGTGAAGATCAATGGCTCTTTGTCATTGAAAGACAAGCTTATGATCCGCAGTTAAATACGATAGCTATTGATGGAAGTGATGGATCCATACAGCTCAAAGTGACCGCTGTGAAGATCGGTGATGTGTCAGGTCAATAAAAAAGCCCCACTAACGATCTTAGATGTCAGCGAGGCTCATATATTTTTAATTCTTGTTTCTAATTATTGAAACACGTATGAAAGTCCTAGTGAAGTATAGCTTTGTGTGTCCGGAGATTCGAACTCTGCATTTCTCAATCCAAATCCGATACCCACACCGATACCTTTCCATAATTCGAAAGAAATGGTGTTTAACCAAGTGTATTCGAACAATGTCGGTTCATTGCTTTGGTAAGGAATGAAACTCATCAAAGTTGTATTCCATGTGACCTTCTTGGTGCTTACGTTGAATGACTGGTTGTAATCCGCTCTGATCTTAGCGCCAAGAGCACCTTCTGTATCCACACCGTCAACACCAGAGAATGCCAGGTGGTAGTTGGCAGGATGAATAACGACAGTCATATTGCTGGTAGGTACCCATGTAACACCCACACCCAGATCAATAACCCCTGGGCTCAAGAAATTCTCAATCGAGGTGTTCATATCACCCATTGCTGAGATCGCCAGCTTGTCATTAATCATATAACCATATAGTGACTGAAGGTTGAAGATATCTACAGTACCATTGTCAAAAAGTCCATCATTCTGATTCATTGCATCCGCCTCAGTCAGGTCCACATCCTGCCATGATTTAGTAGCTGTAGCTTTATTGTTCCAGAAATACTTCTCGCCATTTCGATTGGCAAACGCTGTCAATCCAAGGTTAAGTGATGATGAAGATGCATCTGGATTGGGGTTGGCTACCCATCCGTTTGAGTTGTTGACATCAAATCCAATCAAACCACTAAATCCTTTTCTCCATCCAGATAACTTGTCAATTTCCTTTTGAATGCTGTTTACTTCTGCCTGAGCTGCATCGATTTGAGATTGCAAATCGCTGATCTGAGCTTTTTTCTCAGATTGCATCTCTTTCAATTCGTCAATGCTCTGTGATTGTCCAAGCTGGGCAAAGGCAAAGAAAACTGCCAATACTAAAAGTGTTCTCATTGTAATGTTTTTGTGTTATTAAATATTTGGGCCAAGCCAAATGCAAAATTTGCTGCAAAACTAATTGCTTTTGCATATGTTTTTAAAATTTAACATTTGTTGTAATATGAGGCAAGGCGGGAAAGCGAAATAAAGTTTTTTACTTTAGACAAAAAAAATGAGGTAATGCAGTGCACTACCTCAACCCTAACCAAATGAAACCAAATTGAATTATTTATAATTCATCGGAAAATTATAGAATAATTCATTAAGCATTTGTGCTTCACGCAAAAGTTGTGAATATTTTCGAAACTGTCAAACAATATTTAATGACGAGATCAATTTTTTTGATAATTTTTATCTTTCATGGGCTTTCCCAGAATCTTTCATCGCAGGAACAGGCCTTTTTCATCAAGGACATATATGAAGAAACCCTCGGAAATGGGCAATGCCATAACTGGTTACAGTACCTATCGGATAGTATAGGCGGTAGATTGGCTGGTAGTGAAAATGCCTTGAAGGCGGTAGACTACACTTTTGAGCTGCTTAATTCAATGGAGGGTGTAGATACGGTATACAAGCAGGAATGCATAGTGCCACGATGGGAACGCGGTGGTAAAGAATATGTCAGTATTGCCTATGCGGGAGAAGAAGTTCAGCTTAATGCCCTAGCGCTCGGCAATTCATTGGGAACGGGTGATGAGGGTCTGAATGCTGAAATCATAGAAGTTTTCGGCTTGGACACGCTTGATAAACTAGGTCGCGAAGCGATTGAGGGAAAAGTTGTGTTCTTTAACAGACCTATGAATGATCTTAGAATAAATGCGGGATATGCCTATGGTGAAGCAGTGGACCAGCGTGTTCATGGCGCTTCGCGAGCTTCTAAATATGGGGCCAAAGCAGTATTGGTGAGATCAGTCACACACCAACGAGACAACTTGCCACATACAGGTGTACAGGTTTACCAGGCCGATATAGACTCCATACCCGCTCTGGCAATTAGCACCAATGATGCAGACAAGCTTCATGATGTTCTAAAAAATCATGATGTCAATGTGTTCATTCGCAATCACGCCAGATTGCTTCCGGATACCATCAGTTATAATGTGGTGGCAGAAATCAAGGGTTCAAAATTTCCTGAGCAGATCATCCTTGTTGGAGGACACCTGGATAGTTGGGATGTTGGTGGAGGTGCTCATGATGATGGCTCCGGCTGTGTGCATTCCATTCAGGTTTTTGCCAATCTTTTGAATTTGGGATATGAACCGCAGCGCACACTGAGATGTGTCATGTTTATGAATGAAGAAAATGGTCTTGGGGGTGGTAAGAAATATGCTGAAGAATCAAATCGTAAGGGAGAGTTTCATCTGGCCGCTATAGAATCTGACAGCGGTGGATTTACCCCAAGAGGATTCACATGTACAGCAGAGCCGGATGTGTTTCCTAAATACCTGGCCAATCTGCAAAGCTTTGATGAATACCTTGATCCATATGATTTGTTCTTAAAGCCAGGTGGAGGCGGTGCGGATATCGGTCCGCTAAAATCACAAAATGGCTTGCTGATAGGATTCAGACCGGATGGCCAGCGCTACTTCGATTTCCATCATACAACCGCAGATGTGTATGAAAATGTGAATGAAAGAGAATTAAAATTGGGTGCCGCGGCTATCACAAGTCTTGTATATTTGATAGATCAGTTTGGTTTATGATTCAACATGAAGTGACATATTTCGGAAAGGACTTTGAGCTTTTTATCTCTGAATCAGAGATAAAAGAGATCGTCAAGGTGTTGGCTGAAAAGATCAACAATGACTATAGTGGCATAGAGGGATCTGAAATTTGCATAGTGAGCATCCTAAGCGGAAGTTTTGTTTTCGTAGCCGACCTGGTGAGACGTTTGCGCTTTGATCACAAAGTGGATTTCGTAAAACTGCGCTCTTATGATGGCATTAAGAGCAGTGGTCAGGTGGAACATGTATTAGAATTGCAGGACTCAGCAGCGGGTAAGCATATTTTGGTTGTGGAAGATATCATAGATACAGGACTGACATTGGATGCATTAATCAGCAAGATAAAAAGCCAGAATCCAGCTTCCTTGAAGACATGTGCTTTGTTGAGTAAGCCGGATGTACACAACGATATCGTAGCTGTAGACTACCTGGGGAGGGAGATTCCACCTTGTTTTGTGATCGGCTATGGCCTTGACATTAATGGCATGGGGAGGCAGCATCGAGGTGTCTATAAACTGATAACATAAAATTTTAGGGCAGCTATTTCCAATAAAGTAGAAATATTATATTTTTGCTGTCCAATTTAAACTGACCTCCCGATGATAGCTATCTGGATCTCAATGAAAAAGTCAGTTGAAACGAAAAATTGAAAAGAAATAAAACCCATGGTGTATCCCGATGAGAAGTCTATCGGGAGGCAACACTTCACCACCAACCACAAAGCGCTGGTTGTGATGTAAAATGGGAAAATAATAATGACCCATGGTGTAATTGGCAACACTACGGTTTTTGGTACCGTCATTCTAGGTTCGAGTCCTAGTGGGTCAACTCTTTAAACCGCTTATAATCAATGTATTGTAAGCGGTTTTTTCGTCTTGGTACAATATAGGTACAACAAATCATTATTAAATTTGTGTGTAACACTCAAGAATTAACATGCATTTCGTAACGTAAAAACAAGATTAATTGAATCAAATATTTGAGCTATTATATGATAACCATCTTTATGCTTGTTGATTAAAAGTTTTTCGTTATATTATTCTGATAAATCGTTGAATATGAAGGACACTTACAAGAGTTTTATAATTCGAGAAGCCGAACTCTTATCTCAAGAAAGAATTGAAAAGAATGTAATACTAAGCCATCCAATTAATCTTCATTCATCAGCTTATAAAGACTGGATTAAACATTGTCATCATGATCCTGAAAAAGAGTTAGACCAGAAACTTTCAGACTTTATAGAAAATGAATCAATAAACTCAACTTCAGAACTACCTCAAGAAGTTAGAGAAATCCTAGAAGTTCAAATTAGAAAAAATTTTCGTTACTCTGTTCAAGACGTGTTAAGTGAAAAGTGGATCGGTTTGTTTAAATCAATTTATCAGAATAAAAATGAAGAAACCATTCTTGATAGAACTAGAACAAAATTAGCCGACCAATTACTCGCTGAAAGTTTAATAAAAAAGAATGTAACACCTTCCCAATTAAACATTCAAGGAATAATAAAAGCTATTGATTTAGTACCCATAATAGCACAAGGTGGTGGAGATACAAATCAAGATATATTAAATTTAATAATCGACAAATACCATGATAAACCAATAGTTTTAAACTCTTGTTTATTAGAAAATAGATGTAGAGAACCTGTTCCTTCTCCTTTTACTGATAGAGAAAACGAACAAGAATGTAAATGTAATTGCAATCAAGAATGTCAATCTCCACCTCGATGTTGTGCAAAAATTAAACCTTATGTGGCAGATTTATATATCGTTAAATCGGAGATAGATTGTTACGAGCCAAGTGAAGTTTCTCACATTGAAAATATAATTCAATCTGAAATAAGAACCAAAAAACATAGGTATCTTCAAAGAGAAGAAATTGAATCAGAACAATCGACTGAGACAACTTCCTTTAATGAAAAGACACACCAAAGTGATGAGCGTTTTTCTTTAGAAAAAGAAATAGATAAATCCATTCAACAAGATTTAGGAGCGGATGCAGGATTAACAGTATCGGGTAAATGGGGAAAGGCAAAATTTGTAGCTACTTCAAACCTTTCTTATAATCAAACAAAAAAATCGGCTCAGAAAACTGCGATTAAAGAAAGTAAAGACGTATTAAACAAAGCGATATCCAGAATCGAAACAAAAATTTCAAGTAAGGCCATACATAGACTGCTTTACGAGACTGAGGAAAAAAACATCCATACATTCGGAGGTGAAACAGGTGCACTGAATGACATTTCAAGACAATTTTATTTTGTAAACCAAGTTAATAGTGGACAGGTTTTCAACTATGGTAAAAGGATGATGTTGGATTTTTATGTTCCAGAACCTGCGGAACTTTATAAAAGATTACTTCATGAAGAATTTAAAATAAAGGAACCAGAAAGACCTAATAAGTTAAATTCAAATGATATTCTTAAGATCGAAGATATTACTGAAGATAATTATCTCAACTACGTCGCGAATTATAATTTAACTAATATTCAACACCCACCAGAAGAAATTCTAATAACTGTAAATGTAAATAAAACTTCAGATGAAGATGGGTCACAACAAGATATTGGCAATTACTCATTCTTGGTTCCTGATGGTTATGAGACCAAAACAGTGAGAATAAAAGGATGGATTAATTGGAAAGATGACAGACATGGGAGTATTGGTATCTGGGGAAATGAAAGTGCTATTGGATTACAACGGCCAGATACTGATAATGACGGTGATTTTGATGATGAAAGTAATACAACGTGGGGCTTTTCTGAGAAACCATTTTTTACTCAAGGCAATGTACCGTTATCTATATTATATACAAGAGTTGAGAAAAGTCATTTCAATTTAATATTTAAATGTAGAGCTAAGGAAACTGTTCTATTCGACTGGAAGCAAACGATCTATGAACAGATTTGGGATAAATACAATAAAGAATTAGATAATTATAATAAAAAGAAAAGCGAATTTGAAGAAAAAAAGAATAGACTTAAAAACCAAAATCCATTTGTCCTTCTACTAGACATAAAAGAACAATTAAAACAAGCGGCGATTTCATATATTTCATGTCAACATTTTGATGGAATGAATGCGATGGTAAACAAAGTAGAACCTTGTGGATTCCCACAAATGCATTTTCAAGAATCCGAAAGAGAAGGTGATTTTATAAGGTTTTTTGAACAAGCCTTTGAATGGAAGTTTATGAATTTCATGTTGTATCCTTATTTCTGGTCAAGGAAATGTACATGGGAGGAAAAAATTGGAGAAGAGTCTGACAATATGCTTTTCCAAAGATTTTTAAAAGCAGGAAGTGCTCGAATCTCAATTTCTGTAAGAGAAGGGTTTGAGTCTCATGTAAATTACTTTTTAAAGTTTCAAGAAATCTGGGGAGAAAGTGGTGAACCACCAATTGCAGGATCAGACTTTGTTCCTATTTGGCAAGAAATAAAAGAAGACAAAAATAATTTCAATACAGATAGGGAAGGATATTTAGTAGATGTCACGGACGGAGCATCAGAAGTTAAGTTAGTTGAGAATATCGATTATTGGAATTCTGGATCACCAACACCTCCAATTATTCCTCCTTTTGTAGACAATGATCTCATTGATTTAGATATAGATCGTGAAATAATTATTGATGGCGAAGTTTATATAATCACAGGAATTAAAAACTATTCAGATGTTGACAACACTTTGCCTAACTTAGAATCAACTTGGCAAATAGAATTAAATAAGCCAATAAAGTTAAAAAGTGGCGTAAATAGTTTATCAAGAATTAAATGGTCAACAGGGGCACAATGTGTAGGAGCTAAATGGTTGTATAAAGTTCCTACAAATCTTGTTTGGTTGAGAGAAGAAGGTAGGTGCTTACCAAATTATCCAATTGTATGTAACGATGCGAACTAAAATGGATTTTTATAATTTACTATTCCCTAAATTGAACTTCTTTAATAAAAAGAAAAAAGAAAAGCAAGAAGATTATTTTGAATATTTAAAAAGGACGGATATAAGTGATGATAAGAAAGAAATTAAAATACTACAAATTCTAAATAAAACCATCATAAAGAATAATGATCTCATAAATCAATTACAGGAAGAAAGCAAATCAGGAATTGAACAAGGAGGATACTTCGTTTATAACCTTGGTAAATTAAAATTTAGAAGGATTGATAATCAATCAAACAAAATAGGCCAAATATCTCCAGATTTTCTAAATCGATTAAAAGGTGATGAGATTTTATATTTTTTTCATACCCACCCTGGCTCAAGGCTTGCCACCAATCAGGCAGAACATGAGATCAGACCTACCCCCAAAATAATGCATTCTGGTCCTGATCTAAGTGGCTTTAAACTTTGGACATTAAACCATAATCTACCTCAAGGTCTTAGTGTAAATGACTTGAAAAGTGGGACAGGATCATTGGTTGATTCTATTGAAAAAAGATATGCTCTAATAATATTTGATGAGTATTTATTCAGGAATTTCGATTACAGGCTTTGGGAAGAATTTATAGTTCTGGTAGGAAAATATAATACTGCATTAAATAAAAGATGGGAGGCAAGTGATGACTTAATTGAGGAGTTGGACGAAGAAATCAAATTATCAAAGAATTTAATTGTTAATTTCTATCTACATCATAAAAGTTATTCGGGTTTTAGGTATTATGAAACTATAGAAAATAACTTATTGGAATTCACAGAACTTACTGAGATTGAATGACAATTAATATAGATAACATCTAAAATTTCATTTTGATTTTTAAATCAATTATATAATTAGTTTAAATTCTTTTCATGTAGTTCAATTTCTTGTACTATGTAATGAAAAGGGAGTTTTTTCATGCATGAAAATTATCGCCGTATCTTTACAATTATGAAGGTAATCTGCATAGAAGAAGAAGCATTTTTCCAACTCATTGAACAAACACTTAAACGATTTGAGGGAAGTTCTAACCCAATTCAAAAATGGATTGGAGACAAGGAAGCTATGCAAATCCTCAACATAAAATCAAAGACAACATTGCAGAGATTGAGGGATGAAGGTAAAATCAGATATTCTCAACCCATGCACAAGTTGATCTTATATGATAGAGACTCCATTCTTCAGTACATTGAAGATCATGCACAAGACACATTTTGACTATGACTGATCAAACAAACATAAAGGCCTTTAATCAGGGATACAAACTTGCTCAATTGGATAAGTATCTTGCTAATTCACTCAGTGGATCAATCAACAAACAATCTTCTGAATCTATGAGATACTTCCAGGCAGGAGTTAATCAGTTTCAAAAGGATATCGAAAGAGAAAAGCTAACTGAAAGAAAAATATCAAGGGAAAAAGGCATTGATCGTTAAACTTCAATAAGTATGCCTGATAATAAATCCAGCAAAATAAATCCAGTCAAATTTCAACAATCAATTAATGATGAATTACAAGTAGTTAAGAACAGAGTACGAGACTTAATTGGCGATAGAAATTGGGGTGAAGAAGGACGATTTAAAGAAGCCATTCTTAGAAATATGATTAAAAGGTTTCTTCCAGAGAACTTATCAGTAGGTAATGGATTTATCTTGAACCATTCAAAAGTGGATGATCAAAACAATTTTTTGATTTCACGACAAATTGATATTCTGATATTTGACAACACCTATCCAGTTATTTTTTCTGAGAGTGATTTTATTATTGTGACAGAAGACTGTGTAAGAGGAATTATCGAAGTTAAATCGAAGATATATTCTGGAAAATCAAATGATAACTCCTTGTTTAAAATCATAGAAAAATTTAATGAATTTGCTGACTTTGAAAGAGTGGCAAAAATCGACAGATCAAGAATTTTTAAAGGTATTTTCTCTTTTGAGATTGTAAATACTATGTCTAATAACTACATCAATGAATGCCTTGAGAGATCAAATGGAATGATAAATCATTTTTCTTTGGGTGATAAATTATTCGTAAGACATTGGTTAAATGGTGACACTCTTAATCCACCAGTTCAATGTGAAAAAGATTTCTACAATATTTATAATCTGCCTAATTTATCTCATGCCTATTTCATTTCTAATTTAGTCCATATGACTTCAAATATTTCTCGTGGAGACAGGTACTTTATTTCTTTTCCCATAGAAGGAACTAAAGAGGTTCATAGAGTAAGCTCTATTTGTTTGAACAATGACTTTGAAGGCTAAATCACATTTCCATTATCCGCAAAGGAGTAATAATTATCATCCGGTGATAGTATCAAGTGATCAAGTAGCTTTATATCCAAGAGTTCTGCGGCTTGCTTAAATTTCCTAGTTAAACTTACATCTTGAGAAGAAGGCTTAAGGTTTCCAGATGGGTGGTTATGTGCGATTATCACAGATGAAGCTAGAGCCTTCAATGCTGTTGCAAATACGATTTTAAGATCAACCACTGTTGCACTTATTCCCCCCTTAAAAAATGGGCAGAATGCCATTACTTTGTTGGATCGATCGAGAAGAAGTACATTAAACTCTTCACAAAGTGCAATTTGATCAGACCAGGATTCTTTAAGAATGGAATATGCCTCTAAGGAACTAGAGACTTTGGGACGTTCAGAAGCTTTTTGTTTATTTCTGTAAGTGAGATAAACTTCGGAGACTTTAGATGAAACTCTTAAACTCAATTTGTACTCATTAAATAAATTGTAGACTCATAATCACTTTATAGATTGTAATGAAGAATATGACGTTTTGTAAACTCTAAAAAGTTATTCCTTCAAAACAGGGCCCAATGAAGTACTTAGCTTTCGTTTTAGTTCTGATTTGTTTAATTTATATATGAATACTATGAAATCAAAAAATCAAGACTGATATTTATTTGCAAACCCATTTTAAAAGAAAGAAACTTTGTACGACACGAATTCATTAAGATAATATGTCAACTTTATATGATAGATTGTTCTTGCTGATAAAAAACTACTGCGTAAAATTCGAACTTAATGAAACACGATATAAATAGACAATTAAACTACATCCAACAAGTATTATCTCAGGATAGGAAAAGCATAGGCTTTTTTTTAGCCGCAGGATGCCCATTATCTATAAGAATAGAAGAGGGAGACAATAACCTTCCTTTAATCCCTGATATAGCTGGTTTAACTAAAATTATTTCTGATATTATTAATGCAAGTGATGATAAGGATCTATTTAGTAAGATTACAAATCAATTCGAAGATGATGGAATAGCGGACCCAAATGTTGAGGACTTCCTAAGCAGAATCAGGTCATTGATAACTGTGGCTGGGAGTGGAAAAGTGAGAGAACTCACGAAAGAGGAATTAAATAAGTTAGATTTTGTAATCTGTAAGATTATATCAGAACAAGTTGATAAAGAATTACCATCATATGATTCCCCTTATCATGATCTAGCGCTGTGGATTAGATCAATCTCAAGAGTAGAGCCCGTAAATATCTTTACATCAAATTACGATCTTTTAATGGAGCAAGCATTAGAAGAATCCCATTGCCCTTATTTTGATGGTTTTATTGGCACTAGAAAAGCCTTTTTTGATCTTGGCTCGGTCGAAAATCCTAATCAGCTGCCACCAAATTGGTGCAGATTATGGAAGATACATGGTTCTATTAATTGGGTTCATTCTAAGAAAGAAGGAATAATTAGAAGTAATGAATTAAAAGAAGAGGAGAGATTTTTAATTTATCCATCTCATTTAAAATATAGTAAAAGCCGTAAAATGCCTTATCTAGCAATGATGGATAGGCTAAAATCCTTTTTGCTTAAACCATCCAGCGTATTATTTATTGCGGGATATTCATTTAGCGACGAACATATTAATGATGTTATCCTGCGTTCATTACAAAGCAATCCTACTGCAATGTGTTTTGCATTGCTCTATAGTAATCTAGAAAAGTATCCACTTGCTGTAGAATGTGCAAATCAAGCTTCAAATATTTCGCTATTAGCACATGATAAAGCAATAATTGGTAGAAATGAAGCAGAATATACCTTGAATGGTGAAGCTTTGCTAAGCAATTTACCAAGTGATTTAATAAAAACAGAAGAAGAGGGTGAAGGAAATAAAAAGAGTTATTCTTTTAATATAGGTGACTTTGCAATGTTTGGACAATTGCTCAAAACATTATCTGGCGCTGATAATTCGGACATTAGAAATGCAGAATAATCCGACACTAATTGGCTATATAAAAGATGTTAAAGGAACGTCCTTAAGTATTAGAATGGTTGGGACCCAGACCACAGGGATTTCATTTGTGAAAGGTCATGGATATAAAATAGGACAAGTAGGGAATTTTGTTCGAATCCCAATCGGTTATTTAGATTTATTTGGAATAATTTCTCAAGTTGGAGCTCAAGCACGTCCAGAAACATTAGAAAATACTGATCTTGATGACTTTAGATGGTTATCTGTACAATTAATAGGAGAAGGACTACGTACTGGATCATTTGAAAGAGGTATCTCTCAATATCCTACAATCGATGACGAGGTTCATTTGGTTTCCGAGGAAGATTTATCAAGAATTTATGGAAATGAAGGAACTAGACATCATATGGTCAGAATTGGTCATATAGCTGGATCTGAGTCAATAGATGCTTTTTTAGATATTAATAAACTAGTAACACGGCATTCTGCGATTGTTGGAACAACAGGGTCAGGTAAATCAACTTCTGTTGCAAGTTTGCTTTTAAAACTGAGTGATCTACAAAAATATCCGTCAGCCAGAGTAATTGTACTTGATCTTCACGGAGAATATGGCAAAGCTTTAAAAGAAAAGGCAAATATTTATTCAGTAAACCCAGATGCTCATAATAATATTCTGCCTTTGTATTTACCATATTGGGCAATGAGTTTTGATGAATTGAGCAAAGTAACCTTCGGTGAACTGAATGATAATGATAAGGGAAGAGTACTCCAAGAAATAACAAAACTCAAACTTTCTTCTATTCAAAATTCAAATGAAGGTCATCCAGACAATTATGAGTTGTTTAAAGATCAAACAATTAATGTGGACTCACCTATAGCCTTCAGTATTCATCAATTATGGCTATATCTACATAGATTAGTTTCCTCAACACATACTGAAAGATCAACGGGTCAAAGATTTAATGATATTCTTGAACCATTTAGTTTAGAAAATACAACGGAAGCATTTTTGCTTAATGATAATGAAGAACCTATTGAAATAGGTGACGCTGTAAATGTTGTTCCACCTCAGTATCGAGTCATACAACAAAACGAAGTTTATCACAGTGGAATTAATTTAAGTCTTACAAGGCAACTGAGTTCATTATCATCAAAATTAAGAGATCCCAGATATGACTTTTTATTTAACCCAGGTGAATGGAAACCTAATTTAAATGGAGAAGTCTCAAAAGGACTCTCTGATTTATTTTATGATTGGGTCGGAGGATCAAAGCCTATAAGTGTTTTAGATTTATCAGGTGTTCCAAGCCAGATATTAAATAACATAATAGGTGTGTTATTGAGGATAATTTACGATGGATTATTTTGGGCAAGAAAAATTCCTGAAGGAGGAAGAGAAAGACCATTACTAATTGTTATGGAAGAGGCACACGCATATTTAAATCAAAACAATAAAGGGTTTGCTTCAAATATTGTAAAAAGAATTGTCAAGGAAGGAAGAAAGTATGGAATTGGGGCAATGGTAGTTAGCCAAAGACCTTCAGAGGTTGATCCAACCATTCTATCTCAATGTGGAACTTATATAAGTTTGAGGCTGTCGAACCATACTGATAGATCTCAAGTTAAAGGAACAATATCTGATAATTTGGAAGGTTTAACGGATATGTTACCAATATTGAGAACAGGTGAGGCAATTGTACTTGGAGAAGCTGTTAAACTTCCAATGAGAACAATAATTGAGCCTCCTGAAAAAGAGAACAGACCAGATAGCTTAGACCCAGTTGTGTGTTCAGAGGAAGAACCTGAAAATTCAAGTGTAGTAGGAGGATGGGATATTAAGATCGATTATGAAGAAAATTACAAAGAATTAGTAGAAGCATGGATTAAACAAAATCCAAATATTTATAAATTAACGAATAATCAAGAAGAAGAATAATGGAATATTTTGACGGCTTTAGTTCATCCAATGTATCTAAAATTGGGTATGATTCTGACAACTCTATATTGGAAGTGCAATTTTTAAACGGTAGTATTTATCAATACTTCAATGTGCCTGGCCATATATGGGAATCTTTTAAACAGGCTGATTCCATTGGCTCATTCCTTCATCAAAATATCAAAGGTCAATACAGGTACGCACGAATATAATTATGATAAACATCAAACTTAATCAAAAATTAAAACGGGTCGAAGTGAAATCATTTGAGATCGAAAATGAAATTGTCTTCTCCTACTTTGATAATCTTCCTGTAGTAGAAAGGGATGATAAATTTTTAAGAGCCATTTACATTGGAGTTTTAGCTCTAATGGAAGATAGACTATCAGCATTTCTATCAAAAACCTCAAATGAACTTGGAACGGAATTAGAAAGCTTAAAGCTCATTTTTGATATGAAACAAGAGCTGTTTTATAAATCTGCTCTAAAAGGTAATCTGGCGGAAGAAGATGTAGCATTATTTCTTGAAGATTTTGTGTTGGGAAAAAAACTCAATGACACTATTACGTTGACCGGTAATAAAGTTGGAAAACTTCCTAGAAATAAGACTGGAGATATTATTTGTGAACTAAATGGTGATTCCGATTTAAAAATTGTAGTTGAATGTAAATTCGATAAATCTGTTAGACTTGGTGACATTAAATCCAAAAATATCTTTACTAGAAAAAATGACACAGCATGGAGTCAGCTAATTGAAGCACAAGTTAACAGGGAGGCAAAAGCCAGTATTATAGTATTTGATGCTTCATTGGTTGATAGCTCAATACTTAATACCATTGAAGAAGTAGGATATATTCCCTCAATTGGGTTAGTTGCTATTATTGATTCTCAGAGTGGTAATTATTCTAATCTGGCTATTGCATATATGCTTGCTCGTGATATAGCAATTAACTTTAAGGAAGTTGATTTTGATCCAAATGTGCTTAGTATATTACTAAACAGAGTACTAATTAATCTCAGAGAAATTCAATCAATTAAGAAATTAGTTGAATCGAATATTCAAAACAATAGGGAAGTATTAAAGAAAATTGAAAAATCAATTGTACTAGTACAATTTGATATAGAATATATCCAAAAGTTTTTTTCGGATGGGAAATTGAGTAAAGAGGATTTGTTGGATTATTATATGGGAGATGATGTTAAAAGAAGGTACGATTTCATTTCTAATGAAATTGATAAATTGTAATTCACGTTCAATTTGACATAAATTATATTATCACATCTTAAGTAGAACTAGTATTTGTCGAAGTATGGAAATTCCGGATCAAATTGATCTCCCTTCTTCAATGAAGGATTATTAGACTCATTTGCATCATCGACCAATTTATTAGGGTCATTATCGAACTGTTCTAACATCATTACAACTCGTTTAACTTTGTTTCGAAACTGTCTTTTACTCAGCCCATTAAATCTGCTCATAATAAAAAATACCTTGTCAAGGTCTACTAATTTTGACATGAATAAGACTCCCTAAAAATGAATTATCGTAGCATTATTATTTTTCGACCTCAAGTTTTTTTCCTATACAAACCTTAATCTTGTTTGTGATTTCCTTTTCAATCTCTAACATTGCCTTTTCTGTATCCTTAGAACTGAATTTAATGAATGTTACTCCCATATCTCTCAGTCTTTCAATGTTGGTAGAAAGTATTGTTTCTTCATAGAAGACTAAAACATATTTACAGTGTTCCAATGCCCATCCCAATTGAACAAGTGAAAAAGATGAATGATTTGTATTAAAAAGAATTAGAATAAAAAGCCGGGTTCTTCGTAATTCTTTGAGTGATGATGGAGCATGATAAACTACAGAACCATCTTTAAGATTTTGATTATACCAGTTTATATTAACATCAGGTCTCTTATCCGTTATGCGGGTAACCATATCCTCCAATTGATTTGAAGATATTCCATTCCAGTCGTTATTAGGTATTGTGGGGAATGCAATGAAAACAGAAGGAACAGTAGATTCTATAAACTTTGATGAAGGAGTCACTTTGAAATTAGATAAGAACTTCTCTAAATGCTCCGGCCTATAAATTCTTCTTTTGACCTTATGAAAGTTATATCTTTTTTCAGATAGGTAAAGCAATACGTCATTATTGAAAGATTGCTCTGACAGCTTTTGATCAAGGTAATCATAGATATATGGTTCTGCTCCTTCACATTCTGTCTTTTCAAGTAGAATCGATCCACTGGTGATAAAACGATCTTCATATGTAAGGTAAGATCCCAAAAGTATTTGATCTTCTTTTAAATTTTGGCAATAAAGCTTCATATGAAGACTTTTATTTTTTCTTTCTGAATGCATGTCTAAGAAAATGACATCTTCGTGTAAGAATTTCCACCTACCTGTGTAATCGGAACTAATTCCATCTTTAACGTTTTCAAATTCTGCAGATTCATCATCTTGAATTTTTAAAATTCCCTTCGCCAGCTTCGGCTCGTAGTCTTCATCTAAATGATAATAGAAGTAGGCATTCCAACAAGACATTTTAGGTAGGGCTACTAATATTTTATAATCCTGGAATTCTTCAACTGCCTTAATAAAATTTCTTTTGAGAGTAATCTTATTGTCATCATATTTAGTTAGAGTGTAGATCTCATCCTGGATCTCATGACTCTCGATAAGCTTTTCTAAATCTTGAAGATTTTCCTTTAAGGTATACTGTATATTGGGTCTACTGAATCCTTTAGTATTGGAATTGTTTTTTGGATCACTACACCATTTATCAAATTTTGACCAACCACCTTGATTTATTACTTTTTCAATTGCACTGTTAAGTTCTTGAAGATGTTTTCTTATTTCATCGGAAGAAACATTAAGCATACATAGAATATTTTTAGAATTGTTTAAACATTCTAAAAATATTAAACAGTTTTTAAACATCGAAAATTCCTTCCACTTTTAAGTTGGTACTCATAGATCTTTGCTTAAAAGATACTTGTGAGATTCATATTGATTGGCATATTTATAATCATCGCTTGCATAGCTGGCTGCGGTCCAACAGAAGAGCAGAGAAAGGAGATATATAACAATGGTTACACCGCCGGATATCAATCCGCTAAAACAGTATTCTATTTAAAAGGCAAGACTGATGGCCATAAGCTGGCGATGGCGAAGTGCGATACTCTTGTCACACAATCCTTTCTGGAAGGCCAAATGAAGGGTTATACCGAGGGTGAAAAAGATGGTTACAAACAAGCAAGAAAAGAAGAGTTCCAATTCCAGATTATTGATGGCCTCCGATTGTCATGGACAAAGGCAATTGTAATTCTAATCCTGTCATTTATCGGTTTGCTGGTATTTTCAGTTACTAAAGATCTTTATTTCCAAACTTTAAGAGAATCAATTACTAGGTATATCCAGGAAAAGAGATGGGAGGTAGAGGGAAGGTTTAATCGAAAAAGAAGAATAGAAGTGGAGAAGGGGAAATGGAAAATTGAAAAGGAGTTTGTTGCTCAGAAAGAAGTCCAGATAGAAAATCAAGTCGATAATATTCAGACGAATAATTCTGAAGCAGAAAAATTTATTTCAAAAGGAATGCCAGATCATCAATTAAAGATGGCGAAGAGATTAATAAAAGAAGGTAATGAAAGAATAAAGCAACTTGAGAAGATAAAAGCATTTGGCAAAATTCACCTTCAAAAGATCGAGAAAATAAATAATGGATTAGACTTTGAACTCTATACCAATGAGAATGTAACAAGTTTTGATATCCATTCATTGATAGCTGAATCAACAGATTTAAGCAGAAAGATCAAGTTTTACTTACAGTTTGACATTCAAGATTTTAATTCCGAGACCTATGATGAATTCATATTTCATCATGTAAAAGGAGATGAGTTTATGGATAACTAATATAATTGGATGCATAGAAACATCATATACCCTGGCCATTCCATCAGTGTGAAAAGAATATTTCACATGCTGACTTTATGTTTGATACCCGTCACCATTTTTATTCAGAAAGTAGAAGGTGTTTTAATCGAATATGTAATCAGTACTTCCAGAGTTGTTGTTGATGCAGCTCCTTCGGCTAATACTATGTCAAATTCTCTTACTCCAGTCATACCAGTTCTCGAAGCTCTTGAGAATAGTAAAAGCCGAGAATTAATCGAGAAACTCTCACTTCCAACATCTCAAGAACTAAAGGAAAAAAGGCGAACATTTAGGCAATTAGCTACATATCAGGATCAATCTTCATCGTTGATTATGACCATAATAACCATGTTAAAGTGGCTAGGAGTTCTAGCATATCTTCCAATTGCATATGCTTGTTTGTGGTTTTACTATGATTTAAAAATTGGCAATCAAAAGTTCATCTCCCTACTCTGCTTAGGATTAGCAACATTCACAAGCATTCATATTTGGAGGTGGTTGATTACGAACTATCAAAACTTATTGGGCCAATGAGATATAACAGGCAATATATAAGCGACGCAGATCGTGATTTTAAACTGGCTCAGAATTCTCTCTTGCTCAATATCCAAAGATTCGGAAAGCTATGGGGGTCTCTCAATTGGTTAAAAAACGCAATACTTCGAACCAGTTATATTCCGATTTATTGCTTGACACGCTTTCGCTTTGGAGGAGCTGTTTACAACTTCTTCAATTTGATCTTCTTTCACTTTCTGATGGTCTATGTGTCTGTATTTCTTTCTCAGGAAGAGTTAATTGAAGAAAATTCAGAAGCCCTTAATGCATTGAAATCTCTGCCTATTGCTCACGAGATTAACCTGAGTCCGCTTGATTTCTTATCTCTAAATCCTGTTTCGGCAATTTTTACATGGATGATTATCCTTATTGCTCTTCTCAATATGCTGCATAACCAGTTGCTTCCTGAAGAGAAAAAACCCAATTTCTTTTCAAGAGGTATTAGTTTGATAACCTTACTCAAACCAAGACCCAAAGACAGACCTAACTCAAATACTAACGTTTTCTCAATGTCCAAAGTGTCAACTGAAGTTGAAAGAGCTGCAACCAGGTATGATATCAATGGAGTAAATCAAAGAATTCTGGAACCATTTTTATTTGGGTCAATTGGTGTCTCAATCCTTTTGGGATTTAAATATGAATTAATTGGAAACATGGTGGTTCCAATTGGGCTATGCCTAACTGTTGGAGCTATCTCTTTGTTCCTTTCTGAAATGAGGGCAGACACACATAAAGCAAGAAAGCGATAACTACAATAATTATTAACCTAGTTACAAACAGAGGTATATGAAAGATGTACAAAAAGGCGAAAAGATCAGGCGTAAGTATTTGGAAGCCAAGAATAGAGAAAGAACGACTGATTACACCCTTACCGGATTACACAGTTTGAGGAGGTCAATTAAAGGTCGTCTCAACCCAATGAATGAAAAACAGTTCAAGGAGATTACGAACAGGCAAGATACTGAACAACACAACCTTGAAATGAATCTTCAGAAAACCTTGGTTCATGCCAAGCAAGGAGGAGTAGATCTAAAGCAGCAAAAGGCTGCAAATCAAAACAGAAGACAAGGGCAACTCAATAAACATGCAAATGAGCTTCTTGATTTCCGAGATACTAAAGTGACTGTTTCGAAAGAGTTTAGCCGAACAGCATCGAAAAATATTTCTGTCACAAGGGAATTCAATGGACCATCAATTTCAAAATAACCATGTATGGTACTATTCAAAAAACAAGTGGAAGAGAATACTGCCAAATGGGATTTGGATGATCTGGTTTATCATTTCAATGCAATAGATGCCCAAGGAATTGTTGGGCGATATCCTTTCAGGATTAGAGATTCAGTAGAAGGAACTGTTGGATTTGGAGATCCTGGAGGAGGAAAATCTTCGGCAATAATCAGAGAATTTCTTCTTGCTTATTTGAAGGCTGGATATGGTGGAATATTAACTACCATTAAGCCAGAGGATACAAAACATCTGAAAGAGCTTATTAAAGAAGCCGGAAGAGAGGATGACCTGGTTATTTTTTCTGAAAACTCAGATCTAGTATTTGACCCCTTAATGTATGAATTAGAAAGGCAAAGCAAAGGCGGAGGAAAACTCGAAAACCTCGTCAATTTAATTGATCGTCTGGATTCACTAATTAACAATGGAGGCTCAGGTGTGGAAGACGCAAGCTTTTGGTTAAATGCAAAGTATAGATGTACAACGAATGCTTGCTACTTATTAAAGTTGTCAGGCGAGAAGATAAACATTGAGAACATCAAAGAACTCATTCTTTCTGCTTCAGAAAGTAATCATGTCATTGAAAAATATAAAGATCTACAATCATTCATACTAGATGAGTCTACTACCCCGGAAGAAGCAGAAGGTGCGATTCGTGAGATATTAGAATTAATGGATAGGAACTATTTGATTAACTGTATTGAATTGAGTGACTCTTACATCAAAGAAAATGGTCAATTTATAAAGGAGTACAAAAAGGCAAAAGACTACTTCTTTAGACAATTTAAGAATATGGGTGAACGTACTAAGTCCTCTGTTCTTGAATCTCTCATGGGTCAAGTTGATCGTCTAGAAAGCGGACTATTAGATCAACATTTTAATGGCAAAGTCAGTGAGGAACTCAGACCGGACAAGACATACACAGAGGGGAAAATAATATTACTAGACTTCCCTCTTTCACTTTATGATGATGTCGGAAAATTAGCCCAGGGCTATTACAGGTTAAGCTGGATGAATGAAATGCTTCGAAGGAAAACGGATTTATCCTCCGACCATCGTCCGGTCTTTATGTACATCGACGAATTTCACATGAGCCTATTTAGTGAATTCGAACATGAATTTCAATCATTAAGCAGAAGTGCCAGGGTTGCAACCTTGGCGATGACCCAAAACTTAAATGCCATATATGTAGCCATGGGATCAACAAATTCAGAAGCAAAGGCAAAGAATCTTTTAGGGAACTACACGACTACCATATTCGCCTCTAACATGGATGCCGACACAAATGAATATGCTTCAAAGAAAATCTTGAAGGACAAGAAGTTGAAAGTGTCGAGTAATAGGACTGACAAAACCAAGAGTGAAACCAGCACCTATGAATATGTGCCACAAGTGCGACCTATTGAATTTACAAGACTCAAACGTGGAGGAAAACAGAACGGATACATCTGTGAGGCGTATGTAACTAAAGCCGGGAAAGTAATTGATTGGAAAGGATCGAACTTTCTTAAGGCTTCATTTGAACAAAAGAAACCGAAAAAGAAATGAATCAAGTTGTGGAAGGAATCAAGTTTAACATAGGTATTAAATGTGTTGTTATGTACACTTTTAATTCCAAACCAATTCAAGGTCTAAGTTCTTAGACGAGATGTCTGTACAACTTTACTTCAAAATATTCTCAGTAACATGCTTAGAATTACAGTCATAAGAAATACTAAAAACGCAGTATCATACTTTGATAAAGCATTGGTAAAAGGTGACTATTATACACAAGAAGTAACAGGTCAATGGAAAGGTAAACTAGCTACGGAACTTGGAATAGATTGTGAAATTTCAAGGGAACAATATAGAAGCTTAATCAATAATAGGAATCCTATTACAGACGAAAAATTAACTCCTAGGACTATAAAGAATAGGCGATGTGGATACGACTTTACTTTTAACTCCCCGAAATCTGCATCCCTTCTTTATGCGTTGACTGGTGATCAAGCCATTCTAAACGCGCATAATGAAGCAGTAGAATATGCCATGAGTTTTGGAGTTGAGAAAAACATGCAAACTCAAGAAGGGCAAGGAAAGCAAAAACAATATAAATCAGTTGGGAATTGCCTATATGGGTCATTCCTTCATTTTACAACCAGGCCAGTTGAGAACAAACAGAGGGAAAGATGGGAGGCTGATCCCCACATCCACACTCACGCCGTTGTCCAGAATGTCTGCTTTAATAAAGAGAAACAGCGATATCAGGCAGTAGAAATTGGTAACATTAAAAGAGAGGCCAACTATCATGAGGGACTCTATCTTTCAAAATATTCCGACTTGTTAAAACAGGCTGGATACCACATTCGCGCGAATGGCAGATATTTCGAAATAGATGGAATTGATCGGAACATTATTGAAAGGTACTCACGAAGAAGTGAACAGATTAATGAACTTGCTAAAGAGAAAGGTGTAACAGATCAGAAGGTCAAATCAAAACTTGGTGCTTGGTCTAGAGCAAAGAAAGAGAAAGGTGTTGCTGAAAGCGAATTGAAACAAATTTGGTTCGACCGTCTTTCCCCTTCTGAAAGGGCTGACTTGTTTTCACTCAAGAATAGATCTGTTGATGGTTCAGGGAAAGTTGAAGAGAAAGATATTTCTAAAGAGCTTGACTTAGCTCTTGATCATTATTTGGAACGGAAAAGTGCAATTTCAGAAAAGCTTGTTTTAGGTAGAACATTAAACAAATCATATGGTCATTTTACTCCAGAGCAAATCCACCAAGAATTAGAGTCCAGAACCGATATCCTTTCTCTTGAAAGAGGTGGGACTAAAATAATTACGACTAAGGAGATGGTGAAACTTGAAGAACAAAACCTATCATTTGCAATAGAAGGTAGAAACACCCAAAAACCTCTAAATCCATCCTATAGGATTAATAACTCAATTCTTAATAAGGATCAAAGGAATGCCATTCAACATGTCTTAACCAGTAGAGATAGATTAATCCTAATAGGAGGAGATGCAGGTGTGGGTAAGACTACAGTGATGACTGAAGTGAAAAAAGCTATTGAAGAAAAATCATTGAAGCTATTCGCAGTAGCACCTAGTGCAGATGCATCCAGAGGAACTTTGGCGCAAAAGGGATTTCAGAATGCGACAACAATAGCTGATTTTATTCAGAACGAGAATATCCAAGAGAAGTGTAAGAATCAGGTTCTTCTTGTTGATGAAGCAGCAATGTGTGGAACTAAAGATATGTCATCAGTCCTGGATATTGCCCGGAAAGTAAATCTTCGGGTGATTCTTTCTGGCGACTACAAACAAATTCAAAGCGTTTCTGCAGGCGACTCAATGAGAGCGATGGAAGAGAAGTCCGGTTTGCCAATAGCTAGAATAAAAGAGATTGTTCGCCAGAAAAAGAATCCAGATCTTAAAAACGCTGTGAAAGCCCTCGCAGATGGCAAACATCAAGAAGCTTACAGAATTCTCGACAATAAGAAAATGATTAAAGAAATTCCTGACCAGGAAGAAAGAGATAAAACTATATCCAGGGATTTCATTGAAACTTATTTGAATGGGAAAACTGTAATGTTGGTAACTCCAACACATAAGGAAGGGGTGAGACTAACAAATACGATTAGAGAAGATTTAAAGGAAAGAGGTTCAATTGACCATGCTGAAAGAAAGTACACTACCCATAAATCCTTAAGTTGGACGGAAAGTGAAAAACAAGATCCTCAAGGATATCAAAGAGGTATGCGCATACAATTTCATAAACGGACTCCTGGATTTAGACATGGTTACAAATATGAGGTTCAAGGGAAAAGTGAGAATGGTGACGTTTTAATATCCTCAAACAATGGTAGGAAAGTAAGCCCCCTGCCCTTACAAAGTCACGACTGTTTTCAAGTCTATCTGAAGGAAGAAACAAGTGTGTCAAAAGGTGATTTGATACGGATAAATGTGAATGGGAAGTCATTGGAAAACAAGCCTATCCATAATGGTCAAATTTTTAGGATTGAGGGGTTTGATAAACATGGCAATATCCAAATTGAGAAAAGTAAAACAATCTCAAAGGACTATGCCAATTTTAGCATGGGTTATTATAGAACTGCTCATGCTTCTCAAGGAAAAGATGCCCAGGTATTAATTCTTTCCCAACCTATTCAAACATTTGTTGCCGCCAATGAACGTACTTTTTATGTAAGTGTTTCGAGAGGTGCTGAAGAAGCAAGGATTTATACCGATAATAAAGAAGAACTAAAGCTTGTCATGTCAAAGCCATCAGACAGGGTTCATGCTTTAGATATTGCTAAGGATATAGAACAAGAACAATTAAGAAGAAAAGCTCATGAAGCGCTGAATGAAAAAATTAATCTGAGTAAACAACTAAAGCCTATTGCGTATGACTCAAAGTACTCGCCTAGATCATCTCAAGCAGAAATGGCAAAAGAAGGACACGGAATTTCAAGATAATCAGAAGAAAGATCTGAAGTTTCGATCATCACCTTTTAGCCAATGTGCAGAACCTTCTCATGTAGTGAAAAGGTTTAAACTAAATTTGAAGACTGGCAGATCAATTTCTATCCCCTACTCTTCGTTGCCCATCTTAGATCTTATACCAACTGGAGAATTGAAGATAGCTGGACACAATTATTCTATTAAGGTGAAAGGCAGGAACTTGGTGAAACTATACAATTGGCTTTCTGATGAATGCCTGATTTCTCTTTCTGAAAGTAAAACCGGAGTGGATTCCGAAAAGGATGAAGACCTATTTGTGAAATCTATTCAAATCCAAGGCAAGGCTTTTGGAGAATAACCCTTTCGTTTATGGCAACCCATAAAAAAAATTGCTTTGCTAACTGAAAGAAAAAAGAGATTAATCGGATTGCATAATGAATTTCCCATCTTTCATATAATTAGCCCCTCCGAGATTAGTTCGGAAGGGCTAAGAATGAATTTAGATTATGATGGATCTTGAGTAGGGAAAGCTACCAGTTCAATTTTCCCATTGATTGGGAAAGGTTGAACATCTAGGAAAATGTTGTATCCAGCCTTTTCTTTAAATGCGAAAGCTACTCCAACTTGTGATCCAATTTTAGTAGTTCCATCCTGGGCTTGAACTCTCGTAAAAACGTTCAATGCAGGTTTGTTTTTGTTTTCATTTTTCTCACTCATAATGATTTACTCCTTTTCTAAAGTGGTTAATGATTAATTATGGGTATAATAGATCAGGCTATATTTTGGTCATAATTGTCAATCCCGAAGGAGAATTAATTTTTTTTAGCGAATGAATTGAGGGACTTAATGGACTTCAAGAAAGAAATTAATTCATCCTGAGTTTCTTGAAATAGCGAATCATTTCTATAATGATGAAGGTAGGATTGCAATTCTGAACATATAGCCATATACCCAGCTAATTCATTATTCATTAACTACAGCTTGAAAAGGCAAGAGTAATTATTGGGAGGAACATTCCAAAATCACCTGTTTGAACTTTTTAAATAGCACCAGAACTCGAACTAGAGATTCTGAGTTAAAGTGATTAAGTCAGATTAAAGAACAGGCCTTTACTTCCATTTTGAGCCTTTAGGAATGCATTCAAATCTTTATAGGTAGCATACCTGCAAGATTGGTCACATACTAATAGGGGAAGCTCTGAGGCAAATCTATAGGCCATCTTTTTTCCGGATTGATCATTATCAAGCCAAAGATTAATTTTTCTGTATTGATTGTTGTTCATTATGTAATTTATTGTTTTCCGGTAAGATGATAAGGAGTGCATTATTAGACAGTCGCACTTTGCGGTATCATTTTCCACTAAGGTTTTAAAGCTGAGAAAATCAGTTAATCCTTCAAAAATATTGAGCTCACAAAAATCGCTTCCCTCAGAAATTATAGTGATATCCTTTTTAATCAAGCAAGACTTAAAGGATGGATTATCCTTTGATGATCTTATCTCATATCCGTTAGAAGCATTTGAAATACCAAAAGCGAAGAAGTTCTTTCCAATATTTAAGTTTCGGTATTGAATCTCTAATAAGTACTTTCTAATAACTGCTGTTGAAATACCCCGGCCATTTAAGTACTGGAATATTGCCGGATGCCCTACTGGTTTTGCTCTTATAAATTCAAGATCAGAATTCTGATTTGATTTATTATGCTGATCATATTGATCCTCACTAAAAAGGTTATTAATAGATCCATCTTGAAACCCAAGATTTGCTAGCCAGGTTAAAGCAGATGACACATCCGTTGATCCACCATTTGATTGGAGATATCTAATTGCAAAATCGACCACAGAATAAGATCCCTGCCCTTCCCCATGATCATACCAACAATTGTTTTTTACGTTGATGTAAAAACTTGGTTCAGCCTCTGATCTAAAAGGACTAAGGTATCTGTATTCGTTCCCGCCCTTTTCCTTTATTATCACGTCATATCCTAACTTGTTCATGACATCTGCTAAATGAATGCTTTCATTTGCTTGCTTACAATTCATCTTAGATAAATCCATCTATTTTCTTTATTCAGAAAGCATATCCCCTTTTACTACTCTATGTGAAGATGGTTCTCCTGATATATACCCAAGTTTTAAGGCCATCCTCGTCAGGACTTCTTTCAACTCTTCATCTTTTTCTATTTTATTTATTGAATTGGTATTTCTCTCGGAACAATATTTCACATCCCGGATTCTCTGGGATTCCGGCATTGATACATCTTCATGTTTCGGTTTTTCGAATGACTTTCTAATTGCTCGAAAATTCAAGAATACTTTGATCCCGATATAGTATCCCATCTTGTCAGTAATCTTTGTATAGAATAAATACCCTTCTTCTACAGCCTCTTGAAGATAATTAAATACCATCCTGCGGGACCGAGAAAGATGTTTTGCAATAATGGATGTAGTTGTTTGAATACCTCCCTTCCCTGCTCCATTCCAACCAGAAAGTAAACTCAACATAACTCTTGTCATTGGTCTCAGTCGTGGGTTACGCATGAAGCACTGTTTCAGGGGTTTAATGAATGTGCCATCATCTTGAATCGCTTCAAGTGTTTTTCTTTTTGGGTGATTGATATCAACCATTCTCCTGGTTTGGTGTGGTTTGTATTCCAAAATAGTAGAAATGGAAGAAAGCTGAAGGAAGCCCCCTCCTCTGCTTATATTAGAAATTTGATATGTTTTCATTTGAGTTCAATCAGGCTTTCCGCAGGATTTAGGCACAGAAAATCCATTACAAGAACTAAAAAGATCTTGCTCATCAATCGTGATCCACATATACTTAGATTAAATGGAATAAGTGTGAGGGATCATACGAATTGTAAAACCGTAGTTGGCGCTACGGTTTTTTCTTGCCTTTTTTCTTTGAAAAGTATCTGCCTCCTTTAAGTTTTGTTGATGTGAATTCTGAATTTTTGGAGAAGTTCAGAGGTGGGTGATTCTCAAAGAATCCCTTATACGTTAACAAAAGTTAGCAAGAAACACAATCTAACGATTTCGAATTGCACCATTTATAATATAGGTCTTTGAATGAACTACACTAATAACTCTTCCTATCTAATAATTAACGTAGTAATAGTGTGTTGAAAAACACAATTGAACGTATTGAAACGTATCGTAGTGTAAAAGAACGGTAAGAAACGTTAAGCTTTAATCCAATAAAACAGTATCAAAATGGTCAATTATCGAGTATAGTTAACACTATTGAACGTATTGAACGGAGGATTTTAAATGCAGGTATCCCCAACAAAAGCACTTAGACTTTATAAAGTCAGTAAGCCAACTCTTTACCAGGATATGAAGACTGGAAAGCTTTCTTTCTCCAAAACACCAAAAGGAAGAAGACAAATTGATGTAGCCGAATTGGATAGAGTTTACTCTAAACGGGAGGAGGGGACTAACGACAATCAAAACCAAAATGAGACTCTTTCTAACGTTAGGCATCCTGATAATTCCGTCAGCGAAAAACTGTATGAAAAACAGATACAGCTTCTACATGATCAACTACAATTCAAAGATCAGATGATCGATGAATGGAAGGGAGCATTTGAAAAGGCTCAGAGAACTGCTGATAAGATTACTGCCTTGATCGAACACCAATCAGAGAGCAGGGGGGATAATAAGGAGATTGATGATTTAAAAGAAACTGTTCAATCATTGGTTAATCAAAACCGGGAGCTATTGAAAAAAGAAGAGGAACGGAAGAGGGCACGTGAAGCAAAGAGAAAAAGAGACTTGGAAAAGCAGGCTGAAATAAAAAGATTAGAAGAAGAAAGCTGGAGGAGGGGATTGTTAAATAAGATTAAAAAAATTCTTGGCTAATATTCCAAGAAGAAAATTAAGACCTTACGATCAACCTACTTAACCAGAAAATTAATGTGCTAATTCTGAATGCAATTTTTAATTCCATTTCTGTCTTATCCTTTTTATTCAATAATTGCTTGATCGAAGTAATATGAATTCCGATTGAATTCAATAGATTGTTCACATCTCCATTTAAATCTTTTAAGGCTCTTTTGTAAATTTTTGAAAAATACAAATTGGTTTTAATTCTAAATGGAACCTTTCTTCTTTTGGAATTTGGGTTTTTAGGGAATAACTCTCTAATTTCTTTTTTAGTTACACCATGTTTAATATTTAAGTGTCTCCTCCCTGAAATACTTAATGCGTGTTCTGGAATACCATTGTGTAAAAATGGGAACCTCCCTTCAATTCCATAATGCATTAGGCAATGGTCAGTTCGATGAAGTAAGGGTTCTAAACTTAAATCTAATTCTATTTTCCTTATACAGTCAAAAATGTCTAGGTCACCATCGCCACAATATCTTTCAATGAATTCAATTTTATGTTCTTTGATTATTGGATCCATAAAAAGAAAATTCATTAATTTTTCCATCTCATTGTTAACATAAAAATTCCAAATAAATTCTTTTAGATTATTTGTATTTCTGAGTTTTAAATAGCTATTATAACCCATGAATAACTCATCAACTCCCTCTCCGCTTAATAATACTCTTATATCTTCTTTTTTACATTTTTCAGCAAGTCCTAAATATAACGGCGCACTTGTTAAAGCGAATGGTTCACTATAAACATCAATGCACTTGAACAATAATTCTAAATATTGTTTTGGATTAATATTAACTGAATAGTGTTTCCATTTCTTCCAAGTAATAGGACCTTTAAGAAACAAGTTGTTTAAGGAATTGACACCATCGATATCACCTGAATCGTAAAATACACTGAAGGTTTTAATTGATGGCTTTTTAAAATTATTCAATACTTGAGCTATAATAGTTGAATCAATTCCTCCACTAACAGCTAAACCAATATTTTCATTTACCTCCGAAACATTTTGAATAGATTTGACAATCAGTGATTTTAAAGAATCTTTGAATTGGAGTTGAAAAAAGGCATTATTTAGGATTGAATCTTGTTTTATTATGAAATTTTCAGATATAAAATCTAATTGAGTTCCTTTTTCAACCTTTTTAATTTCTTTGTACATTGTTCTATTCCCCAATGGAGATCCAAATAATAGATATGATTGAATTGAATATGCATCAATAGAAAATGAATGCTGTTTAAGGAAAGCTTTAATTTCAGAACCATACAAGATAGAATCATTAACTTTCGACCAATACAATGGCTTAATTCCTAGATTATCTCGTACTAATGAAAGTGTATTTGTATTAACATTGTATTTCGAAAGAGAATACATGCCATTTACATAATTGCCGCTTTCAAGAGATTTTAATAGAATCTTTATTTCTTGGTAGATATCGTTCGGGGTAATTTCATTCCTGTTTATTTGACCAGAATAAATTTGACC
This sequence comes from Saprospiraceae bacterium, assembly GCA_965230215.1. Classification (GTDB taxonomy): domain Bacteria; phylum Bacteroidota; class Bacteroidia; order Chitinophagales; family Saprospiraceae; genus RFSX01. The sequence goes on along the minus strand of CBDDKN010000002.1, from coordinate 1,287,983 downwards.
ATTGTAAGCAATTATATTTCCATTAACCTCTAAAGGAAGAATTACAGTTTCCCCACGTATTTTCAACCTACACATACCCATTGATGAATTTGGAAATTCAATGCACCCACTTTCATCAGGTCCCCTATGAATAATGTTTTTTAGAGCAGTTATTACATAGTCCTTTTTATATGAATTGAAGGTTCCTGTAATCCCACACATAGAAACAATTATATTTTTTTAAAATTATAAAGATTTGTTCCCTTAGCATCTGGCATTGGAACAACACTGATTAAGTCGAATATTTTCTTACCATTAATAACCTGCATATTTAGAATGTCTTCATCTAAAAACCTACTTTCTTTTCCTCTGAAGTAATACCACTTCAATAAAACTGTTTTTGGTATTTCACCATGTGGAAAAACTATTTCTCTAAGTTCCTCTGTAGCATTTGAAAAGTTTATCGTTCTAGTATTTTCATCATAAAAATTTTCCAATGTATTCTTGTTTTTTCCTAGTTGAATCATTGCTAAATCCATTGGATAGAAATTTGGCTTTATTGCTGTAATGAATTCACCTTTATTCTTTAAAACTGAACTGATATTAGTAAAAAACCCTTCTATTTGATCGTAAGTAAAACGGTTTATCAATCTATCAGCAAAAACGAAATCAAATTTACTTATCAATGATTTATTAGGTTGTGAAAGAATATCTGCATTTATAAGTCTACACCGTTCTATAAGGTTATTATCTTCTAAATCTTCTTTAAGTTTTTTTATTGAGCTAGCTGAAAAGTCAACTACTGTGATATTAATTCCTTTGCTTAAGGCCCTAACTATTAAATCGCGAGTACTTGAACCTATCACTAAACATTCTGAGTTGCTTGGAACATTTTCTAAATACATTTCTATTTCTCTAATACTAGGTTTGCCTGTTTTTCTTCCAATCTTCCAAAACTTCTCATTAATAATGTCCCAACCTTGAGATTTAGCATCTTTATAATCTTCTAATAAGCTCTCATTGTAACTCCCACTAAGAACATGATTGAAAAACTGACCTTCCCCTGAAATTATTCTATATGTGTGTTTCGTACCTGAAGGAATAAATACAGTACACGGACTTTCTACCTTAAAAGCCTCATCATCTAATAATACTTCACAGGTTAATCCTTCTAAGTTTGGCTTATTTCCAATAAATACGAAAAAGCTATCTACTTTATGAATATGCTCACTAACAAATGCATCTGGAGTCTTTTCTATAAAAGGAATGTTTCTAACAATACAATAGGTCCTAGTATCTTGCACTTTTCTTTGATCTAGTAGCAAGTATCTATCGCCATAACCCTTTTTATGATACTTTAACTCATCAGCGCTTATAATATCAGGTTTTAAAATTAAATCTTCCATTTTGTAAGGAGTTAATTTCCGTTTGTATTTAGTTTGTATGCCAAACAGCTCAGGATCGATCCAATTGTATGAGTGAGTGTTTTTCTTCATCGCATTTAAATGTAAATCAGCAGTGTGCGTAAAAGAATGATCCCCAATTACAGGCTTCATATTTGAAACTTCAACTCGCATCAAAGCCGAAACGAAATCACTTACTTCTTTAAGAAATATTGGCTCAGGTATTAGTTTAGTTCCTCTGTAATGAAAATTTGCAAGTAGTATACAAGTGTCTGTTATACCACTTCTTTCACCAATACCATTAACGGAAGAAGACAGCCAAGTTGCACCAGAATCGAATGCTTGTAATGAATTAGCAATTGCAAGTCCTCTATCATTATGGGCATGAAATTCAATAAGCACATTAGAATTAATACGCTGTACAGATTCAACCAATTTCCCACAATCTCTGGGCTCTAAAATCCCAACTGTATCAGAAATGCAAATCCTGTCGGCTCCGGAAATTATAGCTTCTTTAAATGCTTTTTCTAACAATTCCTTTTCTGTTCTTGTTGAATCTTCAATTGTAAACCGAACTTTTAAGCCAGCATTTTTTGCATAGGATATACTATCGGAAATCTTGCTTAATACGTTTTTTAAAGAAAAATTATTAATTCGGTATTTTGCATATTCATTAATAGAAATAAATATTCCTATCCACTCAATTCCTGTATCTATGACTGCATCAATGTCTTCTTTTAAAGCTCTTGAGTGTGTCAGAAATGAAATATCTGGAAATACTTTAACAACTTCTTTCAGCAGCTTTACTTCATTCTTGCTTATTCCTGCATGACCTATCTCGATTTGCTCTACTCCAGTCGATGAAATTTTTTCTATTATTTTTTTGATCTTGGGGAGAGAAATATCTCGATTTAATGCTTGTCTGCCTTCCCTTAGAGTACAATCAATTATTTTAGGGATACTAGTCATAAATCATATTAATTTATATGAACAAAAAATATGAAAATAATTGAATGTGAAAAGAATTGGTATTCATGTGATATAAAATCTCATAAGTATTTCTGGAGCTATGCTCTAAAAGAATTGGAAAAACAGGCTTTATTAGATATTTCAGAAGCAGTAAAAAGCAATGAGAAGAAATTCTTATCGTTAGCTCCTAGAAAAATTGTTACTCCATTTGAACTTAATTCCCTTGTCTCTTCAATTCAAGAAAATATCTATAAAGGAATTGGATTTCTAATAATTAGGGGAGTCCCTCTTTTAAATAGTGATATTTCTTCTGCGATCTATTTGCTTTTAGGGTTTGGTAATATTTTAGGCGTTCCAGTACCTCAAACGTTCAATTCAAATCTTATAAGTCATGTGAGGGATGAACAAAATTTAAATTTAAACCCAAACAACAGAGGTCATAAAACAAATAATTATCTGCCTTTTCATAGTGACCGTTGTGATATTGGAATTTTGGCATGTATCTCACAAGCGAAAAAGGGTGGTGAAACAATTCTTGTAGATAATGTTTCAGCCCATAATGAACTACTAAAGAAGGACATTAACGTACTAAAAGAACTTTATAGTTTTTTACCTCAAGATAGGAGGGGTGACTATTCCGATAGCCAGAATCGATGGTATTCTCTTCCAATTTATTCCCAATTTAATGGAAGATTAGTAACAAGGTATATAAGAAAATTTATTGAATCATCGCAGATATATGATGATGCTCCCAGATTAACAAGTAACCAAATTTTAGCTTTAGATCGTTTAGATGAGGTTCTAAATGACCCAAAATTGTACTTTCCAATAAAATTAGAACAAGGAGATTTACTGATTTTTAATAATTATAGAGTTCTACATAGTAGAAATAAATTCCAAGATTGTAACAATATGAATGAAGTAAGACATTTAATTAGAGTATGGGTGTCGAACCCTAATCTATTGACTCTACCAAATTACTATACGGAGTTTATGGGGCCTTACTTAGAAGAATTTGGAAGGGGTGGCTATAGATCAATAAAAAATAAACTTTGCGTCCAATGAAAACTGAGATTATTAAAAGATTATACTTAAAAAATGGATGGGTAAAAATTGATAACTTTTATACGCCAGGAGAATGTGATATAGTATTAGATTGGATAACAAATTGTGATGGACTCAAGGATTTGACCTTCATGCAACCTCAGTATGAGAAGGGAGGGAAAATTATAAAAAAAATTAGACGGTTGTTTTGGTATGATGAATCATTTTGGAATGATTTCTTATACAATCAAACAAATACAATATCATTTATAAAAAAATTTGTCGATTTTAAACCAGCATTGATATTCCATGCCGCCTTTTTAAAACCAAAATATATAGGATCCAAAATTCATTTTCACCAAGATAAGGCGCTATGGGATTATAATTATCAAGATGCTATAAATTTTTGGGTTGCGTTAGATAATTCCAACAATAATAATGGTTGTATAAGGCTTGCACTAAAATCCCATTTATCTGGACTTATTGAGCACCAAAGTGATGAACAAAATGATCACCCTTATATTCCTGAATCAAAACTTGAAAATTTTGATATAGAATCGATTGAGATGGAAAAAGGAGACGTTCTAATATGGAATCCGCTATTAGTTCACGGAAGTGGTTATAATAAAAGTAAAAATGATAGAAGGGCTATGGTTTTAGTTTTCACTGATAGAAATATAGAAGGTTTCCGATCTAAAGATCAACATAATCTATAATAATGAAATTGAAAGCTACTTTTGGAAATGATGGTGGTAATTACCACCTATACAGACCGCGCTATCCAAGTCAACTCTTTAATAAAATATTTGAATACATCAAGTTTCAAAAGGATCAATGTGCCCTTGACATTGGTGCAGGTAGTGGATTGTCAACAATTCCTCTTATCAGCAAGTTTTCAAAAATAATTGCAGTAGAACCAAATAAAAAGCTTGCTCTGGAACTTTTAAGTAATCTTTCAGACTGTTCAAATTGTAGAATTTATATTGATTTAGCAGAAGAAATTGAGCTTTCGAAAAACAGTATTAGACTTATTACTTTTGGTAATTCATTTTATTGGACCGACGGAAAGAAATTATTAGATAAAGCTAGTGAATGGTTAAATCCTGATGGAATTATATCAACTTATAGATACGGTTTCCCAAAATTTCAAGGAGAATTGGACAGATTCATTAATCAAGAATTGATCACAAAATGGGATGAATTTAGGCACGAAAGATTGAGAGATGAAAACTATTCTATCAGAACCATTTCAAATAACAATAAGTATTTTTTAATAGATAAATTTGAAATTAAGAACGAGGTAGTACTTAAAACTGAGCAATTGGTTGGGTTCTTACTTTCAACTTCATATTGTTCTAAATATGTTGAAGTAAATAAAAACAAAAATGTTTACGAGAAGTACTTAATAGATAGGATTTCAGATATTAATGAAAATGATGAGTATATAAAAGTTGACTTTTCTTTAGAATTATTAATTGCTAAAAGGAATTGAAAGTTTTGGCCAAAGATGTAGACTTCTTATTATATAGGATTTTGATAAATAGGATTTTATTTACTGTTATAATAAAATTGTTACTTGTACTCCTTGAAAGTTACGTAGAACAAATAAGTTGTAAATTGATATTGTAATTCATTTCAATTCAGTCAAAGATTAATTTTATTTACTTTGACCTTGGGATAATTCTTTAATAATTGCTTGTCTGATATCTCCATATGATGTATCAAATTTAATATCCGGATTTTTACTAGGGGCGTTTGTCATGGAAGCTTCATTACAAACTCCATTTTCTGCAATATGCAAAAATTCTAAACCATCTTCGTTACCACATGCTAGCCAATCATTTATTGCAAGATTATACACCTTATTATCATCAATAGATATTCCATCTATTTTCCATATCCCTTTATCTAAAGCCACATTACTAGTTGTTTGTACATACCCCCCTGTGCCTTTTAATCTTTGACCTTTGGTTATTACTTTTTTGAGCTCATCTCCTTTAATTTTGATTTTTAGTACCTTTCCTTCGTAGGGCAAAACCCTCAATATATCATACTGAGTTACCGCTCCTTTCAGTAATTTGTCATCAATTCTTATAGATCCACTATTAAAGATGGCCAAATCGGTCCCTTTAGCTTCACTTACCATTGATTTTGCAATTAATTCGGTTAGGTTAGTTGGTCGCCTTCGAACACTTGATTCAAGACCGTCGTAATCTTCAGTTAAATTAGCTATAGTTTTTTCAGGTTCAAAACCATCATTTCGAAACCCTTCAAAGCCTCTTTCCATCCATCTTTTAACTATTTTCTTAATTTCCGGATCGCCTTTGATATTGTCTGTAATTGGGACAAATGTTGATGAGATGTCGGATTTTCCTGTCTCAGTGTTATAAGATATTCTATGGATGTATACAGACTTTGCATTAGCATCAGCTTTGACTACTGGAGTGTAGTTTGTACCTCTTTGAAAAAGCATATTCTCATGATCATGTCCACCTATTATTAGGTCTATCTCTTCAATTTCATTTGCAATTTTAATGTCATCACTAAAGTCTAAATGTGTAATTGCGATAATAACATCAGTTTGATCTTTTAATGATTGTACTTCTTGTTTTAATGCTGGAATAGGGTCAGTTATAGTTACATATTCAGGAATTTTGCTATCAATGGTAACTCCTACAATGCCTAAATTTACCTTCTTATTACCGGGACCGGATATTTGCTTAACCACATTCGAGACTGAATGCCTAAAATGAGAGTTTGACGTTGTCCTCACATTACTGCTTATCCAAGTGAATTCGACTTCCTCAATCCTTTTTTTGAATGGTTTTTCCTTTAAATCAAATTCGTGATTTCCAAAAGTTGCATAGTCCAGGCCTAGTTTATTTAGGACATCCACCATTTGACGACCATCTAGTCTTTCTCCGTCTACTTTTGCAGTTCCAATAGCTGATGGACTAAAAAAATCTCCTGCAATTACCGTATAAGTATTGGGATTCTCTTTTAGTAATTTTTTTCTCAATGCAGCCACTCTTGCCAACCCTCCACTCTTTCCTTGACTAATTGGAGCAATTTCATATACATCATTCATCTGAAGAATTGTAATTTCAATTATCGGATCTTCTTCTACGTTAGCATCCTTATTTAGACAACAGACTTTCTCCTTATCATTCGGCTGTTCAACAACTTTATGAATGTTATGGTTTAAGACTGTGCAATTAGTAAATACAAGAATTATGAAAAGGGAAATAGGACCTAAAAGTTTATGGATTCTAGCCGAATTAGAAGTAATTGCGAATTTATATTCTCTGCTCATGATTAGATTTAGTAATAATTTTGAGTTTCTTGATAAGTAAACTATTTTGTATGGTGTAATACCAATATATCGAAATTATGGACCAATCATTATATCGTCATGGCAAAAAATGAAATGTTATTAAAAGGGAAACAGACTCTAACCTCTATTTTGTCGAATAAACAATTATTAAAAATCTTCTTGAAAATATCATCCTTATTGACAGGATATAGCGAGATAGAACTAGAAGCTACTGGTATGAAAAAGGTCTACTTCGAAGTCTTAATAAGGAAAATATTGGGTGATCCTAAAACAAAAAAAAGGGAAGCAATTGATCTTCTCAATATTTATTTCAGCACAGTTTTTAATTCTATTATTTCGTGTGATTTGGAAAAAAAATCTTCAGATAATATTGATAAACTGATTGATCAAATCGCGAAAAAATCTATATCAAAGAAGATTATTAAAATGTGGTATACAGGCAATTGGTACCCAGAAGAAACAAATTTATTTAACAGTGAAGTAATCACAAAGGAATCATTTAAGGAAGGATTAGTTTGGAAAACTGCAAGAACCCACGCACCAGCCGCAAAACAACCAGGATACGGTTCATGGAGCTATGAACCCATTAAATCAAGTAAATAAATTAGAGCTTTTTAAATTAAAACTAATCATTCAATCATATGGAAAATGAAGAATATGACGTTGTTATAGTCGGTTCAGGAATAGCTGGCAGTGTTATGGCAAAAGTTCTCACTAATGCAGGAAAGAAAGTTTTAATATTGGAAGCTGGATTAAAATCTGGATATACGAAAAATAGGACCTCCTACTTACGTAACTATAAAGAATATACGAACACCTTTTACAGGGCAAATGCGAAAGTTCCAAACTCTCCATACCCAAATCTAAAAAATGCACCTTCTCCTGATGTTTTAGCTGACGGACAAATAGGAGATAGTGGGTATCTTATCCAGAAAGGACCTGTAGCTTTCGGAAGTGATTGTTTACGAGCACCTGGTGGTACTACTCTACACTGGTTGGGTTCTACACCAAGAATGATACCTAATGATTTTAAAATGCAATCTCGATATAAGAAGGGTGTTGATTGGCCGTTTTCATATGAAGATCTTGTGCCTTATTACGAAATGGCAGAATTGGAAATAGGAGTATCAGGAACTGTAAAAGGTCAAACCATTCCTGGAGCCATGGAAAATCACTATGGTGATTCTTATCAATTTCCAATGAAGGAGATTCCACAAACATTTATGGATAAAACGCTTATAAAAAACTTTAAAAAATCGGGATTTGAGATAAATATGGACAACAAACAATATCAAGTTCAATTTGTCAACACTCCTCAAGGTAGAAATTCTAACCCAAATCCTGATTACCCATACCTTGAAACAACTTGGATTCCTGGGAAAGGTAAGACTCTAGGTTATTTAAAACTCACAAATGAAATTTTTTGGAATCCTTCTTCTGGCAAGATTGAAAGGGTTAACCCACCTTTAACTAAATACCAACCTCTTGGATCAATTTGGGACCCTGATGTTGGAACAAGATGTGAGGGAAATTCAAGTTGTGTACCAATTTGCCCAGTTCAAGCAAAATACAATGCTCATAAATCCTTACAAAAGTCTGTAGATAACAAACTTACTATACTTTTCCAAGCTGTTGCTACAAAAGTCACAGTCGAAAATGGAAGGATAAGTGGAATATTGTACAAACAATACCTTAGGGACAAAAAACCAAAAGATCAAAAATCCTTTTATGAAACAAAGGTTGCAAAAGGGACAATTTATATACTTGCTGCTAGCGCACTTGAAAATGCTAAAATTCTTCTTTCTTCAGATAAAATACGATACAGCAATAATAAAAAAGGAGTTCCTGGGAACTCTAGTGATCAGGTAGGGCGAAATTTGATGGATCACATTACAAAGCTTGGTTGGGGACTTTTGAAAGAAGGTAAATTATTTCCTTTTCGCGGACCTGGTTCAACAACTCATATATCAACTTTTCGGGATGGAGATTTCCGAATGAATCATGCTGCGTGCATTTTACCTTTAGACAATTGGGGTTGGGGATGGCCAGCTTTATCACCGTATTCAGATGTGGTAAATGCAGTAGATTCTGAAGGGCTTTATGGAAAATGCCTCAGAGATACTCTTAGCGATCGTATTTCACGCCAATTACTGATACATTTTGAGTGTGAACAACTACCTGATCCAAATAATCGTATTGAAATCCACAACTCTAAACTAGACCCACTTGGGAATCCGCGACCTGTTATTCATTTCAGTATAGATGATTATAGCAAAAAAGCATTGGTTGCTTTTGATAAGGTTCAGACAGAAATATTCCGAAAAATGGGGGTTGAAGATTATACCGAGAATAATAATAAATATCATGGAACTGGGCATATAACTGGCACGCATAGAATGGGGAATAAACCAGAAGATTCGGTTGTGGACCAAGAATGTAGGAGCTGGGATCATAAAAATCTATTCTTGGTAGGTTGTGGAAGTATGCCAACAATTGGCACTTCTAATCCAACTCTTACAATGACAGCCGTAACCTTTAAATCAGCAGAAGCAGTTCTTAACCAATTAGATGGAAAATTCAAAAAAATAACATGATGTCAAAGAACGACGAAAGATATTATATTGGAAAAAACCCATATCGACAAAGTTTTTCTTCGACGTCCATTGATAAGAAAAAAGAGAAGAAATTATCTGCTAAGGAGCGAAACAAACTGAAGAAAGAGGTATTGAAAGATTTGCAGTTTGCGCTTCAATTAGAACTAAGTACAATCCCTCCTTATTTATGTGCTCTATATTCGATAGAGCCTGACACTAATTTAGTACCTGAGGCAATTATCAAAAGCGTTGTGCTTGAAGAAATGTTACATATGGTACTTGTTGCAAACATAATGAATTCTTTAGGAGGAAATCCTGTACTTACTACGAAAGAAGTAGTCCCAAATTATCCTTCTCAGGGGTTGCCAGCTTCAGGTAAAGAAGAAGATAAAGTAATGAAGAATCTTAAAATTGAATTAAAGTATTTTTCTCAGGACACTATTAGATCGTTTGAAAAAATTGAACACCCTTCTGGGAGCAGACAATTTGATGATGAATCAAATCAAAGTGGCGACAGTATTGGAGACTTTTATGAAAATTTAAAGATGAAAATAAATAGGTTAAATAACAGTGATTTTAAATCTTTAAATCAGGTGACAAATGAATATTACTATGGTGCGGGAGGCCACATAATTACTATTGCTAATAAGAAGGATGCTCTTGCTGCCATCGATGAAATTATAGAACAAGGAGAAGGTGACGGAGGTTTTGATTGGAAAGACTACATTGATCAAACCTTTGGAAATGCAATAGCAGGAGTAGCACATTATTTCAGATTTAAAGAAGTTCGATATGGTCGATTTTATAAGAGCTCTGATGGGATTCATAGGAATAGCAGAAATAAAGGGTTGCCAAGTGGCAAAAAAATGGATGTTGATTGGACGGGATTTTTCCCATTTAAGTCAAACCCCACTTTAAAAGATATCAAAGAAAAGGACCAAGAATTATATGAAATAGCAATGGATTTTAGTAAATCATATATGAAGCTCCTCAAAAACCTGGAACAGGCATTCAATGGTCAACCAGAAAAACTCAAAGAGGGTATTCCACTTATGTACTACTTGAAAATAAAAGCTGTTGAGCTCATGAAAATTCCTTATGGTGACGAGGGTTTTACGGTAGGGCCGACATTTGAATATGTAGAGCTATAGGTTAAGACTATATGTTGCCTCATGTTATAAAATTCTATAAAATCAGTTGATCCTTTTATTTGCAGTTTTAACTTTATAAGCGTCAATTCTAAGGAAATCGTTTAGCTATGTACACTAGAGATTAGAGATGATGATTAGTTCTTTCAAAAGGTAAATGACTTTAATCGGGTTTAATTCATCTCCAATGCGTGAAGAATGAATTTAAAGCGACGATAAATATTATGATTCAAAGAGGATGTAATTTATTAGTCAAATCCTTTCAGAACAGATTAACATGAATGATGAGAGCAACACAGCTGATTCAAATAGTATTTATCCAACTTAAGTTGCAATTTATCAATATCAAAATAATTAAGGATTTAAAATTTCTTATTTACAGAACACTTTCACTATTCCCCATATATCTGGAGTAAAATTAATATCAATAGTTTAATGAATATAGCTCGAACTACAATAGTAAAAATTGTAATGAATAGACATGATTTTTATGAGTTTAGTGTTTTATATCTCTCAAATTTTTCTCCTTCAGGGAATTGACCTACTTCTAATCTCAAAAAAATATTAATAGGAAATAACATCCTAATATCTCTTTCAATTCTTCTCAATATTTCTTTCTCATTAAAATCTTTGCTATTAAATTCGAACACACATTTAAATCTATCTTGATTCAATTCAATTACTTGAAACTCTTTAATTTGTGGATATTTTGTAAAAAGGACATTAAAGTTTGTTGGAGTAAATAATTGACCGGAAGAAAGCTTAAAACAATTAATTATCCTCCCGTTCAATTTTGAAATAGATACTCTTTCTTTTCCATTTTGAGAGAGTGTAGCATTTAGAGTTCCAATATCCCCAGTTTTATACCTAATCAATGGCATAGCGTCATTTGTAATATTAGAAATAACCAACTCTCCTTCTTCACCTAAGGGAAGTATATTATTACTATTATCCACGACTTCCACATAAATTTCATTTGTATTTAAAAGGATGTCATCCGAATTCAAGCCTGTATTCCCCATAATACCAAATTCCGTCATACCATACATGTTTATAATTGGAATTTGAAATTTATCGATTATTCTTTGCTTGAGTACCGGATTTAAATCTGAACCACTAGATATAAGAAGACTTAAATTTATATTCGGATTAAAATCCTTAGAATTTACTAAAGCTTCAAAAATTGCCGGTTTAGTTAATAAAACCTTTGGTTTGTATATTTTAAGTTGTTGATCAAGACGAACAATTGAATCAATTGACTCTTGTTCTATTTTCAATTGAATTCTAAATCCAACAGTTTCTGTAGGGTCTACAAATAGCTTTTCTTCACTTTTTTTATTATCTGTAATTGAAATTGCAAATACGTCACTAGTACTATTTAAAATCTTTCTATCAGTATTCCCTACTACTTTTAAATAGGATAAATACAAGAAATTGAAATAGAACATTGGTGAATAAAAGATTGAAACTGGTGTTCCAGTTGTACCAGAAGTTTCTTTTACCCAAAGTCGATCCTTAGAATATTTTTGAGTCAAAAAATTATAAGGATTATTACGAATAGAATTTTTATCAATAAAAGGGAAATTGTTAAAAGATTTAAATTTCTTATAATTATGATAATGTGTATTACTTAGAAAGTTGGAGCTAATTACAAAATCATAAATGGTATCAGTTCCAAGATTAATATTATTAGAATACCTTTGAGGGTCTAAGTATTTAGATAGATTTTTACTTAGTATTTCCTTGAACTGAGAAGCTATTATTGATTGCTCTAAATCAAATACTAAGTGAGGATTATCATCAAGAAAAGATCCTACATTTCTAGAAAACATATAACTAAACCTCGACAGTTCTTAAGAGATAAATTATACGCCTATTTCAGAAGAAAATTATACTTCATGCCCATCAGCATACCGTACTCCAAAAACGGGATAGTTAATGCTGTTTAATTTATTAGCTCTATTTGACTTATCCAATGTTTTTTCGATACCTAAGGAATTAAGAACCTTAAGCACTTCGTCTGCTGATACTCCTGTGTCTTTTGATAGTTTGTTAACTATGCTAATTTGAGCTTTTTTAATTTCTTCATTTGAAGACAACATTTTATTGTCATTTCCAATTGATGAACTTTTAGTCGGTTTATTTTGACAGCCCGTAACTAATGAAGCACCTAATAGTGTGGAACCTAAAAAAGCAACAGTAGTAACTTTACCAAAATTTCTTCTTGGAATTTTCGAATCTAGCGAATTGTTCTCTTTCATTTTAGCAGATTTAGACATTTAATTTTAAAATCATTAGTTAAAGTAATTATTTATTTTGTATTTCTGTGTGAATAGTTACAAAAACAGATAATCAAAGTCAATTTGTAGAGATTTTACAGTTATTCTTACAATTAAAGGGGCATATAATCACCACCAAACTCTCTTCCTTGTGAATCATACAAAGGAACCCAGTCACTTCCTTCAACGATAGAATTGAAGTGATTCTCGGTATCTATTAACCAATAATGCTCAAGGGTTTGATTATAGTTTGGAATAATTTCATGGATGAATTTCTCATCTTCAAAGGTTATCTTCATTATTCCCCATCTATCTTTTTGCCCTTGATTTTTTTGAATGCCATATAAGACTAAAAGAGTTTTGCCTGAATCTATTATTTGATGTTTTTTAACTAACGTGAAATAGTAATTATTCTGAAAGAAAACTTCATTCTCTTCTAACCTATCGGCATATTCAGATATTGGATCGCCATTTGTCATTTGCGGACAGCATGGATATTCTGATTCTGTACCCCAGTTTCTTTGAATAACATTTTTTGGAATAATGTCACTTTTCTCAGATCTACCTATATAGTGTTTGTCCCTTACTTCAATGTAATCTTGACTATACCAGTCAGAGCTCACTTCAAGATATAAGTTGACCGTTGTTGCCGAAACACCGAGTATTTTACCAATTTGGTAATCCGATAAAGACAACTTTGATCGCAACTGTTTTGCAGCATATTTTCGAGCTTCATAGAAGTTGTTTCTCTTTAATTTATTGTGACATAACTGTTCCTTGTTGATACCAGTTTTTTGTTCAACCTGTTTGAGGATCTCTTCTATTTCGTCTTGATTTGCTGTTATTTCTCGACTCATTACCCATTCACCTAATGTACCACCCGCAAATGATTTATCACTACTTGCCCAGGTAGTTAAATTCTGCAGACTTGCTTCAGCTTGTTCCTTACTTACGGTACACATCCATGCGAAATTTGGCTCAGGGAATTTATCACGAAACTTAGATGGGTTCTCAAGAAATGCCTCAACACTACCACAAACCATAGCAATGCGTTTTGCAGTTATCGGATTCAGAATAATATTTTCAAATCTAGTAACCCACCTCAAATTTTCAGGCCTGTTGTTTTGCTTATTTGTGTCTATGTGGTCAACAACATGTTTATCTGACGGGGGCAGACCATGAAATGCAAATGCTACAATTCTATGCACACTTTTTGAAGCAATTTCTAAATATCCAGTATGTTGATTCAGTTTCCCAAAAGTCCAATCATTGTCTAGCTGGCGTTTTCTTCCGCTCTTACGAGAGTGACGTAGAATAGCTCCGTTATCCCGAACCGAATAAGAATCATCTTTGTAAATGCAGGTTTCTTCTCGACTATATTCTTGATCAGGGCTGATTATACTCATTAGGTAACCTATTTAATTAAAAAGCAAAACTACATTGTGTTACACCGATTATAGATTGATTTCATTCTTCTATAAGTTCGTACAATTCTTTGATTCGCTGGTCTATTTCTTTCATGTCGAACAACTTATCTCCATGTTGTTTGGCTTGCTCATAATAAGAAAGAATAATTCTCGGCATGCTTTTCTTCTTGTGTGGATTTTCTTCATTTTGCATTTTAGCATATTTGTCGTTTCCAAATCTGACAAGCAATTCAACAATAGTGGCAATTTCTGGATCTCTACTTCTTTCAATTACCTTGTCAACTAAGTTTTGAAACTCTGCATTATTTAGTCTGATACTTTGCTTCTCACTATATCTTCTTATTTGATCATGAATTTCTACGGATGCTTTATCTGCGAAATTCATCTGAATATTAAGTCCTGCCCACATGTCGTATTGTTCATCATATTCAATTCCCGAATCATGCCACTCACCATAAAATTGAACCGCATTTTTAATGCGGAATCCTCTCAATCCTTCCTGGGAGCCTAAGATTGTTATATTAGTAGGTTCTGGAAAAAGCCCAAATACCTCTTTATCTTCAGTGTAAGAGTTTAGAGCACTTAAGTAACATCTCTTAAACTCATCAAAGAAATTTATTACCCGTTCAATTCTTGGGTAAATGAAATCATTTATGCTTACAGATCCTTGAAACATGTTGCCAATTTGAATTGGTTCAGAATCATGCAATATGTATTCTGTATCACTTATAGAATATGCTGAATGAAAGAAAGTGTTTCTTAATTGTTTGACATGAACTTCTTTAAAGAAATCAATAATGGGTTTTTTATCAGCATCAATTAGCAATTCTAAAATCATGTCAATTTTCTCACCAGTGCCCAAGAGTCTATCTAATTTTCTTGTTTTATGGAATAAGTATGCTGAACCTTTATACCCTAATTTTATTTTACACAGACTTCCAATTATATTGTAGAAGTCACTGTTTTCGAAAAATGTAGAGTAAAGTAATAATCCAATTCTGACTTTTTCTTTTTCTTGAAGTACATTGTATTGTGTTTTGTAAAATTCAATTGCGTCAAACCATTCATATAGATTTGTCATCAATTTCTTAGTTCCCATTCCTCTATAATTTATCAGAGTGAGAACAAATTCGAATTCTACATTTTGTCGAGCTTCGTTGAATAAGATTTCTATTTCGTCTATTTCTTTCATTACATAGTTTACTTAATTATTATTTTAAGATCTCGAACAGGTGTTCATGTTAATACCTTTTATTCATCGTTGGACCCCATTTTTAATTCTAAATTCATCCAATCATCGGGAATATCTAATATATTCTTTATTGAATTCCCTGCTATCGTTTCTATTTTATTATCAATTACTTCAATTTTTTGCAGGCCAAAAACATCAAGCCGTAATTCTTTTGTAGCGAAAGGATGCTTGACTAACCAATGATTAGCAACATGCAAATTGGCTGAATGAACATGAGTAATAAATATTGCACTTACTCTAGTAAATTTTGGTCCTAAGGAATTTTGAAACACGCCATCAAAGGCTCTAGTCCAGCGTTCGTCCCTATCATCTGGATTAGTAGAAAAAGTGACTTGTAAACTACCGAAAAGAGCATTCATCATTCCATAATGATCAAGACCCTTCTCACTTGTGGCATTTATACAAATCAGATAAGGCTTATCAGGCTTTCCATACCGAGTAGCTTTTTTTTCGACTGCAGTTTTAATTGATTCTTCAGCTCCTCCCCAAAAGGATTGAAAAGGATAAATTCCTATTGGCCGTACACCTCTTTTGCCTCTTAAATCTGGTGACTTGGGAATCATGGAAATGATAAGCTTTATATTCTCATCATCATAAGTTATAGTATCAGTGCCATCTAACCCATGAATTTGAATTCGATTTGTTATTTCATCAGGATCAAACTTTTTCAATTCACTTTCTAAATAATTCTTGATCTTTTTTCCACTTGGCTGATTTTGAGTTTTCAGGTTTAACTCATGAATCCGCAAAAAAAAGTTTGGAGAATCTGTGGCATTAATTGAATCATAAAGTTGGTTAATCCTATTTTTTACAGAGCGATCAGAATCAGATTTATCGGTAGATTCTTTTGCTTCTAAGTAAAATTCTAAACCTTTTCCTCTTACTAAAAAATCTGGTTTTTTACTCGTTCCAGGAACATTTGGATGAATTTCTAATGTAAATCCTTCGCGCGTAAATAACTCATGCAAAAATAGTTCGAAGAACGCAGCAGAGAATTCAGTCTGAAAGCGTGTTTTTAATTCTGTTTTTTCGGATTCTGGAAAATTTGCAAACCAATTGTTTAGAGTATTTCTTACTTGTGCGACTTGTGCTAATGAACTTCTATCATAGAAGTTATAAGTATTATCTAAATGATTAGCTGGGCTGCTATCATTTCTTTCCTTATGATCGAATAGTTTCATTTCTTAGATGGTTAGAACACATTTATATACTCATTCATTTGATGTTTCACATTTCGCAAATATTAAAAGTCATCGATTATTTATTAAGGTTTAAAAATGAAAACGGAAAGCAGTTCATCAGTAATTCAAAACAGTATCTAATGCTTCATCTGATCCCTTATTCAAAAATTGATTCATGTAGCCTATTGTTGTTGTAATGCTGGAATGTCGATAGAGTTCTTGAAGTTTTTGAATGGGAATTTTACCCCCGCTTATTGTAGCAAATGAATGCCTGGCAACATGCATTGTAAGCTTGATGGGTAGCTCTAGATCTTCCCCGATTAATTTAAGTGCATTGTTAATCCTCGCAATCTGAACCTTCAAATATTTCTTGAATTTTGTTTCATCCTTTTCTTCAACCATTGACTGCATATCTGGAAATACAAAATTAGTTTTCACGACACTTGTAGGTTTATACATGTGAATGATATTTTGAGCTTTAGCTGGTATCTTAATCGATCCTGGCTTCTTATTTTTGGTCATCACATAGAATAGTCTTCCATCTTTGAGATCTTTCCATTTGATTTGAAGAACATCAGAAGCTCTTATTCCGGCAAAGTAAAATGAGAATAGAAATACGTTCAAGGCATGTTGGTGTATTTCATTATCTATTGAATATTTTTCAAGTCTAATTATATCTGGAACTTCCAGCCCAAGTTTCTGAGATTTAGGCCTCTTGACTTTTAAACCCTTTTCACCAAATGGATATGAGCTTTTTTCTATAATGCCATTTTTGATAGCTCTATTGAATATAGTCCTAATAACTATAAGATAATTGAAAATGGTTCTTTCTGATACTGTTAGTTCTGAGTGTAAGTACGCTTTGAATTTTTCAAGCATCAATACATTCACATCTATGAATTCTAGATCTTCTTTGTTTCTGAACCTTTTGAAATGATTGATGGCAGGCTTCTCTGCAATCAAACGATTGTAATTCCCACTATCCTCCATCACTTGAAAATATTCATCTGCAAACTTGAAGAATGAGGTTGAATTCTTCTTCCTAGTCAAGCGTGATTTTAATTCAGAAAGTGAGTAGTCTCTATCCAGACTTTCAAGGGTTAAGATTTCCTTTTCAACTTTGTTTTCTTCATTCTTCAAGAATGTGTTTATCCCATTTGAATTGAGTCCTTTCGCTTTCTTAACCTTCTTCTTTTGGGCATCCCAATGTACAGGGTAAATATACCTGTCAGTATATAAGTAAATTGACTTCCTGCCTTTTGTAATTCGAATTGCTAATGGACACTTGCCTTGGGCATTAGGTTTTTTCCTTAGAACAATGCTTGTTTTACTCATTTTCAGTAAATTGGTACAACATAGGTACAACAAAATTACTAATTAAATGGTGCAATAAATCTGATAAAATTTATAAGTATCAGTAAATGAGGTAGATATAAAACCACATAAAACCATATGAATACATAAGTTCTAGGTTCGAGTCCTAGTGGGTCAACTTAACCCTGATGCTCTTTGAGATCAGGGTTTTTTTATTGTAGATACACAAACTAGGACGACCTGCCCGTCCGAAACGAAGTGAAGGTGGGGAAGTTTATCCCGAAGACATAACGCAGTAAAGTCCTTCGGGGTTTGTCCCGTAGGCGTAAAGCATCTATGACGATGAATCTACTCTATAACTTTCTAGGATACACCTTCGTAAATACCCAGCCCATAATGATAGAAATCAAAAATGATGGCGCCAATACATCCAACTGTTCGAAATATGGTCCTATATGTTGAATCTTTGGAACGATAAATTTGAATATAGGTACACATAAGAACCCTGTAATCATTGAAGCAATGGCTCCAGCTTCTGAATAAGCTTTCCAAAACAATGAAAGAATGATCACCGGACAGAATGAAGCCGCAATGCCTGACCAGCCAAATATGACCATCCAGAATACTGTTCGCGTAGGTGAAACCATGGCTATGATGATGGCAATAGCCAAGGCAAGTAAAGCCATTATAAAGGTGACCCTGCGCGTCATTCCTGACAAGTCCTTATCCGGCACATCAGGGTGAAATACTTTTTGATAAAAGTCTCTGGTTATAGCACTGGATGCAATGACAAGCAAGGAATCTATCGTAGACATAATCGCTGACAATACCACAGCAACATAGATCGCTACCAGGATGTAAGGCAAGTAGTTTTCCGTCATGATGGAAAGGACGTTTTCTCCTGCATTACCCAATATTGCTTCAGGATCCTGTCCTGTTTCTGTAAATAATATTCTGGCCAATATTCCGATCGTAACCGCCGCCGCATCTGTTAATAGCGTAAAGACAACTGCCACCCACTTCCCTTTATCAATTTCTGCTTCATTTTTAACAGACATAAAACGCACATAGACCTGGGGTGAACCTAAAAAGCCAAGACCTATCATGGCAAATCCCAGCATTGTAGCCACATTCATCCATACATCATCACTCGTGCCCCATATATTTGTCAGGCTAGGATCAATTTGGTTCAGGCTCATAAAAATTGACCCTGTGCCATCCATTGAAAAGAAAACAACAACCGGCAATAAGATCAGACCAATGAACATTAAAATGCCTTGAAACATGTCCGACCAAACAGCAGCTACAAATCCCCCAATAAAAATATATGCCAAGACAATCAAGAAACCTATTATGGCCCCGGTGAAATACTCTATGCCCATCATCGATTCAAAAGCCTTACCTGTTACATCGATTTGTGATGACACATAAATCACTACAAAGACTGATAAGATTGTTGAAGCTAATATTCTTAGGTTCTTACTCTGTGTTTTAAAATGCGCTTCAAGATAATCTGGGACAGTTATGGCATTATACGCATCAGACTTACGTTTGAAGCGTTTCGCCATGAACCACCAAGAGATGGCAACCCCAAGTACTTCACCTACTACAACCCAATAAGTGGACAGACCTGAAATAGCCCCCATTCCCGTAAGGCCAATTAATAACCATCCCGACTCACCGGTTGCACGAGCAGAAAATGCAACAGCCAGAAAACCCATTTTCTTGCCACCCACATAATAGTCACTCATACTTTTTACACGCCTGGAGGCAAATATTCCTATCAGAAATAGTACAAGGATGTAAAGGCCTAATGCTATAATCTTGGATGCATCAACCATCTTTCTATTTTAGTTGATTATCAATTAATTCTTATGGGCTTGGGACTGTTTTCGAATAAATCTAGCTCCGCCACAAAGGCTTCCAGAGTGTTAAAAAAGCTAATTATATTCTCATGGCTGTTCTCAGCATTGACAGTAACAAGTCTGATAAATTCATTTTCTCCGTAGCTTCCATATCCTACAAGCAAGCGGGAATGCTCGTAAAGTGCAGTACATATTTTCCTTGCAGGTATATTCTTGTAATTAAAACAAATCGATACAGAATCATCGTAGCTATATAAGGTATAATCCTCATGGCTTCGAATATATTCTCGTGCCGTTTCTGCCAATGAAAATTGATGCTCCACAATTTGTTCCAGTCCCGATGTTCCAACACTTTTCCATAAAGCCCAAAACTTCAAAGCATCATTTCGTCTTCCACACTGTAAAGAAGTTTTACCAAGATTAAATTCATCATGATCAGTTTGATATAAATAATTTGCATCATTTGAAAATGAATTATAAAGATGCTGCTTGTCTTTAACAACTATAATTGAACAAGAAAGTGGCGTGCTGAGCATTTTGTGTGCGTTAAAACTAAACGAATCCACCATTTCCAATCCTTCAATCAGATGTCGATACTGCTTGCTAAATATTACAGAGCCACAATATGCACCATCAACATGTAACCATATGCTGTGCTTTTTACAAAGTTGGGCCACTGATATGATTGGGTCAAAAGCACCCAGTACTGTGGTACCTGCTGTGAGATTTACCAATGCAGGTACTCTTCCAGCCGCCTTATCATCTTCAATGGCTCTTGCAAGGAGATTCACATCCATCCTACCCCTATTATCCGTTGGTATGTAGCTTACATTTTCGCGTCCAATACCACAAAATGCCGCATTCTTTGGAATGCTGTAATGAGACTCCTTGGATGTATAAACAACCATATTTTTTATCATTCCTTCTTGTGGTACCACATTTGATGCTACATCACGCGCCATTACCATTCCCATAAAATTTGTCATTGACCCCCCTGGAGCCAAAGTACCACCAGAGTTTTCATCCCAGCCAACAATGTTGCAAACAGTACTAATAATCTTTTTTTCAACTCCAATCTGCGGACCGGCTGCCTTATAGGTATACATGCTATTATTAAGAATCACGGATAGCAATTCTCCGAGAATGGCTTTATCATTTCTTCCTCCAAACAATTGATTGAAGAATCCACTGGTTGCAGTTCGTGGAGATTTAAAAACCAATGACTTTAAGATTGACTCAAACTCCTCATCACTTATCGGCTTCTCACTAAGATCAAGATCAATGGCAGAAAACAACTCTGAAGAGGGAATATATTCAGCTACAGGATGCTTCTTTTCATCTTCTAACAGTTCAAGACAAATCCTCTGAAACATTTCCAACGTATTCTTCATCTATAAAAGTTTAAATCACTAATTATTATAACTTTATTAGTGTTTTTCGATTTGCAAACCCCTAATTTAATTCATTGTAAGTGATTATTTCTTTATTTGTTTATTTTTGTAGGGAAAATTAATTCTTATTCTTTTGAGTACAATTCAACATCTAACAAATGCATTGCTAGCCCATCCACTAGAAGACTTTCCTGGAATTATTAAAAACTCCAAATTGTCAATACACGAATTAAAGGAAGCTTCATCATGGAAATCGGGAGAATACACGCGAAACTGCTTGGCCAGAAATGAAAAATTTGAGCTTATATTGTTATGCTGGGAACCTGGATCGAAAACTCCTTTACATGATCATGGAGGAGAAAAATGCTGGGTTTATCAATTGGATGGCCTGGTTGAAGAAGTGCGATACAATCAAAATGGGAAAAGGTTGATTGAATCGAATAGGGTCACATTGAAGCCTGGCCAATTGACTTTCATGAATGACCAAATGGGCTTTCATACGATTGAAAATAACACTGCGTATCGATCAATGTCACTTCATATCTATGCCTGTCCTATTGATGCATGTAAGGTCTTTAATGATGAAAACATGAATTTTGAATTAAAAGAATTGTGTTACGACAACACCGTCCAATCACATGCTGATAGCTTTATCATAGGTTGATTTCTTACATCCCCTTTAGAGACTCTTTTTTAAGTTACTGGTGAAAATACTATTTGAAATATCTTTAGATTTATGATATTGAATCTAATAATTTCATTTGATGCATCCGATTGATATCAAGATACTTGAAATGCTTCAAGAGAACTCTGAGAGAACTGCCAAAGAAATGGCCTCAGAACTATCGCTGACAACGACTCCTGTTTATGAAAGAATCAAGAAGCTAGAGAAAGCAGGTTATATTAAAAAGTATGTTGCTCTGCTCGATACTGATCTGTTGAATAAGAACATTATCGTCTTTATGAATATAACTATCAAGGATCATCACAAAGAAGCACGCGATAGTTTTGTCAAGAGCATGGAGTCTTTGCAAGAAGTAAATGAGTTTTACCATACTTCGGGGAGCTTTGATTTTCTAGCTAAAGTTAGGTTTGGTAACATCAAAGAATACAGGGATTTTTTGGTTAATCAGGTTGCTGCCATAAGAAACATCAGTGATATTGACAGTCAGATTGTCTTGGAAGAAATAAAATACTCTACTAAGATTTCTATTTAATACTGGAAAAACAGGCTTGTTCATCGATCACAAATTAGATTGCATACCAACAATCCCAGTCTAATATTCCTACATCTGTATATAAATTTGAAAAATGTGCTTTACGAATAGGGTTAGCATAATATTTCAATAGTCAATAAGCAGAAAAGCAATCATTTTCAATATTATTTGCTACATAAATAATAGGTGAAAGTCAGCTCGTAACTGTACCCAACAAGCGTTCTTTTTTACTTTAATATCATTGTGTCGGTAAATCTTTCCATATTTTTAGACGCTTGTAATTATCACACCACAAAACAATTGCTATGAAATCAAATCAATTTGCAATCATTACCAAACTTTCATTCCTCATTTGCATGCTTGCTCTGGCCACACCCAATTCCATTGGGGCACAATCTAAAGCCGACAAAAAAGTAGAAGAAAAAGCCACCGAGGTAGACAGCACAGCAGCCAAAAAGGACTCCTCAAAAATGCTGTCCCATGTGGTTAAGAAGTGTAAGAAGTTTGAAGGTCTCTTCAATATGTACCAGGACACCACCGAAGGAAAAGCCTATATCGAAATCAGTGCTGACAAGATTGGCAAAGAATTTATTCACTTTTTCCATGCCGAAAATGGTTCCGCTGAATCGGGCTGGGTAAAGGGTACCTATGGATGGGAATCCATATTAAAAGTGGAAAAGTATTTTGATCGGATCGAATTCGTCGGACAAAACCCGCACTATTACTATGATCCTGAAAGCCCACTGAGCAAAACAGCCAATGCAGATATCAACAATCCTATTGTCTTCATGTCTAAAATCATTGCCACTTCCGATAAGAAGGATACCTTCCTGATCGAAGCCAATGAATTATTCTTGACGGAAGCATTGACACAATTGAAGTATTTGCCTCCTCCGGGAATGAAAATGATGAACCCATTCAATATTGGTAACCTTAGCAAAAGCAAAACCAAGTATAGCTCAATAAGAAGCTATCCCAATAATGTAAGAGTGGTTGTAGACTATACTTTCGAAAATCCATATCCGACCAATTTTGGTTCGTCTGTTACAACAGATCCCAGATATACCAGTATTCAACTGCAGCATAACCTCATTGAAATGCCAGTGAATAACTACAAACCAAGATTCGAAGATCCACGAATTGGCTACTTTTCAACAGAGGTTACTGATCAAACTTCCAAAAGCGTAACGCCATACAGAGATCTTATTCACAGATGGCATCTTGAGAAAAAAGATCCCAATGCAGAAATATCTGAGCCTGTGGAACCTATCGTCTACTGGATGGAGAACACGACGCCTACAGAGTTGAGACCAGTAATCAAAAAAGCTGTTGAATCATGGAACATCGCTTTCGAGAAGGCCGGATTCAAAAACGCTGTAGTTGTCAAACAGCAACCTGACAATGCAGATTGGGATGCTGGTGATATCAGATATAATGTGCTTCGCTGGACATCTGCCCCAATGGTAGGATCTGCCTGGGGCCCTAGCTTCGTCAATCCTAGAACAGGACAGATCTTGGGCTCTGACATCATGCTTGATTATGTCTTTGTAAAAGGTCTACAAACAATGGACAAGCTTTTTGGTGTGGATGGCAAGACCATGGACCAAATGATGTTTGAGCATGAAGAATATTTCAAAAACAATGCGCCTCACGTTCATTCATATGCCTGTACAGCAGCCCATCATAAGAAGTCAGAATATACATTCGGAAAGATTGTGGGTCATACTCTAGGTTATACAGAAGAAGAGTTGAAAACGATCGAAGATGAAATGATAACCGAATTGCTTCTTCATGAAGTGGGTCATACTCTTGGACTTAACCACAACTTTAAATCAAGTCAATTGAGAAGTCCTGAAGAAATGAACGACAAAGAATTAACGAGCAAGCATGGATTGACCGGTAGTGTTATGGACTATAATCCATTCAACCTCGCTTTGACAAGAGAAGAGCAGGGACAATTCCAGGCTACTGTTCCAGGCCCATACGATCTTTGGGCTATCGAATTCGGATACACGCCAGATGAAGCTACAGAAGAAGAGACCAACGCCAAACTTCAAAAAATCCTGGCCAGATCAGGAGAGCGTGAATTGGTGTTCGGTAACGATGCGGATGCCATGGGATCTCCGGGTATGGGTATCGACCCAACTATTATAAGATGGGATATGAGTAGCGATGTCATCGCTTATGGAGAGAACCGCATCAAGTTGTGTGAGAAGACCATGAAAACATTGAAAGACCAACTGAGTACAGATGGAGAATCATATCAACAGTTGCTCGTTGGATACAATGTGGTCATGTCAAACTACTTCAGTGCACTCAGCATGATGAAACAGTATATTGGAGGTGTAAAGATCGATCGTGCGATGGTGGGACAGGAAAATGGCGGAAAGCCATTCACACCTATCGCTTATAGTGAACAAAAAAGAGCTATGAATGCTTTGATCAAATATGGTTTCAGCCCAGATGCCTTCATGGTTACCAATGATCTATACGCCTATCTGCAAATCCAAAGAAGAGGATTCAATTTCTTCGGCATGAATGAAGATCCAAAAATTCATGACAGAATAGCAAGTTATCATAGAAGTTTGCTCAGCCATATGATGCATCCAACTGTCCTCAAGAGAATGTCTGATACGAGATATTATGGCAATATCTATACAGTCAACAGCATGATGTCTGATCTGACGAATGGCATTTATTCTGCAGACCTTAAAGGCAGTGTAAATACAGTCAGACAAAATCTTCAACACATATATCTTGATGGATTACTTGCAGGCATGAAAAGCTCGAGATATGATAATATCTCCAAGTCTTCGATGTTAAGTGAGATTATGAAGATCAGAGAAATGATGAAGTCCAATAAAGGCAAGGATGAAGAAACCAAAGCACACAGGAAGCACATCGCTTTCAAAATTGATCAGGCTTTGGATCTTGATGATTAAAGAAAATAACTTCAAAATAAAAACCCTGATGCTCTTTGAGATCAGGGTTTTTTGTTGCTTCTAATATTATGGCTATTCAAAATATTCAGACCACAGAATCTTTCGGCCTTCTTCAGCAGATATCTTAGCCAGCTCAAGTATTTGCATGGTGATGAGATTGTTTTCTAAGCCTGAGACATCGAACTGTGTAAGCTCATAGTCGTTCCTGATAACAGCGTGTAACAATGCAAAAGGGTCATTGACATGTTCAGGCAAGTTTTTCGCAATCTGTTTCCTTGAGCCCCTATCCTCATCCGTTTGAATAATCATATTCTGACCATCAAGATTATTCACATAACCGGTTTGCCCATATACTACCATATCCTTTCTATTGTGCGACCAATTCCATGAGGCTTTTATAATCACATTTGAAGCACTGTATTCCAGGACTATGATGGCCTCATCTTCCACTTTGGGATATAGCTCTGGCTTAAGTTGCTGTGTGAGACATAACACAGAGTGTGGTTTTTCACCTTTAAGAAACCAAGTACTCAGATTGGCCCCATAACATCCAAAATCTGTGAGGGCCCCTCCCCCATTTAATTCGGGATCGGTCAACCACTCCAGAAATTCTGGGTTGCAACCAATTTCTATCGGCCCTGGGTGACCAGTGTTAAATTCTATTCGCTTTATACTTCCTATCGAGTCCTGCTGGTGGATCAATTCATAAGCATCATAATTTGAACCGTACCATGATGTCTCATAATTGGTCAACAGTTTGATATCATGTTGACGGGCTAGCGCGGCCATCTTCATTGCGTGATCATAATTTACCGCTAAAGGCTTCTCTACCATCACATGGATACCTCTAGGCGCACAATATTCCACCACCTGTAGATGATCTATGATCATGTTGAATGCAGTGACAGCCTCAGGTTTTGTGTTTTCCACCATTGCTTCTATAGAATCATACACTATGTCCATAGAGTACCCATGCATTTCAGAATACTGTTGCGCCAGATCCCTATTTGGTTCTACGATGCCGACGATCTCTATATCGCCTCTATCTACCCTTCCCAATATCCAATGCACATGCGTGTGCACCAAACCTACAACACCGACTCTGACCGGTTTTTGAGCAGACATATTTTGGAATAGGACCATGAAAAAGCAAGTTGAGATGAACGACCTTAATAATTTCATTTTGGAATAGATTAAGTCAAAGAGTTGGTTCAGTTGAATAATCAATTGAATCCAGATCAGTAGCAATTTAAGAATTATGGACTAATCCTTTTGACCGGTTTGTTGGGATACAGCCCATTTCTGAAGTGCCAAAATCTCAATTTAATTGACAAGACCTAATGTCACCGTGAACACTAATCACTGATTATTAGACTTTTAGATGCGGGTTTTGGGGTTGGCAAGCATCATAGTTAATAAAAAAGCTATGAGAACTTCTACCAACAATTTACAATTACCCTATTATCATCGAATTCTAAACAAAAATCTATTACAACTTGCATTCTGTCTCCTCTTGTTGGTTTTCACTTCAGGACCAAGCTTTGCACAACATTTTATAGAAGCCGAGATAAGGTCAAACAAAAGAATCAAACTGCATGAATGTGACAGTCGTGAATTGCTTCAAAATGTCATGTACCTCAACCAAAAAGATTTGCGACGTAAGTCCAATCCGACATATGTTCATGACAGCACCATATTATTCTCTTTCATTAGCCCTCAAAGGAATTTTGTTCCCTACTTAAAATTCGACCACCTGTATGAAGGAAATAGGGAAATAAATATCATCTCATATTTTCCTCCAGATATTGGTGATTGGGTGAAAAATAGTTATGAAGTATTTCACTACAATGAAAAAGGTCAATTGACGGAATATTCAGAGGTTTGGATTAATGGTGATTATACCGGTTTCCCTGAAGAGGATCTAATCGAAAAATCATTTTACCGTTACGACGAAGAAGGAAGATTAATTGAATACGAAAACCAGAACTCATATGACCTTGATGTCAATAAGTTTGGTGAACGTTCAATTTTTGAATACGATAATAATGGATTATTGGTGAAGGTCAGTACCTATGATCGTAATATTAGGGAAGAAGCCGATATAGAACCATATTATCAGTATTTCTATAGATACGATATAGTAGATAGTCAGAATATCGAATCAGCTATTTTGATAAACTCAACAAGGTATACTTATGATTCCCATCAAAGTACCCCTGAGTGGGTCCTGAGTGATAGCTCAGATATCTTCCGGAATAATCTGCTTAAGATAGATTCTATAAATAAATACCGAAAAGGGACTACTAGTCCGAGTATCATTTATGGGCAGAATCAGAGAATATACAATAGCGATAATCAAGTAAGACATGAGCATATTAACAGACACTGGGACCCAACAGATAATTCATGGAATTCTATTCAAATCAGAAGTTTTAATTATACCGCAGCTGATGAAATTAGTAGGATAACTTCTTATGATAGCATTCCAGAAACCAGAGAAAAGATATTGGATTATACGACATCTTATGAATATGATGAGACGGTCACTTCTGAAGATATTAGAAGACATAGATCGTTGGTTATACCTGGATTTTCAGGTTTCGTAGAAAGCCATCCCAAACATATGTTATTGGAATTAAAGGAACTCTTCACTTTTAATTTCGAGCCAGCTGGAATTATGTGGCGCTATTATTATTCCAAAAATGCCGAGCCCACTTCTACCAATCAGATCAATAACAGTAATAGCCTAAGTGTATACCCAGTACCTAGCCGTGATGACATCACAATCGATATTGAAGATATAAAAGGAGATGTGGACTTAAGCATATACAATCTTTCCGGACAAAAACTGATACACACCAATTATACAACAGGGAGTCAGCTAGATATATCACATCTGGATTCCGGCTTGTATATATGCAGCATAATTAATAGAGGAAACCTGATGCAAACAAGATTTATTAAGCATTGAGGATAAGGCCCTGAAGTTGAGACTCCTTCAGGGCTCATTTTTTTAACATAACTGTTAAAGAATATGCAATTATGGAAATGTGCTTCATTTCCCAAATGAAAGCCATATCTTAAGTCTTCTAAATCACAAATTATATGAAATTCTTTATCAGCTTTCTAAGCCTCTTTGCTCTTATTTCAATTCTTTCCTGTGGTGATGCTTGCGACGATATTGATTGCGGGCCTAACGGTACTTGTGATGAAGGTGCTTGCAAATGCTTTGAAGGATATGAAGGAGAGTTTTGTGAATTAGAGTTGCGAGAAAGATTTGTCGGTACATGGACAGATACTTCACCAGATTGTGATAATACGGATCAGGAACAATTTACCTATACGATAACAAAAGGAGATGATCTATATCGCCTAATCATGGTGGAAGAAAGCAGTCCCGAAGTCCCCATCAAACTGACTATCGGACCCCGTATAGATGATAACATTGCGATTCATCCTCAGGATTATATCGGACCAATCGAGATATTTAACATCAGTGGATACGGTCGTTTTGAAAATGATCAGATCGTTATTGAGATCGATAGGCTATCAACACATTATCCAAATTGGACTTGCAATCTTGTACTCAGCAGAATTTGAAAATTCATATAGACAAGCTATCTATCAGTAATTGAAAAGCTTTAAGACGCCGCTTATATCATAATACTTCATAAATCATAAGCGATTTTTCCTAAATTGGAAATGTGAAATTCCGCTTCAATTTGGCCTTCCTCATGAGCTTATTGTTTATAAGTTCATTCTCCGTGGCTCAGACCGCGATGGTTGATAGCCTCTATAATGCTATGAATAATACATCTGTAGAAGACTCACTGCGATGTAATGCGCTTACTTTATATGCAACAAATCTGACTTACAATCATCCGGACAGCATGGAGCAACTCGTATTGGAGGGATTGGACAACTACAGAAATAAAGGACTCTATACTTGTGAATGCAGCCTCTATAATAACTTGGGCTTGATCGAGCATAATCGTGGAGATGGCCCCAAAGCCAGGTCCTACTTTGAAAAAGCATTTGAATTAACAAAAAAGCATGGCTTAAGGAAAGAAAGGTATACATACTACAACAATATAGGCATACTGGACCTCAATGATCTAGATTATGAGACAGCCATCAAAAACTTCAGAACCGCACTAAAAATTGCTTCCCAATTTGAAGAAATAAAAACACACAACACGCTACACAATATTGCGCTTTGTTACAACCGAATTGACAATCCCGAAAAAGCCCTTGAGTATTATAAGCTGAGCCTCGATGAAAGAAAGCAATTAAAGGATACACTATCTATGCTTTATTCCTACATCAATATCGGTGTGCTGTATATGAATCAGGAAGTATCTGACAGTGCCGTTATGTATTTCAAGCTAAGCAAGAACACAGCCAAAGACATTAATGACCTGCGTGTATTGGGTTTTGCAGAAATCAATCTTTCCAATATATACCATGGGGAAGAAATGTATGATGAAGGGATTGAAGCTGCAAAAGCTGCCCAGGAAGCTTTCAGGTTATCGAACAACTCCAACATGGAGCAGATGGGTTACCTGGCCGAGTCAAGGTTACATATCGCCAAAGAAGACTATGCGCAGGGACTGAAATTGGCCAGGATGTTCAAAGACACTTCTCTGGTACCTGACAATATTCACTATCTGGGGCGATATTATGACCGCATGTATGATGCACACAAGGGTTTGAATAATTATGATTCCGCATTGGTCTATCTGGAGCTCATGCACGAACATGAAGCCAGTACAAATAAGGCAGGAGCAGCCCAGGAGTTGGAAAACTTTGAAGCTGAAAAAAGAGCACTGCAAGATAGTCTGGCAGCTGTTAATGAAAGAAAAGCACTTGAGGAAGCACATCAACTTACAGTCAACAAGAAAAACAAACAGCGCAATGTCCTCATCCTGGCTGGAATCCTTGTCTTTGGATTATCCATATATCTGTTTAAAAGATGGAAAACAACCAGCAAAGAAAAAGAAGCATCAGATGAACTTCTTGACAACATACTCCCCTCTGAAATATCTGCTCAGATTAAAGCCAAGGGTACTGCAGATTCAAGGCATATAGAAAGTGCCTCGATATTGTTCACCGACTTCAAAGGCTTCACTTCACTATCTGAAAGTATAGACCCCGAGACATTGATTGACGATCTTAACACTTGCTTTTCGGAATTTGACAGAATCATAGAAAAGCATGGATTGGAAAAGATCAAAACAATTGGTGATGCCTATATGGCGGCAGGTGGTATCAATTCTGATGCAGACGACCATCCCGAAAAATGGTTATGGCGGCGCTTGAAATTCGAGATTTCACCGAAGAAGGTAAAAACAAGAAACTGGCTGAAGGACTGCCGTACTTTGAAATTAGATTGGGCATTCATACAGGTGGTGTCGTTGCAGGAATAGTAGGTATTAAAAAATTACAATACGACCTCTGGGGTGACACTGTCAATACAGCCAGTAGAATGGAAAGCTCCAGCGAAGCTGGTAAGGTAAATATAAGTCAGGCTTGTTTTGAAAAAGTAAAAGACAATCCCCTGTTCACTTTTGAACATCGAGGCAAATTGGAAGCTAAAGGAAAAGGACAAATGGATATGTACTTTGTTGAAAAATCAGTTTAGCTTATTCCACCTCCAAAGAATATTCACAACCCATACTTCAAAATAAACCTTCTGAATCTCCTGATTCGGCGCTTCCAACTCTTAATTTTAGCTATACTAAAAATATAAAAGGAAAATATTTGCGTCTTATAATATTGATTATCAGACACTTAATTGCTTTTACAAAAAATAATTGACTTTTCACCAACCCTTCCTTTAAAGCACCCGATATATATAGTGAGCGCTCAAATATTATTTAATCACTTAAAATATTTGAAATGAAAAATTTACTTTATTCACTATTTGCCTTTGGTCTATTCTTCTGTTCTTGCTCAAAAGATGCGGACACTGAAATGCTTATCGAAGACACACCGAACTTTATCGGATGCTGGGAAGGAAACTTCCTTTGTTCAGGTCCTCTTTCTGAAGAAACAGAAACTGTAATGATCTGTATCGATAAAATAGATGAAATAAATTATTCTGTTGCGCTAGCTGATGATTTAACTGCGGTGGTAAGCATTGAAGATGGTAAACTGATTTTTGACGATATTACACTCAATGCCTCTCAGGATTATGATGTGGTCTGGATAGATGGATATATTGAAGCTACAGGTGATGACACCATTCAGTTTGAATTTGAACATGACGTTGATGATGACGGAATAAGTGAATGCGATTTCGAACTGATCAGAATGTAATGATGTCTGTTGCAGTTCAAACCAGTGCGTGCAAACAACCAACTAACAAACAAACAATTGCTTTGACAATAGATGTAGAATATACAATCGAGAAGTGTCTGGACAATAACAGGAAGGCTCAGGAATCTCTGTATAACTATACATATCATAACCTGATGGCTGTTGTGAGGCGATATGTTACAAACTATGAAGACGCCAAGTGGGTATTTAATATGGCAATGCTAAAAGTATTCAAAGCACTTCATAAGTATAAAAAGCAAACAAATTACCTGGGCTTTGCACGCACTATCATTACAAGATCTGCAATCGATCATCTGAGAAGTCAGATTAACCTGATGCAAATGATGACACCATTGGATTCAACAAGCAATGAAAATATTGATGGAGAATTAAATGCTTCACTCAATAAACTGGCCACTGAAGAAATCATGACTGTAATTCAGAGTTTACCAGACAAAGAAAGACTTGTGTTTTCGATGTATGAAATAGATGGCTTCTCTCATAAAGAGATTGAAAAGATGACAGGTATTAAGATGAACACGAGCAAGTGGTTGCTTTCAAAAGCTAAAAAAGAGTTGAGAAATATTTTAGGTAATCTGTATAACTATAAACATTCCTAAAATGGATTATAAAGACAGGATACGAAATCATAAAACCGAAACAGATAAGGAAGCTTGGGCTGCTATGTCAGGTTTGCTTGATCAGGGTGCTACTGCAAAGGTGCATAAACTGCGTACAGGATTTATTATCGCTGCTGCCATTGCTCTCTTTACCTTGATGCTTCTGGCATTTGTGCTAATCAAGTCATTCGGTAAGAGTAAATCTGAAAGTATGATTTCTTCAAGCAGTGCAACAACAGAGAATGTTGATAGTAATCTTACAGATTCAAAAACATCAACAGATCCTATGCAAGGAGAATCCACAGCATTGATATCTGATCAAAACACTTCAGGCACCACTACTGAATCATCTGAGCTATCCCAAGACATCACAAAAAGAAATAATAAGCTTGATGAAGAATCAATAAGAGGAAATGTTAAATCTTCCAGTCTTTCATCTTCAGCATTAGGCTACAATAAAGAAAATAAGAACAGTCAATCACAGAGCACTACACAAAAGACAAAAACAAGGTCGAGTAACAACACTCACATTGGCAATCAAATGGATTCTAATTCCTCTGTTGAGGATAGTGCTTCATCTTTAGATATAAGCGATAGTGATTCCTCTAAAGGAAATCTGGAAGCAATTTCAATGAATGCTCTATCTGAAAATCGGGAATCAAAAGAAATGTTGGTTGCTATGGCGTCAATAATGGATTTAGAGCTTGAGCTTATCCGCGAAAGTGAAATTCCACTAACGATCAATTTCGCAGATTCAGATGTCATCATCATCCGACAACCCATGAGCAATATCATTGACTTCAATTATACACTTGGAGGAGCTGACGGTGTATCGCCATTGAAACATTTGAGAATAGGATACAAGAGAATTATTTCTGACAAGTGGATAGCTGGAGCCAATTACGGTATCGTAAGAGGAAACAAAAAAGCAAAAGATATCTCGCGTATCACAAGCGAACAAATTCCTTCATTCCTTGATGCATTTCAGAATATAACAATGGGCGCAGATGAGAACACGAATGTGGAATTTACCAACATGTCCACTTTCTCATTGAAGATATTCAGGAGCCTGATGGACAAACCAAACCTGCAGTTGTGGGCTGGCTTAGGTGGAAGATACAGTCAAGTCGATAATCAATACGTACAGAGTCTACGATTCTCAGAGAACATGGTGACAGAAGTCCTTGTGGAATCCGACAGTTACAATAGTCTTGATATAGAGCTGTCGATAGACCTGGATTATAAGATCTCAGAGAGCCTCCGTTTCTATATTAACGGAACGGCAGTACCTGGACTGGCCTATTATTCTTTAGGAGTTGGAAGTAAGGTATATTTCTAGAAAGCCTCCTGGCCTTCCTGGATTATTGGCAATACTATAATACTAGGGCGTGTACAGCATGTCATCCTGAGCCCCAGGTGAGCCCTACAGCGATTTGTACATTATAAAATGCAATTTAAGCTTGAATTCGATATTACAAAAAATAATATTCAATAATTAACCCATTGTTAATAATGCCTCAGTGTGGTAACCTATTAAATAAATTATAATATCTATTGGACACATTTTCAATGTCATACATCATAAAGCAACATCTTATATAGTAACATCGAATTAACATTTATCGTAATGTGTTGAATTACAGCCTATTGCTACGAAGAAGCGCTTTTGTATTGCATGTTTAAATGAGTAACTTAAAAATCCCAAATACCGACCATTAGTCAATTTTTAACCAGAATTAAACACCAACAAACAATGGCATCCCAGGCGTATGTTCACCCTATGGTCGGCGTGAGAAATACTCACAATTTGACCTCAATCAATTTAAGATCAATCAAAATTTTAATTTCCAGCCTTCTCATCAGTTTACTGATAGGTAATAATCTTACAGCGGAAGGAACACCAGAGCTGGCACCCAATATGGCTATAAGCATTATGGGACAAACCGGTTCAAGCAATCCATTTACAATGCACACCAGTAATGATGTGGCTGCATTGAATATTGGTAATACGGAATACAACTACTTTGCTTATCGCGGTAAAACAACCAACGAGGCAAAGCTTAACATCTATGTCAAAGACCCAACATCTGAGAGCATCTTTATAGGACTCAGTAGTGGCACCGACAACAGGCTCTATGGTAGAGCTTACATGAATTACAAGTTCTACGTGCTGGATCCCAGTGGCAATGTGGTTTATGAATCTATCGTCATTGACCAATCAACTGCACCTATTGACCAAGGCACCAATATACATGCTGATCTCAATCAAGGTTGGGTACAAACAATGGATGGTGCTATCCAACTTGGAGGCACAGGGTATAATGCCATTGAAATTACTTCTGCAGACCTAATGAGTACCGGTAATATGGCCGAAGGTGATTACTCCATTGAATTCGAGGCACTCGATGATAATGGCAACCCGATAGCAGGATTTGGTGAGGGCATGGATCCCGATGATTACCTGATTATTAACTTTTGGGATATAAATGTAGCTCAGGGAACAGATGCTAAAAAAGGACGTATCTGGTCAAAGAACTGGGGTCTATTTGCAATCAATGATTACGGATTCCCTAACAGACCATTCAATGGTGCGTTTTACGTTTGTGCTCCAGATCCATCCAATACTGACCTATCATACATAACCAAGATAGACTTCAATAATGCAGGTTACAGACCAGGTGGGTTCAACATCGCATTCAACTCATTTGGTACTCAGATGGAAGATATGGCTGCAGGCCTTTTCTTCCCGGAGACAGCCAAGTCAGTTCCGAATGCCAATGTGTCTATACCAGAATATGACATCTATCTGAATGATCCTGTGGAAAGATGTCTTGCCGCAGAGTCTGCTAGTGTCCTTGACCTTAACGGAGTTAGTACATGCCAAGCAGGCAGTGCCAGTTATTGTATTTCATTTACAACTGATAAACCAGGTAATGTCCTGTTACTTCTTGATTTTGATGGAAGAGATGGCAAGTATACTGCAGGTACTTCAGACAGACTTATTCCATTTAGTGTAACCGATGCCAACCTTGGTTCTGACATATGCATCGACTGGGATGGAAGAGATGGTCTGGGAGAATTGGTAACTGGAGAAATCCCATTGGTACTGGAATTTATTCAGGGCCGATATAACCTTCCTATCTATGATGCTGAATATATGGAGAATGGTTTTATGATTGAAGCTGTGAGACCAGCTGGACCAGCTCCTGAAGTATTCTATGATGATACTGATATACCTGAGGATCCAGGTACCGGAAGTCCTAAGGATGGAACCGGTGGTTGTGCAGCACCTTGCCACAACTGGAATATTTATGTAGATGACAATGTACCAGGTTATGGAAACCTGCATACAATAAACACATGGTGGTTCTCAAACAGATTGGTTGATGAATTAATCGCAGAATTCCCTGTAGTACTAAGCTGTTCAATAGAAGGACCATTTGAAATATGTCCCAATGCTGAAGAAGAGATTATGGTTGTGGTATCTCCTATTCCAGATAATGGTAATCTGCCAGCTTATACCGTTGAATGGAATGGACCTGGTGTGGTAAGTAGTGCTGATGACAATGCAACAGTAAATGCACCGGGTGTATATTCTGCTACTGTATCATGGACTTCAAATAATGGGGAAATGTGTTTTTCCGAATGTGACTTTAGAATCGAAGGCCTTGAAGAGGCATATGCAAAAGATTCAATACTTGTAGCCGGACAGGACTTTACATACGAAGGACAGACTTTCACTTCGGATACGATAGCCAGATTTGTGTATGCTGGAATGGCTGAAAATGGTTGTGATAGTATATTCGATTACTGTATTAACTTCAGACCAGATGTTGAACTCTTCTGTTCTATCTCTGGACCAGATGGTATCTGCGAAGGTGGCTTTGAAGCAATTACATTAAGTACAAGTCATGAGCCTGCCAGCGAACCTTTTCCAACAATTAACTCAGTGAGTTGGGACGGACAAATCATCATCAGTTCAACTGATAGTTCAGCGGTGGTAACAGGTGGTAGTACCTACACGGTGACCATTGAATACACGGATCAGAATGACAATAATAAGGTTGCAACATGCGAAATATTTGTAGACCAGTATCCGAATCTCCAAACCAAGGTTGATGAAGTGATTCCATTTGGAGGCGAAATAGAAATCAATGGAATAGTATATGACAGTACCGCTGTTGATACATTCTTTTTCCAAACAGTAAATGGTTGCGATAGTACTGTCGTAGTCTGTGTTACGGAAGAAGATCCAGACATCGTGCTTAGCTGTGAACTTAGTGGCCCAGCAGGCATCTGCATGGATGAAACAGGAATAGTTACACTTACTTATGACTACACACCTGCCTCTGCACCTGAACCAATCATCAATTCAATTGAATGGACAGGTAACGGCATCGTTTCAGCCAATGCAGATTTGACTGAAGCCACAGTTACTGGAGGAGAAACATATTCTGTACAAATCAACTATACCAATCCAGTTAATGGAGAAACTAAAGATGCTTTCTGCGATATCTTTGTAGATCAATTCCCTACTTATGAGATCCAGATAGATACGATAAAAGAATCTGGAGAAACGATTACCATAAATGGTGTTGATTACGATTCAGAAGGTGAATTCCTGCAAGATGGTACTACAACCGAAGGCTGTGATAGTATTGTCATCATCCGAATCGTGGAAGAAGCCACATTGCTTTGCTATGATCTCAATGACTGTAAGTCGGTTGATTATACAAGGTTTACGCCTAAAGTAGCCGAGGATTTTGATTGTGCGCATGTTTCAGGATCTTACCTTTACAGAGAAAATCCACAGGTCAATGGACACTCTTGTACTGAAGGTATAAATGGTAGTGATGCAATATGTATCAGTTCTGTAGAAGATTGTAACTACAATGCAGGAGATGAAAAATCTGCCATAATTGATGTTGTTATCGTTCCAGAAGAAGGCAATGCTGTTCGTGTATCTGGATTGGATTTCTACGAACGCGCTCCAGAGAGATATCAATGGAATGTTGGATTTGAAGGCGTCAATAATTACCCTACACTATACGGTGTTCGAGTCTTGAAAAACGGAACTGAGATATTCCGTTCTGAAGGAAATGCAACCAATCTGGATTGGACATTACAGAAGTTTAGTTTCATTTCGAATGATGAATTCATAATCGATATTCCTACTATTCTCAGATTTGAGCTACTAGCTTACTGCACTGTAGGTAACGATTCAGATGTGACAGCTTGGGATCTTGATGAAATAAAAATCAAAGCCAATTGCACAAGTCCTGAAACAGGAACCATCGATGTGACAGGTCAAATTACCAACGTATTCGGTGATGCATTGGAAAATGTTGAACTACATCTTTCCAGTGATCATAGCGATCACAACGGAGAACTGGCTCTAACTGATACGAATGGTTATTATGCATTTGATAATCTGACAGCAGATCATAATTACAAAGTTGTTCCTGAGCTTGACAGAAATCACCTTAAGGGTGTGACCACCGCTGATTTGATTCATATTCAGAGACACATCTTGGGTCTTGAATATTTTGAAACGCCATATCAATATATAGCTGCAGATGCTGATAGATCCAATTCAATCTCTGCGGTGGATTTGCTTGAAATCCGCAAACTAATATTGGGTATTAATGATGTATTTACTAACAATACCAGTTACAGGTTTGGTGCAAGTAGTCAGGAACTAGCGGTGGATAACCCATGGATAATAGATGATTCAGTAGTTCTTCAGAATATTGAAGAGGACAGACATAATCAAAACTTTACTGCAATTAAAGTTGGAGATGTTTCATCGCTTAGAAATGTAAATGGAAGTAATCCAATCAATAAGCGCGCAAACAAATCAGCGTTGCTCAAAGCTGAAGACATATATCTTAAAGCGGGTGAATTATCTGTTGTCACATTTGAATTCGATACCGCTGATGAAATACAAGGTTTCCAAATGGCGATCGATATTTCAGGATTTGCACAATTAAAGCCAGTTGGTGATTCTGACAATTTGGATTATGTAATTGATGGTGATATTATGAGAATAATATGGTCCAAATATGCATCAAGCACGGATTTGAAGTCGATGACATTTGAACTGGTCTCATATTCTGATGGGCATATTTCAGAAATGTTCAGACTAAATGACAAAGAGATGAGTCATGAAGTGTACACTACATATGATATGGAAACCGAAGAAATTGAATTGGCATTTAGCTCAGGGACTTTGACTACTGTTCTTGAACCAACAGCTTATCCGAATCCATTTGATAATGTGTTATACATCG
The DNA here is from genome assembly GCA_965230215.1 of Saprospiraceae bacterium. GTDB lineage: Bacteria > Bacteroidota > Bacteroidia > Chitinophagales > Saprospiraceae > RFSX01. Next base: position 1,249,416 of record CBDDKN010000002.1, on the reverse strand, counting down.
ATAACCCAATCGAGGAGAACTTAAAGGTTGAACTTGTGGACGTATCAGGAAGAATGCTTTACAGAAATGTATTTGGAAATGATAATTCGAGAGTCGAGATTAATAAATCAGAAATTGGAAATTATAAAGGGCTAATGATAATTCGTTTACAATATGGAGATCAAATAAAGATCCAACGTGTTATCAGCATGTAATAAAAAAAGGGCTTCAATTTGAAGCCCTTTTTTTATACTCTATTCGTCTCTGTAGTTTCTATCAACTGCTCGGGTAATATAAAAGCCAGCAAGTAAGGCGGCTCCCAGGCATAAAAATATTGAAGCAGGCATCGCAGCATCTTCATCAATTCCTGACAATGCAATAGCATTCCCTATGATGACTCCTAAGCCAACTCCTATGCCGAGTAAGCCCAGATTGATCAGTATAACAGCGTAGAGTGGAATTGCAGATTTACGCTTTGATGTAACAAATAAATCTGCGCTTTCACCCTTTTCAATAAGTGCCATGCGCTCTTTGTGTCTTGTGCTAAAATAGAGGTAAACGATTCCAAAAAAAGTACCGAATAACACCATTAATACTACTACTTCTTCCATTTTATGGTTTTTTTAATGTCTTGAAAATATGCAAGGTTCAATCATATTGACAATCCGCTTTTGACCCTGGTTACACTTTTTTTAAAGTATTTTCATAATAATGTAACCGGAACCGATTAAGCTTTGTCAATAAGAGTAGGCATGCAAATCGAAAACGAACTAGATTATATCAATAAGGCCAAAGATGGGGACATCGATGCTTATGGCATTATCGCTGAGGCTTATAAGGATATGATCTATACACTGGCAATGCGGATTCTCAATAACAGGGAAGAAGCGGAGGATCTGTGTCAGGAGATATTGATTAAGCTGTTTAAGACTTTGCATAAATACAAAGCACAAGCACCATTTGGTGCATGGGTATATCGTATCAGCTATAATGAGACGATCAATAAATACAGATCCCTGAAAAGGCATCGTGGTGTATTTGAACCTACATCAGAACATACTGATGTGCGCGCAGAGACCAGTTTGGTGGATGATAAGATTCAACATTCAGAACGTAAAATGATAATTCTGGAAGCACTCAGCAGTCTAAGTGTGCAGGATAAGTTTCTGGTTCACGGTTTCTATTTTGATGAGATTCCAATTAAAGAATTGGCGGGTATAACCGGTCTTACAGAAAGCAATATCAAAATCAAATTGCATCGCAGTAGAAAGAAGCTATTTGAATTGTTGAATAAAAAACATATAATTGAAAATCTATTCTAGTTATGGAAAACAACAGAGAAGAGAATCAATTCAAAGCGTTAATCAAAAGCACGGGTCGTGAAACTGCACCGGAGCACATCACGCGTAGTGTGCTGGATTCACTGCGTTCAGAGTCTGTAGTTGCTCAAAAAAATGAACGCTTAATTCCACTCTGGGCCATAGCTGCATTTGCGGCTTGTCTGTTCATAGCTTTGGCAAATACGACAAGTTGGAGTATGGACTTTCTATCCTTTTTTGAAGGATATAACTCCCCTGATTTTATTGGGCAACTGAGCTTTCCAAAAATAGCTTTAGGAGGAACAGCATCCATTGCATTGAAGATTCTAATTCCAGTATTGTGTGTTCAGTTTATCCTGATCAGGAAGTATTTTGATCTTAGGTCAAACTGATAATTATACTATTCTTAATATACCTTGGAGGAACAATTATTTCCGATTTTCTTATATTTAAAATGTAACCATACATTTTATATGTTCCTTAGAACAGCCATTATTTTTATTACAGCTTTTGTTTTTATTATTCCTGTCGCTTTTACTCAGTATAATTTTGACACTTCGTTAATACCTGAAGAATTGCTCAAAGGCTGCCATTCTGTGGTTAGGTTTGATAAAACATATGTTGAATTCAAAAGTGCGGATAAGCTTATCGTACAGAGAGAACGGGCCCTGACAGTTTTTAAAGATGATCACAAAGACCTGTTAAATTTAAGTTTGCTGTATAAGAAAGGCAGTGAGTCTATCAAGGATGTAACGCTGGAGTATTATGATGCTCGAGGCAATAAGTTATCATCGATCAAAGAAAACAAACTCGACGATTATGCCAGATATGATGGCTACTCTATGATTAGTGACTTCAGGTCTCTCAACTATGATTATAAGACAATTGATTATCCTGTTACTGTCTATTATAAGTATACAAAGGTTTCAAAGAATGGCTGGATTCCACTATGGCACCCTATCACCGCATACAAACAATCCTTACATTTCTCAGATTATAAACTGATAAACGAAAGTGATGCAATTATAGAAACCAAGGAATTTGCCCCGCCTAATATCTCGTTTGACAAATATGACGATCTCCATTATTCAATGGAAAATATAAATGCGCTGTATAAGGAAAAGTACGCCCCTGAAGACAGTACTTTTCCTAATGTGTTTTTTAGAGCCAATCAATTTAGCTATGAAGGAATAAAAGGCACTTTTAACAGTTGGAATGAGCTTGGTAAGTGGATTTATGAAGATCTGCTGGCGCATAAGGATATGGACAGGAATGAGCTAAAGGAAGTGGTCAGACCTTTTATTTCTAATCCAGAAGATAAATTAACTACAGCGAAAGAGATATACAACTACATAAAAGAAAATACAAGGTATATAAGTATTGGTCTGGATGAAGGCGGTCTTGTTCCAATGGATCCTAAAAAAGTCAATGAACTTAAATATGGTGATTGTAAAGCCTTGAGTTTTTATACTCATAAACTTCTGGGGGCTTATGACATCCATAGTGATTACGTGATAGTAGAAGCCGGGTCAGATAAGAAAGTATCATTTGACGAAGACTTTTACAGTGTGGAACAAGGCAACCATATCATACTGAGAATCACGGAGGATCAAGACACATTCTGGATAGATTGTACCATGCATGAGAGTCCCTTTGGATTTCTAGGCAGCTTTACAGATGATCGCAGTGTGCTTGCAGTAGATGAAACAGGTGGAGAGATAGCAAAGACACCCAATTACGGTATTGAATTAAATAGCAATACAACAAATATTATAATTGACAAGAGTGATAATGATTCATACAGCCTTTCATATGAATCGGTAAACAAAGGAATTGGATATAATAAGTACAAGTATCTCTCACGGTTAGAGAATAGCGACTTAAAAGATTTCTTCCTTGATCAGTTTAAAAATATCAAGTCTGTTTCGTTGGATAATTCTGAATTTGAATTTGATGAGGATTCCATTTCGGTTATCAACAAAGCAGAGCTTAGTTTTAAAAGCTTTTATCAGACCCTGGGTGATTATCTATTGTTTCCTGTAGGCATCTATGATCTAAAGGTTCCATATCTTCCTAAGGATAAAAAACGGGTCTATCCGATACAATTTGAACGCTCATTTCAGAACGCTTATAAGGTAAAAATTAAGATTCCGGAATCCTATGACTTTGTCGAAACTATTGAAGATTATATCCTTGAATCTGATTACGGTTTCTATTCACTAAAAATATCAACCGAAGGGGAGTATTTGATATACGCGCATAAATTCATACTTAACGAAGGCTGTTATCCAGCTGAAGAATACAAAGCAATAAAGCACTTTCTTGACACCATACGCAAAAAAGAACGACTTGAACTCACATTTCAAAAGAAGACCTAAAATGAAAACGATCACCACATTATTTGTAATTCTAATTCTATCAACAGGCGCTTTTTCTCAAGTAAAGTTACCAAAAGTAACAAAAGAAGACTTACGTCAAAGCGTACATAAAATTGACTCGACAGCTGAAGCTGCATATATGTTCAGGGGTGTTCGTGTCGAATACAATTTTAAAGGAAATAGTCAGGAATTAAATTTAATATATAAATTTCGAATTAAAATATTTGAGTCTTCTGGAGAGGATTATGCCGAATTTAGTATACCACTATACTCTTCCGGTTCAGATGATGAAGAGATTAGAAAAGTTAAGGCGGTAACCTATAATCTTAAAGGAGATAAAATAGTAGAGACGAAACTTGAGAAACGTGATATTTACGAAGAAAAAACTGCCGACTTTTTACGTCAAATTAAATTTGCCATGCCAAATGTAAAACCCGGTAGTATTATTGATGTAAACTATACTGTATACTCTCCGTTCCTTTACACCATTCCCAAGTGGTATTTTCAATCATGGATCCCGGTTGATTATTCAAGATTTGAGCTTCTTGCACCCAGGCCATTTAGCTTAACCCCTATTGCTTCAGGTTTGATCCCTTTAGAAAGCAAAGAAGAACAAGTGCTTACCTCATGGGGTAAGACAAATATGCTTTCTTATGAAGTCAAAGATGTTCCAGCGATAAAAGAAGATGAATATGTTCTAAATGAAAATGACTACAGAACAGGAATTAAATATGAAATATATTCTCTGACTTATAATACAGGCGAAGTAGAGTACTTTTCGAAGGACTGGAAAACAATTGGAAATAACCTGCTTGAATCAAAATACTTTGGTTCACAAGTCGATCAGAAGCTAAAGGACTTAAATGATGTAGTAGATGGAGTAAAATCGCTTTCTACAGAACAAGAAAAGGCGCAATACATCTATGATTACATAATTCAAAATTTTCGATGGAATAAGGAATATGGAATATTTGTAGATAATGGCATAAAGAATCTTATAAAAACAGGTTCGGGAAATGTTGCAGAGATAAATCTACTATTAACCAATCTTTTAAATAAGGCCGGAATTTCAGCAAGGCCTATGTTAACCAAATACAGGTTCAATGGTATTCTAAACCCGTATTATCCAAGCAGATCTGAGCTCAACTATGTCTTCGTGTCTGCAGATATTGATGGCAAAGAAATATATATGGATGCCAGTTCCCAGTATTTGCCGATGGGAACCATTCCGATTCGCTCTTTAAACATCTATGCGCTTAAGGTTCAGAAAGATGCTTCCAATGTGGTAAACATGAGCAATAATAATCTATATCAATCAGTTCAGATGCATAACATTAACCTTGATGAAGAGGATGATTGTCTGATGGTTGACTCGCATACAAGACTTGCCAAATATGCTTCAACAAAATTTAGAATCAATGCCAGTGAGTTTGAGAATGAAGAAGACAATCAAAATGTCGAAAATGTAAACTATGGAGACGATGATTTTGAGGAAGAGGATGAAGAATATGAGGAAATCCGAGAAGATGTTTTTGAAATAGATACTGTTGAAGGATTTGAAGATATATACAAGCCAGTCAGCTATTCTTCCCATGAAATAAAATACAATACACACAAAAGGTTAGGAAATAAAATATTTATCAATGCCTCATTTGGTTATGGCTTGGATGAAAACCCATTTGAAGAAAAGTCAAGAGAATTTCCTGTCTTCTATAATCAGCTTTCAAAAATCAGGAGGATTATAAACTTTGAAATTCCCGAAGGATATAAGTTGGCATCTTACCCTGAAAAATTATCAATCGGGACTTCAAACAAAAAAATAAGCTTTATATATGATCCTAAAGTTCTCGACAATAAATTAAGTATTACTTACTATTTACATATTGGCAGTGATGTAATTCTACCAACTGAATACTCTGACATAGTCGATATTTATGATAAAATAATAGCCAAACAAGAGGAACAAATAGTCCTCGAAAAAATTTAACTTCTAACAGAATTTCGACGATACATACGGTGGATTCCTTTAAGTATTCTTAATACCATGGCCATAACTATAATGGCAAACAAGAGATACTCTTCGCCCTTATTCACTACACTCTTGAAATAAGATCTGAAGAAAATAATCCATATCCAATAACTGCCAATTGTATGTAAAAGGATCCACTGTTTGTTAGTGATCAGTTTCTTAAACTTAGGGAATGTTGTAAGGGCCATCAGATACATAAACACATAGGCCATACCTCCTCCTATCAAAGAGCTTGTCTTGGCCAGCGTGAATACAGGATGAAAAACTTGCTGGAGGAGAATTAGAAAAATTAAATGAGCCGTATGAAAGACAGCAAAACACAAACCTATTCTCGGTCTCCATTCTAACAGCTTGGCTGAATACTTTCCTTTGATCAAATGATGAATTGCAGATGCTGAAAAAGCCAAACTGAAAAAACAGACACTTAACTTGGCCGACCACCGTATATAAATACGGAGACGATCCTCAGAATAATCATCACTAAGGCCTATTATTGCGAGCAATGCAATTACCAGAGATAGGCTGGTTATTAATTTTATATAATCGCGTGTCATAAAAAAAGGCCTGACACAGTGGCCAGGCCGGGTTTATTTTTAATCAGTTGCGGCGGCGCCAGAATTTTTGATGGCCAACGCAAAGCATATTGGGACAAGTCCCAAACTTAGAAATACATAATCTTCACCAGGCAACACTGTCGTTGGAGAGATATTACCAATAATGATATAAATAAGTATAGGTAATAATCCTACGATAGACCCCCAGAATAACATGGATAATCCAGAACTGCTTCTCGTGGCTGCATCAGCTGCCAAATATCTTCTTACAAGTAGCACAACTGAACCACCGAAATAGAAAACAATAAACAGCAAGAATAACATATCTACAGTGGTATTCAGACTGCTAGTTGACTTTGGCTCAAATATATTTAGTCCAATAATAATTACACTCATAATGATAGCTGGAGCAAAAAGCATCAAGCTTGCATTCTTTTTCTCCATGAATTTACTCTTCTCAGGAAAATGCATCAAAAAGACAAATAGCAGGGCAAAACCAAACAGGAAGAAACTTGTAAAGATTGAATTCACTACATCTCTTATTGCAGGATCAGCAATATATGGCCGTCCCAAAAAGGCGGTTGCGAACGCCAAAGCAAACAGGGCAAATAAGAATGAAGACCAATTTGTCTTACTTCTATAAGCCCATAGACCCATTAACAAGTATATAAGCCCTACGAACCATCCTACCTTGCTTATCATGCTATCTGTTCCGGATTGTGCGGCATAAGTCAGTTCCATTGTAAGCTCTTCGCCATTTCTATCAATGACAAACTCTCTGGTCTCTCCTACCTTAGCTCTTGGCATGGCGTCCCAGGAACTTGCGTCTCGAACATCTAATCCATTGATGGTTTTTAATTGATCTCCTACCTGCATTCCAGCCGCATCGGCAGGGCTTCCATCTTCCACTCTTGTTACTTTGAAATCATTGTTTGCATATCCTAGATAAGTGTTGTTGCTTATGTCCATGAATCCGAAAACTCCCAGGATCAGCAATAGGATAGCAATCCCATACACCAGATTGGTGTGCATTGGTTTAATTGTTGACATTTCGTTTGTTTTAAGTTAGTTAATACGTTTGTTACATGTAAAATACTGATTTCTAGGTATTAATAGATATGAAAACAAAAAACCCTTTCCACATAATCGTGAAAAGGGTCGATGTGTATCTAGTATAAGTCTATCTAAGGCGTAGATCTTTCGTAGGCAAAGCCTCCTAATCTTCCTTGAGACCAAGATGTAAATCTTATGTCTATGTAGATGTTTTCTTCAACGAGTCTTAAGACGAGGTCTTCACCAACTATACTTTTCGGTTCTCCCACTGCAGTTCTGAATCTTTGAAAGTTTAAACTTTCTAGATTATCTGTAGTTCCGATGGCCCATTCTGTTCCTGCAGGACTATTGGCCTTGTCAGAAGAGCTTTCAGAAACCGCATTGTATATCTGTCCGCCATCGTTGCCTCTTGTAAGAGCAACAAGGGCTGTAATGTTGTCTTGATTTTCCTCCAAGCTTGGATCGGATCCCTCCAATTTTTCAAAAGAGATACTTGGACCACTCCAAATGACAACCGTCGGGTCATTAGGGTCAATATTTCCCGGTGGTGTTTCGTCATCACTACATGACCACAAACCCACCATCAATAATAAAAAGCTGTACTTGATTAAACGCATGATATTTTTTTTATTTAAAAACACCCTGCAAGGATAAAATGTTTAGCAGACCAGCAGATGAAGTGCTAATTGTATAAGCTTACTCTTCCTCGCTGCTATCCAACAAACCTTTTTCATGAAGTGTATTGAACCACTTGATTACCTTTTTCATGTCTTTGAGTGACACCTTGTCTTCATCATATTCCGGAAGAATTGATTCAAAGTATTCCTCGATGACATGTTGCTCAGATTTCAAGTCTACCGGAGGTGTGTCTTCCAGTTTGGACTTCATACTTGAAAACACATCGGCCAATGGTGAAGTATCCTCAAGTGTATATATCGCAACCGTACCCAGCGGCGTAAATTGATGCTTCCTAACCGAGTAAAACTTAGACTTACCGGAATCAAGTGATTCCAATACCAATCCGTTATTCCTGCTGGCAACCAATCTGAATAATCCTGGTTCCGAGCTCACTGCCACAAAGGGTTCTAAATTCATATTAAAATTTGAGGCACAAAATATCCAATATCGACAATATTACATAGGGCTTTCACCGTCAAGTTTCTTGATAATTTTGTCTTGCTGATCTATACTCTCATCGTGAACAGCACTGATGTATTTGATAATGAATTCTTTGCTCAATCCTGATTTAGCAGCCTGATCAGTGGACTTGCCGATGATATCGTTCCATCTTTTATCCTGATAGATGGTCATGTTGTTCTCCTTTTTGTAAGCGCCGATATCTCTTGCAACAGCCATTCTATTGGAGAGCAAATTGATAATCTCCTCATCGATATGGTCTATGACTTCACGCATTTGATCCAACTTACTCTGTAGCCTGAAGTTATCTTCAAAGTCGTGTCTTAATTTCATATCCGTAATCATGGATCCAAACACTTCAGGGGTTATCTGTTGCTTGGCGTCACTCCATGCATTGTCAGGGTCGATATGAGATTCAATCATCAGACCATCATAATCAAGGTCCATTGCTTTTTGTCCAACATCTTGTAGGATATCTCTTCGACCACATATATGGCTTGGGTCACAAAGAATCGGAAGATCCGGATTAAGCCTCATGAATTCAATGGCAATTTGCCATTGGGGTCTGTTTCTGTAATACTTTTCACCAAGATTTGAGAAACCACGGTGAATGGCGCCCAATTCTTTAACACCTGCCTTTCTAAGCCTCTCGATTCCACCATTCCATAGAGCCAGATCAGGATTGATGGGATTCTTTACAAGAACAGGAATATCTACTCCTTTTAATGCATCAGCAATCTCCTGTACTGCAAATGGGTTAACCGTTGTTCGGGCTCCAATCCAAAGAATATCTATCCCAAATTCGAGACAAAGGTCAACATGTGAGCCCTTGGCGACTTCTACAGTAACTGGAAAACCAGTCAGGTCTTTTACCTTTTTCATCCAAGGAAGGCCTTTTGTTCCTACACCTTCAAATGAGCCTGGCTTGGTACGCGGTTTCCATATTCCTGCACGAAATATGTCAGACTTGCCCGTCTTCTTCAAACGCATAGCTGTCTCCAATACCTGTTCCTCGGTTTCAGCACTACATGGCCCGGCGATAACGATAGGCCTTTTATCCTTAGTCAGCCAACTTTCTCTTTTTTGTTTAATCTCAGTCATTTCTTTTACTTCACTCATAATGTTCCTTATTTATATACCTCTTTTTTATCAATAATGTTTCATGATTTATTCAGCTTGATGCCGTTTAATACGCGTTTTATCTCGTTTGCTTCCGAAATGGCCTCATACATTCCATCTACATCAATCTCATCAACCAAGACTTTGAAAGCCTGAACATGCTTTATATAGGCATCCAGGGCCTGAGAAAGATGGTCCTTATTCTTTGAAAAAATGGCCGCCCAGGTATGTGGGTTACATTTCGCCAGTCTTGCAGTAGAAGCAAAACCTGTACTGGCAAGGTTAAATATCTGCTTCTCATCCTTTTCTATATCCAATACAGTCTGACTCAGTGCAAACGAACTTACATGAGAGAGATGAGAGACAAAGGCCATGTGCTTATCATGCTCTGCTGCATTTAAAAAGTAGGATTTCATACCCATTGATTCAAAAATATCGATGACCTGGTCCAGGGCATCTTGATCAGAAAGCGCATGTTCACAAATAATATTTTTCTTCCCATCAAACAAACCCAACAAAGCCGCCTCAGGGCCTGAATGCTCTGTCCCCGCTAAAGGGTGTGCAGCAACAAACCTGTGTCGCATTGGATGATCGGCGACTGCATTACAGATCAATTCCTTTGTGGACCCAACATCAAAGACAATGTGCTCTTCATCAATCTTGTCAAGTAAAAGTGGAATTTTGGATTCGAGATGGTCAACGGGAATACAAACAGCTATCACCTTAGCGTTATCAAGTGCATTCTCCAATGTCATGCCTTCATCTATAATTCCTAACTCTTCGGCCCGTGCAAGATGTGAAGTGTTTTTATCTACTCCAATTACCCTTTGACCTGCCCTTCTCAACTCTCTGGCAATGGACCCGCCTATTAATCCTGTTCCTATTACTGCAATATTCATATCACTTAGTTGCAAAAAAAAAGTCCGGTACAAAATACCGGACTCCATAATATATTCTATAAACTACAATATTATCAGAGCCCGGCACTTGTCCAGAAATAGCTCCAATAGTTATATGTAGTATTGTTAATCATAAATTCATTATAAACCTAAACACTTTCCAGGTATTTATCAAAGCATTTTTTGAAAATTATCAGACAATTTCAAAATTACTGTCCGTTAACGCCTGGATCCCTTTCGATAAATTCATCATATAAATAAGTGTGTCGACTCTCAAGTGGCACCTTAAATCCTCTGATGAACAGGTGCTTAATCTGTGTTTTTGTTTCAAATGGATCTCCATCTGCCACGAACAAATTGGCTACCTTGGTTCTCTCCAGGGAACCATACTTGTCATCAATACCAAAAATACGGGCCGGCTGAATCGTCACCGATTTAAAAGCTTCCTTCCAGCCCATCCCATATGCCGCTGCGAAACCTGCATTATATGGTAGGTTCCTCACGTTCTCAGCTTCATTGGTTCTAATGGCCACCATCACACCAGCTTTTTGCATTTTTGAAGCATTCGAATAGGCTACATCATAATGATCGGAACTGCGTGAAGGATTGCTCAAAATCGGACCAGTAATTACAGCCAAATTGTTGGCAGCTATACTGTCCGCGACAAGATAACCTTCAGAAACGCCCGTTAAAATGGCTTTAACTTCCTTTTCCTTTATCCACTTAATAGCCTCCAGAATATCTTGCTTTTTGTTGACTTCAATTAAGAGATGCGCTTCTCCGGTAATGACTGCTGCCATCGCGTCGAGCTGTGGATTGTATTTAGGCTTAGCGCCATTTGATTCAGCTTCCGATTTTATACGCGCATGCAAACTTGCCTTGTTCCAGAAATCTTCGATCTTCTTTTTGACCAATTTATCATCCTTGGCAATGTCTTCATCAGATCGTCGGTCCCATCTGCCCCTTCTTCCAGTGGAAGGAAAGTTAAAAACTACAGCTTCAAAACCGGTAAACATTTGTTCGGGTGTGTAACCATGTAAATCAACAAGTGCTGCTGTGCCAGGAAAACGACCTCCCGAGGGAACAGCCATGCTGGTTGTAATGCCATTAACACGTGTGACAGGAATATTGATGGAATTGGGATTCACTGCAGTAAGTGCCTGCATCTGTGGTGTAAATTCTCCAATTTCATTATGGTCTTGTGTCAGACCAATAGATCCGATTTCTGCGAGACCAAGTTTTGTTCCACTGTCAATCATACCAGGGTAGACAATCAAGCCAGTACAATCTATTGTTTTTGCACCAGGATGCTGAATATCTTCAGCGATGTCCATAATAAGACCATCCTGTATCAATAAGTCTGCTTTAATTCGTCCATCATCAAGCAATTCAAGCTCACCTCCTTTAAGCAAGAATATACCCGATTCAGATTTGCTGATCTGCTGTGCTGAAATTATAAGAGGCATACACAAGATCAAGCATATATTTAAAATTGATTTCTTCATCTGATTTTACTTTTCCATAAATAATCTAAAAAGGCCTTTGCTTCAGCTCCTTGCATACAGCTTTCATCTTCGTGATGATCAACAGCTTCATAAAATGCAGGAATTGTTTCTTCGGGATTGATGTCTATACGCATATCGGCCGGATCTTCATTGATATCAAATCTGACTATTCCATCTACAAGCGTGTACTGAGGAATCGCATAGATTGACAATGGGTGATTGTTAAAAATGACAAGGTCACCATCTTTACCAGTCTCAATAGATCCAACCCGATCCTCAATTCCCAATTGAATTGCAGGGTTGAGTGTGATAAGACGCAATGCTTCATTATCTGTCAATTGACCATATTTCTGAGACTTGGCGGCCTCATGGTATAGGTGTCTGATCAACTCTCTTGAATCCGAATTGATAGAAGTTATTACGCCATTACGTGTAAGAATAGCTGCATTATACGCCGTGGAATAATAAACTTCAAATTTATAAGCCCACCAGTCAGAAAAAACAGAGGCATAAGCTCCAAACTCTGCAAGCTCTGGTGCAACTTTAAATCCTTCATTAACGTGTTGAAAACATATCTTATCGACTCCATAGTCTTCAAGTACATTCATAAGCATCAAGATCTCATCAGCTCTATAAGAATGGCAGTGAATCATTATTTCACCCTTCAGGATTCCTGCAACAGCTTCCATTCTGGAACTGTACTCCGGTGCCATTTTACGCTTCCCAGAATTATAGTCTTCCCAATCCTGCATATAGGTTTTGGCAGCTTCAAAGGCATCTCTGAAGACCTGCTCTACACCCATTCTCGTGGCTGGGGCTATACCTCTACCCTGTCCGTGAACTCTCATGGGATTCTCACCTAAAGCAAACTTGATGGTGCGCATGGCTCCTTCCATTCTCATATGCTCAGGATTCTCAACGCCCCAGCGGTGTTTAATGGTTTCACACTGACCCCCGACCGCATTGGCAGATCCATGCATGGCATGAGAGATGGTAACACCCCCTGCAAGGGCTCTGTAAATATTAATATCATAGGGATCCAATGCATCACCGACAGCAACTTCTGCAGTCACTGGATTTGTAGCTTCATTAACGGCATCAATAGCAATATGAGAATGTGCATCAATGATCCCCGGCATGACATACATATCTGTGGCATCAATTCGCTTGACATCATCTGCTACAGTAATATCTGTGGCAATTTGACTAATCTTACCATTTTTGATAAGTATGTCTGTGTTGCTCTTTACACCATCAGTGATGGTCAGTACAGTTGCATTCTCAATAAGAACGTCACCTGTCTCTACCTGGGAATAGGACGGAACAACCAGTACAAGCAATAATATAAATAATATCATCTGTTTCATTTCATTTGGTTTTCAGGTGAAGAAATTTTTGACCCTTCAATTGGAAAGCTACCCATATCTGCAATGGTGGCTGTCCCTGAGTAAGAATCTGACTCCATTTCAAGAACCAGGTTTACCGGCAATTCAACACCATCTGCATCTACTGTCAGGCTACAACGGAAGGTACCTTCTTCAAAAGAAATATCAGTACACTCAATAGGCTCGCCTGGAGCAGAATTATCAGTAATAGATACTTCTAATTCATCATCTGATTGTGTTATTTCAATAGTACCTCTGTTTATCTCTCCCATAACATCCACTTCAAAAGACCAGGTGCCCAGTATGGCTTCATCAATTTTGCCCTCTGACTTGCTCTCCTTTTTCTTGATCTCATATTCAGTCATATCACCCTCAACAAAGAGATATTTGATCGCGGCATCTTCATTGAAGTACGCTTCAGTACAGACTATCATATTGGCCAGTTTACCTTCATGCAGACTACCCGTTACATTCTGAATACCCAATAATTCTGCAGCGTTTATTGTCAAAGCATCCATTGCTGTTTCCTCACTTAAGCCAGCATCAACCATACGTTTAAGGTTCTTTTTAATATCCTTAGCTTTAACCGAATTGGTACTGAATGCAAAGTCGATGTTTTCAGACTCGAGCCTAGCAGCCTGTGATTCATATTGAGCCAGGCTCTGATCTCTTTTTTGTACCAAAGCTTCGCGTACAGGATCCTTTACTTCTTCATCTTCATCCTTCTCTCCTTTATCTTTTTTCTTCTTCTTATCTGGAAGATCAAGTGAAAGTGCCATATGGACATTTCCACTCTTTAGTGCCTCTATCGCTGGGTCTGCCTGCTTCACATCTGTAAGAACCATATTGTAACCCAATTCCTTTTGAAGCTCCATCTGTCTGTATACCTCTTTGGCGGTCCTTGATATGGCAAAGACGGCTTGATCCTTTTTTGTAACAGGCACAAGAGCTTCCAATTCAATGTCTACTTTTGGTCTATTAGTCCCCTGTGGTGATTGATTATACAGTTCATGATTAGATGCATAGATTTCAGCATTGCGGTATAGGTCTCTCCATTTACTCATTACTGCTATCACAGTAGAAGGATATACTCTTCGGGCTCCTGCAAGTTGGAAAAAACTGGAACTTTCATCATGCATTATCATTTCCTCAGCACTGTCACCATTTAAAAGAGCAATGCATCCTTTACCTGGCAGCATTCTTCCTCTTGGAACGATATGAGCAATAGCAAATCCTTGTTTATTAAGCGCCTCAATTGACTTGTCTTCAGGGTCCAACATATCTGAAGCTTTGAGTTGAGGCGTTATACCCGCTAGATCATTGGGTGGATATCCGGGAAACTTTACATTAGGAGAGCGCGATTCCCTTTCTGGTTTGGGGATTGCCGTATGCGACAGGGCATCTATAAATGCCGGATAGACATAGGCAGAATCACCCTCAATAATTTTGGCATCATAAGGTGCTTCGATCTCAGCCGCAATCTGCTTGATGATGCCGTCTTCAAACAATATATCTCCAAGGCCCAAGCTGTCGGAGGCTGTTTGAAAAATATAAACATCATTCAGCAAAATTTTGGAAGTGACCTCAGGAACCTTGTTATAATCTGTTTGTGCTATCACTGCGCTTAAGGAAAGGCAATAAATGGCCAAACATAAAACAATATTTCTAGTCATTGACAAATTTTTTGAGTCGCCAAATATAGGCATAGGCATATAAAATTACGCGCATATTATGTTTAAAAAGTAATAATTGTAATATCGCGCTAATAATAGCGCTGAATTCGGCTACAGAAAAAGGTATATGTCTTATATTATGATTTTTTATAATTTGTAACTTTGTGTAAATGGGCAGTAAAAAGAAGAAAGGCAAAGTAAAAACAGGAAAACCAGCATCGGCTGGTGAAAACAACAGGAAGCCAGGTAAAAAGAGTATGTGGTTTCGTAAAAACATGCTTGGGACAGTGCTGATTGCTCTAAGCTTTATTCTCTATGCCAATACGCTAGGTCATGATTATACGCAGGATGATGCCATAGTCATCTATGATAACATGTTTACACAAGAAGGCATAGCTGGTATTCCAGGCATACTTAAATACGATACCTTCTATGGTTTCTTCAAAACCGAAGGAAAAGCCAATCTTGTCTCAGGTGGTCGATACCGTCCATTTACATTGTTGATGTTTGCTGTTGAATGGGAATTGTTCGGTAGAAATCCAATGATCGGACATCTTATCAATATTCTTTTATACGGTTTATTATGTGCTGCTATATTCCTCTTTCTGCAGTTGCTCTTTAAAGACACCATGTCATCAAAAGCGGCAGCCATGCTTTCTTTTATGGTTGCCTTAATCTATCTGGCCCACCCCATTCATACTGAGGCTGTAGCCAATATCAAAGGGCGGGATGAAATAATGAGTATGTTGGGCAGCATAGTAGCTTTCTGGGCCTTGCTTAAATATGGTGCCAACAAATCAAATAAATATCTGGTGCTAAGTGCCCTTTCCTTTTTTGCTGCCTTGATGAGTAAAGAGAATGCCATCACTTTTCTGGGTATTGTTCCGATAGGACTCATGTTATTCAGAAAAAGAACCATGATCAACGCACTCAAGCTGAGTTTTCCATTATTCATTTCTGCTTTTGTATTTCTACTGATCAGATTCTCAATTCTGGGAATGGATTTTGGGGCCAGTACGAATGAGTTGATGAATAACCCATTTCTAAAAGTATCTGGAAATAGTTGGGTCCCGTTTTCAGCAGGTGAAAAGATGGCTACTATATTATACACTTTAGGTAAGTATGTAAGCCTTCTTATCTTCCCCCACCCACTGTGTCATGATTACTATCCAAGAGCGATAGACATAATGCAGTTTTCTGACTGGAAAGTATTGTTGAGTCTGTTCGTATACATAGCAATGATAACAGCATCTGTTTACTTCTGGAAGAAAGATAGAATAATCAGCTTTGGCGTCTTATTCTATTTGTTGAGTCTGTCCATCGTTTCCAATATTGTATTTCCAATAGGGACCAATATGAGTGAACGATTCGTGTTCATGCCTTCTCTTGGTTTTATTATTCTGGCATGGGGCATATTCTATAAATACATTCCGCAGGAGCGCTTGCTCCTGGCTCTTACTGGGCTGATATTCCTTGCATTCTCTTACAAAACGATCAGTCGCAACACGGTATGGAAAGATGATTTTACGCTTTTCACCAATGATGTAAAAATCAACAACAACAGTGCAAAGCTTCTCAATGCTGCAGGTGGCGCCCTTACCACCAACGCCTCTAAAATGCAGGCCGGCAATCTAAGAACGAATGACTTGAACCAGGCGATAATTTATCTCAAAAAAGCAGTTACCATTCACCCTACATACCGCAATGCTTATTTGCTTTTGGGAAATGCCTACTATTACCTGCAAGATTTTGAAAGCTCCATATTCTATTTTGATAAATCGCTTGAGATCGATCCGAATTTTAATGATGCATTGCAAAATCTGCCTGTTGTACTTAGAGATGGCGGTCGAGATATGGGTCAGAAAAAGCAGAATTTTGCAAAAGCTGAAGAATGGTTACTGCGTTCATATCAAATGAATCCAACAGACTACGAAACATGCAGGCTCCTGGGCATCACCTATGGAATTCAAGGGCAAAATCAAAAGGCTGTTGAATATTTTCTGAAAGCTGTAGATTTAAGGCCAGATGTAGCTGCCAACCACTCCAGCCTTGGAACGGCTTATATAAATATCGGTGAACAGGAAAAAGCCAGAGAAGCGTTTAATAGGGCTGTAGAAATAGATCCTGATGCATTAAAACATTTAAGGCAATAAGGCATTAACAAAAGTAGTTGAGAAAAATATGCGATTAAGCTTGGTTTATATTGTGGCTGTAAGCTTCCTCCTCTTTGGGTCGGTTCAGCTAAAAGCACAAAGTGGTGCTGCGCAATTATGGGCAGATTCCATATTGCAAAATATGACCCTGGATCAGAAAATCGGTCAGCTTTTCATGATTAGAGCTCATTCGGACTTGGGAGATGATCATATAAAAAGTGTGGAAAAGCTTATCAAAGAATACCATGTTGGCGGTCTTTGCTTTTTCCAGGGAACGCCGCGCAAACAAGCTGAACTCACCAATAAATATCAATCTCTTTCCTCTATCCCAATGATGGTTGCTTTGGATGCTGAGTGGGGTCTGGGAATGCGCCATAAGAAAAATGCTCTGAGCTATCCTAAACAAATGACCCTTGGTGCTATCAGTGATAATACGCTGATTTATGATATGGGGATAGATATAGCAAAGCAACTGCGCAGGATCGGTACACATGTCAACTTTGCTCCAGTGGCTGACGTAAATAACAATCCTGAAAATCCTGTTATTCACAATCGATCATTTGGTGAGGACATCTATAATGTAGCTACTAAATGCTACGCTTACATGAAAGGCCTTCAGGATGCCTCAGTGATGGCCTGCGCAAAGCACTTCCCGGGACATGGAGACACCGATGTAGATTCGCATTATGACCTGCCGGTAATAACACATTCAAAAGAAAGACTTGATAGTCTCGAGCTCATGCCTTTCAGAGTGCTAACCCAACTCGGTGTAAAATCCATGATGTCGGCACACCTATCGGTTCCTGTATTGGATGATAGAGAAAACAGGCCTGCCTCTCTCTCTAATAAGGTTTTGGAAGGCTTGCTTAGGGAACAAATGAATTTTGATGGTCTCATTTTTACCGATGGTTTAGAAATGAAAGGTGTTGCTAAGCACTTTGAACCTGGCCAGATGGAAGTTGAAGCGATAAAGGCTGGCAATGACATTCTTCTATTACCCATCAACACGCCAAAAGCATTCACGGCATTAAAAGAAGCTGTAGAAAATGACGAAATACCATTGGCAAAACTTGATGAAAAAGTTCGAAGGATTCTCGAAGCCAAGCATTTTTTGAAATTAAACGAATACAGCTCTGTCAATGCGTTAGACAGCATTGACACTGATATAAAAGACAGGAAATCGCTGGCTCTGATTTCAAGGCTCTATGAAAAAGCCATGACATTGGCCAAAGACGAGTTGCGTGCCGTACCCATTAAAGATGAGGATATTCCAAGAACTGCATCTTTGTCGATTGGCGCAGAATCAGACAATATCTTTCAGAAGAGACTTGCGGATTTTGGTGTTTCAATAAGCATAAGTGTAGAAAAGTCTATTGATGCGGCAAAGATGAGTAAAGTGCTCAGCGATTTTCGTTCCTCGGAAGATGTGATTATATCAATCCATGATATGTCCATATTTAAGAGTCGCGATTTTGGTATTACAAAATCTGCATTCGACCTTATCTACAGACTTAACAATGAAAAAAATGTGATCCTTGTCATTTTTGGAACGCCATATTCTCTGGAGTTTTTCAATGATATCCCGACGACAATGGTCGGATATGAAGACAATGATATCGCACAGGATGCAGCTGCTCAAGCCATTATGGGTGTAACCAGGATAGAAGGCAAACTTCCAGTTACAGTAAATGATAACTTCCTTATAAAGTCGGGAGTACAGCGCTTAGGTATATTTCGTCTTGGTTATTCCATACCAGAAGCTGTTGGTATATCTTCAGATAGCTTGCTGGCCATTGATACCATTGTACAGGAGATGCTAAATAAAAAAGCCACTCCGGGATGTCAAATTCTTGCAGCGCGTAACGGACGGATATTCTTTCAGAAATCGTATGGTAAACATACACCTGACGGTCGCAAAATGGTTGATAATGATGATGTCTATGATGTGGCTTCTGTCACCAAGATACTATCAACTACCATTTCTCTCATGAAGCTCTATGATGAAGGAAAATTAAATCTATATGAGAAACTAGAAAATTATATTCCAAACATAGACACCACGAACAAAGCGAAACTAATCATTGAAGATATTCTGGCACATCATGCGGGATTGCCGGGTTGGATACCTTTCTATGAAAGAACTTTGGATGAGGAAAGCCGGTCTGCTCAGCGTAAGGACGAATATTACAGTGAGATAGAAAGCGATAGTTTTGGCATTATGGTCTGCAACAACCTGTTTCTCAGAAACGACTGGCGGGACAGTATTTTTAATTTGATTTATTCCTGTGACCTCAGGGAATCAAGAGACTACCGTTACAGTGATCTTGGATTCTACCTGTTTCAGCAATTGATAGAATCATCCAGTAACAAATCGCTGGATCGCTATGCTTATGATAATTATTACAGACCTCTTAACCTAAAGAGAACATTCTATAATCCGGTTGACTATCTTGAAACTGAAGAAATAGTACCTTCTGAAAAGGACAACTACTTTAGAGATTGTGTATTGCATGGGCACGTTCATGATATGGGAGCCGCCATGCTTGGTGGTGTTGCCGGACATGCGGGTTTGTTCTCGAACGCTAAAGAACTGGCCATACTCATGCAGATGCTTCTTAATGGCGGTAGTTATGGGGGGAGAAATTATCTGAAGCCACAGACGATTGAAAGATTTACTAAACGCTACTATAAATCATCTCGAAGGGGACTTGGATTTGATATGAAAGAAATGAATCCCGATCGCACCCTGAACATGGCTGAAGAAGCATCGGAGCAAACATTTGGACATCTCGGATTCACAGGCATTGCCGTCTTTGCAGACCCTAAATATGATTTAATATATATCATGCTCGCTAACCGGACATATCCAAGCATGAAGAATTACATTTTTGGCAAAGAAAACTACAGACCACGCATTCAATCTGTATTTTACAGAGCCATAAATGACACTAATATTTAATGGCCTCTCTTTCACTGGACATAGCACGCAGATATCTGTACGGTAAAAAGTCGACCAACTCGATTAACATAATCACAGGTATATCCATATTTGGTATATCGATTGGTACAGCAGCGCTGATCCTTATTCTGAGCGTGTTCAATGGTTTTGAAGGATTGCTTTCAGGTCTTTTTAATGCATTCAATCCGGATCTAAAGGTCCTGCCATATGAAGGGAAGTTCTTTGAACTGGATGAAGGCGAACTTCTGCAAATCGAAAACCTGGAGGGCATAGATTTCGTATCCAAGACCATTGAAGAAGTTTCGCTATTTGAATATAAGGGTAGCAAAGAAATAGGTGTCATAAAAGGCGTTGACGACAATTATATTAATGTAACGCGACTAGATTCACTTATCATAAGCGGTCGCTATCTGCTGGAAAAAGACAATATCCAATATGCCATTATTGGTGCTGGCATGCGTAACAAATTATCACTTGGTATACAAGATGCGATTACACCCGTCACTGTGTACATGCCCCAGAAAAAGCGCAAAATAATCGGAGCCAAGGAGTTCCTGGCCAAGGACTTATATCCAGCCGGTATCTTTTCGGTTCGCGGTGAAACGGATTACAACTACATGCTAACCAATCTTAGATTTGTTCAGAATCTGGTTGACCAAAAGGGCAAGGTAAGCGCCCTCGAATTGAAGTTAAAAAATGGTGTAAGTGCACAAAAGCTTAAAAATCAGCTACAGGATATTCTAGGTGATGCCTATGTGGTTAAGAACCGGTACCAGCAAGATGAAGCCTACCTCAAGGTGATGGAAATTGAAAAATGGTTTAGTTTCCTGATAGCCGGTATGACAATGTTACTCATAGCATTCAATCTTGTGGGTGCATTGTGGATGATTGTCCTGGACAAGAAAAAAGACATTTCAGTACTCAAAGCACTGGGATACGACGCCATGCAGATACGCAATGTATTTGTTCAATTGGGAGTCTTGATCACTGGTATTGGGCTGGTATTGGGCTTTATTTTGGCGCTGATCGCGTATTTCATGCAGAAGAACTACGGAATTATTGGTATTCCAGAGGGATTTCTGGTGGATGCGTATCCTGTGCGCCTTAAATTATTCGATTTTGTGGTTGTCAGTATAACGGTATTAATAATTGGTATTTTGGCCTCAATTCTGCCTGCTTCGAAGGCTTCCAGGTCCGAATTAATATTAAAATCGCAGGTATAAACCCCTGAACAACAGTCCTTTAGGGTCCATTTTCGCATTTTGACCCAAATTTTTCATTTTAAAGAGCAAATTGGCAAGATATATGCAAGTAATCTATTGTTCAGATTATTGGAGAGGAATTCTTATGTGTTAAGATCTTCTTCAGGCCGGTTCGTAGGGGGAAAACTAGGACCGGCTTTTTTTATGCCCCTATCCCTCCTTAAAGACTGCTTAATCTTCGTTTGCCATTGATGCATACTTGCGCTTTAAAGCATGGTACTCCGTCACTGCCATTATATAAACAAAGAGGCTTATCACTATCAGAGCATAGTACCTGTAATAAAAGGCGACGATCAAAAAGAGCATAGATAATACACGACCTGTTACAGAAGCAATAAATGTGGCTTTGAGCACAGGCATACGCAGTGTCAATAGAGCTCTTAACACACGTCCTCCATCCATAGGGAATGCAGGAATGAGATTAAAAAGGAAAAGCATTGTATTTATGAAGAAAAGAAAATACAATACTGCTGTCAGACTTAGAAAGTCCAGGGCTGCATATGGATCAAAATGTTGACTCTGTGCTGCTATAAAATATAAGTAGATAAAAAGCACCAGCGCGATTACAAAATTAACAGCTGGCCCAGCCAATGCAATGATGATTTCTTTTTTAGGGTAGTTGTGCATTGACTCCAGTCTGGCCAGACCGCCGATCGGACTAAGCACGATATCTGTGGCTTTGATCCCTAATTTTTTTGCTGCAAGCGCATGCCCAAGTTCATGTAACAACACACATATAAACAAAACCATCACCAAGAAAAGAAAGCTCATGATTTGAGCATGTGGCATCTGCCTGATTGTGGCCATATAAAATATGAGTACAAAAAGAAGAGCAAAGCTCCAATGAACCTTGATAGGTACGCCCCATATTTTTGCAAGTCTGAACATATCTTTATGATGGACTCAAGCCCAGATCAAAAGTACGGTAATGTTTGATCAACAAAAATGCGGAGATAATTAACAAGCCAGCGATGATCATGTAGGCATATATAATATGATTAGATTCCTGAAAGAATGCCATGGTAAAAACCAACATGAGCAAGATGCGTTGAACGACATTTGTCAGGAAGAAAATACTTCCCGATCTGCCAAAAAACTGATTCTCTACATTCTTGAACAAATAGGTCATCCTGGCAATACGTACGCCAGCGTTGCAAATTCCCAAAAGAAACATCATGGAAAAAAATATATAAATCGAATGTGACAAGGATAATATCAAGAATATGGCACCAGCCATAAAGCTCATAAATATTATACCCAGAGGTATATTTATATATCTGAATACATATCTTATTCCCAGTCCCACTGCTATGGCGCCAATTGAATATGCAATCTTTGAATTCGCATATATATCACCTGATTCATTGAGGTGATTGCTTACATAAGATACACCAAGATAAAATGCTTCCAGTAAGACCGCCAGGAATACCATATATGATAAAATACCAAACCAGAATACAGGCTTATTATTCATTAAGTACTCCAGACCCAACTTAAGCCTTGTATACAGACTACCCTTCTCAATCTTCCTCTCCACCACGGGCACATATCGAATCATCAGAATGATTAGGAATGCTACAAAATAAGTAGCCGCATCGATACAAAAGATCTCATAGATCTTCCAAGGAGCAATTTCAAAAGGCATTTGTAATGAGAACCCAAACAGTTTTAAAATACCTCCTTCTGTTCCTTCAAGCAACAAAGTAGCGCCAGCTCCGGCAGTGATGGTTGTAATCTGTCCAACAATTTCGAGCCATGAGGTCACCTTGTAGTAGTACCTGGCCTCAATAATCTCTTGCACAAATGCGTACAGACATGGATAATGAATATTATAATTCAGAAAGGTCAACATGAATACGCCGCCTACTAATAGAAGTGGAAGGCCCTCATTTGCAAAACCGAATGCAGTGATAATGCTTAGAATAAGACCTACGATTACGGTCAAGTATAGGAAAACCTTTTTCCTGTTGTACTTGTCTACTATCGACCCACTGAAGGGCATCCAAAACATTGATATGATATTGGTTACGATGTAGACAATTCCGAAAGTCAGCAGCTCACCTTGTTGAGCGAAGTACCATGGAATAGCAATCATACTCATTCCCTGGGCAATTCCGGAAATGGCATTGGCAATAAAAATTAAGATAAGTGCTAGTCGATTCAGTGAACTCTACTTTTGATGATGTAACAATTCCATCATTGTTGCAAAATAGACATATTTGCCACGGAACTGTTCATCAAGCAAACCCAGAAATTTGGCCATTGTGAGTAACTTTTGTTCCTTGAAGACAGATGAGGATGGATAGATAAACTGAATAGCAAAGGTCTCGTCATCTCCATCTTGTTCTGCCAATACTATCCTGTTAACCTGACTTGATGTGATTATCTGACCGTCAGTGCAATCTGGAAGAATCCTACTTGCCAAAGACTCTATGAAGGAGGGGGCATCAGATTCTGCAAGCTTAATGGTAATATTAAATACTATAGGTTTCTCCATTGATTCGGTCTCTATTGAATATCGTCCCCTCTTAGGATTCTATATCTCTTCCTTGCCTCGACAGCAAATGTGCTGGAAGAAAAATCTATAAATAACTTTTCATACAGAGATTTGGCCTCTTCTGGATTATTCAGCTGATACTCATTCAGCTGGGCTAATAAAAACAAGGCATTATCTGCTCTAATCTCTTCAGGGTATTCAGTGTATACTTTAGTCAATAATTCTTTAGCCTTTTCGTAGTCTTTCAAACTGAGATGCAAATTGGCCTTCTGATAAAGTATATCATCATCAAGTGAGTGCTCTGGATAAAGCAATCCGATGGAATCCAATTTGTCAAATGCCTCATCAAATTTGTTCTGTACAGTAAGTAGCTCTGACTCTGCAAACATTTTTAATGGGACATCTGTGGTATCAAGACCCATATTGTCCATTATGAAAACCGATAGATCAATTGCATCATTGGCAATCAGTCTTGAGGTAGCCGATTTAAGAATATCAAACTGTTCCTGCGCCCATGGAAAGTTTCCTGCGTAGTAGTAGAGTTTGGCATTTTTGAACCTAGCTATTTCCCCAAGATATTCTTCTTTAAAAGACTTTTCGACCTGAGAATATAGCAATGTCGCTTCCCATATTTCTCCTTTCATAAGATAGTAGTCCGCCAAGGAAATCTTGCTATCTGCCTTAACATAAGGATTGATACTCTCGAGGACTATCAACTCATTAAGCACCTCTGTAGCTTTGTCAAGATCATTTTTATACAGCGCCAGAAAGTCGGCAAACTCTTTAACCAGATTCTGGGTCAAGGTATTGACGCCAAATTCATCTATGAATAAGGCATATTCTTGTTCTAGTGTATCCAGATCGGAGCTTGTATAATCATAATTGCGCGTCACCTTGTTGCGTTTAGCTTTTAGCAAAGAGCGCTTGGCTTCTACATAAAGATTATTATTGATTGACTTCTCTCTTGCAACATATTCAAATGCCTTTATGGCAGTATCATAGTCCCCGGCCTGATAAGCGATATCTCCAATATTTTTTACCCTGTATCCTCCTTCATCATATTTGCGGTCCAATGACCTTGCCTGTCTGAATGCACGGTTATAATCTCCCTTTTCAATAAATACCCATTCCAGCAATTCAGGATATATCTCGTTATCAGGCTCTTCCTGAATACGTTCATATAATTGACGCCTCATCTCTTCAAGGTCTTCATCTGTATTCAAGTTTCTCTGGAAGTATGTCTTATAGCGTTCCAGTTGATTAACACTTTGAGAAGAAGAGATGATATAATACTTAATCATATTAGGGGTATCGCCCTTTCTCTTATAGAGATCCGCAAGCGCATAGGCAAAAATCTGCTCATTGTCCATGAGCTTGGTACCTTTTTGAAATGCTTCAATGGCCATGTCATACTTGGCTAATCTTGTGAATGCATTTCCAAGATTGCTGATTACTGAAATATCAGCGGGTATATTTTTAATGGCTTGTTGATAGGCCTCTTCAGCTTCATCAGGCAAAAACTGTCGTTCTTTAAGATTACCCAGAGTCACATACAATTGCATATGTGTTGGCTGCCTTTCTATCTCGGCTTTGATGTCTCTTTCAGCACGCTCATAATCTTCAAGAGCGAGAAGGGATTCTATATAGCGTCCGAAATAGAAATAACTTCTGGGCTGCGCATCGTAGAGTTGCTTGTATATATTGGCGGCCTTTTCGTATTCCCCGGATTGGTAATACTGATTGGCGAGCCTGGAGTCCTGGGCATTTATAGCAAGACCTGTAAACAGCAATAATGCAATGATGATCAATTGTCTCATATCAATAACTTGGGATAATTATAACGGCGTAGGCTAAGAATAGATTCTAAATTAAAGAAAAAAAGAGCAATCCGAATTTAGGGTAAATAAAAAAGGCCCGCGTAAAACGCGAGCCTTTATATAAATAATAAATTATTCTACTCAAGTCTGAACTTAACAGGAAGGGTATAAAGAACCTTTACTGGTCGTCCCCTTTGCTTGCCTGGCGTCCACTTTTGTGGAAGATTGTTCATCGCTTCCACCACACTCTTAGCTGCATCTCCACAGCCTGCTCCAATATCTCTAACGACTTTGACATCTTTTACAGCACCGTTTTCGGAAACGACAAACTGCAATACTGTCATCCCTTCTACACCATTTTCTCTGGCGATGGCAGGATACTTAAGATTCTTATAGATATACTGTAGCATCTTCTCTTTTGCACAAGCCTCTTTCTCCTTGTCTGTTCCACCTATATCCTCACAACCTGGGAATCTAGGCATCTGTTCCACGACCTTGAATATTTCTGGCTCTTCAGGTGGTGGTGGCGGTGGCGGTGGAGGCGGAGGTGGTGCGTCTTCTACCGGTTCCGGTTCAAATACATCATCCTCTTCTACATCCATATCCTCAAATATCGGCTCATCTTCTTCTTCGATTTCTTCCTCTGGCACTTCCTCAATCACCGGTGGCGGTGGAGGTGGTGGCGGCGGAGGTGGTTCTGCGGTACGCGGTGGTTCGATCTCAATCTCTTCATCGAGCTCGAGTGCGTCATCCGGAATGATTACTGCCTGATCATATGTTGTCCAGCTGAATGCAAACAAAGTCGCAGCTACAGCTACAGCAAGTCCCATCAAAAAGATAGGTCTGGACCAGGAAAAAGCATTTACTTCCGGGTATTTGGCTCTTGCATCAAGAGGCGAACTCCACGTGTGGTCCTTATACTTCTCAGCCAACTGCTCACTGGTGTACCTCTTAAACATATTTCTGAAAAGAAATATAACACCGATGCACACAGCGACAAGAGCTAAGATGGATCCAAGGGTGGCTCCTGATGTTAATTCTAAATCGCCCATAAGGATTTGTTTTTTCTTATTTGATTATACAATAGGCTCCCTATCAAGGAGCCAATAATATTAGCAATAATATCAAAATAATCAAAATGTCTGCCTGTATTTAGTACGGCTTGAAGGCACTCTATGAAGAAACCATAGATTGAAGCCGACAAGATTGCCCAAAAAAGGCGTTTTTGACTATTGGATATAAAAGTCTTTGAACTTAAAACCCACGATATAAGACCTGCCAGAACAGCGTAACAAAATGCATGAATTAGCTTGTCTTGGTGGGGTATAAGTTCAAGTCCTTGACTTTGAATGGGTATCAAACATACCACAGCAATCGTCAGGGACCAGACTACTAAAGCCAGAGTTGCTTTCAAATCTTTTGCTTTAATACTGTCAACTGATATATAGATGACAATATTTCAGAAAATGGTGTGCAGTGGCTGGAATTAAGATATCAAATCAGAATAAGCCTGATGATCCATAAGATCTTCAAGTTCTGAAGGATTCTCAATTTGTAATTTAACGATCCAACCTTCGCCGTATGGGTCGCTGTTAACCAGGTCGGGTTGATCACCATCATTCTCATCCAATTGTGGATTGAACTCCAATACTGTTGCTGTAACAGGAATAAAGAGGTCTGATGTTGTTTTAACCGCTTCGATGGTACCAAACACCTCATCCTTGGCAATAGATTCGCCAACTGTATCAACTTCGACGTAAACAATCTCACCCAATTCGCTTTGCGCAAAATCTGTAATCCCCACATAAGCGGTGTCACCTTCAACACGAATCCATTCGTGCTCCTTGGTGTACTTTAAGTTTTCCTTGATGTTCATTTGTTATTAATCCGTTTTTATTTGATTTTTTAACCAGGACGAATTTACAGATTTTGGTCTTTCCAGTGGTAATCCTAGCGCACGAGACCAGCAAGTGGCTGCCATAACACCCAAAGCTCTTGATACACCGAACAATACAGTATAGAAACTATATTCTTTCAAGCCATAGTTTACAAGGATGGCTCCTGAGTGTGCATCTACATTAGGCCAAGGATTTTTGACTTTGCCAAGACCGCCCAAAACATCTGGAACGATCTCAAAAAGTTGCCAAACGATATTGACATAATCATTATCGTTAATAAACATCTCGGCAAACTTCTTCTGAGCTGTAAATCGAGGATCTGGCTGTCTCAAAACGGCATGACCATATCCCGGAATAACTTTCCCTGAAGCCAGGGTATCGTTTACATATTTTTCTACTTGTTCATTTGTAGGTTTGGTCGTACCAAGGTGATCACACATCTCAAAGATCCACTTGATTACCTCTTGATTTGCCAAACCGTGCAATGGACCGGCTAGCGAAGACATAGCGGCTCCATAAGACAGATATACGTCGGCCAAGGTCGAATTCACGAGATGCGCGGTATGTGCAGAAGCATTACCACCTTCATGATCTGCATGAATCAGCATATACATTCTCATGAGGCTTTTGAAGTCCTCACCTTCTATGCCAAGCATGTGTGCAAAATTACCTGACCAATCCAAAGATTCATTTGCGCTTATATGATCTCCATTGTGATAAATGCGTCTAAAAATATAGGCGGCCAATCCCGGAAGTCTCGCGATGAGATTCATTGCATCTTCATAGGTAGCATCCCAATATTCAGTTTTATGCATTCCTTCAGCATAACGCGTTGCAAATATACTCTCTCTCTGCAGGCTGTTGATGCCAATGATAAACTGCGTCATCGGGTGTGTATCAATAGGCAAGCTGTTCAATACATCATATGTTGTCTGAGGTATTTTGGAACGCTTCTCCCATTCGTCACTCAACCATGCCACATCTTCTTCACTTGGGATCTCGTCAACTAGCATAAGCCAGAACAAACCTTCAGGTAATGCCTGGGAGCCATTTTTCCACTTAGGAAGCTTTTCCTGTACCTGAGGAATTGAATTACCACGAAAGCGAATGCCTTCGAATGCATCCAGTTCAGAAGTTTCCCACAACATACTCTTGATTCCACGCATACCACCTATAACCTGTGAGAGTTTGACCTGGTCGACAACGGTATCACCGTGTTCTTTGGCTAATGTTCTAATTTCTGATTTAAGCGCTGAAGCTTTTTCGTAAAATTTTTGTTTTAATCTATCCATTCTACTTCTAGAGAATTATAATTTGCAATTTGAATCCAATTGTTAAGTTCAATTTCTTTGCCGCAAGCTGATCACAATCCGGGGGATAAATAATCAATTTTGCATCAATTCCAGTGATCGTGTAAATTTCGGGTTTTGCCTGTTACCAAATGCAAGTTTACAATCCTTTCGAGGTGCATTTGATAATGGCTTCGAATTTACAACTTTTATAAGATAAAATCGCCGAATTGCACTTCTTGTTCAATCACATTTCTTTTTTATTTCGATTTGTTGAGAATAAGCCGGAATTCCTCATTTTTACCGAATGATTCTTATAGGTGAAATACTGGTTTCTGATGAGCTTATCAAAAACAATTTTGTGTGCGACCTCAAGGCTTGTAAAGGTGCTTGTTGTATCGAAGGAGATTACGGAGCGCCATTAGAAAAAGATGAAATCAAAACAATTGAGGATAGCTTGAATGTCATTCTTCCTCTGCTTGATGAAGAATCAAGAAACAAAATTGAGTCTGATGGTTTTCATATCTACAATGAGGAGAGTAAGGTTCATGAAACAAGCTTGATGGAAGATGGTGCTTGTGTGTTTATGGGGCGAAATGCACTTGGCATAAGTTATTGCACTATCGAGAAAGCTCAAAAAGAAGGTCTTCTGGAATTTAAAAAACCGATCAGTTGCCATCTCTATCCGGTTCGGGTATCAATAAATGAAATGACAGGATTCGAAGCGCTTAATTATGATCGCTGGGATATCTGCAGTGCAGCCTGCACGAATGGGAATAAGCACAAAGTGCGCATCTACGAATTTGTAAAAGAAGCCCTTAAAAGGAAGTACGGAAGTGAATTCTATGAAGCGCTTGACGACGCCGCGCAGCAACTGGGCTGATTTTAGGATTCAGATGATGAATTTGAATTGCCTGTCTTATCGATTTCCTTCATGCTATCGCGCACTTCGGTTTCAATATTGGCCTTGGCATTGTTAAACTCTCTGATACCTCTTCCCAAGCCTTTCATCAACTCAGGCAACTTCTTACCTCCAAACAGCAACAACACAACAAATGCGATGAGTATTAACTCCGGTCCGCCTGGCAATCCTATCAAAAATATTGAGAACATATTCTTTTTAGCTTTTTCACAAAATTAAGACATAAAATTCAATGCTGCGTTTAATTTTTTGTTGTGCGCTCTTTGTTCAATACCCTGACGTGGCTGTAGCCCGATTATAATAGGACTTATTAATACCGATCATCCTTGATGTATGGCAACTTCTCCATCTTATCCACCTCAAGACTGGGGAAGCCAAAGTCTTCTACAACGGTGCCTGTAATAAGATAACAGCCCTTGCCCTTAAAAGGATAGCGTGCCAGCGAAGGAGGAAAGTGTGTGGTGTCGAAGAATTTGCCATTACAATCTATCCAGGTGCCAAAATTCATGAGTTTGCGGTTTACCGTCGTCACATTCTTGCGTGTAACAAAGTAGCCGACCATCTGTCGTTTACGTCCGATGTTATTGACAAGTTCATCTGCCGTTACATTGCCCCGAAAATCTGTCTCCAGCAGATCGAATGGTGAGCAAAGCGGAAACCCGAGCAGCTCAATTTCATCAAAAGCCTGCTCAAAACGGCTTTCTTCCATAATGGGCAATTCGTAATCTTCGTGTTCCATACCAAAAAGCTGCACGTTGTGAGCTACTTTAATCTCTGGATTGTGTACGGCGTTTTTCTCCCACATGAGTTCATATTTGTTCATACCCGTAAACCGGAACGCGCCCACACGAATCAAAATCTCCAGTTGTTCCTTGGGAATATCGATGCGACTGACAAAATCATTCAGCCCCTGAAAGTCTCCGTTATCGGCACGCTCATTCAGTATCTTGACAACCAAACGCTTCTCCAGTTGAGCCACATGAACAAAGCCTATATATATCTCATCACCATAGATATGGGTAAGGTATTGGCTGTGATTGATACACGGTGCCTCGATACGTGCACCGCACATACGTGCTTCATGCACATACAGTTCGGTACTGTAAAAACCCCCAAAGTTGTTGATCACAGCAACCATAAATTCCTTTGGGAAATAGGTCTTCAGGTAAAGACTTTGAAAAGACTCCACTGCAAAACTTGCCGAATGGGCCTTACAGAATGAGTAACCACTGAAGCTGGCAATCTGGCGCCACACCTCCTCGGCAAGCGTATCCGGATAAGCCCGCTTCTTACAATTCCGAAAATACTTCTCACGCAGTCGCGTAAAAGTATCAGAGTTCTTTTTCTTCCCCGTCATGATGCGGCGCAAGACATCTGATTCATCAAGTTCAAGACCTGCAAAATGATGGACAATTTTCATCACATCCTCCTGGTAAACCATCACACCATAGGTTTCTCCCAGGTGTTCCTCAAACACCGGATGAATGTAGGTGAAGGATTCAGGGTGGTGAAACCGGTGTATGTACTCACGCATCATCCCCGACTTGGCTACACCAGGCCTTATGATTGAGCTGGCGGCCACAAGCTGCACATAGTTGTCGCAACGCAGTTTGGTCAAAAGGCCCCTCATGGCTGGAGACTCAATATAAAAACAGCCGATACACTGCCCTGATTTGAGCTGACGGCGCACGTTCATGTCCTGCTTAATCTTCTCCACGTCATGTATATCAACCGCTTTCCCCTGGTTTGAGGCTATGAGCTTAACCGCATCTTTGATATGGCCAAGACCCCGCTGACTCAAAATATCATATTTGTGAAAGGAGAGATCTTCTGCACCGTACATATCGAAATGCGTAATTGGAAAACCCTTGGGCATCATCTGTATGGCGGTGTGATAAAACAAGGACTCTTCACTGATCAGGATACCTCCCGCGTGAATGGACAGGTAATTGGGAAATCCTTCGATGAGCTTGCCAAAATGAAAAATATAGCGCGCAAAAGAATGGTGCTTATCCGTCGCATGGGGCTCATTAACAATGATGTCGATATCTGCTTTGGGCAATCCGAAGACTTTGCCCAACTCCCGTATGATCGACTTGCCCTTAAAGGTATTATAGGTGGCCAGTAGAGCTGTATGCTCACGACCATAGCGTTTGAAGACATAATCGACAACGTCATCGCGCTCATCCCAGGAAAAATCGATATCGAAGTCCGGAGGAGAGCTTCTATGCGGATTGATGAATCGCTCGAAGTAGAGGTCGAGATCCATCGGGTCAACATCCGTGATGTAAAGATTGAAAGCCACAATGGAATTGGCGCCACTACCCCGCCCCACATGATGGTAGCCCGCTGTCTGTGCATAGCGCACGATATCCCATGTAATCAGAAAGTAAGCGGCAAAGCCAAGTTTATCAATGATTCGAAGCTCTTTCTCTGTGCGCTCCATCGCCTGTCGATTACGTTCGCCAAAACGACGTATACACCCATTAAGTGCAAGCTTTCTAAGCAGCTTCATATCTCCTGCCCTGCTTCCGGTAAAGGTCTGACGATTGTTAAGGCTCGTCTCATGCATCTCAATGGAACAATCCGCCAATAGCTTCCGTGTATTTTCAAGAATGCGGGGGTATTGACTAAAAATACCCTCAAGTTCGCCGGGCTTATAAAAGTGCTCAGAAGCCTTGGCACAATGAGCAGATGAAAGTTTACCGATGACAATATTAAGATCGATACAGCGCAGTAGCTTGTGCGTCTTATAACCCTCCTTATTCAGAAAAGTAACCGGGGCGAACACCACCAATTTATGCTGATAGTCTTTGAGGTAAGAGCTGAAAAGATGGTTGACCTCCCCTGGCATCACGCCGATAAACTCATTGGCCCTTAGCTCATCGATGGGCTTGGGCAGTTTTCTGTATATAACATAGGCATGTTCAAATTGAGGTGCCGCCTCTGGCAATGGTGTATTGCGCATGGAATAATGGCTGAGATGGGCATTCAACTCTCGCCAACCCTCCTTGTTGCGCGCAATGCCCAGGTAAGCAAAGCGGGAATCCTTTATGCTGAACACATTCACTTCATCACTCTCATCCGTCTGCCGTTGTGCACGGCGAAACTCTATACCAATGACAGCTTTGATATTGTGCTTATGGCACTCCTTGATGAAACTATGTGCACAAGATGTATTATTGATATCCGTCAAAACCAAGGTGTCAACACCCCGCTGAGCGGCCGCTTCCACCAGTTGCGGCGGAGATAGCGTCCCATATTTAAGGGAATAATATGTGTGACAATTAAGGTACATGAAAGCAAAAATGACGAGTGTCGATTAATTCGTCATATTATGACGAATATACGTCCAAATATGGACTATCTTATTCTAAAAGGCAAATCGAAGCCGATAATTATTTTATCCAGCCCACGATTCCCGGTCCAAACTGCGATATTGGATGGCTTCGGCAAGGTGCCTGTTCGCAATCACATCAGATCCTTCAAGATCAGCGATCGTACGAGAAACTTTCAAAATACGATCATAGGCCCTGGCTGATAATTGCAGCCGCTGCATGGCCTTTTTTAAAAGAGACTTCCCCTCCTTATCGATACCACAACGCTTGCGTACCATCGGACTGGGCATCTGAGCATTGCTATATATGCCCGGGGTACCATCAAAA
Source organism: Saprospiraceae bacterium (assembly GCA_965230215.1). Lineage (GTDB taxonomy): Bacteria > Bacteroidota > Bacteroidia > Chitinophagales > Saprospiraceae > RFSX01. Next base: position 1,215,924 of record CBDDKN010000002.1, on the reverse strand, counting down.
CGTTCGGCCTGAAGACCTCTGGCTGTCAATACCCGGGAAGCAATCTCACTGCTGGAATCAGAATTACACATAGCCATTGACAATTCATCGTAACTCACAGGCGTCACCTCTACATGCAGATCTATGCGATCAAGCAAGGGTCCTGAAATCTTATTCAAATACTTTTTAACGATACCAGGACCACAAACACATTCCTTATCCGGATGATTATAATATCCACAAGGGCACGGGTTCATGGAAGCGACGAGCATAAAGCTGGCCGGATAGTCAATCGTAACCCTTGCTCTGCTGATGTTGACACGCCGCTCTTCCATAGGCTGTCTCAAGACTTCAAGTACAGAGCGTTTGAACTCCGGTAACTCATCTAGAAATAAGACACCGTTGTGGGCAAGTGATATTTCGCCAGGGCTTGGATGAGAACCTCCTCCAACCAGGGCCACATCACTGATGGTATGGTGAGGAGCGCGGAAAGGGCGAGATCTAACCAGTGAAGCTTGGGGACCAAGCAACCCTGAAACAGAGTGAATCTTGGTTGTTTCAAGGGATTCCTCCAAACTCAGAGCCGGCAAGATGGTTGGTAACCGTCTGGCCAGCATTGTCTTACCAGCACCTGGCGGGCCTATCAGAATGAGATTATGACCACCCGCCGCAGCGATCTCAAGGGAACGCTTAATATTCATCTGGCCTTTGACATCAGCAAAGTCTACGTCGTAAGCATTGCTGGAATCCCATTCATGTTCCTCATTTTTAAATGGTGCCATTGCACTATCACCTTGCAACACTGAAATAGCTTCTGTCAGATTCTTAACCCCATAGACATCAATCCCAGAAACTATGGCTGCTTCGCGTACATTTTGTATTGGAAGAATCAAGGCTTTCATGTTATTATCCCGTGCGGCTACAGCAATTGGTAACGCCCCTTTGATAGGGCGAAGGCTTCCATCAAGTGCCAGTTCTCCCATTATCATAAATGCATCCAGGCACTCACATTCTATCTGACGGGTTGCTGCCAACACCCCCAAGGCTATAGGCAAATCATAGGCTGATCCCTCCTTTCTAAGATGTGCAGGAGCCAAATTGACTACGAGTTTGAGCCGCAACATCTTATAACCTCTGTTCTTAATTGCAGACTCAACACGCTGAAAGCCCTCTGTGACAGCCTTATCAGGAAGACCTACCAGATAATACATTTGTTTACCCGCAGCTACCGTCCCTCCGGCACTGACTTCTACAATAATTTTTCTTGCTTCAATGCCGTGGACGGCCGCTGCTATGGTTTGAACCAACATTAACTAACAGGTATGATTTTGGATGTCATTTGAACTGTAATGTTTAAAGTGTGAAATCGTAAACATCTGTTTATCGATAAGCACACAACAACTATTGATAAAGCATATCGCATGGGTCTAAAATGAGGAATATGAACAATTCCCGAATTAGAAATACTTTTGCAGTGCTTAAAATCACCGGCTGGTTAAAACTTATGGTAGCCAAAATGATTTATAGTATAAGAGAGCTATAAGAAATGATTAAAACGGACATAATTATAATTGGTGCAGGACCATGCGGACTATTTACGGTTTTTGAAGCAGGCCTGCTCAAGTTGAAATGCCATATAATTGATGTGCTTCCTCAACCAGGTGGCCAGCTGACAGAGGTATATCCCAAAAAACCTATCTATGATATTCCGGGTTATCCTTCAGTTCTTGCGGGTACTTTGGTTGAAAATCTGATGAAACAGATTGAGCCATTCAGCCCAGGTTTTACACTTGGAGAAAGAGTAGAATCTCTTGAAAGTGTAGGTGAAAAAATGTACACGATTACTACCAACAGAGGTACACAAATCCAAGCGCCTGTCATTGCGATTGCAGGAGGACTTGGTTGCTTTGAACCAAGAAAACCTCCTATTAAAGGTATTGATGCATTCGAAGACAAGGGTGTTGACTATATGGTCAGGGATCCTGAAAAGTTCAGAGATAAAAAACTTCTTATTGCGGGTGGTGGTGACTCAGCGCTTGACTGGACGATCGAACTTGCAAACATTGCAAGTGAAGTCACACTTATACACAGAAGAAATACATTCCGAGGTGCGCTTGACAGTGTTGAAAAGGTTAAAGAACTCGCCGCTACGAATAAAGTAAATCTCATTACGGAGGCTCAGGCAATAGGAGTAAACGGCAATGGTAGACTTAGCGAGGTTCTGATAAAGAGCAAACAGGATGGTGAGTTTACAAAGCAAGTCGATCATTTCATCCCTCTATTTGGGCTAACGCCAAAACTTGGACCGATCTCAGAGTGGGGTCTAAGTATTAATAGAAGTGCTATAGAAGTTGATACGCTTGATTACAGCACCAATATACCCGGCATCTATGCTATTGGAGATATCAATACATACCCGGGTAAGCTGAAGTTGATCCTTTGTGGCTTTCACGAAGCTACACTCATGGTACAATCAGCTTTTAAATATATTTACCCAGATCAGAAACTGAGTTTCAAATACACTACCGTAACTGGAATTGAGGGTTTTGATGAAAAAGAATAATTAGGCATTTGGAAGAGAATATAATTAAGATTAAGTGTACAGATAGAGAGGGCCAAGTCCACGAGCTTGAAGCGCCAACAGATATGAATTTCAATTTAATGGAGATCTTTAAAGCACATGAGCTTCCCGTTGAAGGAACATGTGGAGGTATGGCCTTATGTGCATCCTGCCATTGCTATGTGCATTCCAATCATAAATTGCCACCTCAATCAGAAGACGAAGAAGATATGTTGGATCAGGCATTCTTCGTAGAAGACAACAGCCGCTTGAGTTGTCAATTGAAGATCAATGATGAGCTTGATGGACTGGAAGTAGAGCTGGCACCTGTGGGGGATTGATCATTGGGACAAGCGCCTTGTAAATCCAACCATCAACAATAATATAGCCCCGCCGAGCGCACCGGAAGCTGTTGCACATATCAGTTTGGAAATTTGATCTCCTGAGGGTACAATCGTATCAGGATCTATGCCGGGCAGAATAATGGATGCCAACAATTGCCATAATGCGATCCCTCCAATTATTCCAACTACAGAGTTCCATAGAGAACCCATAGAATAATTTGAAAGCAAGGTAGCCATCAGGTTTCCTCCTATTGCACCACTGATAAGCAATACAACTATTGTTAGCATTTGTAGAATGTTGGTTCGTTATATTAATATAATCAAAATTGATTACATCAAGTCATAAGTATTGGAGTAACACATCAAGCTTGGAGCCCCATTATTTATTCTTTACATAAATATGTTTGATGTTTTCCTCTCCAGATTCAATTTCTTTAGTCTCTACAGAATTGATCTTTTTGATTAAGGGATATAATTTGGGAAAGCCATAGTTTCTAGGATCAAAGTCGGGTTTTTTCTTGATAATATGACTGCCCAGTTTGCCGAGGAATACCCATCCGTTATCATCAGATATTTCATCGATACTATCCTGAATTAGATTCTCCAATTTCTTAGAAACCCTAATCGTGCTTCTAGACCTGGCTGTTGCTCCGGGCTTTTTTCTGGATTTGTCAAGGGTTACTTCTTCGTTTTCCTTTTTAAGGATTTCTATGTAAATGAATTTATCACAGGCTGTAATAAAAGCTTTTGGCGTTTTCCTTTCACCAATACCTATGACAAACATTGCAGCCTCCCTTAACCGTGTTGCAAGTCTTGTAAAATCACTATCACTGGATACTATGCAAAATCCATCAACTTTTTTAGAATACAATAGATCCATAGCATCGATGATCAAAGCGCTATCACTGGAATTCTTTCCGCTCGTATAACTATACTGCTGAATAGGTGTTATGGCATTCTCTAGCAGTACCTTTTTCCACCCCGAAACTGTAGCCTTTGTCCAGTCTGCATAAATGCGTTTTATTGTTGGTGTACCATATTTGGCCACCTCATCAAGCATCTCCTTTATGTGAGCATAAGGCACATTATCTGCGTCTATTAAAACTGCTAATTTTTCATCCTTCATATTTTAGTGTACTAGTTTTTGAGTCTATTACAATATACTATATCTGTCATAACAACAAAATTTAATTTAAAAGCCACTACCAAACAGTTTGTTTTTTACGCTTTAATTGCCTCAACAATAACATATCAATGATTTGTATTCATGCATATCTCAGTTTGGAACCGTAATTTTACTATCGGTTTAACTGCACAATAAATAGATAATATGAGAATCCTTTCGATTTGTTGCTTTTTCTTCTTTTGTACTTTTCTAACTGCCCAGCAAGAAAATAATTCACCGCTTTGCGTGATAGATAATATTGCGAAACTGGAAAGCACCAAAGATCCCAAGTGTCATGCTACGGCTTCCAGACTTGAAGACTTCATGTATGGCACACCACTTGAAGAGAGTACAAGAATCCGAAAGGCGGAACTTCAGAAGAAGCTGATCCTTTACATCTGGAATAAGGCTTCGGACAAGTGTCGAAATGAGGAGATTGAGGTCATAAGCATTGATGTACTGGAAAGTGTTGTCAATGATATAATCCGATTCGGCAAGATGAAAAGTGGTGAATGGTTTGTGTCCTCAGGTGATCAAAATATTTTTATCAAAGCCAATGACATGCGCCAATATGCCACGGTGGCCTATGCATTAAGAGCTATGTTGTCTGTCGAACAGGATTTTCTTTTCAACCCTGAATGGCAACTGGTGAATATGAATAACGACGCGGTCGATGCAACCAAATTTTTTATTGACCTCATCACCTTGGCCACACTTCAAATTGCTGACCAGGAAGCCAGAAAACAGAACAAATTCACATTAAGTCCTGATATGTTTCAATCTGCGTGGAATGCACTGCTTTCAGATGGCTCTCATGGCACTTACTTGAATTCAAACTACCCGAAAGCTGACATTATCAAGCCGGAAAATTCAGAGTATGTTACCATCAGGTCAATTATCAATCAAAAGATTGAATCCTATAAAGCATATAACAATATTAGTCTGCCCATATTTCTTAGGAACATTCAGGTATATTTTGCCAGACACAAATGGCCTAGTGACACGCAAAGCTCTGACGCTTTGAAAAATTACCTGGTAGAATCTCTCGTTTACTTCTGCAAGGAATTATTAAGTAAAGCTGATGATCTTGCAGCGCAGGAGTCAGAGCAATTCCTCAGACCCCAGCACATAGTAGAAGTGATTCCACTTTATCTTCCATTTGAAATCAATGAATTCGAGGATGTTATTTACTTCCCTGAACTTGAAGAAAGTATTATGATTGAATCATATGATCTTGATGCATTCAGAGATAGCGGTATACATTGGCTGATTTTGGAATATGCCCTAAACGATCTTGAGAAACAGGGTGTGCGGGAAGCCGACCCATTTGCTGCTGAACTTGTCGTGGAAACTGTAGCTCAAATGGCCTTGCTTGTATTGAGGCTTACCGGCGAACATTCCTTAGCTTCTGGCAATCCAACAATTGTGCTTGATGACATGACAATGGCATTCACACAGATCCAGGAACTGATTAATAAAAATGCAAGTATTGGCGATACACCAGCCAATGAAAACGGATCTAACGATATTATAACATCTTCTGCTGATGAAAAGCTAGAAGATATGGTCTTCTTTGATAGAACCAAAAAGCTGGGAATTGACTTTATGCACAAATCATCTGATTGGTTGAGTAGACTCATTAGAGGATATGTTGTGCAGAAAGACTCCAACCTGATACGCATGGCCATTCCTCCTGCGTTCGGTGGATCAGGTGTGGCTGCCGAGGATCTCAACAATGATGGTTGGCAGGATATCATTCTTACTGGAGGTGTGGGTGTCAAAGTGTATCTGAATAATGGTGATGAAACATTCAGGGATATCACTCAAAGCTCTGGTATCAACACCTGGAACAAGGAATTGAATTCATTTGAGGAGATTAGACAGATCATTATTTGTGACTTTGATAATGATGGTTGGCAAGATGTATTTTTCAGTCTGGTCAATGCGCAACATAAGATCTACAGAAATAATGGAAGTCTAAGGTTTGAAGACATGTCGGATACTGCCAAGCTTGGCGGTGAAGCTTTGGTAGCAGGCCCTGCGACCAGCTTTGATTACAATAAAGACGGACTACTGGATATTTATATAGGTTATTTTGGCAATTATCTCAAAGGTGAATTACCCACACTTAGTCGTACCAACCAAAACGGGACAGCAAATATGTTACTCAAAAACATGGGTGGATTCCAATTTGAGGCTCAGGAGCACAATCTCGAGGGAGATGTGGATTATGGCTGGACGCAGGCATTGGGGCATAGTGACATCAATCAAGATGGCTGGCAGGATGTGATTGTTGGCAATGATTTTGGCGTCAATGCATATTACCTCAACCTTGGCAATGGTTACTTTGAAAATGCCAGCGGTCAGCTCAAGACTGATAAGCCATCCTATACCATGAATGTTGGGACCAGTGATCTTAATGGTGATCATTTTCCAGATCTCTATATTTCCAATATCGTTGTGATGGAAAAAGATGAGAAATATGTCAACCCCAGCGGTGACACGAAGATGAACTTCCAGCTGGAGAAAATGGAAAACATCAGAACTGTGGAAGCCAATGATCTTTTTGTATCCATGGTGGATGAAGAGGGAAATGTCAGCTATATTAAGTCAGATAAGGTAGGCCGAGGTTATTCTGCTACAGGATGGTCATGGGATGCAGACTTCTTTGATTTTGATAATGATGGAGATGAAGATCTATACTGTCTGAACGGCATGAATGACTTCAGGGTATATGGGTCGGAAAATCCGTATTACAATGCGCCAGACGGTCAAGAAAAAGATGTGCTATATGCTCACAGCAATAGGGAGAAGAACAACTTCTTTGTTAATGAGGAAGGCATACTGGTTGATAAAGCTTCCGTCATCGGAGGGGATCTGCTGGCCAACTCAAGATCTGCCAGCTATCTGGATTATGACCGCGACGGAGATCTTGACATCATTGTAAATAATTACCATGACAAAGCTGTATTTCTTGAAAACAAGATTAAAAACAACAACAATTGGATTGCGATAAAACTCATTGGAGATCCCGATAATCAGATCACCAGAGATGCTATTGGTGCCAACATAATTCTGAATTCTGAAGATGGTAATATTGGTATGTGGCGTGAAGTTAAATCAACTACCGGCTATCTGTCTGTACACCCCAAGCGTCAATACTTTGGACTTGCAAACAATCAAAAAGTTGATGTTACTGTCAAATGGCCCAATGGAGAAACCAAACAATACAGCGGTCTTGACAGCAATAAAGAATATACAATTGACTATATAAAAGGTGTATTGTAAAGGATTCTGTCGACAAAATCTCTGACTCAACGACAATTTGACCCAACTCACCGACATTAATTGAGAGTAGGAAAATGAGCGTGCATGTTTGTATTAAAAATTAGAAATCATGAAAAACACAAAATTAATTCTCATTCTTCCGCTTGTTCTCCTTGCTTCATGCATCCCATCACTACACCCCATTTTCAATGCTGAAAATCGGATTACTGATGATCGTATTATAGGTAACTGGATTAACAGCAGCGAGGACCTGAAACTTAAAGATGTAAGCTTCACAACAAATGACGACACACGAATTGATATTAACAGTCTTGAACTTCAAGTCAAAGATGACTCTTTTGTAATAGAAAGTCTGGGCTATTGGCAGTTTGGACGTGCCGCTAATATCGACTATAAACGTGTTGATGATAATGGCTCTTCAATAAATATCAATCTTGAAAATCAAATGAGCAACCAGCCTGATTCATCCTTGCTTAAAAAAGGATTCGAGGTTGATAAGATCGAAGAACTTCCTTACTATATACTAAACTATAAAGATCTCTCAAATGAAGAAAGTGAAGTGAGTCAGATGGTGGTCAATCTCACTAAAATTGAAGGAGAAACCTATATGGATTTTGCACCGCAACCCGACATAAAAGAAGCCAATCGTTTCTCAACGAACATTATTCCAGCGCATACCTTTGCGAAAGTTGAATTCATTGATAATCAATTGGTTATAAAGACATTTGACGCTGGTTTCATTGAAGAGCTAATAAGAAAAAAGAGAGTAAGACTCAAGCATGAATTAATCGACGACACCATTGTTTTGACCGCATCAATGGAGGAACTGAGAGCCTTTATTGCCAAATATGGTAAAGACGAAGAATTGTATTACGAAGATGAAATACTAGTAGCAATATAAACCAGCAAAATGAAAAAGAAGGTCGATTTCAAAGTAATCTTTATTCATCTGGCATTTTGGTCGGCTTCCTTTTTCATACTATTCCGGATTTTTACAAAGGATTACAACAATGGTACTGTGGACTTTATCTATACTTTGTTATTTCATGTACCAATCGTACTCCTTGTTTATACAAACATCTGGTTGATAAAAAAGTATCTAGCGCAAAGAAAATATTGGATTTATGCAACCGGATTACTGGTGTCAATATTTTTAGGTACACTGTTGCATTTTGTTCTTTTTGATGTTATTTCAAAATACCTTTTAAAGGGTTATTACTTTATCTCCTTGTTTAGTCATTTGGATATAGCCGCCTATCTCTTTGCATACGCTTTTGTTAGTCTTTTAATTCAATTAAGCTCAGAATGGTATCTGCTTAGAGAGAAGCAAATGCGATTGGAAAAAGAACACAAAGAAGTTCAATTAAGCAATCTCAAAGCGCAATTGAATCCTCATTTTCTTTTTAATAGCCTCAACAATATCTATGCATTATCGAATAGTGAATCAAGGCAAGGAAAGGACTATATAATCAAACTATCAGATGCTCTGAGATTTATGCTCTACAAAACACAATCCAAGTTTATTCCTCTCCAAGATGAATTAGGCTATCTCAAAAATTATGTAGAGTTGGAGCGTTTGAGGCTTGAAGAGGGTGCACATGTCAACTTCAGCAATACGGTTGAGGAAACAGATTTAAAAATTGCTCCTCTATTACTTCTGCCACTTGTTGAAAACTGTTTCAAGCACTGCAATAAAAGCAGTGTTTTCATTGACATCAATATAAGCTTTGAGGATAACAGGCTTCAAATGCTGTGCGTAAACAATATTGCTGAAATAGATGAGCAAGACGATGCGGGCGGCATTGGACTTGTTAATATGAAAAAGCGATTGGAAATGATCTACCCAGGAAATTACAGCTGGGAAATTGACAAAGATGGGTCATTATATTCTTCAAAAATTAAAATCGAATTAAAAAGGTGAATGCATTGAAATGTGCCATAGTTGATGACGAACCTTTAGCGCGTAAAGTGCTCAAGGATTACATATCACAGATAAAATCTCTGGATTTGATTGCAGAATTCAAGTCAGCCATTGAACTCAAGGAGTATATGGCCAATAACAGTCTTGATGTCATCTTCATTGATATCAATATGCCAATGCTGAGTGGCGTAGACTATGTGAAGTCCTTTCAGCCAGAAGCGCACATCATTTTTACTACTGCTTACCCCGAATATGCAGTGGATGCATTTGAATTGAAGGCCAAGGATTATCTTGTCAAACCAATCCCTTTTGACAGGTTTCTGAAATGTGTTGATGATATCATTGGAGCAGAGAGCAGTTCAGATTCAAAACAATACTTGATAATCAAAGAAAATAAAAGGCTTTACAAACTCAATCTTGAAGAAATAAAATATATCCAGGCTTATGGTGACTATGTAAAAGTCATTACCTCGTCCAAAAATCATATTACTAAAGAGAAATTATCTGAGATTAAAAAGTCATTAAATGGCAGATTTGTGCAATCTCACAGGTCATATATTGTCAATATCGACCATGTTGAATATATCGAAGGGAATCATCTTCAAATAATGGGAGAAAAAATTCCGGTTTCTGCCAGTTACCGGGTGCAATTACTTTCAAGCTTCAGTTAAGTGCTAAGCAGTTCAATTACAGTCATTTATGGTCAAAAATGCCATTATTGAAATTGAGAATGTGGCGCGATATCCGTCACAAGACCAATAAACTTGAATTTCGGTCATATGAGTTATAGTTTAAATATAATTTTTACGGCATATTTTACGCCTGATACTTAACACCGTTACCCTTCATTTTGCGTATATTCAAGGCATATTCCGGAATGCCATCCTGAGAAATGAATCTGCCCATCTCCAGTTTATGAAAATGAGGTGTACATTTTCTGTTCGTGCGCATTCACACTAAGTTGATTTTTCTGTTGGATTAAACGAATATTTAATGAAAACCATCTCATTATTTTTAAGATCATTGTGTGTAATTCTATTTTGTTTTGTTTCACAAATAGCTTTTGCACAGCCAAACTTTTCGAAGAACTTTTCACCATCGACAATAGGTCCTGGAAGTGCTTCAGAATTGACTTTCATAATTGACAACACAGGTTCAGGTACTCCTGTTACGAATTTGAGCTTTGTTGATAACTTGCCAGCTGGTGTTATCCTGGCCTCGCCTGCAAATGCTGTGTCGGATTGTATAGGAGCTGTATTGTCAGCACCAGACGGTGGTGGAACCATTACACTATCTAATGGTAGTGTGGCCGCTTTTTCCTCCTGTTCTATTACAGTTCAGGTGACTTCCAGTGTAATTGGAACCCATATGAATTTAACAGGAGACTTGACTTCTTCAGCAGGAAATAGTGGAACAGCAACAGCAAATTTAACAGTGGATGCCAACAGACCAGGGTTTTCAAAAAGCTTCTCTCCCTCGTCATTGGATTTAGGCGAAAGAAGCACATTGACATTTATAGTCGATAATACTGCAAACCCGAACAATATATTTCTAAGCAGTTTCACTGACAATCTTCCAGCTGGTGTTGTTGTAGCAAGTCCTTCAAATGCGACTTGCTCATGTGGAAATACTTCGGCTATTACCGCAACACCTGGTTCAAGTGTGATAATTTTTAATGATTTCTCTCTACTATATCCTATCAATTCTGGTGCGAGTTGTACTGTTACTGTGGATGTTGAAGCAGCTGGGATTGGTTCATTTGTGAATACAACTTCGAACCTAGGGTATAGAAACAATTTTGGTCAAAACTTTGAAAGCGGAAAAGCTACAGATGAAATAGAGGTTGTGAATCCTGGTGACCTACTGATAGAAAAAACTTTTCTACCAAATCCAGTAAATCCTGGTGAGATGGTAGATCTGGAGTTCACAATTACGAACTTTAGTAGAGATTTTGACGCAACAGCCGTTTCATTTACTGATGATTTGAACGCCGCTTTGATGGGACTAGCTGCAACAGGCACACCATTGAGTGATGTTTGTGGGACCGGTTCCACATTGAGTGGTACAACATCAATCAGTTTAACCGGAGGACAAATACCAGCGAGTTCATCTTGCACATTTACTGTTAGCTTGCAGGTTCCAGCTGGGGCCACACCAGGCACTTACACAAATACCACTTCGGCCGTATCTGGTACAATAAATGGTTCCCCAGTCACTGGTAATGATGCAAGCGAGAATTTGTTTATCGCCAATGTTCCGACATTTACGAAAACGTTTCTCAGTGATCCAATTCTTTCAGGAGGATCTACTGATTTAGAATTTACAATTACAAATACCAACACTACTGGTGCTATTACTGATATGAGCTTCAATGATAATATTGGAGCGTTTCTATCAGGAGCCACTGTAAGCAGTTTACCTGCTGCTGGGTCATGTGGTGCCGGGTCTATCTTTTTCACCTTTATTGATTCCGGTCAATTAACCTTTTCGATGAATGGTGGTCAACTACCAGCCAGCGGGTCTTGTACTTTTACGATCACAATTCAAACACCAGATAATACGCCACCAGGAACTTACAATAATGTAACTACACCACTCAACTATACCGATGGTACACCTCAAGTTGGTGTTGCCGCTTCAGAAGATCTTGAGATACTTCCAGTAGCCGAGATGACAAAAACCTTCTTGAATGACCCAGTGGATGCTGGTGCTACAGTTGATTTAGAATTTACGATATCTCTTGATGCATTGGCCCCGACTGATGCTACAGCTATCAATTTCACTGATGACCTGAATGCTATGCTTTCTGGTGCAACAGCTTTAGGATTACCTTTGAATGATGTGTGCGGAACAGGTTCAACTCTTAGTGGGGCTTCTACAATCAGCTTAACTGGTGGTACATTATCCCCAGATTCGGATTGTACTTTCACAGTTACTGTTCAAGTACCTGCTGGAGCTTTGCCTGGAAACTATACAAACACAACAAGTGCTGTCAGTTCAACAGTGTCTGGATTGACAGGAACTTCAACAGGTGCAAGTGATGTATTAACTATTGGAGGACTTACATTAACAAAAGAGTTTATTGAAAATCCTGCATTACAAGGAACAGAAACCACTCTAAGGTTTACAATTGATAATACGACCTCTCTGGATGCAACCAATATAATTTTCTTCGATAATTTAAACGATATGCTTACAGGAGCACAAGCTGTTCTGCTTCCTCAAAATGATATTTGTGGACCTGGCTCTTCCATATCTGGAACCAGTAACTTAACATTTTCAGGCGGAAATGTTACGGCTGGTAGTTCTTGTACATTTGATGTGATAGTCGACATACCATCTGGAGCAGCAAATGGAAGTTATTCTAACCTTACTTCAAATTTAATAGCCACATTAGGAGGAAGCATCCTTGTTCTAGATCCAGCAAGTGATGTTCTGGAAGTCAATAATGAATTGATTCAGATTACAAAAGAATTTACTGATGATCCAGTATTGCCTGGAGATAATGTAACCGTTGAGTTCACATTAACAAATCTTGATCCTAATTGGCCTGCAGAGTCTGTGGCTTTCACTACTGATTTTGGAGCAGCTATTCCTGGTGCCACTCTTGTGGGTCTACCATCCATGGAATGTAACGGTACCGTAGCGGATTTGGGTGGTGGTCTTATGGACTTCAGCGGAGGATTGATACCTGCTGGCGGTAGTTGCACATTTTCTGTTACGCTACAGATACCAGCTTCAACTCCATATGGTGCACAAATACCTTGTACAACAAGTACTGTAACTGGTGTAATAGGTGATGGATCTGATCCGATCACAGGAACACCTGCATCCGATATATTGCAGACGCAGCTATTGCAATTCACTAAGACATTCCTATCTTCACCAGTAGATGCCAGCAATACGGTAGATCTTGAGTTTACTATCACTAATCCTGATGCAGCTTCAAATATCAACAGCATTAACTTCTCAGATGATCTTAATGCCTTCATAGTTGGTGCAACGGCCACAAACCTTCCATTGAATGATGTCTGTGGAACAGGTTCTATGCTATCAGGTGGATCAACAGTTTCACTTACCGGTGCCAGCCTTGGGCCAGATGAATCATGTACATTCATTGTTACTGTGGACATCCCATGTGGAACACTGGGTGGAACCTATACAAATACAACTTCAACAATCTCAGCAACAGGCTCTGCGGGTTCTATAGATGGAGAACCTGCTACGGATGATCTTGTTGTGAATGCTGCAGCGCCTGCTACATTCACAGCACCTGCAGATGTAACCATAGAATGTGATGAGAGCAGTTTACCTACCAATACAGGTACAGTTTCCAATATCATGCATAGCTGTTGTACTTCTGGTTTGGTAGCCAGTTATACCGATGTTACAAATCTAAGCGGATGCTCAATGACAGGATCAATATCTCGATCATGGGTTGTTACTGATTGTAACGGTGTTACTTCATCAGCTCAGGTCCAAGTTATAACTGTGGTTGATTCAAATGCGCCGACGATCGTTTGTCCAGCAGATGTTACAATACAATGTGATGGAGGTTTTTCAGTCAATGATACGGGGAATGCAACTGCAACAGATAATTGTGATGCAATGCCTTCTGTTACAAACTTGACCATATTTGGTAATTCAGAAGATGGGTCTTGTTCAGATTTTACCTATGATATAACTCGAACATTTACCGCAACAGATGCGTGTGGCAATTCTAGCAGTTGTACACAAATAATTGCTGTGGTCGATGATACCGCTCCAAGTATAACATGTCCTCCTACAGTTACAATACAATGTGATGAAAGCACTTCCAGTGCAAATACAGGTGTTGCAACAGCTATGGATAATTGCGATCCTGCCATTATGGTAGTAGAGTCTGATGTTTCTACTCAAATCATGGATGGCTCTTGTTCTGAATTCTCTTATACCATTACACGTACTTTCTCGGTTTCAGACGCATGTGAAAATTCAAACAGTTGTTCGCAAGTCATTACCGTAGTTGATGATACAGCGCCAACTATTAGTTGTCCTAACCCAACAACCGTACAATGTGATGAAAGCACTTCCAGTGCTGATACGGGTACTGCAACAGCTATGGACAACTGTGATGCCAGCATCATGGTTATGGAATCTGACGTTTCTACCCAAATCATGGATGGCTCTTGTTCTGAATTCTCTTATACCATTACACGTACTTTCTCTGTATCGGATGTGTGTGGTAATTCAAACAGTTGTTCGCAAGTCATCTCTGTAGTTGACAATACTGCGCCAACTATAAATTGTCCAAGCTCTACAACTGTACAGTGCGACGAAAGTACTTCAAGTGCTGATACAGGTACTGCTACAGCTATGGACAACTGTGATGCCAGCATCATGGTTATGGAGTCTGATGCTTCTACGCAAATCATGGATGGTTCTTGCTCTGAATTCTCTTATACCATTACACGTACTTTCTCTGTATCGGATGTGTGTGGTAACTCTAATAGTTGTTCGCAAGTCATCTCTGTCATAGACGATACCGCGCCAATTATAAATTGTCCAAGCTCTACAACTGTACAGTGCGACGAAAGTACTTCAAGTGCTGATACAGGTACTGCTACAGCTATGGACAACTGTGATGCAAGTATTATGGTTATGGAGTCTGACGTTTCTACGCAAACCATGGATGGTTCTTGCTCTGAATTCTCTTATACCATTACACGTACTTTCTCTGTATCGGATGTGTGTGGTAACTCTAATAGTTGTTCGCAAGTCATCTCTGTCGTAGACGATACCGCACCAACTATAAACTGCCCAAGCTCTACAACTGTACAGTGCGACGAAAGTACTTCAAGTGCTGATACAGGTACTGCTACAGCTATGGACAACTGTGATGCAAGCATCATGGTTATGGAGTCTGATGCTTCCACACAAACCACTGATGGTTCTTGCACTGATTACACTTATACAATTACACGTACTTTCTCTGTTTCAGATGTATGTGGTAACTCTAACAGTTGTTCGCAAACCATTTCTGTTGTTGACGATACCGCGCCAACAGCAGTTTGCAATTCATTGACAGTTACATTGATGTCCGGTATGTACACATTCAGTACTGGGGATATCGCTACGATATCTGCTGGATCTTCTGATAATTGTGATTCAAATATTTCTTTGGTTCTTGATAGAACAGATCTGGATTGTACGGATGCTCCAGGCACAACGGTAGTTTTAACTGTTAGCGATGCATGTGGAAATTCAAGCACATGTTCTGCAGCTATAACAGTTATTGGGGGAGCTCCTGTAGTTGATGCAGGCACTTACGATGATGTATGTGAAAATGGAGAAGATGTTGTTCTAACCGGCAGCCCTTCACCTGTAATTGGAGAAACAGCGATATGGTCTGGTCCAGGTGTTACGGATGCAAGCAATGCTGATGCGTTCGCTTCATTTGATCCAAGTGGATTATCTGGTTCAATCACACTTACATATACATTGACAACAGCAGAAGGCTGTGTTGAAATGGCTAGTACGGATATTCTTGTTAACGATACACCAGTGTGTTCAGCAAGTAATGAAGGGCCTATTTGTGAAGGCGATAATCTTGCACTCATGGAAAGTGGTGGTGATGGAATCGATTGGGCATGGGAAGGACCAAATGGGTTTAATTCTACAGCTCAGAATCCTGTAATTATGAATGCCACGCCTTTGGCTTCTGGTACATACACTGTTACCGTTACAGATGAGAATGGTTGTACAAGTATCTGTTCTACTGAAGCGACAGTATTTCCTAATCCAGTGATTACAGCATCCGAATGTTTCTGTGATTATGATCCACTCATAAACAATTTTGGTAGCCAGGTAATTCTAACTGTTGATAGTGGTACTGGACCTTATACACTTTCAACTTCTGATGGAACATTGTCAGAAACTGTTCTGAATGATGGAGAATCAAGCACATTGTTTATTGGCAGTGGAGGCGGATCATATACAGTTGATGTTGTAGATGCCAATGGTTGCGTTACATCGATTAGTAATTTCTGTGAAGGTTGTGGGTTTGAAGCATCAATCGATGATCCATGTTCTTGTAATAATGATCAATCATATAATGGCTCTGGAGATGGCACATTTGGTGAACAAGTTATCATACTTGGACCTCCGGGACTTACACTGATTGTTGGTGCTGGATCTCAGGGTTTACTTGGTTTTGCCGAAGGAGATTTAATCCCTGAAGTAGCTCCTGGTATCTATAGAATTAATTTTGATCATATCGACAGACAAGGTTATGAACTATTTGTGGAAGGTATGGCCAATGGCAACAGATTCCCACTTAGAGATTCCAACGGCGATCAAGTTCAGGTTTCAAATAATTGTCAGTATCCAATCATAACAGAACCTGAATTGGATATGGTTGACTTCTGTAACAATGAATCACCACTTGTATTCACTGGTGACGAAATTGAAGAGATAAATGGATTCGAAGGAACCGTTCAGGTTTATTTAGGTGGTGTTTCTACTGGTACTCCTATTTCAGAATTTGATCCTTCACAATATCCAAATGGATACTATACTTTGACTTTCTTATTCACAGGTGACTTTATAAACAATCAGTGGGATGGTATTGATCCTGCTTTCCCTGGTTGTCAAACGCAAACGAATATTCTTATTGGTGTCGGCGGTGGTGGAAGTCTCACCTGTAATGATCATGTTAATATGACTGTCAATACAAACTGTGAATTAGATTTTTCATGGTCCACACTAATGGAAGCTGATAATATTCCAAATGTATTCTCAGCTCAATTCCATGACGCTGCAGGTAATGAAATAGCAGAAGATGACCTGGGTAGTTATATTGGTAATACAGTGACTTATTCAATAATCGATGACTGTACAGGTAACTACTGCTGGGGTACTATCAGTATTGAGGATAAAAACGATCCAGTAATTGATTGTGAGATTTGTCCTCCTATCAATGGTTCATCTGCAGCAGACTATGATCCTGATTGTGTTTTGAATTGCTATGAGCAGCCAATCCTGCAATTAAGATATGATGATGGTCTAAGAGATGACCTGGTACAAGAAGACTATGAAGACTTTGTTGAAGATGCAATGACTGATAACTGTGATAACTGGGATGAAGAAGACGTTAGCTTCTATGATGATTGGACAAGTCTAGGTGCATGTGTAGGTACAAGACTTACAAGAACATGGACAGTAGGCTTCAGAAGAGCCGATGGTTCCAGAGGAACAGTTAGCTGTACAAGAGAGTACTTCTTCAGACCTCTTGATTTCAGTAGAGTAACTGGATATGCACTTGATCCTCTTGGCAATCCAATATTCGAAGCTAAAGAAGATTCATTGGTAGTGCCTCCTGAAGTTATTGAGCTTCCATGTGGAGTTGATTTATCACCTGCAGGTATCGCTGCTTTCTTTGATGACCCTACAACGGTTGATAGAGATACTGATGATAACAATATAGATCCTGATGAATTGGATGTTGACCTTGTAGTTGAGAATAATGAAGGTATCCGTTGGGCATACCCTCACTACTATCAGGATGGTGTAGGATCAGGTGGTCCTCACGCACAAGCTATCAACAATGAAGCTTGTAACATCATCGTCGGATATACAGACAGTGAAATCGATGCATGTGCAGTAGGCTGTGATGGAAACAGAAAAGTATTAAGAAACTGGACTGTTCTTGATTGGTGTACTGGTCAGTTCATTACATATGGACAGATCATCAAGTCTATCGATCAGAACCCACCATTCCTTACAGTACCTGATGTTACTGCAAGTGTAGATCCATGGGAGTGTGTAGCTACAGTTAATCTTCCGCATCCAGAGCACATCGGAGACGATTGTGATGCCAATGTAACTTACTACATAGGCAACAGAAACGGATTCGATCTAAGCGGAGATGCAGAGAATGGATTCGTATTGACAGGCGTGCCATTGGGTAGCTATGAAATAGAATACTTGGCTGAAGACTGCTGTGGTAATGTAGGAAGAACAACAATGACAATCACTGTTGTTGACAACACACCTCCAGTAGCCGTAAGCAAGGAGTTCATCGTATTGAGCCTTACGAACATCGGTAACCAGGTAGACGAGTTCCAGGGAGTAGCCAAGCTATATGCTGAGGATGTAGACAATGGTTCATACGATGGCTGTACAGATGTGACTTTCGAAGTACGTCGTACACCGGTATGTGATCCTGATGATGCGGAATGGGGACCATTCGTGACATTCTGTTGTGAAGACCTGAATGGTGGCACAGATGCCAACATAGATGTAGAATTGAAGATTACCGATGAGTACGGTAATGAAAATATAGTATGGGCGACTGTATTGTTGGAAGACAAGTCAGCAACCATACCAGTAATACCTCCTCACATGTTCCTGACATGTGACATGGATTACAACAATCTGGATATGACAGGCGGCATACCAAGATTCTTTGGTGCTTGTGGAGAAGCAGAGATCGATTGTGATACATTGGAGGTGTACGAAAGTACAGAGCCAAGAGAGCTGAGAGCCAGTGATGGTGTTTTCATCGATGGTATCGGCCCAATCGAAGCTCCTGCATACGATCCTAGTTGTGGCTTCGGAGCAATCCGCAGACAATTCAGAGGTTGTGGTGATGGAATCCAGTGGTTTGTAATACTACCTGTAGATCCATTCGATCCAACTACAATTGTATGGCCGGATGATGTGGTTGTTGATTGTGACGACTACGAAGTAGGAGAGCCAAGTTGGGAGGAAGCGACATGTAACCTGGTAGGTATAAGCATGGAAGCAGATACTTTCTACTTCGAGGATGGTGCTTGTTACAAAATCTTGAACCACTGGTCAGTGATCAACTGGTGTATCTATGATCCGAGTAACCCATCAGCGGGAGGAAGATATGAGCATGTACAGGAAGTGAAGATCATCGATACAGTAGATCCGGTATTGACAGTAGCAGACAGCTTGTGTTTTGCTGTAGACGGCAACTGCCTGAGCAGCAATGTAAGCCTAAGCGGAAGCGCTGTTGATGATGGCGATTGTGCAAGTGATTGGATCAGCTGGGATGTAAGCATAGATGCTTATTCAGACTGGAGTGAGGACTTCCACTACGCTACAACCAATCCTAGGTTGTTGCCAAATGGAGAGCCTAATCCATACCACATACCTAAGACAGGAAATGGTGTAGATGCAACTATCACATTACCTGATGGTATTCCAAGTAGCAAGATCTGGCACAGAGCTGTATGGAGAGCATATGATGGATGTGGCAACACATCAAGTGTGACAACATACTTCCAGATTGTTGATAAGAAGGCACCTACGCCATACTGCTTGAACTTGAGTACAGCGGTGATGAGCAACGGACAGGTAGAGTTGTGGGCTATAGATTTCAATGTAGGCAGTTTTGATAACTGTACTGACAGTGAAAACTTGTTGTTCACATTTACAGATGTACCTCCACCACCAAGAGATGATACAGAGTATGACAGCAATGATGATTTGATGTGGTATAACGGTACATTCTGGTACTACAACAGTGAAGATATTGATCCAGACACAGGTGCTGGTGAGTACGAAGGACAGGATGACTACGGAGGCGAGGTTCACAGATGGGAGCCAGGTCTGAGAAGTGCAGGAAAAGTATTCACAGCTGCTGATGCAGATGCAAGTGGATTTGCACAAGTTCCAATCTATGTATGGGATGAGTGTGGTAACATAGACTTCTGTATGGTGAACCTAAGAATTGTGGACAATGGCGGTGGCGGCATGGCCATGGTATCAGGAAAGGTAGCTACAGAGTTTGGCGCAGAAGTAGAGCAGGTGGTTACAGAGATGGAAGGATCATTGAACTTCAGAGATACAGATGTAACAGATGCACAGGGTGAGTATGCATTTGCAAACACACCTTTCTATGCAGACTACCAGGTGAGTGGTGAGAAGAATGATGATTACCTGAACGGTGTAAGCACACTGGATTTGATCATGATTCAGAGACACATCATCGGAATAGAGGCATTGGATAGTCCATACAAGATGATAGCTGCGGATGTTAATAATGACAACAGCATATCAGCGGTGGATCTAATCGAGTTGCGTAAGTTGATTCTGGGCATCTATGACGAGTTACCAGAGAATGGCAGTTGGAAGTTTGTCAATGCAGACAACACATTGGATGTGAATGATCCATTCAGCTACAGTGAGACGCGTGCCATCGAAGATCTTGCAAGTGATATGATGGCAGAAGACTTCATAGGTGTTAAGATTGGAGACGTGAACGAAAGTGTTGTTGCCAATGCAAGAACGCAGAGTACAGAAGTATCCAATAAGGCATCAGTGGTTAAGATGAGCTATGAAGACAAGCAAGTGGAGGAAGGCGATATCGTAGAGATCAACTTGAGCACAGACAGAGCTGACGTATATGGATATCAGTTTACATTGAATACAGCAGGCATGGAGTTGGTAGACGTACAAGGTTTGGATGCTGATCATGTGGCGGTATTTGAGAACATGTTGACCGTGAGTCACAACAGTCTAACGGCGATAGATCAGAACGATGTGGTTACATTGGTAATGAGAGCCAAGACGGATGCGAGCGTATCTGAGTTGATGACTATCGGATCAGAACTTACAAGAGCTGAGGCTTATGTAGGAGAAGATCTGGAAGTGGTCAGCATCGACTTGAGAGACAGCAGAGAAGATGCTGTATTTGCATTGTATCAGAATGAGCCGAATCCATTTGCGGATTATACATTGATAGGCTTTGAGTTGCCACAGGCAGGTCAGGCTACAATCACGATGTATGATGTGACGGGTAAGGTATTGAATGTGATACAAGGACAATACGAGAGAGGATATAACAGTGTCAAGGTAACCAAGGAAGACATTGGTGTCAGTGGCATGTTGATCTATCAACTTGAGTTCAATGGTAAGCGACTTATGAAAAATATGGTCGTACTGAAATAGGAAACAACCAAACGATTTTATACTATGTTATGCCGGAACAAATTGTTCCGGCATTTTTTTTACCTAAGAACTTATCTTACAAGTTGTGCCCAAGTAAATCCTGAAGGATAACCATTTGCTCTGACCATCTTTACCCAAAGTAAGGTCATATGCTCAAGGTGGAGTGCCTGTGATAAATTACCCACATCAAGTGTTTCAAAACCAAGATCAGAATTTAATCTCGCAACCATTTTTTTGCTTTGTTTGTTATCTCCTGCAATGGCCATTACGGGTTTGACATCATAATTAGGAAAATTTGAATCATCCAGATTTTCAAATCCATAAATAGAATATGCTTTTACCACATTGGCATCACCTGCCCAATTAGACACCTTTTCTGAACCAGATATCTGACTATTCAAACCGTGTGTTATACCTGGGCCTACTGGATTCGTACAATCAATTAATAACTTGCTTCCAAATCTAAGCGGACCCAATATTTCTTCAGACAATTTAAATGGTGTTGCAAGAAAGACTGCATCACCATTATCTATTGCCTTCTGAACGGGAGACACTTCGAATTCGGGATTTTTTGATATCGCCTCTTTTACACTGGAGCTGTTTGCATTATCATGAGCGATAATAATTTCATATCCTTTTGATTGTAAGTTATTAGCAAGTGCAAATCCTACCTTACCAATTCCAATAAATGCTAATTTCATATTAATAGATTAAAATTCCTTTCGTAAAAATATACCGTGATTGCCATTTGAGTTTTGATTCCGAAGTTGATTAAGGTTGGATGAGATACCAAATTGATTTCCATCTATGTTAATACCCAATCTGATTCTCTGTACACTGGATAATTGACCGTCTCTTATAAATGCTGAATATAATTCTAAACTAGAATATAAGTCTATCTTATTATTCAAAGATGGTGTATATCTCAATATTGAAAACCAGCTATAAAACAAATCATCATTTACATTGATCGATGATAATGCATAGAGCATAAAATTGCCAGCTGATTTAAAATAGTGTAACCCAATATCAACCCCTGAACTTTTTGATGAGATACGTCCCAATACAGTCGTACCCAATCCATTATTGCTGGTATAGTTTAAATAGGCTCCTGAAAAGAGATTAGTGTTGTCAGATTTATATTCTGCAGTTGCTCTGCTTCGTGAAAAAATAGAAACTCGATGATTGTCATCCATAAATTCTAGGAATTGAACATCAGCAAATATTCTTTCTGTTCCAAACATTATCTCTACACTCTGACAATTAGCACCTATTGGAAACCAAGTACAACATAAGATCATGAGTGACTTAGCGATATCATTCATCTTGACTATTGAATAGACAAATACTATTGAGCAGATAAAGATTCTACAAGTAACTTAGCTGCAGCTGCACCTGAGTTTTGTTGTTGCCCTGTAATCAGATTTCCATCCTTAATAGCATATGAACTAAATGCATCTTTGACCTTAAAATTAGTATTCTCGATCATACTGGCTTCTTTTTCTATCCAGTAGGGTTGAATTTTCTGCCCTACTACCTGCTCTGCATATTGCTCTTCAATATTGGCAAATCCTGTCCATGTTTTACCTTCAACGATAAGGCTACCGTTTTTCCTTTTTGCTTCCAAAAGTAATGTGGTAGAATGGCATACAGCTGCACTAGGCTTACCACTATCATAAAAATCAGCGAATAGTGATTCAAGATCATTGTTACCTCTGAAAGTATACATTGGCCCTTGGCCCCCTACTAGAAAAATTGCATCATATTCAGATGCACTTATGCCCTCAATAGGCATTGTATTCTCCAGCATATCATTAAACCAATCCAATTGCATAAATCCAAGTGTAATTATATCGTGCGCCGAATATCCACTTGCATCTGTAGGGTCAGAATAGCTATCCATAATTACCTGGCCACCTCTGGTTGAAGCTAATTCAACTTCATAGCCAGCTTCCATAAATACCTGCAATGGGTGTGTAAGTTCGGCAGCCCAGAATCCAATTGGCCATCCTGTCTGCTCTGATATCGTTGGGCTGCTGGCCACCATCAGGATTTTACCCTTGAATGGCATGCCATGAGCATGAACATAATGATGGCTTTCTTTTATTTCATTGGAGGTGTTGTGATTCCCTTGTTGTCCTATACTTAAGGTGGCATTAAGTAAGCTCAAGATGAAGGCTAATTGCATATAGTATTTCATAATTATTCAATTTTTGATTACGAAATTAATTCCATTACTTACCTTTGGCAATATACTATCCCAATAGAGCGATACTAACCTTTTAGAAAGTATATTGAAAATCAATAGATTATGCCAGATTTTGTATATAACAACAAGGTTTACTACAATCCTGTAGAGTTTGCAATGGATAGAATAGGTGGGACATGGAAAATGCCTATCCTATGGAGACTAAAGGAAAGAATATTCCGATTTGGAGAACTCAAAAAGGACATTCCACATATAACTGATAAAATGCTCACAACTCAGTTACGTCAACTTGAGGCTGAAGGATTTATTAATAGAAAGGTCTATGCCGTTGTACCTCCTAAAGTGGAATATTCAATAACTGAAAAAGGTCGCACGGCCATACCTATTATCGAGACCATTCGCAATTACGGTCTTGAGTTGATGAAACAGGAAGGCATAGATCATTAAAAACAAAAGAGGCAACAATCTTGCGATTGCTGCCTCTTGAAATATTTATTTTGAATCAATTACTGAATCGACATCTTTTTACTTGAGATAACCTTACCATCAACAACTAATGAATAAACATATGTGCCTGCCGGTAATTGGTTTGCTTTTAGATTTAGTTTACCGTAACCTTTCTGACTTAGAATATGCTTGCTAATCAATTGAGACTGGCTGTTATAAAACTGCATCTCAGCGGATTGCGCTGATTCAGGAATATAATATTCAACACTTGTCTCATATGTGTAAGGGTTTGGATTGTTTTGCTTGACATAAGGAAGTTCATCCATCGTCAGAACAATTGTCTCTTCATGAGTGATCTCACCATCAACAACTTCACCTCCAAGTCTATCAACCAATTGATTGACAACAGACTCAAGCTTATCAATTTTGGATTGTAGCTTAGAGATCTCTTCTTCTCTTTGATCAAGTTGTTCTTGTTGTTCCTTGATTGAGTTTATCAAAAGGTACTTGATTTCATTTTCATGAATACCTAAATAAGTCTCTTTAGATTTTAACTCGCCGCTATTATCGTACTGATCTTTTTCAACATTGGAAACCATTTCAGGAGCTACTTCTTGTAATTCCTGAGCGATCAAACCGATCTTATCTTCTTTATAAGTTACACCAGCTTTCCCAGAATAATTATATACAATAGGATTCAGACCTAATACTGCCTCTAAGCCTTTATCATAATCTCTTATGTTCGTCTTAAGTCTCTTATCTGAAGAAGCAATTACATTTCCATCTACGATGAAATCACCATTAGCTTCAAAACTACCGACATTATTGTTGCCACCACTCTGGAAAACAAGGTCATTCTGTGCATTAGAGAAAACACCGCAAACTGTAGCACCATCTCTTCTTAATCTTAAACCACTTTGTGACATAGAGTTATTGATGTTCACTGCTACTGAAGCATTAACATCATTTCCTTGTACTTGAAGCAAAGAAGAAGGATTATCTGTTCCTATTCCAACTCTTCCATCATTACGTACATACAAGCCAACCAAGTCATCAGAGTTAACTGCTCTTAAAGTATAGTTAGAAGTAGTGTTGTCGACTCCTTTAAGAAAAGTATTACCTCTTACATCTAATTTAGCAGTAGCTGTCAATATACCAATACCTACTTGATTATCAGAATCTATAACAAGAGTATTACTATCTGCTCCAGGTTTAATCTTAAATGGTAATTGTGAACCGTTAGTAACATCTCTTACGAAGAAATTGGTTTCATTTCCAGCTACATCCCAAGTCTGTGGTGTAAAGCCGCTTGAACCATTTTGCTCCAATCTTAGCGTTGGTGAATCACCATCAGCTACATGCAACTCAACTACTGGGTTAGATGTTCCAATTCCAACATCTCCTTGTGAATCAACTCTCAATGCATTATTTCCCGCGCCAGCATCAACTCTAAAAACCTGAGTCCCTGCAGTTGCGTCTTCAATCGCAAAGTAATTGTCACCACCATTATTGGTGTCATTTATCACAATCCTCCAGTCATTGGATGGAAAGGAAGCAGATACGCTAGTATCGTTAAAGTGAATACGAAGGTTGTTCTCCTTCAATCTTTCAGTATCAAACCCGAAAGATTCACCATTCACACAATCAAAACCTACACATTCACTACCTTGAACAATCAAGTCTGTAGCAATAACCTGAGCTTTATCAAGATTGGGAACATCACGGTCAATCTGACCATAGCCTAAGCCGCAAATAAAGAGCGCTGAGGCTAATAAAAATAATCTTTGCACTGTTTTCATTTTTCTTTGTTGAAAAGTTGAATAAATATACTGAGATATTCGGAATTGAAAGTATGAATTGAGTTAAGCTTTCGCTTGTTGTGCCAATTTACGTCATTATCAATAGGAATCCAAGAAATATAGGCTCTAGACATGCTTCAATTGGTCTCCAACTCGCACTTTTCCAGGCTTCAAACAGATAACATTGGACCCAAAAAATACTTTGTTAGATTGGCGCCTGTATTTAGAAAGGGTTTTTAATGGTTCAGTTGATCTTTCACCTGATTGTTGGTCTATTGTAACAACCTCACATCTAGCACAGGGTTTAATGTTTTTAAAATGGGCATCACCCAACTTAAACTCACCCCAATTATCCTCTTCATGAGCTGATTCCGTGTTCAATACAATGTTGGCCCGGAACCTATCTATCCTGACAGGATCGGATAGACGCTTATTCAATTCAACCATACTCGCGGTTCCCAATGTAAGGAAGGGATAACCATCGGCAAAGCTTACATAGGTTTTGAATGGCTTAACGAATAATCGTTTATAGCGTTTGTGATCAGAATTCATCTTTACAAGGCTTACTTCTTGCTGAAGTATATCTGAAAACCAACGATTCCATTCTTCCCCAACGACTTGAGCTTTCAATTTTGAGGACCAAACCTTGGTGTTGATAAGCTTGTTTTCTACCTGTGCAAAGGGTATAAAACTTGTTAGGTCTCCATAGCGCAATCCAATGCCTTCATCTTCAATGCTGGTTGTAATCATGCTCAGTTTGGAAAACTGTCTTTGGGAAATAAATTTCCCCTCATGATCAACCAACATCATTCTTCGGTCAAATTGGAAGCCTTCAACATCAGCCAAGGCACTGGCTCTTGATATCCCTTTCATTCCTTTTATAGGATATATATGTATACTTTCTATGCTGATATTGCTGCCCATTAAGTTCTAAATTACTGGCAAATATTGAAAGATATTTTCTATTTACACCATAGAAATTCATTGATTATTAGTGAATTATAAACATTAAATTCAAATTTTGGTTAGTTTAGTAAATCGGATAAGGCTTGGATTGATTTTTTAAAGAATGAAATAGAACTGTCCATGTTCACACCCGTCAATTTCCGTTATTGCCTTGTATTACTACTTATCCATAGTACAATAATACTCTCCTATACACAAGATTGTCTTGAATATGCCCCAATTGAAGGTGGCGAATGCGTTGGATGCGTGCCATCTGGTTGGGATATAGATGGCATTACTTCCCCAGATATAATTCCCTCTGACGGCACCTGGCCAGGCGGTGGTTGTATGATTGATGAGCTTTCTGGTGAATCACCAGGAGGCGGTAACATGGTCATGTTTGTAGGTATTCAATCGTCGGGATATGCGGAAGCGATGAGTACTACAGTCAGTGGACTCAACCCAGGACAACAGTATGGGTTTGGACTGTATTGGGAAATGATCGCCGTTAACAATTGTGGAACTTGGGTAGGAGGCGACCTTTTGGTAGAATTGGATGGTGAAGAGTACGAATTTTCAGGTGCCGAAGATTGGGAGTTTATCGAAATCTGTTTTTTCCCCAGTTCAGAATCGATCGATATTAATTTAAGTATAATCAATGAGGGTTCTGTAGATAACTATGCTATTGTAGTTGACTCTCCTGAATGTGATCAAATCACACCTTGTTGCCCCCTCGTAACAGGCATTGATGAAGAATCTACTGTCATATGTCCAGGAGAGGAATATGTGATTCCAGCATTCTATGCTGAAGAAGAAGGAAGTGTAATTGTTGAATGGACTTCTGACCCCTCGGATGGTGTGAGTTATCTTGACGATCCTACGGATATAACACCTACTTTCCTTGTCAGTAACATTGAAGACTTTGAGGGTGAAACATATTTATTTACACTGAGAGTTGAAGATGACAATTGCGAGAGCTTTCAGGAATTTGAACTAGAAGTACTACCATCCATAGTTCCGGAATTTGAGTTTTACTTATGTGAAGTATATGAAATCCCTCCATTCCCTACGGAATCGCTTGATGGATATACTGGTGTGTGGGATGGTAATTTCAACTTTGAAGATTTAGGGGGTACGGTTCAAGAGTATACTTTTATACTTGATCCGGGTCAAGACAACTGTATTGAAGAATGGGTATATGAGGTTCCAATTGATGAAGCGGTTGATTTGACTTTCGATATACAGACTGAATATTGTGTAATTGATGAAGAAAGATACCGTCTTCCTGATGAGTCGGAGGAGCGTGTTGAAGGGGAGTGGGATGAAGACAGAATTGTTCCGTCTCAACTAGGAGAAGGCGTCTTCACTTTTACATTTAATCCAGAAAACGAAGAATTCTGTGCATTTCCATTTGAATTAGAAATTGAGGTCTTCCCCGCTGATTCACTCAGTTTTAATCTAAATGATACCTATTGTGCAACTGGAGATACCCTCTTCCTACCAATTACATCAAACGAAAACATATTTGGTAGCTGGAATGAGGACTTTATTGTACTTAATTCTGCAGACACTTATGAATTAGAGTTTACACCTGAAGAAATAAATGATTGCTACTACCCTTTCGAAATTGAAATAACGATCAACTCTTCTTCGGAAGCCAGCTTTGATCTTGAAAGGAACATATGTAGTGAGAATGAATTCTTTGAGCCGAACCCGATTAGCCTGGAAGGTTATGATGGCATTTGGGATCCTGTACGTGTCGATTTTGACACATTAAGCTTAGACAGTTTTCAGATGAGTTGGTCTCCAACAAATTCATTTAACGGATGCTTACGCGATACAAATCTTACATTCTATATCTATTCACCTGAAAATGTTTCATTTGACCTGCCGGATACCTTGTGTGTGTTTACTGGAAATTATAATTTGCCTCTTATCAGTTCCAATGGTCTAGCTGGGACTTGGAACATTTCATCATTCAACACAGAAGCTCTGTCTGATTCAACAATTCTCCTGGATTTTGTCTCAGATGACATTGCGTGTCCCGCATTCTACAGTGACGAGATATATATTCAACCTTCGGATACTCCTGAGTTTAGTTTGGCTACTACCCTGTGTCTAAATGATCCATCAATAGATTTACCACTGGTATCTGACAATGGAATTCCGGGTAATTGGTCAGTGGCTGCTATAGACCCTTCACAATTAATTGATAGTCTTGTTGTCCAATTCATACCTACTACAGATGTTTGTGCTGATATTGTGTCTTACACGTTTGTTGTTGAAGACTTAATCGATCCTACATTTGACCTACCGGAGAGATTTTGTGTGACTGAGTCCGTATATGCATTTAGCAATACAAGTCTGAATGGGGTGACAGGAAATTGGACTACACCAGAATTCGATCCAGCAAGCTTTCAAAATGAGGTGTTATTCAATAACACATTTATTCCGGATGATCAAGAGTGTTATAATGCTATAGATGTGAGCATACCGATCATCAACTTTTCCGAAATAAACTTTGTATCAAATCAGGTTCAAGATTGCCTGCAGCCAGATGGGCTTATTGACTTCAGCGTTGGCAACAATCAAGATTTTGAATATTCAATCGATAACGGTGTAAGCTGGACGGATGGCATATTTAATAATTTGACAGGCGGAAATTATACAATTCTTATTCGCTCTATTAATTACATAGCCTGCATTGAGTCTATAGACATAGAAATTGAGAATCCGGAATCTTCAGCGATAAACGATTTGCTAATCACCGATCCTAATTTATGCAGCAATGACAATGGTTCTGTAAATATTATTGCAGACGGAAACAATCTTGAGTTTTCGATTGATGATGGTAACAATTGGCAACAAGAACCTATTTTCAATAACCTTACGCCAAGCACCTACACGGTTACCGTACGGTCAGATGGTCAAAACAGCTGTTCGGATAGACAAACATTTTCAATTGACTCTTTTGATGTAACAGCTCTTTTAATGGTGGATCTGGTTCCTTTATCCGATTGTGGGATCAGTGATGCTTCCTTAAGTATTACGGCTGAAGGTACAAGCCTTGAATACTCAATTGACAATGGGCAGAGTTGGCAAGCTGAAGCTCTATTTTATAATTTGTCTTCGGGTAATTATCAAGTAGTGGTAAGGTCCTCAATTGATCCTGACTGCTCTGAAAGTGTTGAGATTGTCATCGAAGAATTAATAAATCCAGAAATCACAGACGTCCTGGTATCGGATATTTCGGATTGCGACATTACAGATGGTATTATAGAGATTCGAAGCGATAATACACAATCGCTTGAGTATTCTATTGATGGTGGTGTCAGTTGGCAAGAATCAAACCTGTTTAACAACCTAACGGAAGGTGAATACATGATTCAAATAATGCTTACAGAATATCCTTCATGTATTGACATGAACACTGCTAAAGTTGCAAGTCCTTCTGTGCCTGTTATTGATAATTCAATTATTCAGCCAGCAGAAGACTGCGTGTCAGAAAATGGTTCAATCGACATTGTTGTTAGCAATATTAGTGATGCTGAATTTTCAATAGACGACGGCAATACCTGGCAATCAAATGGCTTGTTCAACCAACTTCCTTCGGGAGACTATACGGTCAATATAAGATCTGAATCATCGAATGCTTGTACCGAGTCAATAGAGTTCACAATTGAAGAACCTGAATGTCCATGTAATACACTTAACATAGAATTTGATTTCACAGAACCTGACTGTTTAGATCCATTGTCAGGTGCCATTGAAGTAACATCCATAGAGGGGTTCTTTACAGGTGAAGACTATGAATTGGTTTGGTCAAATGGCACTTTAGGACTTGTGAATGAAAATCTGTCTGAAGGATGGTACAGTTATACTATTAACTACGATAAGAATTGTGTCCTGTTTGATTCTGCATATCTGGATTCAACTGAGCCAATCAGTTTTGATCTACTGAGTTTTGATCAGGACTGTCAGAGTCTGGGATCAATTGAGATTACAAATCTCAATGGTGGATCGGGTGTTTTTGAATTCAGCCTTGATGGATTTAATTTTCAGGAGTCATCAATCTTCTTTGACCTTACTGCTGATGAATATGAAGTATTGGTTCAGAGTGCGTTCAACTGTGATTCACTAGCAAACACTGATATTAGTGACATAAGCGATTTGGATTTAACATTACCGGAAATTCAACCAATTAATATAGGAGACACCGTCGTTTTGAATCCATTGATCAACGAAGCTACAATTGATGATTTTGAATGGACACCACAGAGTGGTATCATCAATCCTGGTGAACTCATCGCTCAAGTAAGTCCTACAGAAACTACTGAGTATATTTTGACCATTTATTTTGGTGATTGTGTAGAAACAAGATCGATTATTGTAGAAGTCATGCCTTCTGAGACATTGTATGTACCTAATGTCTTTAACCCTTCTGAGTTTGGTAATAATAGTGTCTTCTATATTCAATCAAGATCAGATATAGCTGTTGACCTAATGGCCATATATGATAGGTGGGGCAACCTGGTATTTGAATTGGAAGACTTTATGACAAATGATATCGAATCCGGATGGGATGGCTATAGAAATGATGGTAAAGTAGAAATTGGAGCATATGTATATATGTTACAATACAGCATCAATGGAGAAGAAAAAATAGAAAGCGGAACAATTACCCTTGTCCGGTAATCTGCTCTTTCAATTGAATAAATTGCTTGATGCTTTCCGGATTTCGCATGGCATCTTTGTTTAAAATTGTACTGATATCAAAATCCATAAACAGCTTTTTGACGGGTACTTCCATTTTCTTACCTGACAAAGTGTAGGGAATATCTTTGACTTGAAAAACCTGATCTGGGATATGACGCGGTGAGCATTGGGTTCTGAGAACTGTTTTGATCTCTTCAATTAAACGCTCGGATAATTCCTCATCCTTATCCAGCATAACAAAGAGCGGCATAAAATCGCTCCCATCTTTCTTTTCTATATTAATGATCAGACTGTCACTAAGTCCACGGATTTTATCGAGTGCCGAATAGATCTCTGCTGTTCCAATACGAATGCCTTTTCTATTAAGTGTCGCATCTGATCTGCCCTGTATAATAAGCGATCCATCTTCATATAATTTAATCCAATCGCCATGACACCATTTGCCATTGAACTTTGAAAAATAGCTTGATTGATATCTTTGATTGTTATCATCTCCCCAAAAGTAAACTGGCATACAAGGCATTGGCTTTTCTATGACCATTTCACCAAGAGATGATTCTACCTTATTGCCATTTTCATCATAGGCGTAGAGTGCACAACCAAGCGCTCTGCACTGAATCCTGCCAACTGAAACTGGCTTCAACGGATTGCCGCCAACAAATGCTGTACATACATCAGTACCTCCACTCATTGAACACAGCCAAACCTGATCAGAAATATTTTTATAAATCCATTCGAAGGCTTCCTCCGGAAGTGGTGCCCCTGTACTGCCAATAGATCGCAAATTGGAGAGGTCATACTTTTCTTTTATTGGCAACTGCTTTTTCATACAGGCAATTAAATATGGTGCGCTGGTACCAAAATGATGTATAGGTAGATCTTGTGCGTATTGCCATAATATTTCCAGATCCGGGTACCCAGGGCTGCCATCATAGATAACAGGTGTAGCGCCTGCAAGCATAGAAGCCTGAAGAAAGTTCCACATCATCCACCCAGTCGTTGTGAACCAAAAGAAGTTTTCCCCTCTTTTGACATCATTATGAAAATGCATGTATTTGAGATGTTCAAGCAACATGCCGCCATGTGAGTGTGTGATGGCCTTGGGTTTACCAGTTGTTCCTGAGGAGTATAGTACCCAAATAGGGTGGTTAAAATCAACCGGCACAAATTCTGGTTTGGAATCAGAAGCATGATCTTTTAACACATCAGCGAATAGGCTGTGATCTCTTTTGATCTCATTAAGCCCTAAGTACGGAACAAGTACAAGAGACTGAACACTTTCAAGTTTATCAGTAATTTCTTTTACTTCATCGGTCTTATCATAAGGCTTTCCATTGTAACGGTATCCATCACAAGCAATCAAAAGTTTGGGATTGATTTGAGAAAATCTTTCGATCACTGTATCTGCCCCAAAATCTGGCGAACAGCAGGACCAAATGGCTCCTAGACTATTGACTGCTAAAAAAGCTATGATGGCCTCAGGAATATTGGGAAGATATGCAGCTACCCTATCACCTTGACCTATCCCATTTGACTTAAGAAATGCCTGAAATGAGGCCACTTTTTGTTCCAGTTGTGCCCATGGTACCCTTGAGCATTGTTGTTCATTAATAGATATCAGGGCATCAAGCTCAGGGCTTGAATTTCTGAATATATGCTCTGCATAATTCAATCTTGCTCCTGTAAACCACTGGGTTCCTGGCATATCTAAATTACTGACGACTGAAGAATATGGACTATATGATTTGACCTCAAAGTAATGCCATAAACATTCCCAAAATTCAGCGGTATTTTCTACTGACCATTCCCACAAATCATCATAGTTGTCAAACTCTAATGCATATTTCTCTGATAGCCAATCTATAAAGGCTTGCAAATGGGAATCACTTTTAAAACTGCTTGAGGGTGTCCAGAGAATCGGTGGGGAGTCATTCATATGCTCAAATTATGGTTAGGAATACCGAGTATATAAATATACATAACATGATGCTTTGAGTCCTGAATATGGCCACTCAATAGATTGATTTCATAATTTGGAAAGCAAGCCTGACAATATTGCCAGATAATAATTATTGGTATATATTTGCAATCCGATTTTACGGTGTGCCCGCCCGGATGACTTCGGTCGGACGGGGTAGCTCACTGAAAGAGACTCAGGTTGGTACTTTACCGCCTCATTTTATTTGGCGTGGTAGCTCAGCTGGTTAGAGCGCATGATTCATAATCATGAGGTCGGCGGTTCAAGCCCGCCTCACGCTACTGAAGAAGGACGCGCTTAGTGCTTGCCCTCACAGTAAACTAAAAGGATTCCATTTGGGGTCCTTTTTTTATTTATAGATATGGCATTCGTGTATATCCTCTTCAGCAAAAGTCTTAATAAATTCTATATCGGATCTACAAGCTTAGATCTCCATACCAGAATTCATCAGCATAACAACAAACATTATAAAAACTCTTTTACAGCTTCTGGAATACCTTGGGTGCTTTACGATTCTATTGCTTGTGATTCAGTTGGTCAAGCTCGCGCTATCGAAAGACATATTAAAAGAATGAAATCAAAAAACTTCATCGTGAATTTAAAATCTAAACCAAACTATAAGAATAGTCTCAAGTCCAGATTTTAGTAGGTCGGCTCCCGATATGCATCGGGATCAAGCCCGCCTCACGCTACCGAAGAAGGACACGCTTAGTGCTTGCCCTCACAGTAAACTAAAAGGATTCCATTTGGGGTCCTTTTTTTATTTATAGATATGGCATTCGTGTATATCCTCTTCAGCAAAAGTCTTAATAAATTCTATATCGGATCTACAAGCTTAGATCTCCATACCAGAATTCATCAGCATAACAACAAACATTATAAAAACTCTTTTACAGCTTCTGGAATACCTTGGGTGCTTTACGATTCTATTGCTTGTGATTCAGTTGGTCAAGCTCGCGCTATCGAAAGACATATTAAAAGAATGAAATCAAAAAACTTCATCGTGAATTTAAAATCTAAACCAAACTATAAGAATAGTCTCAAGTCCAGATTTTAGTAGGTCGGCTCCCGATATGCATCGGGATCAAGCCCGCCTCACGCTACTGAAGAAGGACACGCTTATTGCTTGCTTTCACAGTAAACTAAGAGGATTCCATTTGGGGTCCTTTTTTTATTGCTTTAATAGATATCCTAAATTTTCTCATCCACCACCCCATTTCTCAACACACCAATCCCAGCAGCTTCAACTTCTACAATATCTCCGGGCTTAAGATAAATAGGTGGATCAAAACGGGCGCCAGCACCATTAGGTGTTCCTGTTGATATCATATCACCAGGCTTAAGCGTCATAAATGTGCTGACATAAGAGATGATATAGTCAAATGGAAACATCAGATTTGAAGTATTATCGTCTTGTCTTATCTCGCCATTGACGCGGGTTTGAATATCAAGCTTAGTGTAGTCCTCAACTTCATCAGCTGTCATCATCCAGGGACCAATAACGCCGGTGTTATCAAAATTCTTACCCTGCGTAACATTAAACTTGGCATGTCTGACCCAGTCCCTGATGGTGCCTTCATTCATAAGCGTTAATCCAGCAATATGGTTCAAGGCATCTTCTTTAGCTATACGCCTTCCGCCTTTACCGATGATTATTACTATCTCCCCCTCGTAATCCAACTTATCGGATTCCGGAGGCCTGACAATATTATTATCATGCCCTACAAACGAGTCAAGATATCTCAAGAACACACTGGGGTATTTTGGCAAGTCGGAATTGTCTTTGTACTCCGCATTCCTATTGGCATAATTGACACCGATACATACAATCTTCTGGCCAGTTAGAATCGGAGGTAAATATTCAATATCATCTTCATAATATTCGACTGGAAGGTCACGGGCAATCTCTTTTAATCTTTCCATGGCGTCCATCGCTATCCATTGCCTCAGGTTACTGCCATAGTGCTTTCCAATATCTGTAAATCCAATTTCACCATCTTTCTCAACAATGGATCCATAGCTTATTCTTTCTTTGACTTTATAGCTTGCAAATTTCATTTGTGTAATTATCTATTGGTTATCTAATGGCATTAAAGGTCAAATCTTGTCCTTTCTTAAGTTCCTTTATTTCAGTAGAGAGAATAATCGTTTTGGCAACCAAATCCTCTTTAAGATAATTCTTCATCAAAGTCATTCCAATTTCAGAAAACTCTGATAAGACATCATCAGATCTTCCCTCTCTGAGTCTGAAGAGGAGATTGACCATTTTATAGTCACCATTTCCGTCTACAATAAAAAATTCTTGAGCAGGCACTACCCGACATTTGATTCCCAATCTGGCAGCATGTCCGGTCGCAACCAATTGTGCACTAAGGTCTTTAAAAAAAGACTGGAAGTCCATGCTTACATTGGAGCTGCATTCTAAAGTGATGTGTGGCATATTGATTTGATTATGGATAACGATTATAAGACTTTCAGAGGCAATGGACAAATTAATCGTTTTATGAAAAGTAAAACAAAGCTGTTATGCACTTAAAAGCGGATAAACATAAATTGAGATCCTGATTTGAGGATTGCTTCAATCTTAATTGTGATTAAACCAGTGCACCTTTAATTATCTCCTCGACTATTTCAGGGTTTAAAAGCGTAGAAGTATCCCCCATATCTGAGGTATCGCTAGCAGAAACCTTTCTTAATATTCGCCTCATTATCTTTCCTGATCTTGTTTTAGGAAGTCCACTGACAAACTGAATTTTATCAGGTTTGGCAATAGGACCTATCTCTTTGGTAACCACTTTTAAAATACCCTGACGGAGTTCGTCACTCTTGTCGCTG
This sequence comes from Saprospiraceae bacterium, assembly GCA_965230215.1. Classification (GTDB taxonomy): domain Bacteria; phylum Bacteroidota; class Bacteroidia; order Chitinophagales; family Saprospiraceae; genus RFSX01. The sequence continues at coordinate 1,179,780 of CBDDKN010000002.1, read as the reverse complement.
CCCTGAACAATGATGTAGGCATATATACCCTGACCTTTAATTTCATGAGGATAGCCAACAACAGCAGACTCTATAACATCAGGATGTTCATTAATAGCATTTTCAACCTCAGCAGTTCCCATTCTGTGACCTGACACATTTATCACATCATCTACCCTACCTATCACGCGTATACGCCCTTCAGAATCTATTCTTGCTCCATCACCTGTGAAGTACATGTCTTTAAATGTAGAAAAGTAAACCTCTTTACATCTATCATGATCTCCATAAGTGGTTCTTAAAATTGAAGGCCATGGATATTTTACACAGAGCAAACCTTCTATATCATTGCCCTTAAGTTCATTGCCATCCGTGTCAACAAGAACAGTTTGAATTCCCGGCATAGGATAAGAGGCATATGTTGGTTTTGTGTCAGTTATCCCAGGAAGTGGTGTTATCAGAATACCTCCTGTTTCAGTTTGCCACCATGTGTCAACAATAGGTGCCCTACCCTTACCAATATTTTTATCATACCATTCCCAGGCTTCTTCATTTATCGGTTCACCCACAGAGCCCAATACCTTCAGAGAACTCAAATCATAATTAGAAGGCCAATGATCTCCTCTTGCCATCAATGCTCTTATTGCTGTTGGAGCTGTATAAAACTGATTCACTTTGTGCTTTTCACAAATTGCCCAAAAACGTCCGGCATCCGGGTAAGTAGGAACTCCTTCAAACATCATTGTTGTCGCACCAGCAAGCAAAGGGCCATAAATGATATACGAATGGCCCGTTATCCAGCCAATATCAGCAGTGCACCAATAAATATCTCCATCCTTATACTGAAATACATTTCTAAAGCTATAGCAGGTGTAAACCATATAACCACCTACAGTATGAACCACGCCTTTGGGTTTGCCGGTAGAACCTGAAGTATACAATATGAACAAGATATCCTCGCTATCCATAGGTTCAGCCTCACATTGATCAGGTTGATTGTCAACCACATCATGCCACCAGATGTCCAGATCGTCACTCCAGTTGATTTCATCTCCGGTATTCTTATGTACAATGACTTTTTCAATGCTGTTACAACCCAAATCCAACGCTTGATCTACAACTCCTTTCACTGCAATGTGCTTATTACCCCTATTGTTAAAATCAGAGCATATAATAATTTTTGCCTGGGCATCATCAACCCTGTCTGCAAGTGCCTGAGCTGAAAATCCCGCAAAAACAACAGAATGGACTGCACCGATACGGGCGCAAGCCAGCACTGCGATCGCGAGTTCAGGAACCATTGGCATATAGAATACAACTCGGTCTCCCTTTTGCACACCTAGAGATTTTAATGCATTCGCACACTTGTTTACCTCTTTCAGAAGTTGCTTGTATGTGTAGGCTTTATGCTCACCCGCCGGATCGTTAGGTTCCCATAGGATGGCTGTCTTATCGCCCCTCTCCTCTATATGTCTGTCGAGGCAATTGTAAGTGATGTTTGTCTTTCCGTTGAGAAACCATTTAATATCAGGATCCCTGAAATTCCATTCAAGTACTTTGTTGAAAGGCTCGAACCAATCGAATGATAGGGCTTGTTCCCGCCAGAAGTTTTCGGGATCTTCAATGCTCTTTTTATATTCTGATCTGTACTGTTCAAGCGTGGTAATCTGGGTAGTCATTTTTTTATTTTGCTTCTAATATAAGGCGTTAACAAAAAAAGAATAATGACGAAGAGAGCAGAAAGAGATGATTTATCTCATTATTAACAAATACAATGTAAATGAAAAAGCCCTATATCAAAAGATATAGAGCTCTCGTTTTCTCAATCATTTAACTTGATTAAACGTCTCGGTAAAGCCAGTTCCGTAGTGAACGCCTATCAGTTATTTTGATTGTTTCAGGTTAATCTTTTCAGGACTGTTTCTAACAGTATTACACATTGCTATTTGTAAGCATGTTCTGAAGTATGTACACAGCCCAGAAATAAAATTGATAGCGTATCATATTATTAGATTTTAATTAGGTAATCGTTATACTTTCAAATTTCAACCTAATAAGCTGTCAATGATACGATTGGGTGATAAAGGCCTTATTTTATTGACTGGAACAGGTGTTTTTAGGGATGAAGACGACATTTAATATCATATGTAAAGTATGCCATACTTATAACACGTTAAAACCAATTGAATAAAGGTAAAGGTAACTTGATATTGAAATGAATCGTAACAAATTAAATGATCAAGAGGCAACTGCTTTTAGATATAAAAAGCCATATTCAAATGCCTTTCGAACCAAGCCTGCACCATTGGGTGCGTCAAGTTTTCTCAACAGGTTCCTGCGATAAGTTATTACTGTATGAGGAGAAAGATAGAGACATGAAGCTATCTCCTTCACTGTCATTCCATGAGAAATACACTCCAGAATCTGCTCTTCACGCTGTGTCAAATCTATATTTTGAAATTTATACATGACAGTTGTTTTAATATGACTAAAATAGTGGGAAGCCGAAGCCTCCCACTCTTACTAATTTTATCAATTATCTATCCTCTTTAAGTGTTTCAATTTCCTCAAGTAAATAATTAATCAATTCCTGTTGTTCCTGAATGGCCTTTGTCAATACTGGAATCATTTCTATTTGGCTCATTCCCAAAATGTTTACTTCCTCGTAAGTTGCTTCACCACTCTCGATATCAAATGATGTTTCAATCATGTGCTTCTCCTCCTCAACAAGTGTTGGGAAGTGCTCGCCAATATTTTGAGCAATAAATCCAATCTGAGGTCCATTGGCAAGATTGGCATAAGGATACCTCTCTCTGTCAAATTCATAAGTTACAGTTTCAATCTGCATAAGTCTGTCAAGGACAGGTTCAAGATCAGCAATGTTCTTTTTTAGCCTTTGATCAGATGGCGCCTTAAGTGATCCAGTATACCAAAGATCTCCTTGAGCATAAACAGCCCAAAAGTTGGATGGTGTTGTAGATGCTGATCCATATACACCTTGAGAAGTTCCTGTTCCTCCAGTACCAGCAATATTACCTCTGACACCGCGCTTCAATTGCGCCCCTGCACTAATTGCAGAACCATAAATGGCTTCGCGGTTTCCTGTACCATCTGCTCTACTGAATATATTAATGATGTCATTATTGGAATCTACAAATAGACGGTAATTGGCATTGGCATCTGTATTGATTCCTACTTCCCCATTCGACCTGATATCAACTCTCTTAGTAGGGCCATTGGTATTAATTGCAAATCCATTGGCACTTTCAATTTTGAGGTTATTGCTATCATCAGCATCATCAAAGAGATAATGGTTGCCATTGTCATTGTTTATACTTAACCTGGCATCACCTGTTCCATCGCCGTCAATTCGAATACCATCAGCTATACCTCCACCTATTGCAACTTCAAGTTTTTCAGATGGAGATGAAGTACCAATTCCAAAACCATCCAGGTCTTCATTGTAAATCACACGCGGACTTCCATCATAATACCATCCGAGTATATGATCAAATGTTGTACCTGTTCTTGCTGATATTGCCCAACGGTTGGCTGGGTTAGCTGCATTTCGAAAGAAAAGTCTTGCAAAATCATCATCCTGTGTTTCCCACAATTCTAGGGTTGGGTCTGATCCGCTTGAGTTGTGGGTGAACTCACCGTCGCCAATAACATCCAGAGCAGCAGAAGGTAAGCCTGTTCCTATTCCTAGCCCACTCTCAGATTCATTATAAATAACACGTTCATTACCATTATAGTACCAACCTATCAGTTGATCTACTGCTGGATTAGAAGTCACAAATGATCTTAACTCAAAATAGTCTGTTGGATTGTCAGAATGATTGAACTCTACCCTTGTTGAACCTCCAGCTGAAAAGTCATCTTCAACAAGAAGTAAGTGTGGTGTTCCAGTGGTTGAATTCAATTCAATCTTTGTTGTTCCCCCGACATGCAACTGCTCATCTGGCATCATCACGCCGATTCCTACATCACCGGTATTGAAATAGATATCAGAACCAGATGTATTCCATACACTGGCACCTCCACCTGCACCGGTGAGTGAGTGCCACATCGCGTTGAAGTAACCTTCAAAATCGGTACCTGTAAATCTTATTGTACCATCGGAATTCGTTGTTGTATTGCCAATCTTAATGGCATCATCGGTATTGACACCTATCTGGGCCTGTGACATAAAAGGCACAAAGGTCAATATTGCTACTGCACAAAATGCCATCACATATTCTTTAAAATAATTTTTCATGATGTTCCTTTTTTTGATTTTTAAAGTGTTTGATCAAATTTGGAATCACATCAAGATTTAGACATTACCCTAAAGTATTAGTTTGCCTAAGAAGCATTTTTGACGTACCACTTAAGTATTATTTTTTCACTAATAAGCCTCGGTTTTTTTGTTTGCAAAATGAAATACATGTAGATTTCATCATACTTGCATGTTAATATTCGATCTTGAGTCTATCATTGCTACATATAATTAAGCATAGATGCAGTTGTATTATCATGGTTATTGTGATAATACTAATTGCCTCTTCAGATAGCTTTGCTCAGATTATTAAATCATACGAGGGCCGCGTTTCAGAAGAGTTCTACCAATACTGTTTGGATAAAGAAAGTCAACTGGATTCGCTACAGGAACCATTGGCCATCGGCGAATTGTACTATGAATTGGGGAAAAAAAGTGCACGTCACATAGACTCACTAGCCCTGTCTTATAATTGGAAAGCAATAAAGATCTTCGAAGAAATAGGACATGACTCGCTTTATCACATGGTCCTATGCAGTATGTCACTTTCTTTCATAAATAATGGCGATTATGAAAATGCCGAAAAACATATCAATCAAGGAATAGAATATTGGCGTAGGGTTCAAAATGTAAGATGGCATGCCTCTACCTTGGTAAAAAAAGGCTACCTAGAAAGATCCAAAGGCAATTACGTAAAAGCTATTGATGCGCTGCTAACTGCTCAAAAGATAAGAAAGACAGATTCTGATTTACCTTTATCTCCTGATTTGTTTAATCGTCTGGCCATTGCATATATGCAGATTGGAGATTATAACTCGGCTATAAATACTCTTGAGTTTTTCCTAAATCATAAAGATACCCAAAACTCAAGTTGGCGACCTACCCTAATGACCAATCTTGCTAGGTGCTATACCCAGACAAATCAAGATAGCCTTGCTAGAATCTATTTTGATAAAGTCAACGAAGTCTGGACAAGGTCAAGTTCTTATAGAATTAGAATACATGGTTACATATCCATTGCTGTTCTGGCAAGAAAAGATAAGGACTATGCAAGAGCGGAACTATACCTGGATTCTGCATACCATAATGGAAAGTTATATAACAACCACAAGTTACTTGCTGACATTGAACTCAATCGTCTCCTGTTTTTTAATGAAACAAAACGGTTCAATGAAGCCAAGTCAATTATACCATCACTTATTGATAACGCAAAAAAGAGTAAGCGTGATAGCAAATTAATGAGCTCATATAAGGCTATCTCAGATTACTATGAAAAGACTGAAGATTATAAAAATGCCCTTCAATACAGACAATTATATGATAGCTTATATTACAGGTTAAACTCGGATGATGTTATAAATCAAATCAAACAGTTAGACATTAAATTTGAAAAAGAAGAAATCGAAGAAGAAGTCAGCCTGCTTGAAGAACAAAACAGGTTAAAAGAACAAAACATTGAAGCTCAGAAAAAAGTACGCATCTACCTTATCACAATTCTTATCGGTCTTGGCTTCATAATTGGATTATTATATACCCTATATAGAAATAAGAATAGAGCAGCGATAACCCTGGAATCCAAAAACGAAGTCATCAACTCAGCATTGGAAACCAACAAAATGCTGTTAAAAGAAATTCATCATCGCGTTAAGAATAACCTACAGGTAATTTCCTCTCTATTAAGCCTTCAATCACGATTTGATCCTGAGAACCAATCGGCATCTGCTATCAAAACTGCCCGCTCACGTGTTCAGGCTATGGCATTGCTACATCAGAAACTATTCAACAACCAGGATCTAAATGCTCTCAGTATTAAACTTTACTTCAACGATCTGATTGAGGATATTCAAGACTCTTATCAGGAAAATCCTACACCGGTAGAATTTAAAACCAACATCGAAGAAATTATACTCGATATTGAAACAATCATACCATTGGGTTTAATACTCAATGAACTGATCACCAATTCTCTCAAGCATGCATTTGTCAATAAGCCCGAAGGGCTTATAACAGTAGATGTACTAAAACGTAATGGTGATATAGTATTACAGTATTCCGATGACGGCATCGGATTTCCTTTTGAAACCCTTCCAGATACATCAGAATCACTTGGGGTTGAAATCATTAAATCATTTGCTGAGAAACTCGAAGCAAACATAACTATAGACAACACCAAAGGCGCTTCAATTCAGTTTGTGTTCAATGAAGGAAAATATCTATAGTCCTTTCATCAACTCTTGCAGATAGGCTATTAAGTTGGGTTTGCGATTTACATCTAATTTACGGTAGATATTATTGGTATGCTTTTTCACTGTATTGATTGATATGTTCATCTCTTCTCCTATGGCAGAGTTTACCTTACCCTCACATATCAGTTGAATGATGGCATATTCAGTCTTCGTAATTTTGTCAAGCTTATCCTTATTGATTTCATCTCGTGTTGGGATTCGCTTCCGTCTTGAATTTGACTTGCTTAATGCAATCTCTATAGCAGGTCGCAAATCTCTCTTTTTAAAAGGCTTTACAATATATCCTTCCGCTCCAGCAGCTGAAGCTTCAGTTACTGTTTCATCATCACAATAAGAACTCAATATTACAAATGGAATCTTGAATTTCGCCCGAAGCAATTCACCCAATTCAATGCCATTACGTGTCCCTTTAATGGCAATATCCAACAGCGCAATATCAATTGTACGGGAATGAAGTATCATCAAGGCTTTTTCATAGCTATGAGCAATACCAGCAATTTCATAACCGTGATCCTGAAGATTAAATGCAATCTCCTTCGCGATCATCGGCTCATCTTCAACTATTAATACCTTGGTCATGTCATTCCTTTTGTTCTATAAAACAAATATGGATAATACAGGCATCACAAACATTACACTTAGGGATTAGAGGATATAATGGATTGTGTTCTGATCAATTAATGCTTAACTCCAAGTTTAAACTCTATTTGTTAATTTAAGAATTATTCAAAACTAAACACAACACTATGAACACCAACAAAATTCTTATCTCTGCACTGGTAGGTGCTGTAGTAGCCTTTTTACTTGGCTGGCTCATCTGGGGTATTGCCCTCTCCGGAATTATGGAATCCCATATGGGTAGTGCAACCGGCGTAATGCGCTCTGATGAAGAGATGCTTTGGATACCTATGATCATTGGTCATCTTTGTATCGGATTGCTCTTAGCTATAATCTATGGCCGATGGGCCTCGATCAGTACTTTCTCTACTGGTATGAAGGCTGGCGCAGTTATAGGGTTCCTCTTCAGCATGACCGGCAATATGATTCAGTTGGGGACAACGCATATCGTGACACCAACAGGGGCTATTATCGATGTATTAGGCGTCATCGTTTCCATGGGCATCACCGGTGGTGTAGTCGGGTGGTGGCTTGGCAGAGATTGATTAAAAAACGGATTAGGTGGTGTCTTATTGAGTAATAATTACATCACCTAATCTTATGATATACTCCTCCTTAAAGTTACTCTGCTTTAATAATATTTTTATTGATTACAATCAATTTCTATTCTGAGTAAACTCATTCTTTTTGATTGGTTAGCTGCATAATTTTTAAGTATAATCAATTGAATTAGATATGAGAAAATTATTTAAACTACTTGCTCTTACGCTGGCAATAACAAGCGTATTTGTTTCATGTGAATCATGCGATACAGATGACGTGACCGACCCGAATGGTGGAGAACTGGTAGGTGTAGTGACATCTGAAAGCGGCAGTCCACTATTCAATGTAAAGGTAAGTGCTAATGGTGCTGTAGCTTATACTGATGAAAGTGGCATTTTCGAATTAACCGGATTAAGTCCAGACAACTATGTTGTACAGTTTGAGAAGGATAATTACGTAAGCAATTTCAGGAAGGTCAATGTCTTTAGGGAAAAACAAACTGTGGTCACAGCATCACTATTTGAAATTGATGTATCTGTAAGCCTCTCAAGTTCTGAAGACCAGGAAGTATCATTTAACAATGCTGTTGTATCCATTCCAGCTAATGGGCTTAAAGATCAAAACGGTCAGGCCTATACAGGTGATTACACTATGAATGCAAAATACTTCAGTCCTGTTGCTGACAACTTCTTCGACGCATTTCCTGGAGATTTTACCGGCATGTCAGCCACAGGTGAAGAAGGCGTCCTAGAATCTTTTGGATTCATAAACGTAGAATTAAGTGCCGCCGGTCAAGAGTTAGATCTTGCAGATGGTACCATTGCGGACATACAGATTCCAATTCCACAGGAACTTCTAAATAATGCTCCTGATCCAATTCCCCTCTTCTACTTTGACGAAGAGGCTGGTATCTGGCAGGAAGAAGGTTCCGCCAGTATCGTTGATGGAAAATATGTGGGCAGCGTCTCCCATTTTTCAAATTGGAATGCCGATTTCTTATACATAGATGAAAGCTGCACCATAAAAGGCCGGGTCGTTGATCAAAACGGAACACCTTTATCCAATGCATTGGTAAAAGCACAGGGCTTGGATTTTTCAGGCGGCAACAGAACTTATTCTGAAGACAATGGCCGATTTGATATGTCGATCAAATCAGATGCTTCGATAAAAGTATTTGCTCAAACGGTTTCATCATTGTCTGGAATTGTGCTGGGTCAAAGTCAAATAGAGTTTGCCAATCCATCTTGTAGTCCTGGTGGCATGAGGGATATTGGAGACTTAATCATTGAAGTTGAGATAGACACCCACGGCGTAGATACGACTATGGCAGATAGAGTTTGGTGGGATGTAAGCATTGGCTATGATGAGATAAGAGATAATGTTCTCGCCTGTATGGTTGGTCGAAATGGTGATATATACTTTGCCGATAGTTACAATGAGATAACTGAAACCTTTGACTGGGTAGCACAAAATTCTAATCTTACACAGACACTATTAGGTGTTGACTTCATTGATGGAAACACGATATGGGCATGTGGTAATAACGGTGCAATACTGAAGACTGAAAATGCTGGACAAAACTGGCAACAGATACAACTCAATACTTCAGGTAATGATCTCTATGAGATCGAATTCGTAGGCAGCAACTTTGGATGTATGGTGGGTACCGTAGGCAATATCTGGTATACCAATGATGGCGGAAACAGATGGGATAAAACCAATACAAATATCATTCAGGATCTCTACAGTGTAGATTTTATTGATGACAAAATCGGATGGGCCGTGGGTACTGTGGGTAAAATATTCAAAACCACGGACGGAGGTGTAAATTGGGCTGAACAAAACAGCAATACCACCAGCACCTTACATGATGTCTCTTTCCTTAATGACTTATTTGGATGGGCCGTAGGAGAAGATGGAACGCTTTTAATGACAGAGAATGGAGGATCGAGTTGGACCAGTATGAACGGTCTGTCAGGACACGATATATTGTCAGTGCAATTTGTAACAAGGACTTCCGGTTACGCCACATCTGCAACAGGCCGATTATTCACCACTAGGGATGGTGGTGTAACATGGACCAACGAGAAGATTGCCAACAGAAAACTTTGGGACATCGAAATTATGACAGGAGCTTTCTATGGTATTGTTGTTGGAGAGGATTACAGTAAGACTTTTACACCTCAGTATCCCGAAGGTTCCAATGGCTGGAATGTTGTCTATGATAATAGCAATATGAGCTTCAATGCAATTGAGTATATAGATGATAATAGAGTAGTCGCTGCAGGTAACTCTGGACGGATAATGTTTTCAAATGATGGTGGTTCCACTTGGTCTGCAGCTTCTGTGCCTGTTTCCGTTGATCTATATGATCTTGCCATTTCAAATAATGGCATATATGCAGCCGGCGATAACGAAACCATCTTGAGAAGTTCAAATGGCTCACAGTGGACAACAATTCATCAAGTTTCAAATAACAGGAAAATCGTCGCCATCCAGGCCAATAATAACAGCATCTGGATTCTAACACAGGATGAAGGAGGCTACAACTCTGAATTCAAGTATTCATTCAATGGTGGCAGCAGCTTCGCGAATGCTTCTGGGCTACCTTCAGGTAATTTTGAATGGTTTAATGATTTCCATATCAAGTCTAATGGAACCGGATTCATTGTAGGTACAGATGAAACGGTGGATTATGAAGCAATTATATTTGAAAGTTTTGACAATGGCAGAAACTGGAGCAAGGTAAATCTTGGCAGTTTGCAGGAAGGTGAATTTACAACCATCGAATTCTATAATGACGAATTGGCTTGGGTGTCTGGAGATCTCTTTTCAAATACAATGATGGTCACTGAAGACGGTGGCAATACCTGGCAAATGCAATATACTTTCATCGTGTTCGGTATCATCGATTTTGAAATAGTGGATAAGAACTATGGTTGGGCACTGATGGGACTGGGAAGCGGTATCGAAAACAGCATCAGAGTATCTACAAATAGAGGTATTGACTGGTATCGTCAGTCTGAAGATGGCGCTGTAAGCTGTCTAGATATGAGAAACAGATTAAACGGTGTGTACGCTACAGAAGATGGAAAAATATACAGAAGTACTACTGGAGGATTTTAATAAAGAAAGGGCGGCCGCGGCCGCCCTTTTATCTTAGCCTATTAGATTCTGAAGTTTCATGGCAAGTCCCATATCACCAGATATCTTGATCTTACCTCCCATCACTGCCATCATTGGATTCAGTTCTCCCGCTTGTAATTTCTGTAGTGTTTCAACACTTGTACTGATTGTACAATCGGCATCTTTATCCTCTGCACTCACGACATTGCTGTCTCCGGATCCATCAATATAAATAGCCTGACCATCTAACATAAACTTGATAGTACCTCCAATGGGACTTGTGTTTCCTGCCTGATTATTAAATTGTTCTAATACTGCGTCTAAATTCATTTTGTTGATATTTAATTATTTGCCAAAACGGCTTGGTTGTCTTCTACTATAGTTAATACATCTGGATGCATCAAAGTTTTCGAATAACCTTCAATCTTTGTTAATTCATATTTGAAGAAGAACTTCATCGTGTGAATTTTATTCTCATAAAAATCCTTAGGACAGCTTCCATTTGATGTCAACAAGCATTGCTTTGCAACTACAGCCTGTTGTAACCATTGCCATGCAATAACAACTGTTGACATAAGGTTCATGAATACCGTTGCATCAGAGATATATCTTTCATGCTGACCTGACATGGCGAATTGCAATAAGAACATTAAAGTTTCTTCCAGTTTTTTAGAAGCCAGTTTCAACTCTTGAGCATAAGGCTTAAGCTCATCAAAATTTTCTGCTTCTCGAATTGTATCAATGATTTCCTTTGTAAGCAATTTCATCGCTGCTCCATTCTTCATCACGATTTTCCTACCGAGTAAGTCAAGAGACTGAATTCCTGTAGTTCCCTCATATATGGCCATAATTCTTATATCCCTGTAATATTGCTCTAATGGGAAATCAGTACAATATCCATAACCGCCAAGTACTTGGATTCCATTTGAAACGCTGGTCTGGCCCATTTCAGATGGATAGGTTTTGGCAATTGGTGTCAACAGCTCCAGAAGGTTGTGGTATTTTTCGCGCTCTTCAGGACTCTCTGCATTTTCAGAAAGGTCTTGATAATAACTTGCGCGCAACAACAAACCGATAGCTCCTTCAGTAACAGCCCTTTGACTAAGTAACATACGGCGAACATCCGGATGATCTATAATCAAGCTTTGCTCAGCATTCGTATTCTTTTTACCGCCAGACAAAATGCGTCTTCCCTGAGGTCTTTCCTTGGCATATTGAAGAGACGCATAATATGCAGCAGTCGCCGTTGACGCGGCGGTGAGCCCTACATCAATTCGAGCGCCATTCATCATCTGGAACATGCACTTAAGTCCTTCATTTTCTGGTCCACATAACCAGGCTTTGCAATTATCATTCTCCCCAAATACTAGATGGGTGGTGCAATATCCTCTCTGTCCCATTTTCTGAAAATCACTTGCTGTGATTACATCGTTGCTTTCCAATTCTCCATTTGATCCTGGTCTATGTTTAGGAACCACAAATAGAGAAATACCTTTTGTACCCTGAGGCGCACCTTTAATGCGCGCCAGGACCAGGTGAACAAAGTTTTCACAATACTCATGATCCCCCCCAGAAATAAAAATCTTTTGCCCCTTCAGACTATAAGAACCATCATCATTTGGAATGGCTTCACTTGTGATATCAGACAGTGAACTTCCGGCTTGGGGCTCGGTGAGGCACATAGTACCACCCCACTTACCTTCCATCATCTTTGGAACATAGGTATCTATAAGTTTTTGCTCTCCAAAAGAAACTATCAAATGGGCTGCCCCACCAGTCAATCCTGTGTAGCCAGTAAGACTGTTATTGGCACATTCGCCAATATGCGCCAGCGCCGAATTCATAACATTGGGAAGCTGCATGCCACCATGATCATAGTCAAATACAGCACCTATAAATCCATTTTCTCCGGCAAATCGCATCATTTCCCCTACTACCGGAAGAACCTTAATCTTTCCATCTTCGTATACCGCTGGTTTTTCATCCATTGGCTTGAATGCAGGATACATCACCTTATCTGCAAATGCCTTTGTAGAACCAATGAGCAAATCAAAGCTTTCCTTATCATAATCTTTGAACCTATCAAATTGACACAAATCAGAAACTTTCAATACATCGTGTAGGATGAATCTGAGATTATCCATGCTCATATATGTAGCCATAACAGTATTTTTAGTGTTAATGAAGAAAAATTTAAACTTAGAAAAGCTCTTGTTTGTTTCTTTACTCGAAGTTAAATTTTTAATTTCCCAAAATCAATTACTTAAGTTAAAATGAGACTTTCAGAATTCATAAATTTTTGATGATGACTTATAGAATAAAAAAAGTTGCTGTATTGGGATCTGGTGTTATGGGCTCAGGAATTGCCTGCCACCTTGCCAATGTTGGCATGGATGTCCTGTTGCTGGATATCGTTCCATTTGATTTGGAAGAAAAGGATAAAGACAATCCTGTGAAAAGAAATGGGATCGTTAACACAGCATTAAAAAATGCGGTTAAATCGAAACCTGCACCTCTTTATAACAAATCTTTTGCATCACGCATCAGCACGGGAAACTTTGATGATGATCTGGAAAAAATAAAGGATGCGGACTGGATAATAGAGGTCATCGTTGAAAATCTGGACATTAAAAAGCAGCTATTCGAGAAAGTCGAACAGTATAGAAAGGAAGGGGCCCTTATAAGTTCCAATACTTCGAGTATTCCAATTCAATTATTGGCAGAAGACAGATCCGCAGACTTTCAGAAACACTTTGTCGGAACCCATTTTTTCAACCCCGCCAGGTATATGCCGCTTCTTGAAATCATTCCACATAAGGGCACAAGTCAGGAAGTAACCGACTTTTTTATGGAGTTTGGTGATGTATACCTTGGGAAGGACACAGTGCTATGTAAGGATACACCGGCATTCATCGCCAATAGAATTGGTGTTATGTCCGGTATCAAGATGTTTCAGCTTACTGATAAATATAACATGCGCATCGAAGAAGTTGACGCATTAACTGGAACACTCATCAACAGGCCGAATACAGCTACTTTCAGACTTCAAGATCTCGTTGGTATAGATACGGGAGAAAAGGTCAGTCAATTTGTAATGGCCAATGTGTCAGGTGATGAATTCATCGACAGTTTAGGAGGACCCAAAACACCTCCATACATTGAGTTCTTGGTTTCCAATAAATTCCTGGGCAGAAAGTCTGGAAAAGGCTTTTATGAAAAAACAAAGAACAAGGATGACCAAGGTAAGACCATCATCAATGCACTCAATCTTGAAACGCTCCAGTATGAACCTTCATTCAAACCAAGATCACAAGCGATAGGAGCAGCAAAGAAAATTGACATCTTCAGCAAGCGTATCAATACCCTCATTGATGGTGAGGATAAAGAAAATCAGTTCCTGAAAGAATACTTTGCAGCACTGCTTGCTTATGCAGCAAACAGATTACCAGAAATTTCTGATGACATTCATAGTGTTGATAACGCTATGCGAGCAGGTTATATGTGGGGATATGGGCCATTTGAATACTGGGACCAAATAGGTCTTGAAAAAGGCATACAAATAATCAATGAATGTAATGAAACGCTAGCCGATTGGGTAACGGAAATGAAAAGCTCAGGAGCTTCTTCATTCTACAGAATGCAGGATGGGAAAAAACAATATTTTGATCTGGAAAGTAAGTCGTATGCTGATATTCCTGGATCTGAAAAAAGTATCATCCTGGATGCCTATCGTGACAATTCACCTGTCATACAAAATAGTGAGTGTACTGTACATGATATTGGTGATGGTGTTATGTGTATCGAATTCAGGTCCAAGAGCAATGCCATAGGTGAAGGTATAGGAAGTGCCATGTATGAAGCCATTAACAAAGCGGTTGACGAAGGCTGGAATGGTGTTGTTATTGGTAACAATGCCAAGAACTTCACAGTAGGTGCCAACCTTATGAACGTAGGGATGATTGCCATGCAAAAGGACTTTAAGACCCTGGATAAAATGGTCGATGACTTCCAGCAACTCACAATGTATCTAAGAACATCTAAGGTTCCTGTGGTCGTCGCTACTCAAGGTTACGTTTTTGGTGGTGGATGTGAAATCTCCATGCATTGTGACGCCGGTATCTATGCAGCAGAATCTTATATTGGACTGGTTGAAGTTGGTGTTGGCTTGTTACCGGGAGGCGGCGGAACAAAAGAAATGGCTGTTCGAGCATCAGATAGCTATTTTGAAGGAGATGTTCAGATTCCTACATTAATTGAACATTTCAAACCTATTGCAACCGCATCGGTTGCCACTTCAGCATATGAAGCATTTGATTATAATCTTTTACTCAACACCAAGGATGAAGTTTGCTTAAAATCTTCAAATAACATCGCTGTCGCAAAAAGCAAAGTACTGGAACTGGCCAATAATTATGTAGCTGGTAATAATAGAGATGACATTCTTGTTCTTGGAAGAACTGGCCTGTCAGCACTATACACTGCTATCAATGAGTTTAGATTGGGCAATTACATGAGTGACTATGATGTTGAGATAGCAAGAAAAGTAGCATACGTCATATGTGGTGGAGATTTAACAAGTGCTCAACGTGTGAGTGAACAATATCTTTTAGATATAGAGCGAGAAGCTTTCTTGAGTTTATTGGGTAACCAAAAAACGCTTGATCGTATTCAATATATGCTTATGAATAACAAACCATTACGCAATTAAGAACCTTCAAAAATATAATATGAACGCATACATAATTACCGGATATAGATCAGCAGTCGCAAAAGCTAAGAAAGGAGGTTTTAAGAATTACAGATCTGATGATCTGGCTGTTGATGTGATAAAACATCTGATGTCCAATGTGCCCGGATTAGATCCCAAGACTATTGACGATGTCATTGTAGGCTGTGCTAACCCAGAAGGAGAACAAGGCCTTCAGGTAGGAAGACTGATTTCGGCAAGAGCTCTTGGTAAAGAAGTGCCAGGCATCACTATTAACAGATACTGTGCATCTGGACTTGAAGCGATATCTATGGCTGTTGCCAAAATAAATGCAGGCTTCGGACATCTGTATATAGCAGGGGGAACTGAAAGTATGAGTATGATTCCTATGACTGGCTATAAACTGGCTCCAAGTTATAAAGCAAATATGGAAAACATCAATTATCATGTCAGCATGGGCGCAACTGCTGAAGCGGTTGCAAGCAAATACGAAATAAGTAGGGAGCAAGCAGATGCCTTTTCTTTAAGGTCTCATCAAAATGCAGCCAATGCGATTGATTCCGGTTTGTTCAAAGATGAAATTGTTTCAATAACTGTGGAAGATGTAAATGTGGTCAATGGACAACGCGTCGCCAGTTCACATGTGGTGGATACAGATGAGGGTGTCAGAAGAGATACTTCCATCGAAGGTCTTGCAAGATTGCGCCCCGCATTTAAGAAAGGAGGCGTTGTCACTGCAGGTAATGCATCCCAAACTTCAGATGGAGCAGCTTTCACTCTCGTCGCAAGTGAAGAGATGGTAAAGCAACTCAATCTTCAGCCTGTGGCGCGTCTTGCAGCTTGCGCTGTCGGAGGAGTAGATCCATTGTATATGGGAATTGGTCCTTGTGTGGCTATTCCAAAAGCACTCAAACAAGCAGGGCTGCAATTGAAAGACATAGAACAGACAGAGCTAAACGAAGCTTTCGCTACGCAAGCACTTGCAGTTATTAAAGAGGCTGGACTAGATCCGGATACCGTAAATGTAAATGGTGGGGCAATTGCACTCGGCCACCCATTGGGTTGTACAGGTGCAAAACTAAGCATCCAACTTCTGAATGAGATGAAAAGAAGAAATCAGAAGTATGGAATGGTAACCGCCTGTGTAGGAGGAGGTCAAGGCATAGCCGGCATATTTGAAAGACTGTAACTCCCTAGCTTATGAAAAGCAATGCACTTAATGGTAAGGTTGCAATAATTACTGGCGCCTCTAAAGGAATAGGCGCAGCTATTGCTGAGTCTTTTGCTGAATCCGGAGCCCATGTTGTTCTTAGCAGTAGGAAGCAAGAGGCGGTTAAGGAGGTTTCCGATGCACTTAATACCAAGGGCTTAAGCACCTCTGCTACAGCTTGCCATGTTGGAAAAGAAGAGGATCTCAAAAATCTTGTTGATTTTACTATCGATAAATATGGAAGAATAGATCTGCTTGTCAACAATGCAGCTACCAACCCTTTCTTTGGACCTTTAGAGCAATACTCTTCTGAACTGTTTGACAAGATTATGAATGTCAATATCAAATCTTGTATGCTGTTATCAAACCTCTGTTTGCCTTACTTGAAGGAAAATGAAACAGGTGGTGGCATTATCAATATAGCTTCGGTAGAAGGTCTCCGTCCCACACCGGGGCTGTCTGTATACAGTATTAGTAAATCCGCACTTATTATGCTTACTAAATCACAGGCAAGAGAGTGGGGAAAATACAATGTCATCAGCAACGCGATTTGCCCTGGTCTGATCAAGACAAAATTCAGTAAAGCCATATGGGAAAATGAAAAGTTCCTGGAAGGATTTGTAGGACAATTACCTCTCCAAAGAATGGGTATGCCTGATGAAATTGCACAGATTGCTCTGATGCTTGCAACTGGAGGATCCTATTGTACTGGCTCAGTAATAAATGCTGATGGCGGATATCTCATCTAAAAAAGCTTATTTTCACAAAGCATCTTTCATCTCAGTATATCATGAACTTTGATTTCAGCGATAAAACACTTCAGTACAGAGAACGCCTCTTGGCATTTTTTGAAGCATACATTTATCCTCATGAATCAAAGTATCGGGATTTTACAAAATCTAATCCGTGGCAGGAATTTCCTGAAATGCCGACGTTAAAGGAAGCCGCTAAAAACGCCGGATTGTGGAACCTGTTTCTTCCGCCCAGTTATGGTGAATTCTCACCAGGATTAAGCAACCTTGAATATGCCCCATTAGCAGAAATTATGGGTCGCGTATTGTGGTCATCTCAGGTTTTCAATTGTTCTGCTCCAGACACTGGAAATATGGAAGTACTTGCCAAATATGGATCAGATTATCAGAAAAGCAAATGGCTTAAGCCCTTACTTAATGGGGATATACGATCCAGTTTTCTAATGACTGAACCAGAGGTAGCATCATCAGATGCCCGAAATATATCAACAAGCATTGTTAAGTCCGATAATGGATACATCGTCAATGGTCTTAAATGGTGGTCCACTGGTGCGCTTCATCCGGATAACAGTTTCTACATTGTCATGGGTAAAACAGACCCCAATGCAGATTCTTATCGACAGCAAAGTATGATTATTGTTCCGACAGATAGTGAAGGTGTAAATATCAAAAGACATCTTTCTGTTTATGGATACAATGAATCTCCATTTGGTCACGCTGAAATTGAACTTAATAATGTAGAAGTACCAGAAGAAAATTTAATTCTTGGGGAAGGTGCCGGTTTTGAAATAGCACAAGGCCGCTTAGGGCCAGGTAGAATTCATCATTGCATGAGATTAATCGGATGTGCTCAACGTGCACTTGAGATGATGTGTATAAGGTCGGAAAACAGAGTTGCATTTGGCAAAAAAATCGCTGCGTTTTCCAGCAGCAGAGAATCTATTGCCACTTTTAGAAGCCGTCTTGAGCAGGCCCGATTGCTATGTCTTTCTGCTGCGGATCAGATTGATAAAAAAGGATCAAAGGATGCCAGAGATATCATTGCCATGATCAAGGTTGTCATACCGCAATTGGCTTGTGATCTTATAGACAAAGCGATTCAGTTTCATGGAGGCATGGGTGTTTGTGAGGATACACCTTTAGCAGAAATGTGGAC
Organism: Saprospiraceae bacterium; assembly: GCA_965230215.1. Lineage (GTDB taxonomy): Bacteria > Bacteroidota > Bacteroidia > Chitinophagales > Saprospiraceae > RFSX01. Next base: position 1,161,184 of record CBDDKN010000002.1, on the reverse strand, counting down.
CTATGCAAGAGCTCTTCGAATAGCAGATGGTCCAGATGAAGTTCATCTCAATCAATTGGGAAGGAACACCATTAAAAAATATACGCAATGATTTTCCCAATAGGCGATGACAACATAGTCGGTGGACATAAACCATTGGTAAGCTATAGCTTTATCCTGCTGAATGTAATAATATTCATGTATGAACTCTCATTAGGAGCTTCCATTGACAATTTCCTACATGTCTATGGTGCAGTACCTGTTGAAATCAGCAATGGAGAGGACCTGTTTACCTTGGTAACGTCCATGTTTCTTCATGGCGGATGGATGCATATTATCGGCAATATGCTCTTCTTATGGATATTTGCTGACAACATTGAAGCGATAATAGGAAGCACAGCATTCCTTGTCTTTTATCTTGTTGGTGGTTTATTTGCTTCTGGCATACATGTTCTGTCCAATGTGCACTCAGCTATTCCAGCGGTAGGCGCGAGCGGTGCTATTTCTGCTGTAATGGGAACATATCTGGTTATGTTTCCAAAATCCAGGATCAAACTCATTTTCATTCTTTTCTTCTCAAAATTTGAACTGCCCGCTGTTATATTCCTGGGGTTCTGGTTTGCACAACAGTTGTTATCAGGTATAGGCGCTACCGAAGGTACTGGCATCGCTTGGTGGGCCCACATTGGCGGTTTTGTTTATGGTTTGCTTGCTGGTCTGATCATTAAAAACCGATACGGACACCTCTACAGCTATACAAAAGTCCATAAGGCTTAGTATTTCTTTCACCTTTTAGTTAAAAATCTTTTAAAGAGGTCAATTGCCTTTTACTTTTTGGTCGATCCTTCGTCAAAATAGTAAAGTCAGATATTTCAATCTAAGATAAGTCAAGATAGGAATTGATCAGCATTTGTAATGGGTTGCTCAAAAGTGAGACAACCCATTCTTTTATTGATAATGGCTGATGCATAACCGCTTTTTTTCCAAAAAAGCTATAAATTGATTGCAAAAGAATTAACAATGGCAATTAGAAGACCCTTCAACCTTCAAAAGTGGATTGATGAACATCGTGAAGAATTAAAGCCACCGGTTGGTAATCGTAATTTATATAAAGATGCTGGAGACTATATAGTAATGATAGTTGCCGGGCCCAATGCCAGAAAAGATTACCACTATAATGAGACTGAAGAATTATTCTATCAGATTGAAGGCGACATAGTCGTTAGAATTCAGGAGGATGGTGAAGCTGTTGATATTCCGATTAAAGAAGGAGAAATGTTTCTGCTGCCAGCTAAAGTACCCCACTCCCCTATGAGATCTGAAGGATCAATTGGCTTGGTCGTTGAGCTCAAACGTGTACGCGAAGAAAAAGATGGTTTGCTCTGGTTCTGCGACAACTGCAATAACAAACTACACGAATCATATTTCGATCTAACCAATATCGAAAAAGACTTTCTCCCAAGATTCAAAAACTTTTACACATCTGAAGATTTAAGAACATGCTCCAATTGCGGAACTGTGATGGAAGCAGATGAACGTTTTGTAGGATAATTATGGCCATATACTTTGCCTCTGATTTCCACCTTGGACTCAAAACCAACATAGAGAATAGGGAAAGGGAATCCCACATAATCAATTGGTTAGATTCCATAATTCAGGACTCTGATGCTCTGTATTTACTGGGTGACACCTTTGACTATTGGTATGAATACAAAAATGTAATCCCCAAAGGCTATACCAGGTTCCTTGCCGCACTGACCCGATTTACAGATCAGGGGATTCCTGTCCATATATTTACCGGCAATCACGACATGTGGATGTTTGGCTATCTCGAGGAAGAAATTGGAGCGAAAGTATACACCAAACCATTGGATTTAGAATTGAATGGGCTCAAATTCAAAATTGGACATGGCGATGGTCTGGGTCCAGGAGACAAAGCATATAAATTGATCAAAAAAGTTTTCTCATCTCCACTTAATCAATGGCTGTTTGCCAGATTACATCCCAACACAGGTATAGGTTTTATGAAATGGATGAGTAGAAAATCCAGAGAAAAAGAACTTGAAGTGATACCGTTCAAAGGACCAGAGGAAGAATGGTTGATACAATACGCTGAAAGGTGCCTTCAAAAATCCTACTATGATTATTTCATATTTGGTCACCGCCACCTGCCAATAGATCAATTATTAAGCAACAACAAATCAAGATACATCAACACAGGTGATTGGCTTCATCATTACAGTTATGCCAAACTAGAAAATCAACAAATGGAACTTCTAAGCTATGATTTGCATTAATCTTGATACCATGAAATCACGAGACTGGATGCAAAAAGCTTTCCTTTATTCATTGCTAATCATCATTTCAGCCGTTCAGTTAATTGGACAGGATGCAGATCAAAATGAACTGCTTATGATTGGTGAATTTGAGATGATACGTACTGATGATTTTGGAAACATGTATGTATTGGATAAAGAGAAAACCCTTTCCAGGTATGATAAAAAGCTGAACAAATTATTTAGCTATTCATTTTATGGACTTGGTGAACTCAAGGACATGGATGTGTCCAACCCTCAAAAACTAATGTTGTTTTTTACAGATTATCAAACCATTGTATTTCTAGACAACACACTCTCAGAAATCAAAAGACTCGAGCTGGAAGATATTGGCTATTGGGGAGTTACCGGGGCAGCCCAATCGCCGGATAACTTCATATGGATATATGATCCAGTAAGTTATAAACTGATTAAGATTGATGATGCAGGAAATGAACTATACAGTTCAAATGAATATTACTTCGGACAAATGACAGATGTACTTGATGTGCATCTTAGTGTGAATGAATCGAGCGTCATCGCCTACACGGATTCAGAATATATGATATTTGACAATTTTGGTCAGCACCTGTCCACTAGAAGCTGTAAGAATGATAAACTGATTCTGATGGATAATAATATTCTGATTCAACTCAATAACTCTATCAGTGTAGAAAGCATTAAGCCGAGCATGATCGATTCACCACGAACAATATTTACATCATTAGAACCCATAATTGATTCCGCTGTAATGAAAAACAGATTTCTGTATGTGCTTGATAATAGCGGGGTTAAACGAAAGGTGATCTCTAATTAATCAGGGCAGTCCACACACTCAATTGACCATTTGAGAATTCTGTCCATATGGGTCTGACACGTCCCTCATGCACACTTATATCATTGTAGTCGCCAAAGAACACCATCGGTTCCGGAACAAATGAATCCTTATTGATCTTGATATTGCTAAAGCTATTCCCGCCGTCTGACGAAACAGCCAGATATACGTCTGTACTGTTGTCACTGTGATCCCTTCGATCATAAAAGACAAAATATAAGTAACCTGTAGTCTGATCTAAGTCCATCCATGTTAGAAACTGATGCCTCTTAGAGTCATCATTATTGACCCGAATTGGATCACTCCAACTAAGTCCTCCATCATTAGATTTGCTCAACCAGATATCAGTGTCATCAGAACCATTTCTCTGGTCACTCCAATTGACATATATGGTGCCCTGGTTCTTGCCTCCACTCCGATCTACTGCAGTTATTGGCATCCCGTTACAACGCATAAGGCCTGGAATATCATACGACCAACCTCCTGGTTGATCAGCTATGACAATATCCTTTTCCAACCATGTCTCTCCTTTATCAAGTGATTTGTCGAAGTAAATCTTGTTGTCATAAGACCAGGCTACATAAATCTCACCATTGGGACCAACTGAAGGAACAGCACCCTCTGTTGTCTGGTCGTCATCTATACAATCTCCCTCCAATTCGCTTAACACGATTGGGTAAGACCAGCTCTCTCCACCATCTGTTGATTTAGAGAAAAGGATGCGTGACTTATCTTTTGCATCACGGCTGCCATAGAGATCAAACTCTGTCCATGCTATGTATACAGAATGATCTATTGGATCAATGGCAAGCCAATGTTTATCCTGATCTTTAGGTGAACGTGGAAGTGTATATGATCCATCATTCCAATTGTAACCTTTATCCGTTGATTTTTGAATAACAATCCTATCCAAAAAAGCAGTATCTCTGTATGCCCTTCCTGTAGGATTGGATAGATGTGCATAATAGAACACACCATTCTGATCGGCTCTGACTACTGGGTCTCCATATACACCATGCGAAGATTGCAGTTTATCAACTTTCCAGCTTAAGCCCCCATCTTCCGAAACATACAATTTATTAAGTACGGCACCGGCAACTATGTTATCAGGGTTTGTGGGGTTGATACAGATACTAGGCTCACATGGCCCAATGAAACCTCCCCCATCGATACGTACAGCTTTAATATCCTGCGGAAATAAATTGTTTCCTTCCTTCTTAACAGCTTGTCTTGAACAAGCTAGAATGAAAAAACAAAAAAATAAAAATGTAAGTCTTTGCATAATTGATTAGACAGTCATGATATCCTGTTCCTTTGCTTCAAGCAACTTGGCAATCGTATCAGCATAAGAATTTATCAGGTCTTGGACCTGTGATTCTCTGCGCTTGCCTTGATCCTCAGGAAAACCATCCTTTACTTCTTGCTTGATGACATTAAGAATCTTATGTCTTTCATTACGAATGCTGACCTTTGTATCCTCAGCAAGTGATTTGGCCATCTTCACCAGGTCCTTACGTCTCTCTTCAGTTAGTGGCGGAATGGTAATGCGCACAAATTCACCGTCATTCATAGGTGTCAAGCCCAGATTGGCAGCAAATATGGCTTGCTCAATGGCTGGCAATAGAGATTTTTCCCACGGCTGAATAGCTATCGTTTTTGAATCTGGTGTACTCACATTTGCAGTCTGTGTTAGTGGTGTCGGATTACCGTAGTACTCGACCATGATCCCACTAAGCATCTGTGGAGAAGCTTTTCCAGTTCTAATCTTTATCAACTCATCTTTCAGGTGTTGGATTGATCTGTCCATACCTGATTTTCCATTCTGAAATGCTGTATCTATAGCTTGACTCATACTAATAATTTAAAATAATCAATTTGGAACCCTATGGGGTTCTCAAATATAACAGAAGTTTAGCACAAATAGGTTTCCGCTTAGTCCCTTGAACCGAGAAATCTTAATAGGAAATATAGAAATGCAGCCAAGCTACTCAAGGCATTTACAACATAAGTCATAGCCGCCCACCACAAGGCTTTGCGTGCGCCATCGTATTCGGCACCATGCGTAATGCCGGTGTCGTCAAGATAAGCCAGTGCTCTCTTTGATGCATCAAATTCCACTGGAAGGGTCACAAGAGAAAACAAACAAGTAATCCCAAATGATACTGTAAGTATCAAGAGAACAAAAGAGTTGTTGACACCCATTCCCATAAAGAAGATTCCTCCCATAAATAGGAACTGCTGAAGACCCGAAGACAATTGTACCAAAGGAACAAGATTAGAACGCATATTCAGCATTGGATAATTGGTAGCATGCTGTACTGCATGTCCACACTCGTGAGCTGCAACGGCCGCAGCTGAAATAGAGCGGCTATTATAAACAGGTTCACTCAATGCTATGGTCTTGGTTTTAGGATTGTAATGGTCCGTCAGCGTACCTCTCCCGGGTACTATCTTAACATCATGAATGCCATAGTGATTCAACATATGCTGAGCAACTTCACGGCCGCTCATATTGCTGTTCAAAGCGAAGCGGCTGTATTTTGTAAAGGTAGACTTCAGCTTGCTGCTCATAATCATTCCAAAAACTGAAAACACCCCGATAATTAATATGTATCCAAACATAGTTCTATTTGATTAAGTCAAATCCAGTAAATTTCTGGAGCACCTCTGGTACTTTAATGCCTTCATCTGTCTGATTGTTTTCCATTAATGCTGCAATTATTCTAGCAAGAGCCAAAGCACTCCCATTGAGCGTGTGCGCAAATCTTCGACTTCCAAGCTTGTCTTTAAATCGAAGATTCAGCCTGTTGGCCTGGAAACTTTCAAAATTTGACACCGAACTCACTTCAAGCCATTTGCCCTGTGCCGCCGAATAGACTTCAAAGTCATAGGTAAGCGCAGAGGCAAACGTAAGGTCTCCACCACATAAACGCAGTACCCTGTATGGCAGTTCCAGTTTTTGAAGAAGTCCTTCTACATAAGCTACCATTTCGTCTAAAGTTTCATGTGATTTGTCTGGATGCTCGATTTGAACAATCTCCACTTTGTCAAACTGATGAACCCTGTTAAGTCCTTTAACATCTGCACCATATGATCCTGCTTCTCTTCTAAAACAAGGCGTGTAGGCACAATACTTAAATGGAAAATCGTCTTCTTTGACCATTTCATTCCTAAGAATATTGGTCACCGGGACTTCTGCAGTAGGAATAAGGTACAACTCATCCTTTTCAATGTGATACATCTGTCCCTCCTTATCTGGCAAACTGCCTGTTCCTATTCCTGATTGCTCATTTACAAGATGCGGAGGTACGATCTCTTCATAACCATTCTCACGCGCTTCTTCAAGGAAAAAATTGATAAGAGCTCTTTGAAACTGAGCTCCTTTCCCTCTAAATACCGGAAAGCCTGCACCGGTTATCTTAACGCCCAATTCAAAATCCAGAATATTATATTTCTTGCCCAGTTCCCAATGTGGCAATGCATTATCTGGAATTTCAGGCATAGCGCCTTCCCAATCTTTTATGATTTGATTATCATCTTCGGTCAATCCAGCTGGTACCTTACCGTGAGGTATGTTAGGTACCTTATAAAGCATGTTTAGCAACTTTTGCTTTAAGTCGTTTAAGGATTTTTCATTGGCAGCAATTTCAGATTTTAACTCCTCAACTTTTGATTTGGCCTGATTGGCCTCATCTGCTTTTCCCTCTTTGAATAACTGACCTATCTCCTTGGAAAGTTTATTTCTCTCAGCGAGTAATTGATCATTACCAGTCTGGATTTTTTTTCGATAGTCATCAGCTTCAATAATCTGATCCAGGATGATAAGTTTCTCATCATCCCAACCTCTCTTTTTAAGACCTTCTATCACTGGATTTCGTGAGTTTCTGATCCTGTTAATCTGTAACATTTTGCACAATAATTTAGGCTTGCAAATATACTGATATTGTAAAGCATAAATGCTTTTAAAATTATCGAATTGCAGGTCTGGCTGCTCTGGGCTTAATATACTCCAATACAGAAGAGTGAATTGAATGATATTGACAATCAGGCTTTTTGCTCCATTAATTTGGATTGAACTTGTTTTTATCAGAAGAATAACTATATATTTGCCACGAATTCACTCCTTGATTCTTTCATCTATTGTGAGTTCCCACAATATTTCCCACTAATATTTTTACGGAGACATTAACATAACCCATATTCGTTTTTATCATGTATGATATACTTCAGTTGAATGAAATGCTCGTGCCCGAGCTAAAAGAAATTGCAGAACAACTCGAACTAAAAGGCTTCAAAAGATTAAGCAAACAAGATCTTATCTATAAAATTCTAGATCACCAAGCGGTAAAAGGCGGTGAGATAAAACCAAAAGAAGAAGTAAAGGAGGCTGCTGCTGAACCAGCAGTTGCTGAACAACAAGAAGAAAAGCCTAAGAAACAAAGACGCAGAAGAAAGCCTGAGAATGGCGAAGAAAATGCAGATCAGAGAAAAACCGAATCTCGAAGACCTGATTCTCGCAAAAAAGAAGAGCGCAAATCCAATGATGGAGAGGCTCAGGATAAACCCAAAAGAGAAGCCAGAGAACCGAGGCAAGAAAGACAAGAAGACAGGCCCAAAAGAGAGGCTAGAGAACCGAGACAAGAAAGACAGGAGGAAAGGCCTAAAAGAGAATCTAGAGAACCGAAAGAAGATGTCAAGAGGTTCAATGTGGACATGGATGGTGTAATCGAAGGTACCGGTATTCTGGAGATGATGAGCGACGGCTATGGTTTCCTTAGGTCAGCAGACTACAATTATCTTTCTTCTCCCGATGATATTTATGTATCTCCGTCTCAAATCAAATTGTTTGGTTTGAAAACAGGTGATACTGTACAAGGTGCTATAAGACCTCCAAAAGAAGGAGAAAAATACTTTGCACTTCTGAGAGTATCCAAGATCAATGGTCTTGATCCGGAGAAAACCAGAGAGCGTATCCCTTTTGATTACCTTACGCCACTATTCCCTGAACAAAAATTTAACCTATGTGCCAATCCGACAGGAAAGGATTATGGCAACAGGATGATCGACTTGTTTACACCTATTGGAAAAGGACAGAGAGGTTTGATCGTGGCTCAGCCAAAAACTGGTAAGACTTTCTTGCTGAAGGATATAGCTAATGCCATAGCGGATAATCATCCAGATTGTTACATGATTGTTCTTCTGATCGACGAAAGACCGGAAGAGGTAACAGATATGCAAAGAAGTGTAAAGGCAGAAGTTATCGCTTCTACATTTGATCAACCTGCAGAAAACCACGTACGTGTAGCCAATATTGTTATTGAAAAAGCCAAACGTATGACTGAAAGTGGTCATGATGTGGTAATCCTTTTGGATTCTATAACAAGGTTGGCAAGAGCATATAATACGGTTTCACCTTCATCAGGTAAGGTGTTATCAGGTGGTGTAGAAGCAAATGCATTACAAAAGCCTAAGAAGTTCTTCGGTGCTGCCAGAAATATTGAAAACGGTGGTTCACTAACCATTCTGGCTACTGCACTAACTGAAACCGGATCAAAAATGGATGAAGTTATCTTTGAGGAATTCAAAGGTACCGGTAATATGGAGCTTCAACTTGATAGAAGTCTGGCCAACAAGCGTATGTATCCTGCAATTGATCTGATCAAATCAAGTACACGTAGAGAAGATCTGTTACTTGAAGAAGGAATTTTGTCCAGAATGCACGTTCTACGCAACCATTTGGCTGATATGAAGCCTGATGAAGCCATGATGTTCCTTAAAAAACACATGAATGGAACAGTAAGTAATGAGGAATTCCTCGTTACTATGAATGGATAATGAAATAAATAGGGCTTTAGCTATTGGTTATTATCTAAATATATAATACTTTTGCATTCCTTTTATTTCAGGGATTAAATAAGAAACGCAATTAAAAATGAAAAGGACTTTTCAACCATCAAAGAGAAAAAGAGTCAACAAACATGGCTTCAGATCGAGAATGGCGACTAAAAATGGTCGTAAGGTTCTAGCTAATAGAAGAGCTAAAGGCCGTCATAAGCTTACTGTTTCTGATGAGATGCACAGCAAGTAGCATCGCCCTGTTTATTGCACATTAATCTTTTAATATACTACCGTTCCTTCGAGTCATAATTGTTTAGATGACTCAGGCTAACACATTAAAATCCTACGAAAGGCTTAAGAGCCTTAAGCTTATCTCCAGATTGTTTAACGAAGGAGACAAGCAATTCATTTACCCATATAGAATTGCATACCTCATAGAAAAGAGAGCGCAAGATGAATGGCCAGTTAAATTTGCTGTATCCGTTCCCAAAAAAAAGATCCGTTCAGCGGTAAAAAGAAATCTCTTAAAGCGCAGAACACGGGAAGCATATCGAATGCACAAACATCAATTGCAAGAGCTGGTGCTTCAATCAGATCTTAAAATTGCATTAATGTTTGTCTATATAGATTCAGATATAAAAAAATATAGCGTTATTGAGAAAGCAGTAAAAAGACATCTCAATGCCATATCGCAATTGCTTACTGATTAGTTTCTTACTCCTTATAGCGGCTTTATCCTGCCAAGCCCAAATCTTTCTGCAACTCGAAAGATTCGATAATCCCAAATCAAAAAAATTCCAGATAGGTGAAGAGTTTGAATTCAGACTTCATGAATATCCCAAAACATGGCGCAAATCTGAAATGATTGATCTGATTCCTGAAAAGCAACTCATTGTTTTTGAGGATACCTATTACAGCATTGAAGAAATAAAAGATATCCGTCTAAGATACCCTACAATAAAAGCATTGGGCACAAGGACCATGCAATTTAGCGCCGTCTGGTTCGTATATGGGGGTGTCGCCACCCTCGCTTCTGAAGGTTATACCATGAGTGAAAGAGAGATTATTCTTGGTGGGTCAGTTGCTCTTGCAGGATTCTTGCTTCGACAGTTCTTTTCTAAAAAGAGAGTTAAACTAGGCAAACGCAAAAGACTTAGAGTTATGGACTTACGGTTTAAGCTTGATAATGGTCTGTAGCTAGTTCGATAACAACCAACTTACAGCAAGCTCATATCCTTGAGTGCCCTTACCTATAACATGATATGCACATACCTCTTTGAGATAGGAATGTTGGCGGAAGTCTTCTCTATTGTAGATATCCGAAATATGTAATTCAACCACTTTGCACTCTATAGATCTGATCGCATCGGCAATAGCGATGCTGGTATGCGTGTAAGCACCGGCGTTCAATATAATCCCATCAGCACCAAAACCGAACTCATGTAGCCAATCGATCAACTGACCTTCATGATTGGATTGGAAGGCGCTTATTCTATGGTCTGAAAATTTAGCTTTTATGTCACCAATTATTTCATCTAAAGTCTGGTCACCGTAGATATCTGTCTGCCTGGTTCCAAGAAGGTTTAGATTAGGTCCGTTGATAATAATGATGTGTTTCATCCTATAACTATAGCGCAACTTCTGACATGAATTTGATATGAACCATTTTGATTTCTTGCATCTCTATATCCTCTTCACCCAGTTCTTCAAATGCCTCTTCCATGGAGTCAGTCTCTGCATCATTAAAATAATCAAAGACGTCATCAATAACGGATTCATCAATGTTTTCATCCAGATAATAGTTGATATCCAGCTTGGTTCCTGATGCAACAATTTGATTCATCTCATCAAGTAGTTTATCCAAAGAAATATTCAAACTATCTGCAATATCCTCCAATGGTAGCTTCCGATCTATTCCTTGAATGATCGTTATCTTGGATTTGGATTTATTGGCTACTTGCTTGACGACAAAATCTTCAGGTCTCTCAATATTATTTTGCTCAACGTATTCCTTAATCAGATCCAAGAATGCCGCGCCAAACTTGCGCACCTTGCCCTGGTTAACACCCGAAATCTTGAGCATATCACTTTCGGTAATAGGATAGTAGGTCGCCATATCCTGAAGGGCGGGCTCCGAAAACAATATCCATGGCTGAAGACCTTTTCGCTTTCCTTCCGACTTTCTAAGATCCTTCAACATTGAGAGCAATGTATTATCCAATGCGCTTCCTGCAGTGGACACAGCTGCAACAAAATCACCTTCTGCTTCTGAGAAATCTCGGTTTAGTGGGATCTCCACTTTATCTTCTGATGAAAGGAAAGCTTTTCCCTTCTCTCCTATCTTAAGTAATCCATATTCTTCTATCTCCTTATAGATGAAGTCATTCAGGATGGCATGTCTAAGAATGGAATGCCAATAGAGCTCTCCTTTTTCCTTGCCTGAACCAAAATCAGGTTTTGAATCAAAGTTGAACGTTTTAATCTCCTTAGAAGATTTCCCAATAAGAAAATCCACGATGACATTAACACCGTAATTCTCATTCAGGTCTTGTATTATGCCAATAGCCTTACGCATATCTGCACCAACTTCCTGCGTCTGCTTTGGATGCTTACAGTTATCGCATTGCTTGTTACAGTTGTCAGCTGAGAACTCCTCCCCAAAGTAATGGAGTAAAAACTTCCTTCTGCAGGAACTGGTCTCTGAATAGGCAATGATTTCTTCCATAAGCTGCCCTGCCAACTCCTTCTCAGCAACGCCTTTATCTCTTAAGAATTTTTCAAGCTTGAGAATATCCTTATATGAATAAAACGCAACACAATGACCCCCTAGCCCATCTCTTCCTGCACGTCCTGTTTCCTGGTAATAGTTCTCAATACTCTTTGGAATATCATAGTGTATTACAAATCGGACATCCGGTTTGTCAATACCCATTCCAAAAGCGATTGTAGCCACAATTACATGCACTTCTTCCATCAGAAAATCATCCTGAATCTTACTCCTCATCTTTGCATCAAGTCCTGCATGATACGGTGCCGCATTTATACCATTGATTTGGAGCACCTGTGCTATTTCTTCAGTGGACTTCCTTGATTGTACGTACACAATTCCAGATTGCGCATCGTGGGTCTTAATGAATTGCACTATTTCTTTTGTGCATTGGTTCTTATTGATCTTTGGCCTTACCTCGTAATATAGATTCTCCCTATTAAAAGAAGACATAAACACCTCTGGAGATTGCATATCCAGATTCTTTATGATATCTGATTGAACCTTTGGCGTGGCTGTTGCCGTTAATGCGATAACCGGAATGTCTTCTGATATGCCCTTGACCATCTGTCTGATCTTACGGTACTCAGGTCTGAAGTCGTGACCCCATTCAGAAATACAATGTGCTTCATCAACAGCTATGAACGAAACGTTAGCATCTTTAAAAAACTGAATATTTTCGGATTTGGTAAGCGTCTCCGGGGCAATAAAAACCATTTTTGTTTTCCCTGAAAGTATATCCTCTTTGACCGCCTTCATCTGGGTTTTGTTGAGAGAGGAATTCAGGAAGTGCGCCACTGAATTATCTGCACTAAAACCTCTGATACTATCAACCTGGTTTTTCATGAGTGCGATCAATGGTGAGATTATCAAAGCTGTGCCTTCGGACATTAATGCCGGAAGCTGATAACATAAAGATTTGCCACCGCCAGTTGGCATGATAACAAAGGTGTCCTTCCCTTGCAAGATGCTTCTTACAATGTGCTCCTGGTTAAGCTTAAAATTTTCAAAGCCGAAAAACCGGGATAAAGACTGTTTTAACTCATCGGCACCAATCATTACTTCTTGTGCTTCCATTGCCATGCAAAATTTCCAAAATATTCTACTTACTCCAATCCGGACTGAGTGTCCCTAATAATTATGACTTCTAACACCCGATATACAGTTATAAGGTACAACTATTTATTGTATTAAGGTAATTATCATCTTCTATATCTTAACTCAGAGTTTACGTCCATATATAGCTTGAAGTGCGTGCATTTTGAAGTCTTTATCGTTTGAAGTAAAATGCTTTGAAAATCTGATTAAAAATTCCCAATTCTTTGGCATCCTGAGACCAAACAGAATATCATTTTATAATCGGTGTTTGTAGAAAAAAACAAAATAATTGTCCCCATTGGTTTAGATTCAATCGTCATTTGAACGAACACTTTATTAAAAACCAAAAAGAACGGAAAATGAAAGAATTCATGATGATCTTTATCGGAGGTGACTATGCCACTGCTGGTCTTACACCCGAGCAAGTACAAGAAAAAATGGAAAAGTGGAATAACTGGGTTGAAGACCTGAGAACACAAGGCTTGTATATCAACGGAAAGCCTCTGACACCGCAGGCTAAAAGAATTGCAGGGACAGATCAGCTTGTTACTGACGGACCCTTTGTGGAAACAAAAGAGCTGGTTGGTGGATACTTTCTATTCAAGGCCAGTGATATGAATCATGCGGTCAGCTTAACAAAAGACTTTCCCGATTACGACATAGGAGGCGTGGTGGAAGTAAGAGAAATAATGGAATTTTAATCCATGCAATCGACTTATACTCAAATAGAATCTCATTTCAGAAAATCACATGGAAAGCACCTTTCCATTCTGATCAATCAATGTGGTATTGAGCACTTTGAATTGCTTGAAAACGCTTTAATGGAAGCATATCTCAAGGCATTAAAAGTATGGCCTTTCAAAGGCATGCCAGATAACCCTTCAGCATGGATTCATACTGTAAGTAAACGCAGTTTTCTCGATTCTCTGAAAAAGAAATCCCCTGAAGAATTGACTGCCTTGACTTCTGCTACACATGGCATAGAAGAAACCTTGCCAGAGGAAGGTGAAATTAAAGATGGAGAGCTAAAGCTGCTTTTTCTAATTTGTCATCCTCAGTTAAAGCCAAGAGATCAACTGGCATTCATGTTGAAAAGTTTGTCGGGTTTTGGCATAAAGGAAATTGCGAAAGCCATGATGTCGCAACCTGAGCAGATCAAAAAAAGCCTTTATCGGGCAAGGAAATTTGTACAATCAGAAAGCTTAAACTTTGAGTTAACCGATAGCTCCGCATATCATCAACGGGTTGATATGGTTCACAAAGCACTTTACCTATTATTCAATGAAGCCTATTACCCAAGCACATCTGAGCAAACCATTAGGAAAGAGATGTGTATTGAAGCCATGCGATTATGCAAATATCTCTGTGAACATCAGGTTGGAAACCAGGACAGCTATGCTTTGATGTCCATTATGTGCTATCATATATCAAGATATGAAAGCCGCATAGATGAGGATAACAAACTCATTCTACTAGCCAATCAAAACCGTGAAAAATGGGATTCCTATTTTATTGAACTGGGGCACTTTTTTCTTGATAAATCAACAGATGCAGAAGGAGAAAAAAGTGTGTATCAAATTGAAGCTGCCATCTGCGGCCAACATTGTATAGCCCGTTCAATTGAAGATACCAATTGGGGCACATTAGAATTATTATACAATGCATTGCTAAGAATTAAAAACAATGACTGGGTTAAGTTAAACTACATCGTCGTTTTGATAATGGGTGGCAAACTGGATAAAGCCAAGTCAATATTTGAAGAGATAGATGAGAAAAGTATTAAAAGTCACAAAGAACATTATTATCATGTTGGAGCAGAACTCTACAAGAAATTGAAAGACCATTACATGGCTAAAATGTGGGTGGCTAAGGCCAGACGGAGCCTTGAAAAAATGTAATAATTATTATCAAAATCAATATTATGACAACAGAAGAAATTGCACAAAAACTGGTAGACTACTGTCGAAAAGGAGATTGGCAGAGCGCCTATGATGAATTATACAGTAAAAACTGTGTTTCGATTGAACCAGGGGGAGGACCATGGCCTGAGCGTGTTGAAGGAATGGACGCTATTTATGAGAAAGGAAAGGCCTGGAATGAAATGTCTGAAGAGGTCTATGGCGTTGAAGTATCTGAACCGGTTGTATGCGGAGATCAGTTTTCTCTCGGTATGACTATAGACGTCAAATTCAAAGAAGGCCCGCGTTCTAAAAACAGTGAAATCTGTGTATACGAAGTAAGAGAGGGGAAGATCACCAAGGAACAGTTTTTCTATCCTGTAAACTAAATCAGCAATGCCCGATTCTTAGGTCGGGTATTGTCCTATACCTCGACAGTTTTCCACTTACCCTTTCTAAATAGGTGAATAGCAGCAAGACTCATAAACATTGAGCTTACTGAAATAGAAACATACACACCCATCGACTCCAATGATGTGTGAAATGAAAGATAGTAAGCAAGTGGAATCTGAACCAGCCACATAAACACAAAGCTTAGTTTTGTTGGCGTTGTTGTATCCCCTGCCCCATTAAAAGCCTGGTTGATAATCATTTGATATGCAAAGAATATATAACCCAGGCAAATCACTTTTAAACATCTCACCGCTTCATTTACAGCCATCATATCGGTTGTAAACTGCTTGCAAATAGGCCTAGCAAACAAGAAAAACACTACCGAAAGAAATAATAGGAAATACATATTGTACCGTCCAGCTTTCCAGACTGTGGTCTCAGCTCGATCTGGTTTTTGAGCACCCAGATTCTGCCCAACCAATGTAGCTGTAGCATTGGAAAGGCCCCAAGAAGGTAAAATTGAAAAAATGATTATCCTGATCGCAATTGTATATCCTGCCAGTACAACGCTGCCAAAACTTGCAAGTATCCTGATCAGAAAAATCCAACTGGCTGTAGATATAAGAAACTGTCCTGCGCCTCCCAGTGAAACCCTGAACAGCTTTAAGAGAACCTCTGCGTTGGGCCTCAAATGCTTGCGGTATATCTTTATGGTTGAATGAGAAGATAATAACATATACAGCTGATACAATACCCCAGTTCCCCTGCCTATACATGTTGCAATAGCTGCTCCGGTTACGCCCATTCCACTAATTGGTCCCAATCCAAAGATTAGTATTGGATCCAAAACGATGTTGATTCCGTTTGATAAAATCAGTGTACGCATGGCAATTTCCGGATTTCCCGCTGCTCGGAATATGCCATTGAACACAAATAGGAACATCAACACAAAGTTCATGGACAAGATAATTCTTGTGTACTCTTTTCCTTCTTCTATAAGTTTGGCATCTGCGCCCATCAATGCCAGAATTTCGGGAGCATAACGGTATGCCAAAAACCCAGTAACCAAGGATACTGCCGCCGCTAAAAGAACTGTTTGGACTGCAACATCTGAAGCTTCTTCCAGTTTTTTCTCGCCTATTCTACGTGCTATCAAGGCGGTGGAAGCCATTGCTATCCCAATCGCTACAGATTCGACCAACATCAATACACCCTCCGTCATGCCCACGGTGGCCACAGCTTCATTGCTTACTTTCGCAACCAGAAACACATCCACGATGGCAAAAAGAGACTCCATCAGCATCTCCATAATCATGGGTACTGCCAATAAGAACAAGGCCTGATTTATACTTCCCTTAGTATAATCAGCCTCTTCGCCTTTTAACGCACGCGCAAATAATTTTAAGTATTGCTTTAGCTTCATGTCTTTTGTATCTTGCGAATCCAATTGGTTTATGCTTAAAGCTTCGCAAATATCCCATAGTTATAAAGGAACACAAAGATTCGATTTTCCTGACATTAATTGCCAGGCTGGACAAACTTTATTAGTCCTCGGACAGTCGGGTGTTGGAAAAACAACCCTATTACACATTCTGGCAGGGATTTTAAAACCAGAATCAGGTGAGATAACGATTGATGGAACCGCTTTGTATGCTCAATCAGGTAATAAATTGGATAAGTTTAGAGGCAAGAACATCGGTATCGTATTTCAGAAACCTCACTTTGTATCATCCATAACTGCAAAAGAGAATCTTTTACTTGCACAAAAGATGGCAGGGAACCCTGCCAACGAGTCAAGGGTAATGGAGCTGCTTGAACGATTAAATATTGCACACAGGGCCGGTGCTTTAACGTATAAAATGAGTCAAGGTGAGCAACAAAGACTATCAATAGCACGTGCAATCATCAATAAACCAAAATTGATTCTCGCTGATGAGCCAAGTTCTGCATTAGACGATACCAATTGTGAACAACTTGTGCGCCTGTTGGAAGAGCAAGCCAAACTCTTGAATGCCTCGCTTGTCATCGTAACACATGACAATAGGCTGAAGTCTTTTTATGACAATCAAATTGAATTGAGCTGATATGAACTTGTTTAAACTGGCCTGGAAAAATATCGTTCACAATCCGCTTAGTCTGATTTTGAATTTGGTCTTATTGACACTTGGCATTGGCTTAATCAACTTCATATTATCTGTTAATACCCAACTCAAGGATAAATTTGACAACAATCTGGCTGGAATAGACCTTGTAATTGGTGCCAAAGGAAGTCCACTCCAGCTAATCTTGTCATCGATGTATCATATTGATGCACCCACAGGCAATATTTCAATTGGCGAATCAAAAGCATTTCTTAGAGAAGATCATCCACTAATCAAACTGTCTGTCCCATTATCAATGGGCGATAGTTATAAAGGGTACAGAATCATTGGAACAGACTATAGCATTCTTGAACTATATGATGCAAAGCTTTCAGAAGGAGAGAAATGGAGCCAGCTCTATGAAGCTACTGCCGGAAGCAAAGTTGCCAAGGAATTAGGACTGAAATTAGGAAGCACCTTCACCAGCTCACATGGCTTCAATGATGATGAAGACATGGAGCACGAAAACAGTGTTTTCAAGATTGTAGGCATACTTGAGGAGACTGGTAGTGTGCTGGATCAATTGCTGCTGTGCAATACAGAATCAGTTTGGGCGGTTCATGATCATGAAGCCCACGATCATGATGCTGAAGATCACGATACTATTGCACACGAACATCATCACACAAGTGACATGAGCCGCAAGCATCTTATGGCCCAAGAAGACAAGGATATTACAAGCATCTTAATTCAATACAAGAACAAAACAAACTTTCAGGCGCTATCAATGCCTCGAAACATCAATGAGAATACCGATCTCCAAGCCGCATCTCCCGCTTATGAGATTAATCGTCTTTATGATATGATGGGTACTGGTACCAAAGCTTTACAGCTTATCGCTTTTTTGATAGCTATCGTTTCCGGAATTAGCATATTTGTTTCCTTACTTAATTCTTTGAGACAAAGGAAGTATGAATTGTCACTGCTAAGGGTGCTTGGTGGTCGATCAAGAAGTTTGTTGGGTCTTATCCTTTTAGAAGGCGCATGCATGGCACTTATGGGATATGTTGTCGCAATGCTTATCAGCAATATCTTCCTTTCTGTAATGGCCGAACAACTGGGAGATAAATACAACTATAATTTTGTATCCTGGCAGTTATTTGGTCATGAAACATACCTCCTGCTTGGTGCTCTTGTACTTGGTATATTCGCTGCGATCATTCCCGCATTGATGGCTTACAATACAGATATCCACAAGAATTTATCTGATGCCTGATCTTTAACCCTATTTTAACTGCATATTTGCACCAAAATCGATGCAATTTTGTTAGGATAATAAACAGACCTCATGAGGTATTTCATTTTACTATTATTGCTGCTGGTATTTTCTGATGTCAAAACTCAAAATAATTCGGATGTCTGGAATACACTTGCTATGGTTGATAAAGAGTCCAAGTTCGACGACTTGATGGGTATGATCGTAGAGACAGCCCGACCTCAAATGGTAGCGATGGCGCTTAATGGAAAAGAGATTGAAGTACGGGGATACATTATTGCACTTGCTGCCAAAACCGAATTGAAACATTTTATGTTTTCCAGATATCCTCAGAATATGTGTTTCTTTTGTGGCGCTGCTGGTCCGGAATCTGCCATGCAGGTCTTTTTGAAAGAAGGAGATAAACTTGATTACACCAGTGATAAAGTAGTCATAAGAGGTACACTAAGTATTCAATCTGGAGACCCTAGTGGTTTAATCTATACTTTGAATAACGCAGAATTAATTGATATCATCAAATCCTAAGTTCATGATCAGATTTGTTAGCATATTGCTGATAACACTATTTTGTACAAGCATTCAAGCTCAGAATAGCACAAAAAACATCTGGAAAACCCTTTCCAAGATTACATACAAAAAAGAATATGATGAGCTGATGGGCTTCAAAATTGATATCCCGGTTTTCAGCAAACCCATCAAGGAATTAGAAAATCAGGAAATTGTTGTCAAGGGATATATCATCCCAGTTGAAGGCTACAAATCTCACAAGGAATTTATTTTTTCTGCATTTCCATACAACATGTGCTTCTTCTGTGGAGGAGCAGGACCAGAAACTGTCATGGAAGTGGAAGCTTCTGAAGCTATCGAATATACCGCCGAACAAATCGTTCTAAAGGGAACACTTGTGCTTAATGATTCCGATATCAACCGATTGATGTATCTCATAAAAGATGCCGTCAAGGTAAAGTCCTAGATATTTCCCTCAAGATTTGTACAATTTGTTCCGATGCTTTTCCATCACCGTACAGCTTGTCCATACTGATCTCTCTGTCAAGCAGTTCCTGAATATCTGCTTCGATAGTTTGAGAATTATATATAAACCCTCCACCTTGTTCGATGACTTCCGGCCTTTCGGTATTCTTCCTTAAAATGATGACGGGTTTATTAAGGTAACTCGATTCTTCCTGTATTCCCCCTGAATCTGTCATCACAAGATCAACCTCACTTAACAAATACATCATCTCGACATAATTCAGGGGATCTATCTCCATTATTTGCTTACTCTTCAATTCGCGACCTTTCAAACTTTTATCAACGGTATGTGGATGTCTTATAAATATAAAGGCATATTCAACCAAAAGTCTCTCTTCAATCTTATCCAATACACTGTTAATGAATGCCCCCTGATTTTCCCTTCTGTGCATGGTTAGCAAAACCACTTTAAGACCCTTTGATCTATAGACAGTCAGAAATTCATTCACTTCAGAGCGATAGTTTTTTTCTGATGCGCTATTCAATACTGATAAAGCCATATCTTTTCCGGTGTTGCCTGTGAGATAGATATTCTCTTGTGAGACTTTTTCATCTACAAGGTTTTTCACAGCCAATTCGGAAGGGGCAAAATGAATATCTGAGACCTGGTCAATAATTTTTCTGAATGCTTCTTCGGGAAAAGGATTCTTCATATCATGGCTTCTTAATCCCGATTCAATATGTATCAATTTGATCTTATGAAAAAAGGCCGACATGGCTCCACAAAAGGCACTAAGCGTATCACCCTGCACAATGACATACTGCGGCTTAAGCTTATTAACCAGCGCATTGAGCTCTTCAAGATAATAGACCTTTCGATGAGTAAGTGATTGACTTTCTATCGGATCCAGTCTGACGTCAATAGGAACATCTAGAATATCAATGATATCATCAACCAAAGAGCCTTGTTGAGAAGTATGACATATCACTATCTCACACCAACTAGATTCTTTTAGTATCTTGATCAGCGTAGCCAATTTTATGACTTCAGGTCTTGTTCCGATTATGACTAGTATCTTCAAATTCTGAAATTGCGGATGGATAAATCTAAGAAACTGCTGATAATTTATCTCAGCAAATCTGCCTGTCGTGATTATAGCCAATATATGATTAAATCATTTGATGGCTATAAACCAGAGCTATGGATTCACCAATCAAATACAGAATTACTTCCTGACGGTATCCCTGTAATCAAGCGTTCACCAATATTAAGCCTGTTCTCAATTATTAGAATTCTAATTAGATTGAATTCCTATATCAAGAAAAACAAAACCCAAGGGCAGGATACAATCATTTTCATTCCAGCTTTCCACTACTTAAACTATTTTATTGCTAGACTGGCGCGCAAGCTGAAAGCTAAGTGTTTTGTCAGCGTTCATGATTACAGCACGCACCTTGGAGAACAAAGCAAATGGATCGAGTTCATGCAAAAAGAAACAATTAGAATGTGCACCAAGGCCATTTTTCTATCAGATCATGAACTGCAAAAGGCCATTAATGATGAATTACCTGAGGATAAGCTCTTTCTTCTCCCACATCCCATCATTCCTGCCAGGCAAAAGCATCAGTTGGCCCATAGTGAACAAGTTCGAATCTTGTTCTTTGGAAGAATAAGGACTTACAAAGGTCTTAGAATGCTAACAGAAGCTTTGCTTACGATTCCATTTGAAGAATGTACTATAGCTGGTCAAGGACATATTGGTGGGCTCAACAAGTTGGGAAGCAAATACAACATTATCAATAAGGAAGTATCAGAGGATAAGTTGGAGGAATTGTTTTGCAATCACCATTTCATTGTGTTGCCTTATATGGAAGCCAGTCAATCAGGTGTATTAGCGAAGGCCATAGGCTTTGAAATACCTGTTGTTTTGACAAGAGTTGGTGGTCTTAAAGAACAGATCAATGAACAAAGTGCTGTCTTCTGTGGCGCCAACACAGAAGAATTGCATAGCGCGCTCTTAAGACTAACTCAGGATAAAACACGCTACAATCAATTGAAACAAAATCTAAAAGATTGGAAAACAACTTATGGTGATGAATGGAAAGCATCTTTCAGAGATCTCATCCATTTGATGGCACTTAATTCTGAAGCAACCTAAAATATCTATCTGCTATGATTTGGCTTGTATACGGTTTCACCGCTGACAAGTCATAAGCCTTTACATTTCTTTCTTTAAAAATAAATTCCTCAAACTCAGAAAACAGAGCCGGACTTATTTCATCATCTGTAAGTAATAAGTGAAACAATTCTACCTGGCTCTCTAAAAACTGTTTTGATACACAATCATGCAATAGGCTAATATTGATGACTGGTTTTTGAAAATAGATCATTTCGACCAACTTAGAAGGCAAATGATAATCTGTGGTGTTTGCAAAGTTCAATAGGAAATGCATCTCTTCCAACAATACATACATCTGCTCTCTTCGCTGTAATGGATGGAAGTGAAGTAGTTTATGTAAACTTGGATAGTTCTGAAATACTTTTCTGCTGAAATGTGATTGCTCTCCAACAAAGTGAAATTCCAAACGCTCCATAAGTGAGGGACGTTTCCTAAGAAGCAATTCCAGAAATTTAAGAAATGGCTCTGGTGATCGAATACGCTCATAAAAACTGCCGAAGAACGCAAGTTTAACTTTTCCAGCCCCGAGATCACCACGACTATGCGGAGGTAGCTGTTTAGAATCTAATAATGGTGGAATCACTGCCATTTTATCAACAGATTCAGGAAACAATTCTGCATACCGTTCCTTGGCGCGCTGATTGGTGAGTACGACCACATCGGCAAGATCAAAACACTGCCTTTCAGCATCAATATTCTTCTTATCGTATAGCTTAAAATTATTGACCCTGAATTCCTTTGAAAAGCAGAACACATCTTCTATGTCCATCAACCATTTGAGTTGTGGGTGCTCTTCTTTTGCTTGTTTGGCAATCAGATGGCTGCTGAATGGCAAGCCGACACTTATGACATGGCTCACCTTATGTTCTAAAACAATGTCGCCCACTGCCCGGGATGCCGCTTTGCAAAACAGGACAGATCCGTCCGGCCAATAAAATTGTCTCCATAATATATCTGTGAGTTTTTCAAGCCACCCTCTCAAGCGAGAACTGCTACCCATTTTAGAGCCAGGAATACTTCGACGATGCTTTCTGATGTTAAACAGATTATTCAGTGCGTCTCTCAGCGTGTGATGACCTCTCCGGTGAACATGTAGATTACCCTTTAATTCATCTCTACCCTCTCCGGGAAAAGAAGAAGTTAGAACGTGTAGGTCATATCCGTCATTAGACCATTCCTCCAGTATTGGCAACCACCTCAAAGTATTGGGGCTTTGTGCCGGAAGAAAAGGGCTAATGATTACTAGAATTACCATATTGTAAATTCTGTGGAATTGCTAGGATAATGAAAAATGAATTAACTAATTTAGAAAAGCATTTCGTATTGAGTAAATAGTAAACCCCAATACCTTGGCCAGGCAAAAAATTATTAAAGAAAAGCTTCTATACCTTTCTCTTGAAAAAACCACCAAGAGGATACGGGAGATATTTAATAATATACCCGCCATCAAATCAAATTCCTTAAGTCTGGAACAATGGCTAATAATCGAACTTATCGGGAAGAATGAAGGCATCCATCAAAAGAAAATTGTGGCTATACTTTCCAAAGAACCCGCTTCAATTTCAAGGCTTGTCAACAAACTTATCTCTCGCAATATCATTGAGAAAATAAGAGATGATAATGACAAAAAAGTCCTGCGATTAAGCCTTAGTGACATCGGATTGAAGTTGTATGAAGACAACAAAAAAGCTGTGGATAAGACTTTCAAAGATATTTTCTCGACAATATTTGAAAGAGAACTATATCTGGTTATGGATATCCTCAACCGAATTGAGGATTAGCTTTTAAAGCTCCTTTCTAAGCCTTGCTACAGGAATACTCAGCTGCTCTCTGTATTTAGCAACAGTACGTCTGGCGATATTATAACCTCTCTTCTGAAGTAATTCCTTAAGTCTTTCGTCAGACTCAGGTTTCTTCTTGTTCTCAGCATCGATAATATCTTTCAGGATATTTTTAACCTCCAGAGTTGACACTTCCTTTCCATCCTGAGTCGTAATAGACTCTGAGAAAAAGTCTTTCAACCTTTTGGTTCCAAATTCAGTTTGAACAAACTTACTGTTGGCCACTCTTGAAATAGTTGAAATATCAAGACCTGTGATCTCAGATATATCCTTAAGAATCATTGGCTTCAGTCTTCTCTCATCACCTGTCGTGAAGTAGTTTAGTTGAAACTGCATGATCGAATACATCGTGTTGAACAATGTCTCCTGTCTCTGTTTGATAGCATCGATAAACCATTTGGCTGAATCTATCTTCTGCTTGATAAACATAACTGCTTCCTTCTCCTTTCTCTCTGCTCTCCTTCCTTTCGTAGCGTCCTTATAAGACTTAAGCATCTCCAGATACTGATCATTGATTCTTAAGTCTGGCGCATTTTTGGAATTCAAGGTTAATTCCAGTTCCCCATCTCTGTTTCGGATAATGAAATCAGGAACGATATACTGATTACCCTGCGCGTTAGGGGATGAAAATCCACTGGCAGGTTTCGGGTTTAATTTCAATATTTCCTCAATAGAATCTTTCAACTCTGATTCAGAGAGGAACAGATTTTTCTGAAGTTTTTGATAGTGCTTCTTGGTGAATTGGTCAAAATGATTTTCCAATATTTTTAGCGCTACAGACTTTGCCTTTTTATTAAGGTCTGGTTCTTTCCTTACTTTATCTTTAATCTGTAATATCAAACATTCCTGAAGTGTTCTGGCACCTGTACCTGGAGGGTCAAGTGATTGCACCTTTTGAAGCACATCCTCTATTTCTTGTTCTGTAGCATCAACACTTGAAGTAAATAACAAGTCATCAATAATTGCTAGAGGCTCTCTTCTGAGGTAACCGTCTGCATCAATACTACCTATGATCTGCTCGGCGATGACCCGCTCCTTCTCATCTTCGATGCCTAGCATACCAACCTGTCTTTCTAGGTACTCATGAAAAGAGCTTTGCACCGCTATAGGCATTGTCTTTTCCTCTACGTCTTGAATAGACTGGTTCTTTATCTTATAACTGATGGGATCATCTTCAATATATTCGGTTATGTAGTCATCCAACTCAAAGTCCTCAGATTTTGGCTCATCATATTCTTCCTCTGACTTCTCATCCTTGCCTTCGATGTCATATACATCTGCAGACTCATTTCCTTCATCCAATGCAGGATTGGATTCCAACTCCTCCTTAATTCTCTGATCAAGCGTCGCAGTGGGTATCTGAAGCAATTTCATAAGCTGTATCTGCTGAGGAGACAGCTTTTGCATCATTTTTTGACTTAAATTCTGTTTGAGCATACGTGATAGCTACTTTATATTAGTTTAAACAACAAATTGGCTATTCTCGTTTCGGTTGGCACTTTTTATTTTAATTTGAGTAAACAATAATAATGCCATATTATAAATAATCATAATATCTAACTAATTATTTTTCAATTATAAACACATTACAATATAATTTAATATGATAAATGCGCGACTGCAATCTCTTCGTCAATACCTTGCTTCACATAAGCTGGATGCCATAATCGTCCCTTCAAATGACCCGCATTTCAGTGAATATCCACCCGAATACTGGGAAATAAGAGCTTGGATAAGCGGATTTACTGGCTCGGCAGGCACAGTTGTCGTTACAGCTGATAAATCAGGACTCTGGACAGATTCGCGCTATTTCATACAAGCAGAGCAACAACTTAATGATACAGAAATAGTTTTGCACAGAGTACATGACCGCAGTTCGCCGGGCATTACCGATTGGTT
This sequence comes from Saprospiraceae bacterium, assembly GCA_965230215.1. Lineage (GTDB taxonomy): Bacteria > Bacteroidota > Bacteroidia > Chitinophagales > Saprospiraceae > RFSX01. The sequence goes on along the minus strand of CBDDKN010000002.1, from coordinate 1,135,812 downwards.
AATTAATAACCTGAAACCTGCCCAAACAGTTGCCGTCATCGACCAATTAACTTCGATTCGAAACTTCAACAGCTACCAGAAAGCTCTTGCTAAAAAAGATATCAAACTCACCACAACAACAGATTGCTTTGAACAGCTGTGGAAAGACCGGCCTGGATTGCCAAAAACACCGGTATACGATCATCCAATAAATATTGTGGGTGTTTCACGTTCTGAAAAACTTTCCATAATCAGGGAAACCATGAATGCTCACGGCTGTAGCTTTCATCTGGTCACCACTCTCGATGACATCGCCTGGATTCTAAACCTAAGATCTGCCGATGTTCCATGCAATCCGGTGTTGCTCTCTTACTTGTTGATCACAGATGATAAAGCCATCCTGTTTGTTGAAACTTCAAAGTTTTCCGATGAATTACAACAAATCTTGTCAAGCGATAACATTCTAATACGGAACTATAATGACATCTCAGCTGAGTTGAGATCTATTCCCCGTGATGCAAAAGTACTTCTGGATAAATCAGTTATGAACCTTGCCCTTCTTCAAAGTCTTGATGACGAACAACTTATAGATGTAACAACTCCTTCTGTCCTCATGAAGGCATGTAAAAACGATACTGAGATTGAGCACTTCAGAAATGCCATGGTCAAGGATGGTATTGCCTTAACACATGCCTTTCATTGGTTAGAGACACAATTAAAGTCCGAAAACATAAGTGAATTTGACTTCGGCGAAAAACTCGCTCACTTTCGATCACAGCAAGAAGATTACCACGGTGAGAGCTTTAATCCCATAGTGGGATATAAAGGAAATGGCGCTATCGTTCATTACCGCGCCGAGAAGGAAAGCGCTGCTGAAATAAAAGCAGATGGCATTCTATTAGTAGACTCGGGAGGTCAATATATTGATGGCACAACAGATATTACAAGAACAATAGCACTCAGTACCCCGACCCTTGAACAAAAGCGTTGTTATACTTTGGTACTGAAAGGAATGATCGCCCTGACATATTCAAAGTTTCCCAATGGAACCACAGGCGTACAACTGGATACATTTGCAAGACAGTATTTATGGCATTATGGATATAATTTCAGTCATGGTACTGGTCATGGTGTAGGTTTTTTCAATAATGTGCATGAAGGACCACAAGGAATTGCGCCATCATGTAATTCACGTGCAGCACAAGTGATGTTAGCTGGCATGGTGTGTTCGAATGAGCCGGGTTACTATAGTGAAGGTGAATTTGGAATCAGAATTGAAAATTTAATTTTATGTATTCCTTCTGATAATGATGGGTTTTTAGAATTTGAAACCCTGACCTTATTCCCTATTGATATGACTTTGGTTGAGATGGAACTGCTTGAGAAAAATGAAATAGACTGGCTAAATAACTACCATAAAAAGGTGTTTGAAAAACTATCACCAGGTCTGAACCTTACTTTGAAAAACTGGTTAGCTGATAAATGTCAATCTATTTGATATTAAAAGAATATTTTTCTTTTTCTTTGCATCACAAAAGTAAATCAAATGGCAGACGGTAATAATCAAAATTGGGGTAAAAAAGGCGCTTGCCTTGGCCAATTCCTTATTGCTTTTTTATTATTCATTATCCTGCTGATCTGGGTATACGGTAAGAATCAGCAAGGTCTATAAGCCCACTAGCTAGATAGAAAAGCTTGTAATTTCAACGAATCGCTTGATGCGGTCATCTATTATGTGTTGAGACAGGTTCTTAAGCTTACCAAGGCTGAATTCTTCTACACAGAATGATGCCATCGCAGAGCCATACACAACCGCTCTTTTGATGTTTTCAAAGCTTATATCATCGGACTTTGCTAAATAACCAATGAGCCCTCCGGCAAAAGAATCACCCGCGCCTGTTGGGTCTTTGACCTCAGCAAGTGGTAGACCAGGAACATAAAAGATCTCATCTCTTGACAAAAGCAAAGCACCATGCTCTCCTTTCTTTATTACCAGATATTCCGGCCCCATATCAATGATTTTTTCTGCCGCCTTTACCAGAGAATATTCTCCTGACAGCTGGCGTGCTTCTTCATCATTGATCGTCAGCAAATTGCATTTTGATATAGCCACTTTCAGTCTGTCCATAGCTACATCCATCCAGAAGTTCATCGTATCCAGTACAATCAACTTTGGTTTTTCAAGCTGTTCAAGGACTCGAATCTGGATATCCGGTGTCAGGTTACCCAACATGACGTATTGGCTATCCTTGTAAGAATCAGGAAGTTCAGGATCAAAATCATCAAGTACATTCAAATCTGTAGCAAGGGTATCTCTGGAAATCATATTATCATGATACTTTCCAGCCCAGAAAAAGGTTTTGCCATTTTCTACGACTTTCAAACCTTCCATATTGACACCTCTTTGTTCAAGTTGCCAGATTTCATCCTTTGGAAAATCCGAACCAACAATAGAAGTCAAACGGATATCATCGACAAAATAAGAAGCCGCCCAGGAGATATAGGTGCATGCGCCTCCTATTACCTTTTCAACCTTTCCAAAAGGTGTTTCTATATCATCAAATGCTACTGTACCAACTGTAAGTACACTCATGTTCTTGATTTTGATGCAAATCTATGAATAATTAAGTATGAATTGCGGATAGAAACTAACTCAATCCTTCGTTCTAAAAAAATCAAGTTGTTCTGCTTCTGGAAGTAAGCGAAAACTATTTCTATGCAGATTACACGGACCATGATTTAAAATGGCTTTACGGTGCTTTGCTGTTGGATAACCCTTGTTGTTGGCCCAGTCATACTCGGGAAAACTCTCCGCCTTTTTTTGCATGTATCGATCTCTGGAGACTTTTGCTAAGACTGAGGCCGCTGCTATGGAAAAAAACTTGTTATCTCCCTTTATCACACACTCAAATTCTATGTCTGCAAACGGTTTGAATCTATTGCCATCGACCAATATAAATTCAGGTTGAACATGAAGCTTGGAAATGGACTTATGCATCGCTTCTATTGAGGCATTAAGAATATTGATTTTGTCAATGCGCTTAGGACTTACGCTGGCAATACTATAACTAATCGCGTCCTCCTTTATCGTGTCAAAGAGTTGATTGCGCTGTGCTTCAGATAGTTTTTTGGAATCTTTTAAAATATCATTTTTATAATCCTTTGGAAGGATAACAGCTGCTGCAAACACTGGCCCTGCCAAGCAACCTCTTCCCGCTTCATCTGTACCGGCCTCTATTAGATCTGGACTGTAATGCGATTTTAACAACTTGATATATTATGTACATTTCAAATATGAAAATTATTTAGTACAAACTTGCGATTTGATTAAGCCTTTTCGAAAATGTGATGTTAATAGTTTATGTGGTTCAACAATTACTATAACCATCGGAAGTCATTCATCATTGCAACAGTCTTGGTAGCTGTAGCCAGTGTATTCAGTTTTCCCTTTCTCAAGTTTGCCTTCAATTTTGAACAATTCTTTCCCGCAGGAGACGAAGACCTTATCTATTTCCAGGAATTCATAGAAGAGTTTGAAACCGATGACAATTTTCTACTGATAGCGATAGAGAACGAACCTTCCGTTTTTGACAGTACTTTTCTTTCAAAACTTAGGGTATTCTCAGATTCAGCCAGGTCAATACCTTATGTAAAAGATGTTCAATCTCTAGCCAATATAAAATTCCCAAGCGTTGGGCCAACAGGTCTAGGCTTTCAATATATGTTGCAGCTTGAAAACGAAACAAATCTGAAAGCATCTGGAGACGCCATTCTTAATGATGAACGCTTTGTGTATAACTTAATCAATGCGGATGGCTCCTCTACTGTGGTTATGTTGAAAACGGAGGACGGAATCCAGCTTGAAGAATCCAAGGAAGTCATGACAGCCAGTTACAAGCTGTTGGACCAGCAAAATTTTTCTGATTACCATATTCTGGGTCGCGCTTATTTCCAGACTGAGCTTTCCAAGCTTCAGTTCAGAGAAATATTCATTTCCACTATAATCAGTGGTGTGCTTATAGCAGTCATTATGATATTGATATTCAGACGATGGCGAAGTATACTTATTGCTCTGAGTTCGATAGGTCTCGCCTTACTCATTTTCCTTGGCCTATTATCTGTATTGGGAAGAGAGCTAAGTCTGATGGCCGCACTTTATCCTATCCTGATGCTGATCGTTGGCACCAGTGATGTCATACACATTATGACCAAATACATGGATGAGCTTCAGAAAGGATTGGATAATAAAAAAGCTCTGGAAATTACAATACGACAGATTGGGCTGGCTACATTGCTCACTTCTGTGACGACTGCTGTTGGTTTTGCAACATTGCTTAGTTCCAAAATAATTCCTATTCGTGATTTTGGGCTTAACTCCGCCATGGGAGTGCTTGTCGCATATATCGTTATGATCAGCTTTACTTCTCCACTCATGAGTTTGTTCAAAAAAGAGCAACTTGTTAAGACCAAGATTGCTAAGACCAACTGGAATGATTTTCTGAAATGGTGTTATGACAAAAGTCTTGGAAAATCCCGCCTCATCGGTTATTCATTCATTGCATTTATCGTGCTAAGCATAATAGGAATAATGCAAATCCATACCAACTATGAATTGGAAAGCAACTTACCACGAGGAGCCCAAATCACTGAAGACTTCAAATATTTTGAAAGAGAATATGCAGGTTTCAGACCATTGGAAATAGCCATTGAAGTTAAAGATCCGTATAAGATTTATGATTATGATGTGATCAGCAGCATCGATCGCCTTGAACAATATATAAAGTCCAAAGATGCCATACAAACCAGTGTTTCCCTGGCCACCGCTATCAAAAGCATTAATGAAGCTTTCAGTTTTAATAAGGCAGACGCTTATAGAATTCCGGATGAAAACAGCTATGCTCTTGTTCGCAATTTCGTAGAAAACAATAGTATTCTGGGATCTGAAGCTTTGGTAAGCAAAGACAAAAACAAAACCAGAATCAGTGCGAGAATTAAAGATATCGGAGCTGAAAACATCAAGGAGCTCAGCAATGAGATTGATAATTGGACACATGCTAATATTGACTCATCTATAGTCACAGTAACACAAACGGGTACAGGGCTTATCCTGGATAAAAATTCCGAATTTGTTAGAAGAAGCCTCTTGCTCGGACTTGGCTTTGCCATTCTGATTGTAAGTATTCTGATGGGTTTCCTTTTCAAAAAAATCAAATATCTCTTCATCGCCATAATTCCTAATGTGGTACCCCTGGTTTTCGCAGCTGCACTTCTGGGATTCGGAAATATTCCACTGGAAGCCGGAACATCAATAGTGTTTGCGATTATATTCGGAATCGCTGTAGATGACACCATCCATTTTATGAGCAAGTATAAGCTAGCACTTGAAAAAAGTGGTGACATAGAAAAGGCTATGTTCATTACGTTCACTGAAACAGGAAAGGCAATTATTTACACTTCTATAATCCTATTCTTTGGATTTCTGGTGTTGCTATTCTCAGCAAACAAACCAAGTGTAATTATAGGATTGCTCATTTCTGTTACTTTGATAAGCGCTGTTATTGCAGATCTTTTTCTACTGCCAATGATCATCAGGAAGTTTGACAAGGTCAATAGTTGACATTGCGCTCCCAGTAATTCTGATCTTCTACTTCTTCCAAAATCTGTAGGTAGTTCTGGTATCTGAGAATACTTATTTCGTGTCTGTCCAATTTGTCCTTGACAGCACATTTTGGTTCATCACGATGCAGACAATTATCAAACTTGCAGTCCTCTGATGCCTCAAACAATTCCCTGAAATTATGCGCTACGTCTTGTGGCTCAAAATGATTGAAACTCAAAGTCTTTATACCAGGGGTATCGATTATCCGTGTCTCTTCAATAGGCTCAAACATTTCTGCGAAGGTTGTTGTATGCTGACCTTTTCCGGAAAACTCTGACAATGCTTTTGTTTTAAGATCTACATCTGGATATAGTGTATTAATCAATGAAGACTTACCCACACCGGATTGCCCGCTAAACAAAGTAGTCTTATCCTTAAGGTGGCCTCTTAACTCTTCAAGACCTTCTCCTTCAAGTGCAGAAACCAAAAAACAAGAATATCCAATATCCTCATATATCATCTTTAACCTTTCATAGATTTCAACATCTACTTCATCATAGAGATCAGACTTATTAAAGATGATTGATACAGGAATATCATAGGGTTCGGTCATCAGAAGAAACCTGTCTATAAAACCCTGCTTCAAATTCGGAAATCGTACTGTTACTATTAAGACAGCCAGATCTATATTGGCAGCCAGAATATGGAGAAAGTGTTTTTTCCGAGGAGATTGCCTAATGACATAATTTCTTCTATCCTTTATTTCCTTTATAAGCCCTGTCTTATTGTCTTCCTCCATTTCAACATAGACATAATCACCCACTGCAACTGGGTTAGTCACTTTCTTTCCTTCAAGTCTGAATTTTCCGACCATTCTACACGGAATGATTTCACCAGAGGACATCTTGACCTCATACCACGATCCAGTTGATCTGATTATTAATCCCTCAAGCATCTTTCCAAGGCGTTTTTATAGCGTGAATTGCTGTAGAAAAATCGAAAATCTTGTCCAGATTATCTTCTAAGGCGTTACCAATAACAACAATATCTGCTCCAGCCTCGACAGCCGCTTCTGCTTCAGCTACACTCTTAATGCCACCCCCGACAAATATCGGTATGCTTACTTTCTTTTTAACCGCCTCTATCATCTCAGAAGAAACCGGGTGTACGGCCCCGGATCCGGCTTCAAGATAAATCATCTTCAATCCCAACTGTTGCCCAGCTAGAGCTGTCGCCACAGCTATATCGGTCTTTTGTCTTGGTATTGGAAGCGTTTGAGTCATGTAATGAACTGCCGTGGTGTTACCACTCTCGATAAGCATGTATCCTGTAGGAATTATTTCTACATCCAATGAATCCAGTTTCATAGCTGATGCAACATGCTTACCAATCAGATATTCAGAATTACGTCCTGAGATCAGGCTTAATAGTAAAATGCCATCACACTCATCATGTAAGTGGTTTTCGTTTCCTGGAAACAACAGTACAGGTATTCCGGATTGCGAGCTGAGCAGAGCAAGCGTTTTCTGAATTAAGCCTGATTCTGCCAGACTTCCACCAACAAGAAATAGGTCAACATGGGCTTCTTCAGCTTTCTTGATCAGTGAAGATAAATCCTGTTCAGAGCAATCTTGAGGATCTACCAATACAGCAAAGAGCTTTCTACCCTGTTTCAATCTGTCCAGAATATGCTTATATACATTCATTATTGCCAAAAATAACCAAGCTATTTCAATTACAATTCATAATCGACACAACTATATTCTAGAATATCGCATCTTAATTTAATACATTGTATTTATGCTAATCAGACTATTCTATTTTTTGCTCTTAATCATGGCCTCATCGCTGGCCTATTCTCAGGACTTTGATACAACTGAAGCTGATGAACTATACAGTTTACAAAACTATTCTGAAGCTTATGATTTGTACGCCAAATGCTATGAGATAGATACTTCCAGCATGCGCTGTCTTGAACGCGCCGCATTAAGTGCTTATAAAATGGGAGACACCCCTGAGGCCAAATCACTCTTGCATCAACTGGAGCACATTGATTCAAGTAATTATACAGCACTAAATCAGTTGTCCATTATATATGATCAGGAAAGAAACACACCAAAAGCAATAAAATATTACACCATCCTGAATCGACTATACCCTGACAATGCTTTATTCTATCGCAAATTGGGACAACAATATCAATCCGCCGGCTTACTCACAGATGCTTTTAAATTCTTTAGTGAAGCCTACAAGCGGAATCCGCGCGATATGCAGGCCATAAAAGGAATTAGCGAGTTGTTCATAGCCAACCAGCAATATGAAGAAGCGGACAGTATAATAAGGGTTGCACTTGACATGGACAGTCTAAACGTTAATTTCAACTTGCTGATGGCACAATGCCAGTATAGACAAAAAGCATATGACAGCACGGTTTTCTATCTTGAAAATATCAGATATGAGATTGACCTAAGTCCATACTTTAATAAGATGTTTGGTTATTCATACATCCAGATAGATTCTTTTGAAAAATCTATCCCCTATTTAGAAAAGGCATTAATGGACGACGGAAGTAAAGAATATGCGCATTACTATCTGGCCACAGCGTATGAGAAACTTGAAAATGAAGATTATGCATTTCATCATTACCAAAAAGCTCTCGAGGAGGCCATATCAGATAATGTGGATTTATATCATCGAAATCTGGCTAAAATCCATAATGAAAATGACCGCTTAAAAAAAGCAATTGAGCACTATCAGGATGCATATAAGTATGGAAAGGACCCGGTTGTCTTGTTTTTTCTGGCAAGAGCCAGCGATATCTATTACAAGGACAAACAGATCGCCATCAATTACTACAATCGATATATCAAATCAGGACATACAGATGAAGCATATATCAAGTATTCAAAAGAGCGTAAAAGATACTTGAAGGAACAACTTCATTTGAAAATGTAGGACTACTTTTCTCTGTTGATAACAAAGTTGACAAGGTTGAGCATGGCTTGCTTACTGCTTGATTCTGGAAAACCATCGATCATTTGCATCGCCCTATTTTTATATTCTTCCATGATTCCCGACGCATATTCCAGACCTCCCTTGGATTTAACAAAATCGATAACCTCTTTAACGACCTTGTTATCTGTGCTATTCTTTTTTATTTGATGAATGATATGTCGCTTCTCACTTTTACTGGACTGAGACAATGCATAAATTAATGGCAAAGTCATTTTCTTCTCCTTGATATCAATTCCTTTTGGCTTGCCGATTGATGCCGTTCCATAATCAAAAAGGTCGTCTTTAATTTGAAAAGCAATACCCACTGTTTCTCCAAATTCTTTCATCATTTTGACCGTTTCCTCATCATCTGATACGGATGCAGTACCAGCAGCACATGCTGCCGCAATAAGTGAAGCTGTCTTTTGCCTAATGATATCAAAATAGACCTCCTCTGTGATATCGAGTCTTCGCGCCTTTTCGATTTGCAAAAGTTCTCCCTCACTCATTTCCTTAACAGCCTCTGAAACAATCTGAAGCAAATCAAATTCTTTGTTTTCTATGGCCAGCAATAGACCCCTGGATAAAAGATAATCACCTACAAGAACGGCTATCTTGTTCTTCCACAATGCATTTATTGAGAAAAAGCCTCTTCTGCGTTGGGCATCATCAACAACATCGTCATGAACCAGTGTGGCGGTGTGTAATAATTCAATGAGTGCGGCTGCATTATGTGTTTTCTGGCTTATAGGTGCCCAGATTTTGGCGCTGAGGAAGACAAATATTGGCCTGAGCTGCTTTCCTTTCCTCTGAACTATGTAATAGGTAATCTTATCGAGCAAAGGCACCTGTGATTTCATGGAAGATCTGAAGTAGCTTTCAAACTGCGAAAGCTCTTCTGAGATAGGGTCCTTGATTTGATGCAGGGTCACTGGTTTAAGGTATTAATTTTCCTCGCGGTAAATGTAGGCATTTAGCCTTATCTGTCAACAATAAACATCTTATAAATGTACTTGCTTAATAATAGTTGCGTGTTAAACTTTCTCATTGCTTAATTCATTAACTTTGCGCTTCGATTTTTAAAAGATTTTTAAAAAGAAAGACATGTACAGAACGCACAATTGCGGTGAATTAAGAATATCAGATACTGGAAAGGAAGTTACGCTTTCAGGTTGGGTTCAGAAAAGCAGAGACCTCGGTGGGCTTACATTCGTAGATCTTCGCGACAGATACGGCATTACTCAGCTCGTGTTTAATATGGATGATAATGAAGCGCTAACGCTTGCAGCCAGAAAGCTTGGAAGAGAGTTTGTCATCAAAGCTGTTGGTGAAGTTCGAGAGCGTAGCAGTAAAAATCCAAACAGATCAACAGGTGATATAGAAATCGACGTTTCTTCATTCGAAGTCTTGAATGAAGCAAAAACACCACCCTTTACTATTGAAGAACAGACAGACGGTGGTGATGATCTGAGAATGACATACAGGTATCTAGACCTTAGAAGACATAATATCCAGAAGAACTTGATATTCCGAAGCCAGTTGGCGATTGAAACACGAAAGTATCTAAGTGAAAATGGTTTTATAGAGGTGGAAACACCCAATCTGATTAAAAGTACCCCGGAGGGAGCTAGAGACTTTGTGGTTCCTTCAAGAATGAATCCGGGAGAATTCTATGCACTTCCGCAGTCACCACAGACGTTCAAGCAGATTCTTATGGTAGGTGGCCTTGATAAATATTTCCAGATTGTAAAATGTTTCAGGGATGAGGATTTGAGAGCTGACCGACAACCTGAGTTTACCCAGATAGATTGCGAGATGTCTTTCGTTACCCGTGATCAGGTACTGGACCAGTTTGAGGGTTTAACAAAATATCTATTCAAAAGCATGTTGGATATTGACTTGCCTGTCTTTCCTAAAATGTCCTATGATGAGGCTATGCATCGTTATGGAAGTGATAAGCCTGACACACGATTTGGAATGGAGTTCGTCTACTTCAATGATTTGGTAAAAGGTCATGACTTCAAAGTGTTTGATGATGCTGAATTGGTAGTTGGTATCTGCGCCAAGGGTATTGCCGATGAATACTCGAATAAGGACATTAAGAAATTAACGGAATGGTTACAGCGTCCTCAGATAGGATGCAAAGGCTTGGTCTATGTAAAAGTCAATGAAGATGGTACATATAAGTCTTCCGTCTCCAAGTTTTATTCAGATGAAGAATTGGCCAAATGGGCCGATCTGGCTGGTGCAGAAAAAGGAGATATGCTTTTCCTATTGAGTGGAGAAGAAGAAAAAACGCGAAAGCAGCTTAATGAACTCCGTTTGGAAATGGGTAGAAGAATGGGCTTAATGAAAGACGGAGACTTCAAAGCTTTGTGGGTAGTAGATTTTCCTCTTCTGGAGTGGGACGAAGATTCTGAAAGATTCCATGCCATGCACCACCCTTTTACCTCTCCTAAAAAAGAGGATGTGGAAAGAATGCTTGATGGAGACCATGCCACTATGAAAGCATTGCGTGCTGATGCATATGATCTGGTTATAAATGGATCTGAAATTGGTGGTGGTTCAATTAGAATTCATGACCGTGCATTACAGCAACGCAATTTTGATCTTCTAGGATTTACAAGAGAAGAGGCAGAAGAGCAATTTGGTTTTCTAATGGGTGCCTTTGAATATGGTGCACCACCTCATGGTGGTATTGCATTTGGGTTTGACAGGTTGAATGCCGTTATGAATGGACAGAGTTCTATCAGAGACTTTATTGCATTTCCTAAGAACACGAGTGGAAGAGATATGATGATTGATGCACCATCAAGAATTGACGCTGCACAACTTGAAGAACTCTCTTTGGACTTGAATCTTAAAGAGGAATAGTGTGAATCTCTCTTCCAATCTTCGTCATTATTGGGGAGAGATCTTCTTTTTGTTCTATTTCATCATGGCTTCCATATATTTCAGGGAGCGTACATTATTTCTTGATAATGCATTACAAAGTTTCCTGCTTATCCAGGATGGGTATATAGAAATTAATGCCAACAGATGGCCGGCAGTTATCAATCGCTTCCTGCCATTAGCCGGCGTTAAGTTGGGTTTATCCCTGCCTGTTATTCTGTATCTGTTTTCTATCAGTTATGTGCTCGTGCAATTTGTACTGTATAAGCTAGTGAAGCTTCACAATAATCCTTACATAAATCTGTGTTTTATCTCGATTCTAAGTTTACCTGTATACCATGGGTTTTTCTGGTGCAATTCCGAATTGGTACTTGGAATTTTATTTGTGCTGCTATGGTATGTTACTTTTTTAAAAGAAAGATATCTGCTTGCGGCTTTAATATCTTCTGTTATCGCTTGGACTCACCCTTTGCTATTGGTGGTTTTCAGTTATTTTATTGTCCAACTACTGGTTAAAAAGAAACTAAAGTCCTACAGAGCGGTCATAAGCATTAGCGTGTTTTATCTCAATTATTATTGCAAAGAAACTTTCTATCCCAACTGGTATGATAATATCAAATCAGAAACATTTCAAAATAATCTAGAGCATTATCCATGGCATGAGATGTTGACAAATTTGACTGTATGGGTTCAAAGCTATTGGTGGATTAGCATACTGCTAGCGCTGACAATAGTTCTATTAATAATAAAAAAGCAATGGCTTCAACTCGGTATCCTGGCAGTCTTTACAGCTGCATATGGTTTGCTTCTAAGTATATCTGCATTGAACCAGCCTTCTGACGCCTTTTACAGTGAAGTCAATCATTACATCATCTACCTTTTTATTATTACGAGTATATATGGTGCCCTGCTCCCAAAGAATGAGTCCCTGCTCATTCCTATCATAGCTCTTATGTGCCTTCTTGTTCCATTAATAAGCTGGACATCTGCATCGCACTTCTATAAGGAACGCATTGATTGGTATACAAATATTCTTGTGAGTGGTGATCGGCTTGTTATAGACGCGCATAAGCTGGATAATGAGCATCTGGTTATGCCATGGGCTTCTGCGTACGAATCATTATTAATATCCAGTATACGTGGAGATAGTAAAAGCATACTTATCAGTAATAATCCTCAAGAAAATCAGCTGTCTGAATCTTCGGACCTATTGTTGACCGAATTCAGAACTTATCCCCTGGACTCGTTGAATAAAAGATATTTTAAGCTTGATTGCAAGCCATATAGTATAGGGTATTTAGATTAGTCTAAATATTTATTTTGCACCAACTAACTATTTGAGCTCTCAATAATCATTTAGTCTATTTTTGTGCAAAAATTGGTTTATGAGTATCGTTGAAATGCGTGTCCCTACAATTGGGGAATCTATCACAGAAGTAACATTATCGGCTTGGCTTAAAGAAAATGGAGAATTCATCAAACTTGATGAGCCCATCTGTGAATTTGAATCAGATAAGGCTACCCTTGAATTTCCTGCTGAAGCCTCTGGCAAATTAATTTATGTCGCTGAAGAAGGAGATGATCTGGAGATAGGTGCACTCGTCGCTAAAATTGACACAAGTGTAAGCGCAGGAAGTGCTGAACCTGCACCAAGTCCAAAACCCGAAGCGAAGAAAGCCGAAGCCCCTGCGGCCAAGGAAGAGAAAAGCGTTGAAGCTGATACTCAATCCAGTTCAAGTTATGCCAGTGGTCATGCGTCTCCGGCAGCAGGTAAAATTCTAAGAGAGTCTAACATAGACCCATCGACTGTCTCTGGTACAGGTAAGGATGGTAGAATTACCAAAGAGGACGCCATCAAAGCAAGCAGTGAAAAGCCAGAACAAGCTGCACCCGCATCTGCAGACATGGCGGATGATAACAATGCATTGGCATCCAAAATGCTATTCAGCCGAAACGATAGGACCGAGAAGTTGAGCAGAATGAGAAGAACAATTGCTTCAAGACTTGTTTCTGCCAAGAACAACACGGCTATGCTGACCACATTCAATGAAGCAGACATGTCTGCGATCATGAAATTGCGCAAAACATATCAAGATAAGTTTGTGGAAAAATATGGTATTAAACTTGGCTTCATGTCCATCTTCGCGAAAGCCTGTGCCAAGGCATTGATGGAAATGCCAATGGTTAATGCTACACTGGATAATGAAACACACGTGATTTATCATGACTATGTTGATATCTCAATTGCCATCTCAACTCCTACAGGCTTGGTAGTACCTCCTGTGCATAATGTTGAGTCCCTGCACTTTGCAGATATTGAATTGAAGATCAAAGAACTTGCCAACAAAGCACGTAATGGCAGCCTTACATTAGATGAAATGAAAGGAGGTACCTTCACTATCACCAATGGTGGAATCTTCGGGTCTATGATGAGTACGCCAATTTTGAATCAACCGCAGTCGGCTATTCTTGGAATGCATAACATCGTCCAAAGGCCTGTAGTTGTTGATGGTGAAATAACTATCCGACCTATGATGTACCTTGCCCTTTCATATGATCATAGAATTATTGATGGTAGCACATCGGTTAGTTTCCTTGTTAAGGTGAAGGAAATGTTGGAAGATCCTATGAAACTCCTAATGGATATATAATATGACGCTAGGTGAATTAATCGGGTTTCTTGAACATAACCCACTGTATCTCATATTTTATTTTGCCGGTATTCCCCTGGCTGCTTTCTTGTCAAATATTCTAGGCAAGGATGAAGGTCATCTTAATCCATGGTGTAGTTTTTATTCAGTACTGATATACCTGTCTGTGATTCCCGGGGTATTCGCAGTTCTTTTAAACCTCTACCATGTTCTTTTCGAAAACACAAGTATATACGATATCAATCTGATGATTCAGATATTGCCTATTGCAAGCATGGCTTTAAGTCTCTTTATCATCAAGCGTAATGTGGACTTTAATAATATTCCAGGCTTTGGCAAGATAACAGCTTTTGCAGGTTGGATGGCTGGTATAATGGTAGTCTTCTTCTTTATTGATAAGGCAAGATTATTTATCTTCTCTTACATACCATTTATTGTCCTTGTAATTCTACTCGTGGCCATATACCTGATCATCAGATATGGAACAAAATTCTTGTTTAAAGGAAAGTAATTCACTGATCGTTACCTGTAGAAAAATTTGTGTGTGCTCGTCCTGCCAGAAATCTCCAGGTTTAAGACGTAAATGCCCGGAGGAATGGCCTCAGTCAAATTAATTGATGTGTCAACCATCTGACCTTTCTGTATAATCTGGCCTCCCATGCTGGTCACAGTGTAAAGACCACTTGATATGGCATCATTAGATTCTAACCAAATAATGTTGTCTTGAAGACGCAAATATATTGGCTTATCAAAATTTTCTTTTACAGAAGTCATGTCAGCAGGACATAATGCCACATCTAAAAAGCTAGTTGACATATCAACTATGCTTACAGGATAGCTTAAGGTGTCATAGCCCGGAGCAGTAAAGCTGATTTCGTAAGTTCCTGCATCAAGAAAGCGAAAATAGGCACCTGTTTCATCACTGCTGAATACAGAAGAGTTTCTTCTGTCATGGTCTTCGATGAATACCTCCGCTTCCAGAGCCTCACCGGAATTGCAGTCGGTAACAAGGCCCCTTAGGCCAAACATCGACTCTTCCATATAATTGATCAATGCATTCTTGTTGTACCCCCAATACGCTGGAATATCACTTGAACTCAACAATTTCCTTTGACTCAATTCAATAGTTGTCTCTCGCCCCCTCTTAAAATAGATATGGTAATCTTGTCGGCCTCCCTCTACTTCATACCAATCATATCCATTGGTGACCCCGTTATCTAGATCTGTAAAATAACCCACTGGCGAATAGTGCTGCACCGTATCTGCATAATCCCGACTTATCCTTACAAACCAATCATTATCAGCGTGCCTTTCAATATATGTATCCCATGGATAATTAATCAGTTCAACCCCACCATGTAAGTTGGCTGATAGGTGAATGTCTACATTCTCTGCAAAATCCATAAATATGAGCGTCTCCTCCTGGGTATTCCTGTTGTCAGGATTGTTGCCTCCTTTGGGATCAGGAAAGTTTCTATTTAGATCAACAAAGTTGCTATTGAACCGTGTAGCATTCTGAATTGTGTTGTCCCCTCCTCTGTAAGTTCCATCTGGATTGGCCAATGGATTGATATAGATATTGATACCATCAACCAGTTCAGTTACTCTGTCATCACTTCCATAATTGCACAATAAATGATCTATTAACATCAACATCATTGGATACCCAGCTACCTCATCACCATGCATGGTAGAAGTATAGAAAAAATTGCTCTTCAAAGGGTTCTCGTCCCCGTTTCCGATCTTTAAGATCAATATTTGTCTGCCACTATTTAGCGTCCCGGCAATGATCAACTCACAGAGCTCTGGATACATTTCCTCGAACGCATACATCATCTCTACATAAGCCGGGTAACTGGGATAGAAATCCATTGTTGGCATACAGTCAGAAGACTTGGTAAGGGAAAGTATCTCTTCATAAGTCCTCATCTTAATCTTTGATTCTTCCCTTGGCTTTACTTCGAAAGCCATACTTGTTGCTACCATTCTACGATAGCCATCAGGAGTACAGACAAGGTGTATGTCATTCTTGTGACTGCAATGATCAAGATAAACGCCTTCGATCTCCAGCGCTTCCCGCAGTTGCTTGCTGTCTTCCAGATGCAACTCTACACTACCATACTTATCAAGTTGTTCTTCGGCTGTCTGAGCAAAAGACACAGACGAGATCAATAAGAACATCGTTAGTAGAGAAATATATTTCATTCTAATAAATACCATTACGTTTTATCTCTTAATGAAAGATATTCATTTTCCTTTTGACGCATCAGCTTTTTTTCATCATCTGTCGCGTCATTATACCCAATTAGGTGAAGAATACCATGCGCCATAACACGATGCAGTTCATCTGAGAATGTCTGATCAAATTCTTCTGCATTATCCTTAACCCTATCCACACTTATAAATATGGTAGCCTCAACAGGGTCCTCTGTTAGTGGAAATGTAATTATATCGGTATAATAATCGTGGTCTAAATACTGTCTATTCACCTCAAGAAGGTAGTCATCACTGCAGAATATGTATTCGATATGCTCAAGATCCTTCTCTTCTATTGTAAATATGCTTCCTAGCCAACTTGCTGTGGCTTCAGGATTATCTAATGTGAATTCTGTGCCTTCTTGCCAGAATGAAAAACGATCAGAATCCAAATCGGCTATGCTGTTTTGAAATGTAACTCAACCGTTCGCCCTTCATCAAGAAAAACGAGTTGATCACAGAGCTGCTTCATAATAAAGACACCTCTACCGCCACATTTTTCAATGTTTTCAGGTAATGTAGGATCAGAAACTTCTTGTGGATTAAAGCCTTGTCCCTCATCTGTAATTTGAATTACAACTTTTGTAGACTTCTCTAGACAATTGATGTTGACGTGCTTTTTAACATCTTTCTTGTTGCCATGAATAATAGCATTATTGACGGCTTCCGTAAGACTAATGAGGATATTATCATAAACTTCTTCATCCAGATGGCATTTGCACATCAGGCCTCTTACGAAGTCCTCAATGTGTTTGATTTGACAGGGGGAAGATTTAAGTTTCAATTGTATATCTTCAGTCATGCAGTGTGTAGTTAGTGGTTACGAAAAATGGGTTATGAATTCTTCAGAGCTTTGTAATACTCATCTACCAGCCTCTTATAATACGGACGCAAAGCAGGTGAAACTTTATTATACATTTCCGTTTCTGCTTCTCTTTGTCTCAGATATTCCTGAATTGCCGGCGGCAACTCCTTCTTATAATCTCTCCCCTCCTCAGCTTTTCTCTGATTATCATACTCACGCTGTCTGTCAGCTTGTTCGGCCTCCAGTAAACGTGTTAAAATATCTTGTTGGCGCAACAGCATATCATTATCCAGTCTCTTATTGACCAGGTCTGTCTCGATCTTATCCATTTCATTGATTAGCTGCTGTAAGGACTTATCACCTTTACCTTGTTCCATCTTCTCCTGCTGTAATCCCTCAAGTGCTTTACGCAATGCAGCTTGTCTGGCTGCAGCTTCGGCAAAGTCTTTAGCATTCAAGCCATTTCCACCTTTCTTTCCATCTTTGCCACCCTTTTCCATCATCTCCTTCATCTGTTGGTTCAGGTTCTGTTGGCCTTCTGTAATTTTATCCATAGGCACATCTCCGGGCTTTCCTCCCATACCTCCTGGATTATTACACATCTGAGAGCCCATCATCATGGACGACATCTGCTGTTGCATCTCCTGCATTGATTCAGACAACATTAATGCCAAATCATTAACATTCTTCATCGTCCTTCTCTGATATGCCTCAGCTTCAGGCTTGAGTCTCTCTTCCAGCTGATCTATACTTTCAAGCATATCCCCTTCAATCTCCACCACCTTATCCAATACAAAGCTTTGAATTTTATCTACACGTTTAGCCAACTCCTGAAGACTATCCTGAATTAAACCGAAGTCATCTTTCAGTTTAAACTGATCCTGTATTTGTGAAACATAACTAGGTGTGTTGATCTGTGTACGCTTAATATCATCAATCAGGTCTTCCTGATCAAATGATAGTGTTACAAGGTTCTCCAGAAGTTGTCTCAAGGCTGCAATATCCTCCTGCATCTGATCCATTTGCATGGCCGCCATAGCAGACTGCATACCTTCAGCCATGTCCTTCATTTTCTGAGCTGCTTTCTTTTGCTTTTGCGAAGCCTTCTTGTCTTGATTTTCCTGAAGCGACTTCGAACTGTCCTTCATGTCCTTCTTGATGTCATCCATCTTCTCTTGCGGCTCTTCTCCGATGTCTTTAGGCCGCTCCAGCTCTTCATTCTTTTCCAATAGCTCTTCCATCTTCTCCTCCATCTTCTCAAACTCTTCATTGAGTTTCTCCTGCTCCTCCTTTAGCTCTTCAGAGTCTTTTTCACCCTCAGCAGTTTCTTCAGATAAGGCTTCTTGCTCCTCAGCCATTTCCTCAAGCTTCTCCACCATATCCTGAATCTCCTTCTCCACTTCTAATGTCTTGAATAGCTCAAGCAGTCGCTCTGTGTTTCTCTCCATGGACTCCTCATTCATCTCCATGTTCTGCATTTCCTCAATCATCATCTCCTTATCCAACTCTTCCATCAACTCCTGAATCTTCTCCATCAATTCCATGGTCTCTGTATCGAGTGCTTCCTCAAACATCTCTTGCAGCTTTTCCTGCTTCTCTTTTATATCCTCTTGCCTTTCGGTAAACTCTTCCTGATTCTGAAGATTCTCATCGAATTTCTCTTTTGCCTCTTTAATCTGTTTCTCCAGTTTCTGTTGCTGCTGCATCAGCTTCTCAAGTTGCTTCTTATCTTCCCAGTCAGGTGCTTGCTTCTGAAGCATTTTTTCTCTTAACTTCTTAAGCTCATCCTTAATCTTCTTGGATTCTTTTAACGTCTCCTCAAGCTTATCCTTGATCTCATCTTCGTTCTTATCTTCTTGCTCTTCAAATTCTTCAAGCGTTGGCTTTTCATATAACATCACGGTGGTCTTCGCAGATTTGCTGCCGTTGATCGCATCGTTGTCAAACACCTCAAAGTAGTAACTGAATTTATCCCCTGGCTGTAACTCATATTCGTTGATGTCCAAGGTCCATGCAAATTCTGTGTCACGCTTGTTTGGCTGGTCAACTATTTGACTCTCCTCTTCAACAGAACCATCTGCAGCTATCTTTGTATAGTTAAACTTTAAGGAGATCAATCCATAATCATCGCTTGCTCCTCCCACAAAATATACAAGAGATCTGTCCAGACTATCCTTGAAAGTCTCCACTGAAATCTGCGGATATTCATCAGGAATCGATTTGATGGAATAGCTTACTGAATCAGGATTTCCAACAATATCATTTGCATAATATATTCTGTAAAAAGCGTCATTAAGTATACGCTTGGAAATGCGATAACTGTCACTGGATCTTTTTTCCGCTGATTGAATTTCATCGTCGCCGATAAATCGAATACCTACCTCATCGGTATTATCTGTTTCAATCATCCAACTGATATTCGTGCCCTGAGGTACAACCAGGTCACCCTGATTGCTAATCTCTTCATCTCTTCTTCCTATATATGAAGGATAATCCAACTTGACGTTTAGCGAAGTCAAAGCAGGTTTCAGCAATACATCTAGATTATATTCTTTGCTTCTAACATTTCCAGCGAACAACTCAAAGTTTTGTTGACCCTGAACGTTTTTAAAGGTGTAACTGAATCTATTTTCAGCATCCTTCTTCATACGGTACTGAAACTTATCTACATCAATAAAAACCTCATCTGGAATCACCTTCCCATCTACTACAACATCCAATTTGTAGTCATCAAACTGAACAACTTCAAGTTTTGGATTCTCAATCTGGAAATAGAATGCTGCTTCTCTTTCAAAATCCACATCATTATTTATAATCCTGTGAGTGGGTTTGGTTATCATCGTTGGCGAAGCCAGAAATATGGTCATCAATAACAAAGCAGGCGGAAGTGCGTATTTAAGATACTTCCGGTTTTTGCCAAGGTCTATCGCTGACTTGAAAGGTACCAGTTTGATATTATCCGTTTTCTGATCAATGCTGGCATAGATCAATTCCTTGCTGGTGGAGCCATCAGCTTGCTTCTTAAGTTGCAGTACATTTAAAAGCTGATCCTTGACATCGGTAAAGTGATCTCCTATGATTACCGCCGCTTTTTCATGGTCAATACGTTTGCCCAAACTGAAATACTTCAGAATTGGAATTATCATAAACAATATTGACGAAGCAAGGCTAACACTTAGAAAACCAAAGAAGATCAGTTTGCGTACGGATTTGTCAAAATAGAAATAATGCTCAAGCAGGCTGAAAAATAGAAAAAGACCCAACACGATGGAAGTTGTGTATAAAAGGCCTCTTACAAATTGATTGAGATAGAACTTGCGGATGAATTGATCCAATTTTTGAATCAATAAATCGTAGTTACCCATCTGGTTTACCATACAAAATCATTTACACTCCTACTGGCAAAATAGCCGATGCCCAAGACAATTTAAACCCTTGTAATTCGGAAATAATTCACCAAAACTTCAATTTATGCATTCTTAAAAAGGAATGCAATATCTATTAGCTTTGTAAGTGAAGTATTTATCCCCATTTTGCCAAATTGACTTCTAAATGTGTCATTTTGACCATAAGGACAGACGATTTCAATCTTTTGGGTCATTTATATAACCTGCAATACCCTTAACGCATTATATCCATTCTGGTTTTTTGTTTTATTTATGCGGTCTCCGTCGGCCTCAAAACAGTTTTGGAGCAATACCACTGATGAATTCTAATTTTTCCAAAATGAAAAAAGCAAATGGGTGTAAATTGGACTTGTCTAAATGCCATTAAAACACCCTGTTTACATGAATTTCAAAGCTTTTATAATAAAGATTCTCGAAAAAACAGGTGTTTTAAATCGCCTCAACTTAGATCTTAAGCTAAGTATCAATAACAGATCTTTTAGGGTACCCATCAATAAAAGTATAGGCATCAATAATCATCGCATGGATGAACTATGGATGATGGATCTGTTCTCCCTTTTACAACTTCCCAACAACACCCCTTTGATTGATTTGGGAGCCAACACCGGACAAAGCCTTTTAAAATGGAAAGCATACTTCCCAAAGAATCCCTATATAGGCATAGAGCCCCTTGAAAAAGCATATCAATACACCAGTCAACTGGTAGAAGAAAATAAGATGCAATTATGTGATATTCTTAATTGCGCAATCACAGATATCAAAGGAAGCCAGAAACTGAATTTGCACTTTGATGATTTAACTGACAGAACAGCAAGTCTTGTGCCCGGACCATTTAAGATTAAAAGTTACCAGATAACGGAATGCAATACGCTTGCCGATATATTTAATAAATATCCACAATATGAATTCAATAACTGTATTCTTAAGATTGATGTTGAAGGGTCTGAAGCGCAAGTGATAAGCTCTTCTTATGCCCTCATACAAAAGCACAAGCCCTTTATAATCCTGGAAATAATTTCCAGCAATTATAATTCTGAAAATCTTAAAGACTTGCTTAATCCCATCTTATCAATGGGTTATAAGATTTTTGTAGTTGATAAAAAATCTAACAGGCTCCAGGCATTGAATACATTCAAGTTTATTCTTCCCAAAACAATTGAGGCCATCGACCTGGTGATAATACATGATAAAATGCCAATAGCATCACTCAAAAAGTTTATTCATTGATCTGAACGCCCAACCATTCTTCAAGAGAAGAAACCAATCTGTCTTTATCACTCTGATTCATATTGCGTATGCGGGCTGTAGCATGATGCATGCCCTCAAGAAAATAATACAAAGAATTATTCTCGCTTGAAGGTGGTGCTGCCGTAGCAGACCAGGTATCAAGAGCACCATTGATGTATATCATATTATTGGCCGACTTGGTCCATTCAAATACCTTCCGTGTTAAGCTACCATCAAATTCCGCCTCCATCTTATTGGGCATAAATACGGCCGAAGGTTCAGGAGAATATGGTAAGTATTTTAGCAAGCCTTCAAAATCGTCTGTCTCATATCCGTAATATCCCATCTGAGTTCCTGATTGATAATAATGTGAAGCATATGCCTCCATATCTGCATCAGAATAAAATTGTAGTCCTACCAAATCCATAAGGTGCTGCATCTGCACATGCATGTCCGCTTCGCGGTTGGGAATAGCAGCACAGTTGTGGCCATATTGCCAAAAAGAAAATGGGTATTCCAATACTGCATACTCATAAGCTTCATCAAAACTTAGATAATTGAACTCCAGACCGGCACCTTTTGCATACCACTTTAAAAATGGCTTATAACTATCTGCGTTTTCAAGCATGTGTCTCTGATAATTATATATACGCTGGCGACAATCATCAGATCCAATGGTATCCTGAAAAGTATACAGACGTTCGTCGGCAACATCAAGATTCACCGGCGCCACGTATGGCACACTGACATCAACATCGTCTGGGTAAAAGTATCTGTAGAAAATACATGTGGTTCCCCCCTTACTGATGCCTGAAGCCAACCATGGGCCATCATACAGGTTTCTGAACAATGTGTTGATGTGATGTAAATCAGCAGCAACCTGCTCAAAGTTCAGGTATTCATAATCCATAGAGTCCGGACAGGATTCCAAAAAGTATCTATGCTCAACATTTATTTGATTAGCGCCGACAAGTCTCGCTAGTTCCGTGACGTTGTTACTTGGACGTCCATATCCGTTCGTAACAATCACTGTGGGTGCGCTAAAATCGAGATGACTTAAATAAGCCCTTTGATAGAAATATCCCTTATCTGGATTCGTGTGATCTATAGCTTGACGAATTTTAAGCTCATAGGCTGATGTGTATGCATCTGGGGTATCTATCTTTTTAAAAATGACATCTGGCAACTCAAAAAGCTTCATTTCTATGCCATCCTGAGATTGTAGACTGACAGCAATACAAAGGAGCATTGCTAATGCTGTTATTATTCGTCCTTTCATCTTATTTGTTTGAATTGTTATTTTTCAAATAGTCAATTGCCAGGTTGGCCATAGCCTTCATTCCTAACAACATTGAGGATTCGTCAATGTAAAAATCCGGTGTGTGATGTTGGCTAGCATCAAAGACGGAGAGATCTTTTGGTTTGGCACCAAGTAAAAAATACAAACCAGGAACCTCTTGTGCAAAAAATGAGAAATCCTCTGCTATCGTTACCGCTTTGGTAACAACAACATTTTGCTTGCCTGCTGATGCCTCTAGAGAAGGAAGCATCTGTCTTGTCAATTCAGGATTATTCATAACGACGGGAATGCCATCTTCGATAACCACCTCAGCCTCTGCACCTGCACTTGCTGCAATATTCTGAACGGTTCGTACAATACGTTGATGCACGTCCTGCTGCATCTCAGGATCGAGTGTTCTGATTGTTCCAATCATCTCAACTTCTGAAGGAATAATATTGTTTCTTACCCCACCGTTTATTTTTCCAATACTAATCACTACTGGCTCTCGCGAAATGTTCATCTGCCTGCTGACGATAGTTTGCAGTGCTAAGATCACCTGCGCGGAAACCGTCACAGGATCGACGCTTGACCATGGGGCAGATCCATGAGAAGGCTTTCCCTTTATTTTGACAGTAAACCTGTTGGCGCTTGCCATCAAGCCCCCAACCTTATACCTGATTGTTCCTACATCAATCATGGATCTTATATGTTGGCCAAAGATTACATCAACATCATACTTTTCCAGGACACCCTCTTTTATCATGAGCTTTGCACCTCCTTCCTCTCCGGGAGGTGGACCCTCCTCTGCTGGTTGAAAAATAAATACAACCCGACCACCAAATTCACCACTTAGCCGTTTTATTATATTGGCAGATCCTATCAACATGGCTATATGCGCATCATGGCCACAAGCATGCATCACACCTACATCTTCACCCAAAAATTGCGTTTTAACAGAAGATGCAAAAGGAACATTGGGGTTTTCTGTTATAGGTAAGCCGTCAATATCTGCCCTTAAAGCAACAGTAGGACCTGGCCTGCCTGTATCCAGTAGTGCGACAACTCCTGTACCTGCTACGCCAGACTCAACCTGAAAACCCATCTGACGCATAATGTCTGCTATTTTCTTAGAGGTTTCAAACTCTCGATTTGACAACTCCGGAAATTGGTGGAAAGACCTGCGCAAATCTATGATGGTCTTCTCAAGCTCCTGTGCATACCTATCAACCAGAGAATAATGTGTGTTTTGTGATTGAACTTGTACAGATGATAAAATGAAAAAGAAAATTATTATTTGCTTCATAGTGCGATTTCAGATGAGCATAAATATAAGTGAATAGAAATAAAGAAGCACCCAAATTAACTGGCTGCAGTGGTAAGCGAAAAGTCTATTTGTTCTTCTAAAAGCTCGTAATCGGATCTGTACAATTGACCTATTGCCTCATATCTGTATCCTCTTAGTCTGTTTTCATCAGCAAACTTTTGCTTTGCTAATTCCAATTCCTCTTTCGCTTTCTCGGCCTCGTCCAGAATACAATATATTCGGGCTCTGTGAAAGTGAAAATCTGCAAAGCTATCTTCATACTTCTGACCCCTATCAAATTGCTTAAGCGCTTCCTGGAGCAAGCCCTGCTCAATTTTGATCAATCCCATATATAAAAAAACCGCTTCGTCTACATAGGCGTCACCTACCTTTTCACTTTCTTCAACAATGTGCTTTTCAAAATATTCAATGGCATAATTGTAATCCTTCATACCCATATAGCAAAGCCCACGCAGATAGTCCACACTTATGTTCTGCGGATAATCAACCTGCCCCCGAGTTAATGTGTCGGTCGCATCCAAATCAAACAAAGCTCCTGCATAATCGCGGAAATAAAACAAACGATCATAGCCACGCCAAGCCTGCCAGGCTTCAGGGTTCAATTCTATAGCTTTGGAAATGTATTTATGCCATTCCTCAAACATACCCGCGTATAGATAAGGTAATGCCAGTTCTCTCCACGCAAGATCATTTTGTGGATTAATCCGAACCGCTTTGTCCAGTAATTGCATATTCTTTGGGGAGCCCGATTCGAGCCGCTTTGCAAGCTGCGTATATTCTGCTGACAGACTCCTCCTTTCATCAATGCTCAAATGCCTGAAGGATTCATTTGACAACTTTACACAAGATGTCAAAGCAACAATGCTTAACATCGCTACACTAAGGAAGTATTTCTTCAATCTCACCATCCCTTATTTTAAAACTTAAATGATAAAAGCTATCATAACGATCTCCGTAGAACTCAATGGCTTGCCAAGCATCTATTCCCATAACCAATTCTTCAATCTGCTCTACAATTGCCGGATTAAACTTCTTAGGTTTAAAATCTAGGCCAACCTGCCTCAATTCATATAAGCCAGCCTGGCCTTTACAATTAATAATGAACCTGATGGTGATATAACCACTGCCATTTTCAATGCCCTGGTTGTTATAACCCATTCTTATATATTGCCGAAGCGAATCTTTCCCTTCTTTGAAGCCTGCCGTTTCTCTACCATAGTAATAGGGGAATATCTTTTCTGGAAAACAAGGACTGAAATCACCTGTTTCATACTCTGACTCTTTCACAACACCAATATGGTCCTTGTAATCATTGATGATATAGTAATCACATGAACAAAACAACATCACTAGAAAACATATCATTAGACCTATAGGGCGACTGATTTCCATAGTTCAATAATGGGTAAAATACAGTAATCTCATTGTACAATAATCAACTTTATAAGTTCATTAACAATGTTTTGATTATTCATTTACTCTAATAGATTCAATCCTCATTGATGAATACCGATTGAAATCGCGGCTCAAAACTATCGGGATCAGCCAAAGCAACATGCGTCTTCCATGCCGCTGGAATGGATGACTCCTCCAACAGACAAGACTCTGTTATGTAAGGATAAAGGCGATAATAACTCTTCGAAACATGTTCATCTATGCGCTGGTAGATGTGGCTTCGATTGATCTTCTCTGCCTCATCTAAACCTGCGGCTGCCATCAACTCAACAAACGCATGTACTGTCTCCTCATGGTATCTTGCAACCCTATGCTTCTTATCTTCTACTACCAATCCCTTAATCAAGGCAGGATCTTGTGTCGCCACACCTGTTGGACATGTGTTCTTATTACATTCAAGTGCTTGTATACAACCCACAGCTAACATCATTGCTCGAGCAGAGTAACAGGCATCAGCACCTAAGGAGATGGCCCTGAATATATCAAAGCCTGAAATAATTTTACCACTGTAAAACAATGCGATTTCCTTCTTCAGGTTAAAACCAACAAGCGCATTGTAAGCAAAGGCTAGCCCCTCCCTTGCGGGTGTACCTACAGAATTACTGAACTCCATAGGGGCCGCTCCAGTTCCCCCTTCACCACCATCTATCGTAATAAAGTCCGGAACGATGCCTGTCTTAATAATCGCTTTGCAGATGGCGATAAACTCATATTTGTGTCCTATGCACAATTTGAATCCTACAGGTTTTGATCCAGATAAGTCCCGGCACTCTTTTACAAAGGCCAGTAATCCACTTGGTGTGTTGAACTTTCTATGATATGGTGGTGACAACACATCTTTATAGGGTTCAATATTCCTTATTGCAGCTATTTCAGCTGTAACCTTTCTTGCGGGCAGAATGCCACCATGCCCTGGCTTGGCACCTTGAGACAGTTTGATCTCAATCATCTTAATGCGGTCATCAGAACTAAGCTTTCTAAAAAGCTCTGGATCAAAGTTTCCTTCCGATGACCTACAACCAAAATATCCTGTTCCCATTTGATAAATAAGGTCCCCTCCATATTCAAGGTGATAAGGAGATACCCCTCCTTCTCCTGTATTATGTGCAAATCCACCGATTGCTGCCCCACCATTTAGAGCCATAATGGCATTCTTACTAAGGGAACCAAAGCTCATAGCTGAAACATTCAGTATGCTGCATTTGTATTTGCGTTCACACTGCCTTGAACCCACCAGCACACTGGGGTGCTGATCTAATTCTTTTGGATCTTTGGCGTTTATACTGTGGTTCATCCACTCGTACCCCTCTGCATAAACATTGAGTTGGGTCCCAAAAGGTTCTGTGTCTAACTGTTGTTTTGCTCTCTGATAAACGATATTTCGTTTCAGTCGCGTGAATGGTCGTCCGTCCGTGTCAGGTTCAACAAAATATTGGTACACCTTGGGTCGGGCCCATTCAGACAAATATCTGGACCAACCCAAAACAGGGAAGTTCCTTCTGATGGCTTGTTTCCTTTGAACTACGTCCGAAACCCCAAGAAAAAATACTGGAATACTTATCAACAAAGACCAGACAAATCCGCTGTCGACATAGAATATCAGAAGTCCGGTTGAAATAAAAATGAAAAAGAAAATAATGAAAAAGGCCCTTCGCATACTTGATATTTATTGAATATGATAAACCATCCTCATCAAAAGATATGCATATCATTCGTCAAAACATAAATCTCAATTATCACATTTTGCTTTACATAACGTTATAATTGTATTAAATTGAATATCATTTTTTTAAATATTGCGTATTTTTGTAATATATTATATAAATCATGAGTAAACTGATCAAAATAATTGTCTCCGTTGTAGTACTCTCCCTGGTATATCTTTGGATGAGTTCATTCCTTCAATCATGCAGTAACAAGTCATCAGAACAGGAAAGCCAGGTTGAAATACTTGATGATATTCCTGAAGAGGAAATAATCGATGTATCTGATGATGACTTTTTTGAAGATGATGAATACCTTGAGGACACTGCTACTGAAGAGAGCTTCGAAGAACTGGAACAAAATCTCATCGAAAAGGATCCGTCAGCAAGTGGCAATACCGATCCTACGCCTGTATCTAAAAGCAGTAATTCTGGTGGTCAATTTATGTTGATATCCGGCAACTACCTTGTTGAGGCGAACGCCAATGAAATGGTTAAAAAGCTGAAAAACCTGGGCTACACTGATGCTGAGATTGTCATATTTGACAGATCTCAATATCACACTGTCGTCGCATCGAGGTTTTCAAATTATGATACAGCCCTGCAGTCTGCCAGCATGTTAAAACAAAAAGGAGTTGACTGCTACGTCAAAAAGCGAACTTGATAGTCAGCAATGTGCGGTAGGTCTTCTCTAAATAAGACAGAAAAGGAACTAGAGGAAAGGTTCGGAGCCACATTCTACTCTGAAGACTTAGAACGGTACAACCCTTTACCCAACTATAACGTGGCACCTTCGCATATTCTTCCTGTTATTCTTAATTCAGACACCCAACACTTTAATGCTGTAAGATGGGGGTTTATTCCTTTTTGGGCCAAAGACATCCGCATTTCATATAAGATGATCAATGCACGTCTGGAAACCTTGATGGAAAAGTCCACATTCAAATCCGCTGTTCAACGCAAACGTTGTCTGATACCAGCTGACGGTTTCTATGAATGGAAAAAAACAGATAAAGGCAAAGAACCATATAGAATCTGCCGTGAGGATGAACAGGTGTTTAGTTTTGCGGGACTATGGTCTAAATGGAGCTCTAGTGAAGGACATGAAATCCTATCCTTTACCATCATCACACAAGAGCCCAATGAGATGGTGAAAGAAATTCATGACAGAATGCCTGCTATTCTATTACCTGAACAAGAAAAACTTTGGTTGGATAACGATCTCAAATCTGAAGATCACCTGTCTCTCATCTCCCCCTATCCAGAAGAACTGCTCAAGGCATATCGTGTATCTACAAGAGTAAATAAGGTAAGTAATAACGATGCCCAACTGATTGAACCTGATGCAGGAGAACAAGGCACCCTTTTCTAAGACGGCTTTATCGTCAATTATCTCTGAATTTATCGTCCAAATGCCGTAGTTTTATTGAAAAAAGCATTGGTAGGCAATAACATCAAGCACCTTCGTAAGAAACACCAGCTTTCACAGCAATCTCTGTCTGAAGCTCTGGATATTCCCAGAACCACTCTTGGAGATTATGAGCGTGGTAATACAGAGCCGAATATAGCACTGCTCATCAATATCGCCGAATACTTTAATATAGGCGTTGAAGACCTCATAAAAAGAGACTTAACGCTGGAGAGATTTGAAGTTGCCAAAACAAATAAACTTCAGGTACTTGCAATTACTGTTGACCCGAACAATGAAGGAAATATCGAATTGGTCGAATCAAAAGCCGAAGCCGGATATCTGGACAGTTACCAAAACCCCGAATACATAAAAGATCTTCCTAAAATTCGCTTTCCCAACTTGGGTGAAGGCACCTATCGCGGATTTGAAATAACTGGTGATTCTATGCTCCCAATTGAATCTGGAAGTATAATAATCTGTTCTTTCATTGAAAATCTGAATGAGATCAAGGACGATAAGACATACATTGTTATCAGCAAAAAGGATGGCCTTGTTTATAAAAGGCTGAGAAACAACAAGGAGAACAATTCATTAATCCTTATTTCTGATAATAATTTCTATCTGCCATATGAGTTGCATTATGATGAGGTTGAGCAGGTATGGCAATACTATGCGCACTTAAGTTTTAGCGATCGAAAAAATCCAACATCAGGAAAAATTGAAAACCAGCTTAATGAGATTAATCAGAAGGTAAGTGATCTTCACAAAAGATATGTTGGTCAATAAGTTATTCTGACAAGATTCAAATCATACGTTCTCTCACTAGGTACAAGCAAGGTGTTAGAGTTGATCTGTATGGCATCCTTAAAGCGTAGTTTCATTTTTTGATATGCGGTACTCAACAAACTGTTTCTTGCTATTTTACCTGTTGGGTCCATCAGGTATTCACTAACGGTATTGTTACGCTTTATTTCATCATTATATATAAACCTCAATCTTGATGGTGTTTTGAGAATAAAAAACGAAGAATAAATGCCATCATCATCCTGAGAAAACTGCTTCTTATATAGAACCTTGTTCCACAACAGGCTGCCATCTGGAGAAACATTGGTTACGACGATGTCGTCATTATAGTAATCTACCCAAGCTCTTCGTGAATAGTTGTCATATGCGGTTCTGGAATAATTAGAATATGGATTGCGTCTGGCATATTCTCTCTCAATTTCAGAAATGAGGACAAACCCTCCATCATTTCTGAAGATGACATCCTTCAGCTTGATATCTTCAAATACCCTGCTCTTCTTGCGTTTTCCCTGAATCAGTTCGGCATATAAGTTCTGCTGAAATGGCATATACTCAAATACCTCAAATGAATCAAATTGACCTGTTGATCTTCTTGTATAGAAGAACCCTTTTGCTTCTCTTGACTTGCTTTCACCATAAGTTCCGCACACAAGCCATTTGCTGTTCTCATTGTCATAATTGACCGCCAGGTTCCTATGCTTTTTATCGGACAAGTCAAATGTTATAAACTTATGAATACCATTTCTTGGACTGACCAATAAAAAGGAAAGTGCCTTGGGTTTATCGACCCAAACATTATCATTAAGGGTCATTATAAAGTCACCATTGTTGGCAAGGACTATGTTGTATAAGCCCGTTTTATAATCTCCATCAATCTTAATCTTCGTAGACCACTCCAATGATTGAGTCAGAGAGTTAAAAAGCATGAATACAAGATTTTCTTGTTCATCCATGGTGGACAGCAGAATCTTGTTCTCATCCTCAGAAACCGAATGAGAAATCTTTTTGCGGATATTGCTTTTGTGTAGTCTCAAAAACTTGACAGAATCCACCAATTCAACCCGGTTGTTGTATCGTCTTGAACTGAATATCATCGTGTCTCGGTCGAAATAGCCATAGAGCATCTGAAAAACTGTATCCTGATCATTAACAGTAAAAATGTCAACGCGACGCTTCTCTAGGAATAGCTCAGCTGATTGTACCAACTCCAAATCACGATTAAACACATCAACTTCCTTGACATACCCCTTGTCACGCAATACTATCGACTTACCTTGAACATCACCCATCAGATGATATGCAAAATAATTTCTAAGGCTCAACTCAGGAGAAATACTTATCTCCTGCCCCTTAAGTCCTAAGGATGTGATGATAAAGGATAATATGACAAGCTTTCTTAACATTGAAATGGTTTACAACATGCTACCCATAGCACAACTAATATAACATTAACGGAAGATACCCGCCACAGTGTTTACGATAATCTAAGAAAATTGTCTTTTTGCATGCTTCAAAGCAAGTACTGCGGAACATTGAATTTCTTCCAAATCAACTTACCTTAGCGCAAATTTTTTATCCATGAGTGCAATTATAGAATGTGTTCCCAATTTCAGCGAAGGTGTCGATTTAGCAAAAATTGAAACCATCTGTGATGAGATCAGAAAGACTGAAGGTGTAAGCTTGCTTGATGTTGATCCGGGAAAAGCAACCAATCGTACGGTAGTCACCTTTGTCGGTGCGCCAGATGATGTCATTGAAGCAGCTTTTCGAGCCATCAAAAAGGCTTCAGAAGTAATAGATATGAGAACGCACAAAGGAGAACATCCCAGAATGGGAGCTACCGATGTTTGCCCTTTGATACCTATCTCTGGAATCTCCATGGAAGAGACGGTCAAGTATGCTGAAAAGCTGGCTGAACGTGTCGGTAATGAACTTAACATCCCCATATACCTATATGAGTCTGCAGCCTCTAAGCCCGAAAGAAAGAATCTGGCCACTGTACGCTCTGGAGAATATGAAGGTCTGGCTAGAAAACTAAGCGATCCTGAATGGGCCCCGGATTATGGTCCTGCAGAATTTAATCCAGGAGCTGGAGCAACAGCTATTGGGGTTCGGGACTTTCTTATTGCATATAATGTCAACCTCAATACAACATCTGTCAGACGTGCTAATGCGATTGCCTTTGATGTACGGGAAAACGGAAGAATAAAAAGAGAGGGCAACCCAATTACAGGAAAAATATTAAGGGATGAAGAAGGTAATGCCCTTAGAGAACCGGGAATACTTAAGTCTGTTAAAGCAATAGGTTGGTATATCGACGAATATGGCATTGCCCAAATTTCTATGAATCTTACCAATCTGAATGACACCAGCCTTCACAAAGCATTTGAAACGGTTCGGGAATGTGCTAATAAACGTGGCCTTCGGGTTACCGGTTCTGAGTTGGTTGGATTAATCCCCAAGAAGCACCTGCTTGAGGCAGGCCGCTATTTTCTAAAACAGCAACAACGTTCTCTTGGGATTGATGAGATGGAAATCATAAAGATTGCAATCAAATCATTGGGTCTTGATGAGCTTTCAGAATTTGATCCGCATAAAAAGGTGATAGAGTTCATGTTAGAGGATGCTTCTGCGAGGCCATTGATAGGTAAAAATCTAAAAGCATTTGCGAATGAGACAGCTTCAGAGTCACCAGCACCAGGAGGTGGCAGTATCTCTGCATATGTGGGCGCTCTGGGTGCTTCCTTAGGCGGCATGGTTGCCAACCTCTCTGCGCACAAAAGGGGATGGGACGACAAATGGGAATACTACTCTGAATATGCTCAAAAAGCACAGAGCATCAAGGACGAATTGCTCTTTCTCGTTGATGAAGACACATTCTCATTTAACAGAATACTGGAAGCGCTTCGACTTCCCAAATCGACGGCAGCAGAAAAAGCACAAAGATCAGAGCGTATTTCTGATGCTACCAAATACGCCATTGAAGTCCCCCTTAGAGTAATGCGCACAGCGAATGAATCTTATCCTTTATTAAAAGCTATGGCCGAAAATGGGATTAAAGCCTCTGCATCTGATGCTGCAGTAGGCGCGCTTTGTTGCCATACCGCTGTCCAGGGAGCACTATTAAATGTCAAGATTAACTGTAAAGACTTTGATGACAAAGCGTTTGTTTCATCGACACTGGAATCAGCTAATGAAATCTTGGAGGCGTCAGAAAAAAGTATGAAAGAAGTCCTATCTGTGGTTGATCAGATAATTGGTTTGTAATGCTTGCTGATGCATTCAGGGAAAGGCTTGATTCCAATCAACTCCAGATTGTTGAATATCTGCATGATTGCTTTCTTAACTTTCCTGAAATTACAAGCAAAATTCGATACCGAATTCCATTCTATGATTACAAGTCATGGATCTGTTATATCAATCCTCTTAAAAAAGGTGGTGTAGAATTATGCTTTATTAAAGGCCAGGAACTGAGCGCTTATCCAGAATATCTTCATTCCAAGGGACGTAAAATGATAGCTGGCATAGAGATAAAGACAATTGAAGAAGCGGCTGAAGAAAGGGTTATGGAGTGCTTTGCTGAAGCCCTCTTTCTTGACGAACAAAAATAAATATCAGTC
The DNA here is from genome assembly GCA_965230215.1 of Saprospiraceae bacterium. Taxonomy (GTDB): domain Bacteria; phylum Bacteroidota; class Bacteroidia; order Chitinophagales; family Saprospiraceae; genus RFSX01. The sequence goes on along the minus strand of CBDDKN010000002.1, from coordinate 1,102,403 downwards.
CTTCAATGGCAACTTACGCGGTCTCTTGAATATAGGCACCGTTGAACAAGGCTCCCCATACATAATGCTTTGCGCAAATGGTTTTAATGCCCCCGTGATCTCTGCATATGCAAAAGGAGGTACCTCTTTTTCGCTGCAGCCTTTGATCACAACACGTTCATCCTGATAGGCCTCCAGATCAAAATCCCTAACTACATCTTTATAATGATGCTTCAAGTACTCCTCTTGCGTTCCTTGAAAAACCTCTTTGGCTATCCCAGAGAGATAACTGGACACAAGCATATAAGCCCAGACTGGAATAATGGCATCATTTGAATTAAACAATAGAACGATCTGGTCCTGATAGACATTCCAATCATGCTCTTTGAGCGCTGACCTGAAATCCTTTTCCTTAAGGATAAGCTCCTTAAAAAGAAACGGTTTCAAATCGAATGGAGTCATTGTTGCTTCCGGATAATAATGTTCCAGGTTGATTACTTTCAGACCACTATTGGCTACGCGATTTACAAGAGGTTTGTCCATTTTAATACTTATTCCTCTTCTTTTAACCCAATAGTCTGTGCTTCGGTTTCAAATTCTTTTAGTTGGGGAAGATCATTGAGGTCATTTATGCCGAAATGATCCATGAATTTTTCAGAAGTGCCGTACAACAAAGGCTTACCCGGACCCTCTTCTCTACCAACAATTTCAATCAACTCCATATCGAGAAGCTTTTGAACACCATAATCACAATTAACACCTCTGATGGATTCCATTTCTGATTTGGTCACAGGCTGTTTGTATGAAATTATAGCCAATGTTTCCAACGCCGCACGAGAGATTTTCTTTTTAGATTCCAACCTGAGGTGCTGGGCCACAACACCATGATAAAGGCCTTTCGTCATAAATTGATATCCCCCTGCAATCTGAATAATCTCAAAAGCAAATTGATCTGATTTATATTTTTCCTGTAGAACTACGATAGCTTCAGACACCTCGTCAGTTGTAATCTTGGTATCAAAATACACAGACAGCGTCTGACATAGCTCCTTAACGCTAATGGCTTTGTCAGTTGCAAAAATCAGGCTTTCAATATATATACTCAGATTGTCCAAAGTCACAATTTTAGAAAAAGCTGTTTGTAAAAAACAGAAATAATAAGTTGACCGCAATGATAAGGATGATTAAAGGTATCCAAAAGTGTTCATCAAAATATTTTTCCTCAACCAGGCCTGGAACTTCGGGTGCTTGGGGTGTTAATACATAATCATATTTGCTTTGGTCCTCTTCGATTTTAAACTCCAGCAATTGGTTTTCTATATAAAAAGAGTAGCTGTTATTCTCTTTTTGATCAAAATCAATCAAAATGATTTCGGAATTGACAAATAAGATAAGATGACCTGAATCATCGCCATGATACATATCGATGCTATATGGAACCCCAGAAAGTGAATAATATGTCCAGTTGAGTTGAGCCAAAGCTAGTGTTGTGAAATATAGATGCGCTTTCTAAGTTACAATTATCTGTATTTCAATAGTATACAAATCCATTATATTGCTTAAACAGCGCTATTTAATAATTTTATCTTTGTTAAAACGACTATATGAGTCCAGAAGACAAACAGAAATTGAAGGAAAAGATCATCGAACTCATCGATAAATATGAATTGGATATCAAGGAAACAGAGGAGATGACCAAGCCGATTAGCCCTGAGAATTCCATAGGTCGTGTAAGCAGAATGGATGCCATCAATAATAAAAGTGTCATGGAAGCATCTTTAAGAAATAAAATATCTAAGCGAAATAAGTTGAAACTGGCCTTAAGTAAGATCGACTCTGATGGATTTGGAATATGTGTGGCTTGTAAGAATCCCATCAACCCCGCCAGGCTGATGTATATGCCAGAAAGCAGCAAATGTATTCGCTGCGCAGACAGAACTTAAGTCATTTGCTCTCTTGCCTTTTTAATCGGAACTGAGATACACTTCTTCTCCATATAATTCAGCATCTCATGCACCAAGCCAAGTGAGACTTCGTCAAGCTGACTTAGCCTGTCCTTGTAGACCTCATTCAGTGCTCTATGTTTGATTTGCTTTATCTCAACCGGAATATCAGATAAGGCCTTTTCCAATTGTCTCTGCTGAAACACATCCTTGAAGGCTCTCAATTGCTCGGCAATGATAGGCTGTGCTTTATGTAATTCCTTTTTACGGGTAGCCAGGTTTTTCTCTGAAAGACTTTTAAGCTTGCTGATATCGATATATTCGACATTGAATGTATCTACAACTTCTTCAGAGATGTTGCGAGGCACCGCGAGATCAATGATCAGTTTTTTACTGTCATCATTCTTGATCATCTTCCTGTACAGCATGCTGTCCACCACAACCTGATTGGCTGAAGTACAAATAAATATTGTATCAAACTCCCCATCAATTTGTGACAACTCACTCAAATGATATGAGCGGGCCTGCATCATATCCGCAAGGGATTTGGCATTATCAATGCTTCGGTTATATATCGATACGTTCTTAATCTCGTATTTGCGAAGAAATTTGCCAACCAAGGTGTTTGTTTCTCCGGAACCTATAAGTAAGATGCGCTGGTCTTTGGAATCATTGATCTGCTTCATGGCCTGTATGGCCAGAGACACAACAGATAATGCTTTTTCAGCTATCTTCGTTTCAGAGTATATTCTCTTCGCTGTGGATACAGTCAATTTTTCAAGAATTCTAAGATTATCAGAACATAGCCCTGAAGCTTTGCAACTATCATAAGCCTTTCTGAACTGTCTGAATATCTCCCTTTCACCAATAACCAATGAATCCATTGAAGATGCCATCTCAAAGACATGCTTAAGTGCAGACTCTCCCTCGTAGAAGTCTACAAAACTGTGAATATGATCTATGGTGTCCTTTTCAAGATCTGAATTCAATGCTGAGAAAAATTGACCAAGAAATTGATCAGTGATATTGAAGTCTGCAAACAAAATATAACAGACTCTATTACAAGTCTCAAGGTAGATCATCTCGTCTATTCCAAAGCTGGATTTAACACGATGCAACACATCATCTGTTGAATCGCTGGCATCCGTTGGCTTCACATAGAAGTTACCGATATCAGCGATATCAAGGTTGTGATGGGTCACAGTAATAACCTTATAATGATCTATTAGACTCATATATCAAAAATATAATCTCTATTTCCTTTAATTGTCATGGCTTTGTAATTTGAACCCTCTATAAATGGCATTGGCTTTTTGTATTTTGAATAAAATATATTTGCTTTGTCAGATTATAATCCCGCCCGTATTATTTGACCTATAACTGTGCTGAGTGCTTTCACTTTTTAGGAGAAACCTGTTGATCAATTACTTCTGGTTAATAGCCTTCACGGCTGTTTGCCTTTCTTCTTATATATTTTTCCCGAGCAAGCTCCAGTTTACAGATACAAACCTGCCTTTTGAACAGGTTTTCCACATCGGGCTCCTATTGGCTGACCAGGCTTTTATCAATCTAGGCTATGCACTGACTTTTATTTGTCTTCAAGGTATTATGCTTGCAGATCTCGTCATCAAAAACCGAATGAGTAGAGCTCTCAGTATAATTCCTGGCGGTGTGATGGTGCTCTTTTGTTGTTGGAGTCTTGACAATTACGCTTTACATCATATCCTCCTGGCCAACTTCTTCTTCATCCTCTCGATAAGAAGTATGTTCATGCTTTACAAGAAGCATAAGCCTATAGCAACAACTTTTAATACTGGCTTTTTTCTTGGATTGGCCAGCTTGTTCTATCAGCCATATATGTATTTCATCATAGTCCTGATCCTGGGACAAATGAGTTTAAGGGGTTTAAAGCTTCAAGAGGTGCTCCAGTTGATTTTTGCGTTCTTGTGTCCTGTTTTTCTGACAGCTGTGTTGCTCAATAACCATGGTCAAGTTTCTGATCTTTACACTTACTTTACACCCAGTTTCAGCATTCCTGAAATTGACCTATCAGATATTCCAACTTTGATAAGGCTGATTATGGTCATGTTATTGCTGATATATCTGGTGACGCTTCAGCAGCATCTATTGAAGAAGAAAAAATTCGATGCCATTAAGAAAATAGAATTGTGCTATTGGCTATTGCTATTCGGGTTTATCAGCTTTTTTATGGCGCCAGAACAGGAGCTTGTTCATCTGTTGATCATCTCACTTCCCATCTCCATTCTAACAGGCCTCTATCTTGAAGAAAGAGATAATGCCATCATCAAGGAATTTATGTTCTTAATGTTTTTTATTCTGTACCTGTCGCTGCAATTTGATCTGGTGTGATTTTCTTCCTTTGTATAATGCCACTCATGATAATAGAAAGAATACAATAGCTCGTAAAGAATATTATCCCTGGTGATAACTTGGAGTAGTTAATCGTTTCTGCAACAGAGGAATGACTTTGGCTGGAAAAGTCCCCCAACATAGAGCTAATCAAACCATAAAATCCAATATAAGACATAAAAATAGCTACGACGAATACATCCGCCATCGACCATTTGCCCATATAAAAGATGAATACCCGCACAAGCTTGAGTTGACGTGGTTTTGTAAAAAACAAATACAGAAGTGTAAACAACATTTTGATAAAGGGAAAGACAATACTGAAAAGCAAAATCAGAATGCCAACAATCTTTAGATCAATTCCTCTACCCTCCAGAAGGGTGATCGTAACATCGATTATTGATTTGCTTTGAAAATACATAACCTGTTCGTCGAAGTGTATCTGAGTACCAAGCAAACTTACATCGATACTTGAGAGTCTTGCATCAAGATCAATCATCGGAAGAGCAAGCCCCAGGAAGAGAAATACTGTGCAAATGGCAGTCAACCAACTCATCGCATACTTAAGTTCCGTCTGCCTGTATAGAAATATCAATAGTACCAAGGATAATCCAAGAGCGGCCAGTGTTCGTGTCAACATTGACTTTTTTTCCTTTTGGATTTTTGCCAGGTCTGAGAGAAGAAATGCATCTGTCTCCTCAAAATTATCAAAGCCATATTCCTCAAATATTGGTTGCCTTTGATCTCTTAAGTTAGCAGCAAGTTCTTTTGCAAGAAGATCACTAATTGACTTGCTTATCGATTCTTTTATCTCAGGGGTTTTGCGTTCAAGCTCAACCATCAGATTATCAGCTATAACAGGAATTTGCGCCTTGAAATCAATTTTCTTGATTTCATCTTCTATATTCTTCCGGAAAAGACCAACAAACAGTTTGCCCAGCTTCTTTTCATCATCATCCCCCTGTCTCGCCTCAACCAGTGCATCAATCAGCTTTCCAGACTCAAAGTATTCCTTATAAAGATCTCCCAGATACAGTTCAATCTGCTTCTTTATGGCATCAAGATCGCGCGCCGTAATCTCAAAATCATCGATGCGTCCCTCAAGAACTTCGAACAGCTTTGATTTCCAAAGATCTAGATTGAAAAGTCCATACTTTATCAGATGTATTTCTGCATAGTCATACCTGTAATCATTTTCCTGCTTGGACAACTTTATACTCTCCAACCCAGTATAACAAGAGTAAAGTAAGACTGTGGCTAATAGAATTGAAAGGATGGTTCTGTACATATAACTAATATTATGCCTCAACAGCTAATTAAACGCAAGACTTAGATGATGATGTATTTAAAGGGCGTAATGTTACAAAAAAGACAATACTATATTGGCCAATATTTGGTTGCAATTGCCTGCAGATACTACCTTTAACAAGAAATGAAAGACCCCAGATATCCTATTGGACCATTCGTAGCTCCAGAAGAGATCAGTAAACAAGATCGCGACAACTGGATTCAAAGCATATCACGTCTTCCTGCTGCGCTTAAGGAAGCAGTACACTCTTGGAATGATGAACAACTAAACACGCCTTACAGAGAAGGTGGGTGGACTGTTAAGAGCCTGTTGCACCATATTGCAGACAGTCATATGAATTCAATTATCCGATTCAAGCTGGGGCTGACCGAAAATAATCCACGTATTAAAACTTATGATCAGGATGGATGGTCAGAATTATATGACAGCAAACAGATCGACCCAAGTGTGTCTTTGTCGCTCTTAGAAGCTATACATACCCGCTTTGTATGTTTATTAAAAAATATGACCGATGAAGAATTCAGGAGGACGATTTTCCATCCCGAGATGAACAAGTCAATAAGCCTGGAAAAAATGTTGGCTTTGTATGGTTGGCACAGTGAGCATCATTTGGCTCAGATACTGGAGTTGAAGAAAGAGAAGAAATGGTAAGCCAACTCTCATCAGCTTACCATATATTATTTCTTCTAGTTTTCGCTAGCAGAAGTAGCCACCTTGTAGAATAGAATCAAACCAAGACCACCGCCTACGAAAGTAAGTGGAAAAGCTCCCAGGCCGTCTTCTATTCCAAACATCATTTCTGAGATAATTCCAAGGTAAAAGCCGATACCAGCTCCCACCAATAACATACCCCATTTAAGAGCAGTGAATCGATTATCGAATGTATTCTGCACCAGAATATCTGCCGGTGTTCCACTTTCAATCATAGCCATTCTCTCTCTATGACGAGACTTGAAAAACATGTATAGAAAAGTGAGGATAGATCCAAAGAATCCCATTACTGCTAAAATTGGTATCAATAATTCCATTTTTGTTTGATTTGTTGATGAGACGTACCCTTTTGAAAACCGGTTACAGCTTTTTCCAAAAAACTTAATTTTTCATCATAACTTAAGCAAAAACAAATATTCCATGTAACCTCCTGGAATAAGTTTACGTATTGATTTTACAACAAAGTGAATGCTTTCTGACAACCAATTAATACAACAATGTCTATCTGGGCAGGAAACTGCTTTTAGGAGGCTTATGTTAAGGTATCAGGATAAAATGTATTCGGTTTGTATGTCAATACTCAAGAACAAGGCTGAATCACAGGAAGCGACCCAGGATACATTTCTGAAAGCTTTCAAGGCTTTGAAAGACTATAATGCAGATTCCAAATTCAGCTCGTGGCTTTATAAAATAGCTTACAGAACCAGTTTGGATTACATCAGGAAGAGAAAAAAAACTTCAGATCTGGATACAATAGAAGGTGTAATGCTGACAAGTGATGAAAGCAAAACTGACAGTCTGGAAAACAAAGAATTGTCAAACTTACTTTTAAATGCAATGGATAGCCTTCCTGAAGAAGAAGCTGTTGTGTTGAGAATGTTTTATCTTGAAGAAATGAGTATCAAAGAGCTTGAAGAGATCACAGGGCTTAGTAAGAGCAATGTAAAAGTTAAGCTCTTTAGAGCAAGGAAAAAAATGGCAGATATTATTCAGAAAAATCATAGGGAACTGGAGGCGTTCCTTCACAATTAACTAGAACTATGGATGCAAGATTGGAAATGATATGGAAAAAGATTGATGGCCTGTTATCAGATCAGGAGTCTGCTGAATTTGACAAGATGCTTAAGGATTCTGAATTTAAAGCTATGTATAAGAAGCAGCTTGATGTAAATAAGCTTTTGTCCAAAGTACCTCTACACTATGCTCCTGATGTTATTTCTGAAAACGTGATGGCTTCAATAGCTAGAAAAGTAAGCTATAATTATGCATTCTCCGGTATAAGAAAGATTGGATATATGATGACAGCCGCATCGGTTGTTGCATTTGTAATTGCTAAAGTTATTGAAAACAATGGCGCATCAGGTGAGTCACAAAGCATCATTAATCAGTATCTGCCGAATTTGGAGTTGGCTATGCCTTCTTTTGATGCTTTCTCATCTTATGTGCCTTATTTGTTGGCGCTTTTCGCTTTAACCAGTCTGGTGTGGCTTGATGGTGTTCTAAAAACGCAATTCAACAAAGTAAAAGCCTAATTCGTCTAATCGTCTCCAAACTTTTTGCGGGCATATTCCTGAAGGTCAACGACCTTATCAGATTCGTCGACAATCTCGTGTCCAAGAAGTGTTTCGAACACATCTTCTAATGTCACCAAACCTACCACAGTTCCAAATTCATCTTTGACGACGGAAAGGTGCTGCTTGCTTCTGGCCAGAAGTCTGAACAGCTCTGGCAAAGGCAGACTGTCCTTGACGGCATTTATCTCCCTCATAATATCTTTTATAAGAACATTTCCTTGATTTTCTGCCATCTTTGATAACATATCATCCTTGAGAACAAGTCCTACTACGTTATCCTTATCGTTTGCAAAAACCGGGATACGAGAAAAGATCTTTGAAGGCGTTGAATTCATATATTCTGAAACCGTTGTGTCAGCATCAAGGAAAAATGAAACAGATCTTGGCGTCATTATGTCTCTAACCGACATGGTCTCAAAGTCCATCAGGTTTTTAATCATTTCTGTCTCCTCCTTTGCCAATGTTCCACCTTTAAGGCCCTCTATGGCCATATGCGCAAAATCAGACCTTGTAAGTACTGACTTATCTTTCTCCTTTTTCAGGCTTTTTGTAATGATCTGACTCAGCCAGACAAGTGGTGCCAGAATCCATAACAGAACGCGAATGGTATAAACTGTGAATCCAGACAAGGCACGCCAATTGTTTGCTCCTATGGTTTTGGGGATTATTTCTGATAGAATTAAAATGGCCAGTGTCATTACAGTTGCAACTATAGATTCCCAACTGATAGGAATAGAGGGACTGATTGGTCCTGTACCTATTGCCTCGCCTGCCACAGCACCCACACCAATAGCACCTACAGTATGGGCAATGGTATTCAATGTCAAAATAGCAGATAATGGTCTGTCTATATCCTGCTTATACTGAACCAGAAGTTCTGCTATACGTGAACCCTCGGCTTGTTTTTGCTTAACGAACCGGGGTGTGACGCTAAGCAATACAGCTTCCAGAATGGAGCATAGGAAAGAAAACGCAATAGACAAAACGAAGAAGAATATCAATAATGCAATCACTGTCAGATATTTATTGGGGCTAAGTTACTATTTGTCAGTCTTATCACCTTTGAATGAGTCAACAATTCTTTGACTATAATTCATGATCCCATATACAATAACCGCTGCCAATAATGCCTTTAATAGCGCCATCTTCCAAAATGGCAAGAATCCATAGTTGACCGCTACAGAAAATCCCTTTAAAATAGCCAGGTGAATAAGGCCAAAGAAAAATAGAACCAAGGTGGCCTGGATCATGATATTAACACATGATATCAATTTCACCTCTTGATTGGTTTTGAAATAGGAACTTATAAAATACCCGGAAAAAACAAAGCCATAAAGAAAGCCCCCACTGTTTCCAAGAATGCTGTCCAGACCCGCGCCCGCCTCTGCGAAGACAGGCAATCCCAGAATCCCAAGCAACAGATATAACAATATGAAAGCAAAAAAAATCCTAGGCCTTAGGAATGAAGCAATAATAAACAGTATCAGACTCTGAAGAGTGAAAGGGATAGTGGTAATGTTTTCGGGTAACGAAAACGAAACCTGTGCAGCGATTGAAAGCAGAACAACTGATACTATGACCTTAATGACATCTTTCATTACATTGAACCACTTTGCCTGAGAAAAACCAATACCGAACATGAAGCAAGAATAAACGCCACCGGATAATCCGTTTTGATGGCTATTCCAAAATCATTGGAAGACCATACATTATGAGATACCTTAGCCACTTCTTCATCTCCCGATTTCACAACAAATGATTTGCCCCAGCCTTCGGAGTTGAAAACATAGTTTCCATACTTCTGTGAACTCACCTCCAGTCGCCTTTTACTTAATGTAGTGCCTGCTTTGACAAGTCCCACAGCTACACCATTTTCAATAATATTAAATTGTCTGTGCCAAGTATTTACAGCAGATATTTCAAGAATTTGATTTCCTTGTGAATCCTTGAGCTTCATTTGCTTTCTAAACTCAAATACGGGACTCTGAATCTTGAAGTGTTGGTCGCCGCCATGTTGCGTCAGTGTATAATTGCCGGTTTGCCACCAACGTGTTTTTGATATGCGATATTTTACAAACTCACTATCCAATTATGGTTGTATATATTCCTGAAAGGAAGATCGCAGTCTTTTATCTGTGGAACTATTCACAATTTCCAATATCATTTCATCAAGTGTAACTATATAACTTTCCAGCTCCTTATCACTCTGCCTTGACTTAAGTTCAGAAATAAGGTTTCTAATGAAATTGGTTGCAGAGTACTTTTTAAAATAATTGCTCGACCCTTCCATGGCTACCAATTTAAGAACTTCCGCTGTCTTCATCAGTCTTTCACTGTCCTCAACCTTGTTGGCAAGTTTTGTATACTGATTAATAAAGTTAAAGAAGCCATATAGGTCAACTTCATTTATGTTTGATTCGAAGAAGGCGAGATATTGGGACTCGCCAGTATTGGCATATATCTCCGCTATCTTACTAATTAATGGTTTGTGATATTCTTTTACCAGTTCATCAACAATTGCAACAGCATTGTCAGGTTGTGCTTTTGAAATGATATTCAGGCATTCCGAGACAACCCAGAAGGATTGATCAGAATTGATTAACTGCGAGGCAATTTCAACATCCTTCAGCTTCTTAACAGCCAAAGCTCGAACCGAAGAGCTCTCATCTTCTAAAGCCAGTCTTCTCAATACCTCAGAGTCCTTTTGGGCATCTAATTGTCCTACAACCAGGGATCTTATTTCTGATGATGGACTATTAATAGCAGCCATTGTAATTCTAGATAGGTTTGGTGTGCCACGCAACATTTTTACAGCCTTAAGCTTGTCTTCATATTCTGATGAAAGCATAAACAAATTCACATAGTCTTCTTCAGTTCTCTGCTCATTTGTAACAGTCAACAGGTCATGCTTACCGTCGAAAACTGCAACCACCAGCTCTTCATTTTCAGGAAGTTCGATTGTGAAATTTTGCTTTCTTTGATCCATCCATAGCGTCACATAATCCACCTTACCTGAAGCATAGTAAAGTGCGGCCTCTGATTGCAATTGAAATATAGCTGGGTTGTTCTCCGGGTCTTGTGTTTGCTCAACCACAATATCAAGTAGTCCAAGAGAATCATTCATAATATAATCGACCTCCAACACGGGATGACCCTTATCATAAAACCACTGATTGAAAAACCAATTCAAATCTTCTCCAACAACATCCTCAAATGCCAATCGCAGCTCATGTGCCTCAACTTCTGAATACTGGTTATCTTTAAGGTACTTGCTCAATGACGCAAAAAAGGCTTCATCTCCTACATAGGACCTCAACATATGTACGATAAGTCCTCCCTTGTTGTAGCTGTGCGCATCAAACATGTCCTCCTTATCATCATACTCAAAATCAATTAGATCATGGCTGCCTCCCTGTCCAGAAGACATCAGGTAACCGTTAAGATCACTTAGGCGCTTCTTCTCAGCGTTTTCGTGTCCATATTTATACTCTCTCCACAAGTATTCACTGTAAGTAGCAAAGCCCTCATTTAAGCTCAGGTTGGACCAACTCTCACACGTGACCAGGTCACCAAACCAGTGGTGAAACATTTCATGCGCAACAATGTCATCGTTATTGGTATCAATGAATTCTCTTGAATGCTTCTGCACGAATTCTCCGAATACAACGGCTCCCGTGTTTTCCATCGCCCCTGACACATAATCCCTGCACACAATTTGTGCGTACTTATCCCAAGGATATTCATAACCCAGTTTTTCGGAAAAGAATTCCAGCATCTCTGGTGTATGATTAAAAATCTTGGTAGCATCATTCTCAAACTCTGGCTCTACATAATACATCAATGGAATATCACGCCATTCTCCGTCAACGACTGCATACTTACCTACACCAACCATAAAAAGATATGGGGCATGCTCTTTTTCCTGGTACCAGTAATCGGTTCTGGTTCCATCCTCATTTTGTTCAGATGATATCAACTTGCCATTAGAAAGTGTCTTGAACTCGTCCTCTACAGTAATATAGATTTCTTGAGAGCACCTTTCATTGGGCTTATCAATAGTTGGAAACCATCTTGAACTATTTTCTGTCTCACCTTGCGTCCAAATCTGCCTTGGTTTGCTCTTATTCTCTTCCAGTGGGTTTATAAAGAATAAACCTATATCAGACATAATTGCAGCACTGCCTCCAGAAGGACCCCGATTGGGTTTGGCTGTGTACTCTATGTAGATTTCGAACTCTTCATCTCTTTGATATACCCTATCAAGCTGGATTGACATTTTAGCATAGTCATAGTCATACTCCAACATTTTACCATCAAGTAACACCTTGTGTATATCGAACACCTTAGCATCTAGAACCAATATATCTGTAGCATAGAAATAAGGCTTTAGCTTAAGCCAAGCCTTTCCGTTGACATATTGATTTTCCCAATCAAAGGACAAATCAAGTTTGGTATGCAGTAAATCATGCTTGCGCGTTGCGGATGCTCTGTATACAGGAAGTTCATATTTCTCCTCCTCCGTATATATTGGTGCAGATACCACCAAAGTATCCAATAGTTCTTCTTCGATTACAACAGGGTACTCTACAATGGTCTGCTTTTGGGTCTTACATGCTACCAGGGTGGTAAGCAAGCATATCAAACCAAATAATAGTCTGGTTGGTGAGCTCATAGTATATTTTTCCATTTATAAGGGCCGCAAATATAGCCTTGAATTGAATATCATGCTTGATAATTAAGCTATACGGTCGTTTTCAACATTAGTCAAAGCTAGAATGCAAATATCAAGCCTAATGCTCAATACCCAAACTGTCCAGGATATTATTGATGTTGTCTTCTGTGGATAAGCGCAAGTCTTCGGGAAATTCTTCTTGCTTTACAATCTGATGATAAGCTAGCATATAGGCCAGAAACATGTCCTCCGGTATGTCACCAAACTTATAAGCACCGTAAAAATATCTGAATTGGGTGGTATCAATTATGGACGCATCATCAGAATAGTAAATGACGGCATAGGGAGCAAATGCCGCGTATTGTCCCAATTCAGCCCTGCTGGGATATCCAAAGTTTTCAAAATATGCTGATATCTTATAAGCGTTTTCCTGTTGAATCTTTTCTTTCTTCTTGTAAAAGAGCTTTAAAGCTTTTTCATCAGGATTATAGAACTGAAGACTTTCCTCCTCAAATTGCAGACTTCTTAAGTTCTCGAGAATTGTCTCAAGATATATTTGTTTGTCATCAATCGAATTCAAGGCTGCAACCTCAGAATAAATCTCTTCCTTGCTTTTGACTGAGTCATCAGAACAGGAAGAAAAAGATAGCAGTAAGAATAGTGGCGCTATAAAAGCCAGCAAACATCTATTTCTTTGTTCAAGCACTTCAGGTGTTTATTTTACCTCCCTCGTGATCTCAATAGTTTGAGGACCCTCGATAATTTTGAATTCAGTTCTTCTGTTAAAGCGGTGTTCATCATCAGTACAAGGAACGTTATTCTTACACTTGTTAAGAATGACACGCTCACCGTAGCCTACCGGCTTAACACGATTATCATCAATACCACGCTCGATCAACCACTTTCTTGCGGAATCAGCTCTTCTTTGTGATAGATCCAGATTGTATCTCGCCCCACCCTGTGAGTCGGTATGGGATGATAATTCGATCACCATATCTGGATACTCTTCCATCAAGTCAAAAAGAAATTGAAGATCATCTTCAGCTTCCGGTAGAATCTTGTCATCATCAAAGTCATAGTAGATGTTGTCAAGTCGAATCGGCTCATTAACTGTTACAACCACAGTCTCTGATTTCTTAGGTTTGAGGTTTATCTTTTTTCTAACGGTATAGTTGTCAAGTATGCCGGCGGTATTGAATTCGATAGTGTCACTATAGTAACCCTCACGTGTCGCTATTGCACGATATTTAAAATCCGAATCCAGGAGAAACTGAAATTCGTTACCCAGAGAGTTAAACTTGATGTCTGGTGGATAATTAATTGGATCTGAAGTGTTCTCTAGCTTAATTGTAGCTGCATCTAATGGTGCATCCGTCTCGTCTACAACGATTGCAAGAAGGTCAATTACGATATCTCTAATCTGGAATTCATAAATATCATCGCAACAGGTTTTCGACTTAAGTCGACGCTTCTCTTCCCCTGGCCTGTTAGAAACAAAAAAGCCAGACTTACCATCAGGGTTCATTGTAAAATAAAGATCATCACAAGAGGAATTATAACCCAATCCTATATTCACGGATTCCGACCATGCGTTACCATCCCAAACACTATAGAAGATATCAAACCCTCCTATTGTTGGCATACCATCAGTACTGAAATATAATGTGCCTTCGTAATAGAATGGTGAGAATTCGTCTCTGGCAGTATTGATATTTTCTCCCAGATTAACCGGTGCTGAAAATCTTCCATCACCTAATATATTGGCGTAATAGATATCAAATCCACCAACACCCCCTTCCATATCGGAAACAAAAAACAACACATCTCTTCCAAACAATTGTCCAACCGCAGGATGCTTTATTTGCCAATCGCCATTAAGTGTTTCCACAGGAGTCGCTGCGGACCAACCCGTTTCTCTCTTAATACTGTACAAAAGTTCTGTATTGGTTATTTGAGTGCCCTTGGTCTGTGTTCTTGTGAGGTACATAGTTCTTCCATCCCTTGAGAATGCCATCTGTGCATTATGAAAGCCCAGGCGATTAATATTTTGGTCCAATTCCTCACCATCTTCAAACTGCCCTTCATCATTTCTGGATGCGACATATATCTTAGCGTGATATTCGTCCTCATCATTATTATCTACTTCAATAATGGTCTTTCGATTAAGAGACCCATAATACAAATCGCCATCAGGCGCCAACCTTGGTGAATATTCAGCTGAGGCCGAATTAATAGATTTATCAAGGAAGCCTATAGCTGTTTCTACATTAGGTTCCATGGTGCGTAGCATTTCTATACCTTCAATCTGAAACTCTGCTCCAGCGATAAGTTCTTCATCCTCACTTAGGCTTATAACCTTGTTGAACTCTTCAAGAGCATCTGAATATTTGGCATTGGCCTTGAGGCTCATACCATACATGAACCTGTAATCTGCCAGTTGATTTTCTGTGTCCTTACGAAGGATACGTCCGTATCTTTTCTCAGCTCTTTCATAATCCCTGATTCTAAACTGCATCTCGGCAATTTTAAGAGAAAACTGATTGAGCATAGGGTTGCTGCCTGACCTGCGATTCTTCCTTGCCTGACTTAATTCTTCATAAATCTTTTCATACCAGTCCAATGCACCAGCATAGTTCCCCTCAGCTTCAGCAACATTGGCCGCTTCAATCTTTTGTTCAAAACTGAAATCGCGAAGAGGCTGTGCTAAAGCAGCAGTGGATAAAATCGCTACAAAACAAAAGCTTAATAATAACTTGTACATATATCGATATTAAAGTCTTGGGCAAATATAAATCGGTTTAACTTTCACTTTCTTCTTCCATGAGAAGATCTTGCCTACTGCTAATTCGTAGGCACCTGCATTACTTGTTGCCTGTGTAAGCCCTGAAACATTTGTATCAAAAGCAAAACCTACACGCCAGTCCTTGTAATCAACTCCAGCATAGAATGGAACATCCATATTGTCTGCCAATCTTACACCCATTCCCAGGTTTAAAGTAATGTCCTTATCGGGATTAGGAGTAAAACCAATCAATCCATTAATAAGGATATTATTGGCGCTCCCCATAGACTGATAAACGAAGCTTGGGTTCAGGGTTATCTTAGGCGATAGGTCTGTATAATATTGAACAAAAGCATTTATTCTTCTATCAAGTCTTGAGTTAACATTGGTTGGGTTCTGAGTGGTGCCACTGGCTCTTAAAGTCGGTTGGAGCAGGTGATCAGCAGAAACACCTATTCGCATATCCGCATTTTTGCCTACAGGTGTTGTAAGCATCAAACCAAAGTTCCAGTCATTGGCATCATCAGATACATTTCCCATATCTGCATTCTGAAAGAATGCATTATAATCTTGGTCATCGGTTATAGGAATACCCATAGCCAGGGAATTTGGTGTGGTAGCATCAGGACTCACACTGTTCGTCATGGTGTATTTTCCGTACTTGATTCCTGCGGTTAACACACTTTGCTTCTTCTCAGATAATACGAAGTGATAAGCTGCTGATAGACCATTGAAGCTTCTTCTCAAATCATTTACCCCAGCGGTACTGCCTTCCATAACCAGGTTCACACCAAAAGAAATCCAGTCTTGCTTGCGAAAAGCAAAAGGAAGGTTGCCATCGACAAGAATAGACGTCGGCGTATAACCATCATTACCCGCTCCAGCAGGTCCCACATTGTACCATTGCCCCCTGGTAATAGCCGTTACCCTTATATTACCATAAAAGGCGCCCGTTAAGGCTGGATTAATCACAGTAGGTGCAAACTGATAATAGCTGAAATGCACATCCTGTGATTTGAGCTGAAATAGCGTCATTACAGCCAAAAAGCTGAGAAGATATCTGAGTTTCATGTATTCATACATTAAGAAGCTTAAAATTAGTTTTTTAAAGATTCATTACGAAATACAAACTATAGTTTGTCTCTTTTATTTACAAAAGCGACATATAATCGATTTATATTATGTGTAATTTTATGATTTACTGTCGAATCCATGAAAAACCTCATACAAATCTTTGTATTTATTTGCCTGGTTGGTCTTTCGGGTACGCATGCAAGGGAACATTCTGCTTTTGACAGTATTCCTAATAATAACAGCAGAATCAACATTTTATTGGCTGGCGGTATAGCCGGGTATGGCACTTCCTCCTATTTGCTATATCAAAACTGGTATGCCAATCACGAACAATCAGACTTTCATTTCTTTGATGACTGGGGTGAATGGGAAAATATGGATAAGCTGGGCCACCTTCAAGCCAGCTATATGCAATCCAGCTTGTTATACTCAGCATTTCGATGGGCTGGAGATGAGCAAGATGCCGCACTCAAGAAAGCCTCTTTGATAGCACTTGGTTTTCAAAGCACCATAGAGATCATGGATGGCTTTTCAAGCAAATGGGGATTTTCTGTATATGACTTTGCTTTTAACATTGGAGGAGCAGGTTTATTTGCACTTCAGGAAAAGGCCTGGAACGAACAACGAATCAAGCTTAAGTTTTCCTATTACCCCTATGATATTCCAGAACTGAATTCCAATACACTTGGCCCAGAACTGGCTAACACTATTATTGATAGACAAGAACAGCTCTTTGGAACCCACCTTCACCAACAATTACTTAAAGACTATAATGGTCAGGTCATTTGGATTAGCAGCAATCCCAGATACTGGATAAAAGATTCAGCTTGGCCCGCTTGGCTGAATATCGCCATTGGCTATGGCGCCAATAACATGTTTGGAGGATACAATAATACCTGGCAGGTTAATGGACAATCTTTCGAGTCTGATAAATATATTTCAGGTAGACATCAGCAATACGTCATTGCTCTTGATTACGACTTAAGTTCATTTCAGCCAAGAAGTCGATTTCTGAAATCTGTGTTGAATGTTATGGACTATCTAAAGTGGCCTGCACCAGCTCTGGAGCTTCGCAGCGATGGCAGCATACACTTCCACCTACTGTTTCTCAACTGATTACTCCCCTTCCTCGAACTCCTCCGTTACACGAATTCGATCTTCCCTGTTTGCAAGGTCCCAAATCAGATGAAAAATATGTCTGCCAACCTTTTCCATCTTAGGAAACATTATTTTCTCAACCGTATCTGTGGTTCTGTGATAATCATCATGCACACCACTGAAAAAGAATATTGATGGAATCCCCTTCTTTGCAAAATTATAATGATCAGATCTGAAGTAATATCTGTTAGGATCATCTTCATCATTATACTTGTAGTCCAGAATAAGCTGTGAATAATCCTTGTTTACTTTCTCGTTTATTTCATGCAGATCACTGCTCAGACGATCTGATCCTATCACATAAATATAGTTGGTATTGCTTCCGTATTTCTTATCGGTTCTTCCAACCATATCAACATTGACATCTGCAACAGTATTCTCAAGTGGAAACACCGGGTTCTCAGCATAATACTTGGAGCCAAGCAGACCTTTTTCCTCCCCGGTTACCAATAAGCACAAAACACTTCTCTTCGGTCCGTTACCACTCTTCTTGGCAAGTGACAATGCCTCAGCAATTTCTAGCACTGTTGATGTACCAGAGCCATTATCATCTGCACCATTGTATATATCATTCCCTCTTTTACCCAAATGATCATAATGCGCAGAAACAACAATCAATTCATCTTTCTTGCTGCTACCTTCTATGTAGCCCATCACATTAGAGCCGGTTAGAAGATCAATATTTTTTGCAAATATGCCTTTGAGCTGCGCGTCAAATGAAAGCGCTTTGCTCTTTCCCTTGCGCTTGTTTTTCTTTCTCCATTTCTTCAGCTTCTTATCATTTTCACCAATTATATCCTTCGCCATGGTCGTAGAAACATACATATGATTGGCATATACTTTTTCCTTTATTTGGCCATCTCCCAACCTTAATGATGGATTGACCAGAAATCTTCTGTTTCTCCCAAGAAAGTCTTTGAGCTTGTCTTCAATGATGATAACCATTTTAACTCCATGCTCTTGAGCCACCTCCAGTTTATACCAGACACTCCTTGACCATTCAGACAGTTCTCTTGTGCCTGTCAGATATGATGTACTGTCTGTTCTTAACGGCTCGCCTTTGTTGATCATTATCACTTTACCAGCTACATCCTTTCCTTCGTAATCACTATAGTTTTCATGATCGATACCGTATCCCAAAAAGACAACTTCTTCCTCAGAGAAGTCAAGCATCTCATCATTCACTGTGGCATAAGCCATGTAATCCCAAAGATGCTTATACGTATTCCCATTGATAGTAAGTGTATTCTCACTCCATGAAGTCTTATTGAAATAGACATCCTGAAAATAACTATTCTCATCACCTGTCGTTGGCAAACCCATAGCTTTGAATTGCATGGCAATATAATCCGCAGCCATTTCATTGCCTTCCTCTCCGGTCTCACGCCCTTCAAATTCATCCGATGCCAATATACGCAAGTGCTCTGCCAGCTCATCAGCGGTAATTGAACTTGCAAACTTGTAAGAATTATCTTCCAAGTCCGCAATGACTGCTTTACTTGTGTCTGGGTAACTTACTGAACTTATGTACTGAGCACCCAGGCCCGTACAAGTGAATGCTGCTAATATGAGCAGAAACAATTTCTTAGTGTAAACCATATCAACTACGTTTAACATGAGATCTTATTAACGCGACGCTTGTGTCTTCCTCCTTCAAATTCTGTTGTCAAAAAAGCTTTGAGCATGGCGCTCGCCTTTCTCTTATCAACAAACCTGGCCGGAATACAAATCACGTTGGCATTATTATGCTGTCTGGCAAGCACAGCGATATCCTTTTCCCAGCAAATGGCAGCCCTGATTTTCTCATGCTTATTGGCTGTCATACAAACACCATTTGCACTACCGCATATCAATACACCAAACTTAATGTTACGCTTGTTGCTTACCGCATCTGCCACAGGGTGAGCAAAGTCAGGATAATCAACGGAATCTGGGGAATCTGTTCCGAAGTCTGCCACAGTATGTCCCCACTCTTCTAGTTTTTTGATCAAATGCTTTTTATAATCATATCCAGCATGATCAGAACCTATTGCTATTTTCATATCTTTTTAGTCACGCATTTTACTAATATCATAATCGCCCAACTCACGATTATATTTATCTATAAGCTCTTTATCTCCCAGTCGTCGTGCCAGAGAAATAATATCACTTACTGCTCGCAATGAATACCCATAATCAGTTTTGAAACTGTTGAAGTCCGCTTCATCCAGCGAATCATAGAATTCAAGCTTTTGTCTGGTCTCCTCGGCCAGAATCGCAAGATGTTTCTTGGCTTCATCGGTTCTGCCTACCTCTTGAAGTACTTCCATGAATGGAACCACACTCTCATCATATGGGAAATTGAAGTGTGGGAAAGATTCAAAGTACTTGGCAGCAAGATTACCTGCCTTTTCTTTCTTGCCTTCTTCAAGCAAGTCTTGACTGGTACGCATCATGACAATCTTCATGGCCTGGATTTCGGCTGCGTAACTTGCATCTACAAAACTCTCTTTCTTGTCAAAGTTACCCCATGCCCAGCGTTCCATTATGTTACGATAGACCGTCTCAGTAGCTACCCGACCACTTCCATATATGGACAGGGCTTTTATGCTCTGGTTTCTTACCGGAATAATTCTCAAGCCAAGACCCTCCATCTGCATATAGTCATTGAGCCCAAGAAGCTTATCGTTCTTACATGTAACCGCAAAATAAATTGGACGGTCATGGATGTTTGAGGCAATGACATCGATTACCGCCAAATCGTCCTTTGAAACATATGACTTGTTTGCTGAGAATCTCAGTAGAATATTATCAACCATATTGGCAGTATCCCTGCGTGTCATTAAGCCATTTCTTATCATACGTTCCTTATCGATTGGGATGTATAAGTTCTTAGAACGCATAATCGCCTGTGGTGTAGCGTTAGGGTCCCTTGGATCCCTTACACTATTTAGTGGGTTACCGACAAAGGCCAATTCCGTATTGATATCAGATGGCTTGTTGAGATTGTCCGGATTCGTTGGATTATAAAAGAATACCTGATGTCTTTTATTTCCTCTGTAGCTTTCAGAAGGTATTGTCAATTTAAGTGGTGGCGAGTCATTTACTTTTCTTCGCAATTTCTCAATGTACCAATCCACAAAGATCAGACTCAGGTTGACAACACGAACATCTCTTCTGATACCCTCAACTTCCTGAGCATACCATAATGGATATGTATCATTGTCACCATATGTAAAGATTATCGCATTCTCCTCCAGAGAATTAAGGAAGTTGGCCGCGTAATCTCGTGAAGCATAGTGCCCCATACGGCTGTGATCATCAAAGTTCTGTACAGCCATAATTGTAGGCGCTGTCAAAACCAAGACTCCAGCTATTATCGGTGTGATAGCTTTTGAAAGCTTAACGCGCTCCCTGAAAAGCTGATTCAAATATATGACAGACATACCTATCCATATACAGAATGTAAAAAAGGATCCTACCAATACGTAATCCCTCTCCCTGGGTTCATTTGGTGGCTGATTAGAATACATAATCAAACCGAGCCCTGTTATCAAGAATAGCGCAAATATGGCATAGAAGGTTTTGGGGTCTTTTCTAAGATGGAAAAAGAAGCCTAACAGTCCGAAAATCAAAGGCAGAAAATAATAATGATTTTTACCTCGGTGATTCTTCATAGTGTCGGTAATGGCGTCTTTATTGTATAGGCGTGCCTCATCAATGAAGCCGATACCCGACTCCCAATGACCGCTCTTCTTATCCCATGGCATGTATCCCTGCTGAGCATTTTGTCGACCAACAAAATTCCACATAAAGTATCGCCAGTACATCCATCCCATCTGATAATTAAGCATGTACTTGATATTATAAGCATAACTAGGCTTGCCTCCTCGCATCTTTCTGCCCATTAGCGCTTCGTACCATTGTTTGTGCTGAGATGGTCTGGAGCCCTCGGTATGACCAATTCTAGGAAGGAAGATCTTATCTGAAGCCTTGTATTCGTACTCCAGTCTTTGATCCACTATCTCATATCCGTCATCTACCCTGCCATATCTGTCTGTTTTCTTCAAGTCCGCTGGTTGAGCATTGAAATGAGGTCCAAATAATAATGGTCTCTCACCATATTGCTCCCTGTTCAGATATGGTAATAATCTAGGGGCATCACTCGGAACATTCATGTTAACAGGCGTATCCGCATTGGCTCTGATAACAATGATTCCAATAGTAGAAAATCCTATCATGATCATCAATGAAGACATTACGGCCATCTGCATAATATAATTGCCTGCATTATGTGCCCATTTCATCAGAAATATCACCAAAGCAGCAATGAGCAACAAGGCCAGAACCAAGCCGGAATGAAAAGGCATTCCCAATTGGTTAACCATCGGAATCTCCAGCTTTAGCCATAATGTAGGAATACCTACAATTACTATTTTCTGAACAAATGCTATAATCGCAGCACCTGCTATAAAGCTGGCAAGGTAGCCTGTAAGCTTGTGCTTTTTGTATTTCTTATTATAATATAACATGCCGACGGCCGGCATCATCAGCAAACTCAAAAGGTGAACACCTATAGATAGTCCAACAATATAAAAAGTCAATACCAACCATCTGTCTGCTTTTGGACTGTCCGGTAATGAATACCACTTCAATGCAGACCATAAGGTCAATATTGTAAACATGGTAGACATCGCATATACCTCTCCTTCCACTGCTGAAAACCAGATAGAAGAACAAAATGCAGTAGCAAGACCAGCTGCGGTTCCTGCAAATGTCAACAATAGATTTTGATCAGCACTTGTCTCTTCCCCATCTTTGATCATCGCCATCTTTGAAAGAAGCATCGTAATGCGCGCTATCAACATAGCACCAATCGCTGTGCAAATACCTGACATGAAGTTTACCGCAAATGCAATATCAGCTGGATTGGATGAGAACAGGTCAGCCACCCAGGTAAACAATCTGCCAATAAGCATAAAAAGTGGTGCGCCTGGAGGGTGAACGACTTCCAACTTATAGGCTCCAAGAATAAACTCTCCCACATCCCAAAGACTACCGGTTCTTTCTGCAGAAAAATAGTAGACAACAAGCGCAATGAGAAAAACCGTAAGACTGGCTATGGTTTTGGCTCTTTCAAATGATTTTATATTCATATATGTATCTGTCTTATAAGTTGGCAACAAAGTTAATAAATAAGGAAGAGTATTAAACTTGTATCTACGAAACGTTTCGTTTTTTAGATTTTATTGAATATTCGATCCATATTCAAGCTCAAACTTAGGTGATTTGTGGCGCCAGCCAAATGGTAATAACCAAGGCCATAGTCAAATTTGATGCTTTTGATATTGAATCCGAATCCAAAAGAAAATCCAGCCAGAGATCTGAAGTTACTCAGGCGCATTTCCTGTCTTCTCAGGTGATTATATGCCATGCGAAGTCTGAACTGCTCTCTGCTTCCGATCAGGAACTCCCCACTGAATATTAAATGTCTGAAGAAGTTATCTACACCCTTACTGAAACCGCTGACTTCTGTAACCTGTCCGGTAAAGTCCACCTGCCGATCTCTGTCCGGGTCATCATACCTTATATACCATTGCTGTAGTTGCTGTGCTATTATCGTAAATCTGAAAGGAAGGTGTTCAAGGCGCTTAGAAAAACCAAGTTGAAGATCTAGTGGCAAGGCTCTTTTATCATCAACAACTGCACTCAACTCTGATCCAATGTTACGCAAGACCAGTGCCCAACTGCTTAATGAACCGGGTTTGCTGTAATGTAATCCCAGGTCCAGTCCCAATCCAAAGGAGCCATAGCTCTCGAAGTTGGCAGATAATATCTTAAGGTTTACGCCTGCTCGAATGCGCTCATTTAATTGCTTTCCTGCACCAACAATAAATGCCATCTCCCCAGCTGTAAACTCACCACTTATGTTTCCAATGGCATCGGCAGCCTGAAATGAACCATAATCCACATAACTGAACGCCGCATGTAAGTCTATGGCCAGCGAATCCAGGCTTTTAGCAAAAGCAACATTGCCATGACTTATTCCAGCAAAATGAAAATTGTGATTGATCGCAAGCTGATGTTGCATTTTAGCGTTGCTTACCGCCGGATTCTGTAAAGCCAAACCAACATCCCCATCAACCAAAGTGATTTGATGACCTCCAAGTGCGGTCAACCTCGCGTTCATGGGTAGCGAAACAGACTCGAAAGCATATCGCCCTCCAATTTGAGCCAAACAAAACTGACTCAGAAATAAAAACAAAACCAGACTATGTAAATATTTCACCTATCGAAATTTCAAAGGATCAAAATAATTGAATCATCACAAATATCTGCTTTTCAAGATCAATACTTTGGAATAATATCTCCTTTCTCCTTTGTCCAGACAGTTCTACAAATGGCCATGCTATCACATTCCATTTTTTTAATTAACTCACCGGATTCATCATATTCCTTCAAAAGGCCAAACTCATTGTCGCCATTGAGATAATTTCCCTCCCAGTGAACCTCTCCGTTTGAATAATATTCCTTAAAAGGGCCATTTTCCTCTCCGTCTACAAAACTTACTTCTTCAGCTAACTTTCCATTCTCATGATACTTTAATGATGTACCCGTAAGTTGTCCGTTTTCAAAATTTTGCTCCAGCTGAACCTGCCCGGATTTATAGTAGACTTTATATGGACCAGTCATTACGCCTTCTACATAGGCCTCACTGATCTCAACACCACCATTATCAAAATAAAGCATGCGTTCTCCATCTAACTTACCGTCTTTATAAAAGCTCTTCTCCTGAACCTCACCATTGTCATAGTATGCCTGATAAAGGCCATTCTTAATGCTGTCGGGCGTGATAAAATAATGTTCAACAACATTTCCATTGCTATTTCTTACATATACTTCTCCGTGATCATGACAGGCTATCATAGAAATAGCTATAGCAGATAAGATCAAAATACGCTTATACATTTTGGCTGAAATTTTGTTACAAGAAAGTTATGAAACGTGAAAAATGTCGGGCAAATTGGACAAAAAGCGATTTATTATAACTTTTAATTAAGAAATGTTTCGTACAATAAAGTATATTTTTACGCAAAACTGAAAATCATGAAAAGTAATTTTTTAAACATCTTACTGCTGGCCTTTTTTACGGCTTTCAGTATCAACATGTTAAATGCACAGGACAGCAAAGCCAAAACAAAAGTTGTTGTCGTCGAAAAAACTGTTGATAAAGATGGAAATGTTGACGTCAAAAAAGTCATCAAAGAAGGCAAAGAAGCCGAAGAATATCTAAAAGATGTAGAGGTAGAAGTCGAAGTAGAAGCGGACGAAATAAACAATCAGGTATTCGTCACCAAAACTGAAAATAAGAACAAGGTCAAAATCATAACCACAGATGAGTCCGGAAAGGAAAATGTATTTATCTGGGAAGGGGAAGGTGACATCCCGGCCGATGTAAAAGAGAAAATGGATCAGGAAGGTTTTGATGTACATGTTATCAAAGGAAACACAGATGATAAGAGAATAATAGTTAAGGTAATCGGCGATGGTGAAGAGGAAGAAATTATAGTCAATGGTCTACCTGATAATATTGACTTTGAAAAAGAATTTGATATCACGGTTGACGAAATCGAAAGTGTTGAAGTCTTTAAAGACAAGATCGAAAGGAAAGCACAACTAGGTGTTATGATTTCCAACGCTGAAAATGGTGTTGAAATCATTGATGTCATGCCGAACTCTGCAGCCGCTAAACACGGTTTGAAAGTAGGTGATGTAATCCTAAGCATAAATGATATAGCTACAGATGATGTAGAAAGCCTGGTTAAAATAGTAGCCGGCAGCAACCCTGATGAAAATATAGAAATCAAATATGAACGTGATGGTGAACCTGTTGTGTCTTCTATCAAGCTTCAAAAACCGGAGACATGGCCGGAGGCAGAAGACAAACATGAAGAATACGAGGAGATGATCATCATCAGAAAAAAGAAAGAGTAAGAATTAGAAATTATACGAAAACCGGCATCGAGGGAACTCATGCCGGTTTTTTTGTTTATATATGTAGGTAATCTTATGAATTAATGCAAAAAGGCGATGCTATTCTAACAATGAACAAATGGGCTTCTGAGAAGAGGGCCTTTGTATTCGTCATTGATTTTGAAATGCAGGATATCCTTCTTTGGGAGTATGAAAATGTACCGGATAACTTCCTTTTTGATTTCAATGGTTTCGCCAACTACTCAAGTTTCCACAACACAAGCCTGGCAACGCCAGCCTTCGCTATTAAACCTCATAACAAGCAACAATACCTGGAAGCATTTGATAAGGTGAAAAGAGAACTGGCTTATGGGAATAGCTTTCTCCTCAACCTTACAGGTAAGTCTGAGCTCATCACCAACCTCAAACTTGAAGATTTCTTTCACTCAAGTAAGGCAACTTACAAATTGCTTCTGAAAAACAAATTCGTTTGTTTCTCTCCAGAGCCTTTCGTCAGAATCAAAAACAAGGTGATCTCAGGGTATCCTATGAAAGGAACAATAGATGCCTCTATTCCGGATGCTGAGAGCATCATATTGAATGATCCGAAAGAAAAGGCGGAACACAACACTATCGTAGATCTCATAAGGAACGATATCAGTCAATATGCCAAGAAAGTTTCCGTCCCACGGTTTAGATATGTTCAGAAGATCAAGAGTCCTACGTCTGAACTACTACAGGTAAGTTCTGAAGTACGCGGAACATTAGATGATAATTACAAGCAGTATTTGGGTAATATAATTTTTGGAATGCTACCAGCGGGAAGCATCTCCGGAGCACCTAAACACAAAACAGTACAAATAATAAAGGACGCAGAAAATGACAAGCGTTCCTACTATACTGGAATTGCTGGATACTTTGATGGTAGCAATCTTGATTCATGCGTCATGATCAGATTCATAGAAAAAGCCAAGGACAAACTCTTTTACAGGTCGGGTGGCGGCATCACATTTATGAGTGATGGTGAAAAAGAATATCAGGAACTATTAGACAAAATCTATGTCCCGACTTATTGAAAGCATCAATTGTTCTGATGGCCAACTTCGCAATCTGAATTATCATTTGAGTAGGATGAAAAGGAGCATTACGGACATATACAATGTCCCGGACTTCTCGCCAGACTTTAATCACATTCTCAGCGAAGCCAAGAAGCTGGACAAAGACATCACCTATAAGCTACGCGTTGTATACGATGATAAAACAATGCAGCATACTTTTACACCTTATGAGATGAAAATTGTAGACAGTATCAAATTAATCATAGACAATGATATTGCTTACACGCATAAGTTGACAGACAGGACGAGGCTTGATCAACATTTTCAAAAGCTGGACGGTTCAGATGATTTTATTATTGTCAAAAATGGAAGACTTACCGATAGCTATTATTGCAACATTGCTCTTCAAAAAGATGGCGAGTGGCATACCCCAAGTCAACCATTACTAAAAGGCACCATGCGCCAAATGCTACTTGATAATAACATGATTAAACCCGCCAACATCAAGGTTTCTGACATCAACGCATATGACAAAATATGCCTCTTCAATGCAATGATTGAATTTGAAAGCGTGGTAGTGCCTACGTCTCATATAATCACACCTAACTCATAGGTTAATTCAATATTACCAATAAGGATTTGTTTTTAACAATTAGGTAATTGCACATTTACAGCCTTTCGTCTTGCATTGGCTTAACTTGCGTCTGTATTTTTCCATCTACTTTATCTTATCTTAACTCCGATTAATTTGGCCTGTTCCGTCCTGGGTACAGGCTTTTTTAATTGACCATAGACCATCTTGGTAAAAAATGCTATTTTGAGATCATGCAGGATGTTGAAAAACCGATATCTGTTGAGGAAATAAGTTTTATGAGGGCAGTGTGGCCACTCCTTTTTTTCTTCATACTCCTTATATATGGCCTCTTTTTACACCCCATAATCTTTGGAGCAGCTATGTTGCCTCTCGAGGTCCTCATTCTCATGGCCATTACTTTCAGCAGCATTTATCTCATGGTGAATGGTATTTCATGGGAAACCATACAAACCAGCATTGTTGACAAGGTGGCTGAATCTACCCCAGTGGTAATGATCCTTTTTTGTATTGGTGTTCTGATTGGTTCCTGGATAGTGTGTGGAACGATTCCAATGTTGATATACCACGGCATTTCAATTATAAATCCGGGTTGGATTTACATTTTTGCCTTTCTGACATGCATTGTATTCTCCTTGCTGACAGGTACCTCCT
Organism: Saprospiraceae bacterium; assembly: GCA_965230215.1. Taxonomy (GTDB): domain Bacteria; phylum Bacteroidota; class Bacteroidia; order Chitinophagales; family Saprospiraceae; genus RFSX01. Next base: position 1,074,574 of record CBDDKN010000002.1, on the reverse strand, counting down.
GGGGATCGGCAGGAACCATTGGAATCGTGATGATTGGAATCTCAGAAGTCTATGATGCCAATCTGGCTATAACAGCCGGCGCTGTGGTTGGTGGCTCTTTCTTTGGTGATAAAATGTCTCCACTTTCTGATACTACCAATATAGCTTCCCTTGCTACCGAGACACCGCTCTTCGATCATATACGGTCGATGATGTATACCACCGGGCCGTCTGCCATTCTTGCTGCCATTATATATTTAATAATATCACCTGCCTTCGGTGGTAACTCCGTTTCTGCCTTAAGCCTTGAGACCTTGGATCGCACAATGAATGGCTTACAATCCCTTTTCAACTTCAACATTCTTTTGCTCCTGCCTTTGGTAATCGTTATATATGGATCAATGAGCAAAAAGCCAATAGTACTTACGCTATTGAGTTCTTCCTGGTGTGCCATGATTCTGGCATTTATATTTCAGGATTTTAGTTTCAATGATATATTTCAAAGCTTCAATAAAGGGTTTTCTCTTGAAATGGGCCAGAAGCTGGATGTTGATTCAGAAGTGCTTGGCATTTTAAACAGAGGCGGCTTATACAACCTGATTGAGGGTATTACAATTTCAATCCTCATTTTTGCATTTATAGGGACACTGCAACCGCTCAGTTCAATTGACAGAGTAATTAAAAAACTCATGAATGTCATAAGCTCAAGAAGAAAAACTGTCGCCGCAGCAATTACCACCACCCTGTTTACAAACCTGACTACCTCAAATCAATACGCCACCAGTTTTATAATTGGAGAAGCCTTCAAAAAGCAATTCGACAAATTGAAAATACCCAGAAAAGTTCTCAGCCGTTCCATAGAAGATGCAGGAACCATGATGGAAAACCTGGCACCCTGGACACCGTCGGGTATATTTATGGCCAGCACTCTTGGTGTATCTGCTTTGGAATATGCCCCTTATCAATTTTTGTCTCTTTTCAATATTTTGATTGCATATATCTTTGCCTTTACGGGCATCGCCTGTTTCTATAATAATAAAAAGAATTCCGATGGGCTTGGAGAAGCATAAAAGGGAAACTATCGTCAATCACGACAGCAGAGAAGCAAACCATGGAGCTATTGTACCCCCGATATATCAAAACTCACTTTTCAGTTTTGAATCATGGGAAGATATTGATGAAGCCTTTGACAACAAAAGCAGTGCCTTTATATATTCCAGGTTGCTCAATCCTACCGCAAAGATAACAGAGGATAAGCTTGCACAAATCGCAGGTGCTGAAAAAGCCAAACTTTGTGCGTCGGGTATAGCAGCCATCACCAGTGCCATCCTCCATTGTGTCAAAGCGGGTGATCATATAGTTACTATAAAAAATATTTATGGCCCTACCAATAACTTCATCAGTAATTATCTTAAAAACAAACTCAACATCGAAAGCAGTTTTGTTGATGGCAAAGATGTAGCTGCCTTTGAAAATGCCATCAAAGAAAACACAACGCTTATATATCTTGAAAGTCCGGCTTCACTAGATTTTGAAATACAAGACCTTCAGGCTATCGCCAAAATTGCCAAGGCACATAACATCAAAACCATAATAGATAACACCTGGGCTTCTCCTGTATTTCAGCAAGCCATCAAGCATGGTATAGACATCGAAGTGCACTCCGTTTCAAAATACATCTGTGGGCATAGCGACGTTGTAGCAGGGCTCATTCTTTCTGATTCAGAAACCATAGACAGCATCCTGCTGGCCGAACACGAATTGCTTGGTGCCAAAATAGCACCTATCGAAGCTTGGCTGATCCTCCGCAGTATCCGCACCCTGTTTGTCAGAATGAAAGCGCATATGGATAACGCCATGATCATTGCGAAATACCTGGAAGAGCACCCCAAAGTCAAGCGTGTCATCTATCCTGGCCTTGAAAGCTTTCCTCAATATGAGCTTGCAAAAAAACAGATGAGTGGGTATAGTGGACTCATGAGTTTTGAACTCAATACAAAGAATATAGACAGCATCAAAAAATTTGTCAACTCCCTCAACTTGTTTAAACTGGGCGTGAGTTGGGGTGGCCACGATAGTCTTGTTTACGCTCCCGTAATATCTTACCTGAAAGAATTGAAACCCGAGCAGTTTGCCGCCATGGGAATAACAGAAGGTCTTATACGTATATCTGTGGGTCTCGAGCATACCGATGATCTTATTTGTGATCTTGATAATGCCCTTACACACATTTAACTTGTAGAATATATGGATTGGAAATCGGCCATATCTGCATACAAAGCATACCTTAAACTTGAAAAGGGCATGTCTGCCAATTCTCAGGATGCCTACTTAAGAGATATTGACAAATTAATTGAATTTCTTTCAGTATCTGGCGAACCTACTTCTCCCGTGAAAGTAAGCTATGAAGAATTGCAGGCCTTTATCTTTTATCTGAACAAGTTGGGCCTCGGAGACAGAAGTCAGGCCCGCATCCTTTCAGGCATCAAGTCATTTTTTAGGTTTATGCTGCTTGAAGACCTGATCAATGATGATCCTACAGAATTACTGGAGGGACCCAAGTTGAAAAGAAAGATTCCTGATGTGCTCTCCTATGAAGAGATCGTTGCTATTTTGAATGCTGTGGATCTTAGCGAAGAAACAGGGCACCGCAACAGGGCTATGATTGAAACACTGTATGCCTGTGGTCTCCGTGTGTCAGAACTGATCACATTGAAACTTTCAAACTATTTTCCGGATATAGAATACATCAAGGTTTTGGGTAAAAACAATAAGGAAAGAATTGTCCCCATAAGTCCGGACGCCATTAAATACAATGATTATTATATACAACACTACAGAAGTCGTCATGACATTGCGGAGCAATACAAAGACTTCATGTATCTCAACCGCCGCGGTAAGCCCTTAAGCAGGGTTATGGTGTTCCACATCATCAAGGATCTCACCGCCAAGGCTGGCATCAATAAGAACGTCAGCCCCCATACATTGCGACATTCCTTCGCCACACATCTTGTTGAAGGTGGTGCAGACTTGAGAGCGGTTCAGGATATGTTGGGACATGAATCTATTCTCACCACTGAAATATATACACACCTTGACCAATCCTTCCTGAAGGAAACACTATTAAAGTACCATCCCAGAAATAGAAAACCGCAATAAAAAGCTCATCAGGATACGTTAATTTTGCGCACAGTCCGATATGTTACGAATATTAGTTTATATCTGTTTGTCTTCCATTCTGGTATCATGCGCTCAATATGGGCGACCGGGAGGTGGTCCCAAAGATGAGGATCCACCCTATATCGTCAAAGAAACATCAGAAGCCAACTATCAGACGCGCTTTGACAAAAAGTACTTCGAACTGGGCTTTAATGAATGGATTCAACTCAGTAATCCAATAAATGAAGTTGTTATCTCTCCACCTACCTCATACCCCTTGCAGATAAACACAAGAGGCAAGGCGGTTACTGTACGCTTCTCTGAGGATGAAGAACTTAAACAGGATGCCACCTACCAAATAAACTTTGGTGATGCAGTAAGAGACTTTACGGAAGGTAATATCTACAAGAATCTGGTCTTTGTCTTTTCAACAGGAGATGTAATAGATTCGCTAAGTGTCAGCGGAACCATTACCGATGCTTTGACGGGAGAACCCCGAGAAGATATAGTGGTGTGCCTTTATGATAACTTGTCTGACAGCTGTTTCCTACAACAAAAACCATTTTACTTTACAAAGACTGACAAATCAGGCAGATACAAGTTGAATAACATAAAAAATGATACGTTCCAGATCTTCGCCCTGAAAGATGAAAATGTCAATTACCATTATGATCTAAGTACGGAAGAAGCCGGATATCTTGATTCACTTGTTTTCCTGCAAGACAGCAGTCAGATCAACATTGATATTCAGATTTTCAATGAAGAGGACCTGCCTCGACTTGTCGAATCAAAGGAGCAAAACCGAGGTCTGATCAAGCTCTACTACAATCCAAAGCCTCATAACTATGATATACAGGTTTCTGATACAAGCATATTTTATCATTACGAAGAAATAAAAGACAGTATATATCTGTGGCACAATTTGATAACACAAGACTCCTGTTTCTTCTATGTAAACTTCGATGAAACCATTGACACTATAAAAAGCAAGAAACTCAAAAATGATTTAAGCGCGCTACGCCTTCGATTTGACAACGCAATCAAAAATGTCATTACTTTCCATCGCGAAGACAGCCTTGAGATACTTTTTAACAGACCGATAGCAGAATTAAATGATACACTTATTCGACTAGCAGATACATTGAAAAATTATCAGATCTCATCAGCCAGCATTGCCGGAAGAAAAGCACTCTTAAAATTTGATAGCTTGAAGATCAAACATGATTATGAGCTTATCTTTTACCCCGGTAGCGTAAAAGATATCTATGGTAAGGAAAACCAAGACAGCTTGAAGCTGACAATTAAAACACACGACCCTGAACGCTTTGGTAACATTAGTCTAAATTTTAAGAACGATGGAGATACACAGTACATCGCTAAGTTTATCAGCGGAAGCAATATCTTATCTCAGGATACAATCAATTCAGACAGAACTGTTACTTTCGAGAAACTGTCAAGTGGTTCATACAAACTTGAAATCATACAGGACCTGAACAGAGATGGGAGATGGACCAGCGGAAATATTGTGCAGAAAAGGCCACCTGAAACCATTAAGCAAGTCAGTCTTGATGAGTTAAAAGCAGGATGGGACCTGGAACTTGATGTAATTATTAAAGATATCTTCAATGAAACTGAGCTCGAATAATCTTGTAAAAAAATATGGCCTGCGTACCGTAGTAGACAAGGTGAGCATCAATGTCAATCAGGGAGAGATTGTAGGCTTACTCGGTCCTAATGGTGCCGGCAAAACAACAACATTCTACATGATGGTTGGATTCATCAAGCCGGATGAAGGCAAGGTCTTCCTTGATGAAGATGAAATCACAGATCTGCCAATGTACAGAAGAGCGAGAAAGGGAATTGGTTATTTGCCACAAGAGGCTTCCGTCTTTAGAAAACTTTCGGTAGAAGATAACCTCAAAGCCATTCTGGAGATGACTTCGCTCTCCAAGAAAGAGCAGAAGCATAAACTTGAAGAACTGATTGATGAGTTTGGGCTTTCCAAGGTCCGAAAAAATATTGGAGATTCCCTTTCTGGTGGCGAGAGACGAAGAACAGAAATAGCACGCGCACTTGCTTCTTCACCCAAGTTTATCCTCCTCGATGAGCCTTTTGCTGGTATTGATCCTATTGCTGTAGAAGATATCCAATACATCGTTGCACGCCTTAAAAAGAAAAACATTGGTATCCTAATTACGGACCACAACGTACAGGAAACCCTTTCCATTACGGATCGCGCATATCTGATGTTTGAAGGTCGCATCCTGAGAGATGGTACTTCTGAACAATTGGCAGAAGATGAAATCGTACGGAAGGTATACCTTGGACAGCATTTCGAGTTGAAACGCAAAACAATGTCCCTTGATGAAGAAGAGTAGATTGCCGGGCATATTACTTGTTTGCTTCTGCTTCTTTGCTTGTGGGGAATACGAAAAACTTGAAATCGAAAAAGCAGCAAGACGAAGTGCTGATTCCCTCTATCGGGCCAACCTTGATTCCTTAAGGATAATATTTGAAGAACAGTGCGATCTTAGCCGAGACTCTCTATACCGTATTTATTTTGACTCTCTGGAAAGAACCGAGGCTCAGAAAATCCTTCAACTTATTGATAGATGAAGCGCCTTATCGTCATACCCATTCTTATGCTCATGGCTTGCAATGAAAAGCTTCCCAACAGGAAGGCGCTTATTGAAAGCTATTATGCCGAAAAGGTAGCCAAGCTGGAAGAAGAACAGCAAGAGATTTGCAAAGAAGAAGTCATAGCACTTGTGAAGAGCCATATCGATTCGATTATTGATACGCGCGTTAATGCTGCTCTTATCGATTCCCTTCAGTTTCCCAATAAGCCCAATAAGCCCGCCAAACCAGAAGCTATTATTGACAAATTTCAGAGGTTCACTCTTGACTCCCTGGATCGATAGCCTACTCACCGTCCTTGCTTTGATTTTTCTTTTTGATCTGATCCAGATAAGCTGCTCTCATGATCTTATCAGAGCCAAAGCGCTGTCGTATCCAGTCCTTCTCCTGCATTAGTGAAATTTCCTTTGGAGTATCATCAAAAAGACTGATCTGATAATTCCCCTGAACCAATCCACTATATTTTACCCCGATCAAGCGTATGAGTTGGCGCCGTTCATATAATATATCAAACAACTCACACACATATTTTGAAAGCTGATTCTCATTCGATGTATAGTTGATGTGCTTCTGCTTGGTGTAAGTATTGAAGTCGGCATACCTGATTTTCACAGTAACACAGGAACAGAGCTTGTTGGCCGCTCGCAAGTCAAAACTCAATGCATCCACCATTTGTAAGAGCATGTTTCGAATGTAGGACAGGTTAAGTGTATCCTCTCTAAAGGTCCTCTCCTTAGACATTGACTTTTGCTCACTATAAGGCACTATAGGAGTGGAATCTATGCCGTGAGATTTCTCCCACAACTTTCGTCCGTGCTTTCCAAATTCGCGCTCTAGAAGCCTTGGAGGAATTTCACTAAGTGTCTTGATCTGCCGCACACCCATGAAGCTGAGTTTCTTATAAGTCTCCTTACCTATTCCGGGTATCTTCTTAACGGAAAGTGGAAATAAAAACGGCTTCTCATCACCACGCTTAACCTCCTTGGTTCCATTGGGCTTGGCCTCGCCAGTACCAATCTTGGATACAAGCTTATTAACGGATAAGCCAAAAGAGATCGGCAATCCCGTTTCCTTCATAATGGTTTCTCTCAACTCAAGCGACCACTTAAAACAACCAAAGTATTTGTCCATGCCGGATAGGTCCAGATAAAACTCATCTATCGACGCTTTTTCATAGACAGGTGCATCCTCAGCGATCACTTCGGTAACAAGTTTTGAATAACGAGAGTAACTGTCCATGTCACCTCTCAATACAACAGCTTGTGGACAAAGCCTTAAAGCCATTTTTACCGGCATAGCAGAATGCACACCATACTTCCGCGCTTCATAACTACAGGAAGCCACCACACCCCTGTTGCTACTACCTCCTATAATCAGGGGTTTGCCTTTAAACTCACTGTTTTTGAGGCACTCAACAGAAACAAAAAAAGAATCAAGGTCCATGTGTAATATCGCCCGATCGAAAAGCTGCATAGTTTAGATGGTTTTGCCGACGCATTTATGACGAACAATCGGCAATATAGTGTATTTTACACTATAAATCTGTCCCGAAATAATTATTTGATCTTATTACTCTTGAGATTTAAACCAATGTATGTAATTTCTATCCAACTGTCATGAAGTCTATTATCTACCCTATGCTCTTTTGCCTTAGCAGCCTGGCTGCACAAGATCAATTATACTTTCCACCCAATAATTCTGATGAATGGGAAAAACAAAGCATCGAAGATGTGGGTTGGTGTGAGGAGGCTACCGCTGCATTTTTTGATATGCTTGAAGAAAACGACACCAAAGCATTCCTCGCCTTGAAAGATGGCAAGATTGTCATTGAAAAATACTTCGATGGATTCCGTCAGGATAGCTCCTGGGTTTGGTTTTCAGCTGGAAAGTCACTGACTGCCTTTCTTGTTGGTCTTGCTCAAGAGCAGGGCGACCTGAATATAGATGACAGCAGCCAGAATTACCTTGGCACTGGATGGAGTTCATTGAATGACGAACAAGAAAGGGAAATTACGGTAAGACACCATCTCACCATGACCACTGGATTGGATTATACAGTAGATGATCCTTTTTGTACCGATCCAGAATGCCTGGAATATCTAAACGAACCCGGTGACCATTGGTATTATCATAATGCACCCTACTCACTGGTTCGTCGTATACTACAAGATGCCACCTCAAGGGATATAAACATCTATACTTTTCTTCAAATGCACAGTCAGATAGGAATGGATGGCTTATGGATACCTGTTGGTTTCAATAATTTCTTCTTTAGTACACCACGGTCAATGGCAAGATTTGGTTTGCTTATGTTGGCCAATGGCGATTGGAATGGAGAGACCATCATGGGTGATAAAGACTACTTCCAACAAATGATAAGCCCTTCACAAGATCTAAACAAGGCATATGGATACCTGTGGTGGCTCAACGGTCAGGAAAGCTTTAAAGTGCCTTCCAGTGATATTGTCTTTCAGGGTATGATTGATGAAGATGCGCCAGCAGACATGTATGCCGCCGTGGGTGCCCTTGGTCAAATACTATATATTGTACCCAGTGAAAACCTTATCCTCATAAGGATGGGAGGATTTGAAAGCGATGCATTGGTGCCCATCGATTTGATAGGTGAGATCTCTAGACATATGAAAGACATAAAATGCAGTCCAAGTAGCAGCATCGAGCAAACTCAATCCAACTTTGCAAAGGTGTATCCAAATCCCTTATTCGCAAGTGATCTAAACCTGATTCACAAGAGTGGCAGATTGTTTACTTACGAGATTCTAGATGTTCAAGGGAAACTGGTAACAAAAGGAAATGGACTTGGCAGTGTGACGCTCGACTTTCAATCAGATGCCGGCATCTACTATGTAAAATTAAAAGATGATATGGGTTCTACCCAATTTGTTAAGTTGATTAAAAACTAAAAAACCCGCTCTCCCTGATATCCAGAGGAGCGGGAAAAGTTCAAATACTATCAATCAATTGTCACTTTTAATCCTGCGTTCTTCAGCCTCAAGTCCTGTCTTACGCTTCCGCGATTTAACATTCTTGTTGCCAAAGTTGTAGCTTAGATTTACACGAACCTGTCTTGAGTCCCATGAGCCCGCAGCCTCTATATACTGATCACCAAAAGTAGTCACACCATTCCAGGTTTGCGTTCTGAAAATATCACTTACACTGGCTTTAACATTCAGCTTATTATCAAGGAAAGATTTCTGTATTCCAAAGTCCAAACTATACATGGCATCCATCTTAAAGTTGCCTTCCCATATCGCCGGTGAATTGTACCATCCTGACAACTCCACCATATAACCATTTGGCAAACTGAAATTGTGTTGAGAGTATACATTGAATGTATGCACCATTAGATCAATGGTCTTTCCCTCCCCGAAATCAGCTTTATTATGTGTCCTTACACCTGATACAGATGTATAAGAATTCCACCAGGGTTTTATCGGAAGTGGTGCACTCACATTAACACTATAACTGTGCTGATCTGCAATGTTCTTCCATGTAATAAAGGCAAATCTCTCACCCTCGACATCCGTTAACCTGGCAATCATATCGGTTGTGTGGCTGTATGATACAGAGGTCGTCAGTTTATAATTCCATGAATGAGATAGTTGGATGCTGTTCGAATATTCCGGACTCAAGAAAGGGTTACCTTGCTCAAAGGTCAACTCGTCAAGTCTTTGACGGAATGGATTCAAGTCATTATACGATGGTCTGTTCAGACGTCTTGAATAGTTAAGTTGAAAACTGTTTTTTTCATCCAGTTTGTATGAAAGACCCAACGAAGGAAACAAGTCTACATAGTCTCTTTCCACACGCTCATTATCTGTTGGAACCATAGCTTCTAGATCACCTATTGAGTGTGTATGCTCAACTCTGAATCCAGCATTGATATTCAAATCGCCCAGCTTTCTTGCATAATTCACATAGGCTGCATTTACCTCTTCGTCATATTCAAAGCTATTGCTTCTATTGATATCTAGAACCTTATCATTGCCGTCAACATTGTAGAAATTAAATGTATTATCGGTAAGAACTCTAGACAATTTAATCCCCATGGAAAGTGAACCAGCAAAAGCAGGCTGCTCATAATCTAGTTTCAATGTGGCGATACGAATATTGTTGGGAGACTCGTTAGCGAAGTCCCGGACATTCAGTGTATCCATTCTATCAGGACTTAAATATGTATTGGGCTGATCCTCCATTCTCTCATTATCATATTCCCCGTAATCAAGATCCACATTAAAAGATTTGCCATTGCCTGAATCAAATCTATAGTTTAAGTTAAAGTTATTGTTTGATCTATCCCATATAGACGCCGTCTGCGCGGACAGAATACTATCTACAACCATTTCTGATGCCATTGATATGTTTGTATTGCTATCTTGAATCCAGTCTCCATTACCTCGTGAACCTGTATACAATACACCAATGGTATGTTTGTCATTCAATAAGTAGTCGGTACCGGCTCTTACATTAAAGCCTTCCCAATTCCCCGTACCTAGTGCACTCTGATCGAATACCAATCCTGACTGCACGCGATATAATGACATGGGGTTATAACCCTCCCCTTCATATGCTGAAAAGCTTCCGAATGTGTTGAAATGTTTTGATCTGTTGGTAAGCCTGACCGTTCCGTTATATCTTGAAGTTATTCCCTGACCAGTTGAAAGGTTTACATTTCCACTGGTTCCGAGGTTCTTGTCTCTTTTAAACTTGATGTTGATTATACCAGCGTTTCCTTGAGCTTCATATTTTGCTGAAGGCTGTGTAATAATCTCAATAGATTCAATCTCGGATGAAGGAATTGATTTCAGGTACTCTGCCAAATCAGAACCATTAAGAGGAGATGGTTTGCCATCTATGTATATCTGGACACCTCCTTTTCCCAACATGAAAATGTTGTCGTTATTATCGATAACTACTCCTGGTGCACGCCTTAATAAATAGAAAGCATCAGACCCCACTGCATTAACACTGCCCTCAACATTGAGTACAACTTTATCTGGCTTCAATTCCAGCATTGGTTTTTTAGCTGATACCACAACCTCGTCAAGTTCATTGCTGGGTGCCGGGAATGCAAGCTCTCCCAATGACTTGACCTCGCCTTGTTTGAAATCAAAGGTTTCGATGACCAAGTCAGGATAGCCGATGTATCGACATTCAATCCAATAGCTTCCGCTGGCAATGTCAGCAAAAATAAAACTGCCGTCATCCTGAGAATACTGCAAATCTACAATGCTGCTGTCCTGAGCATTAAATAGAATTACATTGGCATAAAAGATGGGTTCTTGTTTTTCGGATAATACCGTACCGTCAATTGATCCGGCATTCAAGATAGTGCCTGTAAAAGCAAACAGGCAGATAAATAGGTAAAGTGAATTTTTCATAATCGTCTGCATTTGTTTTGTTGTCATTGAATGACATTGCTAATACGAGACGAAGTAGACTCAGGTAACAAAATTGGTCGAAGAAATACCGGTATTAATCTATAGACATAAAAAAAGCCCGCTTCTCAGCAGGCTTTTTGTCAACTATATTTTACTTCTACTAGAAGAAAGTAGATCTGTTGTCTTTTATATCTGCATTTTCTCTTAAGCCCTGAAGTACCTTGAAGTTAACCTGAGACTTTGTTGAAGTCGCGATGTTTTGCTTAAGGAAAGGGATATTATTTGCTGCAGGCGCTGCATTCACACTAAGCGGTGAAATAACAAATAGTCCACTATTACCTACAATTGGCTTTGAAACAGACTGAATATCCAGATTGTATGCAGCACCAATAACTTCTGGTTCGCTACCAACACCTGGGACAAAATCTGCACTCAAGGCTACGTTTGTTGCTGTCTCTACTTCTGTTCCAAGTTGAGAAGCAAGATCCTCTAATGAGCTGAATGATAGATCAGCGGCCATTTTCTCAGCTGCCTTTCTGTTCAATACGATTGGCTCTACTTGAGCACGTACTTCATCAATTGGTCTAAGCCCTTTTGGCAGTACACGGTCCAACATAGCTACAACATACTTGTTGTCATAATAGTTAACCGGGTCAGTGTATCTGTATATCTCTGGAGAAACATCTCCTCTGTCTGTAGTTGAGTCAAACATCCAGATGATAATATCTCTTGATGTTTGGCCAGGACCAAGATCAGCAATTGAAAAATCATTTTTCCTTACAGCTGAAGTTCTGGTCAATTCTACACCTTCAATAGCATCTATAGCTGATTGAAGCTCTTCTTCAGATCTGCTGCTGCTCACTATTTCACTTACCACATCATAAATAGAATCCTGCGTTTCCTGAGATGGAATAATCGGCTGAATAACACTAGCAATTCTGAATTTATCTTCATCTGTAGTGAATACCTGATCTTCAATTCTGATAAGGTGAACACCATAATCAGTGATAGTTGTATAAACACCACCTGTTGTTCCTTGAAGGAAACAGATGTCGCCAAACTCTCTTACCATTGTTGATTGTGTAAACTTACCAAGATCACCGCCATTCTGTGCTACCGTTGGATCCTGACTGTTTTCTCTGGCCAATGTCTCAAAGTCTACATTGCCAGATCTTAATACTGTCACAAGGCTGTCGATATATGCTTGCGCCTGAGCGACAGCTTCCGGATTATTTCTATCAGCTGTTCTCAAGATATGCTTTGCCTCTACTGAGTCTGGAACAGGTCTCTTATCTATCATTTTAACCACATATAGATAATCTCCCTCCTGAAAAGGACCATATACATCTCCGATGGCCAGAGCAGATAATTCATCACGAGCACTTTCTGGCATTTGCTCTTTTGTTCCATATATATGTGTGTATGAACCTCTGTTGGTAACGACAAACATAGAATCATCTTCTGTTGTCGCAAACTCTCTCTTCATCACATTCATTCTGCTTTTGATGGTGTCGATGTCTTCCTGTGAAGCTGCTACATTGAAGACCGCCAACTTGGCCATTCTTGTCTCTTCGTCTACATCAAATTGTGCAGAATTTTCCTTCATATAGTCTGTGATGTCAGAATCAGAAACTTCGATACCGGCAACATCCATGTCAGCAAATGGTACTTTAACATACTTGAAGTCTGCCGTTGTGTTTTCCATCTTGAAAGACTCCTCTGCCATCCACGCTGGAGTATACACACCTTTATTGATCAGGCTATAAATTTTGCTTTGAAGCGCATCCTTTACAATTTGCTTCTCCTGCTCAGCCCAATATGCTCTGAATTCAGGATTCAGTTCCTCCCCGTTTTCAATAGCTGTTCTGAATTGCTGAAGTGACGCCTGGTCAACTTGACCTGTCTGTGGATCGGTCCAGTTTGATCTTACAATCGGACTTTGGTTAACACCAAATTGAAGATCCATCAACTCATCATAAGAGACGTTCATACCTAAAGCATCCGCTTCGTTTTCAATCAAAGCTTTCTCTACGTAGAAATCCCATATATCTTTTCTCTTTTGGAACGGATCCAGTTGTGCATTCCTGAAATAGGCCTGCTCAGTCTGCTGAAAATCCTGGTAGTTTACTTTTGTACCAGCAATCTTACCTATAGTCAGATCGGTTACCGCACCTGCCGGACCTGAAGATCCAGACATATCCATCATAATAAATGCTGCTAGTGCAAGTCCCAAAAGTATCAGGACGAACCAAAAGTTTTTTCTAATCTTACCTATTAGAGCCATCTTAAAATATTAATACTTAACGATATACGAATTAGTGAATTTTTAATTTAATCGAACCTTGGCTATCTGTCTGAATTCCAATTATTTATCCAGAAGAAAATCCGGTTCAATCTCATTCAAAAAAAGTTTTGCAAATGTAGCCTATTTTATAGCAATATTCAAAAGTAGCATGCGAAGTGATTGACAAATTAATCTCAAACTTTGGCACGCTCTTTGAATTGCATATGCTGAGATTGAGTTTTTGCCTTATTCAATGGTTCTTTTAAAAGCTTAGTGGACCGTTCCGTGGTTGGAACGGTCTTTTTTATTAGCCCTTATCCCGCTGTATCATTTCGTCAATCTGGAACACCTTCAGGTTTTTGGCAATTATGGTCCTGTCCTTATTCAACAGATACAATTCTGGCGTCACATTCACGAAATATTTGGCATATATAGACTTGTTCGTGGGGTCAAAAACATTGGTGAATACCGACATGTTTTTCTCCTTGACATAGTTTTTCCATTCCGTCTCGTCTGTATCAATAGCTATGGCATAGACAGCAACGCTATTATTGCGATTTCGATTGTACCATTTCACCAGTTCAGGTGTCTCTTTCATACAATGCTCACATGTCGGGTTATACATGTAGACAACGATGTAATCCTCTTTCAATTCATAGATTGATTTGGTCTTGCCATCAGGATCTGTAGAAATGACATTTGGTCCTTTAAGCCCAACCAGACTCTGAGCCATTTCGCCTGCTCTTTGTTGTAGCGCATAGACTTCCATTGAGTCAGACCAAAATGCAAGGTCCCGTGTGAAGTAGTTTTGAATCATGTACACAAATACAGCTTCGGCATCCATTAGCGTGGTCTTCCCAGGTTCATATTCCAATGCTATCCAATTCGCAATTAGCTTAAAGTACTGCGGATAAGGCAATACCTTTTTGATCAATTCTGAAGAATAGTGGTTTATGGAATCAGGTGATTGTGGTGTGATATCCTTTATATACCTCTTCAGTTTGTTTGTTATGACAGGTGTTCTCAACAACCTTGTATCAGAAAAGTCCACATTATCCCAGAATTCCTTTCTGTAAAAGTAGACCTTCTCATCTCCTGTGCCCGTCTCTCTCACCTTCGGGTTTTGACCCGCTATCTTAAACTTTACAAACAACAAATCATCATTTCCTTTAAACAGCTGCTCCAAATGTTTTTCACGCTCTGCTTCCAATGCTCTTTTCTGTGTGTCAAGTTGCTTGTATTGCGCGCTCTCCTTATCTGCAATGGCATTCATTTGTTGAGCTAGTGGTTGATATTTGATGCTGTATTCCTCCTCGTATTTCAGATTGGTATAGTACAATTCATTTTCCTTACTTCCTTTGACCTTCATTGTCTGAACGATATTGTTCATATCACACTCCAAAGAAAACTTCTGATCTTCACCAAGAAACATTTGAATAAAGACCTCATTGGGAAGTGTGGCAAAATATAAGCCCTGAGGCATGCCTTCATCATTCTTATATTTAAGAACACCATTTTCTATCATCGTAGAATCTACCCTGAAGTTTCCTCCTGCCACTGAATTGATAAGGTAGCTCTTCCCTGATATCGCATTGTTGACCTTGATTTCAATTTCTAAGGGTCCACCCATCACAGGCTCCATCATCATATCAACATCCGCACTTGAATAGTCTACTTTCTCTTGTTGATCTGGTTTAAGCTCTGGAACTGCTGCTGCTGTATCCGCATTATTATTGGAACAAGAAAAAAGTATTAGAAAAAAAATAATCTGTATAAACCTCATATTGAATTATTTATCGCAAAAATAAGCTTGTGAAATGATTTCGTATAGTTCCGATGATATTTTTTCAGAATTAAACATTTTCTTAACCAATTTGCGTCCTTCATCACCCATCAGTTGACGCTCGGTGTCACCCATATTTATAAAACTCGTCATCGCATTGGCTAAAGACTTACTATCCTGTACGTCAACGAGAAAGCCATTTTTTCCCTCCGGAACCGTCTCCCTGCAACCTGGAACATCTGTGGTAATTATAGGCTTTGCCATCGCCATGGCTTCCAACATTACTCTAGGCATGCCTTCCCTGTAACTCGGCAATACAACACAATCGCTTTTCGCAATAATCGGACGTATATCTTCGACAAATCCATGATACTTTATGAAAGCTTGAGATATCCATTCCAGCAGTTTCTCTCTGGGAATCATAGAAGGATTTCCAGCATCAAATTCACCAACAATGTGCAATTCTATATTTGAATGGTCTTTGACGAGTTGCTTTCCCGCTTCAACAAACTCAACAATACCTTTGTCATAAAGCAGTCTGCCTATAAAGGTGAAAGCGGTTTTCTGACTCTTCGTTAGTTCAGCGTGAGCTTGACCATAATAATCAAGATCAACGCCACAGCCTTTAACCGAAATAGCCTTCGCTTCATCTGTAATCCCAGTGCGAACAAACAGTTCTCTATCGTCTTCGTTTTCAAATATGAATTTAATGTGTGCCGGTGCAACAAGTTTATAAAGAATACGTATCAGACTGTTTAGAAAGCCCTTGTGAATAAACGTATATCCGAGTCCCGTAAGCACAGCAATAGATTTGGTGCCCGTAAGCTTTGCCGCCAGGCCTCCGAATAAGTTGGGCTTATGTGTGAAGTGAATAACGATATCCGGCTTTAGCCTTTTGTATATGGCCCGCAATTCAAACATTAATAGAATCTCCTTGAGCGGGTTGGTGCTTTTTCTGGATAAGTGTTTGAGCGGAATATGCTTAAGACCGGGTATTGATTTGGTAAAGCCTACGTATTCATCAACAGGGGCAATGGTAATTATCTGATTGCCTTCGTCAGACAACTTCCTCAGTAAGTTCATTCTGAACTTATAGATATTCCAACAGGAGTTGGCAACAATGACGACCCGCTTGTCTCTCAAGAAGTGCTTTTTACACAAACTTCGGATTTTCGATCGACTTACGCACCGCTTTTATATCCTGTTCTTCTGATTTGGGATAAATCAGCAACACGTCCTCTTCATCAATGACAATATAATCGTTAAGGCCTTTTATCACCACCAATTTCTCAGCATCTGAACGCACAAAACAATTGTTTGAGTCTAACATCATTGTATTCTGGCCTACCACTACTGATGCATCAACATCTTTATCCATAAAAGCATACAGGGCATTCCATGTGCCCAAATCACTCCACCCGATATCCAAAGGAATGGTGTAAACATTATCTGCCTTTTCAAGAATGGCATAATCAACCGAAATGCTCGGTGTCTTAGGATATACCTCATCTATATATTCCTGCTCGGCAGCTGTATTATACATTGCGAGATCAGCGGTCAGAATATCGTAAATGTCAGGTGCAGATGATTTAAATGCGTTCAATATTGTCTTGACAGACCATACGAATATGCCGGCATTCCAATAATAGTTTTGGCTGGCAAGATAAGCCTTGGCTGTTTCAAGATCAGGCTTCTCTCTGAAAGAAGCTACTTTTTCAATTCCTCCGTCTAGTTTCTGTTCAGATGATTCAATATAACCATATCCTGTATCCGGTCTGGAAGCCTGAATGCCTAAGGTTAAGATCGCCTCATTCTCTGATGCAAAATCAAGCGCCTTTAATATATTCTCCCTGAACAGGTCCTCTTTCATGATAATATGATCTGAAGGCGCTATCACGAAGCTCGCTTCCGGGTCCATCGCATTTAAACGCAATGCTGTATAAGCAACACATGGCGCTGTATTATTGCGCGAAGGTTCGGTTATGATATTAAATTCAGGTATCTCTGGAATATGCTGTGCAACCAGATCTTTGTATATTTTATTTGTTACGACCAATATCCTCTCCGGAGGTATGATTTCAGCAAATCGTTCATATGTTAAACGAATAAGCGATTTGCCCACACCGATGATATCGAGAAACTGTTTTGGTAGATGCTCTCGGCTCGCAGGCCAAAATCGTGAACCTACACCTCCTGCCATGATCGCTACGTAATAATTGTCCTTAACTTCCATAATGCTCATTGTGATGCAAAGATACGTTATGAATAACCCAATTCACGTCGTTTGTCTTCTATCATTATATTAATTTTTTCAATCCGTTCCAGATCTTCCCTACTCTGTTCTTTGGCCGGTCTTAATTTGAATCCTTTCAACATATCAGTTAATGCGTCACCATTAAGATCAGCAAAGCTCAGAATAGCCGCCAGCATTTCTTCGGGCTTGCTTAATAGGTCTTCATATTTCAGTTTGAATACACGTTTCTGATCGATCTGTTTGATATCATTACTGCTATATTCAACACTTTCAACCCATTGCTTTGCACATGTTGTCAACACATCGTTTGATGCACGATACGATTCGATTCCGGGAAATTGCGGTCCCCAAATAAAGCCTTTAGATGGAAAAAAGATGCGTCCAGGCACATCTCGAAGAAAACTCATGAAATAAAAAGGAAAGTCTCTCAAAGGAATCTCAAAACTGGTAAGTCTTCTCCACAGTGCTGTTTTATCAGGTCGGGTCGTCCACTTTTTTTCTGCTGATAGAACAACATCACGCCCATCCCTGATTAGGTACACAAACAGGGCATCTGGAAAAACTGCGTTGATGAAAGCTATGCGAAATACGTTGCTAGGCGTCTTTTCAACAAACCTTGCTTTATCTCTCTTTTTTAAAAAGCGTGCAAACCTTTTGCGAATGTACCTTTTGGTCTTTGAATCTGCCTCACCTGCTGATCGCACATCATCTGATGCAAGCGGATTCCCATATCGCCAGATGTACTTGGGTTCCAGCCAATATGCCACATCCGGATGTCTTGACAGCAATTCGCCCAGCATGGTTGTTCCAGAGCGTGCCGCCCCGATTATAAAAACTGGTCGTTCCAAATCAGGCAAGTTTATATTTTTCATTAATTGTATCCCGTGACAGATAAATGGCCGAAGCTATTATAAAGCCTATCATGGATTGCATTAATTGAATCTGCGTAAATAAGACAAGAATAAATAACACAAAAGCAAACAGGACTGCGCGACGTGTTAATATCTTTTTAAAAGCAAGCCAAATTGCAAGTGGAAACAGAATGCCCAATATGCCCAATTGAAAAAGTATCATGTTGATGCCACCACCCAATCTACCAATTTCATTAACGATATAGGGATTTAATAATTTCGGGTAGTCGCCTGATTGATTCAATTCGCGCACGAAAGCCTTGTAGGTGCCCCAGCCCATTGGCAAACCCCAGTAATGCTTGGCTGCCAGAAAAGGAGAAACAGTACTGGTAATTCTGACACCAGCACTTACGTCAGCTTGAGCCAGCAATAATGGATTTTCAGCAATCTCCTGAATTAATATACCCGCTCGACTTTGGCTCAATTCATCTTGCCACCTGGCCCAAGAGAAGATACACATAATTACGATTACAGAAGTATACAGAATATAATTAAGCCTGAACTTCAACAGTTGAATAAACAAGAAGACACAACAAGCCACCAGAAACACCAAAATCGACGTTGCTGACTGGGCAAATAATATCAGCTGAACTGCAAGTAGGCCTATCGTCAATATATTCTGCTTGGGTGAATACATAATCAGGGAGAAAACCATAAAGAACAAACATAGTGAACCATAAAAAGCTGGCTCAGGGCAGAGAGAGACAACTCCTCTACCCCCCAACATAACGCCTCTCGCTCCCTGGTTCAATAGGGCAGTCATGAATCCTGGGTCTATGTACATCTGTACTGCAGCAACTGCGAAATAAGTGCTTACTATCAAAAGGAAAACCCTATAGGGCAACTTAAAGTCTGATTTGATAAAGACGTTATATGCAGCAAGGCATATCATAGGTGTTGAGAGATAGTTTAATATGTTTTTTACCGTATCGAAAGCATCTAATTGTGAAAATAAGGCCAATACCAAGGACATTAAGAACAGCAGCCACAGCAATATGATGGGCGTATTAAGCTTTTTATTAGAAATAGAAAACAACAATACTGCAGCAGCCACCAAAGCGTTAGGCTGCGTATCTGTTCCTATATTAATAATGTTGATATAGGGGAAAAAACAGAAAAAGACGAATATGTATATCAATAATCGCATCCCTATCTGTCTTTATATTTTGACTGGGCATAATCAAGAGCTGCTTCAAGAATATCCATAGCCTCAGCTAATTGCTCCATCGTATATATGAGTGGGGGCGCCAATCTGAAGCTTCTATTGTTGAAAAGAAAATAGTCAATAAGGGCTCCATTTTCAAATGCGTGGCCCACAACATGTTTAAGATATTTGCGTCGCGTTAACTCAACTGCCATCATAAGTCCTGAACTCCTGATTTCCTTAACAATCGGATGGCCTGATAATCTGCTGTGAATATATGACTCCTTATTTTTAACCTCAGCTATCAATTCTGTATCCAGCAGAACCTCCAGGGTAGCTTTGGCAGAGGCACAGACGACAGGATGTCCTGCAAAGGTTGAAATGTGGCCAAGGTCCGGATTCTTTGCAAAAAGATTAATCAAATCGCGGTTGCCTACCAGGCCTCCAATCGGTAAGCCGCCTCCCATTGCCTTACCTATGCACAAAAGATCTGGCAACACTTCATATTTCATATGAGCAAACAAGCTTCCCGTTCGTCCGAATCCTGTTTGGATTTCATCCAAAACAAGCAATGTTCCAAAGGCATCACACCTCTCTCTCAGTTTATTAAGATACCCGGGTTCGGGACAGATTACTCCGGCTTCGGCCTGGACAGGCTCAAGAATCACCGCAGCTGTCCTGCAGCCTATCTTCTCCAGCTCATCCAGGTTGTTGAACGATATGTGTTTTACGCCGGGAATCAGCGGAAGGAAGCTTCTGGAGTATTCATGGTCCGATCGCAAGGTTTCAGCTCCCTGCGTGCTGCCGTGATAGGCATTAGCGCATGATATGATTTCATACCTTCCGGTGGCCCTTTTCACCAACTTCATAGCCGCTTCAATAACCTCCGTTCCCGAGTTCAGATAATAAATACAATTGAGTTTCTCATTCAACCTACTGAACAAGAGTTCCGCATATTCTGTCTGAGGTGCCTGGATATGTTCCCCATAGACCATTGTATGCATATATTTATCTAGTTGGTCCTTTATCGCAGATATTACATGGGGATGACGATGTCCCAGCGAACTGACCGAAATCCCTGAGTTTAAATCAAAGTACCGCTTGCCATCTTTGCCATATATAAAAACACCTTCAGCACGCTCAATCTCCAATGCCAGTGGATATGTGCTGGTCTGGGCGACATGATTTAGGAATATTTCTCTTTTTGAAAGGCTCATACGATATGCCAGGGCTTTGAATCAAAGTTAATCCAGATTTTCATTTCACTGAAATACCATAGACAATTAAAAAAAACATAAATAGCCAATTTTATACGCCTAATCATTGATAAAGCCGTTGTAATATATATTTGTCGGCTATGCTTCTGGCAGAAAGCTGATTTTTTATACACCTTTGTTAAGATTAAAGATCTAGAGAAATGAATAAAATTGTACTAAGTCTTGTTTTTATCCTGATTTCTTTCACTGCTATCAGCGCTCAAGGTATAAGCTTTTATAAAGGAAGCTGGGAAGAAGCATTGATAGAGGCTCAAGCACAGGATAAAATCATATTTGTAGATGCATATGCCAAATGGTGTGGACCTTGTAAGCGTATGGCCAAAAATGTATTCACACAGGATAAGGTTGGTGCGTTTTTCAATGACAATTTTATCAACCTCAAGCTGGACATGGAGGAAGCCGAAGGATTAACGTTTGGCAAGAATTATCCGGTTACCGCATTTCCCACATTGTTCTTCCTGGATAGCGAAGGAAATATCCTAAAGAAATCTGTGGGTGGTAAACAAGCTGAAGATCTTATCGAACTGGGTCGCATGGCCATCAAGTCGTTCGACCGCTCTGATCAATATGCTGAAAGATATGAAGAAGGAGAACGTGATTTCGACCTCGTGTATAATTATATCAAAGAGCTTAATAAGGTTTCAAAGCCAAGCCTCAAGATCTCAAACGAATACCTTGACTCAAAACCAGATATCAGCAACAAACAAAAGGCGCTGTTTCTTACCGAGGCGGTGCTGGAGTCTGATTCCAAACTCTTTGATGAGTTATTGGCATTAAAATCAGAAGCCATTGCAGCAACATCAGAAGAAGAATTTGAAAAGACTGTTTCTCAAGCTTGTCTTAAGACTGTAGAAAAAGCAGTTGAATATGATTATGCAGCGCTTTTGGAAGAAAGCATAGCTCAATTTAACGCTGCCGGCATAGGTGATAAAAAACAGTTTGAAATGGAAGCCCGTCTTTATTACAATGCATTAGCTGGCAACTACGATGCGTGGAAGGGCCATTCAGAAAAGTTTTTGAAAAAGTTTGGTAAGAAAAATCCAGCCTTCTACAAAGAGCAACTTAGTCAAATTGCCAAATACTTCAGCTATGTAGATGCATCCAAAGACTATGGCTATGAGCTCATGGAAAAATTGGTCAAGATTGAAAAAACAGCAGACAACTATCTGTTGTATATGCGCATGTTGATGAATGACAGAAAACTTTCTGAAGCCTATGAAATCGGGAAAGAAGCCCTGTCAAAGTTTGAAGACAGCCCTTTCTATGATCAGTTCAGACAAATGGTAAACTACATCGAGAAGCAGCAGACCAATTAAGTTAAAGTTTGATGTCCATAACTATGGCCGCATGATCGGAGTGCTGTGATTCCTTATCATGAAATACCTCTGTGATTCCGGAAGCCATAGAATTGCTTACTGAGATATAATCTATACGCCAACCCTTATTCTTTTGTCTGGATCCTGCACGATAGCTCCACCAGCTGTACACGTCTTCCTTATCAGGATATAGCTCCCTGTAGGCATCCACGAATGCCCCGTCAAACCAGTTGTTCAACCAATCTCGCTCCTCTGGTCTGAATCCCGATGGGTTATCTTTCCTTTGCGGGTTGTGAATGTCCTTGTCCAGTCTGACAATATTGTAATCACCAAGTATCATCACCTTTTCCCTTTCTGCATTAAGCTGTTCTACCCAGGGCGCAAAATCATTCAAGAAATCCATCTTGAAGGCATGCCTTTCTTCGCTACTGCTTCCAGATGGGAAATATGTATTTACGACTGTAAGGTCATCAAAATCGGTTCTTATGACGCGCCCCTCCACATCATATTTATCATTACCCATGCCAGTAATAACATTATCCGGTTTCATTTTACTGAATGTCGTGACACCTGAGTAGCCTTTCTTTTCAGCTGAATGCCATAGCGCATGATAACCAAGGTCAGCAAAAATCTCTTCAGGTACCTGCCCTTCCTGAGATTTACTTTCCTGAATACAAAAGATATCTGGATTGGTCTCCTTTAGCCAATCAACAAGCCCTTTTTTAAGAGCTGCTCTTATACCATTAACATTATAACTGACGATGCGCATCTACTAATTTTGATTTTTGCTTCACAATATTAACAAATCACTGTTATAGATATAATACATAGTATCATAAGAATATGTTTGCCTTTTAAGCTATTAAACTTAGATTTAGGTTCTTAGAATTATGAAGGAGAAGACAATATTTATCTGCAAAAACTGTGGTCATCAATCTACCAAATGGGAAGGCAAGTGTGTCAACTGCCAATCCTGGAATAGTTATGAGGAAAAGACCATAGTCAGAGACACCACCAAAGAAGAGAAAAGAAAAAACTGGAGGGAGGAAAGAGCTATCAAGCAAGGCCCACAGGTTATCAATGATATCCAATACACAAAATCCATCCGTTTACCGGTAAAAGACCTGGAGTTGCAAAGAACACTTGGAGGCGGCATCGTGCCGGGGTCCATTACGCTGGTTGGTGGTGAACCAGGTATAGGTAAATCCACCCTATTACTTCAGCTGGCTATCAATGCCGATTACCGCATACTCTATGTATCTGGCGAGGAAAGTGCTTCCCAGATTAAAATGCGTGCTGAACGCATTGGTATAAAAAACAAGAGCTGTCATATTCTTACAGAAACAGACCTTAACCTAATATTCGAGGCAACAAGAAAATTGGAACCTGAATTAATAATCATTGATTCAATCCAGACCATTGCTTCTCCTTTTGTGGATTCATACCCAGGAAGTATAACACAGGTTCGGGAATGCACATCAGAGCTGCAACAATTTGCCAAAGAGTCACAGACACCCGTTTTCCTTATCGGACATATCAACAAGGAAGGTCACATTGCAGGTCCTAAAATTCTTGAACACATTGTAGATACTGTACTGCAGTTTGAAGGTGACCGCAATCATATATATAGAATTCTAAGGACCAAGAAAAACAGATTTGGCTCTACTGACGAATTGGGTATATACGCCATGGAGTCTGATGGGCTCCGGGAAGTTGCCAACCCTTCAGAATTGCTCTTATCACAAAGTGATGAGAAACTAAGCGGTAGTGCCATTGCTGTAACGGTTGAGGGTATGCGACCTATGTTGATCGAGACACAGGCACTCGTTAGTCAGGCTATATATGGCACTCCCCAGAGGTCCTCTACAGGCTTTGACCTTCGCCGTCTTTCTATGTTGCTGGCAGTACTCGAAAAGAGGGCTGGACTGTTTTTTGGACAAAACGATGTATTCCTGAATATTGCAGGTGGTATGAAAGTTCAGGACCCGGCGATTGATCTGGCTATCGTTGCTGCACTTGTATCTTCTCTTAACAATATCCCGATTGATAAAAACATATGTTTTGCTGCAGAGCTGGGACTCACCGGCGAAGTGCGCGCTGTCAACAGAATAGAGCAACGGATCGAAGAGGCTGCGAAGTTGGGTTTTGAAGCCATCTACATATCAGCATTCAATTTAAAGGGCTTGAAGAAAAAGGACTATGACATTGAAATCCGTGCCTTGTCCAAGGTAGATGAACTGATGGGTGCACTGTTCAGCTAAACTTTACTTTATGACAAGTGGGGCATGCTTTTCTTGGTTGTGTATTATAGTATTACATCCATATCTAATTGGCTCTGAGGGCATTAGGTCGGCTCTAGGACCAAAAATATTATAAATTGCCCGTGTTTATCCGTAATTTGATCAAAACGAAAAAATCAACATTATGGATATTAACTGGATAGGCTTCATTTTAGCCGTACTTACCCCTACCGTAGTAGGTTTCTTTTATTACAGCAATTTTGCTTTTGGTCCGATGTGGATGGAATCCATTGGCATGACTGAAGAAAAAGCGAAGGAGGCCAATATGGGTTTGGTCTTTGGCTTGAGTTTTCTGATGTCATTGGTCCTGGCATTTTTCATGCTTGGTTTTTGTAATGGTCCTGGACAGGACGTACCGGAGTTTGATACCTTCAAACATGGTGCTGCACATGGTGCAATTGTTAGTCTGTTCTTGCTCCTGCCAACCACAATTACAAACGGCCTGTATGAACAAAGAAAATGGAAAAACATGTTCCTGCATATCGGCTATTGGTTGATTACACTCAGCTTAATGGGCGGCATCCTGGATCATTTCCATCACTGGGGATCCTAGAATAAAAAAAGCCGTGACAGCAAACGTGTCACGGCTGGTTTTGAATTTAGTTATTTAAGATCAACCCAGTTTCAGCGCAGCCATTACGCCACCTGAAAGTCCTAGGAACAATACCACATAAGCAGCATCGATCAGGTAGAGTTTGAGTGATTTGCGTTGATACAAATAGTTGATTGCCATTGCTGGTGCGCAGTAGAACAATCCGGCCATGATTCCATGGAAGCCCCCATGTACAAAGGTCTGATCAGCAGGCTCATGATAGTTAATAATCATGTTGACAGCATAAGAAAGGATAATCATCATGACGAATGACAAACCATGCGTACGGGCCAGGTTTTGTTGTCCTTCTTCATCGGTAATCCCAGTCTCTGCTTGCCATACTTTGCCAAACAACGCTGTGTACCAAAGTGAGCCAAGTGCAAAAGCTGCTATTGCACCAATTACGGGTTCTAAATATGCCATTTTGTTTTGTTTAGGTTAGATAATGAATTCAAACTACGAAAAAGTCTGATTTTCAGGAAACTGAATATTACGCTTGTCCATAAATTGTTTTGACTAGGACAAATTGCATTTACATAGGGTCAGTATTGGGCGACAGTTGGTTTATATATGAACATAAAAAAAGGGATACACCGAAAAGTGCATCCCCCTAGCTCTTTAATCCGATTACGATCTTCATTTTTTCTTTAGCATTTTCACGATACGATATTTGCAGACCGTTCCGTTCCAATGTTTATGGTTCTAGTCAGATTGATTTGACATTCTTCTTTCCTGCCGAGGCATTCCGGAAGATCAAATCGTGTAATCACGAGACTGATGAAATATTGAGCACTGGCACACTCTTGATTGCGTGGCTTGGTTTAACCCAATCCTTGCATGTCAAGGCTTTGAGGATTGCTCCTCCAGGAGTCACTGGAATAAATCCCTGTCTTCCCGCCTGTAACTCTTCAAACAATCTCTAAATCAAAGAACTTCAATGAATGTGCGGCTATTGCTGCGCGTCATTGTTCTACTAAATTATGTTTTGTAATAAACATATTCAACAATATTATATAAATGTTTTCCACATATTATTACTTTATTATGTTGATAATCGGGCTTTTTACAATACATATAGGCAAAAGGGGTGTGGAGAATGGAGAGTGGAGAATGGAGTGGAGAGTGGAGAGAGTGGAGAATGGGAGATATTCTAGTAAATTATTGATAGTAAGAAATTGATGGTTTTGTCGAATTATTAAGATTAAAAAGAATTAGTTGCCTTAGATTCAATATGTTATAATAATTATATCAACTGAAAAAACGCTTCCATGATCAAGAAATCAATACTGATCTTCAGCTTTATACTGACAGGTCTCTCTCTTTCTGCACAGGAAACAGAAATATCAAACAGCATGGGCATAGGATTTCACCTTGCCCAGTATCAAAACGACTTTGGTGTGGGTGTGAATGTCGTCAGTCCTTATTTTCTTAAAAATACCTTAGCAATCAGGCTACGTGGTAATCTGATGTGGCATGAGCACCTGGATGAGATGACTAAAAGCACCTGGACACCATACTCCAACCTTTCACTGGGAATTGTAAGCGTGGCCGGAGAAATAGGTGGCTTCATGCGCCTCTACAGCGAGGGGGGTGTCATGTTGCTTTTCCCTTCTTCTGACTTTTCTTCAGAATCGACAGAGTTTGGAGGATTTGGTTTGTTTGGCTTTGAATTCTTTTTCAACAGCAAGAGCAACTACTTCATTGAATTGGGTGGCGTGGGAACTGGTGCCAATGCTGATAAGGTTCCGGGTCAACCCATCTACTCCAATGGCTTAATGATGCAGGTTGGGTTCAGGCAGCAGTTTTAACTAGGTAAATTAAAATAAGCTGCAGCTGAATAAGAGTGACTAAATGTCACTCTTAAGAATGTGAACCGCAACATCCGTTGCGGGTGGGTGGGCAGAATCTGGGCGAGACCTTCACAAGCCCTTGTGTCTGTCTTTTATAATACTTATCAAAGTAGTAAGGCACCTAAGGAATCTTTGATACAGTAGGCGGAATTCCAGATTGCCTCATCGCTTTCGCTCTGTCGGCTATCTGGGAAGGGGGGTTCTAACAAGATCACAAAGCTGATTTTCCAATCCGGTTTTTTTGTTCCTGTACTCTATTAAGAATTAAACTCTCATATCGTACTGAAACAAAAAAGCTGCAGCACGATGTGCTACAGCTTTGTGATCTTGAGGTCGCGACCAGATTCGAACTGGTGTACAAGGTTTTGCAGACCTCTGCCTAACCGCTCGGCCACGCGACCTTATTTAAAATAGGATCGCAAATATAAAGTAAAAAATATTCATTTGCCCGCATTTTATCAAATTGACTTGGCCCTTACATTAACGAACCAATAATATCTTAGTAACCGCTGTACTCGGGTCAAAAAAGGAATCCGAAGAGGAGCTAAACACAAGATACACACCTCCACTCAATTCACGTCCTGAGCCATCTCTTCCATCCCATATGGCCTGACCGCCCTGAGCCGTTGTCTGAAATACCAATTGGCCATCAATATCCGTGATTTTTACCTCCGCGTCCCGCGCCAAGCCTTTAATCGCTATAATACCCTCATGCTCCGGACGCACAGGATTCGGAAATGCATATACATTGCTGCTGTGCGTAGTTCGTGCACCCGTTGTTGTCGTTCTCAGACTCTGCATGCCCTTGTTCGTAGCGATAAACATCTCCCCTGTATTGGGATTGTAAGCCAAAGCCTTGATGTTGTTGTCAAACAATGGACTGTTATCCACATTGTATTGTGCTATCTGCTCTTCCCCATTGGGTGACTGAACAAAAATACCACTGCTCGTTCCAAACCATTTTCTATTCGCACCATCCACAGCAATAGCCGAAACATTCTCGGTCTCCAATAGATAAGCACCCACATTGTCCTGAAAAACTATAGGCCTGTTTCCTGTACATACGTCTTCAAATACAGCCCCGCCGCACTCAAACACGACCACACCTTGTGCCGTTCCTACCCATACCGCCCCGTCTTGATCCACCGCAATGGAATTAACAATATTGGAAGGCACCTCTGAGTTATTCACATTAAACAAACGACCCGGTGTATCATCTGTAGGGTCCTTAATATTCTGTCCGGGATTAAATACCACCACGGCCCCACTACTACCAGATATCACAGACCATACATTGCCTAACTGATCCCTGACCACCTGGGTAATTCTGTCATCACCGGGCAAATCAAAGCTGTGCCATGTCTGCTCATTCGTATACACAGATAGCGGTCTGGCACCATTGTATGAAGATACCCAAAGATTCTCGTCATCATCAAAGCTCAAGCCGGAAATACGTGTACGCTGCTCATCACCCGTCGCAGGAAAAATGGCATTCTGAGTATTCGCCGCTGTAAATAGAGTCTGCTCACCCGTCTCCAAATTCTGCTCCACTAGCCCCGCCCAGAAAGAACCTACATATAGAAGGTCTTCGCTGGGGTGCACCTCAATCTGGAAGAACTGGATCACCTCGTTATCTCTATAGAAGTTGTTGTTGTCCTGATTCACGTTATTCCAACCGCCCTCCTCCAGTATATATATGCCATCTCTTCCAAAGCGATCGCCAAAGTTGTCAGTGATGCCTCCGGATGCCGCATAAACGATATCATCCTTAATCGAAAAGTCAGATGTTTCATCGCTGAACGGTCCTTCAAACTGTCTGAACTGACAAGCACCTTCAGCATCTATATACCTTACATTAAGCCACTCGTCTGCAAAGAAGACACGACCGCTTTCATCAATAACTAGATCCAATAAGCGGTTCGTACAGCTGTTGATCTCATTGACTGGTGTGTCAATTTCGTCGAGGAACACCACCCTGCTTCCCGAAGAATTATCTTTCAAACCAATCAACAGATTGTTCTGATGCGCCTTTAGAAAAACCAGATTATACATGTCAGCATCATAATCGTATACTGGCATAAAGTCAACAAGGTTGTCACTTCTGTATATCAGGTTTTCGGCAGCAAGATAAATGCGGTCGTCAACCAGGACCAAGGCGTCGCTCGAATAACCTGTAGGTAAACCGCTCTCAAGTCTTTCCCACGATGTGAAGGCATTTGGAAAGTCTGCATCCGCATAATCCAATCTGTATACGCCATCGTCACCAGAAATAAATAGCACCTCTTCATTCCCGTCCACTGAATTAATCGACTGACCTGCGTCTAATGTGAAACCAAATTCTCTAGACTGCATATTGTACTGAACAAGTCCAAAACCTGTGGCAAAATATGCCCACTCACTATTCTGAATGAAAATATCATTGATCTTCCTATCGATGAAGTTGCTGTTGTTAAACAAATCGAAGATGGGATATACCTCACTACCGGAAACAATGTCAATGATGCTGTTGTCATAAGCAATAATCAAGGCATCATTGAACCTGTCAAAGGCCATCTCCTGAATGCCGGTCTCTGTAAGCCCTTCAACTTTCGATAGGAATTCTATACTCAAGTCTTCCTTGTCCAATGAAAAGACAGCCTGCGCTGTTCCAAAGATGATTTTGTCATCACTTTGCACTACATGCTGCGCCAAATTGTGCGGAAGATGCGCCTTCCATTGGCCTATTTCTATATTGCTTTGAGCAAAACCAGCCGCAAAACAAAAAATGATAAAAAGTGTGTGGAGTAGCTTCATGAAGCCGTCAAATTATTGGTTTATTGTGCATTAACGCTGTGAACTTAACAATTATTGACTCTGAACACGATCATAAACAGGATAGTCTTTCAAATACTCATATACCTTGTCAGGCACGAGATATTTAATGGACTTCTTTTCTTTGATCAACTTTCGAATATATGAAGATGATATCTCCAGAAGTGGCGCTTCGGTCAATATCACATTTTCATGATTAATAAGCTCCGGAAGGTCATAGCTAGGCCTTTTGTAAATATAAATCCGATACTTTTCCAATAAAAGTTCGTGGTTTTTCCACTTGTGGAATGTGCCCAAGTTGTCTCCCCCCATAATGAGATTAAACTTCTTGTCGGGAAACTTCTCCTCAAGGTAAGTCATCGTATCAATCGTATATGATGGTTGAGGGAGTCCAAATTCGATATCGGAGGCCCGAAGTCTTAACTCTTCACCTATAGCAAGATTAACAAGATGAAGCCGATCATAATCATTGGCAAGGCTACTCTTCTTCTTAAAAGGGTTGTGTGGAGATACCACCATCCAAACCGCCTCCAATTCGGTGTGATTGAGCATGTGATTGGCAATAATCATATGCCCGACATGTACCGGATTAAAGGAGCCGAAGAATAAACCTATATTTTGCATTGGATTAATGACTCATCATAACAGGCATCACCAACATCATCAGTTTTTCCTGTTCATTTTCTTCCGCTGGAAGTAGGATTCCTGCTTTGTTGGGTGCTGACAACTCCAGAACAACCTCATCGGTTTCAATAACACCCAGCATTTCTACAAGAAACTTAGCGTTAAAACCAATGGTCATCGGATCTGACTTGTAGTTGCAGCTCACCTGCTCCGTCGCTTCATTTGAAAAGTCAAGGTCCTGCGCTGATACTGTCAAGCTGTCTTCAGCCAAATTAAGTACAACCTGGTTGGTCGTTTTATTAGAGTAAATAACGATACGCTTAAGGGAGTTCTGCAGATCTGCTCTGTTAACCGTAAGCAATTTGTCATTATTCACAGGAATTACAGCATTGTAGTCCGGGAACTTCGCATCAATAAGTCTGCTGATAACAAGTGTTTCACCTGCTTTGAAGAATATGTTTTTAGAGTTAAACGCCAGTTGCGCTTTTTCATTGTCTGTCGTAGCAACAGCATTTCTGAATACTGTCAAACACTTTTTGGGGATAATAACCGAGTCGGTCAATTCGCTGTTAAGTCCTCCAATTGAGTACTTGACGAGCTTATGAGCATCAGTAGACACAAAAATGACCTTATTGAAGTCCATTTGCATTAAGACCCCGGTCATTGCAAGTCTCAATTCATCATTGCTCGTTGCAAAGCTTGTGTTGTTGATCGCTTTAACCAACGCATCACAATCAAGCTCTATTTGATTCGTGTTCTCTTCAACTGGTGTCTCAGGAAAATCATCCGGGTTATCGCCAGATAATTTGTATTCTCCGTAAGCGGATTTAAGCGTTACCGCGCTGTTCTCCTCGTCTACTTTAAACTTGACAGGATGGTCTGGCAGGGCTTTGAGTGTATCAAGCAAAATCCTTGCAGGAACAGCAATGCGGCCGTTTTCAGAACCCATTACCTGAATTGATGAAATAATTGTTACTTCAAGATTCGTTGCGGATATGGTAAGATCATTACCCGATAATTCGAACAAGTAATCCTCCAGAATTGGGATTACGGGGTTAGAACTGATAGCTCCAGATGCAATCTGAAGTTTTTTTAATAACTCACTAGAGGAGACCTCAAATATCATTGATGTTATATTTTCTTCAAAAAAACGAGTCACAAAGATACGTTATCTTCTATACAATTAACTTTTAATTTGCAGCCCATTTCAAAGATTATTTCCGTTACATGGTTTCATAATGGCTAATATTTATAGATTTTTGCAGCCGCATTGACACATCATGCTTAACAGAAAAGTCGGACCACATATAACCAATGATTTTGACCTTCGAATAGGATCGGTTAAAAGTATCAATCTTCAGAATGGACTGGAGCTGCATGAACTCAATACGGGTTCTCAAAAAATTATCAAAATCGAGTTGGTGTTCAGGGCTGGACGCATCCATGAGGAGTTGCCGGCTATTGCCAAGGCAGCCATTCGACTTTTAAAAGAAGGACCTGCTGATTTGGGTTCTGAGGAAACCGCTCACATATTCGATTTTCATGGTGCCGTGTTTAAAGCAGAATGTCATATGGAATATGCCGCCGTAAGCCTTGTCTGTCTGACTGAACATTTTGACAAAGTGTGGCCGGTCTGGCTCAATGCCATCACCAATCCGGCATTTGAACTTGAAGCGCTTGAGAAATACAAAGAGTTAAGCTCACGAAAACTAAAAGAGCAACTCGTTAAAAATGATGTGATCGCCTACCGGAGTTTTACTGAAATGCTCTTTGGCAGTGCGCATCCCTATGGATACAACACCACACCAGAGCACATTGAAGCGCTGCAACAGGACCAACTGAAACGATTCTTCAATATGCACTGTCAATGGCACAATGCTTTTGCTGTGCTTAGTGGCAACTATGATGACAAAATAAGAGACAGACTTCTATTCGATCTTGGATCCAAAGAGGTCGGGGCTTCACAAAACAAGGTATCTTTTCCACCATCGGCTTCGGCTCAAGGAAAACACCTGATCAGCTCTGACAATGTCCATCAAACGAGTATCAAAACTGGTAAACTATGGGTCCCACGCAAACACGAAGACTATGTAGGACTTATGGTTCTGAATACTGTATTGGGAGGATACTTCGGCTCCCGTCTGATGCGTAACATAAGGGAAGAGAAAGGTTATACTTACGGAATCTACTCTTCATTTGATGCCTGGCAGGAAGACGGTTACTTCTACATAAGCTCAGAAGTTGGTAACGAATATGTGGAGCCAACCATGAAAGAGTTGGAAAAAGAAATCAATGAACTTAAAAATAAGCGTGTCGAAGAGGCCGAATTGAAGATGGTGAAAAACTATCTGCTGGGCCAGTCACTTAACCTGATTGATGGCCCTTTTGCAACGGCACAATTGGTAAAAAGTCTGAGAGCAAAAGCTCTTGATCTTAACACTTTTTCAAGATCCGTTGAGGAGATAAAATTGCTGCAATCTGATAATCTGATCGAATTGGCAAACAAATACTTTGACACCTCTGACTTTCTTACCATCCTTGTAGGAAATAACTGATAGATTATAGCGTTCTTTTTTCAAGCATCTTTAGTATAATTATATTATAATTGCGTCCTAAAGCCCTTCTGGTAAGGCGAAACGCAGGCACACCTATCAGATTATTAAAGCAAATTATAAACCCCATATTTACCCATTTGGGTACAATATTTGATGCATTTGATGATTACTAGATTTTAAAAGATTAATGGGATTATTCAATTTTTTCAGACAGGAGTTAGCAGTTGATCTTGGTACAGCAAATACACTTATCATTCAGGATGGAACTATCGTGATTGATGAACCATCTATTGTCGCTATAAATAGAAAGACAGGAGAGATCATGGCCGTAGGTAACAAGGCCATGCAGATGCATGAAAAGACACACAGTAACCTTGAGACTATCAGACCTCTTAAGGACGGTGTTATCGCTGACTTCCAGGCAGCAGAAAGCCTGATTCACGGGCTTATTGAGATGATTGGTGAAAGAAGAAAGTTTTTCTCACACCTGAAAATGGTGATTTGTATTCCTTCGGGGATTACTGAAGTGGAGAAAAGAGCCGTTTTTGATTCTGCTGATCATGTGGATTCCAAAGAAACATATCTTATTCACGAACCAATGGCTGCGGCTCTTGGTATCGGCCTAGATGTGCAAGCACCTCAAGGTAATATGATTATCGATATAGGCGGGGGTACAACCGAGATTGCTGTAATCGCTTTGTCGGGTATCGTTGCCGATCAATCTATAAGAACCGCTGGTGACGAATTCACCAATGACATCATTGATTACATGAAGCGCAAGCATAATCTTCTAATCGGTGAGCGTACAGCTGAAACTTTGAAAATACGTGTGGGCTCAGCAGTAGAAAATCTGTTCGATCCACCTGATCCAATCGGTGTTAACGGAAGAGATTTGTTGACGGGTATTCCTAAGCAGGTGATGACTGATTATACCGAAATAGCTGAGGCATTAGACAAATCAGTAGCCAAGATTGAGGAAGCCGTTCTTAAGGCACTTGAGGATACACCTCCCGAGTTGGCTGCAGATATATATAGGAATGGACTTTACCTTACAGGAGGTGGAGCATTGTTGCGCGGGCTTGACGAAAGACTTGCCAAGAAAACAAAGCTGAACGTACACGTTGCAGACGACCCACTGAAGGCTGTTGTTCGCGGTACGGGACTGGCCTTGAAAAACACGGATTCCTATACCTTCCTAATGGATAGACAAAGCTTGTAAAATATGATGTAACTTAGCCGCATTATGCGTAATCTGATCTATCTCATAATACGGTATAGCGCATTGATTTTGTTTGTCTGCCTTGAGTTCTTAGCCTTTTACCTTATCGTAAACTATAACAAGAGTCAGAAGGAAATCTGGTCTTACTCATCTAATCTTTTATCAGGGAAGGTTTATGAGCAGGTAGATAATTTTGAAAACTTCTTTCAATTGCGTCAAATTAACGATAGCCTCCTGCTAGAGAATGCACGGTTGCGCCAAAGCATTATAAACTACAGACTTGAAAGTGCCGAAGGCGTTTTTGATGATATGGTCTTGAGCGATAGTACTCAAAATTATACATTGATCCCTTCAATGATTTGTAACAAGACGCTCGGGTTTAGAAACAACTATATGACCCTTTGTGAAGGAAAGAACAGCGGTATCGAGGTAGGCATGGGTGTTATCTCAGACAAGGGGCCAATTGGCATTGTCAAATCAGCATCGAGCAGCTTTGCAACCGTTTTACTTTTGACAAATAGTCAGAGTCGCATAAGTGCAAAGGTGAAAAACAAAGACTTTCCAGGTAGTCTCATTTGGGAAAGTGATAATCCGCGAATACTCAACCTCAAAGATATCCCTAAGTATGCCGACATCTCCATAGGAGATAGTGTGGTTACAAGTGGTTTTTCAATCTGTTTTCCACCAGACATCTACATCGGCAAAATCGATGACTTTGCTGTTGAGCCTGGCAGTAACAATTACAGAATCGATGTAAAAATGCAAGAGTCAATGGCTCAAGTCGAATATGTCTATGTGGTCAAGTACGGATTAAAAGAAGAAAAGCTCAAGCTTACAACAGAGGAAGATGGATAAATATCTAAAGCGCAATATCATCCGTGCCATAATTATACTTGCGATTCAGCTGGTATTGCTCAAGCGTATTGATATTACATTCAGTGGTTTTAACTATATCCATTTTAGCATATATCCAATAATCATTGCACTTCTTCCCTATAAAACGAACAAAACGCTTGTTGTACTTCTTGGTTTCATTCTCGGTCTCTTTGTTGACATCTTCTATGATTCCCTGGGCGTGCACGCTGCCGCTGCCACCTTCACGGCTTATTTCAGATATTACATATTACAACTGATCGCTCCTGCTGAAGGTTATGGTAAGGATGCCCTTACTTCATACTCTTATGGTTTTGTATGGTTTGTAAGTTATTTGGCCATCTTGTTATTCTTACATCTGCTGCTTCTGTACAGCATCGAAGCCTTTTCTTTTGTCTATTTCAAAGAAATAATTCTCAGAACCATTTTCAGTTTTATTGGTAGCCTGTTTCTTCTGATTCTGGGGCAGCTTATCTTTAATCCAAAATATTGATACGCCGGGTATGAAGCAGTTTAACAATAGACAAGCACCAATTCTTATGAGCTTCTTGATAGGGGCTTTGGTACTTGGTATTAAACTGGCTCAACTGCAACTCTTTGATGACAGTTACAAACAGTTGGCGCAGAAAACCGTTCTCGACAAGCAGATTATATATCCGTCGCGCGGATTGATGTATGATCGTAATGGAAAACTGTTAACTTACAATAAGTCAATTTATGACCTTGAGGCCATTTATCGGAATGTTAAGTCTGACATGGACACATCTTTGTTTTGTAGCCTTCTCAACATTGATGATAATGAGTTTGCATCAAGGCTGAATAAAAACTGGAACGACCGCAGATATCACAAATCACTGCCTTTTACATTTCTGTCAAAAATTGATCACCAGGTATACGCAGGATTTCAAGAGCAAATGTTTCGTTTCCCGGGCTTCTATCCAATCGTGAGAAATATCCGGGCTTATCCACATTCGAATGCCGCCCACGTATTAGGATATCTTGGAGAAGTAGATCGTGAGGCCATTGAAAAGTCTGATAATGTATACAGCCCTGGCGACTACATAGGTATGAGCGGACTGGAGCGGTTCTATGAAAGTCGTCTGCGTGGAAGAAAAGGAGTCAAGTTTCTCCTTCGTGACAATCTGGGCAGAGAAGTTGACAGCTTTAGCGAGGGCAAACTAGATTCCACGGCGGTAGAGGGTATGGATTTGTATACCACACTTGATCTTGACCTTCAGGCCTATTGTGAAAAGTTAATGCAAAACAAAAGGGGAAGTATCGTGGCTATCGAGCCATCAAGTGGTGAGATTCTGGCCATGGTGTCCGCTCCTTCGTATGATCCAAACAAACTGAACCTCGATAGAGACAGAAGCAAAGCATTCGAAGAACTGACGGCTGACAATGCGCAAAAACCATTGCTGGACCGTTCAATCGGCGCAAGATATCCCCCGGGCTCTATCTTCAAGCCTATCCTTTCTCTTATTGCCTTGCAGGAAGGTGTCTTCCAAACCAATACTTATGTGCCGTGTAAATCCTATTATCAATACAAAACCTTTAAGTATGGTTGTCACGAGCATCCTGCCCCATATAATATACAAACCGCATTGATGCACTCTTGCAATAGCTACTTTTTTGCAATGGTAAGAGAGCTCCTTGAGGTAAAAGGCTTCAACAACCCATCTGCGGGCCTCAACAAAATAAATGACTATTTATATCAGTTTGGCCTCGGTCAAAAACTGGGGGTCGACCTGCACTATGAAGGTGACGGTTTCGTGCCTACGCCAGAATACTATAAGTACCTATATCGCTCTGAAGGGGGACGATGGTACTCCACATATATTATGTCAATCGGAATAGGGCAGGGAGAGCTGGAACTGACCACACTTCAGATGGCGAACC
Organism: Saprospiraceae bacterium; assembly: GCA_965230215.1. Taxonomy (GTDB): domain Bacteria; phylum Bacteroidota; class Bacteroidia; order Chitinophagales; family Saprospiraceae; genus RFSX01. Next base: position 1,037,708 of record CBDDKN010000002.1, on the reverse strand, counting down.
TGGCAGCAATTCTCGCTAACAGAGGCTATTATTTTACACCACACCTGGTTAAGGGCTTCAGCAGAGACTCGGAATCAATTGATAGTAAATACACCATACGCAAAGAGGTGGCCATTAACAAAGAACATTTTAAACCTGTTATTGAGGGTATGTACAATACCATCACTCGTGGCACCGGTTACAAAGCCTATGTAAGAGGAATAGACATATGTGGAAAAACGGGTACATCAGAAAACAGTCAGAGCGATGGAGAGGACCATTCTGTTTTCTATGCTTTTGCACCCAAGGATGATCCCAAAATTGCCATCGCTGTATATGTTGAAAATGCAGGCTTTGGTGGAGATATCGCTGCACCGATAGCAAGCTTTGCCATTGAAAAATACCTCAATGGTGAGAGCGCAAGAAAACAACAAGAGGAATACATTGTTAATTTCAATCTAATAGACAAGCCTTAAATGATAATAAATACCATTGTCGCTGTTGGACATGAGAACGCAATAGGCGTAGGTAATGAACTTCCATGGCACATGCCTGCAGATTTGAAGTTTTTCAAAGAGACCACCCGTGGCCACCATGTAATCATGGGAAGAAAAAGCTTTGAGTCTATTGGCCGCCCGCTTCCGGGTCGAACCAACATCGTCATTACGAGACAAAAGGATTATCATCATTCGGGAATCATTCTTGTCAACTCCATAAGTGATGCGCTCAAATATGTTGAAGAGTCTGGCGTAAATGAGGTTTTTATTTTGGGCGGCAGCATGATATATCACCAAACCAAAGACCTTTGGAATAACCTGTACATCACACACATAGACACAGCAGTTCCAAATGCAACAGCATTCTTTCCCGAAGTCAACTTTGATGAATGGGAATTAGCCTGGCAGGAAAATCACAAGGCTGATGAGAAAAATCAATTTGACTACCGTTTCTCTCACTATAAGAGATAATTGACTCGTGTTTACCTTCCTTAAAATCTGTCATGTACTGACAGATGAAGGAAGACTTCCTCCATAATATCTGGAAATTTAAAAGATTTGATCACCATAGGCTGCAAACCGCTTGCGGTCTGGATCTTAACATCATTAATTATGGTGTTCACAATCACGGAGCCGGACCAGATTTTACAAATGCCTTTATTACCCTAGCTGGAACAAGCTGGGCTGGTCATATAGAAATCCACATCAACTCATCTGATTGGAAAAAACACAGACATCAGAAAGATCCTGCCTATAACAATGTGATACTGCATGTCGTATACAATCATGATTATGACGCGACAAGTTTCAGTGGGCATAGAATTCCTGTCCTGGTCCTGGATGGAAAAATTGATATAAACTTGATTAAAAAACACGACCATAGCTTCCAAAAAAATCAATTTATACCTTGTGAAAAAAGTCTTATCAATGCGCCGTGGGCAATACCAACGACATTCCTTGAACGGCTACTTGTCGAACGCATTGAAATAAAAAGTAAGCAATACAGAAAGCTGCTCAAATCATTGAACAATGACTGGGAAACCCTATGCTTCAGACTGACCTGCATTTACTTCGGATTCAATGGCAACAAGCAAGCATTTGAAATGCTTGCTGAAAGACTGGAACTGAATGTTCTAAGGCGTTACCAAAGCAATGTATTTCAGCTTGAGGCCTTGTTTTTTGGACAAGCAGGTTTGCTTAGTGCCGGTATAGACAATTACTGGGACAGGCTATTTGAAGAATACACTTTCTTAAAACGAAAGCACAAGCTAATACCCATGACGGGTACCGAGTGGCGATTTTCAAGAATGCGTCCTGTGGGGTTTCCTACTATCAGAATAGCACAATTGGCCAAGCTAATACATAGACATATAAGGCTTTTCAACAGCATTAAAGAAAATGTCAATATCAAACATTGGTATGGCGTATTGTCGATCCTGCCATCGTCATACTGGAAAAATCACTTTATGCCTGGCAGACCATCTAAAGCCTCTCATAAGCAGCTTGGTCGTCAATCTTGCGAGATCATTATCACGAATGTTTTTATTCCTCTTATTTTTACCTATGCATACGAAACCGACAATATTGCTTTGATTGAAAAACTGATCGACCTTTATCACGCAATGCCCTCTGAAAAGAACAAGATTGTCAGGCAGTGGAAAAGTCTTAAAGTTAAAAGTAGAACAGCAGGAGAGAGTCAGGCGTTATTCCATCTGAAGAGTCAATACTGTGATCGGTTTCGGTGTATGGAATGTCAGATAGGAACAAAATTATTATTTGAATGAAAACAGGCTGGTTAGCCAAAATACTGCTCTACCCATTTTCGTTGGTTTTTTCTTCGATCATAACGCTTAGGAACCTCTTTTATGAAGCCGGGTTACTCAAAGCAACGAGTTTCAGTATTCCGGTTATTAATGTGGGTAACCTAAGTGTTGGCGGTACAGGTAAAACACCCCACATTGAGTACCTTATACGCTTGCTATCCCCTTATGTGAAAACAGCTACGCTAAGCCGTGGGTATAAACGGAGAACAAAGGGATTCCGTTTGGTTAACCTGAGAGATAACGCAGCGCAAAGTGGTGATGAACCTCTTCAGTTTAAATGGAAGTTTCCCAATATGCCTGTTGCCGTATCTGAAAGTCGTAATACCGGCATTCCACAATTGGTCAAGTACCACCCTGATGTGCAGGCTATCCTGCTGGATGATGCTTTTCAGCATCGATCAGTAATTCCTGGCCTCAATATTTTATTGACCGAGTACAACAACCTTTTTGTGGATGATCTTCTGCTACCGGCTGGAAGGCTCCGAGAGCCTAAATCTTCCTATGTGCGCGCTGATATTATCATTGTATCGAAATGTCCTGATGATCTATCGGATGAGGAAATACAAATTGTAAGGCACAAAATAAAACCATATAATTTTCAGAAACTTCTCTTCTCCAGGTATGAATATGGAAATCCGTATTTTCTATTTGACCGGTCAATCACAATCAATTTGAGAGAAGATATTAATGTACATTTGATTGCTGCCATTGCCAATGTTGAATATCTATACAGTTACCTTGACAAAACCAGCAATGTGGTCAATATCATAAAATATGAAGACCATCACTATTACTCCAATCTGGAAATCGAACAACTTAAAAAGGTGTACGAAAACAATGAAGTTGAAAACACCATCTTTCTAACTACTGAAAAAGATGCTACACGATTACTCATGCATCAAGAGTATATCCAAAAACACAAGATTCCCATTTTTGTGCTGCCGGTCGAGGTGGCATTTTTAAATGAAGATGGTGTTGAGTTTGATGCGGCTATAAAACAGTTTTTACTCAACTTTAAAGTATAGACTGTGCATATCCGTTCCTATATCATTATTGTTGTCTCTCTTTTTATTGGCTCTTTCAATAAAAAGTCAGGATCCATATTTCGTTGGTGGACATCGCGCATACGATATCGCGGATCGTTATTGGCATGTTTATCAAACCAAATTGTATGACAATATTTCGGTAAGAAAATTTCCTATCGGCAACAAACTGGATTCTCTTAATAATCTAAAGAGCCGGATAGTCTCAAGTATTGACTCACAAGATGCTGACTTTCTTTTCAAAGAGTATGTTGAGTTGCCCGAAAGCAACAACAGCCGTAAAGGAATTTGGCAACACTTGTTTAACAATCCTGCATATGCTTTTTCGCATAAGTCCAATACCTTCGAATTTCATCTTAATGGTATTCTTAATTTTCAAGCAGGCAATGAATCTGAGGAGTCAGAATTTATATTTCAGAATACGCGGGGGATAGAGCTCTGGGGAAGACTTGATGATAAATTTTATTTCTATACCAGCTTATATGAAAACCAGGCCAACTTTCTCAATTACATAGAACGGTCAATAAACCAATATCAGGCTATCCCGCGACAGGGTCACTATAAACCTTATCAAAGCTCTGTGATTGACGCTTTCCAGGGATACGACTTTGCCAATGCTATTGCATATCTGGGATACAGTACATCCAAACACACCCAATTAGAGTTGGGATACGGGAGACACTTTATGGGAAATGGTATCAGGTCCTTGCTTTTAAATGACTTTTCACATAATTATCTATATCTCAACTTTAGTGTTGACGTTTGGCGATTGCATTACCAAAGTATGGTTGCTGAATTGCGACCAATATCTTCAATTCAAACGGTAGGTAATACCGTCCTTCCAAGAAAATACATGGCTGTTCACTACTTGAGCCTTGATCTTGGAAAGCGATTTGAAATTGGCTTATATGAAGCTGTGGTTTTTGCCAGACAAGATCAGTTTGAGTTTCAATATCTCAACCCTCTTATTCTTTATCGCACGGCTGAAGCACTTATAGACAGTCCTGACAATGTCCTGCTTGGTTTGAATTTTAACTGGTTATTCATGGACAGAACTTCACTCTATGGTCAGCTGCTTATAGATGAACTTCGAACTTCGGAAATATTCTCTGGAAATGGTTGGTGGGGTAACAAATGGGCCTATCAATTTGGCTTGAAGCATTACGACCTGTTTAAGATATCAAATCTTGACCTACATCTTGAATACAACAAGGTTCGGCCATACACATATACCCACAACAGCACACTTAATGGCTTTCCGTCTCTGTCTTCTTCCAGCTTCAGTCATTTTAATCAACCATTGGCGCATCCGCTAGGCGCTAATTTCTCCGAAGTTATAGTAAGGTTAAGGTTTAGACCAGTTTACAGACTTTTTCTGAATGCGCAATACATTTATACAAGACTTGGGCAAAGTCCGGATGATCAAAACTATGGTCAGAATATTTTGCTTAATAATAATTCCAGAGTCGCTGACTTTGGTGTAAATCATCTGCAGGGTAACAAAACAAACATCTCTAATTTTGATTTACAAATAAGCTACATGTTTACACATGATCTATATATTGATCTTCTGGCCAGATATCGTAGGGAATCAGATGCGTCCAATAGTGGATTAAATACATCCTACCTTGGTCTGGGCTTAAGGTATAATATTGAAAATCGAAACATAGACTATTGAAAAAGATAGATGAAATAATAAAAGAGCGCGTACTTGTTCTGGATGGCGCTATGGGTACTATGATCCAGCAGTACAAACTTTCTGAAGAAGATTATCGTGGAGAGCGATTTGCAGACCATGCATCAGACCTGAAAGGAAACAATGAATTGCTTTCGCTCGTTCGTCCTGACATCATAGCGGCTATTCATAATGAATATCTCGAAGCAGGAGCTGATATAGTAGAAACCAATACTTTCAATGCAAATTCAATATCACAGGAAGATTATAATCTGTCTGAACTGAGCTACGAGCTCAATAAGAGATCTGCAGAAATTGCAAAAGCATGCACCACCGAATACAGTGAAAAAACACCTGAAAAGCCCAGGTATGTTGCCGGGGCCTTAGGACCAACCAATAAGACTGCATCTATTTCTCCAGATGTTAATAATCCGGGATACAGAAGTATTGATTTTGATGCGTTGGTTGACGCCTATTATGAACAAGCCTGTGGCCTTATTGATGGCGGTGTTGATATCCTGCTTGTAGAAACCATATTCGATACATTAAATGCAAAAGCAGCTCTTTTTGCAATAGATAAAGCACAATCAGACAAAGGTGTTGCGCTGCCGCTTATGATATCGGGAACGATTACAGATGCGAGTGGCAGAACTCTTAGCGGACAGACGGTTGAGGCATTCTGGATATCAATGGCCCATGCCAAACCATTTAGTATCGGTCTAAACTGCGCCCTGGGTGCACAAGAAATGCGTCCTCACATTGCCAGTCTTTCTGAAATATCTGATTGCTATATAAGTGCATATCCTAATGCGGGGCTGCCAAACGAGCTAGGTGAATATGATCAGAGTGCGCAAGAAATGCAACAGTACATTAAGGATTTTGCCGATAGCAATTTTGTGAACATCGTAGGAGGGTGCTGTGGTACTACACCGGACCATATACGTGCCATGAGCGAAGCCGTAATTGGCTTGCAGCCGCGGGTTCCGGAAATAAAATCACAATCCCCTCAATATGCGGGACTTGAGCCTCTTATAGTTAGGGATAACATGAACTTTATCAACGTTGGAGAAAGAACCAACGTTACTGGCTCTAGAAAGTTTGCCCGACTAATCAAGGAAAACAAATATCAGGAAGCTGCTTCAGTAGCCTTGCAGCAAGTTGAAGGTGGTGCTCAGATTATCGATGTAAATATGGATGATGGCCTTCTCGACGCCAAGAAGGAAATGAAGCAATTTCTAAATATGATCATGTCTGAACCAGATATTGCGAAGCTGCCCATTATGGTCGACTCCTCCAGGTTCGATGTTATCGAAGAAGGCCTTAAATGTGTACAAGGTCGCTGTATCGTCAATTCCATTTCGCTGAAGGAAGGAGAAGATCTGTTTAGAGAACAGGCAAGAGTGATTCAAAGATATGGTGCTGCTGTAGTAGTAATGGCCTTTGATGAAGAAGGTCAGGCAGAGACAACTGAACGTAAAGTTAATATATGTAAACGTGCCTATAATATACTTGTGAATGAGCTTGGCTTCAAGGCTGAAGACATCATTTTCGACCCCAATATTTTTGCTGTAGCGACAGGTATCAAGGAGCATAATGAGTATGCGATTAATTTTATAGAAGCTACCCGCATTATTAAACAAGAATGTCCGGGTGCTCTTGTGTCGGGAGGCGTAAGCAATATCTCATTCTCATTCCGTGGCAATAATGCCGTTAGAGAAGCCATGCACTCTGCATTTCTTTATCATGCTATACAAGCTGGGATGGATATGGGTATTGTTAATGCTGGTATGGTTGAGGTCTATGAGGAAATCGAACCCAAACTACTCAAGCTTGTTGAAGACGTTTTATTCAATAGAACTGCAAACGCTACAGAAGCTCTTACTGAATATGCTTCAAGGATTAATGCTGGAGGTCGCAAAATGGAACGTAACCTGGAGTGGAGAAAAGAAAGCATAGAAAAAAGACTTGAACACGCGCTCGTTAAAGGGATAACAGAATACATTGTCGAAGACACAGAAGTAGCAAGACAGAAGTACGCTTCACCACTTGATGTTATTGAAGGTCCGTTAATGAACGGCATGAACGTGGTTGGTGGACTCTTTGGAGAAGGTAAGATGTTTTTACCACAGGTTGTAAAGAGTGCACGTGTTATGAAGCAGTCTGTTGCCTACCTTACACCATTCCTCGAAAAAGAAAAGCAAAACGGCGCTGGAAGACATAAGGGTCGTATCCTGATGGCAACAGTAAAAGGTGACGTTCATGATATCGGAAAAAATATTGTTGGCGTCGTTCTGGCTTGTAATAACTATGAAATCATTGACCTTGGCGTTATGGTGCCAGCAGATAAAATTCTGGATGAGGCCATCAAAAGCGATGTAGACATTATTGGATTATCTGGACTTATCACACCATCACTTGACGAGATGGTGAATGTAGCCTCAGAAATGCAAAGGCGTGGTTTAAATTACCCACTTCTAATTGGTGGTGCAACAACATCCAAACTTCACACAGCATTAAAAATAGATCCGGTTTATGATGGTGCTGTTGTCCATGTATTGGATGCATCAAAAAGTGTTGCCGTATGCTCGAGTCTATTGAATAGTGATGAAAATGTGCGCTCTGAGTATATCAATGAAATACAATCGGATTACAAAGGACTTGTAGCCAGAAGAGCGCAAAGAAATGCATTTAAAAATGCTGTGGCTATTGAGCATGCCCGAGAGAACCGTTTTGACCCTGGTTGGGAAAGTCAAACCATACATGCCCCGGCTACAGTGGGTACTCAGGTTTTTGATGATTTTCCAATATCCAAATTGGTCGATTATATAGACTGGACACCATTCTTTTCAAGTTGGCAATTGAAAGGTCGATATCCTGCGATCTTCGAAGATCCTGTGATCGGTGAAGAGTCTAAAAAGCTTTTTAATGATGCTCAAGCCATGTTGAGACAAATCATTGATCAAAACTGGCTAAGCGCAAAAGCTATAGTTGGTATATTCCCTGCCAATTCCGACCTTGATGATGTCTATCTCTTTGATGAAAACGGAAATGAGCTTGAGCGCTTGTGTTTCATGCGCCAACAAACACGCAAAGCCGAAGGACTACCCTATTATTGTCTGTCTGATTTCATTGCACCACGTTCGGAGAATACAAAAGACTATATCGGTGCCTTTGCTGTCACTGCCGGATTGGGTATTGAGAAGTGGATCAAAGCGTTTGAAGAAAAACATGATGACTATTCTGCAATACTACTAAAGTCTGTGGCTGATAGGTTAGCTGAGGCATTTGCAGAATATATGCATGAGTATGTTAGAAAGGAGCTGTGGGGATATAGCGGTTCTGAAAATTTCAGTAACGAGGCTCTAATTAAAGAGGAATACCCAGGAATCCGTCCAGCACCTGGTTATCCTGCATGTCCTGAGCATAGTGAGAAACTCAAGCTTTTCAAGTTGCTTGACGTTGAGAACTCGATTGGTATTTCCCTGACAAGCTCATATGCCATGTATCCAGCAGCATCGGTTAGTGGTTGGTATTTTGCGAATGAGAATGCCAAGTACTTTGGCATCAACAAAATTGCTGAGGACCAACTCGAAGATTATGCCTCTCGTAAGGGTCTAAGCAAAGGTGATATGGCGAAAGCCATACCCTATCTTCTTTCTGAGTGAAAATATCAGCTATTCCATAGGCTTTAATTACCTTTGGTAGGAAGCATGAGCGTTGACAAAGACATATCACTCAAAGAGCTGATCATCAAGGTAAGTGGTTATCTCGGCTTATATAAGTCCAAATGGAAAAGCATTATTGCTGGTGCTATACTTCTTGCATTGCTTTCCTTGGTTTTGAATTGGGGAAAAAGCAAAAGCTATACTTCCACTCTTACTTTTATGTTAAATGTAGATGAACGGGGTTTCTCTGGTGGCCTATCCAGCGTGTTGGGTCAAATTGGTTTGGGCGGTATCGCCGGGAGTGAGTCCAACCTTGATAAAATATTGAAGTTGTCTAAGGCCAGAATCATCACTGAAAAGGCTGTATTTGAAAAGACTGAAATTGACGGACAAGAAGATTATCTGGCCAACCACATCATCAACTTGTTGGAAAATGACGGGAAATGGCAAAGAAAAGGATTGCTTAGCCTATCCACGGACTCTTTGAGTCTTGAGGGTTTTCGTTTTGAACATGATTCACTTGAAGTCTTTTCTGCGATTGAAAACAAAGCGCTAAAGTCCTTGCATAACAAAATAGTTGGTTCGAAAGACGACAAAGCCATGTTCACTTCCGAATATGATGAATTGACTGGTATTATGACTCTTAATGTCCAGACGGGAAGTGAAACACTCTCGATCGATCTTATCAATACTTTGTTCCAGGAACTCGGAGATTACTATATCGAGAAGTCAACAGAAAAACAACAATACGAATACGATATATTGAAAGAGAAATATGACTCTATCAATTATGTACTTAGAAATGTACAGGTCAATCTTGCCAATATAGAGGATGGCAACAAGGCCGTATTCCGTAAACGTGATGTACTGGAGAAGAACCGGTTAAAGGTTGAGGAGCAAAAGCTTCAGTTTATCATGGGGAAGGCAGAAGAACAGGTCCAGTTGGCAAAAATTGCTTTGGACAATAAGACGCCTTACATTCAATTGATAGACAAACCCCTATCTCCAATTAAACCAGATAACAAATCCTTATTGTTTTATTTGTTATTCGGCGCAATGGCCGGTGCGATAATCGTTATCCTCTTCTGGTCTGTTAAAAAGGCATATAAGGACATAATGCAACAAGAAAATTAAGATGGAAAATATACACCCCATATTTGACACGCTTATAGACAGGAATGAAAAGGAACAGTTCCTTAGTCAACGGGCAAAGGTCCTCTGGTTTACGGGATTGTCAGGTTCGGGTAAAAGTACAATTGCTGCTGGTCTGGAGAAGCTGCTTTTCAGCAATGGCTACCTAACCAAAGTGTTAGATGGGGATAATACACGAAGCGGAATAAATAAAAATTTGGGCTTCAGCCTTGAAGACCGCAATGAAAACATACGACGTATTTCTGAACTAAGTAAACTCTTTGTCAATTGCGGTATAGTGTGTATAAATAGTTTTGTCAGTCCGACTATTGAAATTCGTGCTTTGGCAAAGTCAATTATCGGTGAGGAAGACTTTATAGAAATTTTTATTGATACACCCCTTGAGATCTGCGAGCAACGCGATGTGAAAGGTCTGTATAAGAAGGCACGTGCTGGTGAAATAAAATCATTCACTGGAATTGACTCTCCATTTGAGGCACCGATCAATCCTAGCCTTGTTGTAAAAACAGAAAACCAAAGCATTGAGGAAAGTGTAAGATTAGTATATGCACATATCTTAGCTCATATCTCCATTTCTTAGTATCGTAATAATATGACTGCACAGAAGCAAGAGTATATAAAAGCATATCCAAACTTAGATGTCCCTGTGCATATGTCCCCTCAATGGATGGACGCTGTGTGTAAGAAGGGAAGCTGGGATGCTGCCCTTGTAAAAGACAGTGAAGGAAAAATTGAAGGTGTGCTAGTGTACCATGTCAGGAAACTGTTAGGTTTCACTTTTATCCTTATGCCTCCGTTTTGCTTCTATAATGGAATTGTACTTTTTGTTGATCCCACGTTGAAGGAGCATAAGAAAAAATCCAAAGAGAGAGAGATCACCACAAAGCTGATAGCACAGCTTCCAAGGTTTGCATTTCTTTATCTTCAATTCCACCATTCGTTTTCTGACTGGTTTGCTTTATATGAGCACGGCTTTCGACAATCTACCAGATATACCTACACTATCGAAGCCAATTCGTCTGATGAAATCTGGGAGAACATGAAGCCTTCATTGAAGAGAAACATCAACAGATCTATTGAAGAGCTCATCGTTGAATCTTGCTCAATTGACGATTTCACTAGTGCACTACAAGATGCTTATTCCGACAGACCCAACCCATTTGATCTTCAATTGATTAAAGAAGTATATGGTAATCTCTACGAAGCAGGTCGCTGTAAGTTGCTTGTTTGCAAAGACAAATCCTCTAACAAGGTGCTTGCTGGTACTCTTTTGACCTATGACAAAGAATGCTGCTATTATAGTTGTGGGTTTTATCATCCTGCGGGTAAGGTAAAAAATGCAATCAGTTGTTTGCTTTGGCATGTAATTAAAAACAATGAAAGGGATAACTTCGATTTTGAAGGGAGTATGATTCCTGAAATAGAGCACTACTTCCGTTCATTTGGGTCAAAGCAAAAGCCGCACTTCAGAATCTGGAAAATCAACAATCCACTACTGGCTTCTGCCATATCTTTTAAATTCAGGAATATCTTAAAATGATCAATGTCTAACCCAACAGAAATAGTCAATATGTTGGGCGGCAAGCAACACTTGCTTAAATGCCTTGAATCCAATTTGGCTTGGATCAAAAAAAGCTTCATTCGGAACAATCATAAAGGCTCCTCTGCACATAGAAGCATCTTGGGCTTTTGGAGTGCGCCCTACCCTGAAACTACCGGATATTTAATTGAAACACTGGTCCAAGGAAATGCATTTTATCCTGATATGGCGTTACAACAACTTGCGGAAAAGCAGTTGGATTTCTTTGCCGATATAAAGAATGAGGATGGGTCTTTTTCAATGGGTGATGACAATTATTTCTTTGATAATTCTCAGATTTTGTTTGGGCTTATTGAACTCCAAAGGCTTACGCCCAATCTTCTTATTGATGTCTACACTGAGGGCTTATACTACTGGTTGCTTGATTGCATCAATTCCAAGGGTACGGTCGTAAAGAACAACTATGTTCCAAATTACTGTCCTAGCTATTATAGTCGAAGCCTCTGGGCTGTGCTTAAGTATGAGATGCTAAACGGCATTCCGTTTTCTCAAAAAGTACGGGCCTTCCTAAACCAGATACTTTCACTACAATCAGATAATGGTGCATTCAAAAACTGGAGTTTTGATGGTTCTGCCTCTGCATTTAGTCACAGCATTATTTATACCTACCGTGGGCTTTGGGAAAGTGCTTTAATTATCAATGATCAATCACTTGTTGAACAGCTTATCAAGAGCGTCTGTGATATCAATAAACTTATAGCAGCGCATAAAGGTCTTGCCGGTTCATATGATCAATTCTGGAATGGTGATTATGCCTTCATCTGTTCAGCTGGAAATGCCCAACATGCTGCTTTACTATTAGAGATGTATAAGTACACCATGGATGAGGGTTTACTCGATAATATCCCGCTGCTACTGCGTCCACTAAATCAAAGCATTAAGCTTGACAAAGCGTCACCGGTGCCTTCGTCTATTCCAATCTGGGGTAAATATCAACGCTTTAGATATACAAACTGGACACAGAAGTTTTATTCTGATGCCCTGATGTCACTGCTAAGGCTTTCTACATCCAATGAATAAATTTTTCCAATAGCAGCGTGTTTGCTTTTTGAGTAGGCAGATACGAGAAACTCATGATAATTCTGTGGGCACAACAAGGGTATGTATAAGTTATATGTCTTTGGCTGTCGGTCTATAGAGGCCCCTCCTTCGAGATAATCTGCGAAGTAAATACGATAGGCTTGAGGCAAAAGACGAGATATTATGTCTCCTGATTTTTTTGGTATTCCTCTTACAATTATTTCCAAATCCTGCTGTATCACATGGTCGGATTCAAAAGAGATATATAGCATCCCACTTCCTTCGCCTGATTGCTTCGTTAAACAAACTTCCCTAAGGTAAAGGTCATTATGAAGCATCATATTTACAGAGGTGCATCCCTTTTCATCCCTGGAGTCTTCAGTCAACCGTACTGGAGACTCTTGTTTGATGACCTCAGCCTTAATTGCGGCAATTCTATATTTAGAGGCCAGTGTTCTGTTATGAAAGTGCTTATAATCCTGGCTTATGTCGTCACAGTTTGTTAACCATGTACAATTATAGCTACAAATAGGCTTATATATCAGTGTGTCTTCCGCACCAACACTCTTTTCTAAGAAATCATACATGTTGGTGGTTTGGATATCAAGCGCTCTTGCCTCTTTGAGTCGGTTGAAATAAACCAAACCTGCTATGAAAGCTACAACAGTCATAAGCAACCAGTTAACACGCGCCCTGATGTGGCTCCCTTCCAAAATGTACATTAAGACTATTGTATATGAAAAAACAAATAGTCTTGGCTCAAATAAGGGGCTAAGAATGCCTGGTATTAATGAAAAGGAAAACAAAAGCAGATAATACGTTCTAGCATCCCCATGCTGTTTCTTTAATGAAAAAACAAAACTCAATAAAATCAAAGGCGCACATTTAATAATATAGTACACCATTCGCATAAGGTTCTCGATGTGGTGCGCCTCAAAAAAAGAAGCGTTCATTTCACTATTAAGTCTTTGAGAAAAAGCCGGAGATAAAAATATAGCCAGTGCACCAAAAGTAAGTATTGACACATAAGACAGCACTATAACTTTGTTCATTCCATTCTTACGCTTGACTATTGCCATTACAAGGAATGCCAATAACATGGCAAATATGACATGTTCATTAGTCGCTGCAACAAGTAGTGCAAGCCCTAGTAAAGTTGTTCTATTATATTTTTCTCCGTTAAAATACTTTGTTGTTTCAAAGATTAGCAACACCTGAATTATCAGGGACCAAAAGTAATTCAGACTCCCTGACGTCCATAGATAAGACCACCAGAGGTCTGGATGTGTAAGGAATACAATCACCAATAAAAACAAGAATCCAAGTCTCTTTGAGGACTTTGAAGAGGGTCCTGCCCGATTGAGAAGAAGATGTGTATAAGCTAAAAATGCAAGCGCATTTATAACATCAAAAAAAATACTATCGGGAATGAGCAGGAGCTGTGATACCGCGTGCGGGAGTATTCTATAATTATAGTTATTGTAATGGTTTATCTGGGACTCAAAGTAATCGGTTACTGAGCGTATGGGTCCTTCGCCATAAAAGCCCTCAGAGGGAAATTTCAAAGAATATAATATATCGTCTCCTGGAAGGTAAGGGTGGAAACAATTAAGTATCAGCACTGCATAAAACAAGAACAATGCTGTTACATAAAAAAGCGTTTGGTGGACACCATTTGGTTTCAATACGTATAGCTTATTGGCACTATCGCATTATAACCATTTTTCCAAAGCCTTTTGTGAAAAAGCCATCAATATCTTCATTAAAAAACTGGCTGGCTTCATTATCGTTGAAAGATGTAAGTACTCTGTATAAATAAACACCATTTGCCAGTAGAGAACCATATTCGTCCGTACCATCCCATTTGTATTCCGTTCTGTTGATACCAATTCGCAATGGTCCCAATTCTTCTTTTGTGATCTCTCTAACAACTTTTCCCGAAAGGGTAAAAATTTGTATTGTGAAGACTTCAGGAATTTCATATCCTGTAAGTGTAAATATGAATTCAGTACTTGTTGAAAATGGATTTGGATAATTCAGCACATTGCTAACACGTGTATCTTCAATTACAACAAAGTTTTGTTCAATGTTCTGGTCTCCAGATTTGTTTCCAGATATATCCTCTGCTTGCACAAACAAAGTGTACTCGCCTTCTTCTAGTTCTGGAAAGAATTCTAAGACGGCAATATTCTCACCTGTCGAATCTGCTGGTGTAAAAACAATATCACTGTCCTCAAGGTCTATGTCTACAGGTTCATTCTCCGGTACCTTTTGAAGCGATAAGTCAAAATTAGAGAGATCGTCCAACCTAAGGTAGTCATTCTCATCTCTTAGTTCAATACGTATCTGTGGTCTGGGAGACACGATGTCGCCATCCATTATACGCATACCGTCAAAGGTAACATCCAATACCGGATTCACCCTGTCGCCCTGAACAACATAATCTCTTACACCAATGTTATTGAAGTCATATTTTTCTTCCTGGTCATCATTCGGGTTGATTTCAACCTGAAACTGATTTACCCCAAGATTATCTTCATTAACGTATTCAAAGTTAAGCTCTACAGAAGCACGTGCAGGCAATGGAGCTAGTCTTTCATACCGCGTTGTCTCTCTATTGGAAGGATCAACTACAGTATACCGAACAAGCAAGCTATCCATGTCGGTAGAACTTGCGTTTGTCGCTATTGAACAGAATTCAAGCTTTTCTCCCAGGAACAAGGTGTCACTATTAAACGTGTATTTCTGAGGAATATCTATCAAAGCTTCTGGCTTCGCCTTGTAAACTACACGCCAGTGTTCCATCTGTGCTGATGTCTTTGACTCTGAATCTTCCGTGTATAATTCAAGACGCAGATAAGGAAACTCCCTTGTATCTATAGAAGATATATCAAAATCATATTCCTGAATGTTATCAAACAACAGGGAGTCCTGACCACCTGGTGTTATACCATATAGATCCAGCTCCACAGTATCCTCCATAGGATCAAGTTCATCCATGCTCCAAATTACCCTGTTCCACTCTACTGCAGGGCCGATTCTTGTAGACGCCACTCGACCCTCAAACCAAGATCCAAGTATCTGTAGATTCAATTCAATAGCCTGATCAATATTATCAGCAATGACTTCTCTGACATCAAACTCTGGATCATCTTTCTTAAAAGCTATGAGATATGGCTTTGGTCCAGCCTCAAGCTCTCTTACCCGTTCTGCGCCATATGACTCTAACAGAGACATTAAGTCAAGTCCTTCAGGATGTGTTGCCGCATCAGAAGCCCACTCATCTGCTCTATAATTGCCGATGCCCGGATAGTCTCTTCGCTGTATAGTGTATATCAAAACATAATTGCCAGAAGGAATTGTATTCTCAATAAAGTCGATGGCTTTGGCTCTGTTTTCAGGTGTATCTGTCCTGAATGGAAATGCAGGGAAATTCTGTGCCCACCAAGTGTATAGTTCACTTCCATAAAGACCTCCAGTTGGGCTTGGTTGATTCAACCATGGTAAACCCGTTATTCCATCAAAGGTACAAATATAAAGACCGGAAGGGATCTCGCCATCAGACAGGGTTGAAAGGTAATCCACCGGATCGTTCTGTACAATCATTGATATTGGGTGCTGTGGAAATGCACCGTTCTTTATGTTTATCTCGCTCAGGTTCTGTGCATATAAAAACCTTCTCGAGTCATCATCATAAGAGTAGGTCTCATAGCTGTCTTTTTGCCATTGGTATAAATGGCTTTGATTCCAACCTTCAGAACTGTTTTCCAAGTAGACAAATGAGCTACCGTTCCAAATAGAGCTATCCATTGAAAATGGTGCAACCCGCCAATAGTATACCGTGTTATTTTCAAGATCAAACTCTGGCGTCCATTTGATGGCTGCTGGTGAGGATTCGATTTGTGTCTGTTGAAGAAATGGGCTGTCAAATAGCTCTGTGGTATCAATTTGAATCACATATCTGTCCTGTCCTGCCAATGCATTGGTGGATGAAGCAATCAATTCAACACGTTGCGTGTTTACTATACCAAAATCAGGAGGATATACAGGGAATGCGCTATCATCAAATATATAGAAGCAATAACCCTCATTATTGTATGCTTGTTTAAGAGAGTTGTTTTGCTCGCCCACAGAAGCGGGTAGCTCCTGTACTCTGTTGTCCACATCAAGGACAATTTCAACTACATTCTTTCCAATTGCAGAAAACCCAGGATTAGGAATGTCAAGCATGACTTCTATCCTGTTGGTTGGTGCTACCGTTCTAAAAGGAATGGTGTCTTTTAGGCCGTTAGCATATTCATGTATAATTATATTGTTAATACTGTCTTCAACACCTCTCCCTAAGTTCACAATATCAAATCCAACTGTTATCATTTCATCGGTAGCGCCTACTTCACCATTCGTTGTAATTGAAGCGAAGTCCACAACGTAGTCTGGCCCTTCGGCATTAAAAAGTTTTACTGCAGGGTCACCGTGTAGTGTATTCTGCTCATTAAGTGTTCTTACTTTGGTTGACAGAGGGTCAAACAAATCTTCAGTAACATCACGAAGGACTTCTCCAATTGGTCTGCCATAGTACTCGTTGCTTAATTTAGAATAGAAGTCTTTTCCCATAACCGATAAGGGCGTAGGAAATGCTGTACCAGAAGAAGCAACAAATGTAATTGCGCCTCTATCTTTGGTCAGTATCATGTCTTCACTAAGACTGTAAACCGTTTCATGGATATCACCCGACTTACAACCCATAGAGAAAATCATCGGCAATCGCCCTACGTTTTCATATTCAGAGGGATCTTCAACACTAAAGTCAAAGGTTCCTGCTGAAGAGTGCCCAAAAAATGTGAGTATAGAAATACCTTCATTTATGTTCTCAAGTATCTGCTGTGATAAAGATGTCTGTATTGGATCGCTAGATATCTTACGGTATGTTGTGACATTGCCGCCATAAACCCCACCCTCAATAATATCCTCCATTATCGTAAGGTGATTGAACAACTGGAGCTGTATTCCCGGGTCTCCCCCACTAAGGTGGATAATGTTCTTTAACCAAAGTCTGTCTTCGATTGAAGCATTGCGTACATCATGAATAGCTGCGTGACGCTGTACTTTCAGTAGGTAATTCGCAACATCGGTTTTGTTTCTTGCCGCAAGTCTTCCTACGGCAACATACGGATAGGAAACACGTTTATCTGCAAAGAGTAGATTGTCAGATCCTGGCTTACCGTAAGTAGGCACATAAGATTCCACATTCGTGTTCTTATTTCTGTTTCCGTACGAAAGCGCTTTACCAATCAAAAAGCTTTGCTTAAAGCTAGGCCACTTGCTTCTGATATATAGTGAGAAGTTGCGAATTGCCATCGCGTGTTGATCAACACCAAAAGCAAATTGATCATAGAGCTCCTCTACGTTTATCACCTCAATCTTATATCCACCACCCAATGTAGAAGATCTGAATTGTGCATAATCCTGAACTGGGTTCATGCCGTTGTCATCGTTGTTCAACTTGCTGCTTGTCAGAATCAAATACTCGGGATCAATATTATCAAAGTCTCGGAAGACCACACTGCCAAGGAATTCTGGCGTTCTAAGTCCGATCTCTGCAGCTACCAAAACAAGCTTTGTGTCCTCAAGGCCTTCACTACCAATACGAAACTTGGCGACACCGTTTTGGGTTTGTGGTGTCAGAAATCTTCCGTTAACCACATCAAAAATATAGTTGCGGCCTCCAGGATTAAATTTTCTTATCTCATAATAGCCCTCTTGCTTGTTAGCGGCCAATTCAAATTCAAAATATGTTTTGTTTAACGCATCGAAGCTTCTAGGATAGATAATAGAAGCATGTGCTACCGTGGTAAGGTCTGCGTTTGCCATACCCTCAATTGTCAAACTACTGGTAGTAGATAAGAGGTTCTTATCGACTTCTATATTGTACTGTCTTACCTTATTCTGCTGATACTCATCCGTCTCTACGAGATTCCCGTTTAAAGAGATATGAATGTCGTGATCCAGCTGGGTGTTTGAGCCCGTTCTAATATCCAGTACCGCGTTGGCATCAGCAGATGAAATAGCTGTTAGATTAAAGTTGAAATTATGGTTGTTGGACAGCCTTGTTCCAAATCCTTCAGTTACAATGAAACTGGAGTAACTTGCATCTGGCACATCGGGTGCTGCCGGACTCCAGCTAAATTCTGAAAACACCTTTTCTTCTCTATGCATGTAAAACTCTTCCAGGGGTGGAAGGTTTCCGCTTAAATCATTAGACAATTCCTGATATCTCAAATTATTAGCTGATGCATCTGAATTGAGGCTCAGGAAATAGATGCGCTCATCGGCATACATACTATACTTGGGATTCAACTGTTCTGTTTCCCATTCATCATAATGAAAACGATCTATAAAACCATCATTGGGGTAGCCATAGAATAAAAGGTAATCTCCTTCTCCCCACACTCCTTCATTGCTTGTAAGTATGGGCAGTTCTTCTCCACCACTTATCATCTGAAGCTCTGAACCCTCAAAGCCGGAAGGAAAGCCTTGATCTACAAGATCTTGGTATTCTACTTTGTAAATGCCGTTTTGTAGGATGGAAAACTTTAGATATGAGGTTCCATATTCTATCCATTCGTTCCCAAATCGCTGCTCTCCATTAATCAGCATCTGAGCATGGCTAATAGATAGCAATAAGGAAAATATGGTAATTAGATTGAATTTTCTCATCTTGAATCCTTTAAGGGCCCCAAAAACACATTAAAAAAATACTTAATATATATTTGGTTAACCAATAAATAATTACAATTATTTGGCCAAAGTCTACCAAAATTAACTAGGAATCAGCTTTTTAACAGAAAAATGGCGACATCGGCCCCATCCGCTTTAAAAAATCATGTGTTTGGTCAAGCTCTTTACAATTCTGATAATCATATGTCTTTTTGTTCAGTTTTATTACTGGCAATTTCTGTTTACCAAACTCATAAAGCATTCCTCTAGCTCCATCACTGGTTCTGGCAACGAAAATGCAGATATGTCCCTTGTCATATGCAGTAATCAATTGCACCCAGATATATCAAATCAAATCAAGGCATTGATGTCTCAAAAGCAGGCCAGGCTTGCTATACACTATATAGATAATACCGAAAAGGGTATTATTAAGTCGTCAACAGAAGGACGACATCCTCATGTTAAGTGGAAGCATCTCCCAACAGATAAAAAAGGGAAAAAATTTGCTCTCGCTGAATCCTTGAGTTTTGTGTCTGGTGGCCACTTACTTCTCACAGATGATGATTGTTTTCCTGCTTCAGAATACTGGGCTTCTTCAATGTTAAATGTGTTGGAAAAAGAAGCGAGTGATATCGTTCTCGGCTATAGTCCTATAGTTAGCTCTTCTTCATCCTTACTGGCAAAGTGGGCGAACTATGAAAGCTTTATAACTGCGATACAATATCTTTCATTTGCAGTAAATGGATGGGCTTACATGGGTGTAGGTCGTAACCTGCTGTATCGTTCGAACGTGTTGTCCAGAGAGGCCCTGCTAGATCATGCTGATCTGGCTTCCGGTGATGATGACCTCACAATCAATAAAATGTCAGAAAAGCAAAAGATCAGTATTTGTATTGACAAGAAGGCATGGGTTTTCAGTACGCCTCCTGAGAGTTGGTCTTCTTATTTCAAACAAAAGCTAAGACATTATAGTACCTCACATAAATATCGGCTTACAGATAAAATACGACTTGGGCTTTTTAGTTTGAGCCATAACTTGTTTTATATCTGTCTAATGGCCCTGATCGGGTCAGGTCTATGGCTCCTGGCGCTTCAGCTGTATATGCTGCGAATGGCATTTCTCTTTGCCGCTTATTTTCGTCTATCAAAAATACTGGACACACGATTTGGGTCCTTCGGTTTTCTTTTCTTTGACATGGCTCTGGTGCTATACTATGTTATATTTGCCTTTGCCGTATTCGTTCCCCAAAAAAACAAATGGTAAATGGCTTTTGAACTTATAAAAAAATACTTTCCAGATCTATCCAATTTACAAGAAGACCAATTAGGTTCTCTCGAGGCTCTTTACAAAGAGTGGAATCAAAAAGTAAATGTTGTTTCCAGAAAAGATATTGATGCCATATATCTGCATCATGTGTTACACAGCCTATCCATCCACAAGTTTATCAACTTCAAGCCAGGCACTTCCGTTTTGGACTTAGGAACAGGTGGAGGTTTTCCCGGAATTCCTCTTGCAATAATGAACCCCGAAGTAAACTTCCTTCTGATCGATGGCAAAGCAAAAAAGATATCTGTTGTCAAAGAGGTTGCCAGTGCGCTTGGTTTAAAAAATGTAGCAGCCATGCATAAGCGTGCTGAAGAGTTAAAGCATAAGTTTGACTTTGTTACTGCTAGAGCAGTTACGCGCTTAGATCGACTACTCCCTTTAAGTTTGCCGCTTGTGTCCAACCATCACATCAATACAATTCCAAATGGTATCATCGCTCTAAAAGGTGGAGACCTGCATGAGGAAATAAAAGAAGTGAGTAAATATCATGCAGTTGAGCAATATGCCATCGCTGATTATTTTGAAGAAGAATATTTCAATGAAAAATACATCTTGTATATTCAAGGTTAATATCCGGTAAACGAAATGGAAGAAATCCTGAATATCCAGCTGTTTTCTCTAGGTTCCAGAGCTATAACCCTGATGGAGTTGCTTGCTACGCTCTTATCGCTTGGCCTGGTGATATACCTTTACAGGCTGGGGGTAAGGTATTTTGCTCCTAAGCTCCAACAGAATATCCAGGTTTCCGACAAAAACAGATCGAAGATATGGCGGGTCTTGCGTTGGCTCTTTTTGTTTTTAACGTTTATAGTTATTATAAGCACATTAAAGCTGGACTATAGCTTTAATCTTACTGAGAACTATCAGCTCGGATTGTTAACCGTATTAAAGGCCTTATTCTTCTGGCAACTGGCTCAACTTCTTGATTGGGCCATCAACAACCTGTTCATAGACTACTTCTATCCTAAAAACACTCCTGACTATCTGAACAAACCCCAGGTTAGTTCTAAGGCTAGAAAGACAGTTCAATATGTCTTCTACCTCATCGTGATCATTTATATAATCAGAAATTTCGGACTTGACATCCAGTTTCACGAAATGACATTATCTAACAAAGAGGATGCAGAGCCCATTCGCTTTATGCTCTCTAACTTTTTTGAAGCTGGGCTGGTAATACTGGTTGCTCAATTGATTATCTGGGCATTGATCCATTTGGTTCTTCTAAAGGTGTATGAAAAAAGACAAATTGATGTAGGATCTCAGTTTGCCATTAATCAACTTATCAAATACCTCATTTATATTTTCGCCATTATCTCGGCTCTAAGTGTCATCGGGATCAGTATGACGCTGTTACTGGGTGGTGCTGCGGCGCTCTTGGTGGGTATTGGATTGGGACTGCAACAAACCTTCAATGATTTCATTTCAGGTATTGTGTTACTATTTGAAAGAACCGTGTCTGTTGGTGATATTCTTGAATTTGATGGAACCGTTGGTGAAGTTCAAAAAATAGGCTTGCGTTCATCGATTCTTCACACCCGACAGAATGTAAGCATGGTTGTGCCCAACCACCTTTTGGTTAATGAGAAGGTAATCAACTGGACACACTTTGACAACAACATTCGTTTCGATATAGACGTAGGGGTGGCTTATGGTTCAGATACAGCATTGGTCAAAAGCCTTCTTGTTAAAGCCGTCGAAAACATTCCTCAGGTTCTGGACAAGCCAAAACCTTTCGTCCGGTTTAATTCTTTTGGAAACTCCTCTTTGGACTTTACCTTATACTTCTTCTCCAAAGAATATATGTTGATTGAAGATGTGCGAAGCGAGGTTCGACTTGAGGTTGACCGTCTGTTTAGAGAGAATAATGTTTCTATTCCTTTCCCTCAAAGAGAAGTAAGAATTCTAAACAAGGATTAATAACTGTTGTCTCTAATGAACGCCTTGCAGATATTTATATCTGTATTCAATACACGATCACTTTCCAAGGCTGGTAAGGAACTCCTTAAGTCCTGACGCACTCTATTTAATGATGCGCTACTGGATAGCTTATTAAATTCAAGAGCCTGTGTGGCTACCATTAGCTCAATTGCAAGAACACTATATACGTTGTTAACAATCCGGTAGTTTCTTGTTCCTGCATTTGCGGCCATACTTACGTGGTCCTCTTGCCCTTTACTGGAACTAATTGAATCTACAGATGCCGGAGAAGGCCAGTTGCTTGTTTTGGCTGACTATGGACGCGGCCGTGTACTGAGGAATCATTAATCCCGAATTGAGGCCTGGTTCTTTGGTTAAATAATCCGGAAGGTCCCTTAACCCGCTTACAAGTTTGAAAGTGCGTCTTTCTGAAATGCTTGCCAACTCTGATAATGCGATGGCCAAGTGATCCATTGCAAGGGCAAGTGGCTGTGCATGGAAGTTTCCCCCGGAAAGTATTCGACCAGATGTGTCTAATACGTTAGGGTTGTCGGTGACTGCATTAATCTCCCTTTCAACAATATTCTTAACATATTCAATCGCATCAAAGCTGGCGCCGTGTACCTGGGGCACACAACGAAAAGAGTACGGATCCTGAACTGTGTTATACTTGGCTTCAAGAATTTCACTTCCTTCACAAAGTTCTCTAATCTCCTTTGCTACATGGATTTGTCCGTTTTGATTACGCAAGGCATTCAGCTCCTCATCAAATGGATCCTTTGAACACCTAAATGCTTCAAGTGATAATGAAGCAATAACATTGGACCACCTCATTTCCCTTTCTGCATGGTAGCAAGACCAAAGGGCATATGCCAATGAAAACTGAGTACCATTAATAAGCGCCAGGCCTTCTTTGGCAGCAAGGCGCAGAGGCTCAACTCCAAATTGTGTAAGTACTTCAGACGCATCAAGTCTCTCTCCATCTCTCCACACCTCTCCTTTACCTAACAGAACAAGGCTCATGTGTGCCAGAGGAGCCAAGTCGCCAGAAGCACCCAGAGACCCTAGTTGGTATATAACGGGTATTATGTCATTATTATATAGGAATACCAGTCGCTCAATAAGCTCTGGTCGTACGCCGCTTTTTGCAAAAGCAAGGTTTTTGATTTTAAGTAAAACTATAAGCTTGCATATTTCATAGGGAACAAGATCGCCTTGTCCACATGCATGAGATACAATTAGGTTGTATTGCAGTTGTTCTACTTGATCCTCGGATATGCGGTGATCACACAAGGAACCAAAGCCCGTGTTGACGCCGTAAACAGGTTTTTGATCTTCCTTGATAACGCTTTCCAGAAAGGATCTGTTGGCCTTAACTTTCTGAATTACCTCAGAACTTATTTCTAAGTGACAAGGGTTTTCAATGCATTCATATATATCACTCAGGCGCAGATGGCCTGAAGTGATCTCTAGTGATTTTGGCATTCGTTCTTTCGATTAGAACGCTAATTTATCGAAAATTGAAAACCCGCGATAACTATTCTTCGACATCTTCAGATTCGATATCGTCGACGGCTTTTTGCACGTCGTCAGCTGCTTTTTTCAGTTTGTCAGCCGTGTTTGATTTCTTTTTCTTCTCTGTTGCCGGTTTGTCCTTAGAGTCATTTGGACTTTCAGTGAAGGTAAAGCCTTTTACGTCAGTTCCTACATATACTGTATCTCCTGCAGAATAGTTTCCGGCCAGTACTTCCTTGGAAAGTTCATTGATGATCTCTCTTTGGATAACTCTTTTAAGTGGTCTGGCTCCAAACTCCGGCTCATAGCCCAGCTCTGCCAATAAGTCCATAGCTGATTCCGAGAACTCAATTCCTATTTCCTGAGCGGCCAGGTTCTTGCGTACTCTTTTCAAGAGTAGGCCAGCGATTTTTTTGATCTCTGCTTTTGTCAGAGGTAAAAACATGATCTGCTCATCGATTCTATTCAGGAATTCCGGTCTTAAGTTGTTTTTCAATAACTCAAAAACCTCCAGCTTGGTCGTCTCAATGATATCTGCCTGATGCTCGTTTCCAACCGCCTCAAGATCTTCAAAGTTTTCAAGTATCACCTGCGAACCCATGTTTGAAGTCATGATTATAATGGTATTCTTGAAGTTGGCAACACGTCCTTTATTGTCCGTTAGCCTTCCATCATCCAGCACCTGAAGTAGAATGTTGAAGGTGTCAGGGTGTGCCTTTTCAATCTCATCGAGCAATATGATTGAATATGGCCTACGTCTAACCGCCTCTGTCAATTGACCTCCTTCGTCGTAACCAACATATCCCGGAGGCGCCCCGACAAGTCGGGAAACAGAATGCTTTTCCTGGTATTCACTCATGTCAATACGTGTAATCGCGCGTTCATCATCAAATAAGACTTCCGCCAATGTCTTGGCCAGCTCCGTCTTACCAACCCCTGTAGGTCCAAGAAAAATGAATGAGCCTATTGGCTTATTGGGGTCTGACAAGCCTGAACGACTTCGTCGTATAGCATCCGAGACGGCAACAACCGCTTCGGTCTGTCCTATTAATCGCTCACCTATTTCGTCTTCAAGCTTAAGCAACTTTTCTTTTTCACTCTGCATCATTTTAGAAACCGGTATTCCGGTCCACCTTGCTACAACTTCAGCAATATCATTAGCGGTCACCTCTTCATTTGTGAATCTGGATTCTTCGGATAAACCCTCCAGTTTGTCCTCTGCTGCCTTAAGCATTGCCTCTTGTTCTTTGAGCTCTCCGTAGCGTATCCTGGCCACACGTTCAAAGTCGCTGTCTCTCTCGGCCTTTTCAGCTTCATACTCCAACTCCTCGATCCGTGTCTTGATTACAGAGACTTGATCTACTATTTCTTTTTCGTTCTGCCAGCTTGCACTCAAAGAATCTAACTTCTCCTTTGTGTTTGCAATCTGTGCATTTATAGCCTTGAGCTTCTTTTCATCTTTCTCCCTCTTGATAGCTTCGCGTTCAATCTCCAACTGTCTCAGCTTCCTGTCCATCTCATCTATTTCCTCCGGAACAGAGTCTAGTTCAAGTCGCATTTTGGCAGCGGCCTCATCAATAAGGTCAATCGCCTTATCAGGCAACTTCCGTTCGGTTATATATCTATGTGATAGTTCAACCGCAGAGATTAAAGCCTCATCCAGAATCTCAATCTTGTGGTAGCTCTCATATTTATCCTGAATACCACGCAAGATCGAAATAGTGTCTTCGATACTAGGTTCATCTATATATACAGTTTGAAACCTTCTGACCAGTGCCTTGTCTTTTTCAAAGTACTTCTGGTATTCGTCAAGGGTCGTGGCTCCTATGGTTCTTAACTCACCTCTGGCTAGTGCCGGCTTTAGAATATTGGCTGCGTCCATGGCGCCATTGCCTCCCCCTGCTCCGATGAGCGTGTGGATCTCGTCAATAAATAAAATAACCTGCCCATCCGAAGCATTTACTTCCTTGATAACGGCTTTGAGTCGCTCCTCAAACTCCCCTTTAAATTTTGCTCCTGCGATAAGCGCAGCAATATCTAATGCAAATATCTTCTTTGACTGAAGGTTCTCGGGAACGTCTTGTTTTACAATCCTCCATGCAATACCCTCCACGATTGCTGTCTTACCTACACCCGCATCACCTACTAAGATTGGGTTGTTTTTCTTTCTGCGAGAAAGAATGTGCAACATTCTTCTGATCTCCTCATCCCTTCCAACTATAGGATCTAGTTTACCTGTCTCCGCTCTTTCGTTTAGGTCGATGGCATACTTCTTCAATGCGTTATATTCGCTATCTGCGTGTTGCGTATTTACATTTCGCCCTTTTCTCAATTCTTCAATTGCTGCTTTGAGTAATTTTTCTGTGGCTCCCAGGTCTTTGAGTAACTGAGATGTTTTGTCCTTTCCTTTCAGTATTCCCAAAAAGATAAGTTCCAGAGAAATAAACTCGTCACCAAAATCCTTTAGAAGGTCTTTCGCTCTTTTTAACGCCGCGTTTGCATCATTGGTAAGGTATTGCTTGTCACTGCCCTCAACTTTAGGATATTTTTTTATCAGTTCATCAAGTTGCTTCGTTAAAACAGAAAAGGAAATATCCATTTTTTGACAGAGAAAGGACATTACCTGATCGTCAACATCCGTCATTCCTCTCAGCACATGAGATGTATCGACCTGCTGTTGGTCGAGGTTTCTGGCAATCTCCTGACCTTTTATAATGGCCTCTTGTGCTTTTATTGTAAAGTTATCGTATGTCATAATTTATCTTTATTCATTTACACATGATCAAATTATAATCCAACCGTATTTTGCTGACACCTTGGCTGCTTTGTTTTGTTTGTTGTGTCATTTTGTCTGGCCTTTAATATCTCGTTCTTGCCAGATCCATCTTCAGAACCATTGCTATCATGATTGTAAAAGCCAATAATGAGGAACCACCTTTGCTTATGAGTGGTAAAGGGATACCAATTACAGGCATTAACCCCATGGTCATGGCAATATTTATGAAGAAGTGCAAAAAGATAATTCCAGCAACACCGTATGTAAAGTATCGTATGAATGGGTAGTTGGATCTTTCGGCCACTATACTGAACCTGAACAGCATTACAGTAAACAAGGCAATGAGGCTAATTGAACCAATAAAGCCCTGCTCCTCACCAAGTATACTAAAGACAAAATCCGTGTTTTGTTCTGGAACGTAATTGAGTTTGGTCATTGACCCATTTAAAAATCCCTTGCCACTAAACCCTCCGGACCCAATAGCTGTTTTTGACTGAATCAAATTATAGAGTTCTTCCTTGGGGTCACACAAATGTGGTTTTAACCACACATTAATTCGTACCTGCTGATGGGGTTTTAATAGGTTGTCAAACGACCACTGGGTAGCAAAAGATAATGCAATCGAAAACAGTGTTAATCCAGAGGCTAAAACGAGTTCTCTATATTTTCCTTTGCGCAGCAGTACTACGAAAAAGACTATTCCCGCCAGTAAAAGCGCAGCCAACAAGAGACCATAATCAATGAATCGATAACTGGATAAACATAATAAGGATAGTAACACGACAACACTGATTGAAAGCCTTTTATAATCGGTATTCATCGACAGAAAGGCATAAGCGCCAATCAGGATAATCATTAACATAACAAAAGGTGTCCATAGAAGAGAACCGATGAATATGAAGGTCAGAGAAAGACCAATAATATATAATGTAGCGTTTAAGCCCGCCCTGAAAAGAGGCATTAGAAAAGCGAGATAAATAAGTGCTGTACCTGCGTCTGGCTGGACAAAAATCAAAAATGATGGGACGACAAAAAGTAGCATGGAAACCAAAATGTCTTTCCTTGAATCCAGGTTTAAGCCCGGTTTGGAAAGAAATGAGGAAACAGCCAGTGCAGTTGATATTTTTACAAATTCTGAAGGTTGCAAAGAAAAGCCCATTATGTTAAACCAAGAACTAGCGCCCTTGACTTCCTTACCAAAGAAAAGTACAAGAACAAGAGCAATAATCCCTATTGCATAAAACACATAGGACAGAGAATTCCAAATCCGCCAATCGATGTTCATCACAGCTATAAAAGCCAGTGCGGATATACCTAACCAAATTGTTTGTCTACCTATAGGAGAAGATAAGTCAAACCAAAATCCTGATCCCTCATAACTGCTGGCATAAAGCATGAGCCAGCCAATTACAACAATACTAAGAAAGACACTTGCCAATATCCAATCAAATGTAGCGGCCCTTCTTCTTTTAGACATTAATTAAATATGATTTCGGTTTTTTCAATGTCGTCTTGTACAGGAATAGCAGCAGGAAAGTCTTCTTTAAGTTTTAACAGAAATGCCTCCAGGTCCTGTCTTTTTTCATAAGCCCCAATACGCACCTGATAGTATGGTGGGTTATGCTGCCATTTGTATTTTATATCAGGATACAGCTCTTCGAACTCTTTGATAGAATCTTCCATCAGGGCCCTATTGTTGGTCGTTATAATTTGTATACGCCATGCTCTTACCATCGGTGTATTGAAGTTGTTTCTGACATACATATCCATGATTTCAGAAATCGGCTTTTCTTCAACGATGTTTACTTGGGCCTGTGTAGTTCCTATAGACCAACATATAATCAGTAACACAATTGCACCCCGCACAATATGAACTATACGATTATTTGCCATGACAGTGTTTGTATTTTTTCCCGCTTCCACATGGACACGGATCGTTTCTTCTTACTTTCTTCTCGGTCCGTTTGAAGGTCTCGGGCTTTGCTCTTTCCTCTCTACCAGCCATTGCTGCAGCACGCCTACGAGCTTCCTCTGCACGATTCGCTCTCATCTTACGAAAATCAGTTTTGCTTGATTTTGCCTCTCTAACATCTTCCGGAGCCGCAATCATCAACTTACCACCCATAAGATACGAAATTACATCGTAGTTTATTCTATAGACAAGTTGCTCAAATGAGGAATATGCTTCCATCTTATAGATAACAAGTGGATCTTTCTGCTCAAAAGATGCAGACTGAACAGAATCCTTAAGTTCGTCCATTGAACGTAAGTGTTCTTTCCAGTTTTCATCTATCAACGCCAATGTTACGGCCTTTTCGATATCCTTCATTATTGACTTCCCTTCAGTATCCACTGCTTTCTTAAGGTCAGCGGTAATGGCCAAAGGCGTCTCACGTGAAGAAGAAACATAAGGAACCACAATTCTCTTATACTTGTGGCCCTCGTTTTCATAGACATTTTTAATAATGGGAAGTAGCATTTCAGAAACCCTATCTGACTTCAGTTCATAAGAACCCAGAACCTGTCTTTGAAACTGATCCACAAGTTCGTTTACATTACCTTCGTTAAAACTTACCTCATCAATGTTGGGCTCGACAGAAAGCACCCTAAGACAATCATTTTTAAATGAGTTGTAATCCCCTACGGCTTTGTGGTCATCCACAAGACTTTCGGTTAGAGACATGATCATGTTGTATAGGTCAACCGATAGCCTGTCTCCTGAAAGCGCATTATTACGTTTATTATAAATTGCACTACGTTGAATGTTCATCACATCATCGTATTCGAGCAACCTTTTTCTAATTCCGAAGTTATTCTCCTCTACCTTTTTCTGCGCTCTCTCTATTGACTTTGTGATCATGGAGTGCTGAATAACCTCACCCTCTTCGTGGCCCAGTTTGTCCATTATTTTGACAATCCGGTCAGAGTTAAACAAACGCATCAGTTTGTCTTCAAGTGAAACATAAAACTGAGAAGAACCCGGGTCCCCTTGTCTTCCAGAACGACCGCGCAACTGTCTGTCGACACGCCTTGAATCATGACGTTCCGTAGCGATAATCGCCAGACCGCCCGCTTCCTTAACTTCGTTGCTAAGCTTGATGTCTGTTCCTCTACCAGCCATGTTGGTTGCGATCGTTACGTTAGAGGGCTTACCAGCCATGGCAACAATTTCAGCTTCTCTCTGGTGCTGCTTGGCATTAAGGACGTTATGGCTAATTCCTTTAAGCTTAAGCATTCTAGAAAGCTTCTCGGATATGTCTACGGTAGTGGTACCAACGAGAACCGGTCTTCCTGCGGAGGTTAGCCGTGTAATCTCATTCATCACAGCGTTGAATTTCTCACGCTCGGTTTTGTACACAAGGTCCTCTTTGTCATCCCTGACAATCGGTCTGTTTGTTGGAATTACAACAACATCCAGTTTGTAAATCTCCCAAAATTCTCCTGCCTCTGTTTCCGCAGTACCCGTCATTCCGGATAGTTTATGGAACATTCTGAAGTAGTTCTGAAGTGTGATCGTTGCGTATGTTTGGGTGATGTCGCCTACTTTTACATTTTCTTTAGCCTCTAGTGCCTGGTGGAGTCCGTCAGAATATCTACGCCCCTCCATCATTCTACCGGTTTGCTCATCTACGATCTTTACCTGGCCATCAATAACAACATACTCCTCTTCTTTTTCAAATAAGGTATATGCTTTTAAAAGTTGGCTAACCGCATGCAGCCTTCTTGACTTAATAGAGTAGTCTTGAATAAGGCTGGCTTTTTGTTCCGATACATCAAGACCCTCTTCTGTCGCCTTTTCTTCCAAGGCTTGCATCTCGCTCGCAATATCAGGCATGATAAAGAACTTGATGTCATTCTCTCCCTTTGAAAGATACTCTGTTCCACGATCTGTGAGTTCAACGCTTCTGTTCTTCTCGTCAATTGTAAACAGTAATGGCTCATCTACAATGTGCATGTTTTTACTCTGCTCCTGCATGTAATAGTTCTCCGCCTTCTGTAATACAGCCTTTACTCCATCTTGACTAAGAAACTTAATTAGTGGTCTGTATTTTGGTAATGAACGGTATGCCCTTAGTAGTGCCATTCCGGCATCGTCTTCATCAAATCCTGTGTTACCAGCAGCAAATAACTTCTTAGCACTTGCCAGATATTCTGTCGCCATTTTTCTCTGTGCAGAAATCAGTCTTTCGACCTTTGGCTTAAGGGCCTGATATTCTTGCTCCTCTGTTCCTTCTGTAACCGGACCAGAAATAATCAAAGGTGTTCTCGCGTCATCAATCAAAACTGAATCCACCTCATCGATCATTGCAAAATGGTGTTTGGCTTGAACACGCTCCTCCTGTGAACGCACCATGTTGTCCCTTAGGTAATCAAAACCAAACTCGTTGTTTGTACCATAAGTTATGTCACATCTATATGCAGCCGATCGCTGTTCAGAGTGCGGCTGATATTTGTCAATACAATCTACTGTCAGGAATAAAAACTCGAAAATGGGTCCAACCCATTCGCTGTCCCTTCTCGCCAGATAGTCATTCACAGTAATGACATGCACACCCAGTCCTGTAAGTCCGTTTAGGTAAGCCGGCAATGTGGCAACCAATGTTTTACCTTCACCGGTCTGCATCTCTGCAATAGTACCCGAATGCAGCACATAGCCACCTATAAGTTGCACATCATAGTGCACCATATTCCAGGTTATCTCTCCTCCTGCAGCAACCCAGCTGTTTTTCCAAATAGCCTTATCGCCTTCAATGCGTACATAATCATTCTCTGCCGCCAGGTCTCTATCGTGATCTGTTGCGGTTACAACAATTTCCTGATTGTTGGTAAATCTATTAGCTGTCTCCTTGACTACTGCAAAGGCTTCTGGAAGGATATCCAATAATATCTCCTCAAGCTTGCTGTCTCGATCTTTTTTCAGTTCATCAACCTCTTTGTAAAGGTCTTCTCTCAACGCCAGATCTTCTTCGGTGCGGGATAATTCATCAACCTTTGTGATCGATGCATCTATATCTGCCAAATATTCTGCTATACGAGACCTGAATTCCAGGGTCTTGTTCCTCAATTCATCGTTGCTCAGCTCCTGATACGCCTCAAAATACGCGTTCGTTTCGTCAACATAAGGCTGTATCTTCTTTACATCTTTATCATACTTGGTTCCAAAAACCTTCTTTAAAACATTAAACATATTTCTCTAATTGTTTGAGCACCGCGAAGATAGGGATTCATCCATGCATTTGCTCGTATTGTATTAAATAGATATACTAATCGACGTCTTTTTACGTCACATATTGTACCAAGCAGGGAATTATGCCAAAATGGCAAAAAGGCTAATGATTTTTATAGTTTTGCAGCATCAAATAGACATATCAAATGAATACCACATTTTTAAAAAAATTGAAGCTTAAAAAGCTTAACGAAGGAACATCGACAGGTTTAAAGTCTTTCAAAGGAACCAAGGACAAATTTGACTCTTTTTCTCCTGTGGATGGCCGCTTTATTGGTAGTGTAAAAGCCACTAGCAATTCTGAATATGAAAAAGTAATCAAAACAGCCCAGAAGGCCTTCGAATACTGGAGGTCTGTACCTGCTCCCAAGCGTGGTGAAATCGTTAGACAATATGGTGACGCCCTGAGAGCTAACAAAGACGCATTGGGAAAACTGGTTTCTTTTGAAATGGGTAAATCACTTCAAGAAGGTTATGGAGAAGTGCAAGAGATGATAGACATCTGTGATTTTGCAGTTGGTCTATCCAGACAGCTTTATGGTTTGACAATGCACAGTGAAAGACCTCAACACAGAATGTATGAGCAATGGCATCCACTTGGTATTGTTGGAATCATCTCTGCATTTAACTTCCCTGTAGCGGTATGGGCATGGAATGCCGTGATAGCTTTGGCATGCGGTAATGTTTGTGTATGGAAAGGAAGTGAAAAAACACCTTTATGTTCTGTCGCGTGCCACAACATACTAAAAAACGTATTGAAGGCTAATAAAATTCCTGAAGGTGTCTCTTCAATAGTAACGGGTGATTACAAAATAGGAGAACTTATGACCGGTGATAGCCGTGTAAGTTTGATTTCTGCAACAGGAAGTACACGAATGGGAAGAATTGTAGGTGCGCGCGTTGCCGAACGATTTGGAAAATGTATCCTTGAGCTTGGTGGAAACAATGCTATCATAGTTACGCCAACCGCGGACTTAAGCGTGGCTCTCACTGGAGCTGTTTTTGGTGCTGTAGGTACATGTGGCCAGAGATGTACATCAACAAGACGTCTAATTGTACATGAATCAATGTATAATGATGTACGCAAAAAGCTTGTCCGTGCTTACAGACAAATTAAAATAGGCAACCCTCTTGATTCAAAAAATCACATGGGGCCTCTTATCGATACCGATGCTGTAGATAGTTACCTGCATACAATCAGTGAGATCAAAAAACAAGGTGGCAAGTTTGCCGTCTCAGGAGGTGTTCTTAAAGGGAAGGCATATGAAAGTGGATGTTATGTAAAGCCTTGCATTGCAGAGGTTGATGCAGATATCGCTATAGCACAACACGAGACTTTTGCTCCAATCTTATACTTAATGAAATACTCTGGATCTGTTGAAAACGCAATTGCAATTCAAAACAATGTTCCTCAGGGTCTTTCATCTGCGATCATGACAACAAACATTCGTGAATCAGAACTGTTCCTTTCGGCAGCTGGTTCTGACTGTGGTATTGCTAATGTCAATATCGGTACAAGTGGTGCAGAAATCGGTGGTGCATTTGGTGGTGAAAAGGAAACAGGTGGCGGAAGAGAGTCTGGTTCTGATGCCTGGAAGGCATATATGAGAAGGCAAACCAATACAATTAACTATAGCACCGAAGTCCCGTTAGCTCAAGGTATCAAGTTTGAGCT
This sequence comes from Saprospiraceae bacterium, assembly GCA_965230215.1. Taxonomy (GTDB): domain Bacteria; phylum Bacteroidota; class Bacteroidia; order Chitinophagales; family Saprospiraceae; genus RFSX01. The sequence goes on along the minus strand of CBDDKN010000002.1, from coordinate 1,004,100 downwards.
CTAGAAAGGTCGTAATATCATCAGATACATTAAAGCTGCACACTGCTGACCGCGGTGATGCAGCTTTTTTATATAAGTTGATGAATGAACCCGCATATCTCGAATTTATAGGTGATCGTGGCATAAGAGAGCTTGCAGATGCAGAAGCATTTATCACGAAGAAGATGTCACCATCCTATGAAGACCATGGCTATGGTATGTATGTAGTAGAGGATAACTCTGGAAGAAAACTAGGAGTCTGTGGCTTGGTAAAGCGTGATTATCTTGAGAATCCCGACCTGGGATTTGGCTTTCTTAGTCAATATAGGGGCAAGGGCCTTGCTTACCAGTCAAGTAAAATGGTTCTTGAATATGCTTGCAATGTTCTTGGTTATAATTGCATCCACGCCATAAGTTTACAAGAAAATATAGCATCTATCTCTCTCCTTAAAAAGTTAGGGTTCAAATATGAGAGAAAAATAGAAATGGAAGATAAATCTCGTCTATGTCTGTTTTCATTTCAAGAAAGGTCTTAACTTGAGAGAAACTCTTGAAAATGGACAACAAAGAATATTCTAACGGTGAAATAACAGTGGTTTGGAAAGCTGACAAATGCATACATTCTGGCAACTGTGTCAGAGGCCTACCTCAAACCTTCAAACCCAAAGAGCGCCCTTGGATTCAGCTTGAAACAGTAACTACGGAGCAGCTTAAGAACACTATAGACAAATGCCCATCTGGCGCCCTAAGTTATTATGACAATTCAAAAGAAAACACTGCTGTGGCTCCAGCTTCTAAAATAGAACTCATAAACAATGGTCCTTTAATTGTACATGGGGGCTTTACGCTATCCGAGTCTGGTGAAGAAAAAGCAGTTGAATCACCCAGAACGGCATTCTGCAGGTGTGGCGCTTCATCCAAGCTTCCTTATTGTGACGGCACTCATAAGAACAAAGCCTAAGCTTACATCAAGACCCCTTCCTTAGGAAGTACTTTTTCTGGAAGGTCTTTTTCTCCCAACATTTCACGCAGGTCTATCTCTATGGCCCTGCAAATTGCTGTCATGGGCACATCGTTAACAAAGCCCTCAAAGGGGTCTTCGCTATTGTCACCGATCAGCTCCATGGTTATATAAATCCATGATATCAAAACGCAGAAAGGTATGGCTAGCCACTCCATATGGTGACCCATTTTTGAAAACTCCCCCAACATACCGAAGGGCAGAAGCAATATAAAAATCCATGTAAATAAAAGACTGAAAAAGCCATACTGCCTAGGAAACGGTGTGTTCTTAATACGTTCACACTTCCCCTGTAGGTTATAAAACTCTTCAAGAACTCTCATCATCTCCATATGTCGGAAGTCATCGATATGTCCTTTTTCTTCCATTAACACCCTCAACTCTTCCCCCTGCTTTCTAAGAATCTGAGTCGGCTTGTTAACCACCGGATAGAGCTCACTACACTCACCTGGCGGTAATAGTGCAAATACTTCATCACGCCAGTGGTTGTCTTCTGGTGCATCAATGGTCATTGTCTTTTTGACAATCTTATTCATCTTGATGGCATTGGGGTTGGGTTTGCGCAAATGAAGCCTTAGCGCATTAATCCAGGCAATATGCCGATATATTAGGGTCTTGTGGGTTTCTTTAAGCCCTTCCTCAGAAGCAGGCTCGTTGGCCCTGTGGTTGCTCACAAAACTAAGCACCTGATTGCTCCATGTTCTGCTATAGTTGACTATTCCTCCCCAGATCTTTCTTGCCTCCCAAAAACGATCATATGCTGCATTGTTCTTAAAGCCCAAATAGAAGGCCACAGCAATACCAATAGTGCTAAGGGGTAGAAATGGAATGTGGGGGTTAAAGCCTTGGTGTTCTAGATAGTGGATAATGAATAGTACAAGACTATCCCATATCAAAAAGATGATCAGGTTTATCCAGGCAAACTTTAATATTATGCTCCACTTTATATACCGGTTAACATACATCCCTTACAGTTTTCTGGCAACTTGAATTCCCACTAATAATATAGGTCCCTCTCCTGTTGGTTCGCCGTCTGTCTTGACATTCCACTCAAGGCCAAAGGCTATTGAAGGAGAGATAATCCAGTTTGACTTGTTAATAACATACGATAGTTCTGCGGTGGGCTGCAGAACGGTGATGTCTGTTTCACCACTGGTGGGTAGATCGTTTTCATCTACATCCATCCAATCAACTTTATTAAACCAGAGATCCGTTTTGACACCTAACCTCCATTTGCTTAGACTTTCGTTAAAGAACCTTCTATAACCCAATGTAAATCCATAACCACTTCCTGTTTCTTCCATTTGAACACCGAGGTCTCTGTGATCAAATATATTTGCGCCCAGCTTTATATGTACAAAAGACTTGTTTCCTATTGGTGCATCCAGTGAAACTCCCGGAATGAAGCCCGTAGGATATGCCTGAAGCTCAAGTCCCAACATTTTGTTTTGTGCCAAAAGTGATGCGCCGGAGCAGAATACAAATAGGATTAGTGTCAATAAAATTTGATGTTTTCTATTCTTCATTTTTATTAATTATGAATTTCATGGCCGAAATGCCTTTAAGGTTTTTATCTCTTGTGTGTTGTTTTATTTGAAAACTGTAATCTCCTGTAGAAGGGAATCGAAACTGGTCCAGTAAGTAGACTTTCAAGCTGCAATCTTCTGACCGGCAATTGCCAATCCACTTTCCTGTCTTTTCAGCAAGTTGAATATTGAGGCGTTCTTCCGCGGGTTCACGATCCGGAAAATTCGTAGTAACCAACAAGTAAATGTTTTCATACGCATATTCTGTAGTATGCTTAAGATGAAGCTCCATATTAAATATGCTGGTGGTATCATTTACCGTGAGGTCAAACATCAAAGCATCGTCTGTGGACCATGCTTCAGGATTAAGCTCTCTCTCTTCAGAGTAATATGGTTCCTGTTGGCAGGAAACAAACAATACGGTTATCAGTAAAAGGTAGCGCATGCACTATATCCATTTAAGCTCCTAAGATAATGCATTGCGCTAGAGTGCATTGCCTATTCAAAGAAATCTTTCATTCGTGCGAAGAAGCCCTTTTGGTTTTTACCTTCCTGAGGCTTAAAGTTTTCCATTTCGCGCATGCTTTCTAAAAGCTTTCGCTCTTCAGGACTTAATGTTTTTGGCGTCCAGATATTAACATTAATCAATTGATCTCCTTTTTGCCCATATCCCTGTACAACGGGTAGGCCTTTTGCGCGTAGTCGGAAAATCTTTCCAGCTGGTGTGCCTGGAGGAATGGTTATCTTAACCGGTTTGCCAAGAGTTGGAACTTCCACTGAGGTACCCAGTGCTGCATCAGCAAAATTGAGAAACAGGTCGTACATAATGTTCTGTCCATCCCGAGAAAAGTGTTCGTGTTTCTTCTCTTCTATCATGATAAGAAGATCTCCTGATGGACCACCATTCTTGCCGGCATTACCCTTTGCTCTCATCGATAGTTGCATGCCCTCTTCAACGCCTGCAGGAATGTCAATTTCTATGGTTTCTTCAGCCATATGTCTGCCCTCCCCTTTGCATGTGGTACACTTGCTTGTGATTTGCTGACCAGAGCCGTTACATGTAGGACATACGGTTGTGGTTTGCATCTGTCCCAGGAAGGTAGACTTGATCTGCCTTACATATCCACTGCCACCACAGGTTCCACAGGTCTGCACAGAGCCACTATCCTTTGCTCCTGTGCCAGAACATGTTTCACAGCTGCTTTGCTTCTTAACCTTAATTTTCTTGGTAACACCATCGGCTATTTCCTCCAATGTAAGCGCCACTTTTATTCGAAGGTTGGAGCCTTTCTGGCCACGTCGTCTACCCGTGCTGCGTGAACCACCAAAAAAACTTTCAAACGGACTGCCTGATTCACCAAAAATGTCTGAGAAGTTGGCGAAGATGTCTTCCATTGTCATACCACCAGGACCACCTCCACCAAATCCGGCTTGAGGGTCGACGCCTGCATGACCGTAACGATCATATCGTGCTCTTTTGTCCTCGTTGCTTAGCACCTCATAGGCTTCGGCTGCCTCTTTAAATTTTTCTTCGGCCTCTTTATTGTCCGGGTTTTTATCTGGGTGATATTTAATGGCTACCTTTCTGTAGGCCTTTTTTATCTCCTTTGCGTCTGCTCCCTTGGAAACACCTAATATTTCGTAATAATCTCTTTTCGACATTTGGTTTTTTTTATGGCCTACTTACCGACGACAACCTTTGCAAATCTTATAATCTTATCATTCAGAGTATAGCCCTTTTCTACTGTATCGATGATTTTGCCTTTCATGTCTTCACTAGGGGCTGGTATTTCTGTAATGGCTTCATGGAATTCTGGATCAAAAACCTCACCGGTGGACTCCATTGGGTTTAGTCCAATATTTTCAAGCGTCTTATATAGCTTGTTATATACCATCAACACACCTTCACTAATTGTTTCGCTCGTACTGTCATCTTCAGCACTTTTCTTAGCACGATCAAAGTCATCGAGAACTGGAAGTATCGCCCCAACAGTATCTTGTGCTGCTGTCTTAATTAGCTCAAGACGCTCTTTGGTGTTGCGTTTTTTGAAGTTCTCAAACTCTGCAAATAAACGCAGATATTTGTCTTTAGACTCATCAAGCTCCGCTTGAAGCGCCTCTAGTTGATCTTGCTGATTGTCTTCTTGCAAGGTTTCTACCTCTTCTTTGTTTTCTTTATTCTTCTTTGCCACTGTGATTAATTTTTACTTAGCATGTTAATCATGCATCAATTCCTTTGCCATTCATGTTTTACAGACATTTTGTCAGCTTTCGGATAGCTTTGATTCCAAAAAGCTACCAATCTCGTCATAGTTTTGGTTTACACCAATGATTGTCCCCTCAGGGGAGATCAGAAACTTGGCGGGTATCTCACTAACTGCGTACTTCTGTGCCAGTGACGATAACAATACAACTCTGGCTTCTTGAACTATCTGGTAAGGCCAAATAAAGCCATCCTTTTCTGCTGCTCTTTTCCAGGTTTTGTCATTTCTTTCAAGCGCAATGCTTACAACTTCAAACCCTTCTGCATCTGCAAATGATCCTTCCATTAAATGTCTTGTATAATTGAACCAACTTGGGGTTTTCCCTGCGACAAGGAGCGCACCAGGATGCCCAAAAGTCAAGCAATACATAATGGCCTTTCAATTGGTTTAATTCAAACGACTGCCCATCGATCAATTGTGTTTGAAAGTCGGGTGCTGCTTTTCCACTTTTCTGATCAGGAGACCTTAAAATGAAAAAATATAAGGCCGCCATCAACAATAGGGCTATTAAAATATTTATACGTCGCTTATCCATAATGTCTGTTTTTCTGTTTACAAAAAGCGTGATTAAGCATTTGGTTCAATAATAGATTATTATTGTGGCAATTGTTTGTTGAACAGCGAGAAATCCTTTGCTATGCATTATAAAAGTTACACACCGGACGATTTGACAAGTGTTGATCGTCACCAGCTTATTATCGGCGCTGTTTCCCCAAGACCTATTGCTCTTGTATCTACACAGGACGGCAATGGTATTGACAACCTCGCGCCCTATAGCTTCTTTAATGCTATTAGCTCTTCGCCTCCTATTCTTATATTCTCCGTGAGTAAGCCTCAGCCGGGCCAAAAAGAATGCAAAGATACCTTGACAAATATCCGGGAAACAAAAGAGTGCGTTATTAATATTATTGATTACAAAATGGCCAGACAGATGAGTTTGTGCTCGGTTGGCTTTGACCATTCTGTTTCTGAGTTTGAAAAGAGTGGATTTAAGCGGCTTGACTCAGAATTTGTGAAGGCCAAAAGGGTAAAGGGTTCTCCCGTGCAGTTTGAGTGCACGGTCAGGGATATACTTGTATTCGGAAGCAATCCAGGAGCAGCCAACCTTGTGATTTGCGATGTTGTAAAAATTCATGTTGACGAAAGCGTTCATATGAAGGATAAACTCAGAATTGACAATAGGGCTCTTGAGTCTGTCGGGAGAATGGGAAGAAGCTATTATGCCCACATACAAAAAGAGAACGTATTTGAAATCTATCAACCCGTTCAACCTGTATGTATTGGATTTGATGCACTTCCAAAAACAGTTTTCGAGACTAGCCTGTTTAATGGTTGGGAATTGGCTGAGCTGGCCAGTAACACCAAAATGCCAAGCAGGGACCAGCTGGACCTTCTTGCTAAAAGTTTAAATGAAGACAGTGGCTCAACAAAAGAAAGGTTATTGATAATTGCCAAGAGCTTGCTTGAAAAGGGAGACAAAGAACAGGCGCTGCAATATGTTTGTGCTGCAGAGGCCATCAAATAAGAAAGATCATATTAAAGGATTGATCATATATTAATATCTTTAACGCGAAACTATAACACAATGAGTAAAGAAAGTATATCTAAAGAGCGAGAAGCAAAATTAAAAGCACTTAGCCTCGCTGTCGATAAAGTTGAAAAGACATATGGCAAAGGCGCCATTATGAAGCTTGGTGACAAGCAGGTCGTTAATGTTGATACCATATCAACAGGATCTTTGGGTCTTGATATAGCACTTGGTATCGGTGGGTTTCCCCGTGGCCGTGTTATTGAAATATACGGGCCTGAATCTTCGGGTAAGACAACCCTGGCTATTCATGCCATTGCACAGTGTCAGGCCAAAGGTGGAATTGCGGCAATTATTGATGCCGAGCACGCTTTTGACAAAACCTATGCAGAAGCTCTTGGTGTAGATACTGAAAACCTCTTGATTTCTCAACCAGATAATGGAGAGCAGGCATTAGAAATTGCAGAGCACCTTATCCGCTCCGGAGCTATTGATATTATTGTAATTGACTCCGTAGCTGCACTTACCCCACGTGCAGAAATTGAAGGAGAGATGGGTGACTCCAAAATGGGTCTTCAAGCGCGTTTAATGTCACAAGCTCTGAGAAAGCTAACGTCCGTTATCGGTCGTACTGGATGCTGTTGCATTTTCATTAACCAGCTGCGTGAGAAAATCGGTGTTATGTTTGGTAACCCTGAAACAACCACTGGTGGTAATGCCCTTAAGTTCTATTCTTCTATCAGATTGGATATTAGAAAATCCGGATCAGCCATTAAAGACAAAGAAGGCAATATAGTGGCAAGCCCAACAAAGGTGAAGATTGTTAAAAACAAATTGGCTCCGCCATTCAGAACAGCAATATTTGATCTTATATACGGGGAAGGTATATCGCGAACCGGCGAGATTATCGATCTCGGTGTAGATTTAGATATTGTAGGAAAAAGTGGCTCTTGGTACAGTTATAACGGCACCAAAATAGCTCAGGGTAGAGAGTCGGCTAAACAATTTTTGTTAGATAATCCAGAGCTTATGGAGGAAATAGCAGACAAGGTCAAAGCACATTATCTGCCTGGTGATGATAAAGCAGATATGGAAGTAATGGACGTTGAGGAGAATGCATAATTCTCCGCGTCTTTATTTGTAAAATATATAGAAGGCCTCACATGAATATTGTGGGGCTTTTTAATTTACCAGTGTTCCTTCCTCAGCGCCTTCAACGACTCTTTTCAGTAATCCGTGCCTGTTGATATTAAATACGATGATGGGAATATCATTTTCGTGGCACATTGTAAAGGCTGTCTTATCCATAATCTTAAGATTCTTGGATATCACTTCGTTAAAGCTGATCTTATCATATAGCGTTGCGTCTGGAACTTTCTCCGGATCAGCTGAGTAAATACCATCTACTCTGGTTCCTTTCAAAATGACATCTGCATTTATTTCACTTGCTCTCAAAGCAGCTGCAGAATCTGTAGTGAAGTATGGGCTTCCTGTGCCTCCTGAAAATATGACAACACGTCCTTTCTCCAGGTGCCTGATGGCTCTTCTTCTAATGTATGGCTCTGCAACTTCTCTCATTTCAATAGCACTAACCAGTCGAGAATATACGCCTTGCGCTTCAAGAGTACTTTGTAAAGCCATACCGTTAATAACGGTAGCCAACATGCCCATATAGTCTCCTTGTACCCTTTCAATGCCACTATCATCCGCTTGAAGACCTCTGAATATATTGCCTCCACCGATTACAACCGCAACTTCAACACCAAGGTCTACGATGGCGCCGATCTCTTTGGCATAATGTTTTAGTTTATCAGGGTCAATGCCAAAGGACTTCTCACCCATTAGTGTCTCGCCGCTTAGCTTGAGTAGTACTCTTTTATACTTTATCTTTTCGGTCACTTCGAAGAATGATTTTGTTGCCTACAAATATGGTCAAAAAAAAAGCGATTCAAAACGAACCGCTTTTTATTTTTTATCCTAGCTTAATGTGTTTGAAATCTGTAACCGTTAACTCCGGATTTATTGATTTCAAATACTCAGCAACGCTTTCTTTTCCAGCTGCTTTTACATAAGCCTGGTGTAACAAAGTGTTTTCCTTGAAGAACTTGTTGAGTTTACCCTGGGCAATTCTCTCAAGCATTTCCTCTGGCTTACCTTCTTTACGGGCGATCTCCATCCCGATCTCAATTTCTTTCTCTACTACACTCTGGTCAACCCCTTCTTTATCTACTGCGATTGGGTGCATCGCTGCAACTTGCATAGCTACGTTCTTACCTGCTTCTTCAAAATCTCCTCCCTCTTTGTTCAAAGCAACGATAACGCCAGCTTTGTATCCCATATGAATGTATGGTAAAACCTGACCTTCGCCAGCTGCTGTTTCAATTTTAGCATAATCAGAAAGCTCAAGCTTTTCTCCGATCACACCAGTTTGCTCTTCAACTTTCTTAGCAACTGTCATTCCATCAATTTCAAGCTCCAATAGCTCTTCCTTGTTGTTTGGAAGTTCTTTAAGTGCAAGATCAGCAAAAGATTCAGCAAGCTCGATGAAGCCCTCACCTTTGGCAACGAAGTCTGTTTCACAGCTCAATCGTACTACAATACCTTTGTTCTTGTTGCCAGATGTTTTGGCAATAACAACACCTTCCTTAGCTTCTCTGTCAGCTCTTTTAGCTGAAAGCTTCTGACCTTTCTTTCTAAGAATTTCTATCGCTTTATCAAAATCTCCTCCTGCTTCTGTAAGAGCCTTTTTGCAATCCATCATGCCGGCTCCTGTTTGATCCCTTAGTTTTTTAACATCTGCTGCTGAGATACTCATTTCTATCTAATAGTTTAATTATGATTAGGAATAATTAAGAAACAGCTTGTGACTGCTCCTCTTTTTGTTTTCTTCTTTCCTCTAGTCCTTCTTTGATAACCTCTGACATATATGATGTGATCAACTTGATTGATTTTGAAGCGTCATCATTAGCAGGAATCGGGAAGTCAACTTGAGTAGGGTCAGAGTTGGTATCTACAATACCAAAAATCTTAATGCCCAGTTTCTTTGCTTCAGCAATCGCAATATGCTCATGGTGAATGTCTACAACAAAAATTGCAGCCGGTAACCTGTTCATGTTTGCGATACCACCCAATACTTTTTCAAGTTTGTTACGCTCTCTGGTAAGGGTTAGTCTTTCCTTCTTGGTGATACTGGTAACGGTTTCATCAGCAAGAAGTTTATCGATGTTGTTCATCTTCTTAACCGATCTCTTGATGGTTGAAAAGTTGGTCATCATACCACCCAACCATCTTTCTGTTACATACGGCATGTTAGCTTCTCTTGCCAGTTGGGCAACAGCTTCTTTCGCCTGTTTCTTAGTAGCAACGAACATCACCTTACGTCCAGATTTCGCAACCTGACGCATTGCTGATGCTGCCTTGTTAAGATATTCAATGGTACGGTTAAGGTCAATGATGTGAATACCTTTGCGTTCCATGAAAATATAAGGTGACATTTTAGGATTCCACTTTCTTTTCATGTGGCCCAAATGTGCTCCTGATTCTAATAACTCTTTATATGTTGGTAAAGCCATATTATGTCTAATCTAAAAATGTAAATAATATTATCTCTTTGAAAACTGGAAGCTCTTTCTTGCCTTTGGTTTACCGTATTTCTTACGTTCAACCACTCTTGCATCTCTTGTCAGATACTTCTTCTCTTTCAAAGGTTTTTTATTGTCTTCATTGATTATCACCAATGCTTTGGAAATAGCTAGTCTGATAGCTTCTGCTTGTCCTTTATATCCTCCACCAGAAACATTGACTTTGATATCATAAGATTTAGAGGCCTCAACGATATTGAGCGGGTCCTCCAAGTTGAATCTGATATTCTCTTGTGGAAAATATTCTTTGTAATCCTTTCCGTTGACCGTGATGGTTCCAGATCCTGCAGAGAGGTATACTCTCGCTACAGAGGACTTTCTTCTTCCTGTTGTGTTAATTACATCCATCTATTAAAAATTAAAAGGTTCTGGTTTTTGAGCAGCATGTGGATGATCTGGGCCTGTATAAACATATAGCTTCTTGATCATCTGTCTTCCCAAACGTGTTTTAGGAAGCATTCCTCTTACCGCTTTTTCAATAATATCTTCTGGTTTCTTCTCCAACATTTCAGCAGCTGTTCTACTTTTCTGTCCTCCTGGATAACCAGAATATCTTTGGTATTCTTTCTGTGACATTTTGTTGCCTGAGAATCTAACTTTCTCTGCATTTACAACGATAACATAATCGCCTGTGTCAACATGTGGTGTGTAAGAAGGCTTGTGCTTTCCTCTCAATACTGTAGCAATTCTGGTCGACAATCGTCCTACAACGTCTGATTGTGCATCCACTACGAACCACTTTCTTTCTACCTCTTCCTTCTTAGCTGACTTTGTTTTGTAGCTTAATGTATTCACGATTAAAATTTTATGGTTATCGCTCCATTATTTGAAGCGGGGTGCAAATGTAAATTTCTTTTGAGTATGATACAAGCTTTTGTGTGTTATTTTTTCATTTTGTTGCTTGTAAGTGGCTGAAAATCAGCAGAAAAATCGCACAATTTTTTGAATAATGGCCAAATATGGGGCTGGTTTTGCCTATCTGCCCATGTGAACAAGCAGCACTGAGATGTCTGCCGGTGATACACCGCTGATTCGGGAGGCTTGCCCTATGGTTCTTGGACGCATATCGCTAAGCTTTTCCCTGGCTTCCGCAGACAATGCCTTAATGCCATTGAAATCGATGTCAGAATAGAAATAGACGTCCTCCAGTCGATTCATCTTATCAGCCATTTCCTTTTCCTTCTGAATATAACCTGCATACTTGATGTCGGTCTCTGCGGTTTCGATAACCTCCCTGGAATAGCCGGAAATGAACTCGTTCAGCCCGGAATGACAAGAAGACAAACCGGTTATACTCAACTTGGGCCTTGACAATAAGCTTATCAGCTTAACCTGCTGCTTTAGCGGTGCACTGTCGTGTTTCGAAAGGTAACTGTTGGCTTGATCGGGCGTTATACTTTCCTTGTCAAGAAAACGTCTTATCTCTGCCATCGAAGATGTCTTGGCTTCAAGTGCGCTTATTCGGTCTTCCAAACCTTGCATGCCTATAGCATTGGCCAGCGGTGTAAGCCTTTGGTCAGCATTGTCCTGCCTTAACAGTATCCTGTATTCGGCACGTGAGGTAAACATACGATATGGTTCACGGGTGCCCTTGTTTACCAGGTCATCTATAAGCACACCGATGTAGGCCTCTGATCTCTTAAGTACAAAAGGGTCTTTCTCCTGTGTTTTTAAGTGGGCATTGATACCCGCCATGAAGCCCTGGGACGCTGCTTCTTCATAACCAGTTGTGCCATTTATCTGACCCGCAAAGAATAGGTTTTCAACCAATCTGGTCTCCAAGCTTATGTCCAGTTGTGTCGGAGGGAAGAAATCATATTCAATGGCATATCCCGGTCTAAACATTTTGGCGTTTTCAAAGCCAACTATCTTGCGCATGGCCTTATACTGGACGTCTTCTGGGAGTGATGAAGAAAACCCATTGACATATATCTCACACGTGTTTCTGCCTTCCGGCTCAACAAACAGCTGATGCCTGTCTCTTTCTGCAAATCGATCTATCTTGTCTTCGATGCTTGGACAATATCGGGGACCAGCTCCTCTTATACGTCCATTGAACATCGGGGAACGGTCAAATCCAGTCTTCAGGATTTCGTGGACATCTGAATTGGTATAGCTGATATGACAAGGCAACTGATTCTTCAGTTCTGGCGTCGCAGTGAATGAAAACTTAGACGGGTTGTCGTCTCCTGGTTGAACTTCCATTCGGTCCCAGTCTAATGACCTTCCATCCACTCGCGGCGGTGTCCCGGTCTTCATTCTTCCTGCCTCAAAACCCAAGTCAACAAGTTGTTCTGTTATTCCCGTGGCAGCCCTTTCTCCAGCTCTACCGCCTCCAAACTGCTTCTCTCCTATATGGATAAGGCCATTCAGAAATGTTCCGTTGGTAAGAACCACAGTTTTAGACCTTATTTCCAGGCCTATTCCAGTCTTAACACCAACACACCTTCCGTCTTCAACAATCAATCCCTTTACCATTTCCTGCCAGAAATCAATATTGGGGTGAGCCTCCAGGAGTTCTCTCCATTTTGCCGCAAAGGCCATTCGGTCACTCTGTGCCCGTGGACTCCACATTGCTGGTCCTTTTGACTTATTGAGCATACGAAACTGAATCATCGTATGATCAGTAACTATTCCTGAGTAAGCCCCCATAGCATCCAGCTCTCTCACAATCTGTCCCTTGGCTACACCTCCCATAGCAGGATTACAGCTCATCTGTGCTATGGTCTGCATGTTCATTGTTGCAAGCAACACCCTGGAACCCATGTTGGCTGCCGCCGCCGCTGCTTCACTGCCTGCGTGACCACCACCAACTACTATGACATCATATTCTGGAAACATCTCTTATTTCTAAATCGCTTGCAAAGGTATATGAAAAGTAATTACACCGAAAGTACCATTAGCCACTTCTCATCATTGGTATATATGTTAGATTTGTGTGCAGAATCTTTTTCCATGCATTACTTGTTTCTGATTTGTGTATGTACCTTATTTATAAATTGCTCTAATGGCAATAACAACAATGTCATAAAAGCTCAAGAACCTGCTAATGAGGAAATAACACAAGACACTGTCCCTCTTTCTGTCATATATGGACATTTTTCACCCGAACAGGATAGCAATTTTGTTTTGATTGATGAAAAATATGCTGACAGAAGCGGCATGTATCTGCACAAAGAAGCCTACAATGCTTTTGAAAAAATGTGGACAGCAGCCAATAATGACGGCATTAAACTGGTCGTTCGCTCTGCCACGAGAAACTTTAATTATCAGAAATCTATCTGGGAAAGAAAGTGGACGGGTGCCACAACTCTGAGCGATGGTACCAAAGCAAGTGATATTGAGGATCCCGTTCGACGTGCATTAAAAATTCTTGAATACAGTTCGATGCCTGGCACCTCTCGTCACCACTGGGGAACAGAAATTGATTTAAACAGCTTTGAAAACAGCTGGTTTGAAAGTGGTGTCGGTAAGCAAACATACGACTGGCTTGTTAACAATGCTGGCGCTTATGGCTTTTGTCAGGTTTATAGCAAGAAAGACAGCTTTAGACCAGAAGGCTACAACGAAGAAAAATGGCACTGGTCCTACACACCCCTTTCTTCTGGTTACACCAAACAAGCAAGAAGCAGCGCCAGCAATCAGGATATAAGGGGGTTTCTTGGAGAGGAGGCTGCTGAACCAATAGACGTTCTGAACAATTATATACTAGGTATTAACAACAACTGTAATCACTAAATATGGCACTAACAGAATCAAACATGCTTGCCCTGGGTACCACGGCTCCTGCTTTTAATCTTACAAACGTTGTGGATGATACTCCTTGTTCTTTTGAGGATATCCGCGGAGACAAGGCTACTGTTGTAATGTTTATTTGCAACCATTGTCCATATGTGATTCACGTGAATGATGAGATAGTCAGGCTTGCCAATGAATATAAAGAAAGAGGTGTTGGCTTCGTTGCCATATCGTCAAATGATGTGGACAACTATCCTGATGACAGCCCTGAGAAAATGAAATTAATGGCCAAGGTCCTATCCTACCCTTTCCCATACCTTTATGATGAAAGCCAAGAAGTTGCAAAGGCATATGATGCCGCCTGTACGCCTGATTTTTATGTTTTCGACGCAAACGATGCCCTTGTTTACCGTGGCCGTTTAGACGGCAGTCGTCCAGGGAATAAAATTGGTCTTACAGGTTCAGATTTGCGCTTTGCATTAGACACTGCTCTGTTAGGCCTTGGGAGTATCAGCCCACAGATTCCCAGTGCCGGCTGTAATATTAAGTGGAAACAAGCCTAAGCTGTTTTTCTATACACCCGGCTAACTCTGGGATGGTTTTTTTCATTTTTTCATGTTCAAGGAAATAATAACTTAGGGCCACAGCAGCGAAATCTGCGAATTCAAAACCCAGCGTTTTTATTATGTGTTCCTTATCAAACCCTGTCAATTGCAATAGGTCTGACCAGTTTTCTTGTGCATTAATTGCCTCTTGCGATTCTGGGTGTACTGCAAGATACGCTTCTGAAAATGCATGCCATGCTACATTATAAAACTGTTCCTTATTTAAAAAGGCGGCCTCTGTGTGTTCCATGGAAAATATAATTACACCATCCTCTTTATCCATTTCGTATGTGTGAAGAAAGCGGTGTCTTGGACTTGGAAAAGCATGCTTGTAGACAACGATGTGATCATAATGCTTTAACAACATGTCATTAGAGTGAAACATGATGCTCACAGGAATCTGCGCTATCATACACTTCATGTCATAGGGTACCTCATTGTCTTTCTCCATTCCTTTGGCCGTGAATGATTTGCCATTGATATATAGTATAATACGCTTCTGAAAATCTTTTTTCTCCTCCTCAGAAAGCTGGTTGTAAAACGGATTTGTTAATGATATGAACTTTATAAGCTCCTCTTCCAGTTCAAAGTTCGACCTCGTAATCCACCAGTAATCTATCTGTGGTTGAAACAAATAAATAAGGACAAGAGCTATTAACGGTATGACAGCCCATGATGCCCTCAGGTCATGTGGGTCATAAAGCAGAAGCGAAATGAAATAGAGCAGCAGGAACGCTACCGGAATGGCTATGATATTTGCTAGTTTATATATACGCATAATATAGTCTACCTCTTTTACGCTTACATTAGATAATTATTTTAAGATATCTTTATTTTTTAATGATTGATAAATATGGCATTTGAATTACTGAAGACCGATGATAAATCTAAAGCACGGGCTGGCAAGCTCCAAACAGCACATGGTGAGATACCTACACCCATATTCATGCCAGTGGGTACACAGGCAACCGTAAAGGCGGTCGAGCAATCTTATCTCAAAAGCCCTATTTCCTCGGAAATAATCCTAGCCAATACCTATCACTTATACCTCAGGCCTGGGTCCGATCTTCTGGAATCTGCGGGTGGCATTCATACGTTTATGAGTTGGGACAAGCCCGTCTTAACCGACTCTGGTGGTTATCAGGTCTATTCGTTAAGCGACAGAAGAAAAATCACAGAAGAAGGCGCCCGATTCTTTTCACACATCGATGGCAGTAAACATCTTTTTACACCGGAAAGTGTCATGCACATACAAAGACAAATTGGTGCTGATATCATAATGGCATTTGATGAGTGCACACCGTATCCTTGTGAATATAATTATGCAAAGAACTCGATGCACATGACACATCGGTGGCTAGATCGTTGCATTACTGCATTTAATGCATCAGAGCCCATGCATGGTTATGATCAAATTCTTGCACCCATCGTGCAGGGGTCTGTATATAAAGACCTCAGAATCGCTTCTGCTGAATATATTGCAGAACAAGACATGAAGCTCAACGCCATCGGTGGGCTATCTGTGGGTGAGCCACATGATATTCTTTATGAGATGACTGGTGTGGTTACCAATATTCTTCCTGAGGACAAGCCCAGATACTTGATGGGCGTTGGTTTGCCTGAGAATATTCTCGAAAGCATTGCATTGGGTATAGATATGTTTGACTGTGTGTTGCCCACCAGAAATGCACGTCACGGTCTCTTGTATACATACGACGGTATCATTAATATAAAGAACGCAAAGTGGAAAGACTGCTTCGATGTAATCGATAGCAACAGCAGTTCAGAATTGTCCAGAACTTATACACGTGCTTATCTTAGACATTTGTTTCAAGTCAAAGAATATCTCGCATTACAGATTGCAAGCGTTCACAACCTTGCTTTTTTTGTGGGTCTTACTAAAACAGCTCGGGAAAAAATTCTTGATGGTAGCTTTAGTGAGTGGAAGTCGTCTGTGGTTAAACAGTTAGTTAAGCGTTTGTGAAAAAGCTCGACCTATATATCATTCGAAAGTACTTGAGCAGTTTCTTCTTCACCATGCTCTTAATAAGCCTCATGGCTGTCGTGGTAGACTTCAGTGAAAAGGTAAACAGATTTATTGATGCAGAGCTTGGTATTGGTGAAATCCTGGGGCAGTATTATCTGAATTTCATTCCCTGGATAAATGGAATGATGTGGCCGCTCTTCTCATTAATAGCCGTGATATTTTTTACTTCGCGTCTCGCCAAGAACTCGGAAATAATCGCCCTGTTAAGCAGTGGTGTCAGTTTCAACAGGCTGCTTGTTCCTTATCTTATGGCCGCGATGTTTATCGCGTGTTTGTTGTGGGCAGGAAAAAACTACCTGATTCCTCATAACTGTAAAATCAAAAATGACTTCGAAAGCGAACACCTCAGGAAAAACCTCAAAAAGACACTTAATAATGACATCCACTTTTTCTTAAACCCTAATGAAAAGTTATATATAAGGTATTATCGCAAATCTGATACCACCGCGCAAACATTTCGTTTAGAAAGCTTTGATGAAAATCGCCTGGTAAGAGTTTTAAAAGCAGAGAAGCTTAAATTTAAATCAGAGCCTAATACCTGGACTCTTTTAGACTATTCTATTCGTCGCTTCAATGGCATAGAAGAAGAAATGCTTGTCTCTGATGGTGAAAAATTGGATACCATACTTGATCTTACACCAGAAGACTTTGTTCTAAACACAAAGCTGATGGAAAACATGACCACCAATGACCTCAACCAATATATAGACAGGGTTAGGGAGCGTGGTCTTGGCGATGCTAAATCCTTTCTAATAGAAAAGCACCTTCGTCAATCACAGCCTTTCACAATAATTATACTGACTATAATTGGTTTTGCTGTAAGTGCAAGAAAGGTGCGCGGTGGCCTTGGGCTGCATTTGGCCGTTGGTGTGATCCTTGGAGCTGCCTTTGTGATCATATCTAAGTTTGCGGCTACTTTTTCGAATAATTTATCACTTTCACCCGCTCTTGGAGCCTGGTTACCGAACATATTCTTCCTCTTTATCGCCCTTTATCTTATCAAAGTATCACAGAAATAACAAACTTTCAAAAATAATTGAAAGTTTGTTTTGTTGTTTTTCTACATAAGTTGCTGTATATCAAACACATACACATTATCGTGGTTTTGTTTGTTGATTCTGTCTTGCTTTTTGTTGAGGTTTTTCTTGTGTTTTGTTAAACAAACATATATATTTGTTAAACAAAATAGAGAACATGTCAACAATAGAATTTTACAACAAGATCGATTTACTGAAAACGTCTTTGAATTCTTTTGCGTACACGTTAACAAAAGACCAAATTGATGCCGAAGACCTATTTCAGGAAACTGCGCTAAGAGCGATTTCAAATAAAGAAAAGTTCCGTCCCGGGACGAACTTCAAAGCATGGATGTTTACCATAATGAAAAACATCTTCATCAACAACTACCGCAAGAAAATGAAAGCGAATACCATCATGGATTCGACTGACAATAATTACTATATCAATTCTGGTAGCTCTGTTGTCCATAATGATGTGGATCGAAACATTCTTCTTGAAGAGCTTAATGAAATGATAGAAAACCTTGATGACTCTATCAGAACGCCTTTTGAAATGCACTTTTTGGGATTCAAGTATCAGGAAATTGCTGAAAAGCTTGATTTGCCTCTAGGTACAGTAAAGAGTAGAATATTCTTTGCCAGGAAAGCGCTCAAGGATTCAATAAAGTCCCACTACGGCGACTTTCACACTGTCAGAAAAAAACTGACTGCCTAATTCGGTAAT
This sequence comes from Saprospiraceae bacterium, assembly GCA_965230215.1. Classification (GTDB taxonomy): domain Bacteria; phylum Bacteroidota; class Bacteroidia; order Chitinophagales; family Saprospiraceae; genus RFSX01. Next base: position 986,008 of record CBDDKN010000002.1, on the reverse strand, counting down.
TTAGTCGGTCTAAATAATACGCGATCGATTATAAACTTACTTCTGAAATATTACTAGAGTGGTATGCCGCGCATGCGCGCGAGCTTCCGTGGCGGGAAACTTCTGATCCCTATAAAATATGGCTGTCTGAAATAATCCTTCAACAAACAACTGTGGCCCAGGGCTTGCCCTACTATCTGCGTTTCATAAATGCTTTTCCAAGGCTAAATGACCTTGCACAGGCAGACGAAAATGATGTACTCAACTTATGGCAAGGGTTGGGTTATTACAGCAGGGCAAGAAATTTATTGCACACGGCCAACCACATTTACCAAAACCTTGGTGGTAGATTTCCCGAAAGCTATGATGAGCTTATTAAGTTAAAAGGCATTGGTCCATATACTGCTGCAGCAATCTCAAGCTTTGCATTTGACAAAAGACATGCTGTAATCGATGGAAACGTTAAACGCTTTGTCTCCCGCCTCCTTGGAATAAGCGACCCCATAGAGTCTAGGTCTAGCCTTGAAAAAATTCAAGCTGCTTGTGAAAAGCTTATAAGTGAAGTAGATCCTGCAATGTTTAACCAGGCGATAATGGAGTTTGGTGCTCTTTGCTGCACTTACAAGTCTCCCTCTTGCAGTAATTGTGTTTTCAATTCGGCTTGCCAGGCTTACAAACTAGACCTGGTTGATAAGATTCCAAACAAGTCCAAGAGGCTTAAAAAAAGATCTCGTTTCCTTCACTATGCTTTCGTGGTTGATAAAAACAACAAAACATTAATCCGCCGCCGCGTTGGTAAAGACATCTGGTCCGGTCTTTACGAATTCCCATTAATTGAAAAACCAGAACTGCAAGAGCAGTCAATGGACCTTGCTGATTTCTCACTGGCTGAGACCACGCAAAAAGGACTCAGCTCAAAGGTTTATAAACACCAATTAACACACCAGACCCTTTATGTTCGTTTCTATCGATTCAATATAGATGCCAGCGCTGATAATCTTGGCCGTGATGACTATATACCCGTAAGCATTGACGATATCCAGGATTATCCACTTCCACGGCTCATTGATCTATATTTAAATGATTTATCCATAACTTTATTTTAGATTTGTATGAGCAAGCTAAATTAATATGTACAACAAGGTTATTCTGATTGGAAATTTAGGCAAGGATCCAGAGGTAAGGAAACTAGAAAGTGGATCTACTGTTGCGAAGTTTCCAATAGCTACAAATGAAAACTATAGAGACAATACTGGTAATTGGCAAACAATTACGGAATGGCATGATGTGGTAGCCTGGCGTAACCTGGCTGAACGTGTTGAAAGAGATCTTAAAAAAGGTTCTCTGGTATTTGTCGAAGGAAAGATTCGCAAGCGCAAGTGGCAAGACAGGGATGGCAATGACAGATACTCAACAGAAATAATTGCAGCTGTTTTGCGCCCTCTAGAAAAAAGAGAAGTTTCTGAGGGAGGAATGGGTGCATCAATTGGTGGAAATGATTTTCCTTCAAGCCCTGCTACGACAGAACAAAAGGACACATCTGGAAGCATCGGCGCTGACATGGACGATGACCTACCATTCTGACGTGTAACTATTGTTAATTAACTTATTGCGATTTGGACCCTGAGCCCCCCCTTCTGGTTTTAAGTTTTATTCTGACTGTATCACCTACAGTTCTTGCACTAGGAGTTTTACTTCTGGTCTTATTGCTTATGTCTTCTGCTTTGGTTTCCGGATCAGAGGTCGCCTTCTTTTCATTGACGCCGCATGACTTAGAAAACCTTAAAAAAGAAGACACTGCTCCAACACGAGGTATACTAAAAATGAGGAATCAAGCGCGCCGCCTTCTCGCAACAATTCTAATAGCCAACAATTTTATCAACATTGCCATAGTGGTTGTATCTGACTATCTGGTCTCTGCATTTTTGGGCGAGGAGCGCTTCTATAAAATGGGAGAAGCCGTTGTGGAATTTATTGGTGTGAATATGAACCCTTTAGTAATGGGTAATATTTTGAATTTCCTTGTAACCGTGGCCGGTGTTACCTTCCTCTTGGTTTTGTTTGGTGAGGTTGCTCCTAAAATATATGCCAACCTAAACAATATAAAGTTTGCCAAATTTATGTCGCGTCCTATGATGGTTTTATTTCGCTTGTTCAAACCATTCAGCGCCATACTCGTTCACTGGTCTACTAAAATGGAAAGTCAATTCATCTATCAGCGATCCGGCATCGATGATACAAGTAAAGAAGATCTGGACAAAGCTATTGAATTGACCGTAAGTTCAGAAACAGAGTCTTCAGAAGAAGCAGATATTCTAAGGGGTATAATAAAATTTGGTAATGTATCTGCTAAGCAAATTATGCGCTCTCGTGTAGATGTGGTAGCGATAGAGCAAAATGCTGGCTTTGCCGAATTAATGGATATTATCAAAGAAAGCGGTTTTTCCAGAATTCCAGTTTTTGAAGATGATTTTGACAATATAGTTGGAATTCTTTACGTAAAAGATCTGCTCGGATATGCCCAGGAACAAGATTCTTTTGATTGGCAACAGTTTATTCGCAAGGATGTTCTTTATGTTCCCGAGTCCAAGAAAATTGACGACCTCTTAAAAGAATTTCAGCTTCGCCGAATACATATGGGTATAGTCGTTGATGAATTTGGTGGATCTGCAGGTATCGTTACTCTGGAGGATATTATGGAAGAGGTCATCGGTGAAATCAAAGACGAATTCGATGAAGATGAAGAGGTTGACTATATAAGAATCAACGACTACAATTATATTTTCGATGGTAAAACCATGCTACATGATGTAGCCAGAATAATAAACGTTGAGAAAACAGAGTTTGATGACATAAGAGGTGATGCAGACTCCCTTGCTGGATTGTTGCTCATTCATTTTGGTATGATTCCTAGAAAAGAAAGAACGCTTCTTCTGCATCCGTTTAAATTCAAAATTGTTTCTGTTACCAAAAGAAGAATCGAAAAAGTACACCTTACTCTATTATGAGAATTCTTATCCTAATATGCATAATACTTACAGCCTGTTCAGAAAGCCAGAGCTATCTGCCCAAGCCTCGTGTTTATCCTCTGGTTGACTACCCGGAAAAATCATATACGAATTATCAAAATGAAGACTGTCCTTTCAGCATGGATGTAGCAGACTATATGAGATATCAGAAGGACTCTCTTAAAAATGCAGATGAGGCCAAATTCAACTGTTGGTTCGACCTATATTGTCAAGAACTGAATACCTATATACATTTCAGTTATGTCTCATTTGAAGGGCGCGTTCAATTCGATGAACTTGTGTCTGATGCATTTGAAATGGCGGACAAACACAATATAAAGGCAAACTATCGAGATGAGATTAAGATAAATTATCCGGACAGAAGGCTTTATGGTTTGTTATTTGAAATTGATGGTCCTGTCGCAAGCCCTATGCAGTTCTACCTAACGGACAGTACATCACACTTTCTAAGAGGAAGCCTTTATTTCAAAGGAACTGTAAACAGGGATTCTATTCAGCCTGTTTATGACTTTATAAAATCCGACATTGAGCCGATGATGGAAAGCTTTGAATGGCAGTAAACCTAATTTGGCTTTACAACTTTATCACTTTTCCTTCAACCGTCTCCGTTTTGGTGCTTATTGTATATATATACGTGCCTCTCTCCCATGATCGTGACTCCTCTATTAATACTCTTGTAGATTCGATGCTTTTCTGATAAATCAACTGGCCATTAATATTAAAAATTCTGACATCAGCCTCTCCTTCTAATGTGCTCTCTATGCTCATTACATCAGAGAATGGGTTTGGATAAATGCTCGCCTTGCCCACTTTTTTATTTCTTTGGCTTATGACAACATCATCTTTAACTGGCAGATACGCACTCAGATCTCCTTTTGCAATTCCTATAAATGTCTGTTCATCAAACCTCTCCATATTCTGTTCGAGCATAATTTCTGGTCTAATATTCTCGTCTATGGGATGGGTTCCCGCTTGAAGAGATTCAAGTTCGCTTGCATCATAAAACATCCACTGTCTTTCATTCGGCCACTCGTCCTCCTCACCAGAGTTTATGTCCGTTAATATATCCAGATCTTCATAATTGACATTACCATCTTCGTTGATGTCCGCCGCAATAATAAATAAGGAAGTCACCTCATTGAGGTCACCACTCAGATATGACTTAAGGCTTGCTAGATCATCATCACCAATAAGATCATTTTCAGGGTAACGGTATGCGGTCATCTTATAGTTCCTTGAAGGATTAATGTCCGGACTTAAAAACTGTCCTATGCTATCTGTCAGCAGGTTAATGCGCTCACCAGGAATAAGTGTATTTGTTTCTACAGGTATGACACGTTCTACTTGGTCATAAAAGTATATTATTAATCCGGCAGGTGTTATGATACTGTCAACAACAATTTGCTCCATGACAGTATCCATGGCAATTCCCTTTTCATAATATGCCCTGGACTTCAACTCTATAAACACGTTTTCCAAGGCTTCACCAAATTGGTTGGTGACCTGTCCATATAGTTCTCTGTTACCGTTATCAGGCTCACAGTCTGGTATGTTTGCTGCATTGTTTTGCACATCCACCGTTACAGCACACCATGACTGGTTACCCCTTGTGTCTGTTACCCATAATTGCATCTCGTTCTCTCCAACATTTTGACATGAGAAAACAACAAAGCTGCTGTCTGTATTTGCTGAAAAACTAAATGTTAGTTGCTCATTCGGATAACAAGGGTGATAACTGGCAAAGTCTAAATCCTTAGCCCACAACTCAACCATTCCATCATCTACCAGGCCATCACTATCTGTATCTAGTGGCATTAAAGCAACATTTAGTTCAGACAAGCAATATGGTACCGGGTTTTTTTCCAGGACGCGAATGTTTTGATAGCAATATGTTTCCTCACCACATGCATATTCCATGCTGTATATAATATCTGTTGAGCCTATCGGATAAAATCCTGAAGCATTCGCGCCTTGAGCCTCGGCATAAATGCTGTTGTTAATAATTTCATAATTGCCATTACACGGAACCGCGTCTGTAATTACATCCTCCAGGCTAACATATGCTCCTTCACAGTTTTGAGGGATTACCTCAACATCTTGCGGGCATTGCATCCTTGGCTCTCCGTCATTGCTAACTTTTATAGTTTGTGTATATGTCCATATACCTTGATTATTGCTGCCTGGATAATAGTTACACCAGTCTAAAACGGTCCACGTTCTTAAGACTTTTTTACAATCAGGTCCAAACTGAAACACCTGATCTTTGTAAGAGGTACCGACCATGGAACATGAAACATAATCAAAGCTAGGTCTCGCATATTCTTCTGGTAGATTCTCAGGTCGTGTACTGGCATTACATCCCAACAGCTGTATTTCCCTTTCGGGCCAGTATATGTTAGTATGGTTAAAGTTACCTCCATTGATGTATATCGTCTGAGTACAACTTATAATATTCCAATTATGATCTTCAACAGACCAGGTTCTGTATATTTTGCCTGTTTGACATGTCGTAAGATCGTAGCTCACTTCAGCTTGTCCGGCATTGTACTGATTGCCATTGACGTAATAATAGGCCGTGCCATAACCAGAAAGGTCCCAAATCTCTGAGTTACATGGTAACCAAACATCTGGTGGACATGAAATTGTAACCTCACTGTTGCTGGACTTATCTAGGGGTGAGAATAAGGATAATAATATAAAGAGAATAATATTCATGGAAACTGGATTTTCTATGCACTTCTAAATTAAGCGATTTAGCCCTATAAGAAGATATATCATATAGAATAATTCACTTATTAATTTTTTAACAGCATGAAACATGAAAACGCTGCCAAACATATTAAAAAAAATTATAATGTGTTTGGCACAAAATCTGCTCTTGTTTCATAAAAATCCTTGATGCGTGTTATAAAATTTGGCGGTTCTTCAGTTGCCAATGCAGATAGATTAAGGCGTGTAGCTGATATAATTGAGCAGCAAAGGGGTACTTCACACGGTATCTTAGTTGTGGTTTCTGCGTTTGGTGGCGTAACAGACATGTTATTAGAAGCTCTTAATGCTGCAGAATCGAATCAGGATGATTTTTTATCGTCTGCGAATGAGTTATTTGATAGAACAGACAAAATTTGCAAGGATTTGCTTTCCGATTCTGCCTATCATTCTACACTTAATACCATGCGTGCGCACGAAGTGGAACTCAGTAACCTCTTATACGGTGTTTCTCTCATTCAAGAAGCAAGCAATAAAATACGTGATTACATTGTATCCTTCGGCGAACGCATCTCTGCCTATGTATTAAGTGCATATTTAAATGATACGGGTGTTAAGACATCATTTATTGATGCCAGGAACTACATTAAGACTGATGATAATTATGGATCTGCAAGAGTGCTGATTAAAGAAACGTATGAAAATATAAGTTCTGCTTTCTCTGAATATAAAAATGTAGCCATCATCACTGGCTTTATTGGTTCGGACAAGTCAACAGGCAGAACAACTACCTTGGGTAGAGGTGGCTCAGATTATACAGCAGCCATTTTCGCAGGAGCAATACAAGCAGAAGAACTTCAGATCTGGACAGATGTTAATGGTGTGCTTAGTGCAGACCCGAGGAAAGTCAAAAACGCTTATACGATTGAGGAGCTCAGCTATAAAGAGGCTCTTGAACTTTCACACTTTGGTGCCAAAGTTCTCTACGCGCCAACAGTTCATCCTGTCCGAGATAAAAACATTCCTGTAAGGATAAAAAACACATTTGAACCAGATAATACGGGAACGCTTATTCATAACAATAAAAAATCATCTGACGAAACGATTTCAGGTGTCACGGCCATACAAGACATATCGTTGCTAACCCTTGAAGGCGCTGGTTTACAAGGAGTTATGGGTGTGTCATCGCGTTTGTTCAAATGCCTTGGTGAAGCATTGGTTAATATAATCATGATTACTCAGGCCAGTTCAGAGCATTCAATTACCGTAGCTGTTATGTCTTCGGACACACGTGTCGCCGAAACCGCTATCAACAAAGAGTTCAGTTTCGAAATTGAAAGAAATTTAATCGATTCTGTTCACGTTGAAAAAGGCCTAAGCTTAATTGCGATCGTAGGTGAAAACATGAAAAATAAACCAGGGGTTGCCGGTAAGTTATTTCAGTGTCTTGGGAATAACGGAATCAATATAGAGGCCATCGCTCAAGGATCTTCAGAGTTGAATATCAGTTTCGCCGTTCACACCAAAGATCTATCAAAGTCATTAAATACAATACACGACAATTTCTTTCTCTCAGAATACAGAAGTGTACACCTGTTCATAGTAGGTGTTGGCCTGGTTGGCTCTACCCTACTCCAAATGATAGAAGAAAATAAGGATAAAATTAAGCAAGATCATAAGATAGACCTACTTGTTAATGGGCTCAGCAACTCCAGGCGTATGGTCCTCTCCAAAGATGACATTATCAATGGATCAAGTCTTGTTAAAAAACTGGAGTCAGGAACACAAGCCAGCAACATGGATGAGTTTCTGAATTTCATGTATGAGTGTAATTATCCAAATACAGTATTTGTAGATAATACGTCTGGTGCTAAAATACCTTCATATTATTTAGATATACTGGATAAAAGCATTGCTATATCAACACCAAATAAAGTGGCGCTTTCTTCTGGTATGGATATCTACAAGTCTCTTAAGTCTAAGGCCTGGGAAAAAAATACTTCACTAAACTTTGAAACAAATGTAGGGGCTGGCCTTCCTGTAATCTCTACACTTCATAATATGATTAACAGTGGAGATCGGGTTTTTAAAATAGAGGCCGTTCTTTCTGGCTCATTATCATACATATTTAATAACTATTCTTCAAGTAATCATTTTAGTAAACTTGTAAAAAAAGCTCAGGAACAGGGCTTTACTGAACCTGATCCTCGTGATGATCTTTCCGGAACAGATGCAAGAAGAAAGCTCGTAATCTTGGCCAGAGAATCTGGTTTTGATATAGAAGCCGAGGATATAAACATTATCTCCTGGCTTCCGGATTCTGTGATGCAGGCAGAAAGTGTTGATGCCTTTTTTGATCTACTTGAAGCTGAAGACGAAAATATGAAGCAAATGGTAGCACGTGCGGAATTGGCCAACAAACGCCTGAGATACATCGCAAGATTTGAAAACGGCGCCGGATCAATCGAGTTAACAGAGGTAAGCGAATCTTCACCTTTCTTTAATTTATCTGGCTCGGATAATATGATAGCCTATTACTCACAGAGATATACCGATACACCCCTAATTGTAAGAGGTCCGGGAGCCGGCGCTGAAGTAACAGCTGCAGGGGTTCTGGCAGAAATTATTAACATCAATAAATCCTAAATATGACAGGATCAAATAAAACGGTTAAGGTCTTTGCGCCTGCCTCTGTAGCCAATGTAGCTGTTGGTTATGATATTCTTGGCTTTGCAATAGATGGCATGGGTGATGACATATTGGTAAGAGAAGGAAGCTCGGAAGGATTGTCCATAAAAAGTATTCATCACAATAAAGCATTGTCAAAAGACATATCAAAAAATACGGCTGGTGTGGCAGCATATGAATTGCTAAAATCTCTTGGTAAAGAAGATGAGCCAATCGAAATGGAGATTTATAAAAATATGTCTGTAGGTACTGGGCTCGGAAGCAGTGCGGCGAGTGCTGTGGCCGGGGCTTATGCAGTAAATGCCTATTTGGGAAAGCCCTACGATAAATACGAGCTTCTCAAGTTTGCTACCCTTGGTGAGCAAGCCGCAGATGGCTCTTTTCATGCAGATAATGTAGCCCCAAGTATGCTTGGTAGTTTCATCCTGGTTAGAGACAACCCTACCCTGGATTGTGTGAAACTACCCGTACCTTCTGGTTTGAGAGCAGTTATCGTGCATCCGAAAATTGAGGTTTTGACCAAGGATTCCAGAAGTTTATTAAGCGAAGAAGTCCGTCTTAGAGACCATATTCGCCAAAGCGCAAATCTTGGTGGTTTTCTGATTGGGCTATATAAAAGTGATTTTGAATTGATGAAAAGATCGTTAAACGACCTGATAATTGAAAAACAACGATCTCATCTGATTCCTGAATTTGATAAGGTTAAAGCGTCTGCTCTCGAACATGGTGCATTGGGCTGTTCAATTTCAGGAGCTGGGCCTTCTGTTTTTTGTTTGTGCAATAATAGTTTGACCGCTGAAAATATACAATCTGCCTGGTCCGATATCTATCAAAAAGCAGGAATAGATAATGATTGTTTTATAGCCAATATTGATATGGAAGGTGTAAGGGAGTATTAAATATGAAGTTATACAGCACAAATAATAGTTCCAATATTGTTGATCTTCAAACAGCTGTTCTGGATGCCTTTCCTGAGGACAGGGGCTTATATATGCCCAGCCATATTCCAAAGCTGGATGATGGCTTTATCAACTCGCTGCATAAGAAGTCATTTAAAGAAATAGCCTATGGTGTTTTATCTGTTCTGCTTAAAGATGTGATCAATGATTCAGCATTAATCGGCATTGTCGATAGAACATTCAATTTCCCTGTCGAATACCACAAGCTCAATGAAAAGATCTCGATTCTTGAATTATTTCATGGTCCCAGTCTTGCATTCAAAGACTTTGGTGCACGCTTTATGGCTGAATTAATGTCATATTTTCTCATAGGAAATAATACTAAAAGAACAATACTTGTAGCTACGAGCGGAGATACCGGTGGGGCTGTCGCCGCGGGATTTCATGGAGTACCCAATATTGATGTGAAGATACTCTACCCTCTTGGAAAAGTGAGCCCACTTCAAGAAGCTCAACTTTGTGGCTGGGGTGACAATATCCAGGCCATTGGAATCTCTGGAGTTTTTGATGACTGTCAAAGTCTTGTAAAAAATGCTTTTCTAGATAATGACCTGAAATCAAAATATGTGTTTAGTTCTGCCAACAGCATTAACATTGCTAGATTAATCCCTCAGAGTCTTTATTACTTTGAAGGCCTTAAGCATACTCTAAATAAGTATCATAAAACGAACGTTTGTGTGCCGTCAGGAAACTTCGGAAATATAACTGCAGGGGTAATAGCCTATAAAATGGGACTTCCCATTAATAGGTTTATCGCTGCTTGTAATATAAATGATACCGTTCCACAGTATGTTAGAACAGGCAAATACCAAGCTAAGGCTTCACAAGAAAGCTTATCAAATGCCATGGATGTAGGAGATCCAAGTAATTTTCCAAGATTGTATCAGCTTCTAGGTTCCACGTGGAACAATGTTGTCAATATGCTGGATGCTTATTCTGTGAGTGATGATGAAACATTGTCAAGCATGAAAGAAGTTTATGAGAAATACAATTATATATTGGATCCTCACGGTGCTGTTGGGTACGTAGCTGTAAAACAAAACCTTATTAAGGATGATGCACATCACATAATTCTAGAAACAGCGCATCCATCCAAATTCATTGAAACCGTTGAAAAGGCAATATCAAAGAAGATTCCAATACCAGAAAGACTAAAAAGATTTCGCGACAAAGACAAATCAAACAAGACTTGCTCTAATAAATATCAAGATTTCAAAGAGTTGCTTATGTTTGACTGATGTTCCACGTGGAACAAAAACACACCATGCTTGTTGTAAGCATATTAACCAACCAATACTTTATTCCAACTTAAAACACACATTTAATGAAGAAACTAGTAGCTTTTTTCCTGGCATTCTCATTCGTATACTTAAATGCCCAGGAGAACACTAATCAAAACAAGTTTAAACAACTTGATGATGTATTGGCATCACCTAATGTATACAGAAACGCTGCAGGAGCTCCAGGTCATGATTACTGGCAGCAAAGAGCAGATTATAAGATGTCAATAACCATAGATGATGACAATCAAAGATTATACGGGGAAGAAACGGTAACCTATCACAACCAATCTCCGGACGTCCTTAAATACCTATGGATGCAAATGGATCAAAATGTTAGGGCCAAAGATTCACACAGCCATGATATAAGGGAAACACAGATTTCTGAACGTATGTCCTACAGTCAAATTGATAGACTTACGCCAGACTTTGATGGCGGATTTAAAGTTGAATATGTTAAAGACATCAATGACAAATCACTGAAGTACATTGTCAACAAAACAATGATGCGCATTGATTTACCAAAAGCACTTAATCCGGGAGAAAAGTTCAGCTTTAAAGTAAAGTGGTGGTACAACATCAATAATACAAGAGAAATAGGTGGTCGTTCAGGATATGAGCACTTCAAGGCGGATAGTAATAACGTATACGTGATCGCACAATACTATCCAAGAATGTGCATGTATAACGATGTATATGGATGGCAAAACAAACAATTCTTAGGTAGGGGAGAGTTTACATTAACATTTGGTAACTATGAGGTTGATATTACTGTTCCTTCCGATCACCTTGTTTCAGCTACAGGTACATTAAGTAATTCCGGTGATGTATTAAACGCATCCCAAAAGAAGCGATTGAAAGAAGCTGAAAAATCTCACATACATCCGGTAACCATCGCTACTTACGAAGAAGCTGATGAAAGGATAGAAGCAGGAAGATCTAGTAAAACAAAAACATGGAAATTTAAGGCTGATAATGTCCGGGACTTTGCTTTCGCTACATCCAGGAGATTTATATGGGATGCCATGGGTGTTCCTATGTCAGATGGTAGAACAGTAATGGCTATGTCTATGTGGACCAAGGAAGGTGACTGCCTCTGGAGTAAATACTCAACAAAGGCTGTAGCACATACAATTAAATGGTACTCACATTATACATTCGATTATCCCTATCCTGTGGCCTGGTCTATCGATGGGAGTATGGGAATGGAGTATCCTATGATATGCTTCAATTTCGGTAGATGCCAAGACGATGGTACATATACTCAAAGAACAAAGTATGGACATATTGGTGTAATTATCCATGAAGTAGGACACAACTGGTTCCCTATGATCGTAAATTCCGATGAGAGACAATGGACCTGGATGGATGAAGGCTTGAACACCTTCCTCCAATATCTAACAGAACAACAATGGGAACGCGATTACCCATCAAGAAGAGGACCAGCTAATAAGATAGTAGATTACATGAAAGGTGACAAGTCCAGAATATCACCTATAATGACGAACTCAGAATCAATATTTCAATTCGGCAGCAATGCATATGGCAAACCTGCTACCGCATTGAATATACTTAGAGAAACAATAATGGGCAGAGAACTCTTCGATTACGCATTCAAAGAATACGCAAACCGTTGGAAGTTCAAACATCCAACACCATCTGATTTCTTTAGAACAATGGAAGATGCATCTGCCGTAGACCTGGATTGGTTTTGGAGAGGTTGGTTTTATACCAATGATCACGTTGACCAGGCCCTGACTAGAGTTAAATATCTGCAAGTGGATAAAAAAGATCCAATCGCAAATAGCAAACAAGCCAAAGCAGATCGCGATGCTGCTCGAGAAAATATAAGTGTTATAAGAAATAGAGAAGAGATTGCACAGACACTTAATGAGCTTGATACTACCATTAATGACTATTACACATCATATGATCCGCTGGACTACGACGCCATAGACATTCAGGAATATGACAAATACCTGAACAGTCTTTCAGATGATGAAAAGGCTCTACTTACAGGTGATCATCATTTCTATGAACTGGAAGTCGAAAATGTAGGCGGACTTGTAATGCCAGTCATAATTGAATTTGAGTTTGAAGATGGCAGCACAACAGTAAGAAAATTACCTGCTGAGATTTGGAGATTTGATCAATCGTCTATTAAGAAAGCGTTTGTCTTTGACAAAAAAGCAATTAATATCACACTAGATCCATTCCTAGAGATAGCTGATGTTGATACTGAGAATAACAGCATGGTTCCTAATTACAAACCAGACAGATTTGAACTATTCAAAAGAAGACAAAGACAAGCTCGAGAGAATCCGATGCAGAGAGCAAGAAGAGCAGAAAAATTAAATCAACCTTAATTAAGGGAGTTGAAGAACTCCTCTAATTCATCATTGAATAAATCCGGCCTCTCCATCATTGGAGCATGGCCGCATTTATCGATGAACACCAATCGGCTATTAGGAATAAGTTCATCAAACTTTTCAGCGACGAAGGGCGGAGTTATATCATCTTGTTTTCCCCACACCAATAGGGTAGGAGCGGTTATTGCATGAATCTTATCTTCAAGATTATTTCTAACTGCTGACTTCGCTGTGATTACTACTCTTAATGCCTTTGATCTGTCATTAACAGTATTGAATACCTCATCAATAAGTTCATCAGTAGCGGTGGCAGGATCATAGAAAACCGATTGTGTTTTCTTTTTTATGAATTCAAAATTGCCCCTTTTCGGAAAGCTATTTCCCATTGCATTTTCAAACAATCCAGAACTACCAGTCAGCACAATAGATTTCACCTTATCTGGATTCTTCAGCGCATACAATTGTGCCAAATGACCACCCAGGGAGTTACCAAGTAAGTTTACTTTATCGAAGCCTTTATAATCCACAAATTCTTCTATGTAAGAAACCAGACCTTTGAGACCCAGTTTTTTCATAGGCATCTCCATGATAGGTAAAATAGGCGTAACAACATTGTAATCTGAACCGAACCTACTTATGATACCTTGAAAATTACTTAATGCACCAAAGAGACCATGTAGCAGAAGTATAACTTCTTTCCCCTCTGTTGTTTCTATGTATTTGAACTTGCCCTCTTCCTTAATTTGATCCTCCATGAACTGCTTTCTGCGGCCTTCTGAATATGTATAGATTAAATAATGCGATTATGAATATAAATATAGCAATTGCTTGGTGCATTACACCATAGAATACTGGTATGGTTTGTTTAGAGTTTAATAATACCAATATACCAAGTAAAACCTGAAGGTTCAGAAATATAACCAATGCAATATTCATCACGCAGATTCTGCGTTGGAAGGCATACTTCATCACATTATAGAAATAATACAGGCCTAAAATATAAACTACATATGCCCATGTTCTGTGGAGAACATGTATCAGAGCTGGCATCAAAGCATCTTTATCATAATCTACTATACCAGAAAGACTCCAGGTATCAGCAGAAAATAATATTGAAGGTATCATCTCACCATTCATGTCTGGCCAGCTAGGATAGTAAAGCGCCGCACGCATACCCGATAAAACCGCACCAAGGAATATTTGGATGGCAATAGCAACAAAATAAAACCGAGACATTTTATAAAACTTCGATAATCTCAGCGTAAACCTATCTCCCAAATGAACATAGTAACTTAACCAGACTACAAGAGATAATGTCACCAAGGCTATACCCAGATGCAAACTTAACTTGTATGCATTTACCCATGGCCGCTCAATCAATCCACTAGCTACCATAATCCAACCAAAAACAGCAGCACAAGCAGCTGCGAGAAATACATAAGTCAGGTGTATTAATAATTTTCGATCAGTCCATCCCTTTGCCACAAAAAATATCAAGGGAATCAAAAAGATAAAACCCATCATTCTTGCCCACAGTCTGTGAAAGTATTCCCAGAAATAGATAAACTTAAACTTCGACATATCCATTCCGGCATTAATCTTTTTATACTGCGGCGTTTCTTTATAAAGTTCAAATTCTTTATTCCAATCTTCCTCATTCAACGGAGGCAAGGTTCCAGTAACGATTTCCCACTTCGTAATTGACAGACCTGACCCGGTTATCCTTGTAATTCCACCAATAACTATTTGAAAGAAAATCAAGACACAACCAATAATGAGCCAAGCCCTTATATATTTATTGTAATGCATAGTTTTAAATCAATTGATAACAAACTTAATACTAGAAGTTTTTCAATTTGAAATTGTTTTTAAACAACTATTATTTAGATATAATATTTTTTAAAAAACATTCATCATTATTCATAAGTGCTGTTGATATCTTGAAAAAATAATATAGATAAACACAAATAACTCATAATGTACAAATTCAAGCCTATATCCACATTTCTACCAACATAGAAATAGCTTGTAATTCAATTATTTACATATTAATATAGCTTTTGTTGATAAACCGGAATGTTAATATTATTCTTCACTTAAGCTGTTGAAATACCACCATTGTAATTCGCAAAAAATATTAAGTTCTAATACATATTAAAAAACGATATATATAACTGAGTGAAATATTTTTATTCTCTTTGTCATTGTTGATAACCTATATGTTTTAAGCACAATTACCAACACCATGAGGGCAGTTATACAGCGATCAATTAAACCAGCAGATGTAAAAGTAGAAGGGAATGTTTGTGGGGCTATTGAGAAAGGACTGGTGGTATACCTTGGTGTTGAGCAAGAGGATACATCAGAAGATATTATTTGGCTGGCGAGAAAGATAGTGGGCATGCGCATCTTTAGTGATGATGAAGGAAAAATGAACCTCGACATAAAGCAAATAGGGGGATCCATCCTGTTAATCAGCCAATTCACGCTCTATGCAAGCACAAAGAAAGGTAATCGTCCGTCATTTATACGTTCAGCTCCACCTGGTTTTGCTAATGACATGTATGAAAAAATGATTAGCCATCTGAAAATGGAGCATGATATCAATGTTGCAAGCGGGATTTTTGGTTCAGATATGAAAGTGACCTATACGAATGATGGTCCCGTTACTATAATTATCGATTCTAAAGCACGCGAATGAATATAAATGAACTTCAAAGCACGGTTGATCAATGGATCAAGAAGTATGGTGTAAGATATTTTGATGAAAAGACGAATGCGCTTTTGCTTGTTGAAGAGACAGGAGAACTTTGCAGATTAATAGCAAGAATTTATGGAGAGCAATCGTTTAAGCAGGAGATATCTAAGGAAGAAGCCAAGCAAACGATGGCGGATGAGATGGCAGACATTATTTTTGTAATTTGTTGTCTCGCAAATCAGACGGATATTGATCTTGAACAGGCAGTTCTCCAAAATTTTCAAAAGAAAACAGAAAGAGATAAAGACCGACACCACAGTAACGACAAACTGACTAAGTGAAACGAGAGATAAACATATTAAGTAAACTTGAAAAAGAACTTAGCCTAAAGGAGCTACAGATAAAAAGTCTGCTGACTATTACTCAGGCCATCAACGATAATGTATCTGCTGACGGACTCTTTAACATGTATAGGTCTTTCTTAAGTTGGGAGATGGGCATTGATAAAATGGTCCTATTTATAAAGGGTAACGATGATTGGTTTTGCGCGACGCACATCAATGTCGAGGAAACTCTACATGAAGACCTGGTAGAACAATGCCAACCATTCAAACGCCTGCATACCGTGAAGGACGACGATCCAAAATCACTTCAGTTTTTTGATATTATTATTCCGGTGTTTCACAAGAATGCAGCGATATCATATGCCTTAATTGGCGGCATAAAAGACAAGGATGACATCTACAACAAAATACAGTTTATCACAACCATCACCAATATCATAGCTGTTGCGATTGAAAACAAGAGATTGTTTAAAAGACAGATCAAACAAGAAAGACTCAATAAGGAAATGGAACTGGCCAAGGAGTTTCAACAGGCCCTCATACCAAAAAAATCATTTAAGACAAAGACTTACGAGATAAATACATATTATCGTCCACACTTTAATATAGGAGGCGACTATATAGATTATATAAAATTTGATGATAACCGATTTGCTGTAGTTATAGCAGATATATCTGGAAAGGGTGTTGCTGCCGCATTGTTAATGTCTAATTTTCAGGCCATGCTGCAAAGTTTGATTTTTCAATACAGAGATCTGGAAACATTCGTTTTCGCGCTGAACCAGTCCGTCCATAGAATCACTAAGAGTGAAAAGTTTATCACCTTTTTTATAGCCGAAATTGACACCAGCCAAATGGAACTTAAATATATCAATGCCGGACATTTTCCGCCATTACTATATAACGATGGTGAACTAATTGAGCTTAAGAACGGTAGTACTGTAATCGGAGCGTTTGATAAACTACCATTTTTAAATGAAGGCAGAGAGAAATTAAAGAAGGATGCTCTGTTGTTCTGTTTCACAGACGGTCTTGTCGATTTACAAAACGATCAGGGAGAATATTTTGAGGAAGAAAGACTCAAAAAGCTTATCCTTGAGAACAGAAGCATGAATGCTGAAAGTTTTAATAAAAAGATTATTTCAGAACTGGATGGCTTCAAAGGTGAGAGAGAGTATGTAGATGATATTGCTATACTAACAACGAAAATATTCTAGATGTACAAGAAAAAATCAGTAGCAGTACTGTTGGCGATTTTTTTGGGCCCCATTGGCGCACATAAGTTTTATTTGAAAGAGTATGGATCAGGTATCTTTTACTTGTTTCTCACATATATGTTTTTGGGTTGGTTTAGGGTTCCAATCACATTTTTCCTTGGCCTTTTGGATGGCATTCGGATGATGAACATGTCCGCTGAAGAATTTAATGACAAATACAATAACCCTTTAGGCACTAACAGATCAGGAAAATATCAATCTCGCCATAGAAGGAATACAAGGAAACAACGACAACGAGAAAAATACCAATATCAACCGACGAAGCGCCAAAGGAAAAACCCATTCAAGACAAGTGCCATGAAAAAGTATCAAGACTTCGATCTTGAGGATGCGATTTCAGATTATGAACAAGCACTTGTTATAAGTCCGGATGATGCAGAAATACATTTCAATATGGCAGCCATCTATTCGTTGCTGGAAAACAAGGACAAAAGCTTTTTTCATCTTTCAAGAGCAAAAGCAAGCGGATATGCAAAAATGGAAGAATTGGGGACCAGGGATGATTTTGCCTTTCTCAGAGTCCAGAAGGATTATGATGCATTTGTAGAGAACAACTATACGCTAGATGAACCCAAAGGCTTGAAGGCACCCGAGCAGGATCTACTGCAAGATGATTTACTTTTATCTCAGTTGAATAAGTTAAAAACACTAAGAGAAAAAGGATTATTATCTGAAAAAGAGTTTCTTTATGAGAAAGAAAAGTTGCTCAAAAGATAACAAATGAGCTATAAAAACTGTCTATATAATAGATGATAGCCCGTGAACTCATATCGAATATCATTTTGCCACTCATTCCTGACGATACTGTTGCTCAGGCATTGAGCATGATGAGTGTATATCACCTCAAACATTTACCCGTTGTGAGTAATGATATTTTGTTGGGCATCCTATCTGAAGAAGACGCCACGAATCACCACCCCGACACAAAAGTCAGAGACGTCAAGGTCAGCAATATATATACCTTTGTCAATGTGAAAGATCACATCTTCGAAGTGCTTTCAAAATTGGCCGAAAACCGAACGACAATTGTCCCGGTTGTTGATGAAGATGAACAGTTTGCAGGCATAATCACACAAGAAGACTTGCTTGCATATTACGCTTCAAGCTTCTCATTTAAAGAGCCAGGTAGTATAATAGTCATAGAATCATCAAAAAGAGGGTACGCCCTTTCAGAAATTGCCCGAGTAATTGAGCTGGAGAATGTATCAGTCCTGGCCAGCTTTATAACAGAATTGCAAGACAGCGAAGCGGTACTATTAACGCTTAAGCTAAACAAAAGAGATATTTCAGAAGTTATATCAGCACTGGAGCGATATGACTACAAGATAAGCGCCAGCTTTGCCGAAGAGGAATATATTGATGATCTGAAAGATCGATATGACCAATTAATGAACTATCTTAATGTCTGACAATTGACGCGTACCCTGCACAAAGGGCAATAGTTAACTAATCCAGCAAAATCTATATCGTGAAGGCTCTTGTTTTTGGACAATATTGGATAGAGGAAAACAAACCACACCTTACACGACTTTTTACCAAACTTGATCAGGAAAACATATCGTTCAAACTCTATGAGCCATATGCCCGGCTTCTACCAGAAGATCTCAAAGACAGAGAAGACTTGGCCACCCATGAAGAACTAAAGGATTATATGCCAGACTTCATAATCACTCTGGGTGGAGATGGTACCATTCTTTCAGCGGTTACTTTGATAAAAGGCCTGGCTATCCCAATTGTTGGTATTAACCTGGGAAGGCTTGGCTTTCTGGCAAGCATCGAACAGACACGGATAAATGAGGCGGTAGATCAGTTAGTGAAAGGCGAGTATACTATTAGCGAGCGCGCGATGATAAAACTTGACACAAAGCCAGCGTTGTTTGGGGATATTAACTTTGCCCTAAATGACTTCACTCTTTTAAAAAGGGACAGCTCCTCCATGGTTGTTGTGCACGCATTCATAGACGAACACTTCTTGAATTCCTATTGGGCTGACGGATTGATAGTATCTACACCTACAGGGTCCACAGGGTATTCTTTAAGTTGTGGCGGACCCATAATATTTCCTTCAAGTGACAACTTTGTACTTACACCAGTAGCACCACACAACCTGAACGTAAGGCCAATTGTAATTTCTGGTAAAAACAAAATAAGACTCCATGTTGAAGGAAGAGCTGAAAACTTCTTATGCACCCTCGATAGTCGAAGTGAAATAATTACTGCTGATTATGAAATTCGTATTACGAAAAACGAATTCACCACCAAGCTTATTAACCTGAGAGGTGATAACTTTATGAAGACCATAAGAACCAAATTAAACTGGGGCCAGGATAAGAGAAATTATGAAAACAAAGCTTAGCATATCAGATAAGGAGTATACTGCTGACCTGTCTAAGCCTATAGACATTTCAATACGTATCTCAGATGGCTCTTCACCAATTGCCTTTCATGCTCCTCAAGTTTCATTTGAACCCTTGCAAGCTGGAGAATTCATTGGAAGTATTGAGGATGGATCTCCAGTTAATTTTTTCAACATAAAATTAAATCCGCATGGCAACGGCACCCATACGGAAACGGTTAGGCACATTGTGGCTGATGGACCTTTTATAGTAGATACTATTAAGCCACTGTTTTATCGAGCGCTCTTAATAAGTGCAGAACCTAAAAAGATTGACGGCGACACAATATTACATACGGATTGTTTTGAGTTTAGCAGTATAGATTTTGACGATCTTGATGCTATTATTATTCGCACTCTGCCAAATTCGAAAGAAAAGCTACATAGGAATTATTCAGATACCAACCCCACATATATTTCAAACGAACTGGCAGAAATGCTCGGAAAGAATGTCGATCACCTTCTTATAGACCTCCCGAGTGTTGACAGAGAAAAAGATGGCGGGAAGGTGGCATCTCATCACTTGTTTTGGGATACCCAGGGAGACAAAAACTATCATAAAACAATAACAGAGCTTATTTATGTTGACTCCGAGATTGATGATGGTTTATATTTGTTAAATATTCATTGTTTACCGCTGGAACTCGATGCCAGTCCGTCAAGACCTATAATTTATAGATTGCATCCAACATGAAGTCGTTCGATTACAAAAAGGCTTACATATTTGATGAATACTTTATCATTGATGCTGAGGCGTATCATGAGAAGATAAGATACTTTGATGAGCATCTTGAAGATATACTTGAACTGCCCTTCGATCAGTCTTGCAAAATAAGACTGGACCACGCAATAGCATTAAGTAAGGTAGGCGCCCACCGAGCGTATTTGCGTAAAGCAGAAGACCTGATTAGAATAGTGATTACCGAGAACATATTTCAATATAATGGAAAGGATGTGTTTCAAGAGCTTCTATTCAACAAAGCAAAATCACTGAATGCTACCATTCAGTATGACAGGGCAGAAGAGGTGCTTACACAACTCATACGAATGAATCCCCGCGATGACAGATATAAGAAACTATTCATAAAAACAATGGTAACCAACAGCCGCCAAAAAGCGCAGACGGTTAGGGGTATAAGTATTTTTGCATTTCTTATGGTTGCCGTGGTTACTGCCATAGAATTGTTGCTAGTTAAAAGCTTCTTTCCACCATACCTGGAGGCATTTGAAATAGGCAGAATTGGATTGTTTGTTTTTGCTAATTTGCTCCTATTGTCTCATGAGTTATATATTCGCGTCCGAGCAAGAAATAAGTACAAAACCATCAGTTAAATGGCATATTCCCGAAAACACAATTATAGAAGTATGCGAGAGCGAAACAAAAGCTTTTGGCGTAAGCTAAAGGTTACTTTCGTTGTCCTGCTAATCGCCTTGGTCGTATACGTTATTAAGAATCGCGTATACTTAAGAGACTATCTTATGACTTACTTTTAATGAATAGAGACAACCACTCTTTTTTCTCGGAGATATAAGCATATGCCAAATAGCTAATTGCCAACACGGCAAACAGGCTGTATTTGCTTGCCGGTGTCAAGTTAGAATGTGCGTAACTTGATATTATCAATAGCAAACCCAGAAATGATACCGAAATAAGTATCTTACCAACAGGGTAGGATATTTTGAAATAACGCTGACCAAGCAGATAAGCCAGAACAACCATTATCAGATAACTAATCAAATTCGCCCAGGCAAAAGCAACATACCCATGTTTAGGAATAAAGAGTATGGATATCAGTAGTGTAATAATGGCACCCACAACAGAAATAATGGCACCCCATTTAGTAAGGTCTGCTAGTTTATACCATATCGATACATTGTGGTAAATGCCAAGAAACATATAGGCCGCTAATAAAATTGGAATGATATATAAGCTCTCTCTAAAGTCTCGGCCGACAAGATATTGAACAAGGTCAGCTCCCAGAACAAGACCCAATATTATGAAGCCACCTATCAATACGAAGAGGTGACATATCTTGCCATATAGTTCTTTTCTATCTTGGTCTTTTCTGTTGTTGAAGAAAAAGGGTTCTGCTGCATAATTAAACGCTCCAATAAATAACACAAACAAGCCAGCAATCCTTCTTGAGCTATCAAAAACACCAGAAGCGCTAAGTTTATCTACCAGCGTAGGCGCATCCGTTAGATACTTTATAACAGCGGCGCCGTTATATTGTATGATATTATTACAAACACCTAGTATCACAAGTGGTGTGGTGTAGGCAAACATCTTTTTTAAAAGTGGCAAGGACAAGCTGAATGAAAATGATTTAACATACAATAGCAGTATGCCAAACACAAGAGCACTGGAAACGAGATTTGTAAGAAAGACGTAATCTATTTGTGCGTCAAATTCAGGAACCCAGCTGAATACGGCCAGGTTTGAATAGCCAGGAAATACAACAAGGAAAAAGAGAATCAGTATTGATGAAAAGGCGACATTAAATATTTTGATTAGAGCGAAGACCTTTGCCTTGTTGTCTAAGCGCAGTCGCGCAAACGGAATTAGAGAAGCAATATCGAATGCTAAAATGAAAGAAAACCATCTGATATATTGGGGCTTGTCTTCATAGTCGATTAACCCGGCGATTTCATGTGTAAATAAATTACCCAAGATCATTACACCAGCAGCACTTAACACGACTACAGTTGCTGTGTTGTTGAATGCGGTCTTGAGTTGACCCTCTTCCGTACCAAAGCGGAAAAGGGCCGTATCCATTTTAAATGAAAAGAGAATTAAAAGCACGGCAACATAGCCGTATAACTCCCCATAGGTCCCAAATTCATAAGACTTGCCTTCGAGCAAATAGGTAAGCAAAACCACCACGAGCAGGTAGTAGACAAGTTTAGACAGAATTGACCCAATCCCATACACTACAGTTTGCCCGGCAAATTGTCTAATCTTACCCATTGAGAGACAAGCGTTTAAAACATTTGAAGTCGAAAAATAAAACTAACTAATTCGAGGAATTATTTATTTTGTGGCGAATTATAAAAATCGATATGATAAATATAGAACTTCTTAGAGAGACAACCCAAATACCTGGAGCTCCAGGATACGAACACAAGATTAGAGGCTTCATAAAGAACGAAGTACAGGGACATGTTGATGATCTCTATACAGATCCGATGGGTAACCTGATAGCCTTGAAAAAGGGGACTTCGGATAAAAAGCTAATGATAGCAGCACATATGGATGAAATCAGTTTCATCGTTTCTCATATCGATGATGATGGTTTTGTGAAGTTTCAACCACTGGGCGGCTTTGACCCAAAGACACTAACCGCACAGCGCGTTATTATTCATGGTTCAGAAGACGTTATAGGTGTGATGGGCTGTAAGCCGATACATATAATGACAGCAGAAGAAAGAGCCAAGCCATTAAAATTAGATGATTACTATATCGACACCGGGCTTAAGGCTGATGAGCTGAAAAAGAAAATTTCAATTGGTTCTCCGATTACAAGAGAACGTTCATTTATTGAAATGGGTGACAATGTCAACTCAAAAAGCATTGACAACAGAATATCTGTCTACATATTGATAGAGGCGCTCAAAGAGCTGGGAGAACAAACATTACCCGTAGACGTGTATGGTGTTTTTACAGTACAGGAAGAAGTGGGGCTTAGAGGAGCAACCGCTGCAACAATGGGGATAGACCCAGATTTTGCTATCAACCTGGATGTAACCCTGGCATGTGACGTGCCTGGCTCGGCTGCGCACGAACGCATCACGGACCTCGGCAAAGGAACGGCAATTAAGATCATTGACGGCAGGACGATATGTGACTACAGGATGGTAGAGTTTATGAAGCAAACAGCTACAAAGCACAACATAAAACATCAACTTGAAGTACTCCCAAAAGGAGGGACAGACACGGCAAGCATGCAGCAGTTTGCCAGAGGAGGCTCTATAGCAGGAGGCATATCCATCCCATGCAGATATTTGCATCAGGTTATTGAAATGGTCAACAAAGAGGATGTTCGTGGAAGCATCGATCTATTGAAGGCCAGCATATTGTCAATGGACGCATTCAACTGGGATCACAAATAATATGTGGAGAGAAGAAGATAACAGTCTGAAGAGAAGTTTTGAATTTTCAAACTTCACAGAAGCATTTGCTTTTATGACTGCCGTTGCTATTGAGTCTGAAAAAATGAATCATCACCCGTTTTGGTCGAATGTCTACAATAAAGTCAATATTGAATTATCTACACACGATGCAGGAGATATTGTAACCGACAAGGACCAAAAACTGTCTCAAAAAATTGATTCCATTTACGCGACTTTTTCATGATTTAATGTAGAGTCCGGCAATAAACGATAAAGCACATATCTGTTCCGGGCGCCTGTGCTGTTAAGGTATTGTTAAACAGTAATTTGCTGGATAACTAAGCGGTGATTATAGCGTTCTAATTTTCCAAAAAAGGAAAATCATGAAAAACATAATTTCTTTAGTAGTGGCGGGTTTTATAGGAGGAGCGATTGCGTTTGCCGCCTTTAGTTATGTTAATCAGCCTTCTGATAATCTGAGTATTAATCAATCGCCCAGAGCAATATTAACTTCTGCTGAAAGCTCACCCAATGCGGCATTTCCTTTCAATTTTGTAGAGGCCGCAGAAAAAGTGACCCCGGCGGTTGTGCACATCAACGTTAAAGAAAGTAGGGCCTTAGCGCAAGAGAGATTGAATGAAAGACGAAATGATGGCTATGGCTGGTTTGATTTCAACGACTTTTTCGGTCAGGATTTTTACCCGAAAAACGGAGATGGTTCCGGAGTAATAATCTCAGAGGATGGCTATATCGTCACCAACAATCATGTAGTGGAGGGAGGAGATATTATTAATGTATCTGTGAATGATCGAGAATATAGTGCGGAAGTGGTTGGTACGGATCCAAGTACAGATCTGGCGCTATTAAAAATTCAGGCAAGTGGATTAACACCTGTAACTTTTGCAGACTCTGATGAGGTACAGGTAGGGGAGTGGGTAGTGGCCATAGGAAATCCTTTTAGTTATTTAAAATCTACAGTAACGGCAGGAATTGTAAGCGCCAAAGGAAGAGATATTGACATCTTAAAGAATGACAAAGCCATAGAAGAGTTTATTCAAACAGATGCGGCAATAAATCCGGGCAACAGCGGAGGAGCTCTTGTAAATCCGGAAGGAGAACTGGTGGGAATTAATACCGCCATTGCGACACCGACAGGTGTATATGCAGGCTATTCATTTGCGATTCCTTCGAATCTTGTCAAAAGAATTATTGACGACATTAAGGAGAATGGAGATATCGAGAGAGGACGCTTGGGTGTGAGAGGAAGAACGGTAGATGAAATAATTAAGGAAGAGAACAACCTTTATATAGATTATGGGTTTATTGTAGAATTGGTTGACAAAGGAAGCGGAGCACAATATGCTGGCGTTTTACCAGGAGATGTTATAATCGAGGCCAATGGACAGGAAATAAGAGCGTTTGAAGACCTGTATGGTATAATAGAGTTCGCAAAAGTCGGGGAAACGATAAATTTAGTGGTTGTGAGAAAGAACAAAGAAGTAAAAATTCCTGTTTACCTCAGAAAAGGAATATAAAAGAATATAAAGAGAAGTTGGTTTTTCGTTTTGTTTTGAGACGTCTGTCTATCCCATAGGCAGGCGTTTTTTTGTTTACCTACCCCAATGTTCTAGTATTATTTGTTAAAGGAATGCTTGAACAACACCACTTCCTGAATGCCATCCTGTCCTTCATCTTTCCCAACGGCTGCATCTCTTGCAAAAGGGAGGTTGGTATGGATCAGCTGTTTTGTATGATCTGTTTGGGGGAGTGCCAACAGACTGATCATTTTGAGGTTGAAGAAAACGAGTTGCTTTTGAAAATGAAAACCAGGCTTGACATTACCTTTGCGGCAGCCATATACCAGTATTATAAGAAGGGCCATATTCAGAAGGCCATTCATAGGCTAAAGTATTCATCTGATAAAGGGGTTGCCATATGGATGGGAAAGAGGTTTGCTGAGAAATACAATAATTGTGTGCACAACAGAAAAGCAGATTTTGTTATTCCTATTCCCACCAGCAAAAAACGTATGTGGAAACGTGGATATAATCAGGCTGAAGTTTTTGCAGCCAGCATTTCAAGATATGCTGGATTGGAGCTGCGCAAGGACATATTATTAAAACCCCAAGACCAGGCCACGCTTACCTACAAGACCAGAAAGAGCCGCTTCGATGTAGTTAAGTCCAGCTTCAAGGTAGATAAGCGACAAAGTATACGATCAAAATGTGTATTATTGGTAGACGATGTAATTACCACAGGAGCTACCATGGAAGCAGCCACCAGATTGCTGCTTGATGCAGGTTGCGCCTCAGTACAGTGGGGTTTGATGGCCAAGGCAAATAATTGATATGACAATAGTAGAAATCATAAAGAAGGAATTTCGCCTTCGCATAATAGAAGAAGGATTACACAGAATCATTAAGTGCTGCTCCTTGCTAAGCGATGATCAGCTTTGGCATAAACCTAACGCCAACAGCAATGCAACTGCCAACCTAATATTGCATTTAGAAGGCAATGTGAGACAGTATATCCTTTCTGGAATTGGCAACCAGGAGGACACCCGAAAAAGAGATCATGAATTTGACACCCAGGAAAGAATACCAAGAGCAGAATTAATCGCTACCCTGGAAACGACACTCAATGAAGCTGCAGATATAGTTGATGGTTTGGATGAGGAAGCCCTTACAAGGCTTTCCAGCGCCCAGGGATTTCAGATGCATGTGTTGGCAATGCTTATTCATGTAATAGAACACTTTAGCTACCATGTTGGTCAAATCACATATTACACCAAACAAGTTCGAGATGTAGATACAGGGTATTATGAAGGAATGGACCTTAATAAAAAGTCCCAATAGAATTAAACACGTGTGATGTTAGCACCCAGGGCATTGAGTCTTTCGTCAATACGTTCATAACCCCGGTCAATCTGCTGCACATTATCTATTCGACTTTCTCCTTCCGCAGACAGGGCAGCAATCAAAAGAGAAACCCCTGCCCGAATATCAGGCGAGCTCATTTTTATACCTCTTAATTTGCTTTTCCTTTCAAGTCCGATAACCGTTGCACGGTGTGGGTCACACAGAATGATCTGGGCACCCATATCAATGAGCTTATCAACAAAGAACAGGCGACTCTCAAACATTTTCTGGTGGATTAGAACACTACCTTTTGCCTGAATAGCTACGACAAGGACAATACTTAATAGATCAGGAGTAAAACCAGGCCAGGGGGCGTCATATATTGTTAGAATAGAGCCGTCGATGAAGTTTTGAATCTCATATACGTCTTGTTGCTCTACCACGATGTCATCATTCTCGATGCTCAGCTTTATACCCAGTTTTTGGAAAGTGGAAGGTATGATACCCAAGTACTCATGTTGAACATTACATATTCTAAGTGGAGACTGAGTCATGGCTGCCAGCCCTATAAGACTGCCCACCTCAATCATATCTGGAAGGATTCTGTGTTCTGTGCCCTTCAAAGAGGCAACACCAGATATTTTTAACAGGTTAGATCCAATACCCTCGATTTTCGCACCCATTCGCACAAGCATTTTACACAATTGTTGCAGATAGGGTTCGCAAGCGGCATTATAAATCGTTGTATCTCCTTCTGCAAGAACGGCGGCCATTACAACGTTGGCTGTTCCCGTGACAGAAATCTCCTCCATATGTAGGTATGTTCCTCTAAGCTTCTTTGCTTCAAGGAAAAACTCATCAGACTGTTCGTTGTAATTAAAAACAGCACCCAGACTTATAAAGCCATGGAAGTGGGTGTCTAAACGGCGGCGACCAATTTTATCACCACCAGGCTTGGGAAGAAATGCTTTTCCAAAACGCGCAAGTAGCGGTCCAATCAGCATAACAGACCCCCGAATTTTTTTGGCTTCCTGCAAATAATCTTTAGAAGCAAAGTATTCAAGGTCGATATTTTTAGCGGTAAAGCTGTATTTGTTCTTATTGTGTTGAATGACATCAACACCCAGCCCTTTGACAAGAGCAATCAATTTCCTGACATCAATTATATCCGGAATATTATCAATTGTAATTTTTTCTGCAGATAGAAGTGTGGCAGAGATGATCTGAAGGGCTTCATTCTTGGCACCCTGAGGGGTAATCTCACCAGAAATACGGCAATTGCCTTGGACAATAAAGGAACTGTTACTCATGTTTGAATTTGATGATCAGCCCCAAATATATTAAAGAAAATTATAATATTATCTTCGTCTCCTATTATTTCTTGATTGGCGTCTTCGGTTGTTATTGTTGTTTTGGTTGCTTCTTTTTTTCTTGATTTTAACCGCAGAAGTTAATGTATCAAGAGACTTGTCTTCAGCAACACTCAACTTGCCTTTCGAAAGAGACTTTAAGTCTTCAAGGATTATTTCGTCGCTCACATAGTGCTCTCTGTTCCAGTTTTTGTAAGCCAGCTTCATAAAAGAGGCAATGGTTTCTACAAAGCCATCTTTGACAGGGCCATCTTCCATAGCTATTGCTTTTTCCATCAACAAACGCACATTGTGCCCATAGTGTCTAAACTCTGACTCAATGGTAGGATATTCAACTATGTCTGGTCTGATAACGCGATCTTCTGGCTTAGGGAGATCACCAGATGTAGGTTTTACATCTATATCATAGTTGGCAATCATAAAGAAATGTTTCCAAAGCTTATTCTTATAATCCACAGTGCTTTTACTGCTTGGATTCATTTGTTGCATAAGCTCAATAATCTGCTCAGCAAAAGCTTGACGCTCTTCAGCATTTTCTATTGTCTTATTAAAATCGACTAAATTTTGAATATGTCTTCCATATTCAGCGATTACAAGCTGTTCCGCTTGCGTATTGTATGTCATTTCAAATTCCATATTGATATTATTCTACTGTAACAGATTTTGCTAGATTTCTAGGCTGGTCGACATTACACCCTCTCATTAAAGCAATGTGGTATGCCAGCATTTGTAATGGTACTACCGAAAGTAAAGGTGTAAATGGTTCTTCAATTTCGGGAATTTCAATGATATAATCAGCAAGAGGCTTAATAATTTCATCACCCTCAGTAACGATGGCAATAACAACGCCCTTACGTGCCTTAACTTCCTGAATATTGCTTACGATTTTTTCATAAGCGCTTTTATTCGTAGCGATCACAATTACAGGCATGTACATATCTATAAGTGCGATGGGTCCATGTTTCATTTCTGCAGCAGGATAACCTTCTGCATGTATGTAACTGATTTCCTTAAGTTTCAATGCACCCTCGAGTGCAACAGGAAAGTTATAACCACGACCCAGGTATAGCGCATTGGATGCGTTTCTGATTTCCCCGGCGATATATTTTATTTGCTCGTCTTTGGCTAAGATGCGTGCCACCTTGGATGGTACACTTTCCAAAGAAGCAAGGAGCTGTCTGAAATATGATTCTTTAAGGGTCGCACGAACCTTGCCCATATAGAGGGCCATTAGTGCCAGAACCGTCACCTGGCTAGTAAAAGCTTTGGTGGAGGCAACACCGATCTCTGGTCCTGCGTGTATGTAAGAACCACAATCTGTTTCACGCGCAATTGACGAACCAATGGCGTTGACAACACCATAGATTAATGCCCCTTTTTCTTTTGCAAGCTTAACAGCCGCAAGTGTATCTGCTGTCTCACCAGACTGGCTGAGCGCAATTATAAAATCATCGTTATTAATTATCGGATTGCGGTATCTGAACTCACTGGCATATTCAACCTCTGTAGGGATGCGCGCCAGGTCTTCAAAAAGATATTCAGCAATAAGAGCCGCATGCCAGGACGTGCCGCAAGCCGTAAGTATTATTCTTTCCGATTGGGCAATTCTGTTGATATTCTGCTTCATACCACCAAGGACGGCCCACCCCTCATTGGAGTTAATTCGACCACCCATGCTTTCAGCAATCGTAGTAGGCTGTTGAAAGATCTCTTTCAGCATGTAATGGGCATAACCACCCTTTTCAATCTCATCAATCTTGAGGTCGAGTTCTGATACCTTAGGCGTCTGAACCTTGTTTTCCAGATTTCTTATTTGATAACCTTCTTTAGTGATGGTAACCACGTCACCATCTTCTAGATATATTACTTTGTTGGTATACTTCACTATCGGAGAAGCATCTGAAGCCAGGAAGTATTCGTCATCTCCAATGCCAAGCACAAGTGGGCTGGACATTCTGGCGCCGACAACTTTATCTGGCTCATCTTGGTCCACCACGACAATAGCGTAAGCACCGATGACCTTTGTCAGAGCTTGTCGTACCGCCTCTTCAAGGCTTAAGTTTTCCTGAGTCTTGATTTCTTGTATGAAGTGGGCAAGTACCTCTGTATCTGTTTCTGATTTAAAGCTGTGTCCTCTATCAAGAAGTGCTTCTTTGATAGAGGCATAATTTTCAATAATACCATTATGAATTATGGCCAGCTTGTTATCACCAGAAAGATGGGGGTGCGCATTTGTGTCATTCGGCACACCATGGGTAGCCCACCTGGTGTGTGCCATTCCCATAGTATAGTTTAAGTTATCGAACTTATTGCTCGCATATGACTCTAACTCACTAACCTTGCCTTGTTTTTTTATAACTGTTAGTTCACCATTCATAAGTGCCACGCCAGCACTATCATAACCACGATACTCTAGACGCTTAAGGCCTTCTAACAATATAGGATATGCTTGTTTCTCTCCGAGATATGCAACTATTCCGCACATAGAATTAAGGATTTGAAGTAACCAATTTAAGACGTGCCGGATATTCAGGGTTTTCAGGACCCAGGACAATTGAGCGGTTGGCTCTCTGTGACCTGAATGGAGATTCTAAAATTACTTCGGATGAATTAACATCACCAGCAATTATTGCATTAACGTGATTTGTTACATCTATATTATACAGGAAATATTTTTTACCATCTACTTCTGTAGAATCGAGCCGTCCACCGAACACATCTATAAAACTGCTTCCCGCCAGCGCATAATCAAGGATGGCAGATTTACGCCCTTCATCATCTATATACCCCGCCTGTAGGAAAGCAATAGGATCAACAATTGCATTTTCCTCATACAGCACGGGCAGTTCTATGACCGCTCTGTTGATTATCTCATTTGAAAAGTTAAGAACACCCGCAAGGTCCACAACCAACTCCGGACCCCTCATGTCCTGCATATACCATAAGTCGGAAAGCGAGTCTTCTACGGCGGTAGGAATGTCTGTCCCCATGTAGTCGTGTTCAAAATAAGTAGAGCGAATGTTGGCCAAATCAAACAAGTATACAAATTGGCTGGTGTCATTAGAAGAATAATAAAACTCCACACCAACGGGAGAACTTGCAGACAAGTCAACGCCAAACATGGCACTCTCACTAGGTTCAGACCTGACCAGAAAACCTTTTACAAAGGCGCTGTATGCATCGTCTATTCTGTTGATTAATGTATCTTCAGCAACCTGACTCCAGAAATTGATATCCATTGGTATTCTTAGTTGAGGCAAGGCCTGTATGATGGTGTCATTTCTGGGATTAAAGTATTCAACCGTATCCCTGGCATCTACCTTGATTGACACTTGCGCCAATGGCATCATTTCGAAATCAAACTGTTGATCAGAACGAATCGTATCATTCGTTTCAACAATAAGCTCTTCTGAAAGCTGATATACGGAAATATTATGAATGGCTTCCGGATTACCATATTCACCCAAGGTATCCAATGGCAACACCAGAATAACACTGTCAATTGTCAAAGTGTCAAAAAGTGGAAACACCTGATCAATAATATTGCTTGAGAAATACAGTTCTGATGATGAACGACCAAATACCGGATCATCCAACTCGCCAACCAGATATGTAGAGTTTACAAAAGTGCTCACATTCCTAAAGACAACAGGGGCATCTCCAAAACGGCTGTAGCCGGTAAGCATTACACTGTCGTTGTATTCAAGATCTATAGAGCCGTCATCAAGCAAAGAAGACCCGACGGAAATTTCCTCATTACAGGAAAATAGAGCTGCTACTAGTAAAAGCAGGAAAAATTTAGAGTTCATTCAGTAAGTGACTAAGAGACTTTTTCCAATAAACCTTTGTAAAAAGGTAGTATTTGTTCGTTAAGTTCTTCAATATCAAAATAATCAAGCTTTGGAACGTCAAGCCCATCAAAAGTTGTTTGTTCGTCCTTCAGCAAGCTTGCGCTACCTTTAACGATGGCATCAGCATATTTCATACCTCCATTTAGCAGTTTTATTTTGCTTTTGTCTTTGAAGGCATCTAAATCTGACTCCTCTAGGTTGTTTATGGCGGCAATTTCTAAAAAGCGTTTCGTGAAGGTTTTTTCGAATTCATTTTTATATGCCGAATATATCACAGTGGAGTTTTCAAAGATCGGATCGTTTTTATATACCGTTTTCAAATAGAAAGGAACAAGGCTTGTCATCCAACCATGGCAATGAACGATATCAGGTCCCCAGCCAAACTTCTTAACAGTTTCGATGACGCCCTTACAGAAGAACACCATGCGCTCCTGGTTGTCTTCAAAGGCCTTTTCATCTTCATCCTTGAAAACAAACTTTCTCTTGAAAAACTCTTCATTTTCCAAGAAGTATACCTGAAGTCTCGCTCCCGGAAGGGAGGCAACCTTTATTATTAATGGATAATCATCATCATCTACAATGATGTTCATTCCTGATAATCGGACAACCTCATGTAATCTGTGGCGTCTTTCATTAATGTTACCGTACTTGGGCATGAGAACACGAACTTCCATTCCTTTGCCATGTACCAGAGGGGCCAAGCTTTTAACAATTTCGGAAATTTCTGAGATCGTTGTATAGGGATTCATTTCCTGAGTAACAAACAAAACTCTCTTCTTGCTCATTCTTACTTTTTATCTCCACAAAATTGGCCTGCAAAGATACTTAAAAAATTAATAACATTCGCTTTATGTTATCATATATAAATGATAATCAATATGATACAAGCCGTCAGCCACCACTAACAATTTGCATGAGTGTTGCACAGATAATGGCCCCATATGTGCCCAGGGCATATCCCAGTACAGCCATAAGAACACCCACAGGTGCGAGACTTGTACTGAATGCGGATGCTACAACAGGAGCAGATGCAGCACCACCAACATTGGCTTGACTGCCTACGGCAACGAAAAAGAAAGGTGCTTTTATAAGTTTTGCCATAACCAGAAGAATAATAACATGTACCAACATCCAGGTTATACCTATTGCAAATAATCCCAGGTTTTTAAAAACTTCTCCCAGGTTCATTTTCATACCAATTGTAGCAACAAGAATATAAATAAAGATCGAGCCCCATCTTGATGCACCGATGCCTTCGAGTTTGCGGAAACGCGTAAAGGAAAGTCCAAGACCAACAGTGGTGCTTATTACTATAAGCCAGAAGAACCCGGACATCAGGGAGTTTAAACGCAAGTTGTTAAGTGTTTCTTTCATTGTCCCCATCAAGGGAGTAAGTATGTCTGCTCCAAAATGTGACAGACCAACACCGCCGAAGGCTATGGCCAATAGTACAAACATCTTAGGTGTGGTAGGCATTTCTGAAATAGATGCTCTGTAATCTTCTACACGTTTCTTAAGGTCTTCAATGGCAGAGTTATCTGCTTTTAACCACGCATCAACCTTATTAGAGATGTTGGCACCATATAAGAGGAAGCCCATCCAAATATTGGCGACCACGACATCAACCACGATCATAGTACCGAAGAGATTGTCCTTCACTTCATATATCTCCTTCATAGCTGTTTGATTCGCGCCGCCACCAATCCAGCTGCCCGCTACAGTTGAAAGACCACGCCAAATATCTTGAGGTGATGAGCCAAGAAGGTCAGGTGAAACCCATGAAATTAAAAGAAGGGCAATGGGACCGCCAATAATAATACCTACCGTAGCACTGAAAAACATTATAAGTGCCTTTGGTCCCAAACGCTTGATTCCCTGAAAGTCAATGCCAAGGCAAAGCAATATCAAACTGGCAGGAAGCAGATATCTCGATGCCACAAAATACAGCTGGGAATGCCCCTGGAGCTTTTTATAGTCTTCTTTAGCAACGCCATTGTCATCAAGAAAAGATGTGATTTCATCATAGCTTAACCCAGAAGGCATGCTTAGGCCGCGCTCATTCAAGAGTGTAAACAAACCATCTTCATACCAATGCGGGGAAATCAACCCCAAAGGCCAATTGAGTAGCGCTGGAAGAAAGTATGCCAGCAATAAGCCCGGAACATATGTGTAAAACTTTTTCCAGGATTCATTTTGAAGAGAAGAGGTGTGGAAAATAAATGCCAACACCACGATCAACAAACCAAACACAACGGCATCGTTGGTAAATACAGGAGCTATCCTTAAGAACATATCTGAGTTTTAAGCGCCAAAAAATACGAATTATCTATCAAGCAACAGCACAATATGTTCATAGCAATGGTGACTACAACTTTCGGACGTCGTATTTTTATGAAAGAAGCAAATCCGAAATTATGGTCTACTATGAAGAAAACCAGAAGTTTAATGAAAAGCCCATGTGGGCCTTGGCTGTTATTATGGGTGTGATGCCGGCGCTTATGCGCTACCTCGAAAGCCTGGTCAGTGACACCGGCTTTGATAATGAAGACATACTTACAATAACGGCCGTAAGCTTCTCTATTGGACTTTTTATAATACTAATATTCAGGCTTTTTGAGATGAAAACACATCTTGACCAACAAGGTGTTCACATGAGAATGAAGCCACTTACTAAGAAGAATATTGCGTGGTCTGATATACACGCAGTTGAAGACCTTGATTATGGATTTGTTGGCGGTTGGGGCATAAGAATGACGATGCGTTATGGGACAGTATATAATACTAGGGGACGTTTGGGCGTCTTGTTTCTTTTAAAAAATAATAAGAAGATGGTGCTGGGGACACAAAAGCCTCAAGAGTTCATGAGAGCCATCGAAAGAGCCAGGCAACAGGGAGGCTACGATTTTCAAATTAAGAACAACGGCATAAGATAATATGGAAGACCTAGGTGCTATCGACAGGCGGAAAAGCAATGCGGCTTTCAAACTTCTCAGCATGTCGGAAATTTATGAAACAAATGAAGGGAAGGCGGATATTCCACACAGACACGACTACTACACAGTCTTGTTTATTATAAAGGCAAGGGGTGTTCATAATGTGGATTATGTCAACTACAAGTTCTCCGATAACGAAGTGCACTTTGTCAGTCCGGGACAGGTGCACCAGGTGGCTCTGAATGAAAAACCTGAAGGCTATGCCATTACATTTTCTCCTGCGTTTTTAAGCCTCAACAATATTCCGGAACGCTTTATCAGCGATCTGAGCCTCTTCCGAACATTTGATCATAACCCCCCGGTACAATTAGATGCTAAGGTCTCAGGCAAACTGAAGGGTATCATAGATGAGATGCTTGAGATTCAGGAAAACACATACATACACAGCAGCAGGGCCTATGCAGCTTTATTGCAGATGTTTTTATTCTTCTGCGCCAACAGCAAGAAGGTGGACACCCATCAACTGGATGAAGAAAACAAAGCTGTTTGTATGTTGAGGGACTTCAAGTCTCTGGTTGACAGCAATTATAAAAAGTGGCACAAGGTAGCAACCTATGCCCAACAACTCCACATCACCACGAAGCACCTCAGTGTTGTGACTAAAAAACAGACAGGAAAGACTGCAAAAGAAATGATTCAAGACAGAATCGTTCTGGAGGCCAAGCGCCTTTTGTTATACACAGATATGAGCATCAAAGAAGTGGGCTACGCGCTTGGATTCGATGAACCTCTGCATTTTAGTAGCTTCTTTAAGAATTGTCATGGCCACTCACCAAGTCACTTTCGTACAGAACAAAAAGCGTAATACGACATTTTTATATGTATAGTCTCCTTTTTTATATTTCTAATAGTTGGTAATAGGGGCATTTTTGTAATACAAAAACAAAGAAAATGGACAGGAAGAAATTTTTGAAAAACGCATTGCTGGGAGCAGCCGGAATTACAGCTTCCAGTTCAGGACTTAAAGCTAAAAATGTAAGACTTAAACATTCGACTTATGATAAGATGATGGAGCAGGTCGGATTTAACCATTTACCTAACAATGAAATAAAAACAATGAAATCAGTATTGCACAAAGCGAACACAAGAGGACACGCCGATCACGGCTGGTTGAATAGTAATCATACATTTAGTTTTGCCAATTATTATAATCCAGACAGAATGAACTTTGGTGTCTTGAGGGTACTAAATGATGACCGCGTTGCAGAAGCAAGAGGTTTCAGCACGCACCCACATGACAACATGGAAATCATTTCTATTCCACTGGAAGGAGATCTGGAGCACAAAGACAGTATGGGGAATGTGGCGGTTATAAGAAAAGGAGACGTCCAGGCCATGAGTGCCGGAACCGGGATTTTCCATAGCGAGTATAACAAGAACAGAGATCAAGAGGTGAAGTTTCTACAGATTTGGTTATTTCCAAACAAGAGAGACGTTCAGCCACGCTACGACCAGGTAACGCTGGATGAAAGCAATATGAAGAACAAACTATCCCAGGTGCTTTCACCTAACCCTAACGACGAAGGGGTTTGGATACACCAGAACGCATGGTTTCATATGGGAGACTTTGATAAAGGTAGTAAGGTTGAATACCAACTGCATGACCCAAACAATGGATTGTATGCTTTTGTAATTGATGGTGACTTTACTGTAGAGGGCCAAGAGCTAAATAAGCGTGATGGTTTTGGAGTATGGGATATAGATAAGGTTTCTATCTCGGCGGACAGCGATGCACGCATCTTGCTGATGGAAGTTCCAATGCAATTATCTTAACAACAGAAAACAAGGATAGGGTGCGACCAATTGGTCCACCCTATTATTTATAATCTATAAGCTCCATCTCAATTAACCTGTTCGCAAGATCTGCCTTAAGAATTTTAACTGTAACGCGATCACCCAACTTCAGGTCAATTCCTCTTCTTGTCCCTATAGCCTTTATCCTGTTCTCTTTAACTATGAAGTTTTCATCCAAGGTGTCAAAGGCGATTAAACCTTCGGCTTTTGTCTCACCGACCTCTACAAATATTCCCCGTTCAATCATTCCGGAAACCATGCCTTCAAACACCTCTCCCTCGTGCTCTTTCATGTACTCCACCTGTTTGAATTTGACGCTGTCTCTTTCGGCATCCATGGCGCGCCTTTCCTGGTTGGAAATATGCACACATTGTGCTTCTAGTTTTGTTTTATCCAAACGATAGTTACCACTAAGGTTCTTCTCAAGAATTCTGTGGGAAAGCACATCGGAGTATCGACGAATTGGAGAAGTGAAATGAGAATAATAATCAAAGCCTAATCCATAATGACCGATATTATCAGTACTGTAGATCGCCTTGGCCATCGTTCTGATGGCGAAAGACATCAAGAGCTTGTACTTTTCATCTTTGCGCGCCCTTTCTGATAGTGTGTTGAAAGACTTTCCAATATTTCCAGGTGTAGACAGGTCCATTGTAACATCATATTCTTCAAGGAGATACTTGAGGTCAACCAGTTTCTCAATATCGGGTACGTCATGCACCCTATACACAAAAGGAATCTCTGCTGATTTGGATTTTGATGCTATGAATGTAGCTACGCGTTTGTTTGCCAGAAGCATAAAGTCCTCAATAAGCATATGGACCTCCTTCCTTTCTTTGACAAATATGCCAATGGGCTTATTGTTTTCATCCAGACGGAATTTGACCTCATCTGTTTCAAAGTTGATTGCCCCATTATCGAAGCGTTCTTTACGCAAGCTCTTGGCAATATCATTTATGATATTCAGTTCTTCGTGGAACAGTCCTTCTTCACTGTCAATCGCTTCCTGTGCTTGATCGTAAGTAAACCGATGATCTGAGTGAATGATAGACTTACCAAACCATTCTCCTTTTAGTTTGAATGATTTGTCAAACTCGAATACGGCAGAGAAAACAAGTCGGTCTTTCTTAGGCACCAAACTACAGAGGTTGTTCGACAGCTTTTCTGGCAGCATAGCGATACAACGGTCAACAAGGTACACAGACGTAGACCTGTTGAAGGCTTCTTTGTCAATAGCGCTTCCAGGCTTTACATAATGTGTTACATCAGCAATATGGACACCAATTTCGTACCCGCCGTTTTCCAGCTTTTTGTATGATATGGCATCATCAAAGTCTTGTGCTGTATCGGGATCAATGGTGAAGCAAAGTACATCACGAAAATCTCTTCTTGATTGAATTTCCTCCTCTGAGATCGCATCGTCAATTTGATCAATCTCCTTCATGACCTCATCCGGGTAGTCAGAGTTGAATCCATTTTCAACCAGGATGCTTTCCATTGTCCAATCGTGTGTGTCCAAATCGTTAACTATGCGAACCACACGACCCCATACGGGTTGTGACACCTTATCACCCCAGGAAAGAATGTCCACAATTACTTTATCACCATCCTTAGCTGAATTAAAATTCTTAGGATTGATAAAAACATCCAATTCGGTTTTCCTCGATTTAAAATGAACTACTCCCGAGCTCTTGCTCGCACGAAGGGTGCCTATCACACGAGATATATTCCTTTGTGTTACACGGAGAACGCGGCCTTCGGGTTTTTTACCCTTAAAGAAACGCACAGATATTTCTACCTGATCTTTATGCATAGCACCATTGATATGTCTTAATGGAACATAGACATCATTATCTTCTCCAGGAACATTAACATAGCCCGCACCACTTCTGATAATATCTATCTTTCCGACCATCGTTTTACCCTCTGATTCCGTACCATTACCAGCGATGTTTCGAACACCTCTTTTGTTAAGGACATATTTGTGGTCGGAGACAGGGCGTAGCAAGTCTTGTGATTGCAATTCTTTTAGTGCATGAACAACGGAATCTTTAGAGTTATTAAAATTCAGTTTTTTGGCGAGCTGCCTGGCGTTCATTCTTTTCTTCGGATTCTTGAGAAAGTAATTCAGCAACACAGTCTGGAGTTGCTCGACCGATAGCTTTTTCTTTTTTCTAGGTTTTTTTCTTGACATCTAATTAAATGGATTCTTTTGAGGATGAGATCGTACCATCGGGAAGGATCTCAAATTTGAAGGAACTGCTGTCTTTTGGATCGTATTTCATTACGTCTTCTGAGCCCGATTCTCCAACAACAGTGAATATGTTTAGGTCTTCATCTATTACTGCAACGGATTCCTTGACGGTTTGGTTGTTGCTCAATGTTCCTGCAATGACTTTTTTGGCTATAACCCCAGCTTTAGGGGTCAGCGTCATGAGTATGTATTCATAACTCAGAAGGGAGCCTTTCCAATAAACGATAATTCGGTGGTCTCCATAACTCTCAAGCTGAAAGCAAGGAACGAATTCGGTAAACTCATCCATCTCTTCCCACTTGCTGAATAGCTTCTCAATCAAGGCAGCAGGAATGGGAGGGTTCTTGGCACTAAATGAGGTAATTGCTTCTCCGGACAGACTTAATGGTGGTTCAAGTTTAGGAAAGCATTGAAGCAGCTGTTCAAGAGTTCTGCTTAATTCTTGTTTCATGTTGCAAAGATAAGGCTTTAAAGCATCAAACATTATATTTTGTTTAATACAGGCGGTTCATTGAGGCACAATAATTAGACTGAATCTAAATACCGAGAGAATAGCAGTTTCTCACTGCTATAATTTAACTTTGTTATCGCTGTATTTTGCAGCTATTTCATTGAATTTCAAGCTGAAAACGCATATTACCAATGAGCTGGATAACCACATTTCTTTCATCAAGTATTGGAAAAAAAGTTGTAATGAGTCTTACTGGCTTATTTCTGATATTTTTCCTCTTGATACATTTAATTGGAAACTTGCAATTGCTTATTCCTGATGATGGAAAGGCATTCAACATTTATGCGGACTTCATGTCCAACAACCCGCTAATCAAAGTTGTGTCAATCGGCCTTTATGCAGGTATTCTATTGCATATCGTGCAGGGAATTATCATCGCAAGAACCAATCAATCGGCCAAAGGAAGCAAATATGCCGTAGCAGTACATGAAAATGGATCTTGGATGTCTAAGAACATGGCGCTACTCGGATTGCTTATTTTGTTTTTCCTGTGTGTACACATGGGCGACTTTTGGGTGAAAATCAGATTTACCGATGTTCTTGAAATGGTCAGCTATCCTGAACTTGAACATGAAGTCAAAGACGTATACAAAAGAGTCAATATCGCTTTCAGTAATGTATGGATTGTGGTAATATATATGGTTGGCCTTGTTGCTTTGGCCCTTCACCTTATTCATGGCTTTCAGTCGGCATTTACGACATTGGGCCTGCAACACAAGAAATACTCTCCATTGATCAATATTTTAGGTCTATCCTATTCAGTACTTATACCAATAGGGTTTGCAATAATCCCACTGTATATGTATTTCAGTCACTTATCTCATTATTAATCTGAAGTAAAAAAGAACTTGTATGAACTTAGATGCAAAAATTCCAGATGGTCCCTTAGCAGAAAAATGGAAAAACTACAGGGGCTCTATGAATCTGGTTGCACCGAACAACAAACGAAGACTAGATGTGATCGTTGTGGGTACAGGTCTCGCTGGGGCCTCAGCTGCAGCAACACTGGCAGAGTTGGGGTACAATGTTAAAGCGTATACATTCCACGATAGTCCACGAAGAGCGCACAGTATCGCTGCTCAGGGTGGAATAAACGCTGCCAAGAACTATCAGAATGATGGTGATAGTGTTTATAGATTATTCTATGATACGATTAAGGGTGGAGACTACAGATCAAGAGAAGCCAATGTTCACAGATTGGCTGAATGTAGTACAGAAATTATAGACCAAGCGGTAGCCCAGGGTGTTCCTTTCGCAAGAGAATATGGAGGCTTATTGGCCAACAGGTCCTTTGGTGGTGTACAGGTTTCAAGAACCTTTTATGCCAGAGGACAGACCGGACAACAATTGTTGTTGGGAGCATATCAGGCCTTGGCAAGACAAATATCCAAAGGCAAGGTCAAAATGTACAACAGGCACGAGATGCTTGACCTTGTAGTTGTTGATGGAAAGGCTAGAGGTATTATTACCAGAAACCTACTTAACGGTGAATTGGAAAGGCATGCGGCACATGCCGTTGTTTTGGCCACAGGTGGATATGGAAATGTGTTCTATCTTTCTACGAATGCGATGTGTTGTAATGTCAGTGCTGGCTGGAGAACAGTCCGCAAAGGCGCATTGATGGCCAACCCTTGTTTCACTCAGATTCACCCAACATGTATTCCGGTATCGGGAGAATACCAGTCAAAACTGACGCTTATGTCAGAGTCATTAAGAAATGACGGACGTGTATGGGTTCCCAAAAATCTGGAAGATGCGGAGGCTATCCAAAAAGGAGAAAAGACAGGTCTTGATATTCCAGAGGAGGATAGAGATTATTATTTAGAGAGAAGATATCCGGCATTCGGTAACCTTGTACCAAGAGATGTTGCGTCACGCGCAGCAAAAGTTGAAACAGACAACAATAAGGGTGTCGTGAAGACGGGTCTGGGTGTATACCTTGACTTTGCAGCAGCGATTACCAGATATGGAGAAGAGGCGGCACATACTCTTGGATTAGAGAACCCATCGGATGCCAAAATTAAAGAACTGGGTGAAAACGTAATCAGTCAGAAGTATGGTAACCTATTCCAGATGTATGAAAAGATTACAGGAGAGAATCCATACAAAATGCCAATGAAAATCTTCCCGGCAGTGCATTACACAATGGGAGGAATTTGGGTTGATTATAACCTTGAAACCAATATACCAGGATTATTTGCTACGGGAGAGGCCAACTTTTCAGACCACGGCGCTAACAGGTTGGGAGCATCTGCCTTAATGCAAGGCCTGGCAGACGGATATTTTGTATTGCCATATACAATTGGTCAGTTCTTGTCTGGTGAAATTCGTACGCCATCTATTAGTCCGGATCTTCCGGAGTTCATGGAAGCCGAAAAACAAACACAAGAGCGCATTGACAGACTGATGAACATTAAGGGGAACCAGTCAGTTGAAAGTTTCCACAGAAGACTAGGAAAGATTATGTGGGAGTATTGTGGCATGTCCCGTAATGCAGAGGGCTTGCGCAAGGGTCGTCAGATGATCAGAGAACTGAGAGAAGAGTTTTATCGTGATGTGTTTATACCGGGAGAAGCAAAAGACTATAACCCCGAACTTGAGAAAGCAACACGTGTAGCTGACTTTCTTGAGCTTGGTGAATTGATGATGGTTGATGCTTTGGACAGGAACGAGTCCTGTGGTGGTCACTTCAGAGAAGAGTACAGAACTGAAGAAGGAGAAGCGCGCAGAGATGATCAGAACTACGCCTATGTTTCAGCATGGGAGTGGGATGACAGTGAGCCGATATTACACAAGGAAGAACTAACATTTGAAAACGTAGAATTGAAAACAAGAAGCTATAAATAGTGTTCAACATTAAAGGAGTCTTATGAAATTAACATTAAAAGTTTGGAGACAGAAGTCAGCAGGTTCAAATGGACATTTTGAGAGTTACAATGTAGAAGCAGATGAGCATATGTCATTTCTAGAAATGCTGGACGTCTTAAATGAAAGACTGATTTCAGAGAAGAAAGAGCCGGTCGCTTTTGAGCACGATTGCCGAGAAGGAATATGTGGAACATGCAGCATGGTCATCAATGGTAGGCCACATGGTCCACAGACGGGTACTACGGCATGTCAGTTGCACATGAGAGCATATAAGGATGGAGATACAATTGTTATTGAACCGTTCAGGGCATCTGCTTTTCCCGTAATTAAGGACCTTGTTGTAGACAGGGGTTCTTTTGACAGAATAATTGAGGCAGGCGGATATATATCTGTAAACACAGGACAAGCTCCGGACGGAAACTCTATTCCTGTAGACAAAGATGATGCTTCCGATGCATTTGACTCTGCAACATGTATTGGATGTGGTGCTTGTGTGGCTGCTTGTCCTAATGGATCTGCAATGCTGTTTACTTCAGCGAAGATCAATCACCTTGAAAAATTACCACAAGGGAAGGTTGAGCATACCAGAAGGGTAGTTAATATGATCAATCAAATGGACAAAGAAGGCTTTGGAAAATGTTCCAATGTTGGAGCATGCCATGTTGAATGTCCGAAAGAAATACCTCTTGAGAATATAGCAGCAATGAACAGGTTTTATCTGTCTTCTGTCTTTACAAAGGAATAATTATTTATTTCTCTGCAACGAATAAGGACTTTGCTGCGTCTTCATGAGGACAGGGCTTTATTTCACCCAAACGAAAATATCATGAAGAACGTAATTTTATTTTTCTTATTCCTACTTCCATTTGCAAGTTATGCCCAGGGACCGGTAATCGAATGTCCCGAAGATTTGACAGT
The DNA here is from genome assembly GCA_965230215.1 of Saprospiraceae bacterium. Classification (GTDB taxonomy): domain Bacteria; phylum Bacteroidota; class Bacteroidia; order Chitinophagales; family Saprospiraceae; genus RFSX01. Next base: position 942,754 of record CBDDKN010000002.1, on the reverse strand, counting down.
ATCACTATTGGTCCTTGACACCGATTATGAGTCTTATGGAGACCCAAGTGTAGTGTCGTCAAACTCATATACCCTTGATAGAAGCTTTATCAGGTATAATTCAGGCTGTAATGAGAACTACACAGAAATTATCTATACGGCCACAGAGCCAAATGGCCTTTCTGCTGAATGCACACAGACAATTCAAATAATCAATCCAGAATTGGAGGATTTTACTTTTCCTGCTGATGCTCAGTTGTCAGGTGTTGGATTAGATGAAGCAGGTCCTGACTATACAGGATATCCAGAGCCTTATGAGTTTCTTCAAGGCGCGTCACCTATTGTGTCCACATATGAAGACACAGTTATTCCTGTAGGCCAATCCAATATTGCCAAAATAGTCCGTACATGGACATTGCTGGACTGGTGTACTGCTAATACTGCCACACATAATCAGATAATTGAGATTGCAGATTTCAGAGAGTTTGAGAATGGTGTTGTTATGCAGATTCCAACATGCAACGGCGGAGAAGTAAACATTTTCGAAGTCAATATTACAAGTAATGACCCCAATGTTTCAATTGATGCGAGTGCATGTAATCTTACCAACTCAGAATTAGGCAAGTTTGTCAACTGTGTGGTTGAAAACAACCCGATTGGCCAGCAGTACGAATACACAATTTCACTTGAAGGTCCAGACGACTACCTTAATGGTGTATCTACCCTGGACATGGTTATTATTCAAAGACATATTTTGGGAGTCAATGTTTTTACCGATCTATGTGTTACCCAAGCGGCAGATGTTACCAATGATGGCTATGTATCTGCACTTGACCTTCTTATGATGAGAAGATTGATTCTTGGTGTTGATGGCGCATTTGCCAACGCACCATCATGGAAAATATATATTGAAAACGCTGTAGATGTGAATGGGGCAAATGTAAACTCATTCTCAATAGCTGCTGATCGCTTTCCTCTGCAAGAGCTTGATGTTAGAGCGATCAAAACTGGCGACGTCAACAATACAGCTCTGAATAATTAATGTGCTTGGTGGCAGTATGAAGAATTGATTAACTTAAAGATCTAATTCATACTGCCATGCACATTACTCTTCAAACACCTACACCAGATATAGCGAAATCAAGAAGCTTTTACGACAAGCTTGGCTTTTCTTTGATTGACGACGACGGAACAGTCAAGTTCTTTGACGGAAAGACCCTCATAGAAATCAACTCTGACAGATTTGCCCGGATAGGTTTGAGGGTATATTCCCAGGATGTTGAAAACCTTGTTGAGAAACTACGTGGCACGTTTAATATATCGGAAACCGATAAATCATATCAGCTATCCCTTCCAGGCGGATTGAACATATACCTTCTCAAAGACCAAACAGCACCGGAGATAAATACTCAAAACGCTATTACCACCATGCTTGGAAATGGCCACGGCCTTTCGATTGAAACAGGAGAAACAAGCATAGTGTACAACGCACTTCTTATTTTGGGTTTCAAAATAACCCATGGTAAAGCAGAGGACCCGTGGTTTGTTATGGAAGGCGCATCTGGCTTTGGTGTTTCTCTAATGAAACCCAACAACTGTCCACATATGTTTTATGGTCCATCGCTCAATTACTTTAATGGTTCTGAGAACCTGAAACAGATTGAACGTATAAGAAACAGTGGAATTTCAATATCAGAGGAAATCACAATCTTTAATGATAAAGGAGTTGTAGACAATATTGTGCTACAAGACCCTGGAGGACTTGGCTTTTTCATATTCAGTGACTAGGAAGACACCGAATACAAAAAAGCATAAACAAATTGCAATAGGAATATATCGTTTTAGATCAGGTTCCAGGTAATAGGCTTTTGTTCCATAATTTATATTAACCAGGTTTTCAAGATCAAAGGCTTCATCACAAGCATCTCTCGATTTATCAATACTTATTCCAGGATCATGGTCATTAGAGGTAATAGAAATCAATTCTTCTTCGGTTGAGCATGATGTCATCAAGACCAATGTTACAATTACATTTATCCAGATCATAAAATTTTCTTTTTTCATAATGATCAATTTTTAATGGCTATATTGGATTAGTAGATATAATGACTTATATCCTTTGCTGATGAAGTTTCTGACCACAATATTGACTATTACCATTCTCTCTATTGGGTGTATTAACCCTATGGCAGAAGACGATGTTGCGCCAAGCCCAGGTGGAGGTGTTAGTCTTGTGGTATTGGGCACAGTACAGGACGCTGGCTCACCACATATCAATTGCAGAAAGCCCTGTTGCATAAATTTGTTTTCTCAGCCCGACCACACAAGAAAGGTCGTCAGCCTGGGAATAATAGACCGCGATAATGATAAAACCATTTTGTTTGAGGCAAGCCCTGACATGCCGGACCAGTTAAGAACCTTGAGCCAATTGGCTGGACGAGAAGATAGTGATATTCCTGATGCCGTATTTGTAAGCCACGCTCATATTGGACACTATACGGGCTTAAAATATTTTGGCAGAGAAGCTATGGGTGCACAAGATGTTAAAGTATATGCCATGCCACGGATGCGCACTTTTTTAAACAACAATGGTCCTTGGAGCCAGCTTGTAAACTTAAAGAACATTTCAATGCATCAAATGAGTGCCGATAGCACCATAAGCATTGGAAGCGTAAGAATCACAGCTTTTACTGTTCCCCATCGTGACGAGTTCTCGGAAACCGTGGGCTTTATAATTGAAGGCCCGAACAAAAAGCTGATGTTCATTCCCGATATAGACAAGTGGGAAAAATGGGAACAGTCTGTGCTTGCTATGGTCCAAGATGTTGACTATGCCTTCCTAGATGGCACCTTTTATGATAATTCAGAAATTTCCAACCGAGACATGTCAGAGATCCCCCATCCTTTCGTGGTAGAAACAATGGCTCTATTCGACTCTTTACCACTTTCGGAGAAAAGTAAAATCAACTTTATACATCTGAATCACACCAACCCTCTTCTTAATACACAAGATATTGCTGTAAAAACCGTCCTGGATAAGGGGTATAAAATTTCTTCCTACCTGCAAAGAGTACAAATCTAGTATTCATGTCTTATAAGATAAATGGCACCTCAGCGAAGGATGTCCTATTTATCATCGACATAATACTTGAAGCATCGAAACAAAACTAAATATTGATAAATTGATAGCTCTAGACAGGAAAGAAGTTGGTTTGTTCTCTGTGTATACGGCAGAATGGGTATACAATATCATTTTCAACTATACACGAAGCCATGAACAGACAGAGGAGTTGACACAGGATACATTGGTTGCTGCGATTAATGGCTTGTCCAAGTTTAATAAGCAGAGTAGCCTTAAGACCTGGGTATGTGCCATCGCAATCAATAAATGCAAAGACCACCTGAAATATATCAACAGAAAGAAGCGGTTTGTCCTGTCGGTAAGCATTGAAAACGCTCAGGAAGATGGCCTGCAGTTTGGCTCTGATTTTTATCATCCAGGAATGAAACTGCTCTCTAAGGAACAGATGCAGTTTTTATACAAAAACATTGAAGCACTGCCTGAAAAGCAGAAGCAGGCATTGATATTAATGAAGCTGGATGGAATGAATCAAAAGGAAGCGGCGGAAGTGATGAAGACGAGCTCAAAGGCTGTCGAAAGCCTGGTTACAAGAGCAAAGAAAAACCTTAAAAAAAGCTTGGCTTCGGGCAACCTTCTAAACCAAAAGAAATATACCCTATGAACAGAAATTTACACGAGAGACTATTTTTTAAACAGCTCGAAAATACCGACAGAGTTAAACCTCCTGCAAGCCTTAACTTGAAGATGCAACAGCTTGCAATGTCTCAACTTGATAAGATATTTACATTAAGACAGATCTGGACTTTTTCAATTGCCTTCCTAATACTTGTATTTGTGAATGCCACAATTATAGCTCATCATAAAACCAACACACCACATACTAGCCATCAAGAACAACAACAGAGTGCAAATGTCCATAACTATAACCCCGTAAATGGACTCTATTATGAATAAGGTAAAGGTACTTAGCTTCCTGGTAGGCCTTTTGGTATTCCTTAACTTGGCCATTATGAGCTATATAATACTAAAACCGAGCAAGCATGAGGTCATGCATCTGCCTGGACACCCATATGATATGGATGAGCCTATAAGACGACACTTCAACTTCAGTGATGAACAGATGTCGGCATTTCAAAAAGACAAGCACAGGCATTTAAGCAGAATGCATAGTATCAAGGCGCAACAAGCTCAAGTCACCATGCAGCTCTATAACAGCAAGTTGTCCAACAATCACATACATGCAGACAGTTTACTTAATGAATTGCAAGTCATAAATGATTCTATTTATGATGCAAACATTGAGCATTTGCAATTTATTTATGGATTGTGTAACGATGCACAAAAGGGCAGAATGCAATCATTTATTATAGAACATGTTAATAATCAAAAAAAACTGCCTATAGCGCGAAGGAAATAATTGTGGTGGGCTACTAATACAGTATAAACCCGTAGATCATGAAGTACGTACAATTATTAAGTTTCGCCTTTTTACTTTTCTTAGCATCTTGCTCTAATGATACAGACGATATCTTGGACCCGGTAGATGTTACAACTGAAGAGGACCAAGAGGATGATGATTCTTCGGACGAAGGAGGGGAAGATGACACAGATGAAGAAATTACAAGAGTTTTGATTAACGGACAGGTGCATTTGGATGCACTTGAAAATTATAGCAATCAAAACATACCAAACTATATTGATGAAGACAACACCGGAGGCAACGTTATTTCTGACATCGAGGCCACGATTGGCCGTGTGCTCTTTTATGATAGAAACCTTTCTTCAGACTTAAGCGTGTCATGTGCAAGCTGTCATCAACAAGCTTTTGCATTTGGCGATCCAGCTATACAAAGCCAAGGTGTTAACGGACTTACAGCAAGGCACTCTATGCGATTGGCAAACGCTAGATTTTCAGAAGAGCGCAGATTCTTTTGGGACGAAAGAGCCAACTCACTGGAGCAACAAACAACAATGCCTATAAAAGACCATGGTGAGATGGGCTTTAGCGGAACAAACGGTGATCCGGATTTTGATCAGCTGCTGGAAAGGCTTTCCGGAATTGACTATTATCAAATCTTATTTTCTGAAGCATACGGAGATACTGATGTTACGGAAGAAAGAATGCAGGACGCTTTGGCACAGTTTATCCGAAGCATGCAGTCTTTTGATAGCAAATATGACATTGGGAGGGCGATGGTAAACAACAACAACCAGAACTTTCCAAATTTTACGAACGAGGAGAACCGAGGTAAGCAGCTGTTCATGCAAGCACCCCAGTTTCAAGGACAAAGCGGTGAACGTATTGGAGGGGGACTGGGTTGCAACGGATGTCATTCTGCACCGGAATTTGGGATAGATGATAATTCAAGAAACAATGGCGTAATAGGAACTATAGGCACGACTGGTCTGGACCTCGACGTGACAAGAGCCCCCAGTCTAAGAGACATATTCAACCCGGATGGTAGTATAAATTCTCCAATGATGCATACCGGGGAATTCGAAACCATGGAAGAGGTAATAGCACACTATAATGAGGTTCGCCGAATGCCGGGTAATAACAATCTTGACAGACGCCTTGATAGAGGAGGAGGGATTAATCTGAATGTAACAGATGAAGAGCTTGAGGCCGTTGTTGCTTTCATGCGCACACTTACTGGAAATAATATTTATACAGATACAAAATGGTCCAACCCATTTTAATCAAACAGCCGGCCTAAGTTCTTGGGCTGGCTACTTATTGCAATAGGTCCCTTTTTTATTCACTTAAATTAATTTATTATGAGAGTAGACATTAACAAGTTTATTGTATGCTTTGTATTTCTGGCGTTTTTTAGTTCAGATCTTAAGGCACAGAAAGAGTTACCACTTATTACCAATGGACAGACATTCGTTCATAAGAAGAGGGACAAACATGACAACAATAATTCTGACTGTGGCAACAGTGAGTTTAGGAGTATTGATGGTGTTTGTAATAACAGAAGACATGAAGAATGGGGTGCGAGTGACATCGAGCTCTACAGGGAAATGGAATCCGAGTATGGATCTTCCGATCACTACAACGCCATGGCGGGAGAAGAAAGGCCAAGCCCAAGAGCAATCTCAAATGCACTTTGTGATGAGACAGAAACCATTTACAGCAGCTTCAACTTAAGTTCTTTCGTCTTTACATGGGGTCAGTTTTTAGATCATGATATAAGCCTTACTCCTGAGGCACACATTGAGTATGAGCCGATCGGTTTGCCGTCTGATGAGCCACTGTTCACCTCAGAGATTCCCTTTTTCAGATCCGCAGTACATGAAGACACAGGAGTAGACAATTACAGGCAACAATCAAATCTGATTACTTCATGGATTGATGCGTCTAATGTATACGGCTCTGACGAAGAACGGGCCGATTGGTTGCGAACAAAAGTTGACGGCAAACTAAAAATGTCAGAAGGCATGTTGTTACCGTATAATACTGTTGACGGTGAACTGGCTTCTGAAATAGACCCGGATGCGCCATCTATGGCGGGAGACGGATCGGGTCAGAACAAAGTGTTTGTAGCTGGTGACATACGTGCCAATGAACAACCGGGCCTTACAGCATTGCATACACTTTTTGTAAGGTTGCATAATAGAACTTGTAATCAGCTTATTCAGGGGGGCATGCGCGGCGACCAACAACTATACCTCAATGCAAGGAAAAAGGTTGCGGGAATAATTCAAAGCATTACGTATAATGAGTTTCTACCCGCCCTTGGTGTTGAGCTGCGGAGAGAGAGGAATTATGACGACAGAAAACAGGCCGACATAACAAACATATTCGCAACCGCCGCGTACAGGTTGGGTCATACAATGGTTACAGACCATATGCTGCTGGTTAACAGCGACTGTAGTGCAGTGGGTACTGGTGAGCTTTCTCTTATCGATGGATTTTTCAATCCTGAAATAATAAAGGAAAACAAACTTGAACCTGTTCTAAAGGGTTTGTCTGCACAAGTACAGAATGAAGTGGATCTAAAAATTACAGATAACTTGAGAAACTTTCTTTTTGGAGATCCCAATGCCGGACCCGTGTTTGGATTGGACCTTGCAAGTCTGAACATACAAAGGGGCAGGGATCATGGCTTACCCGATTACAACACAATTCGTAAAAAGTATACAGACAGAGAGGCGCGAAGCTTTCGTGACATTACCAGAGATCAGGAAGTACAACAACTGCTTGAAGAGCTATATGGGGATGTGGATAATATAGATCCTTGGATTGGCTTTCTGGCGGAAGACAAGCGGAGAAATTCTTCACTTGGGAACACACTTCATGAGATCCTTAGAAAGCAGTTTGAAGCCCTAAGAGATGGTGATCGCTTTTTCTACATGTATGACAGAACGCTTAATGCAAGCGAAAGGAGAGAAATAGACAGAACACGACTTTCTGACGTTATTAAAGAGAACACGGCAATTGGCGATATTCAACGCAATGTCTTTATTGCTGAATCATGTGATGCGGGTAGTAAAACCGACAATATAATAGTTCACAGAGCAAACAGTGTTCAGCTTGGAGCAACGGTTTATCCCAACCCGGTAAAGGACATATTGATAATTCAATTGGGAGACACACACGAAGTTTTAGCTAACGAACAACTTCTGATAAGCGACAACTTGGGTAGAATTGTAAAAAGCACGGTTATTCAATCACGACGCATTGAAATGGATGTAAGCTATTTGGATACAGGCATATACTTTATAAGAGTAAAAGACAAACAAGAATATAAACCCGTTAGATTTGTGAAAGCAGATTAAGTGTGGTAGAATGGCGGCCCTTTGGGCCGCTTTTTTTATATTGTTTATGAAAGCCATTTTCATAAATGAAGATATTTACAGCAGAACAAATTAGACGGTGGGACAGCTTTACCATCGAAAATGAACCCATAAGTTCGATAGACCTAATGGAGCGAGCAGCCTATCGTGCGAGCTATTGGTTGATGTCAAAATTTGACAAGGACAATAGGATTACAATTGTCTGCGGCTCAGGAAACAATGGTGGTGACGGATTGGTAATAGCCAGATACCTGAACAGGTATGGCTATAAGGTACGTGTTGTTAAACTAATGTTTGCCGAAAGAGGATCAGATGACTTTGAGCACAACTTGAAGCGACTGAAGATGCTAGACGTTCCAATAGCGGATTTTTCTGAAATAAAGGAGCAAGTCTTAGCAGAATCGTCTGAGCTTATTATTGATGCCCTTTTTGGTTCTGGCTTGTCACGAAGGCCAGCTGGTGAAGCTCTTGAGCTCATACAAAAAATAAATCTTCATAATGGCATAAAGGTTTCGATCGACATACCCTCTGGTATGTATTGTTGTTATAATACACAAGAGGATATCCAACATTCTGTGTGGGCAGATTACACATTGAGTTTCCAAACCGCAAAGCTTGCCTTTCTTCTTCCAACCAGCGGTCCGGCAGCAGGAGAATTTGCCATAATTGACATCGGATTGCATGAGGAATATGTCAGAAACGAACCAAGCAAGCTGGTGTGTATTGAAGACAAAAACGTAATAAACAGACTTATAGCTCGTGAGCGATTCAGTCACAAGGGCACATATGGACATGCATTAATAATTGGTGGGTCTAAAACCAAGACAGGGGCCGCGATTATATCAGCCACAGCTTGTTTGAAGGCGGGAGCGGGACTTGTCTCTGTTTACAGCAGCCACAACGGCATCCTAGCTGTTCAGGCCTATGCGCCGGAGTTGATGTGTGTACAGAATAGTGGGGAAGAGCATATTGTAGATGATCACCTTGATGGTGAATGGACTATAGGGATAGGACCAGGTCTGGGCACCCATAAGGACACCATAGAATTTGTTGAACGACTATTCAGCAAGCATTCAAAACCGATGGTTATTGATGCAGACGCCTTAAATATTATCTCTGCTCAGAAAGCATTATTGAGCGAGATTCCCAAGGGCAGCATATTAACACCACACCCGAAAGAGTTTGAACGACTTGTTGGAAAGTGGAAGGATGAAAAGGGAAAGCTGGATAAACTTAGGGCGCTTAGTCAAAAGACAGACGCCATTGTTATTTTAAAGGGGGCTTATAGCATTGTATGTACACCAGATGGCAAGATGTATTTTAACGCAACAGGCAATTACAATATGGCCACAGCAGGAAGTGGAGATGTCTTAACTGGCATATTATTATCCTTATTATGCCAAGGCTATAATACAGAAGATGCCGCCATCATTGGGGCGTATCTTCATGGAACAGCAGGTGATATAGCGGCATCCGGCGACAAGAGAATATCGGCCTTAGAAATTGCCAATGCCGTTCCTCAGGCTATTCAAAAGTTTGAGCAAGCTTAATGGCTATTCTTTCCAAATATTTTGAAGCATTCTTCATGGCGTCTGCAGTACTTTCAGCTTCCGATAAAATTGACATAATGGTTCCGTTAGAAAACTCATCGTGTTTTAAAGTGCTATGTCCTACCAGAAAGGCACAAGGAATATTGTATTCTTGAGCAAGCTTGTACATGCCACCAGGCACTTTTCCCAAGAGACTTTGATCATCAAGGCGACCTTCACCGGTAATTATATAATCAGCCGAGCTTAATTCATTTTCAACACCAGTTATCTCAATGAACGCATCGGTACCAGCTGTTAATTTACAATTTAAAAATGCCAAAAGCGCTGCAGGTATTCCACCGGCTGCCCCAACTCCTGGAATGTCTCCGACCCTTTTATCAAACTGCTGCTCCAGGATTGAAGAAAATTGCATTAAACCCTGATCCAACAGGAGTATCTCATCATCTGAGGCCCCCTTTTGTTTAGCATAAGTATGTGCAGCTCCTGATGGTCCATACAATGGATTGTTGACATCGCATAGCAGAGTGAACTTAACAGCTTTAAGGTCTTCATAGTTGTCGGGCATACTAATACTATTTATTTGCATTAGATTTTTACCAATAGGCTCAAGTCTTTCTCCATTATCATCCAGAAACTCAAATCCAAGAGCATCCAGAATACCTGTTCCTGCATCATTGGTTGCACTACCTCCGAGAAAAAGCTGGATATCCTGACATCCGTTTTCAATAGCATGTTTAACCATTAAACCTGTTCCTCGCGTACTGGTGTACATTGGATTTTTCTCATTTTCATCTAAAAGAACATACCCGCTTGCTGATGCGACCTCTATCAATGCGCTTGGTCCCTTCATCGAGTAGTAACTCTCTATCTCTCTTCCCAGGGGATCTAGGGTTTTAATTGGAACCCTGGATAGGGAATAATAGGATTCAAGAAGCTCAAGACTGCCGTCTCCTCCATCAGCCATTGGGAAAGAGACTATTTGCAAATCAGGTTTAAGTTTAAGCAAGCCTTTTGAGATGTAGCGACATACTTCTTCAGATGTTAAACTGCCTTTGAACTTGTCTGGCGCAATGATAATTTTCATTCTTGCATGGCTTTAGCTTGATGGGATATAATTACTATTTTCATGAATATACTTTATTTATAAATAATGGATAGAAGAAGCTTTATAAAGAACTCGGGACTGGTTGGAGCCTCATTAAGTGTTCCGGTAAAACTCAGTAACAGCAAACTCAAAACAGTTATACTCGGAAGTGGTTTGCGCGGGCAGGGGCATATATCATTGCTACTGAACAGAGATGATATTGACATCGTAGGAGTTGCAGATATTGATCCACGGATGGTTGACAGGACCAAGAAAATTTTTGAATCAAGAGATCTAACACAACCGCAATACTATACAGTAGGAGAAAGGCACTATCTGGATATGCTGGATAAAGAAAAGCCAGATCTGGCTATAATCGCCACGCCATGGAGATGGCATACAGAGATGGCCATTGAGTGTTTGAAAAGAAACATATACACTGGTCTTGAGGTGGCAGGTGCGTTTTCTATTGAAGAGTGCTGGGATCTTGTTGATGCCAAACTTCAGTCCAACACAGAGTTATATTTCATGGAAAATGTTTGTTTCAGGCGAGACATTATGGCCGTCCTGAACATGGTAAGGGAGGGCTTGTTTGGAGAGCTTATACATCTTGAATGTGGATATCAGCATGACTTAAGAGCTGTTAAATTCAATGACGGCACTAATCCCTATGGGGGAGGTGTTGAGTTTGGTGAAAATGCATTTAGTGAAGCCCGATGGAGGACACAGCATTCTGTTAACCGAAACGGCGACCTGTATCCTACACATGGAATTGGACCCGTTTCACAATACATAGATATTAACAGAGGTAACCGCTTTTTATACATCAACTCAATTGCATCAAAGTCAAGGTCATTAAACCAATATATTATGGACCACCCTAAGGGAGGGGCTGATCACCCTAATGCATCTGTTGAGTTTAAGTTGGGTGATAAGGTGACCAGTTTTATAAAGTGTAATAATGGGGAAACCATTGTAATGCATCATGATACAAATATGCCGAGACCATATTCTTTGGGTTTCAGAGTTCAAGGAACAAGGGGCTTATGGATGGGTGTTAACAAGTCTGTTCATATTGAAGGGTTGAGTGACGCACACCGCTGGGAATCGCAGGAAAAATATCTTCAGGAATACGACCACATATTATGGAAACGTTACGAGTCAGATGCTTCCGGAGCCGGACACGGCGGCATGGACTTTTTCTTAATCCACAGCCTGGTCGAGTGTGCCAAGAGAAATCAGGCGGCGCCCTTCGACGTATACGACGCAGCAAGTTGGATGGCTATCACACCACTGTCGGAACGCTCAATAGCCACGGGAAGCAGTCCACAGCCATTTCCAGACTTTACCAGAGGTCAATGGATAGTACGAAAGAACAAATTCGCAATGTCGGATGCGTACTAGGTCTGAACTCGTGGCAGGATCATATGCGACTCAACCAACAAATAAGTACCTACGGTTTAGGGTTCCTTGTCGGGTCAATGTAATAGGAGAGCATATTGATTATGCAGGAGGAACAGTGCTTCCCTTTGCCTCTGCACCATATATGTACTTTCTGATCGAAACAAGAGATGACCAATTGCGAGAAGTCTGTGCAATCGACTTAAACGAGAGTCAAAGCTTTCCCGTTGAAAAGGAAAGCTATTCCTGGGTGGCTTATTATAAGCGCATTTTTGAATTACTGGACACGCAGTTAGGAACAAGGGGTTTCACGATTAGCTTTTGTAGTGATATACCTATAGGTGGAGGACTGTCTTCGTCTTCGGCATTGTGCATAGGTTGCCTTTGGGGCTTAACAAAGCTTCTTGATTTGCAAATTGCGCCGGAAGAGATGATACAACTATCCTCTGTTGTGGAGTACGGCTTGGGCCTGGAAGGAGGGCTGATGGACCAAAATGCAATTATACATTCCAAGGCCGGCCACGTCATGGCTCTTGACTGTAGCACCAATTCAAAGCGCTATCTCAAATGGCCAGCGCATTTCAAATTAGGACTTATCGACACGGCTGTTTCTCATAACCTTCCTCTTAGCCAATATACAACCCGAAGGAAACAGTTAAAGGAGGCCTTGGAAAATGAAAATGCTAGCGAAGTGGCCTGCAGACGACACAAGCATGTTTTAAGCGAAAAGTTGCGCGTTACTGAGGCCATTAGAGCTATTGCGGAAGGGAATAGTGTGGCACTTGGAAGGTTGATGAGGGCTTCACACATTTCCTTGAAGCATGACTACGAAGTCAGTTGTGAAGAAGCAGATTTCATTGTGGATTATTTACATGAAAAAAACCTGAGTTATGGCTCACGTATTATGGGAGGTGGATTTGGAGGCCACGTCCTGTTTCTTGAAAAAGAAAACATAGACCCCAATTGGTTCGAGACATTAAGAAAGACGTATTTGGAAAATTATGGACTTAAGACAAAGCTGATCGATGTCAGTCCCGCGAATGGAATAGTGAACGAAGATTACTACTCATAACGCAAGGCTTCGATAGGATCGAGGCGGGATGCTTTGAGTGCAGGATATATACCCGAGATAACACCCACGACCACGCAAACGAATATTCCGAGCACCATCCAGTTGAATGGGAACACAAACTTTCCGTCAATGACAAGTGCCAATATGAAAGCCCATTCCTGTACCAAGGACTATACCCAACAAGCCTCCAAGGAGGGTGATTACCACGGCTTCGACAAGAAACTGAAACAATATATTAAACCTCGTAGCTCCCAAGGCCTTTCGAACGCCGATCTCCCTGGTCCGTTCTGTAACGGATACGAGCATGATATTCATCAAACCTATGGCAGCACCCAATAGGGTCATTAAGGCAATAGCAATGGTTCCGATTCTAAGTTCAGTAGTTATTTCCTTGAGTGTTTCGAGAATGCCGTCTGATTTTCGAATGCTAAAATCATTGGTTTCCGTAGCCTTTAACTTTCTTACGATCCGCATGGTACCTGTGGCATGCGAAACAGCATCTTCAATTGCGCGGGGATCCTGAACGGAAGCGAATATGCTATAGTTTCTGTTGGCATAGCCATAATAACGCTTGGCGTTCAATAAAGGAATGAAGACCCGCCGGTCATTGGATTGGTTCATGGATGAGCCCTTGCTGGCCAACACACCAACAACTTTATATTTCACGTTGCCAATGCTTATTATCTGACCCAGTGCGGCTTCTACGTTTTTGTTAAAAAGTAAATCCACCAATTCCCGACCAAGAATTACCTTGTGGGAACCCGATTCGACTTCCGCTTTCGAAAAATTTCTTCCATGTTCAATATCATAAGCCGAGACACTGAAGTAGTTTTCGTCTACACCAAGTAAGCGTATGTTGGGATTGGTTTTTTTATCTCCAAACTTCAATGTAGAATTCCACTTGCAAAAAGTATAAACAGACACTCGGGCGCCCGAGTAATCAAACATTTCTTTAAAGTCCTGAGCTTGTCTAAAGTCGATTGGGGCACCACGCTTAACTTCTCTTCCCCGGTTATTACTGCGAATGGTGTTGCTACTTGGATAAATATAGATTGAATTGGCGCCCATTCTGTTGAAACTGTCACTCATGGAGTACAATATGGTGTCGATGGCCGTAAGGATGCCAACAAGACAAGTGATACCTACTGCGATTATCAGCAAGGTGAGCAGAGCCCGCAAAAAATTCGAACGAATTGACCGCTAATGCAATCTTGATATTCTCGAGAATATTCATCAGTGCTCAAGTTAACCAATACTCACTGATTAAGGTGGAAAATTAGAAACAGGGAAGCTTTGTATCGATTAAACGATGATTAATCAAGATGTGCGGAAACACAATCAAGGATTTCTTGGTGTAATGAAGGCACGGAGGCAATAATTCCTCCTGTATTGAGATAGTCTTTTTTGCCGCTGAAATCACTTAAAAGGCCACCAGCTTCCTCTACGAGTAAAGCACCTGCAGCGATATCCCAAATATTCAAGGTGTTTTCATAATATATATCAAACTTACCCGATGCCACATAGGCCAGATCAAGAGCAGCAGATCCGAGTCTTCTGACGCCACGGTAGTTCAGAATACAGAACTTGAATATAGCCAGGCGCTCATCAAGCCTGTCCTCACGTATATATGGAAAGCCGGTGACGACCATAGCTTCTGCTTTCTCTTTTTGCTGTTGCACCTTTATTGGAGATCCGTTTTCCCAGGCTCCCAGGTTTTTAATCGCCGTATATGATGTGTCCTGCATGATTTCATACACACAGGCCACAAGGGGGTTTCCCATGTGCATTAAAGCCACAGATATTGAAAAATGTGGAATTCTATACAGAAAATTGGTGGTACCATCAAGGGGATCCACAACCCAGGTATACTCGCCTGAATCACCCTGTTCAACAGTTTCTTCTTCTGTTATGAATCCAGCCTTAGGGACGATTACGCTCAGGCCCTTCACAAGCATTTCCTCTGCTTGTTTGTCAACATAACTCACAAGACTATTGCGGGATTTCGTTTCTATGGCATCGCCAGAAACGCGTGTAACTTCTGTTTGAATAAACTCGGAAACGTCTGCGCAGAGTTTGGATAACGCATCACGTATTTCGTAAAGCTGGCCTTCGGTCATTAACCCATTTCTGCTACAACCTCAGTAACCTCAGGTACCATTCTTTTCAACATGCCCTCAATACCGGACTTGAGCGTTACAGTTGAAGAAGGACATCCAGAACAAGAACCTTGCAGGATTACAGCAACCTTACCTTTATCAAAAGACTTGAACTCAATATTTCCACCATCCATTTCTACAGCGGGCTTTACATACTTGTCGATGAGCTCTTTTATTTTTTTAACGATTTCTGCTTCCTCACCATCATACTGGTAGGCCACACCTTTTTCTTCTTCTAGTTTGGCCATCGCCTCGGCGAAACCATCATTAAGAATAGTCTTGTTTTCAGCAACATATTCTTTGATGAACTCCTTGGTCTTCAACATGATGTCTTCCCACTGGTAATTCATCGCTTTGGTTATCGTAACGAAGTTGTTACATATATAGACGCCTTCCACAAAAGGCATTTTGAACAATTCTGTAGCTAATGGAGACCACTCCTGAGCCAAATCTTCAGTTCTGAAGTCAGCTGTGCCCTTATAAAGCATTCTATTTGTGACAAACTTCAGTGATTCTGGGTTTGGCGTTTGCTCTGTGTATAACATTACTGGATTCGTAGTTTTCGCTTCCATCTTCGTATTTTATGTTTAAGTGGAAACGAAAATACGTACTATTTGGTTTTCAGATGTCTATGTAAAATGAAAAATACTTTTTAAGGCCAAACAACAATTGCCTTATTATGGGGTTTTAATATGCTAAAGAGTATCGAAATAGTAAATTTGTGATTTTTAGTCTTGAGCACTACCCGCCAAATAGAATCAGATAAAAAAGTTCTGGACTCACTGAAGTTGTCCAGGGTTATACTCCCTGTAGTGATAGGGCTTCTTGTCATTGTATATATTCTATTGCGGCAATTCAACTACGAAGAGTTCAAGGCCATCTCCTGGAATAATCGCCTTTGGTTTTATCTGGGCATAGCCGTATTCATCTATGTTCTTAGGCACCTATTCTATTCGTTTAGACTTAAGGTGTTATCAGATAATGTCTTTACGTTCAAGCACTCGCTTGAGTTGGTTTGCATTTGGGAGTTTGCTTCGGCTATTTCGCCGACAAGTATCGGAGGTTCTGCCGTGGCTGTGTTTTTTCTATCTCAGGAAAAAATTTCTGGAGCCAAAGCCGTGTCCATCGTCATGTATACGGTCATAGTTGATTCCATATTCTTTCTTGTATCCATGGTTGCATTGCTGGCTATTTTTGGACCGCCTTTGATAAGGCCCAATATGGAAAGCCTTCTTGAGCCATTTGGCATCACCTTTATCATTGTGTGGCTTTTTATATTATTCTATGCCTCTATACTAACATGGGGCCTGTTCAGACCTAAAGTGATCAAGAATATTTTGTTCTTCATCAGCAAGCTTCCTTTGATTAGAAGGTTTCAGAGGAGCCTTGTAAAGACAGGCCAAGATGTGGTAACAACTTCCAGAGAGATCAGAAATAAACCATTAAGTTTCCACATTCTGGCGAGCCTCACCACAATGGGGGCTTGGGTAACTCGATTTCTTACAGTGAATTTTATCATCCTAGCGCTGGTTGAAATTAACACCGACTTTATGTACCAGTTCTTGCTGTATGCAAGGTCACAAACCATGTATGTTATCACACAATTTAGTCCGACACCGGGAGGATCTGGCGTGATGGAGTTGATGTTCAGTGGTTTCTTCAGCGATTACATTTCTACAGGTCTGGGTTCTGTAGGCGCACTGTTGTGGAGACTGATTACCTATTATCCTTATCTTCTGCTTGGCGTGATCATTATTCCAAACTGGTTGAGACGTATTGTCAAATTAAAGCGCAAGCAACTACAAGACTTAGAAGACTCAAAAAAGGCTGAACTGGACAGCTAATACCTCCTCATGTTCTAACAGCCGCTTTTTGACATCCAATCCATAAGCATATCCGGTTAAGCTGTTGTTTTTACCAATTACCCGGTGACACGGAACCACAATAGGATATGGATTCTTTCCATTGGCTAAGCCCACAGCCCGGACAGATTTTGGATTATTAATGCTACTGGCGATATCGCTGTAGCTCAAGGTTTTGCCGAATGGAATGTTTGAAACAGCTTTCCAGACGGATTGATAGAACTCAGAATAATTCTCTAAGTCCAATGGGAGGTCAAAAGTTTGTAGTTTTTTATCAAAATAAGCTGAAATCTGAGCCGCAGCCTCCAGACTTAAGCTATCTTCTTCAATATTTTCTGTGTTGAAGCGATCATCAAAGTGAATCCCTGTAATGTGCTGACCATCAGAATTGGCGGTCCAGAAACCAAAGGAACATTCTATAACAGATTGGTATTGCATGTACTATAAATTACTGTATTGAGGCATACTTGGGCATCTATAGCAAGATAGATATAAAATTCAGGATTTAATATTGATAGAGATGTGTAAAAAATATGCTGTAAGCTTTCATCACTTCAAAAAAGAATATAAATTTGCACGGCCTTTAAAGAAGGCAAGATCTAAATTTTAGAAACCAACTAAAATTTTGGTTCTCTTTGAGAACCACTCCGGTACCTTAGCTCAGTTGGTAGAGCACAGGACTGAAAATCCTGGTGTCCCTGGTTCGATTCCTGGAGGTACCACTAAAGCCTCGCCTTGTATGGCGGGGCTTTTGTATTTATAAGGCGGAATATCAAAAGTAGTTACAAGGAGAGGTGGTAATAAATGTGGCCCCAGGTAGAATTTCAAAATCTGCTCCTTCTTCAACTTCAATACTAAAGCAAATGCCATCGTCAACCATGCTCGTGTGGTCCTGGACGATAACAGTAAAGCCAGAAGGAATTAATACGGCATGAATAGGACTTGGCACTAGTCCTAATGACCAATTGCCACTATCTTCCCAAAGATTATTTCCAGTTCCGTTGGTAAAGGTATTATTAATAAATATTGAGCTTTCTCCACTATCGGAGATGGTCCAGCCATGATTATTTATAAGATCCGCACGAGCGGCGGCGCCAGCACAATATTGACTATTACCAGCATCAAAAACAGTAGCTGATGGATCTTGCTCAGCCCACGAAATAAGCATGTTATCATATTTCTCTATACTAATACCCGTCAAACGAAACATATCATTCATATTGGGTCCGCCGCTTATATCCCAGCATGAGATGTCTTGATCAAAATCTGTATTTGCCTGGAACATTTTCTCCATTGTGGTGACATTAGATACATCCCAGGAACATAAATCTTGATTGAAAGGACAATTGTGAAACATGAATTCCATATCAGTAACATTAGAAACATCCCAAGAAGACACATCCTGGTTGAAGTCTGAGTTTCTAAACATCGCTTCCATTGTGGTTACACTTGACACATCCCAAGTGGAAATTGAATTATTATTGAACGATGAAAAAGCAAACATGCCCCTCATATCTGTAACACTAGAAACATCCCACCCTGATATTGAACTATTATTAGATGTTGTACCGCCAAACAGATTAGCCATGTTCGTAACATTCGAAACATCCCATGAGGAAAGGTCTTGTGTATAGTTAAGTCCACTGAGCATACCTTCTATGTTTGTAACATTGGACATGTCCCAATTTGAAAGGTCTTGATTGAAGTTGCTTCCTAAGAACATGTTCGCCATGTTTGTAACATTAGACACATTCCAACTGACAAATCCTGATCAAAGGAACTACCTCGAAATAAATCTCTCATATCAGTAACATTGGATACGTTCCAAGCTGAAAGATCTTGATCAAAGTCATTACAACCATCAAATAATCCATGCATGTTTGTAACATTAGACACATTCCAAGCCGAGAGGTCCTGATTAAATTTATCACAATTCTGAAATAAGTCTTTCATGTTGGTAACGCTAGATACGTTCCACCCAGATAAGTCTTCATTCATAGAATTACAATCCCTAAACGCTTGTTCCATGTTTGTAACATTTGTCAAGACAGGGCTATCGGTAGCAAGTATTTTCAACTTACTGCATCCCCAGAATGCTTTTTCCATAGACACCCACGGTTGAATACCCCACTGGTCAATTGAAAGGATCCTGTTTCTATCAGGTGAATAATTAAAGTACATTCTTGGAAATGAGCCGGTGATGGAGATTTGATATGTGCCAACACCAGGATAGGTATGTGTTATATTGCCGGTAACGTTAGTGGAGCTCGTGCCATCTCCCCAGGCAACATCATACAAGTAGCCACCACCGATTGTGGTAATAGTAATATTGAGATCACTTGAAATCGTCTGCCACGTACTTAGGAAAGCGGTTGAATTGTAATAAGTGTTATATGATTCTTCATAATGATCCTCGGGGCAGTAGGCACTAACCAATTTCTTGTTTTGCTTTGAATCAAAAGCAAACAACAAGAATAAAAATCCAAGCGAAATGGTTCCGAGGTTCATATTTTGAGAAAAAGATTGCTCTCCTTAAATATAAAGAATTAGTTATTAGCAAATTTATTTGCATCTTGATTTCATATTATGCAAGAGGGAGAAACGCATACCAAGAGATTTACCAGAAATATATTCTTATTACTTGCGGTCAGCCTGATCATAAAGCCCGTTTATGTTTTCTTCATAGATGCCCAAGTGCAAAACCATTTGGGTGAAAACCTCTATGGACTATACTTTGAGCTTTTCAACTTTTGTGTGTTGTTTCAGATTATCCTTGACCCGGGTATTATGAATTATAATACCCAATTGATTTCGAAAGAAACTGCGAATGCTGAAAAGCACTTCAGAGACATAGCCTCAAGCCGGCTTATTCTACTGCTTGTCTACATTCTTCTAGTTTCTGCCTCGGCACTCCTGATTGATTATCCTAAAGAATACTATACTTATCTACCCGGCGTGATGGGGATATTAATTCTGGGTTCATTTGCACAGTATTTCAGAAGCCACTTTGCCGCCTTGGGAAAATACCATTATGAAGCCTGGCTTTCAGGACTGGACAAACTTCTGATGATTTTCATAATAGGATACTTTCTCTACATCAGGAAGGATATAGAGCTATCTACATTTATTAATGGCCAATTGATATCATTGGTCATTACCGGTCTGCTGTTCCTGGTCATTCTGGGAGGCATGATTAAGATGCGGATTCGTTTATCCATCACTAAATTGATGGCGCTTATCAAGAAGACATATCCTTTTGCGTTTATACTTCTTTTCATGGCGATTTACACTCGGATAGATGGTGTGATGCTGGGCAGGTTATTGGATGACGACTCTTATTCTGCTGGTTTGTATGCCCGCAGTTTCAGGCTCCTGGATTCTGCGAATATGATTGGGATTATGTTTGCCTCATTGATGTTGCCCATGTTTTCAAAATTGATTGACAAAAGAAAGGAATTGAATGAACTTGTTGAAGAAGTAAGCCGCATTCTGTTCTTGGTTTGCTTAATGGTTTGTCTGGTCTGCTGGTACTACCACAAGGAGATAATGGACCTTGTTTACATAAACAACGGTGAGGAACACTATCGCGTGTTTAGATATCTGATGATCGGATTTTTTGCAATGGGCATGTCCAATATTTTCGGCTGCCTATTTCTGGCATCTGAACGGCTTAAGAAAATCAACATTCTCCTGGGCTTGGGTATTGTGGTTAATGTGTCAGCGAATTATATGCTGATCCCGGAATTCGAGGCATTCGGTGCGGTTATGGCGACGCTTTTCACCCAGTTTTTTGTTTTTATAGGACAGTTATTCCTGGCTGTAAAAGAGTTCAAAATCAAATACAGTGCCTCCAGTCTGATCGGAGGAGCCATTATATCTCTTGTTTCTTTTTTCATATTTCAAATTGCGGCCACCCAGATATCCTGGAAATGGTGGGTTGAGCTTATATTGTTGTCATTTTTATTGCTAATCTTAGCATTTTTGTCTGGATTTGTGCGTTACAACCTTGTTCTGAAAAACAAATAGCAGGAATCAACTTAAAAATCAATTGATGCAAAGAGAAAACGACAGCCTAATTGACATCCTGGTCCTTTTATACAAAAAGCGAAAAGTCATTATAGCGGTTTGCCTGATTTCGGGTATTCTGATTGCAGGAGCCTCGCTTATGCTTCCTAACTTTTATGAAGCATCCACACAGTTTTATGCCGCAAGTCCAGAGATGGCACAACCAAGCCCCCTTGGAAGCCAGACTGATGAAAAAGAAATATATGGTACGGATCGTGATATTGACAGACTTATATCTATTGCCAAATCGAATATCGTCACGAACTATATCATAGATAGCTTCGACCTGTACAATCATTATGAGATTGATCCTGCTAGACCATTGGCCAAGCATAAGCTATTGGTCAAGATGGAAAAACTCTACACGATTAACAAAACTAAGTACGACGCAGTCAAATTGGCTTTCGAAGATGAAGACCCTGAAAAGGCGGCTGATATGGCCAATGCTGCCAGAGATAAAGTTGATGCCCTTGCTCAGGAAATGATCAAGAACAGCCAACAGAAGTTGATTGAAAGTTACAAGCAAAACGTAGTAAACAAGGAAGCACAATATCAAGCCATCTCTGACAGCCTTGACCGCATAAGGGACAAATACAAAATATTCAACACCGCTTCACAAGGAGAAGCATTTGGTAGCAGCATGGTTGAACTCGAAGGGAGTATACAAAACTATACTGCTCGGCTGGCATTGCTAGAGAAATCTGAAGGCGTAAGCGAAGATAGCATTGCCATGACGCGTGCGAAGCTCTCAGGATTTCAAAAACAATATCAAGGTTTAAAAAAGAGTATCGCTTCGTATAATGAAGGATATACATCAATTTTAAGGTTTGAAAGGGAGTTGAGAGATTTTGGAGAGCAGATGAACCTCGACAGGGAAAGATTGAAGCAGTTGCAGGCAGCTTACGGTTCGGAAATAAGTGCTATACATATCGTTGAACAAGCAGAGACGCCAGTTTATAAGTCGAGACCAAAGCGTTCAATATTGGTCGTAGGTGCTACAATGTTGGTTTTTGTACTTATGAGTCTGTGGGTGGTAGTTCAGGACCAACTGAATCGATCAGATATAAAATCCAAACTAAGAGATGCTTAGAAGTCTGGCAGGTAATCTGCGAGATGGACAGCAGCAGGCCTTCTGGGGTTTTGCTCTGCTTGTCATGATCACAATGATAATTGCGGTTCTTACAGAAGCGCTTTGGTTGGCAATATTGCCAGCAGGTATTGTTGGTGTGCTTTATGTGGCATTAAATCCGAAGCAGTTTTATTACTTGTTTTTCTTCCTGCTTCCATTTTCAATAGAAGTTGAACTCCCGGGTGGCTTTGGAACTGACATTCCTTCGGAACCGCTTATGTTGGTGCTGAGTTTTATTGCGATTTTGATGATACTTCATAAATCCGGAAGCCAGCGAACGGCATACTTTAGACATCCAATTACACTTTTTGTATTGCTTCATTTTTCCTGGATTATTTTAACAAGTCTCTATTCCAGTAATGTGCTTTACTCTATAAAGTTCTTATTGGCAAAAACCTGGTACCTGTTGCCTTTCTATTTTTTTCCATTCTTTTTGGATGGTGAAAAAGACTACAGAAAGCTGATGAAATTCTTTTTTGTAGGACTCTTTATTTCGATCGCTTATGTTATGATAAGGCATGCCGCTACAGGATTTGGTTTTGATACCATCAATAAAGCAGTGCGACCCATTTATCGCAACCATGTTAATTATGGAATAATGTTGACAGCGGGTCTTCCCTTTTATGCTTATCTGGTAGCCACCACCAAGTCGCACTCGAAGTTTCTTTGGTATCTCGGAGGCCTTATATATCTACTGGCTATTTATTTAACCTATACACGAGCTGCGCATATTTCAGTAGTGTTGGCGATAGCAGTATTTGTGGTAATTTATTTTCGTAAAACACTTCTCGCTTTGTCAGCGGGAGTAGCATTGATTCTTGTGGTGGGCTTGTATTTGAGTTTGGACAACAGGTATCTGGATATAGCACCGGAGTATACGAAGGCGATAGAACACAAAAAGTTTGACAATTTGGTTGAGGCAACCTATAAGATGGAGGACATTTCTACAGTGGAACGATTTTACCGGTGGATAGCTGGGGTGAATATGATTAAAGAAAAGCCACTTACAGGTTTTGGTCCTGCTTGTTTTTATTCTGAGTATAAAAGCTTTACGGTAACAAGTTATAAGACCTACGTAAGTGACAATCCTGAACAATCTGGAATTCATAATTATTACTTGATGACAGCGGTAGAGCAGGGTGTACCCGGATTGCTGATTTTTCTTGCCATGGTACTTTTGCCAATCATCTATTGTGAGCGGGTTTTTCACGATAAGGCTCTTGGCTATAATGAAAAGGCGCTTGTTGTGGCAGCCGGCGTTTCTCTTTGTTGTGTATTGGCCGTATTGCTGATAAACGATTTGTTGGAAGCGGACAAGGTGGGGCCTATGTTCTTTATGTCCATGGCCATTATTGTTTGTTTTAACTTAAAGGCACAAAAGAAGAATTATGAGTGAAGATACATTCAAGGGTGATATAAGGGCGTTAAAGATTATACACGGAGCTATGACAGCTGGGGTGTGTTTTTTAATCCTTGTATTCACTTTTATGAAGAAACCGGATGGCAGCTTATGGGGAGGAAAGTTGAATACTGTGGAATATTTCATTATTGGGATGGCCAGTTCATTGGTTTTCGTCCTGTATTGGGTATATAAACAGAAAAAAACGAAGATCCGATCTATGCCAAATGAAGAAAAATGGACAGCATATAGACCATTACAGATATTCAGTTATGCAATACTAGAGATGTCTGCATTGCTCTGTACGATAATGTATTATCTATATGGAAATGGTTTAATGTTAATATTTGGGCTTGTTTTTGTGAGTTTGCTGGCCTTTTCAAGGCCTTCAGCGACCAAATATCAAGCGGAAGTCATGTAAAAGAGGCCTTGAATTATTTTGCTCAAAGATTTGCAAGATAGTTACAGTCAATATATATTTGCGTTCCCTTTTTAGGGCCGTTCCGTCAAGTAAGTTTGCCGGACGCAGTAGCTCGGTTGATTCAGAGCATAAAAAATTAGAAAGGGCGGTTAGCTCAGTTGGTTCAGAGCACCTGGTTTACACCCAGGGGGTCAGGAGTTCGAGTCTCTTACCGCCCACGGGAAACTTGAAAAAGCCTTGCAGAAATGTGAGGTTTTTTTGTTTTCCAAGGGTGTGTGGTTGTTTCAGAGCAACCCGACTACATCGGGAGGGTCAGTAGTTCGTCCCGAACCATCGGGATTACCGCCCACATCGAAAAGCCTCGCTAATATCGAAGATCGTCAGTGGGCTTTTTGTTTTAATCATCGATGTTTTTGATTAGGACTATAATCCAACTCACTCAGAGGTTCTCTAAAACTATATTGGTAATAGTAGGGGTAAAACTATGTAAGAAGAATCTCTTGAAAAAGACCAAGTAAGGTGCCGCTGTTAATAGGTTAAGTATCTGTTAACAAATCTGCAACCTATTGATTATTAAGCTATTGTGCTCTAATTTATAAGAAAACAATATCATGAGATCAACATTAGTCTTTTTATTTACATTATCATACGCTTTGTCTAACGCTCAATCAGACAACAATATTCAGCAATCATTAAGTGTAAACACGTCAGGATCAAATGCTCATTCTTCAGCAATTTTGGATGTTTCTTCAACAACAAAAGGAGCTGTTTTTCCTAGAATGACAACAGCTCAGAAAAGTGCTTTATCAGGTATTGCCACAGAAGGCTTAGTGGTATATGATACTGACCTAAAACAGTATTGTTACTGGGAAGGTACTGCTTGGAAGTGTTTTCTTCAAGAAGATAATTGTGAAACCCTGGATGATGCTTATGATTGTGGGGGACCCGGTAACGGGAAAACTGTTTTCGTTACGGACGGAAGTGTCACCTTTGATGGAACGTATGCACCAGGCACTGATCCCACAGTATTGGCAACGAATGGAGGGGGAGGTAACGCCTTAAATGCTCTTGGTTTTACTGGACATGGGGTATATGGTGAATCAACAGGATTGGATGGCGTGTATGGTAAATCTTTAGTAACAGACGATTGTGATGTAGCTGGAGTCACTGGGGAAGGAGGGGGAGACAGAGCCAGTGCATCAGCAATTGAAGCGCGAAATGGTGCAATCGCTGTTAGTAAGACAAGTTCTGCAAGTTTGCCTGCAGACGTTTTTTCTGTTTTAATTTCATCTTGGACGCCTTTCGAAACATGTTTTGAAATGCCAAGCTGTCCTGATTGCATGGATCACACACATCAACATGGAAGGTTTTCTGGAATCATAACAATACCCAATGACTATGCAGACATGTCAAAAAGTGTAATCTTATTGACAATCGAAGGCCGCGAAGGATTAAGTGTTCAATTAGACGGTATAGGAGATGGAAGCTTCACGGTTAGGGTATTTGATATGGCAGCACAGTTATTTTGTAATGACCAATCTGGAGGATTGTCTGTGAATATCCATTATTTGATTATCAATAGGGTATAGTTAATTTTCAGAGGAAATTAATTCCCAGGCAGCGTTTTTTTAAACTTTTTTAGCTATAAAATATATTAACCCATTAGCAATATATAATACATCGTACTTAATTGGCTTATATAATGAGGGTGAAAGTATACTCTTAATCTATATCATTTAATTGCATTATACACCCACATCATTATCTCAAACCTGACCGGATGAACAATTGATGCCACAGTTGCCACAATTGTTGCTATCTGAGTTGATATCGACATAAAACCACCGCAATTGGTTTGATCTGGCAGACATACAAGGGAACAAACCCCATCTCCACTAAAATGCATAAGTACACTTAATAGGAATACGATATAATAGAGTCTTTGTATATTTCGCCACAAATAAAAAAAGAATACATATGCGCCTATTTACAACTTTCATTATAAGTTTCCTTTGTCTTGCACACATCAATGGCCAGACACTGGGTGTTCAAATTTCATGGAATCAGAGTGGCTGTGCTCAAATAGATACACTGAATGCCATAGTTAGCGGATTTGAATCGAATGATGAGATTCTTGGTGCATACAACTACACAACCTTCAACCACTTTTGTTTTGATGCGCCACCAACCCTGAATGGAACGGTAGTCCTGTTTGAAAAATCAGATGGCACCCTTGCCTTTACCGACTTTAGTTTTGGGCTGTGGCCAGCGTGTTATGGAATTGACCCACCAACAGGATCTTTGAATTTTAGCTTGGTGAACAACATGATCACACCGCTAAACGGTACGGATAATTATGGTGATATATGGGAGTTTGAGTCATTTACTTACAGCAACAACTCATATATGATTTCTTTTTCCAACACCTATGGTGAATTTGGCTCTGTCATTCTAGAGCCAACAGACGGCAGAATGATTCCTGACCTGTCAGGAGGTGAAACACCCATAGGAGACTATGCTTATTTGTGGTCAACCGGAGATACATCCTCATCAATCATTATAGATGGTCTGGAAAACACTTATTCTGTGACGGTAACAGACGAGGGCAACAACAGTGGTATGGCCAATATTGAAGTTGAATACTCCCATCCACTGTTGGATGAACTTGAAGCATTTTATATTGCAACGAATGGCGATAACTGGGTGGACAACTCAGGATGGAAAGCGTATATGGACGGAACTCCAATATGTGGCCCATGTGACTGGGCTGGCATCAACTGTAATGAATTCGACAGAATAGAAAGCATCAACCTGAGCGCAAATAACCTGGAAGGCGATGTATCTGATATATTGATGCTGTTTCCTGAAATTTTGAGATTGACATTTAATTTTAACAATCTTTCAGGAGAAATACCTTCGAACATTGGAGACCTTCCTTTTCTTAACTCGTTGAGTCTTTTTGATAATGATATTTCGGGTGTCATTCCGGAATCTCTGGGCAACCTTCCTCTTTTGACCAACCTTAATCTAGGCAACAACAATCTTACCGGAGAGATACCAGCTTCATTGGGAAATTTAGAATTTATATTTTTCATGAACCTGGAAGCCAATGAGCTGACAGGATCGATTCCGCAGTCATTTGCAGGACTTGATGTAATTAGGTTGGGTTTGTCATTCAATGAACTGACAGGACCGATACCCATGCCTTTGGGAAACCCTCAACTAACGAGATCTATAGCTGCTTCTCACAACAGACTTAGTGGTGACCTGGAAGATATGTTTGAAGCGTATGATCGTTTATCATTTTTGAGTTTAATCAACAACAACCTGACAGGAGAGATACCTCCTTCTTTACTTAATAATGAAGTGATAGAAAGTTTGTATTTGACCAATAACAATTTTTCTGGTTGCTACTCTAACAATAAGACAGCAGATCCGTGTTTATTGGAATTTAATGACAATGATACATTGATTGAAATCAAAGGAGAGATGTTTGCCATTTATTTTGAGCCAGGCTATAATTTCACGAACAACCCATTATTGCCTTGGCAAGGAGATTATGAACGCCTTTGTAACGGTGAGGATCAGATTGGTGCACCTTGTGATGATGGCGATGCAATGACAAGCAATGATATCATTACGGATGACTGCTCTTGTGCAGGAGAATTTATGTCAGCGGTCAGGGATCTGGAGGGCATAGCCATTAATATTTATCCAAACCCAATAGCCTCGGTATTGTATGTGGAAGCAGAGCAAAGTCAAAACCTAGAAGCAGAGCTTCTAAACCTTATGGGACAAACACTTATGAGCATAGAGTTCAATGCTGCAAATGATATTCAACATTTGGACGCCGGCACCTACTTGCTGAGTATTCAAAGCGATTCAGGTAAACGAATTGTTGAAAGGTTGATTAAGCCATAGCTAGCTTACAGGGACTGGGCAGCGGACCACATAAGGCCTCAGACCATACTCATTTATTGGAAACATAACGCATGTCTCCAACGCGCATTAGGACATGGAAGTTAGTCTTTAACCATCGGGACTACCGCCCATGATGTAAAAGCCACGCTGATATCGAAGATCGTCAGTGGGCTTTTCTAATGTTATCCTATGAACGTATTAATTGAAACCTTCCCACAGCCCACCTAGACCCTTCTACGACATGATGTGTTAGGGGTGGTATTATAGTATTATATCACCCGTCCACCACAACTATAGTCATCTGTCGAGGTGCAGTCGTAATGGGGAGTTTGGCTATTAGACCAAGCATTGCACAATTTGTTGTATATTATATAGACGAACAACCATTTATGCCTTTGCGCAGCACCATATTATTCAGCATTTTTTGTTTGATCTTATCCAGCAATAGCCTGGTTGGGCAGCTCTGTGTCGACTATGGGGAATTTGATGACCCTGAATGTAACAACTGCGCTCCGACGGATTGGTCACCAGGAATATTTGGACCTGAAATAGAAAACCCAAGTTTTGGCTGTAGTGGAGCAGGGGCTTCACCATCAGGAGGCACTTTTGTTGCACTGCATAGTAATGGAAGCGTCGATGAGTGGATATATACGTCGGTTTCAGGACTTACGCCAGGACTGACCTATGCTATTGTATTCTGGTATATATCGGACGACTGTGGACCCAATTCGTGTTGTGGCGAGCTGCACGTAACAGCTGATGGAACACTGTTTGAGTTTGGAGAAACAGATGAATGGACACTCGCTGAGATCTGTATCGAAGCGACATCGAGCTCAATAGATCTTGAATTGTCAAGTGCGCTAGGTGGCCCTGCAAATAATGCATATGTGTTTATCGATGATGCTGATTGCTCTGAAGCAGCTGGAAGCTGTTGCAGCCTTATAGTTGAATTACCAGATGATAATGAGCTATGTCCGAACCAGGATTGGCTAATTGATGGAGAAATCCTTGGTGAAACAGGAACTGTGGATATTGAATGGACTTCTGACCCGCCGGAAGGGGTGGATTATCTAGATGATCCTACGACAATAGATCCAACATTTGTATACCCAAGTACAGATCCAGAATTTGAAGGCATCACTTTTCTTTTTGAAGTTATGGTTACCGATGATGAGTGCGATAGTTATCATGAACTTGAGATTATAGTTTCCCCACACAATATCCCTGAGTTTGATCTTGAAGAAGTCTATTGTGAAACTTTTGGCGAGATTCCTTTTCCCACGGTATCCGAAAATGGCTTTAGTGGAAATTGGCAAACAGAAATCAATACAGAAGACTGGCCGAATCAGACGGTTTCAAATCTTTTTACGCCAACACAATGGCAAGAAGGATGCCCCGTAGAAGTGGCTTTTGAATTTGAAATAGAGCCGTATGTGGTCCCAGAATTCACTTTTCCTCTAGAATTCTGTAGATCACAAGTAGACGTTTTTGAATTGCCAACATATTCCTTCAATGATATAGATGGCGAGTGGAATGTGCGTGATTTAATTCTCAGTGATTATAATGACGGCACGGTTACACTTTATTTTACACCTGATGATCTCTTTTGTTCAGAGGAAATCATTGTAGAAGTAGAAATCATTTCCGGAGACCGTTTAACATTTGACCTGCCAGACGTTTTTTGTGCCGATGCAGAGCCGTTTTTCCTTCCCGATGTTTCAGAGGACGGTGTTCAGGGTGTATGGTCGATGCCTGTTTTGGATTTTAGCTCTTTAGCGGGAATGCATACCGTCAGCTTTGTTCCTATGGATGAAGATTGTTATCAGACTTATGACTATAGCTTTACTGTTACTGAAACAACACTGTTAACATTTGATGTCAATCAAGTTATTTGTCAAACAGGTGGAACCATAAACTTGGACAGCTTTACTCTTGAAGGTTATCAGGGCTACTGGAGCATAGCAGAGTTTGATCCGGATACAATTATAGGGAACAGCTTTATATCTACATG
Source organism: Saprospiraceae bacterium (assembly GCA_965230215.1). GTDB lineage: Bacteria > Bacteroidota > Bacteroidia > Chitinophagales > Saprospiraceae > RFSX01. The sequence goes on along the minus strand of CBDDKN010000002.1, from coordinate 912,822 downwards.
GACACCACTTGCCGGACAAGGCTCATGTATTGTTGATACCACACTGGCATTTGATATCTCTGATGCTGTTGAAGGGGTATTCGATATACCAACAGAGCTTTGTGTGGACGATGATATCTTTGAACTTCCTTTAGAAAGTATAGACCAGATCATAAGTGGGACTTGGTTGCCCTCTGAGATTGATCCTATGGATAGTGGTCCGGGTTTGTTTACAGCCATGTTCTCGCCGCATGACAGCTTGTGCGCATTAACGGTAGTTGCTGAGATAGAAATCACAGATTTTCTTATTCCCGAATTTGATAACATAGCACAATTATGTGAGCTGGATGCGCCGATTGCGTTAAGCCTGGTTTCGGATAACGGAATAGAAGGTACCTGGTCACCTTCAGAGATTAATCCTGCGGGTCTTGGCGGACAGAATATAATGGCTGAGTTTATACCTCTTGATAATGGAACATGCTCAGGATCACTATTGATTGACATAGGCATCGATCAAGCCGATACCCCTTTGTTTGACCTTCCCGAATATATATGCTGGACAGATGATAACTTGATTCCTGAGCTCATATCTTTAAATAATATCGAGGGACGCTGGAATATTGATACATTAAAAATTGTAGACTGGCTGGGCTCAGCAGTGATGTTAGAGTTTAGTCCCAATGAAGAAATATGTGCTACATCATATATACACGAAGTTTTTGTGATAGATAATTATGAATTAGAAATTGTAGGCTTCAACCCTTCCTCTTGCAACGAGGGGGATGGAAAAATTGAAATAACTGGAGAATTAAATGATCTTGAATATTCCATTGATGCTGGCATAAGTTGGCAAGTAGAGCCTTGCTTTGAAAATCTCAACGGGGGATCATACACGATCAGAATAAGATCCATACTAAATACGGGCTGTACACAAGAATTAACAACAGACCTGGAAGCCCCTGGAGCGCCAGAAATAATATCCATTATGGTCACGAACGAATCAGGGTGTTCGGCACAAGATGGTATTATCGAAATCATTGCACAGGGCAATAGTCTTGAATATTCCATCGACAGTGGTGTTAGCTGGAGCACGAATAATATATTCGAAAACCAGAATCCGGGCAGTTATGTGGTTTGGGTGAGAGAGTCCGGTGCCATTGACTGTGTGAGTCAAGGCAGTGCTGATATCGAATTATTTCCACTTACCATGCTTGTTGATCTCATAGGTGTTAATGTAAGCGACTGTCTAGAAGATGATGGAAGTATCGAGATATTGGCAGAAGGCATTAATCTGGAGTATTCTATTAATGGTGGGACTAGTTGGAGGGATAGTAATTTCTTTGATAGTTTACCTTCGGGCGCATATGACATACTGGTTAGATCTAAGGACGACCCAGATTGTGTTGAAGGTGGTTTTGTTGAGTTATTTGAACCTGAAGCACCTAGCATCGTAAGTGTTGAGACAACAGATCCCGGACAGTGTCGCCCAGCTTCTGGAGTGATATCTATTGAGGCAACGGGAGAAGATCTTGAGTACTCTATTGATGGTGGCATCAATTGGCAAACCAATAACCTGTTTACCGGACGGCCACAGGGTGTTTATGAAATTTTGGTACGAGAGCGAGCGTATCCCAACTGTATAGACAGCGAAAACACAAGCTTAATTGAAGTGGAAGAAAGCCTGGAAGGGGTAGAGGTTTCTGTCATCCCCATATCAGCTTGTGATATGGAAGACGGACAAATTATAATTGACTATGCGGGCTCAGGTATTGAATTGAGTTATGACATGGGAGACAATTGGCAAACAGATTTAACTATCGGTGATTTGGCTCCGGGGAGTTACACTGTTATAGTGCGACACATAATCAATGTAGATTGTCAAATACAATTTGATCTATTAATAGAATCGGTAGACTGTCCATGTGGTGCTCTTGCGATTGAGTATGATGTCACTCCGATGTACTGTGTTGACATTACAAATGGAAGTATAGAATTACTTTCTATTGATGGCGTTATTGAAGATGAGTTTGAAGTCTTATGGGATAACGGTGAAAGTGGTCCAACTATTTACGATTTAAGTGGAGGATGGTACCCATACACGATTTTTTATGATGATGATTGCGAATGGAGGGATTCTGTATATGTAGAGCAAATTGATCCTTTAAATTTTGCGTTAACCACTTTTGATCCGGACTGCCCAGGTGCGGGTAATGGAACAATTGAAGTAACAGAGATTAGTGGCGGTAATGGCAACTACACATATTCCTTAGATGGCATAGAATATCAATTTTCAAATGCATTTGTTAATCTAACAGCTTCAGAATATCAGGTGTTTGTTCTTGATGAACAAGGCTGCCTACAGTCTCAGTTTGTAAGCTTGCAGTCTGACGAGCCACTGGATATTGACCTGCCTCAGGTGTTGGCCATTGAACAGGGTGAAACCGTATTTTTGAATCCACTTGTGAATGCGTCCAGTATTGACAGCTTTGAATGGAACCATGCTTCTTCTATTCTTAATCCTGGAGAGCTTATTGCAGAAGTGGCGCCCCAGGAAACAACCAGCTACACCCTTAGTATTTTTTATGGATTATGTGTGGAAATTCGTGTTGTTACAGTCGAGGTGATAATCTCTGATGAGCTCTACCTGCCCAACATATTTTCTGGATCAAGCAATGATATAAACGGAATTATGTTCATTCAGGCCAAACAAGATTCAGAAATCCTTATTCATAGTTTCAGCATATACGACCGATGGGGCAACTTAATGTTTAACAGAGAAGATGTTGAACTCAACAACCCGACCTCAGGATGGGATGGATACTATAATGATGAAAAAGTTGATCCAGGGGTATATGTATATATGATCAGCTACATTCAGAATGGAGAACAAAAAACAAAGGCAGGGACAGTAACCATGTTGCGCTAGTATCTCAAACGAATTACTTCAAGCAGGAAATTTTGAAATATAGAATATTGTGTCAGTTTGATCAATTAAGTATAAATTTAATTGAAGTGAAAACCAGTGACCTATATTCAGCCTTTTCAAAAATCAAGCTTATAGCATTCCTGTGCTGTATCTTCTCTTGTCAGTTTTCTTCTTCTCAGAAACCCATCACGACACAGTTTACGATGCGTGACGGATTGTCTCAGATGAAGGTGTCCGATATTATTTTTGACACACGAGGTTTACTTTGGGTGGGTACGAGAAATGGGCTGAATAAGTTTGACGGGGCAGATTTTACAGTTTATACTACGGAAGAGGGACTTTTGCACAATCGTGTACATGCATTGGGTGAATTGTCAGACGGTCGTATAGTCGTGCTTAATTACAAGGGTGTGAATATATTTGACGGATCACGGTTTGAATCTTATGCCAATAATTTTCATTCGGTGATGTTTCAGATGGTTGTTGACAAAGATGATAAGATATGGATAAATGATTCCAATAATGGCCAAACCATTTGCCTCGATCCTGTCACTGGAAAGTACAGCACAATATGGGAGGACAACTATGAACAAGCATTCATGTACTATGATCCCGATATCGATCAAAAGTATTTGTACCTGAAGCAGTGTTTTTACAAGTTGGACACCACGCTTGAAGATTGTGTCCACAAAATTGACAAAAGGCATACACATAGCTTTGATGTGTTCAAAAAGCCACACTATGCAGAACCCCAAGAAAGTGGATTGCTTATTTCATACCTGAATGACAGCGGTAAAGTGCCGGTAATGAAAGTGAACTACGATGGATCTGTTAATGAATATATCAACAACGATATATTTTATATTGCTGATAACAAAGTGCTCCTGCCTACTTATGCCCGTCAATATGGATTAATCTCTTCACAATTTATTGGACTCAATTCTGCCGACTACGACAGGATAGGACAGATTTGGTTGGGGACTGAAAACGGACTGTACGAGGTGCATAAGCCGGTATTTAAAAGCATAAGCAATAGCGAGGTTCCCTATGTGTGGTCAGTAGTCGAGGATGATGATGAGCGGATTTGGCTGGGCACCTATGGTGATGGACTATACACATACGAAGAAGAAAAATTCATAAAGCACCCGGAGGTAAAACCTAAAAACTTTTTTGCTTCTGCTGTCAAAGATGATACAGGCCGCCTTATGTTTGCACACGCAGGAGGCGTATTGATATATTCAGATGGCGTGTTTCAGGATAAAATGCGAGAGCCTGTATTTGCGATACACTTTGATAAAAACAGAAAGCAATATGTTTTAGGTGTGCTGGGAGGGGTAAAGCTAAGCGAAGACCTGGATTCCTTTGAATTGATTAATGAAGAAAATGGTTTGTTTCAAAACAACTATATCCAGTTTATACATCAGGATGATAAAGGAAACTACTGGTTTGGAAGCTATGAGGGACTTGCAAAATACATTCCGGAGACAATGGAAACTACAAACTTTACGCCTGCTAACGGAAGGCTAACATCGGGCGGTGTTTTTTGTGGTATTCAAGACCCGGGAGGGCACATGTGGTTTGGAGGAGACCAGGGCCTTATGCTTTATAACGACACCACTGATTCTCTTGAGCTGGTTAGAAGCTCAGTTCTCAATGAGCTTGTAAAAAGTCTTATAATTTACGATGACAATAATTTGCTAATCGGCACAAAGTCAGGCCTGTTTATTTTTAATTACAAGAGTTATATCAGGGATACACTTATTGACCTGAAGCCTATTAATAATTCAATAGGATATACCGGAATTGAACCTGGCTTTACAGGCTTTTTCAGAGATAGCCGAGACCAAATCTGGGTGACCTCATCAACTTCACTTGATATTCTGATTCCTGACAGACTTGATTTGGAGAATTTCAATTTGCGAACCAATATTTCAAAAGTCAACAACAGGCTGGTCCCGTTTGAACATGCTGAATATGTATTTCAAAACAATTTCAATGATGATAATGTCTCATTGTGGGTGGATGCCATCGGGTCGGTCAGACCCCGCCAGGTAATGTATCAATACCGACTCGACAATGGTGCATGGTCGGAGTGGTTATCCGAGAATCCGATACAGGTCAACAACCTGAGTCATGGTGCGCATCGAATTGAAGTCCGTTCAGGACCCACAGACCTGCCAGTGGCGGATGATAGCACTGACACGCTGGATATATCTATAGACCTTCCTTTTTATAAAAGAGCATTTTTTACACCCTTATTGGCCATTTTCATTTCAATTCTGATGGCATCCTTGCTCTACTACTTTATCAAGCAAAGAAGAGAGCGGAAGGCCCTTGAAAAGAGTTTGCTTGATCTCAAGTATCTGCGTAATCAGCTCTTGTTATCAGAACTGAATCCACATTTTATTTTCAATGTACTGGCGTCTATCCAACATAAAGTACTTACAGGAAAGAAGGAGATGGCCAGCAATTATATTGTCAAACTTTCCAAGTTGATACGCAACTACCTTTCTGCGGCTTACAAGGGTAATAATCCGGATCCGAGCAATATGGACTTTGAAGTTTCTCTGGATAAGGAAATCGAAACACTGACATCGTACATAGACTTTGAAAAGGACAAATCAGGAGATCACTTTGAATATGCGATCGAAACCGATCCGGTCCTGGACCTACAGAATACTTTTATTCCACCTATGTTACTTCAGCCTTTTGTTGAGAATGCTATAAAACACGGGCTTTTGCTTGCCGATAAGAAAGGAAAGCTTCTCCTTAAATTTCATTATATTGCTAATAGCCTTGTTTGCATTATTCAGGACGATGGCGTGGGTATGAAAAGATCAAAAGAGATCAACCAGAGCAAATACAAAACACACAAATCACTGGGGTCGGGTATAAGTATTGAGCGCATCGCGATTCTGAATAGTCTTGGATATGATATTGAACATGAGATCAGAGACAGACCAACAGGAGGGACAGAATTTATTTTAACGCTTAAAGACAATTAATGGACACCCTGAAAGTGCTCATAGCGGAAGACAGTCGCGAGAATATAGAAACACTTTTGTATTTGCTGGAGAAATACAAAAAGCAGTTGACTATAAGCGATGTTGTCAGTACGTTAGATGAACTAAAGGAGGTACTTGACAACAAAACATATGACGTGGCTTTTCTGGATATTCAGTTTAAGAAAGGCAATGTCTTTTCTGTTCTGGATAAAGCTGTCCTTTCCGGTAAGGAACTTCCGGAAATTGTTTTTGTTACCGCTCACGGCTCTTTTGAGTATGCCACAAAAGCCATACAGTTTGCTTGCCTCGACTTTGTTAACAAACCGATAGACCCCCAACAATTAAAAGATATTGTATCAAAACTGATTCAAAAAAGAAACTCCAAAGAAGAGCAGAAAAAGCAACTTGAATTCTTACTGGATTTGCTGTCTGGTGATATGAACAAGCCGGCATCACTTGCCGTGGTAAAACCCAAAGGTGTCATTAAGTATCTGGACCTGGATAGGCTGCATTATGTGGTGGCTGACAAAACAACAAGTGTGTTTTACACGATTGATGAAAAGATATTTTCAACCAGGCATCTGGGATATTATATTGATCTCCTGTCGGGCAACACCAACTTTGTACAGATTAGCAGGTCCTGCCTGGTTAACGCGGATCATATTAAAAATTACAATCCCAAGACAAGAATCGTCAGCCTTGATAATGACACCGAACTTACAGTTTCTCACAGGTATAACAAGAAATTCAAGGAGTCTCTAAAACCCCGGCAGGCCAATAAAATGGATGATGTAATCAATAAAATCAAGGGTTTTTTCGGATAAGCATCACGCTTATTTCGAATTATAATACGCTTATTTCTTTCTACTGGTAAGCTGCTCTTTTATTCTTTAGCTTAACAGGTAATTCACAACATGTATGCTGATGAATCAATACTTGTTAAATATTAGCCGGATCAGAATATGCAGCTTTGCAGTGATAATGCTGTTCGCCATTGGCAGCTTCAGCCAGACGTCTCAAAACTATACCAGAGAGGATAGCCTCAGTTCGGAGTATAAGTTCCTCAAAGAATTGTATGATAATGTAAACGAAAACCTATACCTCATCGCAGACATTGCTGAGAACCTGGATCTTTCACCTGAAGAAAATATGTTTAAAACTGTTGAGAAAATTAGAATCAATGCAGAGGGGTGTTCATTCGCAGAAAATATCGAAAACCTGCAAGCGTCTCCTGAGCCGGTTTTGTTGGGAGAAGAGTATTCGATTACAGACTACCGAAACCAACATTATCAAATCAAGTATAATGAAGATCAGAAATTGTGGATTTCAGAACAGTGTGTTGAGAAATTTGTAGCAAGAGAAAAATACTCTGATGTCGAAATGCTTTTTCGCATCAATATCAACAACAATATCAAGATTGCCAGGATAGCTTATAACACCATTAAGGACAAACAAAAGAAGGCGGCCATATTCAAGAAAACGAAAATAGACAAGTTGGCCGATGGGATAAGCAAAAAAGCTTTGCTGTTAGAAACATACGCACGCCTGCAGGAAAAGATAAGTTACGCAGACGCTATATTCAGGTATTACATAGAAGATATTGAACAGAACCAGATTCCGAAGTTGGAGTTTCACAAGAGGCTTTCACTGGTTTCTGAATTGAGTTTTGGTAGTTCGAAGTTTCAGACACATTATTCAGAGTTTCTCAAGGATGAATCAAAAGCAGGAAATACTGACGTCAATCTAAGAGGAAGTTACATTCTGAATGCCAAATCAAAAGTAAACTTCAATTTGGCCCATCGTGCGGAAAGTCTTCAGACCAGTTATAAGAACACCCAGCTATCGGGCAATTATATTGCCAGCACGGATAAAATCAATTACAGTGTTTCAGCAGCATTCAATGCATACAAGGATGAATTCAGAGACATCAATAGCTATGACAGAATCAACCTTTCAGCAAGAGCGACACAGCAGCTTGCCGATAAGCTGACAATGCACTATAAGGTAGGCTTGACCAATTACAACTATAAGGTTGATGATAATTTTGATTTCATGAGACAGAATGCAGATATAAGGGCAGTAATTGGTTCCGGCGCAAACACAGGACTACAATTACGTCTGCAGGCCGATGCCAGCCAGAGTGACCTTTCAACCAATAATTATATTCATCTTGCACCAGAAATCAAGATCAGCAAGAACACTGTTAAAGGCACGACAGACATTACCATGTTTGCAGAGCGATTTGACTTTCAGGATATCCCACAGCGAAGCAGCGACAAACTCTTCCTGGGTGTAATAAACAGACGGACGACATTGGATGGAACAAACAAGATGTTTGAAATCCATGGATTCGCAAGAGTCTTTCCTGAGGGTGAATTGAATGACTTCTATCAGTTGTTGATAGGAGGCACAAGCAATTCTTATGGAGAAAGTCTCAAAATGAAACGGAGCCAATTATCGCTCAGATACTTTCCCAACAATGTCAACTTTAGTCATGCCGACTATTTCTTTGACTATGGCAACTATGGGCGCTTTTATTCTGCAGTAAATGGCAACATCCGTTATTGGTATCCAGATGAAACGTCTTTTGTTTCAACAGACATCTACCTTAAAGCGGGTGTTCAAATGGAAAACATTAGAATAGGACCTGTTCTCGGGGTACATAACAATACAGACTTAAAAGACAGTGATGTTTCTTTCAAGTCGGACAAGAATAATTATCGAGTAGGTGCTGAGGCACAAGGCAATTATGTTTTTGCAGAGATATACAGACTGGATTTCAGGGCAGCATATGAATATGGATTTAACTACAATGCGACGGTTACTTCAGTGTCTGAGTTTGGTGAGATTATCTACGGTGAACTTGTTGAGAGACACCCAAGCACAATTCAGCTTAGGGCCGACTTTTCAGCACCAGTACACGAGAAGCTTGAACTTATTGCCAATGTACAATATTATAAACTCGATACGGATATTACAAATACACTTAGCGTAAATCCAATCATAGGTAGAGATCGGCTATCTTTTAGGATAGGTCTGCGTATGCGTTATAACTAAAATCATGATCATGAAAAACTACATATACCATATAGTATGTTTGATACTTTTTGCTTTGGCACCAATGCAATTGAATGGGCAACTTACAACAGAACAAGAGCAGGATTATTACAAGTGGTGGGATGAAAGAGGAAAGGAATTTGGTGTTGCCAAGCATGTCTTTGATCAGATGCTTCAGGATAAAAGTCTAGTTAAGCAAGATCTTGCTGCCATGGGCGATGCTCTGAAGACGATAGGTATCCTTCAAAAATTCGGACAGGCTAAAGACGGTGAGGCTGTTCAGGAGATTATCATTTTTGCTACCGAAAAATATCTGACTGAAAAAATGCCAGGCTTTGCAAGTTGGCTAGGATGGATCGGATGGTATAAAAACGCACTGGAACTGCTGGATAAATATTATGTCACACCTGGGCGTATGCAGGCTCAGATTGATAGATATATTGCTGCACGAAAAATGGGAGACAGTCCTGCTGACGCCCACTCCATGATGGGTGATTTTGGACAACTATTACTTGAGGTAGAGAAACAATGGATAAAAGAGGAGGGACTAAATTCTAAATTAATTCGTGATAAACAAGGTAAGCTGTATAGTTCGTGGCAAAAAAGATTTGAGCGATATTACCTAGACTATTTTGAGCAGTTTTATCAAAAACAATTGGAACTGGAAAGACTCAAGAGACAATCGGAGCTTGATCGTGAGCGCATGCTTAGTCAGTTCGAAAATCAAATGCGCGCTTTAATGCGTGATTACGAAGATGCCATGGACGAAGGCGATGAAGAAGAAGAGGAGGACGAAGAGGAACCAGAAGAAGAGGAGTTTGGCAAGCCAGGAGAGACAGACGAAGACACAAGCACTGATGAGGATGACGAAGACAAAAATGAAGATGGTGATGATGAGAAAGATGAGGATAGTACTGAACCAGAAGAAGAGGAAGCCACGGCGCTTTCACTTGTAATCTCCCCACCTAAAGCGACAGTTGATATCAATGGTTCTGTAAAGTACACGGTTTATCTTGTATACAGTGATGGCTCGACAGCCGATGTGACATCAAGTGTTTTTGAAGACCCTGTCTTTTTTCCAGATAAGGAGGGTACACATACCATAGTTGCTGAGTATGAAGACTTGACGGCCTCTGCGACAGTTACCGTTACAGGATGCGCTGATCCACATGCAGAATTCGTCGAGGGTAACTGTGAATGTAAAAAAGGTTATACAGAAGATCACAGGGGTAATTGTGCCCCAAAAGAAGATGTATTTTCTAGTATTACACTCTTACCAAAAAATGCTGAGACCTATATTGGGGGTACTGTGACCATGACGGTAATAGGGATCAATGGAAATGGAGAAGCTGTGGATATTACCTCTCGAGTTTATGATGATCCTGTTTTTGAGGCTGAGCAGGAAGGAAGTTTCCCAGTGGTAGTGGAGTTCCAAGGTCATAGCTCAAGAGCCATTATTAATGTGAAGGCTTGTGCTGACCCCAATGCTGAATTCGATTACCAGACAGGAGACTGTGGTTGTAAAAAGGGATACGATGAAGGAGATGACGGGAAATGTAAAAGGCAAAAGGCAAACTATACCTCTTTAACGATCAAGCCTTCCAGTGTCGAACTTGAAATAGGTGAGCGTGTTTCTTTCACAGCTACAGCCTATGATGAGACCACTGGTCAGGAAGAAGACGTGAGCAACAGTGCATTATCACAAAGGGAGTTTACGGCTACAGAATCAGGGAACTTTTCTGTGAGTGCTGCATTCGAAGGATTAAGCTCCAAAGCACAAATTACCGTGGCGGAAGCATGCCCTGATGTCAACATGGAGAAAGACCGTTATGGCAAATGTGAATGTCGCAGTGGTTATAAACCTGACGGTAAGGGAGGATGTGAAGAAATGGACGAAGAGTCCTGTCCCGACCCGAACATGAAGCGCAATGAAGAAGGAGACTGCTACTGTGCCAACAAAACCTTCCCGGATCCATCCGATCCAAACAAGTGTAAGTCTTTGGAGGAGACAAAAGATGAAGTCGAAGAAGAAAGTGAGGATAAAGACTGTGTCACATTTGCAAGCATTAAAAGCAGGCTGGATGCATTGAAGACCCAGCTGTATAGTGCGATATCAAATTTTAATGCCCATTATGAAAGACTGCAAAAAGAGATAAATGACAACAAATCTGATCCCTGTAAAAATCAGATGATAGCATACAGTTATGGTAGAGCAAAAGCTGCGGCAGATATGGTTGACCAGATTAAGAACAAGGCCCTGGCCGAATATGCGAGTCTGTTTTTATTCACAACCAAGTGCCCTGACTTTGATGCTGAAATGGCGTCTTCTGGTTATGGGAAGGCAGAAATCGAAAATGCCAGCAACCAGATATCTTTGGTTGCAGCAGACCTCAGTGATATGAGCAACAGAATAGACGAGGAAGGATGTGATGAAGACGATCTCGATGAACTGGGTCAGCAAGTGGCTACTGATCCAAATGCAGATCCTGAATTGACAAGCGATGGTGGCGCAGGTACTGAGATACAAGGTGATGGTAAGGATAATGATGGAGAAGGACAACTTGATGAAATTCCAGTTTCAGCTGTTCCCGGCTATAATGTAACTATTGTAGTTTACGATTCAGGCTCTGCAAAGGATGATGTTTTTTCATTAACGGTAAGTGATGTGGGTTATCAGGGTTTGACACCGGAAGGAGGACTTAAACCATATCCACTTAATTTACCGCCAAAATCATACACTGCAACGGTAACTGTGGTATCGGCACCAGATAATATAGGAACGTTTACAATAAACATTTTGCATAATGGGGTTTCGATTGGATCAATGACTGGTGACCCTGGGGTGGGTTCATCTCAGGTGTTGAACTTCACTATTCCTAATTAAGGATGGTCTTAAAATATTATATGGGGAATACTGAGTAGATGACTTCGATAATGTAAGCAGCACATTTCATATTCTAAGTGTCTGATATTGTGTATATTAATACCAACTAAGGCATTTTTATGAGGACATTATTTTCCATATTCTTTTTTTTACTTGCTTTATGTCTTCATTCTCAGGATGAACCACCACCGCCAGAAGACTTCGAAATAGATGCATGTCCAGAACTTGTACACTGTATTTCATCCCAGGAAACTTACGATCATTACCTACCATGGGGAGACTATGGTACTGCAGCAGTCAGAAATTGTGGTGGAGCAGCTTTTATACAGTCTAACTTTAAGTTTGAAGCATTAAGTAAAGAGATAACCATTGATGTAACCTGGGAGCCAGACCCAGGACAAACTGATAACATTAAGTGTGGAATTATGGATGCATGTGGCTTCTATGGCAGTTGTGTTGCTGGAAGCATTTGTGAGGATGATGGTGATGTAGAACTGTTCACTGATAACTTAATAGTTGGACACACCTATATTTTTTATGTCGACGGTTGCCTTACATATGAAGTCGATCTTGAAATAACATTTGACCCAGGGCCGATCGATGATTTTGAATCTTTAACAGGAGTTATATTAAAGCCAAAAAGAAGTTGTGCTTTAGAGTTTGGGGAAAATACTTATTGTCAGAATATGACATTCATACCGGAACTCTTTGGGCCTAGTCAAAACGAGATTGAGTATCTTCTTGAACATGAATTTGCTATTTGTAGAGGAGCGATTGTTTCTGATAATGGCTATGAGGAGCAATTGGAAATAATGGATATTGATGACTTTGAGCGTAGCTTTGATGAGCCAGGGAATTATACTTTTACACTTAATGAAATTGAACTATTCTGCGCCAGTTATGATCTGGAATTGGTTTACGAGTTTGAAATAACAACGGTAAACGAACATTTTGGGGAGTATTTTTTGTGTGAACATGATCTGGATAATTGGAAACCAGAAGAACAATGGCTTGGTCCAGGAATTTCGGAACCGGGCTACTATCTTTTTGAATATGAGAATGAATGTGGGTGTCCTTATTATCAGGATATCACAATAGAGGTATATGAAGAGGAATACACCTCGGATGAGCTCGTGCTTTGCCCTGATGATTATCCTTTTGAATATTTTGATGGATATATTCTGGACTATGAGCCTGATGACTATGAACTGTTTCTGCTATTTGATGAAGAGTCTGGAGTCAGGGGCTATGATGGAGATCGCTGCGATTCTCTAATCCATCTTACTGTAATTAATGAGAATCCCGAAGATAGATGTTCATCGTGCGACCTTCCTCTAATACTTGAAAAAAGTAAAATTATATACTGTATTCCTTTTGATAACGGCAGTTTTGATGTGAGTGGAAAGGCCAATCGCGTAATACCAGAAGGAGTAAGATATGACAATAATGGGCCAGCGGGTAATCCCCTGTGGGAAGTCGTCTTTGATGGTAGGGGAGATCATATCCGACTACCCCATATAGATGATTTGAACACATCAGGCTTTGCTTTTGACTTCCAGTTCAACAAGGGTGATGATTTTGATAATGGTCCCGTAGAAACACTAATCAGCAAGGGAGACCTTTCAAAGGACAATATGAGATTCAATATCGAGTTGGTCCGAAAGACAGAGGAGCTATTTGACTTACAAGCCAAATTTCATACTTCCACTACTGAGCATATACTTACAATAGGTGATATGGAAATAGACACCTGGCATGGTACCACCTTTGTTGTAGAAGAAGACTCTATAAGCTTATACTACAATGGGGAGCTACATGATCAAATATTTAAGACAGAAGAGTTAAAGGGCAATAATGAAGATGTTTATTTGGGTATCTTGGATGAAGGTGATGAGCTCACCAATGCTTATGTTGGGCGAATGGATAACTTTAAATACTGGAAACAAAAGTTAAGTGGTCAGGATGTCTTGTTTCTTTATTTTCCTGAAAAGCAATTCGAAGTTAATGTTGATTTGTACATGACCTGTTGTGAAGCTGTGGACTATGAAGGCATACTGATCAATGCACAAAACCCATATGACACAATCATATATCCTGAATCAAGTCCAACAGGATATGACAGTGTATTCTTTATCAGTTATGTAGAGATTGAATCAGGACCACAGATAGTAAACGGAATGCAACTAGATGATATCATAGTGATACAAATGGTTAGCTGTAGTGAGACCTGTGGCACTGAGGTCAGTTGGCAATTGCCGGAAGCTCAGTCATTTTCTGATTTGTGTGGCATATCAGAGATTACCAGCTCCAATGGCAACAGCATACAGTTGGATGAGAACATCTCTTATCTGGAAGTTGATTATGTAGCAACGAACAATTGTGGACACTCAAGTCAATACAGTTTTGCTGTCGAGTTGATTTGTGAGTATGAGTCGTTCATCCCTCTTGCCGAGGATTATAGTTTCGAGATAGAGAATGGATTGGAATGTGATGATTCCGAAACCTATTGCATAAGCAACAACTATAGTATGCATCCTAATGCATTAACCCAGGGGCTTACAGAAGAAATCGAAGTGCTTGCTTATAACGATCTATTGTTGACATGGACACTAAACGGAGTGGCGCAATCAAAGATGATAGAAAGTCAAGCTGATCTGGATATCGAACTGGTATTTGAAGAAGTAGGGTACTATGATATTTGTTTGCTTTCTATTGAAAGTGCATGTGATACAAAAGCTCTGGATTATTGTAAGACCATAGAAGTTGTAAATGGATCATCCATTGATTATGGCAGCTTGCGAGCATGCGAAGGATCGATTGCTTCGGTATTGCCAACAGAAATGAACGAGGAGCTACAAGAGCTGGTCGTGGAGGCGAATGATACCGGTTCATATAAAATCAGCCATGCAGATGACTGTGGCTGTGTGAATGAAGAGTTGGTTCAAATAGAGCTGATAGAAAACGAAATCGAGATGTTAGAATTGGAAGTATGTGAAGCCTCATTTCCAATTGAGATTATGGGAGAACTTTTTGACAACGACCAGACATATAACGGATCGCTGTTGATATTCCGAGGGGCTTCGGAGCAGGAAGATGCTTTGGGCGAGAGCTGTGATAGTTTGATACTATTGACAATAAATGTAAACGAAGAGATAGAAGTAGAGCTTAGTGCAGAGATATGTGAGGGAGATAATTATATGGGTTATACAGAATCTGGAATATATGAGATAACAGGGCAAACAGATGCGGGCTGTGACTCAACAACGATTATTGAATTGCAGGTCAATGTGGAAGAATCGTATTTTGAATCGGTGACGATATGTGAAGGAGAGAGTTATAATGGATATGAAGAACCGGGTGTTTATACGCAAGTGTATCAAACAGAAAACGGCTGTGACTCGATTGTTCAGACTGAAGTATTAGTGAATGAGCTAAGCATTTTGAACTTCTTTGAAGTGATATGTGAGGGTGAGGAGTTCATGGGCTATGATCAGACAGGCATTTACGAAGAGACCTACATAGCTCAGAATGGCTGTGACTCACTTGTCACTGTTAACCTGACGGTATTAGAGGAATCACATCCGGATTGCATAACGAGCTCTACTGAAGAAGTATTACCTGATGTAAAGGTCTATCCGAATCCGGCCAGTGACTTTATATTCATTGAAGTAAATCAAGCTGATTTATTAAAAGCCTCATACAAAATTTTTGATGTGAGTGGCAAGATGTTTATGGAAGGAAGTGTAAGAGGCGGTGAGAAAATTAATTTATCTGGACTGGATGACGGGTTGTATATGTTATTGTTTACAAATGGGCAATCGCAAGCCGTACGACCAATTTTAAAGCTATGATTTAAATGAGATTACATACTATAATCATATTGTTTGTACTTATTTCATCTCTTAAGCTGGATGCACAGTTTGAACGCAATAACTGTCCTAGTCAATCAGTTTGCTTGAATGGAACGTATAGCTACAATACATTTTACACGGGACCTGGAGGAGATATGCCGATAGAAGCATGTGAAGCGATTTTTAGTTCTGATAATCAATATATACTGAAGTTTCAAGCTATCAGTAACCAACTTGATGTATTGGTCATCAACTACCAGGCTATAGGTGATGGACACCTCAGCGCTGGAATTGTTGACGCATGTGACCGCAATAGAAATTGTATAGTTTCTGTAGATTGTAATTATGATGGCTCCTTTGTACTTGAGACATCTGAACTGATTCCAGGCAAGGACTATTTCATCTATTTAAATAATTGCCTTGGCATTATGAATTTTGATGTTGAGATGACAGAAGGGGATCCGGTAGAGGAATTACCAATAGCTGACATTCAGTTACAGTATATAGATGAATGTGAGTATGGTTTAGATAATAAGTTTTGTGTTTCTGAAGATTTGTACCTAAACATTCGAGATGATAGGGAGGAAACCATTGATGAATATTATTCAGCTGAAGGCATCTGGGTTATAAAATTAAGCGGACCAGAGGAAATCACATTTGAGACTGAAAGTTTATATGACATTGACTTGTCACCCTTTGCTTATGGGGAATATGAATTAGAGCTGGTTAGCTTGATTACTGCATGCCATGAATTTAGCGTAAACAAAAAAACAGTTATAGAGCTTGAAGAACCAATTGAGAACTTTGGTGAGCTTGTAGTCTGCACCAGCGAACTTATAACAGGAGCATGGATGCCAAGTGAATGGGAGGGGGGAGAGTTAATAGAAGCTGGTGAATATTCTATTGAATATGAGAATTCTTGTGGATGTTCAATAATTCAAAACATGACCGTGATTGAACATGTAGAAGAAATAACAGAAATTGAATTGGTTTTGTGTCCTGCCGACTATCCTTACTATTTCTTTGATGACTACATTATTGAATACCAACCGTATGATTATGAATTGTTTCTCAGCTTTGAAGGAGAGTCAGAAGTTGAAGATTTTAGTGGACTAGATTGTGACACCTCTTTTTTATTGACAATAATAAATGAAAGGCCTGGAGAGAGATGTGCCTCATGTAATCTGCCTCTAATATTAGAAAACAGCAAGATAGTTTATTGCATTCCATTTGAAAATGGAAGTTTTGATGTAAGTGGCAAAGCCAACATAGTAGATCCACAAGGTGTGCGATATGATAATAATGGCCCAGCTGGTAATCCATACTGGGAAGCAGTATTTGACGGGCGCGATGATTATGTGCGCTTGCCGCACTCAGAAGACCTGAACACATCTGGCTTCAGTCTTGACTTTCACTTTAACAAAGATGATGATTACGATAATGGAGATATTGAAACCCTGATAAGCAAGGGTGACGAAGGTGAAGATAATTTAAGATATAGTATTGAACTGCATAAAAAGACAGATGAACAATTTGAGCTTGTGGCCAAGTTTTTCACAGAGACGACAGAGTACCAACTCACCATTCCTGATATGTTCATTAATACGTGGTACGGCACAAGCTTTATAATTGAAGAAGACTCCATTTCTATATATTTAAATGGAGAGCTATATGATAAAGTATTTAAATCAGGGCCTCTTAAAGGAAATATTGAAGATGTCTATTTAGGCATTAAGCAAATTGATGCAGCGCTAGACCAGGCTTATGGTGGGCGAATGGACAATTTCAAATACTGGAAGGAAAAACTCACGGATCAAGATATTTTGTATCTCTACTATCCTGAAAAGCAATTCGAAGTTAATGTTGATTTGTACATGAGCTGTTGTGAAGCTGTGGACTATGAAGGCATACTGATCAATGCACAAAACCCAAGTGACACAATCATATATCCAGAGGCAAGTCCAACGGGATATGACAGTGTGTTCTTTATCAACTATGTTGAAATTGAGTCAGGGCCACAGATAGTTAACGGTATGCAATTAGAAGATATCATAGTGACACAAATGGTGAGCTGTAATGAGACTTGTAGTGCAGAGGTCAGTTGGCAATTGCCAGAAGCACAGTCATTTTCTGATCTTTGCGGCATATCAGAGATTACCAGCTCCTTTGGCGCCAACATACAGTTGGATGAGAACATCTCTTATCTGGAAGTTGACTATGTGGCAACGAACAATTGTGGACATTCAACTCAATACAGTTTTGCTGCAGAGTTGATCTGTGAGTATGAGTCGTTCACCCATCTTGCCGAAGACTATAGTTTTGAGATAGAGAAAGGACTGGAATGTGATGATTCCGAAACCTATTGCATAAGCAACAACTATAGTATACATCCTCATGCATTAATCCAGGGGCTTACAGAAGAAATAGAAGTGCTTGATTATAACAACCTATTGTTGACATGGACGCTAAACGGAGTGGCGCAATCAAAGATGATAGAAAGTCAAACCGATCTGGATATTGAGCTGGTATTTGAAGAGGCAGGGTTCTATGTTATTTGTTTGCTTTCTATTGAGAGTGCTTGTGATTCAAGAGCTTTGGATTATTGTAAGACCATAGAAGTGATAAATGGATCATCCATTGATTATGGCAGCTTGCGAGCATGCGAGGGATCGATTGCTTCGGTATTGCCAACAGAAATGAAAGAAGAGCTACAAGAGCTGGTCGTAGAGGCGAATGATACTGGATCATACAAGATCAGCTATGCAGATGACTGTGGTTGTGTAAACGAGGAGTTGGTTCAGATAGATCTGATAGAAAACGAAATCGAGATGTTGGAGTTGGAAGTATGTGAAGCTTCATTTCCAATTGAAATCATGGGAGAACTTTTTGACAACAATCAGATATATAACGGATCGTTGTTGATATTCCGAGGGGCTTCTGAGCAAGAAGATGCTTTGGGCGAGAGCTGTGATAGCTTGATACTATTGACAATAAATGTAAACAAAGAGATAGAGGTAGAGCTCAACGCAGAGATATGTGAGGGCGATAGTTATATGGGTTACACAGAATCGGGAATATATGAGATAGCAGGGCAAACAGATGCGGGCTGTGATTCAACAACGATTATTGCATTGCAGGTCAACGCGGGAGAATCGTATTTTGAATCGGTGACTATATGTGAAGGAGAGAGCTATAATGGATATGGAGAACCTGGTGTTTATACACGGGTGTATCAAACAGAAAAAGGCTGTGACTCGATTGTTCAGACTGAAGTATTTGTGAATGAGCTAAGCATTCTGAACTTCTTTGAAGTGATATGTGAAGGAGAGGAATTCATGGGCTATAATCAGACAGGCATTTATGAAGAGACCTACATAGCTCAGAATGGCTGTGACTCACTTGTCATTATTAACCTGACGGTATTAGAGGAAACACATCCAGATTGTATAACGAGTTCTACTGATGAAGTATTAGCAAATGTAAAGGTCTATCCGAATCCGGTAAAAGAGGTTTTAAACATTAATCCTGGAGAGCATAGAAACCTGACAGCGAACATCTATGATAGCGCAGGTAGATTATTATTGTCCAAACGTATTGGTTCAGCGGAGAGTATTGATTTGTCGCAGATTGCTCCTGGCTTACTTATAGTGTCATTAAGTGATTGTATGAATGGAGCAAGCAAGGCATTTAAAATTATCAAGCTTGATTGATGGCAGCGATCAGGTCCTTATCCAGCTTTAGCTCTTCAATGCTTGTAAATTGGTTGTGATTATTTAGGAAGTCCCCCAAATACTCCTGCTCACTTTGCCCCGGTGTGGGAACGAGAATAGCTTTTACACCTAGCTTATAATAATCCAGAATAGAAGTATAGCCAGAACGGCTTATGATTAATCTTGAATCGGTAAGCAGTTTGTTAATCAGAACGGAATTGGAGAGATTATGTACCTGCCAGTTTGCTGGTAGGGCTTGATCAAGTGGCCTTTCAGTTCCTCTCACCAATACTATTTTGTAATCTGTTGTCTTTAGAATGCTGATAAGTTTTTCTTCAAAAATAGAACGGGAGGGCTCAGGTCCGGAAAGTATTATCGCAAGATCATAGATGCTTGCTCTATCTGCTTTTTGAAGTCTACTGATAGGACCTATAAATCTTTGTTTTCTGACTTGGCTGCTGATGCTGAGCTTGCCTGATAATCTATGATCATCATAGTCGGGAATCCAAACCTCGCTATAGCTATTGAGAAAAAAGTGATTGGGTATATTGATTAGGCGTTTAAGAAGTTTATTGCTTGAAGGGATGTTCAGTTGGTGAGAGATGATATAAGATGGAATATTCTTATTAAAGCAGCCAAATCGACTATCAGATATGAGGATGTCGTAATCTTTGCGTTTAAGAATCTTGTTTATAGCTATATGTTCCAAGATTATGGCGCGCAGGACATTCGGGATGTTACCCAACACGATGCTTGGCAATGAGTTACCATAGCGTACATTGTATCCTGGTAGCTTTACAAATGTGAGCTGTGGGTATTCTTTTTGAAGCAGATCAAGTGCTATGCCATCAGAGGCGATTGTTATGGTGTTACCTGACGCCACTAATTGATTGATAATCGGAATACTTCTGGTAGCGTGGCCGAGGCCCCAGTTTAGAACTGTATAGAGTATTTTCTTTTGATTAAAAGAAGGTAGATTCACGCTTAGTCAAGTCTGATCTCATCATCAAACTTATTGAAAAAGCGGTATTCATTAAGCGAGTATTCGTTATCAACATCAATATTGACCCATTTTTTGTACTTAAAGTACCACTTCATCTGTCTGTTAATCATGCCTTTCTTGAGGAAAGCATAGATGAATGGGTTGCACTTGAGCTTGATCTGCATGTTAGGATAAGCCTCCATGATAAATTTGAGATTTCTTTCGATCTCATCTGGCAGTAATAAGGAAGGTTCAACTTTTCCGGTACCATTACAAGATGGACACACTTCCAATGTATTGATTACAAGTTCTGGTTTCACACGTTGACGTGTGATTTGTATCAATCCGAATTTACTTAATGGAAGAATGGTGTGTTGCGCTCTGTCGTCCCTCATGAATTCCTTCATCTTATTGTAAAGGATATTCTTGTTTTCCTTATTACGCATATCGATAAAGTCGATAATAATAAGGCCACCGATATCACGCAGTCTTAATTGTCGCGCAATTTCTTTTCCAGCCTCAAGGTTGACCGCAAGCGCTGAGCTTTCCTGATCTCGGCTTTGAGACTTAGGCCCACTGTTGACATCGATAACGTGCATAGCTTCGGTATGCTCGATTACCAGATAAGCACCGCTAGGCATGGTTGGCGTCTTGCTGAATGAAGCCTTTATTTGTTTGCGGATGCCAAAGGAATCAAATATGGGACGCTTATTCTTGTAGAGGCTAAGCTTCTTAGATGATTCTGGAGCAACGTTTTCAAGATATGTCTTAGCATTATCGAAAAGACCCTTGTCATTGATGACGATTCTGTTGAATGAATCGTTGATCAGGTCTCTCAATAAGCCTTTTGTTTTATCTACTTCACTGAGGACTTTACCTGTTGAGTTGTTTTCAGACAGATGCTCAGTTATGGTTTTCCATTTGTTGATAAGATTGTTGATTTCATCGTGCAGATCTGCTACCTTCTTTCCTTCTGCGGCCGTTCTGATGATGAATCCAAAGTTTTTTGGTTTAATGCTTTCAATCAGCACCTTAAGACGCTTACGTTCTTCGGGGTTGCTGATTTTTTTGGAAACGGCGACGGTGTTTTTGAAAGGCGCCATAACCATAAATCTACCCGCGAGGGTGATTTCACATGTTAGTCGAGGTCCTTTTGTAGAGATGGGTTCTTTTAGAATTTGGACCAGTACCTGTTGTTTTTTCTCGAAGACCTTATTGATCTTTCCGTTTTTCTCATTATCGGATTCGAGCTTGAAGTTGTCCAGCAGGTTGCCTTCCAGACGTTTGCTGGTGGCAAGTTTGGTATACTTTAATACGGAATTGATTTGTGGTCCCAGGTCTGTGTAGTGCAGAAAAGCATCCTTACGCTCACCAACATCGAGGAAGGCGGCATTTAGACCCGGTCGTAGCATCTTGATGCTACCTAAAAAAATATCTCCTACACTAAATTGAACATCGCTTTTCTCGGTATGTAGTTCTACGAGCTTGCGATCTTCGAGTAGGGCTATCTCTACATTAGTGGGAGTTGAATTAACGATTAACTCCTTTTCCAAAGCTGTATTTTTTTGCAGTTGACTGCAGTGTCCGCTTTAAGTATAAGCCAAGGGCTTTGGAACCTTATAAGTATGGAAAGAAACAAGCGGTTCACCGCAGTGAACCTATTTTTTATTTGTTCTTCTTCTTGTGTCTGTTCTTTCTAAGTCTCTTTTTTCTCTTGTGAGTAGAGATCTTATGTCGTTTTCTTTTTTTACCGCAAGGCATATATTTCTTTTTTTATTATTATGAATTACAAACTTCAATATGTTTTCCAGCTTCATCGTTTCTACCCAATTTCCCAAGGGCTTCAGCTAGCATACAATGAGCTTCAATTTTTTCTGGTTCAATCTCAACAACTTTACCAAGCCTTTCAACAGCTTTTTCTAGCTGATTGGTTCCCAAGGCCAGTCTTCCAAGTTGAAAAAGTACAGCTGCGTTCTCTGGTTCAGCTTTATTTAAGTCCAATAGCATCAGTATTCCTTTCATTGGACCACCTTCTCCAGGGTGATCAACAAAGCTTAAAGCCAGGTTGATTTTATAATCTGTTTCGTCTGGATTTATGGAAATCGCATTTTCAAAAGCCTTTCTGCTGTTGTCCACAGCATATGTGATTTCTTGTTCCTCAGTCAAAGCTTTTGAAGCAATTGCAAAGGTTGTTCCACATATTGCCCAAGCACCATCGTCTGATTCTAATTTTTCAGCAATTTGCTTGGCGAAATGGCCAGACAAAAGAGGTTTGTTGTTTTTATACCAAAATGAAGCCTTTGCTTCAAGGATATCAACAACAGTGCTGTCCTCGCTTTTGTTTTCCAGCGCATGTTCCAACTCGCTATAATAATAGAGTGCTTCTCCATTAAGTGCATCTTTGGCTTTTTTAATACGGCTGTCTATGTTAATCAGTTCAAGATTTTGGGACCTTGTCTTTACAAGCTCCTGTTGTTCACTGCTTTTTGTATCACAACCAAAGTAGAGAACTGCAAACAAAAGTGTGAAAATCACGATGCTGATGTATTGAGTATTGTTCAACTTCATCAGTTACATCATTTAGTCTTCAGGTAAGGCGTCAACATTATCTTTCACCTGATCTACAAACACTTTAGCAGGCTTGAAAGATGGGATATAATGTTCAGGGATCTCAATGGCCACATTCTTCTTGATGTGTCTACCAATCTTCTTTGCTCTTTTTTTAATCACAAACGATCCAAATCCTCTTATGTATACGTTTTCACCAGAAGAAAGGGATTCCTTTACTTCTTTGAAAAATTCTTCTAATGAGACCAAAACATCTACTTTAGGTACTCCTGTCTTCTCTGCAATTGTATTCACCAAATCGGCTTTTCTCATACCTGCGTAATTTGTTGATTAATAAGTATTTATGATGACCCGTTTTTAAAGGGAAGGCAAATTTCGCAAAATTTATTGTTTAAGGAAACAATTATTCTCTTTTTTTGACGAGATAATTTAATATTTGCCTGAAATGCTAATTCCCTCAATTTCAACGACATATAAAATGGCACAGTCTTTTCTTGTTTATATGCTGTATGGCAGGGCCATTTCAGCCAATTTAAATCAACAAGTGCCTTTGAAACTCAGTTGATACAATAGCAAAAAGTGCAGTATGATTCTATCAATGACCGGATTTGGTCAAGACACAATACAAATCGGTAAGAAAAATTATCGAATAGAAATCAAGTCGCTCAATGGCAAGACGACGGATATTCGATTTAAATCAGCACTCAATCTGAGAGAAAAGGAACTTGAGCTTCGCAAGCTGATCACAGAAAGTGCCAAGCGGGGTAAATTCGATGTTTCACTAATCGCTGAATCCTCAACTGGGTCTGAAGAATATTTCCTCAACAAGGAGTTGATGAACAGTTATTATTCTGAGCTTAGGAGTTTCGCGAATGAAAAAGGCCTTGATTATGGCGACATGTTACAGTCCATAATACGAATGCCCAATATCGTACAGCTTGTAGAAGATGAAATTTCAGATGAAGAATGGCAAGGTATCAGAGCAATGGTTGAAAGAGCTCTTGACAAGTTGCGCAATTTCAGAATGACTGAAGGGCAGTCCTTGAAAAGAGATATACTCGAAAAAACAAATAGTATTCTAAATCTGCTTGAGCAAATAGATAAGTACGAAGCGGAAAGAATCGAAAACTTAAGAGAGCGTATTAAGAAGAACCTTAATCAATACTTGTCCAAAGAGAATGTTGATAAGAACAGGTTCGAACAAGAGATTATCTTCTATCTCGAAAAACTTGACATCAATGAAGAAAAGGTGAGGCTAAAGCAACATTGTCATTATTTCAACAAGGAGGCAGAAAAAGATGTTGAGCTGAAAGGGAAGAAGCTTTCTTTTATAACTCAGGAAATTGGAAGAGAAGTAAATACACTTGGTGCAAAAGCACAACACCCGGAAATTCAGCAGATCGTTGTTCGCATGAAAGATGATCTGGAGAAAGTGAAAGAACAGGTATTAAATATATTGTAGAATCGATATGGTTGAAAACGTATTAACCGGACCTTATGATATGGTAGTTTTTACTGCACCTTCGGGCGCAGGTAAGACCACTATTGTCAGGCACCTACTAGAAAAATTTAATTCAAAGCTGGCTTTTTCGATATCTGCAACAACGAGGGATAAGCGTCCCAACGAAGTAGATGGGAAAGATTATTATTTTCTGTCTGAAGAAGAATTCAAAGTCTTGATTGACGAAGATCAATTCGTAGAATGGGAGGAAGTCTATGCTGGCGGCTATTATGGAACGCTGAAATCCGAAGTCGAAAAGCTTGTGGGAGCGGGGAAGAAACTCTTATTTGATATTGATGTATATGGCGCCCAGAGCATCAAACAAAAATATGGCAGTCGGGCATTGGCCGTTTTTGTAAAACCACCTTCTTTCAGCACACTTGTTCAGAGACTTCAGGATAGAAAAACAGAAAACCCTGATAGCTTGAAGAAAAGAGTAAAGCGTATTAAAAAGGAATTGCTCTTTGAACATTCTTTTGATTACGTGCTTTTAAATGATGAACTGGAAACGACTCTTGAAGAGGCAGAGAAATTGATAGAAACATATTTGATTTAAAGAGCGAATGATACTAGAAACCAAAACCACCGAGGGAATTACAATCAGGATAGGGAGTTACTACGAAAAGGCATCATCAAGGCCTCTCCATCACTATTTTGCATTTTCATATGTTGTTGAGATTGAAAACAACAGCGCATTTCAGGTACAGCTTCTCAAAAGATACTGGCAGATAAAAGATTCTAACCTTGAGGTTAAAATTGTAGAAGGTGACGGCGTCATAGGACAGCAGCCAATAATGAAGCCAGGTGAGATGCACAACTATTCATCTTGGGCACCACTGTCCACACCCATAGGAAAGATGCGCGGATACTACACAATGAAAAGACTCATTGATGGTAGTACATTTAAGGCGTACATCCCGGAATTTCAAATGATAGCTGACTTCATCAACAATTAATATTGTTGAACTATTGTTGGGCTTTTCTATTTACCTTAGAAGGGTAGCAACAACAGCATGTCACATCTAATTAAGTTTACAGAAAAAGGCTTCTATTGCGAGAAAGCAGGCGTCTATATAGACCCCTGGAAAAAGGTTGATCGGGCGATCATAACACACGCTCATTCTGATCATGCCCGATACGGCAACAAGCATTATCTGTGCCACTCGGACAGCGTAAATTTACTCAAACACCGACTTTCGAAAAACATAAGCGTTCAAGGTCTTGCTTATGGTGATACTGTGTACATGAACGGTGTTACAATAAGCTTGTTTCCAGCTGGTCATATTCATGGTTCAGCGCAGGTTCTTATCAAAGATGATCGGGAGAGTTGGGTTATATCCGGAGATTACAATCTTCAGGAGGATAGCCATATCCCCTCTTTTCAAAGCGTTAAGTGTGATCACTTTGTGACGGAATCTACTTTTGGATTGCCGGTATTCAGATGGGATGACCCACTAAGGGTTTTTGAGCAAATCAATGCCTGGTGGCAAAGCAATGCCGATCAAGGCATCCCAAGTGTTATAAGTGCATATTCCTTAGGGAAGGCACAGAGGGTCATTCAGAATGTCGATCATAATATTGGTCCGGTAATGACACATGCGTCTGTAGAAGGAATTAACGAAGCACTGAGGAGCTCAGGGATCTCGATTAAGAAAACCGAAGAACTCAAGGAATTTAAATCAGGGGATCACAACCGAGCACTTATCATATGTCCACCCGGAGCTACAGATTCCAACTGGCATAAGAAAATAAAAAATGCGAAGACGGCTTTTGCTTCGGGCTGGATGATGTTGAGGGGGGCAAAGCGACGTAGAGGTATTGAAAAGGCATTTGTGCTTTCAGATCATTGTGATTGGCAAGGGCTAAATCATGCTATTGATGCTACCGGTGCACCAAATGTGTATGTTACGCATGGATATACGAGTGTGTTTACAAAATGGTTAAGAGAAAAATCTTTAAATGCACATGTTGTAAGTACAAAGTTTGAAGGTGAAAGTATAGAAGTTCAAAACAATGAATCATGAAGAACTTTGTAAGACTTTTTACCAATATCGAAAGCACCACAAGTACCAACCGCAAGATTGACTTCCTTGTTGATTACTTCAACAAGGCTGACGATTTAGATAAGCTGTGGGTAATAGCTCTCTTCAGCCATAAGCGTCCAAGAAGAACGGTTAATACGCGATTACTACGAGAGTGGGCAGCAGAAATGGCGGGTATTCCAGACTGGTTGTTTGAAGACACATATCACATTGTTGGAGACCTTGCAGAAACCATAGCTAAGATTGTACCGAGCACAGGCTCAAACCAAGACAAGAGCCTTAGTCAATGGATAAGCTTCCTTGAAGAACTCCGAGACAAGTCAGAAGAAGAGAAGAAGGAAGCCATTACGAGTGCGTGGAGTTCGCTTGATCAAAATGAGCGCTTTCTACTCAACAAACTAATTACTGGCGGATTCCGAATGGGGGTTTCCCAAAAAACAATTGCCAAGGCCCTTTCACGTTACCTAGAAGAAGATGAGAATGTCATTGCACATAAACTCATGGGTGACTGGACAGCTTTTACAACAGATTTTAATTCTTTGTTGTTAGACCCGGATCCTACGAGTCAGCTTTCAAAGCCATACCCCTTTTATCTGGCCTATGCTCTCGATACAGAACTTGAAGATATCGGTCCAAGTACAGAATGGTTTGCAGAGTTGAAATGGGACGGTATAAGGGGACAGCTTATCAAAAGGGGAGGTAATATTTTTCTGTGGTCCAGAGGTGAGGAATTGATTACAAATCAATTTCCAGAGTTCAATAGTTTTCTTAACATCGAATCTGATTTTGTTATTGACGGAGAAATACTGGTTGCCGATAATGGACAGATTCAAAGCTTTAATACACTTCAAAAGAGATTGGGCAGAAAGAAACCTTCTTCGAAACTATTGAAGTCGCACCCAGCTGTATTCATGAGTTATGATATCATGGAGATGGACGGAAGAGATGTTAGGGCAATGAGTCAGGAAGAAAGAAGGAGGCTACTGGAAGCGCTGTATGATCAAAAACCGGACAGCAATGCCACCTTTTTTATATCTGAACTATTAAGATTTGATTCATGGGATAGCTTGCGTACCGTAAGAGGATCAGCTCGTGAGGCCATGGCAGAAGGATTGATGCTCAAATCCAAGAAGGGCGAATACAAAACGGGAAGAAAAAAAGGCGAGTGGTTTAAGTGGAAGCTGGATCCTATGACGATAGACGCGGTTATGATTTATGCTCAGAGAGGCCATGGACGACGTGCCAATCTGTTTACAGATTTTACTTTCGCCTTGAAGGATGGTGAGAGACTTGTACCTGTAGCAAAAGCTTATAGCGGTCTTACCGATAATGAATTCAGAGAGATTAGCAGGTATGTACGTGCCAATACAATTGAACGATTTGGTCCTGTAAGCAGTGTCCCTGCCGAACAAGTATTTGAATTGGCATTCGAGGGCGTGGCACATTCACCACGACATAAGTCGGGTGTGGCTTTACGCTTTCCAAGAATTTTGAGATGGCGAAAAACCAAATCGGTGAAAGATATAGACACATTAGAAGACTTGAAGAAAATGATTCTGTAAGGGGTGTCTGATTACAAAGCATATCATAAAAAGGCACTGGACTGGTTTGATGAACTGGGTTGGAATGTTTTCCCCTTTCAGCAGGAAACCTGGGATGCTTTTAATAGCGGATATTCAGGAATCGTTAATGCACCTACAGGAAGTGGAAAAACCTATGCACTATTTTTTGGTGCAGCATTATCATATCTGTATAAAAATTCTGGCAAGAAGAAACGAGGTCCTTTAATTATTTGGGTTAGTCCAATTCGTGCACTAACAAAAGAAATCAAGCAATCAACTGAACGTGCTATTAAAGCACTGGACTTGGATTGGCAGGTAGGCATCAGAAGTGGAGATACATCAACAACGGAGAGGAAAAAGCAATTACAAAATCCTCCTGAAGTATTGATTACTACTCCAGAGAGTCTGCATGTCATAATGGCCACAAAAGGCTATTCACGCTTCTACAAGAATGTGCACGCCATCATATTTGATGAGTGGCATGAGCTAATGGGATCAAAGCGAGGTGTCCAATGTGAATTGGCCATTTCAAGAATGAAAGGGCTAAGTAAAGATCTAATGGTATGGGGTATCTCAGCCACCATTGGAAACCTGGAAGAGGCAGTCGAGGTGCTGCTTGGTGCCAGTTACAGTGCTTCCAGCAAACTTATACGTGCCAATATCAAGAAGGATACTTCAGTGAAGCCGATATTTCCAGATAATGTTGAGGAATATTCCTGGTCTGGACACCTTGGGCTAAAGTTGGCGGATAAACTGATTCCGATAATTCAGGAGAGTAAGACCACATTGATATTTACAAATACAAGAGCGCAATCAGAGATTTGGTATCAAAGATTGCTGGAGCTTATGCCTGACCTAGCGGGAGCGATGGCGATGCATCATGGGTCTATCAGCAGAGAGCTTAGAGATTGGGTGGAACAGCAGTTGTATGATGGCCAACTTAAACTTGTCGTAGCAACATCCAGTCTTGATTTGGGTGTCGATTTCAGACCTGTAGAAACAATAGTGCAAGTTGGCAGCCCCAAGAGTGTTGCCCGATTCATGCAGCGGGCCGGGCGGAGCGGGCACTTACCAGGAGCAACCAGTTATATCTATTTCTTACCCACACATGCTTTGGAGCTGGTAGAAGCAGCTGCTCTAAGATCGGCAATTGAGGGGAGCCATGTAGAGATGCGCATTCCTTACATACGATCCTGGGACGTATTGATTCAGTATTTAATGACGCTGGCTACTTCTGAAGGATTTAGTGCAGATGTCATTTACAATGAGGTCAAGAAGACACATTGTTTTGACAGCATGACCGAGCTGGACTGGAAGAACCTGTTAAACTTTCTTGTGCATGGGTCACAATCTTTAAGTGCTTATGATGAATATCGCAAGGTGATACTTGATGATGGTATATTCAAAGTGACCGACCGAAGAATTGCCCAGAGACATAGGATGAGTATCGGAACCATTACCTCTGAGGCGATGCTAAGCATAAGGTACTTGAAGGGAGGACGAATTGGTGCTGTTGAGGAGTGGTTCGTCAGCCACCTTAATGTAGGAGATAGTTTTTGGTTTGCAGGCCGGGCACTTGAACTGGTGATGATCAAAGACATGAATGTATTGGTGCGGAATAGCAAAAAACGGACAAAGAGAATACCGTCATACCTGGGGGGAAGAGTTCCGTTGAGTTCTGAAATGTCGGATGTCTTAAGGCAAAAACTTTACGAATACGAAAGCAATGATTATGATGCCGATGAATTGAGCAGGCTTTCACCACTTCTAAACCTACAAAGATATAAGTCCCATCTCCCCAATTCTGGTGAGTTCCTGATTGAGTACTTCCAAACCAACGAAGGATATCACCTTCTCATGTATCCTTTTGAAGGGCGGGCTGTGCATGAGGGTATGGGGGCGCTACTAGCGCAGAGGCTGTCTAAGAAACTGCCGATAAGTTTTTCAATAGCGATGAATGATTATGGCTTTGAGCTGCTTTCAGATACAGAACTGGATTTATCAATGGTCCTGGATAAGGAGCTGTTTAAACCTACGGGTCTTGGAACCGATATTCAGGCCAGTATAAATGCAACAGAGTTGGCAAGACGCAGATTCAGAGATATATGCAGGATATCGGGGTTAATTTTTCAAGGATTTCCTGGGAAAGCGAAAAAGCACCGACATCTTCAGGCCTCATCCTCCTTGCTGTTCGATGTATTCCGGGACTATGAACCAGAGAACCTGCTCTATCTTCAAACGTATGAAGAAGTGATGACATTCCAACTTGAAGAGGCAAGAATGCGAAAGGCATTAAACCGCATACTGGATCAGGAATTTGTTCTTAGAAAACCCCTACACCCAACACCATTTGCATTTCCTATAATGGTGGATAGACTGCGCGAAAAAATGAGCAGCGAAAAGCTTGAAGATAGAATAAGAAAAATGACTATTCGCTACTTGGAGTAATTAACTCTTCACAAAGCGTTCAGTTGCAATTCTTCCATCAGCCAGTTCGACAATCAAGATATATATTCCATCCTGCAGGTTAGAAACATCAATACTGCCATCGCGATAGCTAGATACATGTACATGTCTTCCAGTTAAGTCTACAACTCTGGATGACTTGACTTGCGGTAATGACTTATCTAGTATCGCATATTGTAACCTGTCAAGAACAGGATTAGGATTAATGAGCAATTGTACAGACCCTCTATTCAAATCTAATGTGGAAGAGGTTTCCAGTTCACTGACAAGCGTGTGCTGAGTTTCATTTGTTATAATTGGATCATTCAGATCAAAGAAGATACCTGCATCATTCAAGAGTTCACTCTCTTCAGGAAGTGTTCCAAGTGGTCGTATAGAAAACTGGACGAATCCCTTGTTGGCTACGCTATCCTGTTCAATGGATGGTAATTGTATATTTTTAAAATCAAATATCAATGTTCTGTCAGACCTGATGTATTGTCTTGTAACGGTATGCGAGGATTGGATAAACTTGTAACTATCCAAATCAAACATATCACTTAATTGGTCTTCAATGCGTACGTTAAAGGCCGTATCGTTGCCAAGGTTTTCAAACCTGATTGTGTATTTAAGTTCTTCTTCAAAAAGTGTAAAGTTGCGATCACCTCTAAAAGGTGTGCCATGTTTGTCATTGGGATCATAAGCGCAAACCAATTCAAAACAGAATGCATCTATGCTTCTGGTGTTGTTTCCATAATCTGGAGTAAGACAGAAAATCTCACCAAGGAAATCCACACTAGGCATCTGGAGAAGGAGAATTATCTCAAGTTCATCGCCATGCTCTTCCAGTAAGATATCCCATTCAACAACTTCATCTGAAACCGCAGCTGGATCAAGGTCGGCGTTGATATAGGTCAACTCAGGTGGATAGCTTACCCTTACACGCTCTTCAAATGGTGTGGTACCCGTGTTTCTTATTTTTATTCTAAAAGGTACAACGGCGTTACATCTTTCAATTGCTGTCGAAGTAATATCCAGGGTGGCAGTTGCGCTTTCTTCAGCTTCATAAAGACCGATATCTAATCGCGATACACCAATTTCAGGGCGGAAGATCAATTCACTTGGATCATTAGAAATGTCCATCGCCGGATGTACGTCTTGAATTCTATACAAGGTGTTGCCCAAGACATATAATTCAGATGTATTTAGTTCAATAGATTTATACTTGACTGACGGATCGAATTCAATATACTGATCACCAGGTGTCAGCACCTTGTCCTCGCTGTCTCTGATGCCATTTTGATTTCTGTCAAGGAAATAAAGCACTTCAAGTATGCGGTCGCTGCAAGATTCATCAAAAACTGTATCATCTTCAAGAACATCAAGAGTAGTGCTTTCATTGAAGCCATTAGGTCCTTCTACGGTTACAGAGTATGTGCCAGGATCTGAAACCTGAATGGTTTGTGTCACCTCGCCAGTGCTCCAAATGAAACTATATTCAGAATTGAATAGATCTTCAGGTTCATTAATCGGCCTGCCGTCAAGAGGCGTCAGTTCTGTCGTACCGAACTCAGGGTATGTGTTGAACCAACTTAGAATTACAGATGTCCCGGTATATCTGATCAAGGATGTACCCCATACGTCCCCATAATTGTCGGTACCATTCAAGTCTACCACCTCACCACACTCTATAAATAATCTCAAGGTTCCTGACGGACCATAATCGAGGTCAAAACAACGCTTCCAGGTTCCAAAGCTGAAATCATCAACAAAGTATTCACCCAATTGATTTCTGAATACTCTCACCGTCCCTGTGATCGTATCATCTCCACAGAGGTGATCATATGTCTTGTAGGCAAACTGACCTTCATAGTTGACCTCATCGCCTAAGCAAACCTTCAGCAGATCAGCCTGAGGACAATCGTTATCGACATGATCGATATAAATTTGTGAAAATGCGTTTACACAAAACAAGCAAACCAGGGGAATAAGAAATCTTCTCATAAAGCTTAGGAACTTAGAGTGGGAAGATAAGAACTATTGTATGAAAAGTGATGTTCAGATTGCCTTCAGATGTCAGTAATGACAATTAAAAGCGTTTTGTCAAGCCAGGTTTACAAAAACATTGGTGACATCATCATCTTGTTCAAGCAGATCAATCAATGCAAGCACCTCATCAAGGGCATCATCGTCAAGGTCTTTTGTAATCTTGGGAATACGTTCCAATTCAGACTTTTCTGTTTTGATGTTTTTAGATTCGAGTGCTTCCTGCATTTTACCGAAATCCTCAAAAGTGACATAAAGCTTGTAGAAATCTCTCTCTTCAATCTTATCTTCTTCGATTTCTTCCAGGCCGAAATCGATCATTTCGAGTTCAAGTTCGTCTTTATCTTCAATGTCTTCTTTTAAGATGTAGAAAACCCCTTTTCTGTCAAACATAAAGTCATGCATACCAGACGTACCAAGCGAACCACCTTTCTTTCTGAAATAGGATCTTACATTGGCAACGGTACGCTGCGGGTTATCTGTTGCGGTTTCTACGATAACAGCTACACCATGGGCCGCCATGCCTTCGTAGACAATCTCATCGTAATTTGAAGTATCCTTGTCAGATGCCTTTTTGATCGCATTTTCGATCTTATCTTTAGGCATCTGTACGGCTCTTGCATTTTGAATAGCCCTTCTGAGTAACACATTGGTATCTGGATCTGGACCACTTTGCTTAACCGCAATAGTAATCTGCCTGCTGGCCTTGGAAAACTGTTTGGCCATTTTGTCCCATCTGGCAAACTTTGTTGCCTTTCTATATTCAAAAGCGCGTCCCATTTATCTTGTTTATTTGAATGCGAAAATAATCTGAACCATGCTTTTTTAAAAGTATTCCGACAATAATTGGAAAAAGCCTTGGTTTCTACTGTCATATTGGGCAAGTCTTATAGCTTTTCTATTTTAAATTTGTCATCGATGACAGCAATGCAATGTGAAGATCAGGAATTTGTCCTATTGCCGGAAAAGGCGCTTATCTGGAAGCAGAAGGACTGCCTCATACTCTCTGATCTACATCTTGGTAAAATCACCCATTTCAGAAAGTCTGGCATGCCCTTACCCCGTAGTGCAGAACTTGACAATTATGATAGACTATCGACGCTCCTTTTGAACAATAAGATCAAGCGTGTACTGATTCTTGGGGATCTGTTTCACAGTATTATAAATTCCGAATGGGACATGTTTGATAGATTTCTGGAGCAGTTTTCGGAGATAAGCTTTGAATTGGTTGTTGGCAATCACGATATACTTGATCCTGAAAAGTACCTTAAGGACAACCTGATCGTTCACGGGGAAGAACTTAGGGAGGGTCCATTTGTGTTCACTCATTTTCCATTGGGAAAACATACAGCATATAATATTTGTGGTCATGTACACCCCGCTGTTATTATGAATGGCGCTGGACGCCAAAGAATGCGTCTCCCATGCTTTTATTTCACTGATAAACAGGCCATCATGCCGGCCTTTGGAACTTTTACAGGCTTGCACCCCGTTGATGCCAAAAAAGGGGATAGAATTTATGTAATAGCAGGAAACTCAATCATTCAGGCTTCCTGAGCTAAACAAGCTAATTTTTTACGTAAGTTTGTTTCTCATCTAAATCAACAAGTGCCTAAAGAAAATAGCATATTCGAAGAAGAGTTATTGCCGCATATCAATGCGTTGAAGACTTTTGCCTATCACCTTACCTATGATGAAGATGATGCCAATGATTTGGTTCAGGAAACCTACATGAAGGCGCATCGTTTTATCGATCGGTACATTCAGGGAACTAATGCGAAAGCTTGGTTGTTTAAAATCCTGAAGAACGCTTATATAAACCATTATCGTAAGCGTAGTAAGCAACCAACTAGAGTTGACTTCGAAGATGTAGTCAACTACCATGATAGTGATGAAAACCTGGGCCAGGGATATCTTGACCTTCGCGAAGAGCTTTTCTCTTCGATGATGGGAGATGAAGTTACAACTGCAATCAACTCTTTACCTATTGACTTTCGGACGGTGGTTTTGTTGTGTGATGTAGAAGGCTTTACCTACGAAGAAATCTCAAAAATTATAGATGTACCTATCGGTACTGTTAGATCCAGGCTCTTCAGAGCTAGAAATATGCTTAAAGAAAAGTTGAAGGCGTATGCTGAAAACTTGGGCTACAAAGACATGCGTAGCTTAAATAAAACCGGAAAAGCCAGGAGCGAAGAGGAGTAAGCGCGTCTGGCAGCATTGACAATTAGTAGTACATAGATTATTTTTATAAACATCAATTCTTTAACAGAGTCCTCGAATAAAATGTAATCAAATGGGAAATCTGCACAACATTGACGACATCAGAGACAGAGTTACACTTTACTTTGATAATGCATTAGAAGAAAGAGAGAAAAATGAGTTGCTTCAACAGATCAGTCAGGATCCCAGATGTGAGAAAATTTTCAACAAGGAAAAAAACTTCCGTGAGTTTATAAAAAATAACGTCCAGAGACCTTCGGTATCCTCCGACCTCATCCAGAATATCAAGAACCAAATCAAGTTCTTTTAGCTAATTAATCTTTCCATTTTTTCAACAACCTAACTTACAGACTTCCTGTAAGCAGATTTTGCTATGATAGAAAAGTTAGAATCCATCAAAAACCATTTCTTAAGTATTCAGGAAAAACTCTCTGATCCAGAGGTGGTATCAGACATGAAGAAATTCTCAAAGCTGAACAAAGAATATAAAGGACTTGAACCCATTGTTGAGGCCTATGAAAAGTATAGCTCCCTACTCAATGGTATCGAAAGCGCTAAGGAAATGATGGATGATTCAGATCCTGAGATGCAAGCCATGGCCAAAGAAGAGATGGATGAGTTGTTACCTCAGAAAAGTGCCATGGAGGAGGAATTAAAGGTACTGTTGATCCCTAAGGATCCAGATGACAGCTTAGATGTTGTGATGGAGATAAGAGCTGGAACAGGCGGTGATGAGGCAAGTATTTTTGCTGGGGACTTGCTTAGACTATATACGAAGTTTTGCGAATCTCAAAACTGGAAGGTAGAGACGGTATCTCTAAATGAAGGATCTTCGGGCGGATACAGTAAAATTGTAATGGAGATCTATGGCAATGAGGTGTATGGTAAGTTGAAGTTTGAGAGTGGGGCTCACCGAGTCCAACGGGTACCAAAAACAGAATCTCAAGGACGTGTGCATACCTCAGCGGCAACCGTTGTTGTCATGCCTAAATTTGAAATTGAAGACATAGATATTAGAAAGGACGACCTCAAGGTAGATACCTTCAGATCAAGTGGAGCGGGGGGTCAGCACGTTAATAAAACAGAATCGGGTGTAAGGTTTACTCATATCCCTACTGGCATTGTCTCAGAAAGTACTGATTCAAGATCACAACACAAGAACAGAGAAATAGCTATGCAAAAACTATATCAGCGAATCAAGGAGGCGCAGAGAGAAAAGGCCTATTCTGAACAAAAGCAACAGCGAAAATCACTTGTAGGTACAGGTGATAGATCGGACAAAATCAGAACATATAACTATCCGCAAAACAGGGTAACCGACCATAGGATTAATCTCACACTCTACAGTCTTGACAAAATAATGGATGGCGCTATCGATGAGATCATCGAAAAACTGCAGGTTGCAGAAAACGCTGATAAAATGGTAGAGGCTTAGTTGATTTTAGAATCTGAAACCAAAGGAGAAAGAAACAGTAAACGGTTTATCCGAATCTTCCCTGAATATAAAATCATCATTCTCATCCAATTCGCCTAAGCTCACATCAACCGCATCGTTGGTCATATCTAACAGGCCATACTCATAGCGTAAGCCCATATAGAAACTTGAGTTGATGAAATAGTTAAGACCCCCGATTACATGGCTGTTAAAGGAATTCAAACGATTGCCGCGCTCCCTTTGCTCAATAGAAAAATTATAGTAGCCTCCAATTACCTTTGGAATAACCACCAACTCATCATCTACACGAATGGTAATATTGGTTGGCAGAAATGTATTGTATTCTCCTGCCACATCAGAATTATAATCATGGTCATGAGACTGGATAAATACGATATCAAGAGGACGATCCGCACTTGTAAAGTTTGCCCTTCCTCTTCCAGATGGTCCAATAAGAAAGTCAAGAGAAGCACCAGCAAACACTTCAAACCTTTTGTTGAGCTTGTATTGTACGGTAAGAGGTATTGACAGGTATGCTGTGGTAATATCTATTTGATAATCGAGCGCACCTCTTTCAATGAATGGATCTACACCGCCCGAGACAGGTCTTATGTGATAATAGGTGTCTCCCACATAAGATTGCTCAGATCCACGCTGGATATATAATAATTCTCCCCTAAAACCAAGATTATTTGGAAGTTGATATGTATAGTTGATACCGAAATGGAAGCCGTTGCTGACGCCATAGCTTTCATTTACTTCAAGTGGTCCATTGAATTTTGAATAGTTTAATCCAGCGCGCACACCTACCTTGTGTTGTGCCGCCAGAGGTAAAGTCATGGCCAAAGCCAGTATGAGCATAAGATTCTTCAAATTATTACATTTTGACCCGAAAATAGAGATATTTTTACTATCTCTTTTTGATGCACCAAAGGTCTGATAAATAGATGGCACGCAGGAACAAATTGATGAAGTTTACCGAATTATTAACATTTCCCAATGTGTATGAAAACTTCGACCCGTCCAATGACAAACTTGTCTGGATAAATGGAGAAGAAAAAGTCATGAAAGGGAAGTGGGCTTCTGATCATTTTAAGAATGATAATCCGATAACTTTAGAACTCGCCTGCGGTCGCGGTGAATACAGTGTGGCCCTGGCACAGCGCTACGCTAATAGAAACTTTATAGGTGTAGATATCAAAGGCGCCAGAATCTGGAAGGGTGCTGGTAGAGCCATTGATGCAAAACTTGAGAATGTGGCATTCCTGAGGACCAAAATAGAGTTCTGTCCTCTTTTTTTAGGTCCTTCTGAGATAGATGAGATATGGATTACTTTTCCAGATCCCTTTCTCAAATCAAAGAAGTACAACAGGCGTCTTACTTCACCGAATTATCTGGACAGGTACAGGTCTTTTCTCAAGCCCGATGGTGTTATACACCTTAAAACCGATTCTGATGAGCTATTCGAACACACAATGGAGGTGCTTGATTTATGCAAGCATCCAATAGAGTTGGTTGACGACAACATATATGCTAGAGATGTCCTATGCCACGAAGACCTGGATATCAAAACCTATTACGAGAAAGCGCATCTTGAAAAAGGCAAGACGATTAAATATGTGCGCTTTAGACTTAATTCTGAGACTCCTCAGGGTTAAAATGATTCCAACCCTGCGCCTTGAGTGGATGGATGTTCCCTCCAGTCGTATGGAGTTTAATGCCATCTTCAGCGTTGGTTATTTCCCCGATTATGTAGACTGAAGGCATCAATCTGACCTTTTCAAGATCTTTTTCGTCAACTGTAAACAGCAACTCATAATCTTCTCCTCCGTTCAATGCTGTGGTTACGGGATCCAACTGAAATTTAATAGCCATTAGCTGAGCCTCCTCTTTAATTGGAATCTTACCCTCTTCGATAAAGGCACCCACTTTTGAGGCTTTGCATATATGCATTAGGTCAGAAGCAAGACCATCGGATATGTCGATCATAGCCGTAGGTTTCAATCCAGCTTTATTAAAATAGTCAACCATGTCTTTTCTGGCCTCTGGCTTCAGCTGTCTTTCCAGCAAGTAGCTTTGATTTTCAAGGTCAGGCTGTATACCAGGATTTGAGAGGTAGAGCTGCTTTTCTCGCTCAAGTATCTGTAAACCCAGGTATGCTGCACCCAAGTCACCAGTTATGCAAACAACATCACCTTTCTTGGCTCCGGATCGGTACACAACTTTGTCCGGGTGCACTTTTCCAATGGCGGTAATACTAATGCTGAGCCCTTTTGGCGATGATGTGGTGTCACCACCGACAAGGTCAACATTATATATTCTGCAAGCCTCCTTAATTCCCATGTATAACTCTTCAAGCGCTTCAACTGAAAATCTATTGGAAAGCGCTATGGAAACCGTTATCTGCTGAGCCTCACCATTCATCGCATATATGTCAGACAGGTTCACGATAACAGATTTATAACCCAGGTGCTTTAGAGGTGAATACATCAAATCGAAATGGATACCCTCAATGAGTAAGTCTGTAGAAACCAGAACACAGTCTTCTCCATATTTCAATACCGCTGCATCATCACCCACGCCTTTTACAGTGGTTGTGTGTTTGATCTTTATGTCCTCTGTCAACTTATCAATAAGACCAAATTCTCCAAGCGTGTTGACGTCGGTAAATTTATTTTGAAAATTATCCATCCGAACTGTTCAGTTTGTTTTTAATCAAAACCCAAAGATCGTCATTTTCCGGCAATTCGGATTCAATCTTGACCTGATCACCATCAATGTCTTTGAATTCAATGCTTTTGGAATGTAATAATATATGTCGTCCTTTATTCTTTCTTCTGGCACCATACTTAACATCTCCTTTGATAGGATGACCGTGTGCGGATAGCTGAGATCGAATCTGATGGAAGCGGCCTTGATGTAATGTGATATCAATCAGACTGTAGTTATCCAATAGCAAAACAGTATCTATGACACAATCCATCTCATAGGCTTTATTATTCTTAGGACTTGAGATGAAGCATTTGTGTTTTGATTTGTCATGGACACCCCAATGCTTCAAAGAAAGTTTATCCACGTTTAACTGCTTTTCAACCAAAGCCATATAATGTTTAATAACCTGTTCTTCTTTTTGTTGGTGTAGGTAGTGTTTTGTGAATTTTTTATTTTTTGAAAAGAGCATTACCCCACCTACCGGTCTGTCAAGTCGCGTTAATAGGTGCAATTTATGTTTGAGTTTGTTTTGCAGGTATGTGGTGATATCATACTCCTCAGAGTCTTTGGAAGATTGGCTTAGTATACCCGCCGGCTTTTGCACAGCGATATAGTTGTGGCTCTTATGAAGGACTTTTAGTTCGTGATTTTTGATAGTAATTTTTTTTAATCCAATTCTTCGTAATCGGTGTAGTCCTCATCTTCTCTTTCTTGATCTAAATATTCGGTAGGTCCAGATCGAAGAGACTTCGGAATGAACAGCTTGTAGGCAAAATATATGAGCACTGCGTAGATTAACAGCTTTATCATGTTGGACCGTTTAGAATTAACTGAAGGTTATTATACAAAAACTGTAAGCTATTTTACATTAATTACTTAAAAGATTTACTAATCTGCGAATTAAAGGTTACATTTGACTTGACTTTAACACCCTTAAATATTCTATCGCCCCGTTATCTTTTTAGCGGGGTTTTTTTATTTCTACATCCAGCTCTTCCTACTCTTTTCCACCTTATATAACAAACTGTTTAGATATGATCCGGCTTTTCTGGCGTCTATGTCAGGAATTCTAACGGAGCCTGATGCGGTATGAATAATTAAAGTTGTAAGTGAGCGTCTCCTTTGAAAGGGTGTGGCAATCAGTTTAAGGTTCTGAACCTTATGTGTCTCGATTAAATTCTGTTTGTTGCCAAATATACCACCATCAACACGTATGATGTTTTTTGATAATGCGTATCGCTTCTTTTTATAGGCCAGAAAGCAGGAAGTGAGCGCTACTATTGCTGCTAGCGTTGATAATAATAGAAAGTCCATCTTACGCGAAAAGACCGATAGTGTAATGAGTGGAACAAAGAGATAACTTGTGTAAAGTAGACGTCTAATTAGGTAATACTTATCAACAGCAAAGGTCTGCATATCCTTTAGTTCAGGATAGCTATCCTTGAGAATATAATGTCTAACCTGTTCAACATTCTCTTCAGATAGCCCAACAACTTTAATTGATTTGTCATCATTAATTGCTACGCTGGATGCTTGCTTGAGGACCAACTCATTTATGCCAGTTAGTTTTTGAAGGAGGTTCTGAGATGATTTGATTAGCTGGATTTTTTCATCCTTGGCTGCTTTTTCTTTTTTATTCAATAAGCCGGAAACGACCACAAAACCAAGACCACGCCGATACATTTGAAGATCAAAGAAATTCAGAACTGTTCGAATTATTGAGATGAGAAATGCTATTATAGAGAAGATGATTACGAAGATGATGAGAAAGATGAGACTTTGTATCAACTGCTCTGCAACGGGCATATATTGTTCACCCTGCTCAATGAGATCAAGCCCAAACTCTTCAAGACTATCATAGATATAAAAAAAGAAGAAAATGATAAGGCCTCCTGAGCGAATGTGATTTTCTGTGACGCCAACTTTCAACAACTGTAGAAAATTCAATTTGAAGATGCGTTGTCTCTCAACAGAAAGAGACTCTTCCACCATGTCCTCACCTTCTTTCTTCTTTGCTTCCTTTTGGGAGGATAGGATTATATGACTCAGCTGCTGAGCCAGGTTTTGATCCAGCGCAGAAAGTGCCAACTCATTACCTACGCTTCCTGCAGTATCCATGTTGAGACGTACAACATTAAAGAGCCGGTGAATCAGGTTCTGTTCAAAGTTGATAGACTGTATTCTGTCAAATGGAATTTCGAGGTGTGATTTTTTGAAAACACCCTTTTCGACAACAAGCTTATCTTCCTTGAGAAAAAAGTAGTATTTGAAAAAAGCAGCAATACTATACACCGCACCCAGAATGGCAACAGCTACTATGCTGTAAATAAACCATGAAGAAGTGGCAATTTTACCCTGAAGCAAAACGATAACCACAACCGGAAATAACTGACGCGCCAATATCTTATATAGGCGATAGGTTATAATTAGAATCGCAGCATAGGATTGCCTGGTTGGCACAGAAAAATCATAGCCGCTATTCTTCTTCATCAACTGCGGTTTTGGATACAATAAACTGTTTTATTTTTCTGGCTGTTTCAGGGCGAAGTCCAGGGATTGTAAGATCACTGCTTTGACCACCAGCTGTAAATATTTTCAGTTTGGATAGTTGCAATTTTCTTTCTAACGGACCCTGATCTACTTGAAGGTGTTGTACCCTGTTGAAAGGAACCGTGATAAGGCTGCGCCACAGCCAACCAGATTTATAGACGATATCTTTTTCTCTTACGGCATAGGCCTTAAAGGCAAAGCCTTTTATAGTAAAAAGAAAGGAAAGAAATAATCTGATCAGAAGCACGGATGCAATTATATACAAAACATATTGAGGTGCTTCAAAAGGCTTGAAGATGAAGTATGCGGCGAATATTAGTATAAAAATCAGATTGGACAGACCGGTATAAAAGAGACGTACTTTCAAGTATTTCGTTTCCAATGAAGTATAGGCCAGATCATTTACGTCTGGAATCTTATCTACGGTCACCTGGCTATTAAATTCACTGGTCATGTCAATTCTGAATTAATCATCTTTAATATAGAAAGTGATGCGTTTAGGTTGTATACTTTGTCTTTAACCAAAATAAGATAAGACTTTGATTGTTTAAGGTGCAAGCCTCTTTCGTGCCCTCTAGTTGAAATATATTGTAAAAGGGCGTTGAAGAAAGCACTTTCATAGAAGCTTGATTGAGGATTACCCACAAAGTAGCATCTTAATTTGCCTGACTTAAGCGACAAACGTTCTATTCCCATATCCTTACAATGCCAACGTAATCTGATTCCGTTAAAGAGCTCTTTTACTTGTTTCGGGATCGGACCAAACCGGTCTTTCAATTTATCTCTTAAAGCTATAAGCTGTTCTTCATTTTCGATATTACCCATTTCTGTATAGATAGATAGCCGCTCCTGGATAAAGCCGATGTACTCATCCGGAATGAGCATTTCCACATCTGTATCTATTTCAACTTCCTTGACGTATTGATGTTTTTCGTGTATTTCTTCTTTGAAGACATCTTTGAATTCGCCTTCCTTAAGTTCAAATATGGCTTCTTCAAGAATTTTCTGATAGGTTTCATATCCTATGTCGGCTATGAAACCACTTTGTTCTCCACC
Organism: Saprospiraceae bacterium; assembly: GCA_965230215.1. Classification (GTDB taxonomy): domain Bacteria; phylum Bacteroidota; class Bacteroidia; order Chitinophagales; family Saprospiraceae; genus RFSX01. The sequence goes on along the minus strand of CBDDKN010000002.1, from coordinate 870,288 downwards.
AAGCAGATTTCCAGCACCCCGTATGTCCAGGTCTCTCATGGCAATATGAAAACCACTGCCAAGGTCTGAAAACTCTTCTATCGTTTTTAACCTCTTCCTTGCGTCTGAGGTAAGACTTGAAATTGGAGGCGTAAACAAATAACAGTAAGCCTTTTTGTTGGACCTACCGACACGACCTCTTAACTGGTGCAGATCACTTAGGCCGAATTGATGCGCGTTATTAATGATCATGGTATTCGCATTGGGAATATCAAGACCGGTTTCGATAATATTGGTGCTCACGAGCACATCATACTTTCCGTCGATAAACTCCAGAAGTGTTTTTTCGAGAACCTTAGCATCCATCTGTCCATGTGCCATGGCAATTTCCAGATCCGGGCACAGCCGCTTGATCATGGCGGTTATATCAGGCAGAGTTTTTACTCTGTTATGAACAAAGAACACCTGACCACCTCGTGTAAACTCATAATAGATAGAATCTTTGATCAGATCATTATTAAAGGTTCTTCTTTCGGTATGAATGGGTTGACGATTCGGAGGTGGTGTTTTTATTATCGACAGATCTCTTGCTGCCATCAGAGAAAATTGCAGCGTTCTTGGAATCGGCGTCGCGGTCAGTGTCAAGGTATCTACATTGACTTTTAGCTTACGCAGCTTTTCTTTTGCGGCGACACCAAACTTTTGCTCTTCATCTATAATGAGCAAGCCCAGGTCTTTGAAGCCCATACTTTTTCCCAGAATGGCATGTGTACCAATCACCAGATCAAGCTGTCCTTCCTTCAACCTTTCTATGATTTCTCTTTTTTCTTTGGCCGTTCTGAACCTGTTGATATAATCAACGTCTACGCCGAATTCGCCAAGTCTTGATTTGAAGGTTTTGTAATGCTGTAGTGCCAGAATAGTTGTCGGAACAAGTATGGCCACTTGCTTCCCACCTATGACTGCTTTAAATGCAGCGCGTACAGCCACCTCTGTTTTACCGAATCCTACATCACCACAGATAAGCCTATCCATAGGATAGGTTTTCTGCATATCCTCTTTTACTGCAACACTGGCCTCATATTGGTCAGGTGTATCTTCGTACATGAACGATGCTTCCAGTTCATTTTGAAGATATCCATCCTCAGGAAAAGCAAAACCTTTAGATGCTTTGCGCTGAGCATATAGCTTTATTAACTCTTTGGCAATATCCTTAATCTGGCGTTTTGTCTTACGACGCAAGTTCTTCCAGGCATCACCACCAATCTTACTCAGTTTGGGCTTGGATCCATCTTTGCCAATGTAGCGGGATATTTTATGCAGAGAATTAATACCCACATAGAGTACATCGTTATTCAAGTAAATCAATCTTACGGATTCCTGTTCGTGTCCGTTGATATTGATCTTTTCAAGGCCAGAGTACTTTCCTACACCATGATCGATGTGGGTGACATAATCTCCCGGACGCAGTTCCTTGAGCATTCGGAGGTTAAGTGCTTGTTCCTTAGTGAATCCCCGACGCAGTTTGTATCTGTGAAAGCGTTCGAAAATCTGATGATCGGTATAGCAAGCTATTTTTAGTTCGTTGTCAATGAATCCAGCGTGAATAGCTTTGAGAATCGGATGAAAATCGATTTCCGATTTGAGATCTTCGAATATATTATAGAAGCGCTCAATCTGCCTGTTGTTATCGGTAAGAATATAACAATCTATGCCTTCTTTGATTTTCTTGTTGAGGTCTTCAATTAGAATTTTGAAGTTCTTATTGAAGTTAGGTTGGGGACTTGCATTAAAGGCAATTTCAGCATCAAGAGGAATACTTGATTCTGCTTTGTTCAGTAGAATTATATTATGGCGGCTTAGCTCTTCAATAATCTGATTTGACAGAATGAAAGCGCGTTCATTAAGTATTTTTTTTAGGGCCTCATCTTCAGTGTGACTTACATGAACAGCAAACTCTTTTGCTCTTTGTTCACAGTTTTCAAGTTTCTCAAGAAGTTGATTGACATCTTTTATCCAAATCACAGAATTGGCAGGAAAGACATTAAACAATGGGACCTTATCCTCCTGACCAAACTGATTACTGATATTGGGTATAATGGATACACGGCTGATATTCTTCAGACTAAGCTGTGTGGTAGGATTAAACAGCCTGATGCTTTCTACTTCATCGTCAAATAGCTCCACTCTGTAAGGCCACTCATTTCCAAATGAGAATATGTCAATTATGCCACCGCGAATTGAGAACTGTCCTGGTTCGTAAACAAAATCTGTTCTTACGAAGCCATATTCAACAAGCAATTCCACCATCGTATCAACATCCAGGTTTTCCTCCTTTTCAATGATGATTTTGTGTTTCTCAAGATGACTTGGGTCAACCACTTTTTCGAAAATAGCTTCAGGATAGGTGACCAGAACTTCCCTGTTGTGATAATTGGCACTTATTTTATTGACCGATTCAGTTCTAACAAGCACATTATTATTATCCAGCTCTTCAAACATGGCTGGTCTCCTGAAGGAATCTGGAAAAAACAGTACAGATTGTTTGCTGATTAGATTATCCAGTGTGTTTTGAATGTAAGCAGCCTCTTCCTTGTCAGATGCTATATAAATATGAGAGTGGGGACTTTTCTCGAATAATGCGGACAGGACAAAACAATCCTGGGCACCAACCATTCCGGAGAGAAGTTGACGAGAAGGCTCTTCAGAATCAAGCCCACGCATTATATCTGACATCTTACTGGAATCTTTATACCTATCCAGCAGTGCCTCTAGATTACCCAATGATCCTTAATCTTGAATTAAGATACAGAATAGAAAGAAAATAGTTCAGTATTCTGGTTTTTATGCCCAGCGCATAGCATATACAAAAGAAGTAAACAAGAATGGCAGAGTTACCCAAAACCATTCTGGAAGTATAATTAAAAAAGCTATGCATGCGAACAGGGAAACAAAAAATCCAAGCCAGTATTTAGAAGTAGAATTTGTATCAGCGCTCATTGTTTTACTTTGTGGTGCAAATTTAAACAATCTTTAAAAATATTTTTTTTAAGGTTGAGCTATTAAATTGTGCTTTCAGACATTTTTATGAAATGAGCGGTCAGAGAGAATTTTACAGCAAGTTGTTGGTTTTTGGTGAGTACACGATACTTGATGGGGGAGATGCATTGGCAATCCCCTTGTCGTTATTCTCTGGCAAATGGGATAAAGGTCCAGGAGATCCCGAATTAGCTGCATTTTTTGAGTATTTGTCTGGATTAGATTTCATTGATCATGATAAAATAAAGGGTGGTGAAACGGAAACACTTAGTTTCAAATCATCTATTCCAGTAGGATATGGCCTTGGCAGTTCAGGGGCGCTGTCCGCAGCGGCATATGCTTGGTTTTCACTTGACGACAAGCCGGGAATTGATGAATTGAGACGGAGATTGTCAGTAATAGAAGGCTTTTTTCATGGATCCAGCTCAGGAATTGATCCGTTGACAAGCTTTCTTGACAAAGCGGTTGCCAATATCGATGGGGTGTTAGATACCTGTGATATCAATTTGTCACCAGTTCAATTGAGTATCATTGATTCAGGGGTTTCTCGAGACTCAAAAAAAATGATATCAGTTTTTCAGGATAAGGGGAAGAGTGAAGAGTTTGCAGAGGCATTAAAAAAGTTGAAAGCATATAACAAAACGATAATTCAATCTTGTTTGGAGGAGAATTGGAAGGACTTCGAAGCTGGTTTCTTCAAGATCAGCGAGCTACAGTGGGATTACTTCAATGAGATGATAACAGATGAGTTGAAGCCTTATTGGAAAGAGGGGCTTTCCAGCAAAGAGTATGCAATTAAGTTAAGCGGTGCTGGGGGAGGTGGCTATTATCTTGGATACGGAAAGATTCCAGAAACACTGAATTCCAAATTATTATCCGGGAAGTTTTTTGAGTGACCTGAACCTGCGGGACATGTGCTCTATTTGTTTAGAACTTAATAGTTGCTTTTTATAAAAGACTTTGATCTCTGGCTCCAGACTAGAGTTTTCTTTGAGTTTTTCATACAATTCAAGAGCGTCATCGATATTGGTATACAATCCAACATAATAGTCGTTCTTGCTATTCAACGATTCTTTTCTGATAAACACATCATTATACAGCCGAAGGATGGCATTTTTCACCATACGCTCATTGGACGCAATTCTTATGGAGAAATAAAGTCCATCGGTAATCAGATCATAAAGAACAAACCGCTTGTCGAGTAAATGATCAGCAATGGCATCCTCTACATTTGTGCGTATGTTATCTTCAGGATTGTTGGGATCTATGATGATCAGGTCAATACGTTTATTAAATCTGATTATTGAATCCGGAGCTGCAGCATTGCTTAGCACGGCAGGATAATTATTGGCAGTACCTTCAATAGCAATCTTACTTGAATCCACACCCAACTCCTGGAGTCTTTCGGCCAGCTTCAAGCCACGTTTAAATGTGTTGTAAAGAATATATTCTTCAAGGCCGGGCTCCAATTGATCTGTATGAGCGACAAGCAACAGCTTTTTTTTGTCATCTATTACTTCTTTAGCAAGCTCATTTAGTTTTGCTGTGTTGGTGGCATTAAAAAGATCATAACTATCCTCATAGAAAATGCTGTAGGCATGGTCGTATTCGATTGACACTTCGGGTTCTGGTTCGAGAATTACTTCTGTGGTATCCGCTATTGTGCTCTCTTCTGACACCTGAGCAGCAATATGGGTTCTTGGTAAATGAGATTTGAAGGTAGATGAATATGCAAAACTATCTGAGCTGCGCGTCTGCCAGTCGATCAAGTCTTTCATATAGGCAAAATACAGATCGAATGCACCCGGTCCGTCAGGTCTGTTGGATGTAAAAATGGCCACTTGTCCATCTTCATCTATTTTAAAATACAGGTCATCGGCTGTGCTGTTAATGGAAGGACCAAGATTGACCGGGACTTTTTTATCGCTTTCCAGATTAATATAGTATATGTCATATCCTCCGTGGCAATAGGGCTTGTCAGATGAAAAAAACATGGCCTCCTGGCCAGAGGACATATATGGAGACCGTTCATTATAAGCTGAGTTGATTTGTGGGCCAGCATTTTGCGCCTTAGCCCATTCTCCGTTATTAAAGGACATAGTGAATATATCATAACCCCCATAGCCACCAAGTTTATTGGAAGCAAATGCAATGGTATTGGCATCAACTATTTGAATATCGTCTATGCTCTTGAATAATTTGACTGGGATTTCATAGAGCTTCTCGTTACCCAGCGTGTCCATAATACTTAATGCATATCTTGGCTCTTTTCTATCCGTGCGATCTGTGCGCAATAACAAAGATTGACCAGAGCCATCGATATCTTGAATTATATTATCACCGGAAGTATTGAACACACGCTGGTCAAGTGGCTCACGATCCCAGCTGCCATCCCTGTTTAGCTGAACGGCCTTAATTTCAAATCCGCCATTTAGATTAGAGCTGTAGTAATATAGATTGCCAAACAAGGGGCTTCTGGTAGGGCTTATCTCATCTCTGATACTGTTGACACTGTCTCCGAATGATTGGACATAGCTATCAAAAAGAGATGTTGAGCCATTATCAATGTTATATAAGCAATTCTTAAGTTCGACTTTCGCTCTGAAATGAAATGGGTCATTTTCTTTTGACTCTGAGATATATTGGGTGTAAAAATAGCAGGCTTCAGTCCAGTTGGCCATATGCTGATGACACTGTGCCATATACCAGAATAGAGATTTATCTTTATTTCCTAGGCGTTTGGAATCTGTAAAGTCTGATATCGCATTCTTAAGCGCATTTGTTTTGTAGTAGGCGATACCGCGGTTGCCTAATGCTGTACGGTCTTCAGAGATTTCATTGTATTGCTCATAATACCGAATGGCTTCATGGTAATCTCCATGTCTAAAGGCATGAGCCGCTTTCTCCTTTGCCTGATCCTGTCCAAGGACACAGAGGACAAAGCATTGTATAAGTAAATATGTTGAGAGGTATCTTTTGAGCTTCATTCAATGCATTAACTCAAAATACTGATTTATATTTCGTGATTGGGATCAAATGCCTCCAAATAATCAGCCACTCTTCTAAGGAATGAACCACCAAGGAAACCATCTACTACACGATGATCATAAGAAAGTGATAAAAACATCATTCTTCTAACCGCGATAACATCACCATATTCAGTTTCCAATACAGCCGGTTTCTTCTTAATGGCGCCAGTAGCCATGATGGCGACTTGTGGCTGGTTGATGATCGGGGTACCCATTACATTCCCGAATGTTCCAACATTTGTAATCGTGAAACTTCCACCCTGAATCTCTTCAGGCTTGAGTTTGTTTTCCCTTGCCCTTTTAGCCAGGTCATTTACTGATTTTGTCAATCCTGGAAGATTAAGATAATCAGCATTTTTAATAACGGGCACGATTAGATTTCCTGAAGGCAGTGCTGTTGCCATACCGATGTTGATATCTTTTTTGACAATGATATTTTTTCCATCAACAGAAATGTTGATCATCGGATAATCTTTGATTGCTCGGATTACGGCATCAATGAAGATAGGGGTGTAGGTGATTTTTTCACCATACTTCTTGATGTACTCAGCTTTATTGGCTTCTCTCCAGTTGACAAGATTTGTTACATCCGCTTCAACAAAGGAAGTAACGTGTGGAGAAGTTTGCTTTGACATAACCATATGGTCTGCAATGAGCTTACGCATACGGTCCATTTCGATAATTTCTACATTATCTCCAGTAACAACTGGTGGAGGCGTTGGCGCTTTAGCGCTTTGAACCGGAGCGCTGGGCTGGCTTATACCAGTTGAAGGGGCAGAAGCTTGCGCCTGCATCGTTCTTCCATTGTTTATATAAGCCAGAATATCTTTTTTAGTCACCCGGCCTTTAGAACCTGTTCCTGGTATCTGTTCAAGTTCTGCAACACTTATGTTTTCTTTTTTTGCAATGTTCTTAACAAGAGGCGAATAGAATCTTGACGGACTTACATCGCTTGCGGTTTCCGTTTTTTGACTTGCTCGTACTGGAGTGGGTTTTTGAGCAGGCGCTTTTGGCGCTTCTTCTTTGACTTCAGCTTTTGCTGGAGCAGGTGCTTCTGTCGAATGGTGGCCATTTGAAGATACTTCTTCTCCTTCGGTGTTGATAATGGCTATTACTTTTCCTACTTCAACAACATCATCAACATTAAATAGGATTTCAGCGATTACACCATCAACAGGAGAAGGAATTTCAGAATCGACTTTGTCTGTAGCAATTTCAAGTATGGTTTCATCCTCACTTACTTTATCTCCTACGTTCTTGGACCAGTTTAGAATGGTCGCCTCCATGATACTTTCGCCCATTTTGGGCATTACCAACTCGAATTTTGACATTTGTTAAGGTTTAGGGCCACAAAATTAAGTGAATTATAATTCAGTTAAAAACAATCGAAGGCTATTCATAGCAACAATGCTTGTAAATTCTATGTTTTTTAGGCGGTCCTTTGACAATTGAAGTTTTTTTGTCCTTTGATTTGTTTTATTACCCCAAGCCAACCAGATTGTGCCTACAGGTTTTGAAACAGATCCACCACCTGGGCCTGCAATTCCAGATGTTGTGACTGCCACATCTGCCCCGGTTAGTTCCAGCACACCATCAAGCATCGCAAGAACGGATTGTTCACTGACTGCACCATGACTATTGATAATATCCTTAGGTACATTTAGTGTATCTGTTTTTACGCTGTTGTCATATGCAACAACAGAACCTACATAATAATCAGAGGATCCTGGAGCAGAAGTTATTCTATGTGCAATATATCCTCCAGTACAGCTTTCAGCGGTAGCAACTGTAAGAGACCGTTCTTTAAAATCACGCATCAGTGCCTGCTCTATACTTATACCATCAAAACCATATACAAGATGTCCTAGGCGCTGCGCTATGATGTCTACGAAGTCATCAACAATCTGATTGTTCGTACTGCTTGTCTTTGTTGTTAATCGGAGCTTAACATGACCGAGGCTTGGAAGGAAGGCCAATGAAATGTCAGGGGGTAACTTGTCAGTGATATCTTCAATTTTTTCTGCAAGGGAAGTTTCTCCGATTCCAGCAGTCTTGATTGTTCTATGGTAAATATTACCCAATTCAGGATGGTGCTCATAAAGCACAGGGGTGAAGCTGTTCTCGAAAATCCATTTCATCTCATAGGGCACACCTGGCATAGAAACCAACATCTTGCTGCCAGTTTGGAACAACATTCCAGGGGCCGTACCCATTTTGTTCTCTAATTGGATTATACCCTCTGGCATATAACATTGCTGTCGATGCATCTCTGTTACAGGGATACCTATTTTTTTGAAATAGCTGCCGATTTTATTAAAAAGAGTTTGATCAAATGCCATTGGCAGACTAAAATAGTCTGCCAGCACTTTTTTCGTGATGTCATCCTTGGTAGGTCCCAGACCACCTGTGACCAAAATCAGGTCTACTTTCTCTATGAGTCTTTCTACGGCGTCAAGGATGGCGTTTTTTTCGTCCGAAATCGAACATGTTTCCAGGATATCTACACCCATACTGATGAGCTGTTGGCTTAACCAAACCGAGTTTGTATCAATGATTTGACCAATCAGGATTTCATCCCCTATTGTTATTATTGCTGCTTTCATATCTCATATAAGTCAACCGGCCATGTTCATTATTGTTTTCTTCAAAAGGATAGTAATGTGATTTCACCGTGATTGAAGCTCCTTATTTCTTCATTGCTCAGAATACATAGTTTTCCGTTGTCTTCCACACCACAGATTTCTCCTTCGAAAACCACGTCATTGTTATCTCTGAATTGTGCTTTTTGCTTGTATGCCAACATGTGTTGGTAATATAGGGTATCCCTTAGTTTGGGTTCGTTGCGATAAGACTCAAGTTTAAGGAGGAATTGTGCAGAAAGCTGATAAACCAATTGGCTAAGGTTCTTTTTTGTCCCTAAGATTTGGAAGATACTTACAGGGTTTGGCAGATCTTCCGGGAAATGTTCTTGGTTAATGTTGATTCCAATTCCAATGATGCTTTGAGATATTTTCTTTTGTTTGATTTGGTTTTGTACAAGCAGTCCAGCAATTTTTCGATCATCGACGTATAAGTCATTGGGCCATTTGATTTGAATATTTTGCTCAGGCATCAATTGCTTTAAAAAATCCAAAAGACTCAAGCTTATGCATTTATTGAGACTAAAATGCTCTGAAACCGCCAGGTCGGTGTTTGGAAGAAAATATGACAGGCTGAGGTTTTTATCGGTGTCGCTGAACCATTTTCTGCCAATTTGTCCTTTTCCACCTGTCTGATCAAAGGTATACACACAAATATTGTGGGATGGATTGTTTTTTGCGGTATAATCGGAGAGAAATGCATTGGTAGAAGCAATTGATCTCAGATAGATATATTTTTGGATGTGACTTTTCGGGATCAAAGCTCAGGAACGCGCTTAATTATTAAATTTATAAAGCTAAATATTAAAAAAATTTGCAAAAAGAGGCAGTAGGTAAAACCAAAGTTTACAGCAGTACTGAATTAACAGAGCTGATTGTAGACAGTATACAAGACATAAAAGGCAAGAATATCATACGACTTGATTTAAGAGAACTGGATGATGCGCCGACCGATTACTTTGTGATTTGTGAAGGGGAGTCTTCAACCCAGGTCGGAGCGATAGCTGATAATATAGTGCGACGCTTGAAGCAAGACATACAGGTCAGGCCAGCTCATGTGGAGGGCAAGCAAGGCACAAATTGGGTGCTTGTCGACTATTTTGACGTAATTGTCCATGTATTCTACCCTGAGACCAGAAGATTTTATGAAATTGAAGATCTGTGGAGTGATGCCAAAACCACAGAATATCAAAATATATAGTCAAATATTGAACGATTTATATTCTAGGGGTTTATTATAAAAATAAAACAGTAGCGGCGATGAAAGCCCGATGTGGGGATTGTTAATTATGAATAATTATAATGTCAGATAAGAAAAACGAAGATAAAAATCCAAAAAAATTCACGCTCAATTCATATTGGATATATGGCTTGATCATCTTTATCATACTCTCAACCAATGTTATTACACTGATCGGTGGCAAAACAGAGAATATAGGATACAATGAATTCAAGACCATAGCCAAGAAGGGGCATATAGAAAAGCTGATAGTTGTCAATAAGGAAAATGCGAGGATATATCTGAAGGAAGAGCACCTTGATAAGTATCCAGCATTCAGCGACAACAAGTTCAAGTTTCAACAACCACATTACGTAATGAATATAGGTGATGTGAATGTCTTTTATGAAACTGTGCAGAATGAAATCAATACCGACCCCAATAATCCGCTCGTTGATCCCAAATTTGTGACCGAAACGAATTACTTGTCTCAAATACTAAGTTGGGTTATTCCTTTTGCGCTTATAATAGGTCTTTGGATATTTTTTATGAGACGTGTAGGGTCAGGTGCTGGTGGACCGGGAGCCCAGATATTTAATATCGGAAAATCTAAGGCGACGCTTTTCAACAATGATGATGCACAGGTAAGTGTGACATTCAAAGATGTGGCCGGATTGGAAGAGGCCAAAGAGGAGGTTATGGAAGTTGTTGACTTCCTGAAGAATCCAAAGAAATACACTTCGCTGGGAGGTAAGATTCCAAAAGGTGTTCTATTGGTTGGTCCTCCGGGAACAGGTAAGACACTTTTGGCGAAAGCCGTTGCAGGGGAAGCCGGTGTTCCATTCTTTTCTATTTCAGGTAGTGATTTCGTTGAGATGTTTGTAGGTGTTGGTGCATCCAGAGTAAGAGATCTATTTAAGCAGGCAAGAGAAAAAGCACCATGCATCATATTTATTGATGAGATCGATGCCATTGGAAGAGCCAGAGGTCGTTCAGCCTTTCAGGGTGGTAATGATGAAAGGGAAAACACCTTGAATCAGTTGCTCGTGGAAATGGATGGATTTTCGACAGACAAAGGTGTGATACTTATGGCTGCTACAAACAGACCGGATATTCTTGATAATGCATTATTGAGACCGGGTCGTTTTGACAGACAGATCGGAATTGACAGACCAGACCTTCAGGGAAGAGAGGCCATTTTTAAGGTTCACCTGAAGACTATCAGAACTTCTGCAGATATCGATGCACATACCCTGGCTGAAATGACACCAGGTTTTGCAGGTGCAGAGATTGCAAACGTATGTAACGAAGCGGCTCTTGTAGCAGCGCGTAAAAACAAGAAGTCTGTTGAGATGGATGATTTCAATTATGCACTTGACAGAGTAATTGGTGGTCTGGAGAAGAAAAACAAAATCATCTCTCCAAAGGAAAAGGAGATTATTGCATATCATGAGGCAGGCCATGCAATCTGTGGATGGTATCTGCAACATGCTTCACCGCTTGTTAAGGTGACTATTGTACCAAGAGGTATAGGTACTCTGGGATATGCGCAATACTTACCCAAGGAGGAATATATTACGAGGACAGAAGCACTCCTGGACAGAATGACAATGACACTTGGTGGAAGGGCTGCTGAGAAAATCGTATTTGATAAAATCTCAACAGGTGCACAGAACGACCTTGATCAGGTTACCAAGATGGCATATTCAATGATTTCTGTCTTTGGTATGAATGACAAGGTGGGTAATGTATCATTCTATGGCATGTCGCAGGACAATTTTAATAAGCCATATTCTGACGAGACGGCGAAGTTGATAGATGAGGAGGTAAGAATGCTGATTGAACGTCAGTACAAGGCTGCCAGAGAGCTTCTTACTGAGAGAAGAAAGGAATTGGACATACTTGCGAACCAACTCCTTGATAAGGAGGTACTGCTCAAGTCAGATGTTGAGAGATTGATTGGTAAGAGACCATTCCCAGATAATGAAGAGCACATACCGTTGTTTGAAAAGGATGGAAAGTATAAAGAGTTGTTCGAAGAGGAGGGAGAAAATGGGGAAGCTGTTTCTTAATCTCTTAAAAATAAGATTAAGAAAGAAAAAGGGTTGAGCCAAGTGGTTCAACCCTTTTTTATTTTACTCAATTACAGCAATGGTCCTATCGATAAGGCGGAATCCGTTGCCGTGAATATTTACAATTTCAAGCTTTTCATCGCGACTGAGATATTTACGGAGCTTTGTTACGAAGACGTCCATACTTCTCGCTGTGAAGTAATTGTCTTCTCCCCATATCTTTGTCAGTGCCTTTGAACGGGGAAGCACATCATTTTTGTGAATGCAGAACATGCGCAAAAGGTGCGCTTCTTTTGGAGACAAATTGTCTTTGTGTGTTTCACCATCCGGTCCAGTATAACTCAGGATACGCAGAGGATAATTGAATACAAAGTTGCCCAACTTGAACTCTTTGGTTTCCTCTTCTTCTTCAGGCTTGGCTCCAGACCTTCTTAGAATGGCTTGAACGCGGAGGAGAAGTTCCTCTGAATTAAATGGTTTGGTGATGTAATCATCCGCACCAATTTTAAATCCTTCAAGAACATCCTCTTTAAGCGATTTGGCCGTCAGAAAAATAATAGGAACTTCTGTGTCCTTTTCTCTGATTTCCTTTGCCAGACTGAAACCATCTTTTTTGGGCATCATTACATCGAAGATGCACAAGTCAAAATTACCCTTGTTGTATTTGATCAATCCTTCGTCACCATCTTTGGCAAGATCAACGCTGTAATCATGCATTTCAAGGTATGACTTAAGGACGTCACCAAAATTCTGGTCATCCTCAACAAGTAAAATACGCTGTGTCTTCTTTTCTTCCATAGTGTAAAATATTTCTAAGTTCTTCTATACGATTTATCTGTCAGTATTTATAAACGGGAAATACACTGTAAAGGTACTCCCTTTGTCCAATTCGGATTCAACCCTAATAGTTCCACCGTGGGCATCCACAAGTGCTTTTACATAACTCAGGCCAAGCCCAAAACCTTTTACATCATGCCTGTTGCCGGTATGCACTCTATAAAACTTGTCAAATATATGCTTCATAGAGTCTTTTGACATGCCAATGCCACTATCCTGTACCGACAATTCTATGCCATTATGCACATTGCGTGTTGAAATTAGTATTTGAGGCCTTTCTTCGGAGTATTTTTCGGCGTTATCCAGTAAATTATAGACAATATTCGAAATATGGGTCATATCACCCTTCATTATAGGGTTTTGAGCCATCAACTGGGTTTTGATTTCACCTTCTCTTTTTGAGACTTTCAACCTGGCGTGTTCTGAGGCCTTGAACACCACATCATTTATATTCACTTCTGTGATGTTGAGCTGGAAATCTTTTTTGTCGATTCGTGCCATCTGCAATACTTTCTCAACCTGATCAAGCATGCGTGTATTCTCTTGTTTTATAATTCCGGCAAATCGTCTCACCTTTTCCTCATGTGTAATAACAGAATCATTTGTTATGGAGTCTGTTGCCAGTGAAATCGTAGCTATGGGTGTTTTGAATTCGTGCGTCATGTTGTTAATAAAGTCAGTCTTCATTTCAGAAACTTTTTTCTGACGCAAAATCACAAATATGGTGTAGGCAAAGCAAAACAAAACCAATCCGGTGAAGAGCAGTGAGGTCATCATGGATGGCAATACTTTCGCCCAAAGGAAACTGCGTTTGCTGGGGAAGAAAACCTTCAGGGATCCTGGAGAACCCTCTTCGAGAAAGAGTTTTACTTTATAGTGAGAGTTTTCAAGTCCTTTGTTGAATTTGGTTTCTGAGCTTCCGCCACCCTCCAAAGGCACAGCGAAAACACCATTACGAATGATAAACTCATTAGTGGCATTGGAAAAAACACCATAATCATATTTGATATCAATACCCTGGTCTTCCAGTTCTGAGCGCAGATAGTTGTCCAGACGATTTCTATCTATTGACTCGAGAAGGTATTCAGGAGAAATCTGTTGAAGAGCGCTTTCCAGCGCAAGGCTGCGCATACTCCGTTTGTTAGAGCCAAGATATTGATTGAGAACGGTTTCGTTCTGTCCGAATATGGATTTTTTACTCTTTATCCATTGTTCGACAAAGTCTTTTGTATCGGTATCACTTTTGAGTTGAGATTTGACATTGTTGAGGGCCATGAATACCCTGTCATCAAAGTTTTTCTCATCGAGATCTACTTGGGCTTTAATCCAAATGAACTGGGTAACGGCAATGCCAATGAGTGCGATACTCATCAGAATTATTATAGCCCATATCATTTTTTTGTTCATAGGAAGCCTTTTGCAAAATAAGCTTATTTCAAATTTATATGATCAAAGTATGCATTTCATATCTTTAACTCCGATTTAACCGCAATGTTATAATATTCAGAAAATGAAGAAAATAGAACACCTTGGAATAGCCGTTCGCGACCTTGAAGAAAGTGAAGCCCTTTTTTCGAAGCTATTTAATGTAGAACCATATAAGAGAGAACATGTTGAAAGCCAGAATGTGATGACCTCATTTTTCAGAATTGGAAATAACAAGATTGAGTTGCTTAAATCAACTGATCCAAACGGGGTTATTCAAAAATTCATTGACAAAAAAGGGGAGGGTTTCCATCATGTGGCATTTGCTGTAAGCGATATCAGATCCGAGATGAAAAGACTTTCTGAGGAAGGATTTGTTCTATTGAATGAAGAACCGGTTAGAGGAGCGGATAATAAGATTGTTTGTTTCCTCCACCCCAAAACCACCAATGGATTGCTGGTGGAATTGGTAGAGGATATCTCGTGAATTACCTTTTAAGGAAGTTCCCTAGCAGTTTCATGCCAATACTTGCTGCTTCATCTGCAACAGAACCATCTCCATCCTGATCAAGTATCTTTTCAAAGATTGATCGCTCTCTGTCTTGCTCTACATATCTTTTTTGTGAACCTCTCAGGAAGTCAGACAATTGATTGTTGTCCAGATTGTTTTGTCTGCGATAACGGCCCAGCACACCCAATACCATAGGTGCCAACTTGATAAGCAGCCCCATACTTTGATCTTTATCTAGACCAGTCATTTGCGTAAGCATATCAATTGCATTATTCTGTCTTCCACCCAATAAATGGCCGAGAATTCCCGTTCCATCCATTGCTTTGGGTTTGCTAACCGCTGATTTGCCTGTTACCAGACCTACAACATCGTCAAGAATACTTCCATCATGATCTCTGTCAAGGGCGCCTGCAAGGCCGCTGATGGCAGATTCTGACTGGGCAGAGTTTTTTGACAAAGCCGACATAAGTACAGATAAAGCTGCTTGAGATGCCGCATTTGTTTTTTGTGCGTTGCCGATGTTTAGTTGTTGATCAAGTCCGCTGATAACGCCATCGGACAACTGCCATTTAAGAAGATCCATTAAGTCCATAATATTGATTTTTGATGCCAATTATAAATTAAGGCACTGTTTTTGATTAAAATATAAATTATAAATAATTCTAATATGATTCGATTGTTCTTAGTGTTGATATGCTTGAGTCCTATAGTTGCAATGAAAGCTGAGAATCCAAGTTTGAATTATATATCGCAATATAAGCAAATTGCAGTTTTGGAGATGCAGAGGACCGGAATTCCGGCCAGTATTAAGATGGCTCAGGCACTTTTGGAATCAGGCGCTGGTCAGAGTACCCTGGCGCGAAAAGCCAATAACCACTTTGGAATTAAGTGTGGATCTTCCTGGGATGGTGAAACCTTCTACAGGGAGGATGATGATTACCATAAAGGGAAGTTGATTAAGTCATGTTTCAGAAAATTCGATTCTGTGCATGATTCTTATATGGCCCACAGTGATTTTCTGACAAAGCAAAATCGATACGCATTCCTTTTTGATTATTCTACACAGGATTATAAATCCTGGGCCAAGGGATTGCGCAAAGCAGGATATGCCACAGACAAAGCCTACAGCAATAAGTTGATTCAGATAATTGAGAAATACGAACTGTATACGCTCGATCAAATGCATTCTTTGCCGCCAGAAGCTGAAGAAATAATCGCAATGGATGACACCGTTATTCCAAATACTAAGGATACAAAATCGAGCGAACCAGAAGTCACAGCAGACCGGGCTACTGACTTATTCGAAGCGAAAGGTACAAGCACTGGCAGAAGTAAGGTGTTCAGACAAAATGCAAAAATTCATATTGTTAGATCAAGCGAAACGCTCGCAGATATAGCCAATATGTATGGTATAGATGAGAATGCTTTGAGATTGCGGAACAGAATTCCGAAAGATGGAGAACCACTTGAAGGAGAAACGATCAACCTGAGAAAGAAGATCAGTCTGCTTAACAGACCACAATTTGAACGTCTTGCTGATGGCGCAATAGCTGCTTCAAATGCCGAATTTATATTTTAACTTTACTGAAAATCTGAACCCATGCGATTTAGTTTTCTCATCTTGCTGGCAGTATTATTGTTTAACTCTGATTTACGTGCGCAGGACGAAGAAGTAACTGGCTTTTTCTTTGGTCCGAAACTGGGACCAACCATTGCGACTCAAAACTGGGGTGGCTTTGAGAGAAGAGCCATGTTTAACTATCACGCGGCCTTTTTTATTGAGAGTCTCGATCCTGATTTTAAGGGTTGTTTTTTTGCGCAGCTTGGGTATCATTCAAGGGGAAGCGGTCTGAATGTTTTTCAAATTGGTGGAACAACAAGCGGCCAGTCTTTTAATTTCAGAAACCTATCATTAATGGCGGGTGCCAAAAAACGCCTGCTTACCAAGACACTGCAGACACCATATTATTTTGTTGGTGTCAGGGCTGAATATCAGCTTTCGAATAACCTTGTAGACATTCAAGAGCGATTTGCATCTCCTTTCTTTCCAGTTCCAGAATATGTAAATGACTTTGTATACGGCATCACATTTGGAGGTGGTATCGAATTTCTTGGAGGTGACCTTGTTCATCCAGCACTTGAATTGACCATCAGTCCGGACCTTTCATTTCAATATCAATCACCGGCGATCGGTAATGTATTGAACCCATTTAACAATCAGCCTACAACTTTGCCAGAAAGGAGTATTAGAAACATCACCATTGAGCTGACCCTAGTGATTCGCTTCATGCGCAGGGTGGTTCTTATAGATTAAGATCTAGCACGTAGCTTAAGCCAATACTTAGATATCTGCCTGATTGCTTGAATGGTATGTTATCACCACGGTAGTATAATCCTTCCGCCGTTCCATGAAAGCGTTGTTCATAGAATAAGTCAATCATCAGGCTGTTGAGTCGGTAGCTAACACCTATCAAATAGCCTGAATCAAATCTTCTGTTGCGTTCCTCAAGGTCTTCTATGGCCTGAAGTGCTTTATCATCTTGAAAGTGAAAGGATACAACAGGGCCAGCGGACAACTTCAAATCGTTAATCTTAAACCCCATTAAGGCAGGCATGTACAGACTTTTAATTTCCCGTCTTACTATGATGCTTTGGAGATTGTCAAATTTCCTATAATCGATGTAGCTAAAACGACTCGTGATTTGTCTGTAGCCCAATTCAAGTCGTACGAAGGCGCGTTCATTTTCGGCGATTGCAAATAATGAAAAGGAAGGTGAAATATCTTCCTCCAGAAACCGCAACTCATATGTAAGGAAGTCGAGTTCATCATCGAGTCTTATCGTGGATGCCCGATCAAAACTCAAATGCAAGGCAGCACGGCCACCTATCTGGATTTGTGCTTCGGTAATAAAAGCAGTCAAACAGAGAGCTAGCGTGATTATATGTTTGAGTTGTAGCTTCACGAATCTTTCTATTGGAGGAATGGGTTGCGCAGTTTTTCTTCTAATAATGTGGTTGCTGGGCCATGACCGGGATAGACAATAACATCGTCACCCAGTGGATAGTATTTTGTTTTAATGCTTTCAATGAGTGTATCATAATTTCCGCCAGGTAGATCGGTTCTTCCAATGCTACCCTTAAATAAGACATCACCGGCAATTAATTGAGAAGATGGTCTGTGAAAAAAAGAAAGACTTGCTGGAGAATGACCTGGTGTAAAAAACACTTCAAGTTCTGTATTTCCAAATTTGATTGGCTTGCCTTCTTCAAGGAATACTTCTATAGGCGGTGAAAGAGTGTAAGGCATGCCATACATCTGAGATACCATGACATTGGCATCTAATACAGCCTTTTCGTCTTTATGTGCACAAAGCTTCAAACCATATGTTTTAGCTACGTAATTATTCCCCAGAACATGATCAATATGGCAATGCGTATTTACCAACATAACCACCTTCAGATTTCTACTGGTGATGTAATCCGTCAGTTGTTGTTCTTCGTCATGGTTGCTACATCCGGGGTCAATGACAATACACTCCTTGGTATCATCGTGAATAACATAGGTGTTTTCCTGAAAAGGATTAAAAGTGAATATGCCAATCTCCATAGGTATAGATTAAACCAAGATCATTATTAACAGTTTAAATCAGGTATCTGTTGATTTATAAAACAATTTGGTCGTATTTCTCTTGCAAGTTAATCCACATTGCCTAAAATACCTTAATTTCAATCGTGTATGAAATATATCATATACATCGCGGGTCTCATGATATTAAGCACCAGCCTGGTCAAGGCGCAAGCTATCAATACGCCTTTCGGCAAAAACCGTGTACAGTATCACAATGACTTTGATGTATGGACAAGATACGAAACTGAAAACTTTGTTACATACTGGTATGGCAAGTCAAGAAATATCGCTCAGCCAGTTATACAAATGGCAGAGCTATATCACGATGAAGTGCAAAAAGTACTGGAGCACACCATCAGTGACAAAATTGAGATAATTGTATACATAGACCTTACCGATCTGAAACAAAGCAATATTGGGCTTGAAGAGGTTTTTACAAATAGAGCAGGAACAACAAAAATTCAGGGTTACAAAATGTTTGTTCATTTTGATGGCAACCATTTGAATTTAAGAAAGCAGATCAAAAAAGGAATCGCACAGGTCTACTTGAATGCGATTTTATATGGGTCCAATTTTCAGGAAATAGTACAAAATGCCTTGCTTTTGAACCTGCCTACCTGGTTTGGTGAAGGTATTACGGCATATGCTGCCAGTCCCTGGGACTATCTCATCGATGATGAATTAAGAGACCTGCTCAAGCATGAGCCCAAGTATGAAGATTTTGAAAAATTTGCAAGCGAACACCCTAGAGCGGCAGGACATTCCATGTGGCATTATGTGGCTGAAAAATATGAACCTGCGGTCATTGCCAATATCATCTATCTGACACGTATTAATAGAAATCTTGAGAATTCATTTCTTTTCATACTTAGTGAAGATTTTGATAAGATAAAAAGGGATTGGTACGACTATTATTATAGTAAGTATAAGGCGGAAACAGGCCGATTTACACCAACAGATGCACTGTTGGAGTTGAAGTTGAAAAACAAGAAAGGATCAGTCGTAAGTAATCTTAAGCAAAGTCCAAATGGAAAGTATTTGGCTTATGTCAGCAATGATAAAGGTAAAGCCAAGCTGCGCATTTTGAATCTTCAAACCGGAGAGGATAAGTGTCACCTTAGGGTAGGACATAAGAATACATTTCAGGAATCTGATTATAACTATCCTCTAATAGCTTGGCATCCAAGAAAAGAAGAGCTGAGTGTGATATATGAGAAGAGGGATATAATCAAACTGCGCAAAATATTTGTACCGGATGGCTCACATGAAGAAGATCTTTTAACGCAGGACTATCAAAGAATATATAGCCTTGATTATTTGGACGACGAAGATTACATATTGTCAGCTGCCAAAGACGGCTATTCTGATCTTTACATATACAAGCCTGACCTTCGCAATTCTAAAAGATTGACGCAGGACTTCTATGATGACCTGGATGCATCTTCTCTTATTTATGAGGGTGAGAGATCTGTTTTGTTCAGATCAAACAGGACCAATTTAAGTCTTGAAAAACAATTTATAGATACCATTCTTCCCATTCAGGAATTTGACATTTATATACTCAAAGGCCTGGACAAGAATAAGGAACTAATCAAGATTACGGATACTGAAGAGTACAGTGAAGAGAAACCTATTCTTATTAATGACAGTGAGGTTGCTTATCTGAGTCCGCGCTCAGGAATCCTCAACACCTATGGGCACAATCTTACGACAGGAGAGATCAAGCCCTTGTCCAATTTTGAAAGAAACATCATCATACACAATATTCTTCCTGACACGGATCGATATCTGTTCAGCTACTACGATGATGGCTCTTACAAAGTTTTTGAAAAGTACATTGACAGAGAGTTGGGCTTAAAACCAAAACCGACAGAATTCAAGCAAATACAAGAGACCCCCGAAAATGAGATTCCATTTCTCTTGCAGGACCCAGAGCAGAACAATGAGATTCAATTATCTGATGATATCAAATTCCAATCTCAATTTCCAGATCCTGAGAATCTGGAGTCACTGGAGACGTTCATGGAAAAAGGTGAAGAGCTCTCGGTATTCGAAAAGTACTTCAAGGATTACTACACATCCTCAATTCAGGATGGGAAGCGTATAATCAAGTATAGCCCGATGCGTGCTACAGCTTCCAGACTTAAGTTTAGATTGGTGGACTTCACAACCCGCATGGACAACAGTGTTTTGTTTGAAGGGCTAGAAAGTTATACGGGCATGGATCGTGAGCTGAATAATGCACCCTTGGGTATTCTATTTCGCGGAACCATCAAGGATCTATTTGAAGATTATGACATCCAAGTTGGTCTAAGAATACCGACAACATTTAATGGATACGAGTATTTTGCCGTATTCGATAATAAGAAATATCTAATCGATAAGCGATTTGCATTCTATCGAAAAGCGGAGACGAATGTTTTGAATCCTGAAGTCTTTCCTGCTCAACGCGAGAGACGTCATACGATACTGGGTATGTTTCAATTGCGCTATCCTTTTGATATCTATACGAGCTTAAGATTAACGACATCGTTAAGGCTTGATAAGTATATTCAATTGGCGATAGATCCAGGTTCGTTGAATGCCCCTTTTGTAAATGAACAAAGATTAAGCCTTAAGGCCGAGTATATATTTGATAACACGCTTGATGTAAGTCTTAATATTAAAAATGGAACCCGATATAAGGCATATGCAGAATTCATCAATGAGTTCAACATGAGTTTTGTAGATGGTTTCAGTCTTGACCCTTCCAAGGCCTATACCTTTGTAATGGGTTTTGATGCGAGACACTATGTACCCATATTCAGACATGCGGTTTTGGCATTAAGAGGAGCGGGAGGAACGTCGGTTGGATCAAGTCGAATCGTATATTACCTGGGCGGTATGGAGAATTGGCTTTTTAATTCATTTGATGAGAGCATTCCGGTTCCTAACAATGAGAGCTTTTCTTATAAGGTTTTGGCACCGCACCTCAGAGGCTTTAAAAACAATATTCGAAATGGTAACTCATATGTGTTGAGTAATGTAGAGTTGCGTGTTCCCGTGTTCAGGTTTTTAAGCAGAAGGCCAACAGGGAATTCCTTTTTCAAAAACTTCCAGGTTACCGGATTTTTTGATGCTGGTTTGGCCTGGTACGGAATTGGCCCAAATGCTGAAGATAACCCACTAAATACGATTGAAGTTTCTAATCCTCCAGACAATCCTGTTGTTGCTGTAACAGCAAGATATTTTCGTGATCCTCTTGTAATGGGTTATGGTTTTGGTTTCCGAAGCACCTTACTTGGGTATTACTTGAAGTTTGACTATGCTTGGGGGATTGAGACTGGCAGGATACTTGATCCTACATACTATTTCAGTCTGGGAATGGACTTCTAGACTTGAGAGTCAATTAACAAACGAATAATCTAAAGATATGCGCACACTAGTCTTATTACTTTCCTTGTCAATTCTTTTTTCATGTAATGAAGGAACAACGACCAATCAGGATTTCGAATTAAATGTACGTATCGAAAAAGACCCCGGGCAGATTAACCCATTCTATGCAACTACGTCTATAGGAAGAGAAATATATCAGTACATATTTGTGCCTCTTGCAGATTTTCATCCTGAGAGCTTAGAGCTATTCCCAGTTTTGATTGAAGAGATACCAGAAGCTTATGATACTGTGGTTGGAGAGGAAAGCTATATAGCCTATGATATCAAATTCAGAGAGGAAGCCAAGTGGTCTGATGGAGCTGATTTAACCAATAGGGACTATCTGTTCACTATACAAATGATCAAACACCCAGATTCTAAGATAACAGCATGGAAACCTTATTTTGAATTTTTAAAAGCAGTAGAATTAGATGCGGATGATGAAAACAGCTTTACAGTTTTCTTTGATCCGGACTACATGCTTTCAAAAGAAGTTGCGCTTACTGGATTTCTTATGCCTAGTCACATTTATGATAGTGAGAGCCTATTGTTTGCCAAAGGCAACGCCATAATTGCGGATGGTTACGAAAACAGTGACACGATGGAAACACAATTGGTAGAAAGCGTGAATGCCACGGTAAACGACAAACTTGATGTTGTTCAGTTAGGGCCATATTACTTAAGTGACTTTCAGACTGATGAATATGTCATCCTTAAAAAGAGGGAAGATTACTGGGCAACAGACATTGAGGATAATCCATACCTTATTCAAGGACCATCTAGCATGATATTCAGAATTGTACCGGACGAAGTGTCAGCTACGAATATGGCCAAGGAGGGTCGACTTGACTTTTTAAGTTTGCGCAGTGCAGACAGGTTTTTAGAACTCAAAGATGATAGTGTATTTTCTGCAAACTGGAATTTTCACACGCCTCAAATCATGCGTTATTATTATCTGGCCATGAACAATACAGCACCTTACTTATCCGATGTTAAAGTGCGTCAGGCACTGACACATCTGACAGACGTAGATGACTTTATCAATAATATAGAAGGGGGTCTTGGAACAAGAACGATAGGGCATTTCAATCCATCTAAACCATATTATAATAACAATCTTGCTCCTCGTGCATATGACATTGAAAAGGCAACGTCTTTATTAAATGAGGCTGGATGGTCAGACTCTGATGGTAATGGAATATTGGACAGAACTATAAAAGGTAACCAGGAAGAGTTGACACTGGAGCTGTTAATTACTGGTTCGGAGTTGAGTAGAAAAATCGCATTGCTATTTCAGGAATCATGTATTAAGGCGGGTGTAAAAGTGGAGATTGCTACAAAGAAAACCTCCTTGATGCGAAAAGAGAATATAGGAATATATAATTATGATATGGCTGCACTAGCGGCAACCCAAGATGCAGCGCCGGATGACCCATATTCCAGATGGCACTCCGATAATGCCAAACCGGGCACCAGAAATGAAACAGCCTATAATAATGAAAGAGCAGATGTTCTGATTGAAAATATCAGGAACACGCGTTCGTCGGATGAAAGGAAGGCACATTATATGGAGTTTCAGGAGATACTTTATGATGACTGTCCTGTTATTTTTCTCTACTGTCCTAATATGAAGATTCTTACATCATCAAGATTAAAGGCATCTACAAGCAGCAAACGTCCGGGTTATTTGGCAAATACTTTCGAACTGGCAGAATAGATTGACCTATTATTTTTAGCTTAGACTGGATTATCACAAATACAGGTGCTAAGATATATACTAAAAAGAGTCTTGCTGGTTATCCCGACGTTGTTCGTGATAAGTGTGATTGCTTTTTTCATGAGCAAGCATACCCCCCAGGATAAGGTTTTGTCCATACTTGCACTCCGGGGCCTTGATCAATTATCTTCCAATTCAGATGAGTATGCAGATGTATATCAGGATCTGGGTTTGGACAAAGCGGATTTTTATTTTTCTATCAAGCCGCACCATTATCCTGACAATATCAATCAATTCTTCATTCCTGAGGAAAGAGCTTTGATGCGTATGATGGCCTCCGAAGGCATTCATCGGGACAAGGCCAATCAAATAATTGAAACATACCGAAAGGTGCAAGTGGAATTGGATGCTGGCTCTGACGGCGCGGCCTTAATCGCTCTGGAGCAAAGCAGGAGAGATTTGAACCAGTTTCTAGTGCAATTGGGAATGTCACCAGGGTCTGTAGACAAGACGACTTTGTTCTATCCTGTCTTTAGATGGCATGGAACAGACAATCAATATCACCTTTGGCTTAAGCAAGCATTGTATAATGGCTTTGGCGTTTCTATTTCAGATGGTAAGCAGGCATCTGAAAAGGTGACAAAAGCCCTTAAGTGGACGCTTAGTTTTACGCTTGTTGACTTTTTTCTGTCAATTCTAATCGGTGTGATGATTGCGCTGTATTTTGCCTCCAATCCTACAGGCAGATTTCAAAATATCTTAAGGCAAGCCTTATACTTGCTATATGCCATGCCTTTATTCTGGCTGGCAACCTTGATGGTTGTCTATTTTACAACTGATGATTACGGTTCTATTACCAATATTTTCCCTTCGGTTGGTATGGATATCTATCCAGGGAAGTCGACCATGCAGCAAATATTGCTCAATTACAAGAAGCTTATACTTCCGATAATATGTCTTGGCCTGCATTCGATGGCTTATGTAACGCGCATGATTGAAAATGCTTTGAATGACGAGATGAAAAAAGATTATGTCTTATTGGCATTCAGCCGCGGTCGGAGCAAAAAGGATATCTTACGTAAGGAGGCTTTGAGAAATGCACTAATCCCATCTGTGACATTGTTTATGGCGGCATTTGCGAACGCATTTTCTGGTTCATTGGTCATTGAAGTTATTTTTAATATTCCAGGGATGGGACGCCTTTTGTTTGAAACAATTTCGCTTGCAGACTGGAATGTGGTGTTTTGTATTCTTATGCTTGTTTCTCTTGTCACGATACTGGCCTACCTTATTGCTGATATACTATATGCATTTCTAAATCCTAAAATTAAGTTTGAATAGAGGATGAGGGATGTTGTTACATATAAAGCGGTATTTAGTAAGAGTCGAATTTATGGATTGCTTGCATTTATCATCATAGGCCTCTTACATAACTTCATTGCAAATGACAAGGCAATTATTTCTTTTTCTGATGAAGGGCTTGCAATGTTTAAAAATCAGGAGAATCCCAAATGGGAAGTAAAAGCCCTGATTCCATATTCTTCAAATTATATTGATAAGAACAATCGATCTGTAGGCCCCTTTGATCGGCAGAATGTTTCCAGATTGAAATACCGTCATTGGCTTGGTACCGATAGCCTGGGACGTGATGTGATGGCAGGCATAGTCCATGGAACATATATTGCATTGATTGTAGGGACGCTCTCGGTAGTTTTGAGTTTCATCATAGCACTTATGCTTTCTTATTTAAGTGGCTATTATGGTGATCAACAATTAATGATCGATCGTAAATATTTTTATTGGTTTCTTGTCGTCAGCTGTATTTTGATGTTTTATATCATCTACGCCAGCTTAGCAATCAAGATACTGGGTATTGCCATTTTGAGTTTTGTGTGGATTTTTGCTATCAGGAAAACGGGATTGAACCGTAAGAAGAACATTGCTTTACCCATGGATATCATCGTATTTAGGATGATCGATATATTCAATTCCATTCCTGGCTTGTTCTTGATATTGATCATGTTGGCGCTTTTCCAAAAAGCTTCCATAATGAATGTGATCCTGGTCATAGGAATTTTGAGATGGCCGGTTATCACAAGATACCTACGTGCTGAAATCTTAAAAATTAGAGAAGAAGAATATATCAACACGGCTAAGTTAATCGCCATGCCAGATCACCGCATTTTTATGAAATACATATTTCCAATGGCGGTATCACCCGTAATTATCGTATTGGCGTTTGGCTTTTCTGCTGCTGTATTAACCGAATCTACATTGTCATTTCTTGGATTGGGTATACCTGCTGATGAGGTAACCTGGGGCAGTATTATCAAACAAGCACGGTTAAACTTTAAGATGTGGTGGCTGGCCTTGTTTCCTGGAATAGCTATTTACCTGGTGGTTGTGCTTTTTAATTCGATTGGAAAGACTCTAAATGATATTCTAAGGGGTCAAGTGCATTAATATCACTTGCGTGATTTCATCTTTTTCCTTTGCTTTTTTGACCATAGGTTGGATCTTCCTTTTTGTGTGGAAAGATTACCGTTTTTGTCTGTTTTGGCTTGATATTTCTCTTCCAATTGACAGCCTTCAGCTGTTTTACAAGAGCTGGAAAGACTAATAATTCCTACAAAAAGCAGCATTAAGAGGGCGAAAGACGTCGATTTTTTGAGCATTTAATGGTTGTTTTTTGATGTGTGTAAGCCAAAGATATATGAAAATAACACTTAAAAACAGCTAAAAATTGCTCAAATGCCTATAAAATGGGGATTTTTTGAATTTAAAAACATTATAATTTTTGATTATATGTACCTTTAATCTACATTTACACTGTTTTATTTTATTTATCAAAAAAAATGAATTCATGAATAAGGGAGATTTAATTAAGATTGTTGCTGATGCAGCAAACGTTACGCAATCTCAAGCATCCGATGCTGTACAAGCGGTATTCGATTCAATCGAAAATACACTTAAGAAGAGCGATAAAGCTTCATTTGTTGGTTTCGGTACTTTCTCAACTTCAAGAAGAAATGCAAGAGAAGGTAGAAACCCAGCCACTGGTAAAACCATTCAAATTCCAGCTAAAACTGTAGTTAAGTTTAAGCCAGGAAAAGCTTTATCAGATGCTGTAAACTAATGCATCCAAAGAATTAATGATTTTAATAAGGCAAGCTTTAAGCTTGCCTTTTTTATTTTATCTTAGCGCCACATAATAACCAACCAACACATGAGTGCCGATACTGCAAAATTAGAATCCATTGCGAGCCAGGTACGCAGAGACATCATACGACAAGTTGCTGCTGTTAATTCAGGCCACCCGGGAGGATCTCTTGGATGTGCCGACTTCTTTACCGCAATGTATTTTCATATCCTGGACCATAACCCAGACTTTAACATGGATGGAAAAAACGAAGACATGTTTTTTCTGTCGAACGGACATATTTCACCTGTCTGGTATAGTGTATTAGCGAGAAGCGGATACTTTCCAGTTGATGAACTTAATAGTTTTCGAAAAATAAATTCCAGACTGCAAGGTCACCCGGCCACACATGAGGGACTTCCTGGTATCAGGGTTGCTTCAGGTTCACTGGGACAGGGTCTATCAGTTGCTATTGGTGCTGCTCTGGCAAAAAAACTAAATAGCGATGATAAGCTTGTCTATGCACTGATGGGCGACGGAGAACTTCAAGAGGGTCAGGTCTGGGAAGCTGCGATGTTTGCGGCGCACCACAAGGTTGATAACTTAATCGCAGTGGTTGATTGGAACGGACAGCAAATCGATGGTCCTAACGATAAGGTTATTTCCCTGGGCGACCTGCCTGCTAAATGGGAAAGCTTTGGCTGGAAAGTTTTACACATGGATGGACATGATTTTGAGAGCATTATTCATCACGTTGATGAAGCGCGATCACAAAGCGGTAAGTCCTACCCTCAGCTGATTCTCATGAAGACTATCATGGGAAAAGGAGTAGACTTCATGGAAGGGACACATAATTGGCATGGTAAAGCGCCCAATGCTGAACAGACAGAAATTGCATTATCACAACTTGAAGAAACACTAGGAGATTATTAAGATGCTAGATAAATATACATCCACAGAAAAGAAAGCAACGCGCGATGGTTTTGGCGCAGCTATGGCTGAATTGGGAAGAGAAAACCCAGATGTAGTTGCACTATGTGCTGATCTTATTGGCTCGTTGAAACTGGACAAGTTTATAGAGGAGAATCCTGAAAGATTTTTTCAGGTTGGAATTGCAGAGGCGAATATGATGGGTATCGCTGCAGGACTTGCCACGGTAGGGAAGATTCCTTTTACTTCCACCTTTGCCAACTTCAGTACCGGCAGGGTTTATGATCAGATACGTCAATCCATTGCCTATTCTCATAAGAATGTGAAGATCTGTGCTTCTCATGCCGGACTTACCCTTGGAGAGGATGGAGCGACGCACCAGATATTGGAAGACATGGGTATGATGAAGATGTTACCTGGTATGGTTGTTATTAATCCAGCGGATTATAACCAAACCAAAGCAGCAACAAAAGCGATTGCCGACTATCACGGACCGGTGTATCTGAGATTCGGAAGACCAGGCTGGCCAATTTTTATGCCTGAAAACGAATTTGAGATTGGAAAAGCAATTGTGATGAATGAAGGTTCTGACATCACTTTAATCGCAACAGGTCATATGCTCTGGTACGCCGTGGAGGCTGCCCGAAAGCTAGAGGCTGAAGGCGTGAGTGTAGAGCTGATTAATATCCATACAATCAAGCCATTGGATGAGGAGGCCATAATTAATTCTGTGAAGAAAACCGGGAGATGTGTTGTAGCTGAAGAGCATCAGAGAAATGGTGGTTTGGGTGAATCTGTAGCAGGGGTGCTGGCCAGGAACCATCCTAGCCCGATGGCCTTTGTAGCAGTCAACGATAGTTTTGGAGAAAGCGGTAAACCAGCTGACTTGCTTGAAAAATACGGATTAAGTATCGATGACATTTATAATGCGTCTAAAAATCTGATGTCTTAGAACGCTTGGTTCTCTCTATTGTTAGTCCTACAATAATGCCGATAGGCTTCTAGTATTGAAATCTAAATCTGATCAAATGAAATTTGGTACCAAAGCCATACATGCCGGTGTCAAACCAGATCCATCTACAGGTGCGATCATGACGCCAATATTTCAGACTTCCACATATGTTCAGGACGCCCCAGGCAAAAACAAGGGTTATGAATATGCAAGGACACAAAACCCAACAAGAAAGGTTCTTGAGGAAAACCTTGCTGCTCTGGAAAATGCGAGATACGGTATTTGTTTTGCTAGTGGTCTTGCAGCCATGGATGCTATAGTCAAAACTTTGAAATCAGGAGATGAGGTTTTGGCCGTTAACGATCTTTATGGTGGGTCATTCAGGTTGTTAACAAAGGTATTTGAGCAATTTGGTATAGCTTCAAGATTTATCGACATGTCTGATGTAGCCGCAGTTGAAGAAGCCATTGGTCCAAATACCAAAATACTATGGGTTGAGACGCCTACCAACCCGATGCTTAATGTGGTTGATATTGCAGCTATTGCAAAAATTTGTAAGAAAAAACGGGTAAGGTTGGTTGTGGACAACACCTTCGCATCACCCTACCTGCAAAACCCAATTGATCTCGGTGCTGATATGGTCCTTCATTCTGCAACCAAGTATCTTGGAGGTCATTCGGATGTTGTCATGGGGGCAGTTGTTACAAATACCAAATCAATTGCTGACAAACTTCATTTCATTCAGAATTCAACAGGAGCGGTACCAGGTCCTCAAGATTGTTTTCTCGTTTTAAGGGGAATTAAAACCCTACACCTTAGAGTTCAAAGATCTTGTGAAAATGCCTTTGCCATAGCTAAGCATTTGCTGAAGCACGAAAAAGTATCCAAAGTATATTATCCTGGATTCAAAGATCATCCCAATCATAAGATTGCTAAAAAGCAAATGCGTGCATTCGGAGGTATGGTTTCTTTCGATCTACACAAGAACACCTTCGCTTCGGCAAAAAAAGTGTTGAGTAGCACCAAGCTGTTTGCACTTGCTGAATCTTTAGGAGGAGTAGAATCACTAATTGGTCACCCTGCGTCAATGACACATGCCTCTATGCCTAGAGAGCAACGACTTAAAGTTGGACTGACTGATTCATTAATCAGATTAAGCGTGGGTGTTGAAGATATCGAGGACTTAAAAGCTGATCTGGATAAAGCACTTTCAAGGATTTAATTGATTACTCTATACACCTTTATTCATGAAGAATAAAAAGTGTATCACAACCACCTTTCAATTAAGAAATGGGCTGAAGAGGACAGACCCAGAGAGAAAATATCTCTTAAAGGTCATGCTACCTTAAGCACAGCAGAACTGCTGTCAATTATAATTGGCAGTGGCTATAAGAATGTCTCAGCACTTGATCTGGCTCAACAGATATTAAGAACACATGATAACAGTATTCGAAAGCTAGCAAGACTAAGCATTGCAGATCTATGCAAGTTCAAGGGGATAGGAGAGGTCAAAGCAAGCATGATCATTGCCGCATTGGAACTGGGGAGGAGAAGACAATCGGATAAAGGCATCACAAAGGCTAAAATTGCTTCAAGTCTGGATGCATTTGCCCTTCTAAATGCAGAGATGTCTGATCTTAATCACGAGGAATTCAAAGCTATAATGCTGAATAGGAACAATCAAGTGTTGAAAATTGAGACGATTAGTGTAGGAGGAATTGCAGGCACAGTAGTGGATCCCAAAATTGTGTTTAAAAAGGCATTGGACCTTAATGCATCTTCAGTGATTTTGATTCACAACCACCCATCAGGCAATCTTAATCCATCTAAAGCAGATATTGATATTACAAGCAAATTGGTGAATGCAGGAACACATTTAGACATATCTGTTCTGGACCATTTGATTATAGCTGATGGCAGATACTATAGCTTTGCTGATGAAGGAAGAATCTAAGCTTGAGCATTTTGCCATCTGCTAAGAATGCTCTTGTTGTAATACCATATTTGAAATATTGACCTTCCTGCCATAAAGGCAATCATGCCAATCCATATAGCGTATAGAGGATAGAATGGTTTGACACTATAGAATAGAATAAAAAAGAGAATAACCGAGATCAGCATGGAGTTGCGCAACTCTACCGAAGCTGTAGCGCCACTGTATACGCCATCCCAAATAAATGCCAATGCCCCTGTCAAGCCAACTAGTGCACACCAGATCAAATATTTTTGACCCTCAGCAATTAGCGACTTGTTGCTTGTAAGTATGGATAGGATCTCATTGCCAAAGAATAAGTAGACAAGGCTGAAAGCAACCGCCAAACCAAGACCATAGAAGAGACATTTACGCACAACCAGTTTTACAGTATCCAGTTTCTGAGCACCCAGGTATTTACCTACAAGACTTTCTGATGCATAAGCAAACCCATCAATAGCATACGACATAAAATAAAACAGCTCCAATAACATTTGATTGATGGCCAGATACCTGTCACTGACACTTGAGGAGTGGTTTGTAAAGAAACTGAACACCAGGATTAATCCCATATTTCGAATGAACATATCTCTGTTCACAACCAGGAACCTCTTTAATTCTGCTGCCCGTACAATGGCTTTGTCCAGATATTTAATGAATCGGAAGCGATGCCTGTAGATTAGGATTATTACTGCTAGAATAAAGGTAAGCCACTGTGCGATGACGGTTCCCCATGCAACACCTTTTACAGATAAATCCAGAACCATGACAAGATACCAGCTGAAAAGGATATTTAATCCGTTGGAGACAATGGTTAAGACCATTGGTGCAATAGCGTTTTGCATACCAAAAAACCAACCTCGAAATGCAAATACAGCCAATACCGCAGGAGCCGCCAGAATTCGGATATGATAGTATTCAGAGGAAAGGGATATGACTTTGTCTGATCCATCAAGGATTGAAAAGAAGAATACACCTAAAGGCTTGGCAAATAACCAGATTAAGAGCCCAAAAATCAATCCCAGAATAAATGATCGCAATAATAATCTATAACATTCCGGAAGATTATTTTGTCCATAAGCCTGTGCGGTCAAGCCCGTTGTACCAGGACGCAGAAAGCCAAAACCCCAATAGAGAATATTAAAGATGATACCACCAATGGCAATTGCACCAATATATGCAGGGTCGTCCATCCTGCCCATTAGTGCTGTATCTACAATGCCCAATAGGGGAATTGAGATATTAGAAATAATGTTGGGTAAGGATATCTTGAATATTTCCTTGTCTATTGTCAATTTTTAGATTTAAGCTCAAAGCTGATAAAAATATCTGGAAATATGCCGAAACAAGGTGGCAGTTTCGGCATCTGTTAAGAGTGTATCAAATTGAATGTATTATCTTGCTACTGAGTTCATCTTATTGAACTTCTTTTGCTTTCATATGTAATATCTCTATACCGCTTAAACTTCAGGCCACGATTCAGGCCATTTACGATGCAAGAAAAAAACAAGCAAGACCTAGACCTTGTCGTATTATCCAAGGTATTAAAACTGGCTAGCCCTTATAAGCTGCTGTTTTTTGCCTGTCTTGTCATGGCTGTGGTTATGGCTCCTGTTGCCAATATCAGACCCTTTCTTATCGGAACAATGGTCGATGACTATATATTCGTTAAAGACATTGAGGGTCTTAAGCGGATGGCCATCATATACCTGGTATTCGTATTATTGAATGTTTTTCTGAGATATGCATTTATCTATTATTCCTCGGTTCTGGGGCAAAGTGTCATCAAGGATTTACGTATTAAGGTCTTTAAGCATGTTGAGAAGCTCAAACTGCGGTTTTTTGATCAGACTGCTGTAGGAAAAATAATTACCAGAACCATAAGCGACGTTCAGGCCATCAATGAGATTTTTACTCAGGGAGTCTTGACGATGGTTGCAGATATCCTGGGCATATTTGCTGTGCTTGGATTCATGTTCTATCATAGTTGGCGACTGACCTTGATTTGTATAGCGACACTTCCACTTATGGTTTTAGCCACCTATATATTCAAGGAAAAGGTAAAAGTATCTTTTCAACGCGTTAGAAATGAGATATCAGCGATGAATTCCTTTCTACAGGAACAGATTTCAGGTATGCAGGTTGTTCAGATGTTCAATGCTGAAAAGCAGGAATCTGAGAAATTCAGAAAAATAAACAGAAAGTATACCTCTGCAAATCTCAACGCCATTGAATATTATGCGATTTTTTATCCAGTTGTTGAATTGATTTCAGCCATTGGATTATCATTGCTAGTGTGGCTGGGATCTAAAGGTATTTGGAACAATACCATTAGTCCGGGTGCTTTTGTTTCTTTCCCTTTATACCTGAATATGTTGTTCAGGCCAGTTAGGATGCTTGCTGATAAATTTAACACCTTACAAATGGGACTTGTGGCTGCGGATAGAGTCTTCAAGTTGGTTGAAAAAGAAGATTACATCAAAGATTATGGTGACCACGAGGTTGAAAGAATAAGAGGCAGTGTAGATTTTAGAAATGTTTCATTCGCTTACGATGATGAGAACTATGTTCTTAACAATATAAGTTTTGATTTAAAAGCAGGTCAAACATTAGCCATTGTTGGAAGTACGGGTTCCGGTAAGACGACCATCATCAATATTTTGAATCGATTTTATGAGTTCCAGGCAGGCAGTATCAAGATCGATGGTGTTGATATACGCAAATATGATCTCAAGTCATTAAGATCCAGAATCGCAATAGTATTACAGGATGTCTTTCTTTTTAACGGTACGGTTCTGGACAATATAAGACTTCGCGATAAGGATATTTCTAGAGAAGATATTATTAAAGCTTCTAAGACCATCGGCGCTGACGAGTTTATCAGAAAGTTACCGGGTGACTATGATTTTATGATAACCGAGCGGGGCTCAAATTTGTCAATGGGACAGCGACAATTGATTTCATTTGTAAGAGCCCTTGTTATGAATCCAGATATATTAATTCTGGATGAAGCAACTTCATCTATTGATACCGAGACAGAGGCCATAATCCAGTTCGCCATTGAAAAGCTTATTGAAAAGCGCAGCTCCATTATCATCGCACATAGACTATCAACAATCAGACATGCCGACAAGATTTTGGTACTTAAAAAAGGGAAGGTTGTCGAGCAAGGAAGTCACGAAGAATTGCTTAACAATAAAGATGGCCAATATCGACAACTGTATGAAAAACAGTTTGAACAATCCATGATATAGTATGCTCTGTCTATATTGCAGACATCACTTTAGGCAATTGCTTAACTTTATTTAAAAAATTTAATGATGATAAGAAGACAAGGATCTAATCCATTTATTGGTGTTCTTGTGATACTGTTGCTTTTTGTCATGATATGGATGGCGATAAGTGCTGTCCGTGGTGTCTTTATGATATTGTCATGGCTGGCTTTGCCTCTCTTCGTATTGGCTTTAATATTGAATTATTCAGTTGTAACGGATTACTTCAAATGGTTATGGAAGATGTTACGAGAAGATACGGTAAAGGGACTGATTTATTCAGGACTATCCATTGTTGCATATCCTGTTGTATCGGCCTATCTGGCTTTTAAAGCTTTTACAAATAACAGATGGACCAATCCAAAAGCAGGCGGTAACAAATCCAAAGGGGACTATATAGACTATAAGGAAGTGGAGATCACAGATGAGGAAGACTTCCTGGAGTTGCCTGAGCTGGACGTCATGAAGAAAGACTCCAAGAATGCCGATAACAAGTATGACGATATGTTTTGATCATGCAGTTGATTGCATTGATCGCAATATTGATATCATTTGCTTATGCATGCCTGATTCTATACATCCTTTATCAGTGGAATAGTCAGGCGGAATATACAGCACCGGCTGAGCCTGAACTACCCAAATTCAGTTATACGATTCTTATTGCCGCCAGAAACGAGGAACAGAATATTGGTCCGTGTATCAAGAGTCTGTTGGATTGCAAGCACTTTCTTTTTTACAAACCGGAGATCGTCGTTGTAGATGACTTTTCCTACGATGATACAATTTCGAATGCCAGTGCATTTGGCTATGAGCACCTGCGATTTATCTCTCTTGCGGACCATATAAAGACGGAATCACAGGGAGGGAAAAAAGTAGCCATTGCTACCGCGATAAATGAGATCACAGCAGACTATATTATTCAGTTGGATGCAGATGTGACGGTTAACCCGGAATACTTGCATACGCTTATTACATATATCGAAACGGGCAATGCAGACTTCATTGCAGGTTCTGTCAATTTTGTGCATCAGGGGAATATATTCACTGTATTTCAGGCTTTGGACTTCTATGGCATGATGGCGGTAACGCAGGCTGGAATATTTTCAAAAAACTGGTACATGGCGAATGGTGCCAACATGAGCTATAAGAGACTTGATTTGGCCTTTGAGTCAAGCCCTTATGCTTCTGGTGATGACGTGTATGCAATACAGCATTTTAATAAAATAAACGGAGAGATCAAATTTCTGAAGAGTCGCGAGGCCCTCGTGTATACGAAAGCAGAGTCAAAGCTGTCTGACTTCATAAGGCAAAGAATCCGTTGGGCCAGTAAAAATAGGAGTATGAAATCCTCCAAAATGCAGGTCATGATGCTGATACCCTTTTTGAATGCCATATTTTTCTTCTTATGCCTGGGATTGTGGATAGCTACGGGCCATGTTCATTTGATGATTGCACTTGGCAACATGATCTTTATAAATCTGGCTGTAGACTATGTTTTTTTAAAGGAGCTATCTGCTTACTATGGCAGCAGAGATGACATGCGATATTTCATAGCTTCAAAACTCATGAGTATGCTTTATATCTGCCTTATTGGAGGAATGTCTGCATTTGTAGGAAGCTATAATTGGAAAGAGAGAAGGGTACAATAAAAAAAGACAGGCAATCTATTATCAAAACTCAATCTCTAGATGATTACCTGTCTCTAAAACAGTAGCTTTATCTTGTAAACCTCCTTAAGAGGCTAAAAGTTCTTTTTCGTTAACCATTTTTCGCATATTGATCAATGCATACCTCATTCTTCCCAATGCTGTATTGATACTCACACGCGTCAATTGGCTGATTTCTTTAAAACTCATATCTGCATAATGTCTAAGAATAACAACTTCTCTTTGTTCAGCTGGTAGTTGATCGACCAATGCTCTTACTCTCGTATGCAGTTGACTTTTAATTATGGTAGTCTCCATATTGTCTTCCTTGGTTTCAAGCACATCAAAGATGTCAAATGTCTCTGTTGCTGAAACTTTAGTACGTCTTTTAGACCTTCTGAAGTGATCCACACACATATTGTATGAAATTCTCATGGCCCACTGCAGAAACTTACCTTCGTGGTTGTATTTTCCTTTTCTGAGGGTATCGATGATTTTGATAAAGACATCCTGAAAGATATCCTCAGCAAGATCAGAATCCTTTACAAATAGATATATGGAAGTATATATCTTGTTCCTGTGCCTGTTAAGAAGAATCTCAAAGGCTTTTTCATTTCCGTCTAGATAGTTAAGGATAAGTTCCTTATCGCTAAGCTGCTGCAAATTCATAACTAACAATTTTAGTTTTCTTGATAAATCGGTTAAGAAAATTGTTTAGTGTAGAATTTTAAAACTATAGGCAAATAAGGTTTGTGATTTGAAAAACTTAACACTAAGTAAAAACAATTATTTCAATAAATCCAGAATTAAATTTTTCCTTAACATTTGTTTAACTGGCAAAGAAGTGGTTAAACCTCCATGTTTATTGGCTTTGAGGCTAAAGTAAATAACCAAATATTTTTTTCAATTTTGTAAGCTTTATTGCGATTTTGAGGTTAGTATAAGTAGAATCACAATACTCATTCTGAAAAAGAGCCAATGCCAGTAAAAACGAGCAGCAAGAAAGTAACAGAAAAAGCCAACAGCTCTTCAGCTACAACCATTCATATCAAGGGGGCCCGATCCAATAACCTTAAGAATCTAGAACTTAAGATTCCCAAGAACAAATTGGTAGTGGTATCCGGACTTAGTGGTTCTGGCAAATCATCCTTGATAATGGAAACCCTCTATGCTGAGGGGCAAAGGAGATATGTGGAAAGCCTTTCTTCCTATGCAAGGCAGTTTCTAAGCCGCATGAAAAAGCCTGATGTAGATTTCATTAAAGGATTATGTCCAGCAATAGCTATTGAACAAAAGGTGACAAGTGGTAATGCCAGATCTACGGTTGGTTCAATGACAGAAATCTATGATTATCTGAGGCTCTTGTTTGCCCGAATCGGCAAAACCTATAGTCCGGTATCTGGAGAAATAGTCAAAAAACATCAGGTCGCTGATGTAGTTGATTTTATAAGCGACCGAAAAGAAGGTGAAAGAGTCCAATTGTTTTTTCCATTTCCCAAACAATTCAAGGAGCGCACAGTAGCTAAAGAAATGGATTTGTTGATTCAGAAGGGATTTAGCCGGATTTTATTAAGGAATGAGCTTACATATATTGAAGATGTTCTTGAGTCAGGTGAAAAGTGGTTAAAGCAGCCGCTTGAAAAGTTTAATCTTGATGTGGATGTATTGGTTGACCGTTTTGTGGTTAACGATGAAGAGGATAACCTTAAGCGTATAGCTGATTCGGTTCAGACAGCTTTCTTTGAAGGACAAGGAGAGCTTAAGATTTTGTTGGAAGATGATTCTGTTCAGTATTACAATAATAGATTTGAGCTTGATGGAATTACATTTCTTGAACCCTCACACCAGTTATTCAACTACAATAATCCATATGGCGCCTGCAAAACCTGTGAGGGATATGGCCGTATCATAGGAATCGATCCATATAAAGTGATTCCGAATAATAGACTTTCTATTTATGAGGGTGCTGTAGCATGTTGGAAAGGCGAAAAGACAGGGAGATGGCTTACACGATTTATGGATGCGGCTCATGATTATGATTTTCCGATCCACAAGCCATATAAATCCTTGACGCAAAAGCAAAAAGATCTGCTTTGGCAGGGCAATGAATCTGTGCGTGGCATTAATGACTTTTTCGAAGCGCTTGAAGCAGATAGTTATAAGATTCAGAACAGGGTGCTTATAGCTCGATATCGAGGCAGAACGGTTTGTACTACTTGTAATGGGGGACGCTTAAGAAAAGAAGCTACCTATGTTAAGATTGATGGTAAGAGTATAAATGAACTGATTGATATTCCAATCGATGAGCTTTATGAATTTGTTACTTCACTGAAGTTGAACAAGCACGATAAAGAGATTGCAAGACGTATTCTGCTCGAAATTACCACCAGGTTAAAAACAATGCTGGATGTAGGTCTGTCCTACCTGACTCTTGACCGTATATCTTCTACACTTAGTGGGGGAGAGACTCAGCGAATAAATTTGACCAGGACGCTTGGAAGCAATCTTACCAATTCCCTATATATATTGGATGAACCCAGTATTGGTTTGCATCCAAAGGATACAGACAAGCTTGTAGGGGTGTTGAAAAATCTGCGTGATCTGAAAAATACAGTCATTGTAGTCGAGCATGAAGAAGAAATAATTCGAAACGCTGACCATGTTGTAGAAATAGGTCCCAAGGCCGGTATTTATGGTGGAGAGTTGATCTACAATGGCAGTTACAAGAGTTTTGTTTCAAAAAGCAATGACAGCCTCACAGCCAGATATCTGAGAGATGAAGAGAAAATTGAACTGCCAGCTAAGAGGAGAAAGCTTGTTAATAAGCTTAGCCTTAAAGGTGCACGGCAAAACAATCTTCAGGAGATAGATGTGACCATACCATTAGGAATGATGACAGTTGTTACAGGTGTCTCTGGTTCGGGTAAGACCACGTTGGTAAAGCAGATTCTATATCCGGCAGTAAAAAAAGAACTTGGTGAGATTATCTCTCAAGCACCTGGCATGTATGATAGTCTATCTGGAGACATTAAGATGATCGATTCGGTGGAACTTGTGAATCAATCACCTATCGGCAAATCGTCGCGATCAAATCCCGCAACCTATGTAAAGGCGTATGATGCCATTAGATCTTTGTTCTCTGGACTACAGGCAAGCAAAATAAAGGGATTGCAGCCCAAGCACTTTTCTTTCAATGTAGAGGGAGGTCGTTGTGAAACCTGTAAAGGCGAAGGGACGATAACAGTTGAAATGCAATTTCTTGCTGATGTAAAGCTCACTTGTGATGAATGCAAAGGAAAACGATTTAAGCAAGAGGTACTGGAAGTTGAGTATAAGGGAAAAAACATTCATGATGTTCTCAATCTAAGTGTTGATGAAGCGTTGGACTTCTTTAGTGAAAGCAAGGAGATATTAAGGAAACTGAGACCCCTGCAAGCTGTTGGTTTAGGCTATATCAAATTGGGCCAAAGCTCTAACACCCTTTCAGGTGGGGAAGCCCAGCGTGTTAAGCTGGCATTTTATCTTGGAAAGGAAAGATCCACAGAGCGCATACTCTTTATTTTTGACGAACCTACAACAGGCTTACACTTTGATGATATTCGAAAGTTGCTTGACGCTATGAATGCACTGGTTGAACAAGGGCATTCTGTTCTTATTGTAGAACACAACCTGGAGGTCATCAAATCGGCCGATTGGATTATAGACCTGGGTCCTGATGGCGGAGTAGGAGGAGGGAACCTATTGTATGAAGGACCGCCTGAAGGCATATCAAAATCAAAGAAATCTCATACTGCGCGATACTTAAAGGATAAAATAAAATGATCTGATGCATAAGCTTATATATCTTTCTCTGATATTTTTCATTACAGCCTGTGCATCAGGCAAGTTAAAAGAGCACAGCTATCCAGTACCTGAAGACACTTCAACTAAACCCATAAATGATCAGGTAAAAACCAGTTATAGGTTTGACGGTGTATATGTTGATAATGAATTTGATGGCGCAAGAATGAATGGTTTTCGTCAGATCAATGATACAACTTTCAGAGTTATCGTATCCCCTGAAAATACACCTATAAATGCCAGCAGCTATTTTGCATTTAGGATACGTTCAGAGCGAGATCGCAGGATAGACCTGGAAATCGAATATACAGAACATGAGCACAGATATGTTCCTAAGTTGAGTAAAGACAGACTTCACTGGACAGCTATGGATACAACTGAGTTTGACACCATCAAGGCTGGAAACCTGGCGACACTCAGACTGGAGGTAGATGCCGGGTGGCTGTACGTAGCAGGACAGGAACTGATGACTTCTTCCGATTGTAAGGCTTGGGCAGATAGTTTGGATCAGTCAAGTGAAAATATTCGAAAGTTGACTATCGGCAAATCGATTAGGGGCAGAGACATTTATTGCCTTAATATGGACTGGCAGTCGGTTAAAAAGAAGCCAGCGATTGTCATTTTTGGAAGGCTTCATCCGCCAGAGGTTAGTGGCTATATGGCCATGTTGAGTTTTGTTGATGAATTACTGAAGGATAATCAGATAGCTACAGACTTCAGAAATAATTACCGCATACTTGTGTATCCTATGATCAATCCTGATGGTGTTGATTTGGGACATTGGCGTCATAACACAGGCGGAATTGATCTAAATAGAGACTGGTCCAGTTATAAGCAACAAGAGGTTCGCCTTGTTGCAGAACACTTGACCTCGGCGACCAGAAAAATGAAAAACAGTGTGGTATTGGCAATTGATTTTCATTCTACTCAGGAAGACTTGTATTACACTTTAACGGATAATAGGATTTCGGTTATAGATGGGTTCAAGGATTATTGGTTTGAAGCCATCGATTCAAGTTTTCAAGAATACACACCTCAGGAAGAAGCCTATGACTTTAATCAGGCCATTACCAAGTCTTGGTTTTTTAAGCAATTTGGTGCCGAAAGTATAACCTACGAAGTTGGTGATGAAACCCCTAGGTCATTTGTTGATGAAAAGGCGAGAGTGGCAGCTAGAGAGATGATGAAGTTGCTTGTTTTGAAAAAAAACGATTAACGCACCAACACTTTTATCTTCAAATGGCGTCTTAAAAGAAAAAGACAGATATGAAGAACATGATGATATTGTTTTTGATCGCGATGACGATCTCTTGTGATAAGGCGGATGAAGGCAACTATTGTTTCAGCTTCGATATTCGCCAATGCCAAACAGATCATTTTGCATCTGATGTACCTGAATCAGATAGCAAGGAATTAAGAGAGGAGAAGCTACAGAATTGGTTGGAAGCACAGGGTATCGAAGTAACCGATGTCAAGTTGGACCTGAACTATCATGAGGCGGTTTGTGAAGCTTGTCATGTATGTCCTCAGGGCGATCGTTATTTTGTTCGTCATGTGAATGAAATAGACGAATCTGTACTAGAATCCATGGATCTGCTCAGTTACGAAGAATTGGATTGTGAAGATGCATTCTGATGTGGATTTTACAGAAAGCATACATAAGGGCTTCTTATATGTGTTTGTTATATTCATAGAGTTAATATAGCTTTGCATTTTTCTCACGTTTAATGCAAAAGCGATGAGCCTACATAATCGAGTCAATAAAGACCTGCTTAAGGAAAAAATGCAGGCAGACTCTCGTTCGAGAGTTACAATTTCTTTTTACAAGTACGCCAAGATTGGTAATCCCCAATTATTCAGAGATCATTTCTATCAATTGATGGACAGGGTAGAGGTGTTTGGCCGCATATACGTTTCCTATGAGGGTGTGAACGCTCAGATTTCAGTTCCTGAGGACAGGATGGAAGATTTCAAAGATGCCATGGAGGATATTATCTTTTTGAGAGGCATTCGTCATAACATCGCTATCGATGATGATGGCAAGTCATTTTACAAATTGACCATCAAAGTAAGAGATAAGATTGTTGCAGACGGACTCTCAGATAGTTCTTTTGACGTTACAAATAAAGGTGTGCATGTTAATGCAGAGAAGTTTAATGATTTAGCGGAAAAGGACAACACCATTATCATTGATATGAGAAACCATTACGAGAGTGAAGTTGGCCATTTTGAAAATGCCATCACTCCTGATGTGGAAACCTTCAGGGAGTCTTTGCCGATAATTGAGGACATGCTCAGCGATAAGAAGGAAGACCATAATCTTCTAATGTATTGCACTGGTGGTATTCGCTGCGAAAAGGCCAGCGCCTATTTTAGGCACAAAGGATTTAAGCAGGTTTATCAACTGGAAGGAGGCATTATTGAATATACGCGTCAGGCCAATGATAAGGGCCTGGAAAATAAGTTTATTGGAAAAAACTTTGTATTCGATGAGCGTCTTGGAGAAAGAATCAGTGGAGATGTAATTAGTAAATGCCATCAATGTGGTGCTCCTTGTGATGTACATACCAACTGTGCCAATGATGCCTGCCATATTTTGTTTATTCAATGTGAGAGTTGTGCAGAGAAATACTCTTCCTGCTGTTCTGTGAAATGTCAGGACTTCAATGAGCTACCAGAGGAAAAAAGAGATGAATTGAAAAAGGAGCTTGAATTCAACGGCACAAAATTCGGAAAGGGCAGATACAAAGCGCACCATAAAGACGAACCACTGGAGCTGTAGGCGTAATGCTATTTAACCTTACTGCTTCTGGCCTGCTCACTTAGAAAATAAGTTTCTGCAAACATAAAAGTAAGGTAGAAGATAAAGAATGGAATGATAAACAGCTTGTCATCAGGTTCGCACATTTTGACATAGACAAATACGAAAATAAATGAGGCGATAAGCTTCATGAATGTGTTGATTACAATGACAGAAAGAAAGGCGCCACTGCGGGTACTCTTTGTCGCATTCTCACCAAGATAATATACGATTGCAGACAGCACAATAAAGAACAGCATAGATAGTAATCCCATCATGCTGTATTTTGACAAAGGTAAGACAAGGCATAGCACAGAGAAAATGAGCCAACCAATTAGTATAGCCATGCCCATTAACTTTGCAAATGCTTTTGTATTCATGTTTATCAGCTAAATAGCTTGCTCCTAATGATTATCAGGATGCGGATACTTCTTTGGGCTCAGTACTGGGAATGCTTTTTATTTTCTGACCCATGTCACAGTTACCATTGAATATGGCTCCAGCCTGTACATTCAGTTTGCCAGTTTTTATTTCACCCATTACATTAGCGTTATCTCTAACATCAAGAGCATCATGCACGATAAGTGTACCCCTGAATGTTCCTTCTATCACGGCGTTCTGACATGTTGCTTCGCCCTCAACTTTTCCTTCCATTCCAATAATCAATTTTCCAGAACATTCAAGTGAACCTTCTACAGTTCCATCAATACGAATGTCACTTTTTGCGATGATAGTTCCTTCAACATGTGTTCCACCAACGAGGGTATTGATAGCTGAGGATGGATTGTTGTTACTCATACTTTCTGACTGTTTATTTTTTGTACTTCCAAACATATTTAAATAAGATTTACTAAATGAGATACTAACTCAAAGGAAATATGCTATTGGTGGGGAATAATTTGCTTGGGGGAATCGGTTTTGTATAAAAATAAGACCTTGCTCGAAAAGTGCCAAGCAAGGTCCAATTTTTTTATTAACATTTATTTCTTAGAATCGTGGACAGTAAACAGAACGTTTCTCAGGACCACAAATCAGATAATTCAAAGAGAATTCGAAAGCGCCATTAGCAGTGCCAGCCTGGCTTAGTTTCGATACCGTGATATCATAACTGAATCCAATACCATAATTACCATAGTCAAATCTGGTAGTAAGGATGAAAGCATCAGAGTGAATACCACCATCTACTTTGTTACCGATACGGTACCAACCACCTAATTGCCATGATTGACCATCAGATCTTGAACCAAGATTAAAACGACCAGCAGCACCAAGGTTAACTTGTCTGTGCTGTCCCTGTGACATGTATATGATATTTGGAATAATGCTGAAATCTCTGTTCATTTCAAATTGACCACCAGCGTGTACTGTAATTCTGCTGGTAAGATTTTCTTCATTACCCAAGAAAGATACATTAGGTTGATTCAAGTGGTGCATAGCCAAACCGATATAGAAATTGTTGGCTTCATCCAATACGTTGAAGAATAACAATCCTGCAGTAAGATCAGCATGCAAGAAATCTGTATCCATGATTTCTCCATTACCTCC
Organism: Saprospiraceae bacterium; assembly: GCA_965230215.1. Classification (GTDB taxonomy): domain Bacteria; phylum Bacteroidota; class Bacteroidia; order Chitinophagales; family Saprospiraceae; genus RFSX01. The sequence continues at coordinate 826,683 of CBDDKN010000002.1, read as the reverse complement.
AGGAGCCGTTGGATCAAAACCACCGTTGCCATCATGCTGTGAAGGCCATCTTGCACTTTCAAGGTCTACACGTCTTTGAGAGATACCAGCGTCAGCACCGAATACCAAGTATCTGGCCGATTTACGATATCCACCCATCTTTTTGGCATATGAGAAAGAGATACGACCAGTTGTTGTACCAAAGTTCAACTCACCAGCTCTGTCACCCCAGAATGTACCACCAATACCAAAATAGTCAGATCTACCGACAGCTATTTTTTGGTCATATGATACAGAATAGGTGTTATAAGCATCTCCTCTTAAAACTTGAGACCACTGATTCCTGTAATTCACAACCACACGGGTATTACAGTTCATCACTCCGGTCATCGCGGGGTTGAGGTTTAGTGGTGACATGTAGAACTGGGAAAAGTGGATATCCTGAGCAAAAAGCCCTGTTCCACCCAGTAGAAATGCACCTAAAAACAGTATTATCTTAGTAAACTTCATTTTCTTTTTTTTATCATTCACAGTTGCGAAATAACAAGGGTGACTAATTTATAACAATTAATCTAATAATATTGCAAATTTAAAGTTAGTCCAACACAAAAAGTACAAAATTCAATTTTTTGGATATAAAACGGTTGATTGAATTCTTATATATATCAATTAGAGCAATGAATATGCCATGAAATCACAAAATTTATGAATTGATTGTCAAAGTTCAGGGGACATGCATCATGTAACTAAAATTAACATAAAGCCAAGCGTCGATAGAATAAGCTATTCTGACCGAATAATGAGTTTTGGATCCTGCTTTTCGGTAGATATCATGGAACGCTTAAAAAGGCTTCAGTACGCTGTATTGTCCAATCCAGCAGGGATTACGTTTAATCCTTCTAGTATTTACCACACTATAAAGAGTATGATAACTGCGGATTCGCTGCCTGAGCATTCGCTACAGCTTAATGGAGACATATGGAGCCACCCGAATTTTCATAGCAGTTTTAACAGTACTCAAGCCCGGATCACTTTAGAAAAGATAAATGGATCACTGCAATCTGCACGACAGTTTGCTCAAGAGCTGGATTGGGTGGTAATCACCCTGGGGACAGCGTTTGTGTATCAAAAAAAGAGCGATGGTTCCATCGTTAATAATTGTCACAAGTTTCCAACAGAGTTGTTTCAGAAAAAGCTTTTGTCTGTTGAGGAAATTGAGCATACCCTGCAAGGCTCCATAGATTTGCTAAATGCAATTGGCGAAAGGAAGAAGAAATTCATTTTTACAGTAAGCCCAATCCGCCACATTAAGGAAGGCCTTCACGAAAACAATATCAGTAAAGCCTCTTGTTTGCTTGCCATCAACAATATTGTCAAGGGCAACAGTGATTGTTGTCAGTACTTTCCCTCCTATGAAATCTTATTGGATGAGCTGAGGGATTATAGATACTATGGCGAAGATCTGATCCACCCCAGTGCATTGGCATTACATCACATTTTTAGCTTGTTCAGCAGCAATTATCTTGATGATGCCGACCAGGATTTAAGAAAATCCATCCAGTCAATTAACATGGCGCTTGAGCACAGAGCACTTCATCCGGATTCAGAGCAACATAAGATTTTTATGGAGCAGACAATTAGGAAAGCAAAAAGCCTTCAAGAAAAATATGATTTTATCGATTTTGGGGTTTAAGCAATGCGAACAGCTTTGCTTTTTGATATATCGGTAAGCGCACCTCTCCATTCCATATCAATGTGAACAAGTCCTGGAGATTTACCAGGCTCTATACTTCCTATGATGTCTTCATATTTTAATGCTTTTGCACCATTGAGACAGGCCCACTGGAGAAGGCTTTCAATAGGTACATAGGAGTTATACTTCTTAATTGTTTTCACTTCTTCCCAGATATCAAGCTGCCAGTTGGACATGATGGAATCTGTTCCAAGACACACTTTCGCATTGGCATCCAGGAAACACTTGTAATCGGGAAGGCTGTTTTCGATGTATAAGTTTGCATTTGGGCAACTTACCCAATAACAATTATCTGACCATGCGTGAGCTGCGGCAATGTCATTGGAATTGGTCAATGTATTGTGTACGAAAAGGTTTCGAGCTCGAGGCTTAAGGTTTTGAAGAACATAATGGATAGCTGACAATCCCAATGCCTTGAATTCATTCAGATTCATTCCAAATGAGGCATAGAAATCATGGAAAGCACCAGTCCCATTTTCAAAAAGCTCGTTTTCCGGAGGCGTTTCCTGATTGTGGATACTGATACAACTATCTTCAGAATTGTTATTGTTGATGAACTCAAAAAGTCCATTTGAAACACTGTAAGGGGCATGCGGGACAAAGCTTTTTGAATTATGTCCAGCATCCGATTGACCATTGTATACAGCTTGATACATGTTGATGGTTTCTTCAGTTCTGGAAGTTTGCATCATGTCGAACATCTCAACAAAGCTGTAATAGTGGATCGGACTCTCTGTCTTGGTTTTTGCTGTGTCCAACTTATTACAAATGTCACCCACCGCCTGGATGCCGTTGGCATACATTTCCTCATCCCTCCTGGCGATGGCATCCAGAATAATCTGCTCTTCGAAATCTCGCAGCTTCACAACATTTCCTATAAAGCTTATCAATCCTGTTCCTGTATCGCACAGAGATTGCATGTGGGAAAGTTCAAGATGGCAATGCGCATTAACGAAGCCAGGGACCAGCACACCAGAAAGGTGCTTCATATCTGCAGTCGGGAATTCATCTCTGCTTCCCACTTTTATTACAACACCATTATCATCAAGATGAACAACACCATCCTTTATGGGTGCAGAACTTATTGGTAATATGTAATCTGCTGAGTAGAATGGCATTATCTATAAATCTTTAGCAACTATACCACTTTTCAATCTAGGCAGAAACCACGTACTCTTTGGTGGTAGCATTGTATAATTATCTGCAACAGTGGTCAATTCTTCGACGCTCACCGGGTAAATACAAAGGCCAACCCCATTTTTAAACTTTTTCGTTTGCCGTATTAGTTTTTGGATTGGTTCTGTGCCACCATAGTACTTGATCCGCGTGTCAGTTCTGACATCTTCTATACCCAGTATATGATTGAACACATATTCGTTGATAAGAGCGCTGTCAAGTACGATTTTGTCACCGTTATTCTTCTTAATATACTTTTTCTTCCACCGCATTCTGTACCATTTTCCATCAATGAGAAAGGTCGTTTCATGCTTGGATTTTGGCTTTCCATAAGTCTTCAGTGGGCTTATCTTAAAGTACCTTGACAGCCTGGCCATAAAAGCAGAACTGCTCATGATGTCTCCGATATCCACGACACGATTAAAATCCCATATGTCCAGTTGATCAAAAGGGAAATAGGCCGTCAAGAGATTTTTGTACTGCTCTGCATCAGCACCCAGGTCCTTGCTCGAGTTAAGCAAACTAACTGTTGTGGACCTGTGGTGACCATCTCCGATATAGGCTTTGTCCAGTTTGGAAAATGACTCGAAGATTTGCTTTTTCAATGCCGCATCATTTACAGCCCAGAGCTTGTGCTCTTCTTCATTGTTGTCAAAAACAATATGAACCAAGGGTTCTTGCATTTTGGTTCTTTCCATGAGCAATTCATGAAGATTGTCTTTGGGATAGTATCCCAACAAAACAGGCTTTACAAGTGCTTTGCGTTTCAAAAGCAAATGCATCATCTGTTGTTCTTTTACAGCCAGGGTTCCTTCATGAGCCAGTATTTTTTTCTGGTTCAGATCTTCTACGGCTGTTGCACAGATCAATCCTGTGTGTGTACCAAAATCAGTTCTTATTTGATAGATATAGTAGGCTTCATCCTCGGATTTAGAGTATACACCACTCGCACGATATTCTCTATACTGGTATTTGATACTAGCAAAGAAAGATTTCGGTGAAGTGATGAGGTCCACTTTAGGATAAACAGCCTTAAAAGGAGTTACATTCATTTAGGGTCAAATTGATACGCAAACTAAATAAAAATATGCTTAAGCGGCATCGGTTAAAACCTTATTTAATGAAATATAATCAGGGCATAGAATATATATTAAAAGCGATTGTCATATCTTTCGAAAAATTTTTGAATAATGATCAATATTACCTTTCCGGACGGTAATGTAAGAAAGTATGAAAAGGGCAGTACGCCACTAGAAATAGCTGCATCAATCAGTGAGGGACTGGCTAGAAATGTCTTGTCGGCAACAGTTAACGGTGAGAAGTGGGATCCTATAAGACCCATAGAAGAAGATGCCAAGCTTTTTCTTCACAGTTGGCGAGATGATGAAGGTAAATATGCATTCTGGCATTCTTCTGCGCACCTTCTGGCTGAGGCATTAGAAAGTCTTTATCCTGGGGTCAAGTTTGGAATTGGTCCTCCGATTGAAAATGGATTTTATTATGATGTCGACATGGGAGACCGTGTGTTGAGTTCCGACGACTTTGGTGCTATCGAAAGTAAAATGAAAGAGCTGGCTCAACAGAAGAATAGCTTCGAAAGGAAAGAGGTCAGCAAAGCAGACGCCGTCAAATATTTTACCGAGAAGGGTGATGAATATAAACTTGAACTTATTGAAGGTCTTGAAGATGGAAGTATTACCTTCTATACTCAGGGTAATTTTACTGACCTATGCCGTGGTCCACACATTCCCAATACCGGGGCGATAAAGGCCATCAAGATTATGAGCCTTGCAGGGGCATATTGGCGTGGTGATGAGAATCGCAAACAACTCACCAGGATATATGGTATCACATTTCCAAAACAAAAAGAATTAACGGAATATCTACATCTTCTGGAAGAGGCTAAGAAAAGAGACCACAGAAAATTGGGTCAGGAGATGGAGTTGTTTATGTTTTCTGAAAAAGTCGGTTCCGGATTGCCAATGTGGTTACCTAAGGGAACACAAATCAGGGAACGCCTTCAGAATTTCCTGCGTAACGAACAGGAACAACTCGGATACCAAATGGTGGTCACACCACATATTGGTGCCAAGGAATTATATATGACCTCCGGTCACTATGCCAAATATGGTGAGGACAGTTTTCAACCGATAAAGACGCCAAAGGAAAACGAAGAATTCCTTCTCAAGCCAATGAACTGCCCACACCATTGCGAGATTTTTGCAAGCAGACCAAGATCATACAAGGAACTTCCGCTGAAGATTGGTGAGTTTGGAACAGTGTACAGATATGAGCAAAGTGGAGAGCTACACGGACTTTCACGTGTACGTGGGTTTACTCAGGATGATGCGCATATATTTTGTACAACAGAACAATTGAAAGGCGAGTTTCTTGAAGTTTTGTCGCTGACAACGAAGGTTCTTGATAAAATGGGATTTGAGTTTACGGCTCAGATTTCCTTACGCGACCCTGAAACCCCTGAGAAGTATATCGGTTCTGAAGCCAATTGGGAAGCGGCGGAAGCTGCTATTATTGAAGCCACGAAGGAAGTGGATATTGAAACAACCACCGAACTGGGAGAGGCCGCTTTTTATGGTCCGAAACTGGACTTTATGATCAGGGATGCCTTGGGGAGAAGATGGCAGCTTGGAACAATTCAGGTTGACTATAATCTACCTGAACGTTTTGAGTTGGAGTATATCGGTTCGGACAATCAGCCGCATCGACCAGTCATGATTCATAGGGCTCCTTTCGGTTCAATGGAGCGCTTTATGTCCATATTGATTGAACATACAGCTGGTAAATTCCCGCTGTGGTTGACACCGGATCAATATGTTTTAATTCCTGTTGATAACAAGTTTTTACCTTACTGCGAGGAAGTCAAAACCAAACTTGGTGCTCACGATATTAGAGGGATTATTGATGACAGGAATGAAACCATAGGTAAGAAGATCAGAGACAATGAGTTGAAAAAAATTCCTTTCCTACTAATCGTAGGTGAAAAAGAAATAGCAGACAACTCTGTTGCGGTAAGAAGACAGGGAGAAGGAGATTTGGGCACGAAATCTATAGAAGATTTCGTCCAGTATTTTAATGAGCTCCTGTAAGAATTAACAGATCAGGTATAAGCTCTTACATCAATATTCTCAAAGAAATTGATGAAGGCTTTATTCACCACACGCATACCGCCAGGGGTAGGGTAGTCTCCTGAAAAGTACCAGTCTCCATTGTTGTCTGGACAAGCAAGTCTTAGATTGTCGACAGTCTGATAGATTACTTTAACCTCAGGAGTGATATTGTCTGGTGTCACTATCTCAGCAATTTTATTGCTTATCTGCTCATAATCGAATAGCTCATACAGCTTCTGCACAGGGTTACCCATTTCTTTCGGAGCCTTTTTGAGCTCTGCTTTGCACTGCTGGTATGTTTCTTCAATCAGGTTTTCTTTACCCGCTTCTTTAAGCAATTCTATAAGCGCCTTGAATGCAACAAATTTGTTCATTATTGACATGTCAATACCATAGCAGTCAGGATACCTGATCTGTGGAGCAGACGATACGATTATAAGTTTTTTGGGCTTCAGCGTGGATAATATTTGGATAATACTATCCTTAAGCGTTGTTCCACGTACGATCGAATCGTCGACAAGGACAAGTGTATCTTTTTGATTATTTACAAGTCCATAAGTGACATCATATACATGAGATACCAGATTTCCTCTATGTTGGTCATCCGCTATAAAGGTCCGCATCTTGGCGTCCTTTACAGCGAGTTTTTCAACCCTGGGATGTAATCTGAATATAGAATCGATTTCTTCCTTGGTTACTTTATCACCCAAATCCAGCAGCCGCTGTTTTTTCACTTTTGTCAATTCTTTATGAAGACCTTCTACAAGACCGTAAAATGCCACTTCAGCTGTATTCGGTATGAAGGAGAATATGGTATTCTCCATATCGTAATCGATCTCCTTAAGTATTTTAGGAGCCAGTAATTCCCCTAGCTTTTTACGTTCAAGATAGATATCCCTGTCATTGCCTCTTGAGAAATATATGCGCTCAAAAGAGCATGCCTTTCTTGGAAGGGGTTCCTGTATCATTTCTTCCATGACACGCCCATCTTTCTTGACAATAAGTGCATGTCCTGGTTGAAGTTCTTTCACCTTATTGATCGAGACATTGAATCCTGTCTGGATGGCTGGTCTTTCAGAAGCCATAACCACAACTTCGTCGTCGTGATAATAGAATGCTGGTCTGATTCCTGCAGGATCTCTGAGAATAAACGCATCACCATGACCAATCAAACCGGCCATCACATATCCTCCGTCAAATTTGCGTGTCGCACGCTGTAACATACGTCTGACATCCAGATTCTGGCTTATGAGCTCGGTGATTTCCTGATTAGAATATCCTTCAGCCTTGAACCATGAAAACAGTTTCTGAACCTCATCATCAAGGAAGTGACCGATCTTTTCCATTACTGTGACCGTGTCAGACATTTCTTTAGGATGTTGGCCAAATGAAATAAGCTCATCAAACAGCTCATTTACATTGGTAAGGTTGAAATTGCCGGCCATCACCAGGTTTCGGGTGATCCAGTTGTTAAGCCTTAGAAAAGGATGTACTGATTCTATAGAGTTGGAACCATGGGTACCATATCGTAAATGTCCCAGAATTACTTCACCTGTGTAAGGCACATTGTCCTTTAACCACGCACCATCACTTAATTTGTCTTCATCTAATTCATTAAAGTATGAGTAGACGCCGGAAAAAACATCTTCAAGATAAGTAGGAGACATCGATCTTCTTCTACTGATAAATCTTGTTCCTGGAGCCATGTCCAATTTAATAGTAGCAACTCCGGCACCATCCTGTCCCCGGTTACGCTGTTTTTGCATAAGCAATTCCAGCTTTTTGAGGCCGTACAGGGTTGTTCCGTATTTGTCGTAATAATATTGGAGTGGCTTTAGCAGGCGGATGAATGCGAGACCGCATTCGTGTTTTATGATATCACTCATTTTTTGAAGGTGAAGGTCGTGGGACCGTTTATCAAATCAAACTCAAAGTTAGTTGTTAATGAAACCAAGTTCAATAAAATAATTGATAAAAAGATAAAAAGTTCTTAAGCTTCCGTTTATATAGTACTCAGCAGCAGCTTTTGAGCAGATTACTTAACTTGTATACAAAAATCGGAACATGCTAAAATTTGGTTGGGGCGGAAAAGTAAAACCTAGAAGATTTGACTTTATCCCCAGGTATTATGATGAAGAAAAAGAAGACCTCCAAAGCAGGTTAGAAAAATATGACGAGGAAGAGCATTCTGAAGAAAGGACCAAGCATAGAATTCGTCAGGGCATCAGGCAGAAGTATAACGGTGATTTGAGTTACAGATCACGTGAAGTACGCAAATCAAACCTGCGGCTCGTTTATATTATAGTCGTCTTGTTTTTTGTTTCATATATGATTCTCAAATCAGACAAAATAGTCAAGTTGATGGAGTACCTTGATGCTTAGGTGATTTTAAATAAATAATTTTTATATACATTTTTCATCAACATTTTGCTGCTCAAAATCTGTTCAGAACTATCCACAACTGTTGGTAACTTGAGCAGTCCCATTGAATAATTTTACCTTATTTCGTTGCTAGGAAGGATACGTATGAGAGATGTAATTAATTTGCTGCCAGAGGCCATTGCCAACCAGATTGCTGCCGGTGAAGTCATTCAAAGGCCAGCTTCCGTTGTCAAGGAGTTACTTGAGAATGCTATCGACGCCAATGCGGATAGCATTGCCTTAATTATTAAGAACTATGGCAAGACACTAATTCAGGTAATCGATAATGGTGTGGGTATGACAGAGACCGACGCCCGAATGGCATTTGAACGCCATGCCACATCCAAGATCAACAAAGCTGAAGATCTGTTCAATATAAAAACCATGGGCTTCAGAGGTGAAGCACTGGCTTCAATAGCTTCGATAGCAGAGGTTGAACTCAAGACCAGAAAGGAAGATGCAGAGGTAGCCACTCTTATTAATATCAAATCTTCGGAGATAGCAGAACAGAGTTATTGCCAAGCTGACAAGGGAACATCAATCGCTGTCAAAAACCTTTTCTTTAACGTGCCTGCCCGCAGGAAATTCTTGAAAACAGACTCTGTAGAGTTAAAGTATATACTCGAAGAGTTCAAGCGTGTTGCACTTGCTCATCCAGATAAGAGATTTCGAGTTATCCATAACGATAATGAATTATACAAGCTCACTGGAGGCACGCTCAAGAAGCGGGTGCTTGGCTTGTTTAGAAAAACTTACGAAGAGAAGATCCTAAGAGTTGAGGAGGATACCGATGTTCTCAAAATCAATGGACTTATAGGTAACCCGGAGATCGCAAGAAAGCAAAAGGGAGAACAATACATATTCGTAAACAGAAGGTTTATCAAGAGCCATTATCTCAATCATGCGATCAAATCGGCATATGATAATCTGATTTCAGAAGATCATCACCCATTTTATGTACTCTTTCTGGAGTTGGATCCATCCGGAATTGACATCAACGTGCATCCTACTAAGCAGGAGATAAAATTTGATGATGAACGATTGATTTACAACTACCTTAAGGTTTCTGTAAAACATGCGCTCGGAAGGTATAGCCTATCTCCACAGCTGGATTTTGATAATGAATTGGGTTCACTAAGACAAATGGGCCCCAGCAGTCCGGCAGGTGATCGCAAGAGCTTTTCGAACACACTGGCATCCACTACCAGATCTGCTCCCGTGATGAGAAACTGGCAGAGCCTTTATAAGGGGATGGAAGAATTCGAACTGTCGGATGAAACCACAGAGAGAGATGAAGAAGAGTTGACCATACCCAGCGCAGCATCAGGGAATATCTTATCTGAAAGTCTGGTACTAGAAGCAGATGAGAAGGAGCCTTTTCAGATTCATAATAGCTATATCCTGGTACAGATTAAGTCCGGGTTCTTTATTCTTGATCAGAATCTGGCCCACCAGAGAATTCTCTATGAGAAATATTTGAGAAGCCTTAATCAGAATACAGAGATGGTTCAACAGCAATTGTTTCCAGTTTCAATAAACGTATCCAGAGACAAGGTGGAACTTTTTGAAGAGCTGACAACAGAGTTAAAACACATAGGATTTGATGTTCAATCATTTGGTGGAGAGACATTTGTAGTTCATGGTGCTCCGGTTGGATTTGAGGATAATAATATACAGGAAGTGATGGATAGCCTCTTGGAGCAATACGAGACCAATCTCAATCTTGATATTTCCAAGAATGAAAACCTAGCCAGATCTATGGCTTTAGGTGCTGCAATCAAAAAAGGACAGAAGCTGAGTAAAGAAGAAATGAAGACTCTGGTAGATGAACTTTTTGCATGCGAAACGCCTTATACTAGTCCAGGTGGAAGAAAGTGTTTTGTCAATTTTGATATCAATGACCTGGACAAACAATTTTCCTGATAGATATGCCTCCTATTACTGATATAGTCAAGCATTTAATAATTATCAATGTTATCATTTTCCTTGCAGCAGCTTCGCCGCTGGGTGAATATTTTCCGAATCTTTCGGTACACTGGTTGAAAGATCCAAGATTCCAACCCTACCAATTGGTATCCCATATGTTTATGCATGGCAGTCCTGCACATTTGTTTTTTAACATGTTTGCGCTGTATGTTTTCGGACCCATGGTTGAAAGGTATGCGACACAACGAAGATTCTTAATTCTCTACCTGGCTTCAGGTTTTGGCGCCGTACTGCTTCACATGATTATCATGTTTATCCAGTACAATTATCAAGGCGTTATGGCATTTCCGCCAGCGGTTGGTGCTTCAGGAGCCATCATGGGTATCCTTGTTTCATTTGCTGTTTTGTTCCCAAATGTAAGGCTGATGTTATTGATTCCACCTATACCTGTTAAGGCCAAGTACTTAGCCATGGTTTATGTGGCTATCGATCTCTTCTCTGGTATCTCAGGATACTCTCCAGGAATTGCCAACTGGGCACACCTGGGAGGAGCCTTAACAGGATTCTTACTTACAAGTCTGTGGATTAAAGTCAGACGGAGATAAACTTTTTCAATCCCTTTAGGTGAAAAGGGATAAATACAATATAGAATAACAGCAATACCAATAACTGACCACTTATCAGATATATCGGCCATGGACCAAGCATATCCAGCAGGCTGGCGACAGGCGGTTTCTCTTTCGTATACATATAGTTTGATCCCAGCCATAAGTTTATCAAGAGGGTAAACATGAGAAACAGGTTCATCATCCAATAGGCATTGAAGTAATCTCTCCAGCCAATTTCAATTTTGAATACAAAGACATAGTAGAGCGGAATAATCATGAGGAAACCATGTGTCAGCCAATAGCTGAAATAAGTCCAGTTAGGAAAACCATATTGCACATCAGGTGTGAGATTGGCATTCAGTGTTCCCACCATAATCCAGAAATAAAAAATGCCAATCCAAAAGCGGTTGTTTTTTAACACAACCAATGGGGATGTCAAGGCCAAAAACCTGCAGAGATGTAATGGAAGGTCTTCATATATATTCAGATCTCCTTCATAAGCTGCCAAAGGATAGATCATAAATGAGCCTGTAAAGGCGAGCATTGATACAAGGAATAGGTTTTTCTTCTTTTGTTCAACGGAGTCAAGCTTCCTTGACTTTAGGATTATAATTACCCCAAATAGTGCAATGACAGCTAGGGGTATGTAGTGTTCAACAGTGTAAGCTTGAAACACATGGTCCTGGCAAAAGAAGCTTTTCATGCGACTATTCTTATCGATTTTGTAAAATAAATAATTGTCAGTACAAGTTTCAGAATTTGAATTAGTTAGATTAAAATTTATAATGTCTAAATTCGGAGTTCAAATTTTCCAGAAAATCAAAGCGTTATGAAATCTTTTATTCAAACCATATTATTCGTTTTCATCTTCAACCTTTCGTTTGCAGGAGAAGGGATGTGGATTCCACTATTGCTTAAAAGCCTCAATGAGGCAGAGATGCAACAGATGGGTATGCAAATTTCTGCAGCTGATATTTATAGTGTCAATAGAGGTTCATTGAAAGATGCTATTGTTCATTTTGGCGGATTTTGCACTTCAGAACTGATATCTGCAGAAGGACTATTATTAACAAACCATCATTGTGGATATGGGCAGATTCAAAGTCACTCCTCTTTGGAGAACAACTATCTGAAAGATGGATTTTGGGCTATGGATCGTTCAAAGGAATTACCTAACCCTGGCTTAACAGCAACATTCATCAATGAGATTGTTGATGTTACTGAAGATGTATTGATGAATGTTACAGAGGATCTATCTGTTTCAGACAGACAATCAATGATAGATAAGAACATCGAAAAAGCGATTGCTAAGATCAAGAAGGCAGATCACCAGGATGTAAGAGTAAGACCCTTTTTTAATGGCAATCAATACTTTGCATTCTTAACCACAACATATCGCGATGTGCGGTTGGTAGGTGCACCACCAGAATCTATTGGAAAGTATGGTGCAGATACTGACAACTGGGTTTGGCCAAGACATACAGGAGACTTTTCTCTGTTCAGAATTTATGCAGGCGCTGATAATTTACCAGCGGATTATTCAGAAGATAATGTGCCGTTGAAATCAAAGCACTATCTGCCTATTTCCCTTGACGGAGTAGAGACTGGTGACTTCACAATGGTATTTGGATTTCCGGGAAGAACACAAGAGTATCTTCCTTCATATGCCATTGAGGAGATTGTAGAAGCCTCAAATCCAGCCAAAATCTCTATTCGTGAAAAGGCGCTTTCAATAATTGACAAGTATATGCGTGCTGATGAGGAAATCAGAATTCAGTATGCCTCCAAGTTTGCGAGAGTTGCCAACTATTGGAAAAAGTGGATTGGAGAGAGCCTCGGGCTTACAAAAACAAAAGCGATAGAGAAGAAACAAAAGTTCGAAGACCAATTTACTAAGTCACTACCTAAGGACAGTCCATACAGAAATATTCTTCCCGAATTCAAAAAGTTATACGAAGAGCGCGCTCCGTATGCTTATGTACGAGACTACTATTCTGAAGTCACAGGTCGCAATATAGAATTGATGCGTGTTAACAATATGATGCAGCGCATGGTAAGTATTTATGAAAACAACGGCGAAGAAGCATTCAACGGATATAAGGAAAGAGTGAAGGGTAGCCTTGAAGGATTTTATAAGAACTACAGACCTGAAATTGACAAGGAAGTATTCGAAGCATTGACCACAATGTATGTCGAAAATGTCGATGCGCAATACGTTCCTAAAATGCTTAAGGCTTCATCAGACACAGATATGAATGGTCGCAACAGGAATTCTGTTCAATACATCTTGGCCAATACTATTCTGAACAAAGAAGATAAGATGATGGCTTTATTGGAAAAGGATTCCGAAACCATTGTCAGTACATTGAAGGAAGATCCTGTGTACAATTTCGGATCAAATTGGAAAGAGATTTATGACGAGAAAGTAGCAGCACCTTATAACAAAGCTCAATTCAAATTGGATTCATTGCAGCGCATCTATATGAAAGCGCTTATGGAGACCTTTTCTGATAGCAGGTTTTACCCAGATGCCAACAGTACGATGCGCGTAACATATGGAAAGGTAAATGGATACAACCCTAGTGATGCCGTTAACTATGCGCCTGTAACTTATCTTGAGGGCGTAATGGAAAAATATAAGCCTGGTGACTATGAGTTTGATTTGGATCCCAAGATGATAGAGTTATTTGAAAACAAGGATTATGGGCAGTATGCGGATTCCAATGGCAAACTTCCAGTTTGTTTCATAGGGACAAACCACACCACCGGAGGTAATTCTGGAAGTCCTGCTATCGATGGTCAGGGTAATTTGATCGGTTTGAATTTTGACAGAGCATGGGAGGGTACAATGAGTGACTATAATTATGATCCTTCGATTTGTCGTAACATCATGGTTGATGCCAGATATATACTGTTTGTTATTGACAAGTATGCAGGCGCTGGACATCTTATTGATGAGATGTATTTGGTGCACCCTAAAAAACAATAGAAAATAATTAATATGAGAAGTCTAATAATCTTACTATTCGCTTTTTGTTTTCTTAGTTCATGTGTGAATGACACACATGAGATTAGAGAGATTGTGGTTAATGGTAATATTGAAAATTCGATAGGTGACAGCGTTGTTTTTGAACGGAACGGCGACGTACTTAAATTCCCTATAGATGAACAAGGTAATTTCCGAGCGGCTTTTAAAGAGCAGCCTGGATACTACAGATTCGGCTATAAGAGAGAGTATACGGACTGTTACTTGACTCCAGACGACAGTCTGATGATGACAGCCAATATCAGACAGTTTGATGAGACTCTTAAATATGAAGGAGCCAATGCGGCGGTGAATAATTATCTCGCGGCGAAGGTGATGCTTAAGTCTGAGCAGGGACGAAAGATGAATATTCGTCAGCTGTATAAAATGCCTCAGGATAGTTTTGTTGATCACTTCAAAACGGCCAAGTCTGAATTGGTTTCACTATTGAAATCTGTAGACCTGCCTTCAAACTTCAGTCAAAAGGAGGAGGCCAATATCAATTACGAGATGCTTGCCAATATTATGAATTACGAGAGCTATCATAAGTATTTTGCAGGAATAGATTCTGTTGTTCTAACAGAAGCATTGACCAGCCTTTATGATACAATAGACTTTTCAAGAAATGATGATTTTGAAAGCATTCCGGAGTATAGAAATATTGTTGTTGATCATTTCACCAACTGTGACTTACCGGAATGTCTTGAGAAATTGTCAGAGGTAGATAGCTGGGCCATTAGAAATACAGTCATTTCCAGATTGAATGATTGGATGTCGCCAGGAGCTAAGGACTTAACGAATTGTGTGGACAAGATGCTGGCACTAGCCAGCGACGAAGAACTTAAGGCCAATGTTCAAAAGAATTATGACAGCATGAAGATGCTAATTAAAGGTAATAGTTCACCGGCGTTTAACTTTAAGAATGTTAACGATCAGATGGTTGCACTGGAGGATTTAAAAGGTAAGAACGTTTATATCGACGTCTGGGCAACATGGTGTGGTCCTTGCAAAATGGAAATCCCTCATCTGAAAGAATTGGAATCAGATTACCATGATAAGAATATTGAATTTGTCAGTATTTCAGTTGATGTCCCAAAAGATGAGCAAAAGTGGAAAGATATGGTTGAGGACAAGGAACTTAAAGGTGTTCAGCTGATTTCCGACAATGGATGGAATACAGGTTTTGTTGAGCAGTACCTGATCAAGGGCATACCTAGATTTATATTGCTTGATGATAAAGGACAGATTATAAGTGCAGATGCGCCGAGACCTTCAAGCAAAGGTGAGATCAGAGGAATGATAGATGAGTTGCTTACTGAAGTATAGACCGTCGAGCTAAGAAATAAAAAAGGGGGCATTTATTCGATGCCCC
Organism: Saprospiraceae bacterium; assembly: GCA_965230215.1. Lineage (GTDB taxonomy): Bacteria > Bacteroidota > Bacteroidia > Chitinophagales > Saprospiraceae > RFSX01. The sequence continues at coordinate 811,295 of CBDDKN010000002.1, read as the reverse complement.
CTTTTTTATTGGACTAACAACAATTTATCTGGTTACAATAACCTGTTGCGTATATACTTTATTCTCCTGCATTAGGTGAATGCTATAGATTCCTGCAGGCAGATTAGAAGTGTCAATAGTGGTCTCTCCTGTGAAGGTCACATCTTGAATCAGCTGTGCACTACTGTTATAGAAATACAGTCTAAACTGACCAGTTAAATCAGTTCTGACATTGAAGCCATTGCTAAGGTATGCAACTTTAACTGCGTCGCCATCAAGTGTTTCAAAATCGGAAGATAACAGACCGATATTGTGAATGCTTGAAGCATTTTGCAACACATATTGTCCTCCATCTTCTTCCCATACGACGGCCAGAAGGCCAACTTTGTCTTTATCCCAGGCCATATTTAATGGCATGCTGTAATCAAGTTGAGAAACAGGGTTGCCATTAGCGTCCTGTCCTGTAAACAGGTCTCCTTGAACATCATCATTCATAACATCTCTGAGAACATTTGGGTGGCTGGACATACCTCTGCTCGATTGGAAGTTCTGCACATCATTTTCAAATACATAGACAGCAACATAGTATTCACCATCTGATTTGTTGCTTGCATCTATGTTTAAGCTACACATGATCTCGTCATTGAGAACATACGCAGACTGAAAACTTAGGTTAACGGATTCTCCACCACCTTGCCATACGTCAAGCTTGTCAGCCAGCTCATCTACCTTGTTCTCCCAGTTGTTTCTGCTTACATCAAGATCTTCGTTGTTCAAAAAGAAAACCGGTTGATAGAAGAAGTCCAGGTTATCAGCAAACCAAGAGCTTGTATTATTTCTTAAGTCACCACTGTGATGTACACCAAGCAATGTAACATTGCTGTTGCTCTCATAGATGTCTTTTAATTCTTCAAAATAATCCCATCCCCAGGTTCCACAATTAGGACACCATGTTGCTGTTACTTTTGATACTACAGCAGTCTTGTTTTGCCCGTACATAACATTGGCTGTTAGAAAACCAATTAGAGCAAGTGAAAAAGTAATTTTTGAAAGTCTCATATTATTCAAAGCTTTTAATTGTTCCATCAGATTCTTTGTAAACGACAGCAAGCACTACTTGCCCAACCGCCTTTAAAGTCCGTTTTTCGATTGCATCTATATTGTCATTGTGCGTATGCCAGTGTCTTACGAAACTGTGATCACTATCGATGGGCTGGTTGATAATATTGATCATTGGAATTCCAGCCATCTCATTGACGATCTTGTGATCATCTGTAATACCGCCAGTATTATCATCAGCAAACATATCGGAATAACCCATTGTTCGCGCTAGCTTCCATACCTTATTCAGGACTTTTGGTGCATAATATCTTGACACACCGTCCTTGCCAAACCTTGGATTTTTGGCGCCCACCATATCCAGGTTAATGCCATACATCGCTTTGTATTTATTGGTGTGTTTGTTGCGTGACCAATACTGGGAACCCAGGCACCATGTAAGTTCGCTCTGCTGACCACCGCCTCTTTGGCCCTGGTCTTCGGCATCCCATAGAATAATATCAACACCCAGGTCAATAGGGTTTTGACCTATTTGTCTGGCGATTTCCAGCAGTACACCTACACCACTTCCGCCATCATCAGCGCCAGGAATAGGCTGATCTTTTTTATCCTTGTCTTCGTCCTCTTCTCCAATGAAACGGCTGTCCCAATGTGCAGACAAAATAACGCGGTTTTCATGATCTGGATTGAACTGCGCAATGATATTGCTGGACGGCGCAGTTTCACCGGTGTAGAATTGTGCTGTAAAATCTTGCACAATCACCTCTGCTCCAAACTCTGTGAATTTTTCTACCATCCAGTCCCTACACGCAATATGGGTTTCTGTTCCGGGTACTCTTGGACCAAACGACAACTGTTTTTCAATATAGTAGTATGCCGAATCCTTGTTAAAGCTGGGAACAAGTACCTTGGGTTTCTCAACAGTAGTATTGCCCGTTTGCTTTGGTTCGTTATTACAAGATGATACGACCAATGCAAAGGAAACTGCTAATAGGAAGTAATATAATTGTTTCATTAAGTTCTAATTTTTAATTGAGGCTCCAATTGGAACCATCCTTACCATCTTTAACGACGATATTGCTTGCTGCAAGACCATCTCTGATTTTATCTGCAGTAGCCCAGTCTTTGTTTGCTCTGGCCTCCTGACGTAAATCAAGAACAAGTTCCATTACCTTATCCAAGGCAGAATCATTTCCTGAACTGGCATTAGCTGATTCATCCGATAAACCAAGAATGGCACTTATGAATTCTGGATACTTGGATTTCAGATCTTGAAAGCAAGCATCAGACAGTTGGGAAAGATCAAGATGACCTTCTTTCAAACTGTTTATTTTTTTTGCCATTTCAAACAGTGAAGCTATAGCTCTTGGGGTATTGAAATCATCACTCATATGCTGAAGGAACTCTTCCAGCAGATCATTTATTTCTGAATCAAGGCTGTCTCCGTTGCTTTTATGCTTCAGCGCGGATAATGTCTTCACCGATTCCATCAATCTTTTATATCCTTTTTCTGAAGCCTGCAATGCGTCATCCGTGAGATCAAGTGTAGAGCTGTAATGCGATTGTAGCATGAAGAACTTGACAACCATTGGACTGTAACCTTTGGTGACATGTGGGCTGTCTCCAGTAAAGAGTTCGTCCGGTGAGATGGTATTGCCATCACTTTTGGACATTTTCTTTCCGTTCATCAACAGCATGTTGGTATGCAGCCAGTATTTTGATGGCGCACATCCACAAGAGCCTATGTTTTGTGCTATTTCATTTTCGTGGTGTGGAAACTTCAAATCATTTCCACCGCCATGTATATCAAAGGTCTCACCCAGATATTTGGTACTCATGACAGAGCACTCGAGATGCCATCCCGGGAAACCAACCGACCATGGCGAAATCCATTTCATCAGGTGATCCGGATCAGCTTTCATCCAGATTGCAAAATCGGAAGGATGCTTTTTCTGATCCTGCTTTTTCAGATCATCGCGCGTTTCAGTGAAAAGCTCCTCGATGACTCTTCCGGACAACTGGCCATAACACTTTTTATCTTCATTGAACTTGAGCGTGTCGAAGTATACAGACCCATCCACAATATAAGCATAGCCATTATCTAGAATTTGCTGTACCATCTCGATTTGTTCGATGATATGTTGCGTGGCACGCGGTTCAATGCTCGGTTTTTTAGTATTGAAGATGCGCATCATCTCATGGAAACCATTGGTGTATTTCTGCACGATCTCCATCGGTTCAAGCTGTTCCACGCGTGCACCTTTTGAGATACGGTCTTCGCCATCATCAAGCAGGTGTCCTACGTCAGTAATATTTCTAACATACCTTACTTTATAGCCCAGATAGAGCAGATAACGATACATCACGTCAAAACTTACAAATGTTCTGACATTACCCAGGTGTACATCACTGTAGACAGTAGGACCACATACATACATGCCTATATGACCTTCGTTAAGAGGAACGAACTTTTCCTTCTTCTTTGTCAAACTGTTCTGTAGAAATAACTCTCTCATTTTCATCCTGCAAAAATAGGCTATTTATAATTTTATTGAAGGTTTCAAAGACTACTGATTCAGTAAGTCAACTGAAGTCAGAAGAGGATAGTGGTCTGAAAAATTGGCCCGCATCACCTCCTGTGATCCAGCTGTCAATTCTTCAGAATGAAATGCGTAATCAATTCTCAGAATCGGCACCTTCGTTTTATGCGTTTTCCCAAATCCGAATCCGGTATCCAGAAATGCATCCCTGTACTTATTTGCTATGGTTCTGTACATATGAGACAGCGGCACATCATTGAAGTCCCCAGTAAGCACGACAGGGTATGGAGAAGACTGGGCATGTGTTAGAATCTTTTCAAGTTGCTGCTTTCTTTTTACTGCATGCAGATTGTATTTGTCCAATATGAAAAGGCTCTTATCCCATATTTCTCTGATACTGCCGTTACCATCGAGTTTTTTAATCTTGTTTGAACTCAAATGAATGCTGTATATCCTGATGCGCTGTCCTTTGTACATCACCTCAACCCATGTCGCATTATGCGCATTGGTGTCAAAATATATATTACCACTATCAAGTATTGGTTGCCTGGAATAGATACATGTTCCAATAAATTCTTCGGGATATAGGGAATAACCCTTGAAAATCTGCTTATATAAGTCCAAGTGTCGCTTCGTACGTTCTTGTACACAGATTAAATCGGCATCAGCTTTCTGGAGGAATGCCTGGAATGCCAGAGCATTTTTGTTTTTACCATTGTCATCAAGCAGATACTTGGTATGTCCGATATTGTAGCTCATTATTCGAAGGCCATCTGTGTCTTTGGAACCAAGATTTATACCGATCGAATTTTGAAGCGGGACCCAACCCAAGGCCAGGGTTAAGATGGGAAGCAAGGCAAATTTAGGTTTGATGCTCATCCAGATAATCAGAAATGCCAGATTTAATATGATTAGAATAGGAAATCCAATGGCAAAAAATGAAAAGAACCAGGTAATTGATGGGTCAACGACTGGAGATACATAAGCGAATAAAGTTGCACATGCGACCAGAGCGTTAATTCCAAGAATAAATTTGAGACCCCAACGCATAGCTATTTTTTCTTGCTCACCCTATACAGGAAATCTCTTTCCTCTTCGGAAAGCTTTTCATATCCCTGCGAATTGATTTTATCAAGAATTCTATCCAACTCAGCTTGCTCAGAAACTGGCCTATTTGGTTTTTCCTGTCTGGCGTTCTCTTGCTTGTTTCTGTATACCTTGAATTGTGTATTTCTTTTTCTGCGACTTCCACCTGAGGAAAAAGATCCATCAAAACCAGCAAACAATTTCTGTAACCCACTGGTGAGATCTGTGCCCTGTCTTAAAAAGTAAACATAAGCCACACCAAAGAATGCGCCGCCAATATGACCAAAGTGTCCCCCGGTGTTGACATTACCCGCCGTTCCTATCAAATCAAGAAACAACATCCCAAGGGCTATATATTTAATCTTAACAGGACCTATCAAAATCAAATGGAAAATGTAATCTGGTGACAATACGGCTGTAGCCATGATCACCGCAAATACAGCCGCCGATGCGCCATAAGCCCAAGACATGCCTGTACCTCCGGGAAGCAGCTGATCCCAGATAATAAAAAACAAACCGCCACATAAGCCTCCAAGAATGTAAAGCGGCAAAACCCTGTGGTCACCCAGGAAATCACCAATTATACGTCCGAACCAGTATAGAAGCAGCATGTTCCATAGAATATGCCAGAAACCTACGTGCAGAAACATGTGGGTGATGACAGACCAGATTTGCCATATTTCTTCCGCCGGATTTGAAAGCAGAGATAACTTTTTTATCAATGTTTGTGCGAAACCCGTATTGGCATCAAAAACATTGATAAGATTAATAAGTATATAGACGACAACATTGACCAGGATAATACGAGAGATCATATTACCGCTTCGAAAAGCATTCTTAAAGTCGTCGAAAATTGAAGTAAGCATAGTGTATGAACAAAGCTATTACTAATTATTTTATTCTAGGCGTTTATATATAACAAATTTATATAATATGAATATCTTAAGCCTGAAATAATGCTGTTACCAGCTAAATAACAATAATCAATGCCTCCGGTTTGTTAAATGCATGATGAAAGCACTCTTTTTGAACGTATTTTTTTTGTTTTTCTTCTTTGGAATAGGCCATAGCCAGGTCTTCTATAAGCATAATAGGGACATTAATTATATATATCTGGACCAAAACGACAAGATTTACTTTATTGACGACCGGGAGGCTTTCTTCTCTTGGAATAATAAATCTGCTGATTTGAACCCCATAAAAAATGATGTCAGTTGGCTGGATCATAGGAGTATGAACGCCAAGGGCGTTTTTTACAATCACTTCCAACAAGGCTCGAGTCTTGAAACTGAACTTGGTCAACTTGTAGCTTCTAAAGACATATTTGACATCACCTTTCAATCCGGAGAGATTCATCTGAATAGAGACTCAAAATCGATGCCTTGTAAGATCTCCATAGATGCATCTCAGAATACTGTTGGACGCTATAGAATTCATAAGGATGAACACTTTCTGTTGCTTGGGGATCGTATCATGTCGGTTTGTGAAGACAAACAATTCAAACTATCGCAGCCCGCTGAAGACTTTTGCTTCATAGAAGAACAGGTTCTTTATGTTGGTGCTGATGGTGTGATGTATATAATTGATGGTGAACAGGGTAGGCAACTCTATATTCCAGCATTAAATATTCCTAACGGCATCTGTCGACTGGAATACCAGGAAGGTATTCTATGGATGCATACCTGTTCACAAGAACTCTATTCACTGGATTATGAGCGCCAGATAATGCGCAATCATGGAGACGGTATCAATGATTTTGTTCTCGACAAATGGAATGTGCTTTGGCTGGCGAAGGGTCTAGAGCTATTGAGCAATGATATCTACGTCAATGATGAGCCACCTATTTTAAACCTAAAGAAGTTGTTGGTTAATGAACTACAAGAGCCTTTTAAAAAACAGTTTGAAATCAGGCAAGGGGATTTGATAGAAATAGAATTGGATTCATACTACAACCCTGATCCGGATAACATCAGAATTGAATACAAATGGATCGACAATCAATGGCATGCAACCGGAGAATCACTTCTGCTGCATTGCAACAAAGCCGGACAATTTAATTTGGAATTAAGAGTTGTCGTCAACGAAGGAAAAAGCTCCAGCATATCACGCCTGGATTTTTATGTAAAAGAAAATGTGCTGTTAAGCTATTGGAAATATGTATTGATTGGATTTGGAGCGCTGCTTCTTATTACGATTCTGGCCTGGGTTCGCAATATCAGACTCAATCGCAGATCAAAGAGGCGTATGCAGGAAATTCAAAACAAATATGCATTGCTGGCCTCACAGCAAAAATACCGTCAGGCTCAAATGAATCCCCATTTCATATTTAATGCCCTGAACGCCATTAAGGGTTTATCTGCTATAGGGCAATCAGAAAAAGTGAGAAGATCCTTAAGCTATTTCGCCAAGATTATGCGTATGCAATTGGAAACAGCTGAGCAGGAATCTATTAGTTTGGATGAAGAGCAACAGTATTTGGAAAACTACCTGCAATTCGAGAAGTTGATCCGCGGTTTTGATTTTGAATATACCATAGATGTTGAAGATATGAATGTGCGGGTCGCACCTATGATGATCCAGCCCTTTGTGGAAAATGCATTGATCCACGGATTGTCAAAGTCCTCAGGTTTAGGCAAACTGTTTATCAGGATTAAGGAAGACAAACAATATATCAATGTCATTATTGAGGATAATGGCATAGGTGTTAATAGTGCGCATACCGCATCAAAAGATCATAAGTCCAAAGCCATAGATATATTCAAACAACGATGTTCTCAATTGGACAAATGGAAATTGAGGCAGTACTACACGCTTGAAAATATAACAGATGGACATGGTCGTATAACGGGAGCCAGATGTACTTTATATATTCCTAAAATGTAAGTTATGCCCTGGAATGCATTAATTGTAGATGATATGCCTCTGGCGATTGCCAGCCTCAAATCAGAATTGGAGGACTTCTTTTCTGATCAGATTAATATTATAGGTACCGCAGAAGGGGTTCTTGATGCTGCAAAGAAAATCAAATCATTGAGCCCAGAACTTATATTCCTTGATATCGAGATGCGTGATGGCGATGGATTTGATCTGCTGGATATTATTAATACCAACAAGATCTCAGTAATATTTACCACCGGCTCAGAAAACTATGCTTTAAAGGCCTTTAAATATGCGGCCGTTGACTACTTGCTTAAACCTGTTGATAACGAACAAATAAAAAGAGCTCTCAGCAAAATTGAGATGGACAGTTCTTCTGGTAAGAGCCACGACAAAAAAATAATTGCATTGAGCACCCAGGAAGAATTAAGGATGGTTGAAACCAGCTTAATTATGAGATTGGAGGCAGAAGGCAATTATACTCACGTCTATCTTTCAGATGGAAAGCGTATTCTGATCAGTAAAACCTTAAAACGGTTTGAAGACCAATTGGGGGATAAGTTTGTTCGCGTTCACCAATCCCATCTTGTTAATCTAGATTATGTGAAATCTTATATCAAGACTGAAGGGGGATACCTTAAAATGAAAGATGGCAGTGATGTACCTGTATCTGTCAGAAAAAAATCAGAAGTCCTCTCGCTTTTGAAAAGTCGTAACAAATAAAAAGTTTGCGACCCTTTGGCCGCAAACTCTGAAAATCGAGGCACAATCAATTAATAATACAATCATAGACCACAAACGTGTTGATATGATCTGACTTTTATCGTTACACCGTCTCCGGTTTTAATCAATTCTACTGGCGCATCTATGTCAACTTTAACCCTATCCACAATGCCATCCGTGTTAGCTATGAAAAGTGTGTTTTCTTCAAACAGTTCTCTCTCGTTTTTGGTAAGAAGGAGGGAACGGCAAAGGTTATAGGCGTCACCTAGTCGGATGTTTGGAATATCTACATTTACTTCGAACACATAATCACTTTCTTTTCTACTGGCCACAATCTCATCTTCAAAAAACTGGATGATCTTGTAATGGTTATTGTTTTGAACAGTATCATTCTTACTTACAATTCTGTAATTGTTTTCAGCCCAGGCCAATAGCGGGTAGCTGATATCTGCATCTTCCTGACTTAATTCGTAATCGTTGATTGGGATGGGCAAATCTGTGAGGAATGCATCGAAGACATATCCCTTACGGCCCTCGTACTGTACCATTACCCAGTTCCCTTCTAACCATTCTACAGATTGAACTGTGGTGATGGTGTCCAGTATTTCTACCTGTTGTGCAAAAGGGATGACTTTAATTACTTTGCCCTGCATATTGGGTTCAGCCCTTAGCTTTAAACCGGAAAATGCAATTACCTTTTGAGGGCTTTGAATAGGACCTGTATAAGCATAGAGACTTGCACAAGTAAATCCAAGAACGAGCATGATGATTGTTTTTTTCATGACTTTAGTTTTTAGGTGATCAATTATTCTATAACAATGATCAACTCTTTTTCTAAGTCATGTAATGCCTAATGAGCAAGCGTGGGTGTTTATTGAGTAAGCGTAGTATCTGCTTTATTTTTCCTTTTTTCACCGGGGTATGGAATGAACTGTACAAGGAATACTGCGATAAAAAGCATGAGGTAATACATGAAAAATCTCCATGTAGAAGTAATGAGGGGTAAGAGATGCTTGGGCAGTTGTTTTTCAAATATTAAATAGAAAGTGGCTTCCGCTCCACCGGATGCACCGGGAGTCGGGATGAAAATCATTGTGAGGTACACTATCCATTGTTGAATATAAACCTGGAATGGTTTAAACTCTATACCCAGTGCCGTAAGTAATAATATCAGAACCGTAAACTTACAAGTCCATTGAAGAAATAGGATGAAGACACTCACCAGCAGATATCTCAAACCGTCTTTTCGCACTTGATTGAAACTGTGCAGCATTTCATGCCAACCGCCTTTCATCTCATTGATCAATCTGGAAAAGGCTTTGCGATACTTTTCCGGTATAAAACGAAATTCAGACAGGTAATTAATTTTTCTGAACAGGAACCAAAGCACAAACAATCCTGCGACAATCAGCGCACCCTTTCCTAGATTATTCTTGAACGAGTTAACCACGGATCCCACAATTTTGAATATGCTGGATCTTGCGTGAAAAAAACCTATTAGCAAAACGGTAGAATACATAATAAAGTCTTCCAAGCCATTAAGTAGGGTTAGAAACCCTGCTTTTCCTGTGCTCAGTTTATTCCGGATCATCAATGCAAACTTGATGGGACCTCCGCCGATGAGGGTAGGGGTTATGGCTGCACCCAGTTCGGTATAGATAGCGATACGCAACGCATCTCTAAATTTGAATTGTTGCTTCAGATATCTGGTCCAGATCACCAAGCGTGTGGCATGTCCAATCCAATTGGCCATAAGGCAAGCCAGAATAAGAAGTACATATGGCAATTTGATATTCGAAAGATAGGATAAGACATTCTCGTCATTGGTTAACAACAGGAAGATGAGGTGTGCAACAATACCAATGCTGATGACAACAACAAGGCTGTTAATCGTACGATCTAGGTTGAAGCTATATTCTTTTTGAATTTGGTCTTTCAAAAGAAAGCGTTGGGTTTTCAAAGCCCCCTTACCAGATGTACAAATTCAGATGTAATCATGGCAGTGGCGCCCCACAAGATATGATTTTGCAGCTTATAGTGAGGCATGTCCCGCATTATAATATTTCGAACCTTATAATCTGTATATGCAAGCGCTTCATTGGAGTGGAAATAACTCAACTTTTCTGATAATACATATTCGACCTCAGATTCCTGAAGATTAAGTTCGGGTTTGTAATCAATATAGGACACAACTGGTTGAACGTGAAAGTTGCTTACAAATACATATAAGGGACTAAGTTTACCCAATACCTTCATGTCATCAGGAGGAACACCAATCTCTTCATAAGTCTCCCTGATTGCAGTCTGTACTAGGTCATGATCACCATCTTCCATCTGTCCACCCGGAAAACTGATCTGGCCACCATGCTTGTCATTGGGATTAAGATTAGGACGTTTGATAAAGAACATTTCCAATTGTCCTTGAGTGTCTGGGTATAGCAGAATATTAACACCAGCTTGCTTGGCATCTTCTCTATGCTGTCTGTATTCCCTCGTCTTTATAGGTGAAAGAATTTGCTGCGCTTCCCAACCGGGAAGTGGCTCTTGTAGTCTGTTTTCTATGCCTTTTATCAGGTCTTTGTACATATCATGTTTTCAACGTTTTGCAGGGCTTCATGTTCAATTACTTTTGACAATCAGCCATGCCGCAGTGCATTTTATTATTTGTGCTTTATTTCTGGAATTAAAATATATTTGTGGTCCTGTTTAATTTGCCCAAGTGCTGGAATTGGTAGACAGGCATGGTTGAGGGCCATGTGTCCGTATGGGCGTGGGGGTTCGACTCCCCCCTTGGGCACCCCTTTGAATGGAGAGTTGAGAGTTGAGAATGGAGAGTGAAAACTCAGGAGTTTCTTGACTTTGATGTTTTGATTATTGAAGTTAATAGCGCAATTACTTCGCTTAATTTACTTTTGAATAATCTCAATTCAATTTTTACGAGTTCCCCTTTTTCAAATAATACAATCCAGTAGTCTGTTTCTCTAGCTTCCTTTAATGCTATCGACATTTTATGTATGAAATCCTTTTTAGATTCTGAATCTATTGCCTCTGCCACATTTGCACCTATACTAGTGGTTGACCTTAGAAATTGTTTAGAAAGTATATACTCATTTTGCTTCTCACATTCTTTGAAGATTTTTAAACTCATAAGTGATAACTCTAAGCTTAATTCTCTAATAGGACTCTTCATTGCTTTTACAAAGAATACTCTTCACCCCAATAAGTAAACACTTTCCACTTTCCACTTTCCACTTTCCACTCTCCATTTTCAATTTTCAATTTTCAATTCAAGACAACTTTCTTCGACCCTACCACATTCCCCATCTGGAACATTAAAAAGTACTGACCTGGATTAAGATCGCTGACATTAAATTCAAAGATGTCTCTTCCGGATACCTTGTTGAAAATGTGTTGACTTACATTCTGCCCCATGGTGTTGATCAAAGTCACTCTGACAGCCCCCTGAAAAGCCGATTCAATTTCAAATGCTATCCTGTCAGATGTTGGATTCTGTAGTAGGCTGATGCCCTGAATATCAAGTAAATTGCTGGTACTTGTAGACATTTGGTTTTCATAGCATCCTTTATCTACCGTTCCCATGATCGGTAATCCATCGAGATCGGTTTCATGAGCACCTGCATCAACACCACTGTCAATAGCAGGACTTCCATTATTTAGCCTGTAATCTCTGCCTAGCTGATCTACAAAACTTGGATCGACTTGTACGACATCGTTGGTGGCATTGAATATATTCGATAGTTCAGCATATACTGATAGATTGCCACCTAGTGATTCAGTTGTAGGGTTTCCGCCTTCAACTTCGTAATCCAAACCATTAAAATTGAAAAGTATATTATTCAGGAATGAAATATTAGCGGTGCTACTACCAGATTGGAATTGTGCTATTCCAGCACCTAGTCCGGAATTGTTATCTGCAATTGTATTATTCACTAGATGTAAACTTGAGTTCGATGGTCCCTCGTTAATATCAAATCCATTATTGATGATCGCACCACCGGCTCCCCCCTGAGCTTCATTGGAATAGAAAAGGGAACTGCTAATCTGACCCATGTTTACATTAAACAAATTAATAGCGCCACCTTGTGTGAAAGCCACATTATTTTCAAAAATACACTTGTCAATATTTAATCCACCTACACGCAATGAGTCAGCACCATAATTTAAAGCCCCCCCACTGTCTCCGCTATTTTCGCTGAACAAGGTGTTTTCGATGTTTACAAATATTGAGGCAGATGCACTCATTGCACCTCCTGTATTAGCTACACTGTTATCTCTGAATTCGCAGGATTTTATAGAAACAGATGTTTCATTATTTTGCGCAAACAAACCTGCACCAAAATCTGCATTGTTTAGTGAAAAGATACAGCCTTCAAACTCTACAGCAGCCTGGAAGCCAACTCCTGCTCCTGCGCCACTAGTAAATGATTGGTTTGAAAGGAAACTACAATTCTCATACTTGCCTGCGTTGTCTTCATTATAATTAAGACAACCAGCACCGAAAGTTGCCAGGTTGCTTACGAAATTGGAATTACGAATCACGTAAGTGCTGCTTGCAGAGTATAGTCCTCCGGCACTGTAATCGGATATATTACCAGTGAAATTACAATCCCTCATTTCATATGTGCAGAGACTTATATAGAGTCCTGCCCCAAAAGGTGTTTCATCATCCATAGAGCTTTCGGCTACATTGTTGGTCCAAGAGCATTCTTCAATATCTACTGAAGCCGCTCTGAAATAAGCACCTCCTGCATTATTGGCATTGTTCCCGGTAAATGTATTTCTGTGACAATCATAACTGCCTTCAAATGCATATAGTCCACCACCAAAACCATTGGATCTGTTGTTTACATAGAAACAATCTGTGATGGAAGCAATTGAATTGTCTATATACATGGCGCCGGCGTTATTGGCATTGTTGTTTTCAAACACACAACTGGATAGAATGGCTTGACCTTCGTAGATGTAGACAGCACCGCCAAAGTTTGCAACGTTATTATTAAGAAATTGACAACGTGTCAAATTCAGTTGATTCGTTCCACTGATCTCCCTTCCATCTGAGTAGATAGCACCTGCATTTTCTGATACGTTACCTTCAAACCAGCAATCTGTCAAATTAATATTTACGCTTTGCCAATTGAAGTAACCGCCACTTCCAAAGGCACCAGGAATGACTGTATTGTTGACAAAAAAGCAATCACTTACATCAATATCAGAACATTGCAGAGTATAAAGTGCGCCTCTGTTGACATCATTGTCTTCGAAAGTGCAATCTGATACTGAGACACCGGAACAGGTTGCCAGCATAAGTCCTCCAGCCTGAGATGTTGAGAAGTTTTTTGTGAAGGTACAATTGGCAATAGCCCCTTCGTCCGCTTGTAAGATATAGACTGCACTTCCTGATAATGCAGTATTGCTTTCAAAAGAGCAATTGTTCAAGGACAATGGACTCAAAGAATATATCGCACCACCCCTTAACTGAAAGTTAGATTCTCCATTGTCATTGTTGGTTAGTGCCGTTCCATTTCTAAAGTGAACACCATCGATCATTACGTGGCCAATTTGATCATCGATATATATAAGGTGAACGGCATTATCATCTTTATTGACACTTATGTCGGAAGGGTCATCATTTCCAGCTATATCCCCATTGAGTAATGTGATATTATTTTCTGGATCTCGATCAGATAAAGAAGCATCGCCCGATTGGAAGCCTCCATATATATTATGAGCCGCACCCAGTTTGTAATATGTTGCTGTATCTATTTGTGTGGGCTTGTATTCCCCTTCGGCAATCCAAATATCTGATGCTGTTGTTAACGAAAGCGCATCATTCAGATTGTTATAGGCATTGGCCCAGCTTGTGCCATTATTATCTCCCGTTGCAGAAGCGTCAACATACACCTGTGCATTCAGGCTTGAAGATATTATAAGTAAGGTGACGAGTAATTGTGGTATTGTTTTCATAGTCTTTTTTTGTTAGGCTTCTTTAATTTAGCAACATCCAATCAGATTTTTACAAACCGCAGTGTTCTTTTATGCTCTTTTGTACCAATGATTAGATAGTATAGACCAGCATCCAGTTGTTCCACATTAATAACATTTTTCACACCCGACTTAAAGTAAAGCAGACTTGCTCCTGATTCATCTATTACTGAAGCGTAATCCAGTTTGTTGGTATTCCCTGTAATTTCAAGTATATCTGATACAGGATTTGATTTGATTTGAAATTCCTGCATAAGCAGAAATTCGGTGGAGGCTGTATTGTCGGTTTCGAATCTGTATACGGCACTCTGAACAGGATTGCACGGATCCAGAAAGCTTACAGCTGATACACGCCAGTAATATGTAAAATTGTTGAACAGACCATCAATGGTGATGCTGTTATCAGATGTGTAGATCGAATTGATTGTTGTTACAAAGTTGGGCACGAAGGACAATTCAAAAACATAATAGTCAGCACCCTGCACCTCTGACCATTCGAAATTGGCATTCTCCAATTCAAAAACCAATTCATCTTCTAGGGGGTATTCTAGCACGGGTGCGCTTGCAACCGGATTGTCCTCAACAGAATCCTGGACCATAATATTGGAACGCCTGTCCAGATCTGTCAACATAAGATCAATCTGCTCCCGGCTGAAAATATATTCTGAGCATCCACTAAAGCTGTAATAAGCCATGATATTTCTTTCATCCGGATCAATAGCTACACCATTCGGATCCACTGCGCCACCAGTATAGTTGCAGCCACCATTCCAATCCGTTATGTAGTCGGATGGTGTATCGCACAGAAGATCTGCAGCGATTGCACAATTTTCAGCACGATCGACCAACTCTACCTGTCTGAACGCTCCTCTGTAGAATATCTGTGTTGGTGTTGGCGCAGAAGGATTATAAGTAGTGTCCTCCCACCCATAGAAGGTATGTCTCAGGCTGAAGAAATGCCCCATTTCATGCGCCAGTATAACATCCTGACCATTGACATATCGCTTGTCCATATATATGACATCAGCATTGGATGTATAGTAGCCGGAATTACCTGTTCCCAATTCACCACCAATGAATATATTAACAGCATGATTTACTTTATTGGCCAGAAACTGTGCGACCACACCACTTGATCCAAGAGTTTCCTGTGCATAGATATCCTGATTGATGATATATTTGAAATTGTCATGCATGTAGAATCGTATACCAATGGTATCGAAATAATTATTCAAAAGGCACAATGATTCAACCACTTCTGATTCTGCCACAGCACCATCTCCAAACTGATTGGAAACAATGATAAACTGTACAGGCACATATATTACATCGTTGTTTTTCGAATGTTCTAAATGCTTTAAATTTTCATGTATGCGTATATCATCAGCGGTGGTTGGAATATGACCACAATCTTGTGCATGTAATAGATTAATGGCAAGACATAGAAATATAATGGGGATTAGATGTTTCATGTCTTGAATATAAAAAAAATTGAGAATGGAGAGTGGAAAGAGAATTGAGAGTTGAGAGTTGAGAATGGAAACTCAGGAGTATCTTGACTTTGATGTTTTGACTATTGAAGTTAAAAGAGCAATTACCTCAATTAATTTACTTTTGAATAATTTCAATTCTACTTTCACGAGCTCCCCTTTTTCAAATAATTCTATCCAGTAGTCCGTTTCTCTCGCTTCCTTTAATGCTATCGACATTTTATGAATAAAATCTTTTTTAGATTCTGAATCTATTGCCTCTGCCACATTTGCAGCCTATACTGGTGCTTGACCTTAGAAACTGTTTAGAAAGTATGTACTCATTTTGCTTCTCACATTCTTTAAAGATTTTTAAACTCATGAGTGATAACTCTAAGCTTAATTCTCTAATAGGACTCTTCATTAGCTTTTATAAAGAATACTCAACACCCCAATAAGTAAACACTCTCAACTCTCCACTCTCAACTCTCCACTTCAATTCCACTTCAATCCACTTCTCCACTTCTCTCCATTCTCAACTTTCTACTTTATTAAGTTCTCTCAGGACAACAAAGGCACCGATAATGGCAGGAATGAAAATCAAGAAGCTTCTTTGCAGCAGTGTAAACGTACCGATATAGGATTCGCTGATAACACCTGCCATCAAACCGGCAATGCTCAGTTCGGCAATGCCACTACCACCAGGACTTGGGGCAAAATATAGCAAGAGATATATAATGGCTTGGATGGCCATGATGACGGTTATGTCCGCAGAAATATCCATTGCCAGTATCAGGATATAGGCAATAAAATATTTGTTCATGTAAAGCAGGATGGTTAACAGAAAACTCCACACCATAAGGAACGGGTTATTCTTCAGAATATTCTTGCATTTATTTCTGTAATCAACCAAACCTGTTTTGGCTTTCTGGCCCCATTGGTCAAGCTTGTCTCTCCATTTCTTATTGATGCGCCCAATAAGCAAAGCCAGTTGATGGATCAGCATGCCTATAAACTGTGGGAAGAATAAGGCGACGATGATGACCACCATAAGGCTTGTGAATACGCTGAATCCAAATTTGGCGAGATAGGATATGAATCCTTCAGGGATATTTTCCTTGAGTATCTCATAAGCGATCAATCCTGATATTGGAAAAAACACAATGGTAGATATCCAATTCATAAAACTGATCGTGATCGCATTGGGAAGCGTGATTCCATTTTTATAAAAAACATAGAACTGCGCTATTCCACCACCAGACTGTGAAGGCGTAACGGCTCCCATAAATATATTGGCCAGATTGGCGCGAAAACTAATCCACTGCGATTTGCCCGGGTGGAATTTTCTGACAAATATGTGGTTCCTCCAGGCTCCGATATAGAGATCAAGAAAAAGAAGGAATAGGGCCAAGAGAAAATAATGAAATTGGAGTTTGCTCCATACCTCTAAGGTATTTCCTGTATTGGTGTAGAGGAATATGCCTACCAGGGTAAGAATAGAAATCGAAAGGAAATAGATCAGACCCTTCTTGATGGTCTGCTTGTTAAAGACCTTCGATACTTTCAGATCCTGTTCGGGCTTATTCTCCATCGAGGTAGTTTTTAATAAGGCTGAATATTTCTGTTGTCCGCACAGGTTTGTCAAGCAGCTTTTTATTCAGTAACAATGGCACCAACATATGGTCTTTATGAAGAGATCCATGGGATCCTTTGTGCTCGGGAATCTCCCAGAAATCTCTCAAATCATATCCTACGTTCGCCGATATGGCCACATCACCACTGCGCTTGCTCTCAAATAATTGTTTGCACTGAACAAGCGCATCCGGGTAGTCAGAATTATAACAGTGATCAAATGCTTCTGTATAATCTAACCAATCTGAAGTATCCGCTATGCCAAATGGGTTAGCAGTGAGACTTTTATATTGTAGTTTGCCATCATTTACGAGAATCTCAGCTTCACCATCTTGATTGATTACAGCAAGGGATGTCTCCGATTTACGCATAACAACAAAATCAATCGCCTCATCACCTACCAGTTTGTCCATCACCTGGCCGTGCTTAGCATAGAGCGCTTCTTTATGGTAAAGAGGTTTCTGGTCAAGGAAGCTGATCGTTGCAAATGAATTGCCAGAAATGAAGACGCTTACTTTTGGCGCTATCGTCCAAATGGTAGGGTATTCAAGTACGCGGTAACGATTTTTTCTAAAAAACTTACCCAGATCCAGGTGGCTGTGTGTAGATGTCAATCCGTGATCGCTGGCCATCACGATCAGCGTATCGTCCCACTTACCCAATGACTTCAATTTATCTACAGCTTCACCCAAACTTCTATCTGCTATTCTGTATGCTTCAATGGTTTTTTCATCTTCGTAATGATAGGTATGTGAATCCCAATCTATACTTGGAAAAACAGCAAAGAGAAAATCAAAGTCTTTGTCCAGAGCCGTCATCAGATGACCATGTCCGATCTCATCGACGATATGGTGTGTATGCTTGAAATGTGCGTTGAAATATAATTTTGACTTTTGTTTTTGAGTCAGGTCATTTTCGTCTTTAACACCTTTTGTGATCATATTATAGATGTTAAAGTTTTTAGGATAGATTTCTAGAAGGGAAGGGTAGTCTGCATTCATATCATCATTGAAGTATTTGGCTTCATAGCCACAATATGAACGCATTGAATTACGCTTCCATCGGCCTTTAAAATAAGCCTCCTTATCAAACCAGCGAATTCCAGTGATGTCATGAGCTCCTGGCAATTGTCCTGTCAAAAAAGGCAAATATGCTGGACCTGTAGTCGAAGGAAAACAAGTGGTTCCTATTTCGAATGTCCCTTCATCCATCAAATACTTTTTGATGTTGGGAATGATGTTCTGTGCTGCCAGCTTCTTGAGAATGTCCGGTCGCGCACCGTCGATTAAATAAAATATTACCTGCTTACTCATAGGGAGTGCAAATATATTGATTTATGTAGTCGCTAGCATGTTAAGAAATGCTATTCCAAAAGCAGGAAGATTGGTCAAAAAGCCAAAAAGATTTAACTAAATGACTTATATGAAACTTTTTTATAATATTTTCGTTAAAATGATTGACTATTGGGTTATAACTGTATAACTTAGCAGTCAAGACGATCAATCTCAGTCCAATATATATACGTGTTGTTATTGATATGATTATATAGCCCATTTGTGGCTTTTATATAAAGATGTAGTTTTCTTATTTTGAGACCTTAGTCGAAATAGCCTGAGTTACAGAACTTGGGCTATTCGCATTTTTTGGCCCCTCCAATAAATGTAGTACATCATTCCACTTGCCAACAAACAGATTATCAGACTCAGTATCCAGATCATATAATATCCTGAGCTTTCTGCATATTTCAACCAGAACAATGGTGCTATCACATGAGCGATAGAAAATGTCATCGTATAGAATCCCATGTATTTACCCCTGTTTCTTTCATTGGCGAAACTCATAGCATAAGTGTTGCTGAATGGAAAACTTAATATCTCACCCAAGGTGATGAATAAGATGAACACAAGTGATGCCACCCAGGCATTGCTGAATACCAGAAATGAAATCATTCCCAGCCCAATTAGTATGCTTCCAATCACAACCAGATCGATGGATTTGAGATATTTTTCCAAGACATAAATGAGGGGCATCTCGATTAAGAATATTATCAAACCGTTCAAACCCATTAATAAACCCACCACAGATTCATCGAAGCCCAATTCTGTCTTGTAGTATAAAGGAATCAGATAGATAAGTAAAAAGAACACGATGATGACACAGCCCCAGAAAAACAGGAAGCTCAGATAGGGCATATCCTGCCAAGGCTGTTTCTTGATCTCCATCTCCTCTTCTTCAGATTGCTCCACGCGTTGTTTTTTGTTCCTGAAGAAATAGAAAAAGAAAAAGCCCGCAATGAGTACAGATAAGCCGTTGAACACAAAGAGAAAACTGTAACCCAGGAGCGAAGCTATATAACCTCCTAGGAATGGTCCAAAAGCATAACCCAGGTTAATGGCTAAACGTATCAAGCCTATTGATCTTGTGAGATTTTCAGGCTTTGAAAAAGCTTCGATGGCTGTCAGGTTGGCTGGTCGAAACAGATCAGCTATAAAACTGATGGTGAAAAAACCCAAACACAGTGGTAAATATCCCGAAAGATTCATGACCACAAAGAAACAAACACTGGTCCCGAGAAGGCTCCATAGCATAACCTTGTAGAATCCGATCTCATCTGTAAGAACACCACCCAGAAAAGCGCCACATACAGAGCCCAATCCATAGCATGCCATGACAATACCGCATTGCCCCAAGCTCAGACCCATGAATTGATTCAGATAGATACTCAGGAATGGCAATACCATAGCCCCGCTCCTGTTGATGAACATCACCAGTGAGAGTAACCAGATGTCTTTTGACAATCCCCTATAGGTACGTATGTAGGAATCCAGAATCAAAGCCTGTTCAAATGAATTTGCAAATTAGTTAATATCCGAAGGCCAATTCGGGAAAGTTAGGCCAATACGTATTAAATCGATTTATCGCTGGAAAGCGCTGCTTTTTTAAGTTTTTGAAGGAAAGGACTGGCGAAGATAAACTCCTGTAAGGTATTATTTTCGCTCTCAAGAACCTGAGATTTATTGCCCTGCCATTCAAGTCTGCCTTCGTGCAAGAAACAAATATTATCACCGATCTCCATTACAGAGTTCATATCATGGGTATTGATGATCGTGGTGATCTGGTTATCCTGGGTAATCGAAGTCAATAATTCGTCTATTCTGATTGCTGTTTTCGGATCAAGACCTGAATTGGGTTCATCTGCAAAAAGGTACTTTGGTTTGAGAACAATCGACCTCGCGATACCAACACGCTTCTGCATACCTCCTGAAATCTCTGAAGGAAATTTGTTGTTGATGCCTTCAAGTTCTACTCTTTCCAGACAAAGGTTAACCCTGTCTTGTTTTTCCTTAAGGGTCATGTTGGAAAACATGTCCAACGGAAACCTGATATTCTCCTCTATTGTCATAGAGTCAAACAAAGCATTGCCCTGGAAAAGCATGCCTACTTCCATGCGCAGTTTTAACAACTCCCGCTTATTCATAAGGCAGAGATCTCTGTCATCATACCAGACGGCTCCGCTTGTTGGTCTGAATAAGCCCACCAATATTTTAAGAAGAACAGTTTTACCAGCACCAGATTTACCAATGATAAGATTGGACTTACCTGTTTCAAAAGTAAAATCAATACCCTTGAGTACCTCATTTTCATCAAATGACTTGAATATGCGTTCTGCTTTAATCATCAGCCGGTCAATATTACTGCGATGAAATAATCTGCGATCAAAATGCAAATGATACCGAATACCACAGCACGTGTACTGGCATGACCCAATTCAATACTACCTCCCTTCACAAAATAACCCTGGTAACAAGCTATTGATGTGAGTATATATGAGAACACAAAGGACTTGACATACATCATCTTTACATTATGCGGGTTGAAGAATGATCTGAGTCCCTGAATGAATTCTTCATGCGAAAAACTTTCAGCATATATGGTGGCAATGTACCCACCGCCAATATTTACAAAAGCGGCTATAGATACCAAGATAGGAATGACAATAAGTGCTGCTATTATCTTAGGCATAACCAAATAGGAAGATGTATTCACACCCATGATTTCCATGGCATCTATATGCTCTTTCTGGCGCATACCTCCGATTTCAGAAGCCATATTCGAGCCAACCTTACCAGCCAGAATGATTGATGTAAAGGTAACCGCCAATTCAATGATGGCCATGTCTCTAACGATATATCCAATGTAGTATCGTGGAATAAATGTTCCGGAAAGTTGATAGGTAAATTGAACTGCGGTAACGGCGCCGATAAATATATTCACTACAAAGATGATCATCAGCGAGCCTATACCTATATCGTACATCTGGCGCACTGTCTCTTTGTAGTACATAGACCAATTCTCGGGCTTCCTGAAGATCATGGAATGCCACATAATGAACCTTCCTATGTGATATAGCATTTTAATGGCCAGACATGTTTAGAATGCGAAAGTAATCTTTACCTATGATAAATTCCAATTATGTCAATGATGTTGCTGTCATCTTTACATATTGGTCTATTTTTGAAAAAAAGGAATTATGAATGCAATTATAACCGGAGCGTCCAAAGGAATAGGAAGGGCCATAGCAGAGAAATTTGCAGAGAACGGGATCAATATGGTCATATGTTCCAGATCTGAGGTCGATCTAGAGCAAACCAAACAGGCTTTGATAGATATCAATCCGGATATTGAAGTGCATTTCAAAGCCACTGATTTATCCAAGAAAGCAGATACAGTTGCTTTCGGCCAATTCTGCCTGCAATGCTTTGATCAAATTGATATTCTGATCAATAATGCGGGTTTGTTTATACCTGGTGAGATTCTAAAGGAAGAAGACGGTGCGCTTGAATCGATGATTGAAACAAACCTCTACAGCGCCTATCATTTGACAAGGCTCATAGTTCCAGCTATGCAAGCCAGTGAACAGGCTTACATTATTAATATGGCTTCAATCGCCAGCTTTATGGCCTATCCAAACGGCGGCTCTTACAGCATTTCCAAATTTGCTCTCAGAGGATTTTCTAAAGTTCTCAGAGAGGAATTGAAGCCAACGCGTATTAAGGTAACGACCATTATGCCTGGAGCAACATGGTCCAATTCATGGGCTGGTGTTGATCTTCCAGAAGAAAGACTCATGCAGGCCTACGATATAGCTGAGACAGTCTGGGCCCTCATGTTGATGTCTCCATCTGCTGTCGTTGAGGAAGTTATTTTAAGACCTCAACTGGGTGATCTTTAATATGGCGTCTCTCGACTTCTTTGGAATAGATTATGGCTCCAAAATAGCTGGGACAACCGTAATCGCCTATTTGGAATCCGATAGACTCCAGATTGTTCAAAGTGTCAAGAAGAAAGACGCTGACAGATGGATACTGGATCATTGTGATAATTTGAAACCAGAAATGGTTTTTTTAGATGCGCCTTTAAGTTTACCGGCTGCCTACTTCGGAAAGGGAGAGGACTATTTCTACAGACTTTGTGATCGCGAATGCAAAGCCATGTCACCCATGTTTTTGGGAGGCCTTACAGCCAGAGCTATGGCATTAGACAAAGGCTATAATAAAGCAGAGTTTATCGAATGTTATCCGGGGATGTTAGCGCGACAGGTGCTCAAGCTGGGTGAGCTCTACAATAAGAAAAGCAAATTGTCGGACCAGGCTGTAGAACAATTATTGTCTTTGTTGCCCTATGAACTTGATGCGATGCTCGACAACTGGCACCAATTCGACGCATTGCTCTGCTGGTTAACAGGATTCCGATATCAGAAAGGGGAGGCCTTAAAAATAGGAGATAAGGAAGAGGGACTAATCATCGTTTAGAGGATCATTTCTCGTTTAGTCGGAATCCAACACCATGTATATTTTCGATGCTGATATCAATATCTTCTTTTAAGTACTTGCGCAATCTGCTTATAAACACATCCATACTTCGGCCCATGAAATAGTCATTTTCTCCCCACACTCTTTCCAGGATGGTCGATCTTTCGATGATTTTATTCTTGTTTTGGATCAACAACTTTAGGAGTTCAGCTTCTTTCTTTGTCATTTGACTGCTGTTATTACCCAGCTTGAGTTGAAGATTGTCGGTATCCAACTCATATTTTCCAATACGAAGATGTTTGCTCTCTTGTTCACCAGCTATGTATTTCCGTTTTAGGAATACCTGAATCTTTAACAACAACTCTTCTATGCTGAACGGTTTGGTAATATAATCATCAGCGCCCAACTTCAAACCTTTAATTCTATCTTCTTTAAGAGACTTTGCTGTCAGGAAAATTATAGGAATTTCTGAGTGCCTGCTTCGTATCTCTTCTGCCACCGCAAAGCCGTCCATCTCTGGCAGCATCACATCGATAAGGCATAGATCAAACTGGTCATTACGAAAGAAATTGATGGCTTCTGATCCTGTTTTTGCATGGCTTACACGCATACCGTTAAGTTCAAGATTGTCTTTGGTAACAAATCCCAAAACTTCATCATCTTCAACATAGAGTATATGTGGCATCCTTGTTTATTTAGTCGTTTACTGGTATATCAATTATAAAATCTGTCCCTTGTCCTGGCCTTGAATTCATATCTAATTTCCATCCATGGGCATCACTTATATTTTTAACATAATACAAGCCTAAGCCAAAGCCTTTTACATTATGCACATTTCCTGTAGAAACGCGGTAGAATTTTTCAAATATCTTTTTGATGTTGTCTTTTTCAATGCCTATCCCATTATCTGCAATACTGAGACTATATCCTGATTTAATTTCTTTGACGCGCATCACCACTTCAGGTGTTCGATCACAATATTTAATGGCATTGTCCAAAATATTGGAAATCACATTTGTGAGGTGAAGTTTGTCAGCTGCAATCAAAGCCGTTTGTAATTCGGTATCCACTTCCAGATTGCCGCCCGCTTTGTCAAACTTGATCTTTTCCATCCCCTTTATTCTGTTGACATGCGCTATCAAGTCAATTTGCTCCAACTTGAGTTTAAACTGGTCCTTTTCGAGTCTGGCTATATTAAGTACTTTTTCTACCTGATTATTAAGCCTCTCGTTTTGCTCTTTAATAATCCCAGCATATTGCTTTATTCTGGCATTTTGCTCACCCCCCTCGCTCATGATAACATCTGATGCTATCTTGATTGAAGATATTGGCGTTTTGAATTCATGTGTCATATTGTTGATGAAATCTTTCTGTAGGTCTGTAAGCTTTTGTTGTCTCAGGATTACCCATAAGGCATACATGAACATTAATACAGCCAGGATACTGATTAAGCTAAACAGAATGTTGGAGCCTAGATCATTGATAAGGTAACTATTGCGTTTGGGGAAACTGACGACGAAGTAATAAATGAGATCATCAAAGGTGGGCAGGTTTTCTGATCTGACAAAATTTTCCTGTCCTGTGGTAAGATTGCACAGATTGTGATAGGCCAGTTGATCATTGGCACAATCATATACGGCATATTCGAAGACAGTATTCAGAGAAGCTTCATCAAATGAACGTACCAGGAAATCTTCAAGAATATTGGCATCAATGGCGCTGTTGACATTGACTGCATAGTTGGAAGAGCGCTTCTGTATGAGATTACTTTTTGGTAATTCAGTCTCATTGACATCGGCGATCTTATTGGCAACATCCCTCAGGCATTTCATAACCTGGTTGTCAAATGTCTCATTCTTAATGGTCCAGGTTTCAATCAACCAAAATGACTGAAACAAGAGAACACCGCAGATCGCAAGTGTGCCAAAAATCAGTATAACACGTATCGTATTGCCTGGCATGTTTCAAATATCTTAGAATATTTGCAAAGCTCAACGCTTTGTGGCCTGGTTTTGATTGCCTTGACCATTCATTAACAATTCATTTGGCATGCTGCTTTCGCCTTTTTATTAATAGTTTTGCAGGATGAAATTTTTCATTTCAGTCGCTATTCTCTTCATGCTATCATTGCAATTATATGCCCAATCAGGCATAAATCCTTTTGATATAGAAAGGAATGACAGTGTGCAGATTGAAATCGACACCATTTCTGAAGCATTACCAGCACTGGATACCAAGATCCAGGATGAAAACCCGTTTTCGGTTTCCCATATTCCGATCAGAAAAAATCAATATGAAGAAATAGAAAGGCTGGCCACAACCAACAGGGAAGCCGAAGAGAGCATTTCAATCACATATCTCCCGCTATGGATTGTCATTTTTTCCATGTCTCTGCTGGCTTTCATTCTGGTGCGTCGAAAGAGCCATATTTATATGCTTGCAAGGACATTATTTAATGAAAACCTGATGCGTCAAAAGGCATATGAGGAAAATAAAGGCTTATCACTGATCTATATATGTGGATACTTGCTGTTTCTCATCAACTTGAGTCTCTTCATATTCCTGGTTGCCGGAAGTATATTTTCAAGTTTTACAGCTGGGTTTTTAAATGTATTGATGTGGGTTTCAGTATTTATGGTCGGCAAACATATCGTCCTGTCGGTGTTTTCAAGACTCTATGAATTCAATAAGGAAGCCGATACTTATAGCTTCACTATCAATACGATATATAATTTTATTGCTCCTTTTTATCTGGCTTTGAATGTAATCTTGCTCTTTGGTCCTGACAGTTGGATTCGATCTCTTGGATTGTTTGGAATACTGATATTTACGCTGTTTCTGATTTCAAGGTATTATAAAGGACTTGGCATCGCCAGAAAATACCTGAGTCAGCACATATTCCATTTTTTTCTGTATTTTTGCGCCTTTGAATTTTCACCTTGGCTTATTATTTATGGTATGTTGAGGGATATTGTTTGAAAAAAAATTGGCTGGCATTTATATGGCTTCAAAAGCGGATTCAAACCCAAAGGAATCTTATAATAGAATTGATTCAATTCTGATTTCCCAACCAAAACCGGAAAGGTCTCCCTATTTCGACATTGAGAAGAAATGGGGTATTAAGATTGATTGGCGTCCATTCATACATGTTGAGCCTGTATCAGAGAAGGAATTCAGAAAGAACAGGCTTCGTCCAGATGATTTTACGGCTATCATCTTTACCAGTAAGAATTCTATCGAGCACTTTTTCAGAATGTGCGAAGAGATGCGCGTCAAGATGTCTCAGCAGACCAAGTATTTCTGTCTTTCCGAAGCCATCGCTAATTATCTCCAGAAATTTATCGTCTACAGGAAGCGTAAAGTGTTTGTAGGTGTTAGAAAGATTCATGACCTCGAAGCATCTTTTAACAAGCATAAGGACAATGAGAAGTTTCTACTTCCATGTTCGAACCTTGGTTCACAAGACGTGGTAAAATATCTTGAAGAAAAGGAGATTGATTTCAAGGAGGCGATGATGTACAGAACAGTGAGCAGCGACCTTTCAGACCTAAAAGATATCACCTACGATTGTCTTGTGTTTTTCAGTCCATTGGGTATCAAATCACTCTATGAGAATTTCCCTGACTTCAAACAAAACAAGACCAGGTTGGCCGTATATGGCAAATCGACCAGTAAGGCTGTGGAAGAGCGTGGATTGACAATCAATATCCAAGCCCCTACACCTGAGAGTCCATCGATGTCAATGGCATTGACTAACTATCTTAACAAATCGAATAAGTAGTCAACTAATTTTCTGACTCAATAATGTCTTTGGAGGCTGCAGAGCCATTCTAAGGCCCAAGGATCAATCCAGATGCCAAAGCGGTATTATAATACAGGCTTAAAGAAACCTTTCTAAGCGCAAGCAGGTTCATTTATTGATGAATCCTTAATTAGGGCTTTTGAATACATATAAAAAACCATAATTTTAAATTTCCTTTTAGATTGAACCCTAGCAGCATTACAGCTGCCTTCTAAAAAACATATTTATGCCTGAGTTTTGTCACCTTCATTGCCATACCCAATATTCTCTATTGGATGGTGCTTCCGACATCGGAAAGATGATGGACAAGGCAGTAAACGACGGGCAGAAAGGTGTCGCGCTAACAGATCACGGTAACATGTTTGGGGCTTTCAAATTTGTTTCGGAAGCCAATAAAAGAGGACTTAAACCTATTGTAGGTTGTGAGTTTTATCTCGTAGAAGACAGACACCTTAAGTCTTTCAGCCGAAGCAAAGGAGAGAGAGATAGACGTTACCATCAGCTCATCCTGGCAAAAAATCAGAAAGGCTATCAAAACCTGATCAAGCTGTGCTCTCTCGGATTCATAGAGGGCATGTATCAAAAGTTTCCAAGGATCGATAAGGAATTGGTAGAGCAATATCATGAAGGGCTAATAGCTACAAGCTGTTGCCTGGGTGCCATAGTGCCAGCGCTCATTGCCCAAGACAGACTGGAAGAAGCAGAGAACGAACTTAAGTGGTGGCTAGATCTATTTGGTGAGGATTACTACATCGAGCTACAGCGTCATGGCGGTCTTGAGAAGATCGATATATATGATGCGCAAGGGCGTAAGACCTGGTCCAAATACAGCCAGGAAGACATCAACCAAATTCTGATTGGTTTTGCACGTAAGCACAATGTGAAGATCATTGCGACCAATGATTCTCACTATGTTGAAGAAGAAGATTATCAACCGCATGATATCCTGCTTTGCATCAATACGAACTCTTTAATTGAGGAGAAAGAGCGTTTTCGTTTTCCAAGTTCTGATTTCTATTTCAAGACTCAGAACGAAATGGGAAAACTGTTCAAGGATGTTCCCGAAGCGCTTGATAACACCATGGAGATCTATTCCAAGGTGGAAGGGATGGAGCTCGCAAGAGACGTATTGCTTCCAAACTTCCCATTACCACAAGGATTCACTACTCAAGAGCAGTACCTGAGACATCTGACATTCGAAGGTGCCAAAAAGCGATGGGGAACCATACAACCCAATGTAGAGGCCAGGTTGAATTTTGAATTAGAGGTTATCAACAACTCCGGATATCCGGGATACTTCCTGATCGTTCAAGATTTCACAAGCACGGCAAGGCAGATGGGCGTATCGGTTGGTCCAGGTCGTGGATCAGCAGCAGGTTCAGCGGTTGCCTACTGTCTCGGTATAACCAACATAGACCCCATCAAATACGATTTGCTATTTGAGCGTTTCCTGAATCCTGAGCGTGTATCCATGCCGGATATAGATATCGACTTTGATGATGAAGGGCGTTCCAAGGTAATCGACTATGTGATTGATAAGTATGGCCGTAATCAGGTGGCACAGATTATTACCTATGGTACCATGGCGGCAAAGATGTCATTGCGTGATGTTGGGAGGGTCATGAATGTACCATTGGGTGAAGTGGATAAAGTAGCAAAAGCATTTCCACAGCAATTGGGTGCTTCATTAGGTGGCGTGCTTCAAGATGGAAAGATAAGTGATAAGCTAGCGGACTCCTTTTCTAAGGAAGATATGGACAGGGCCGTTCAGTTCCGTAAGATGTCGGAGCAGGAGGATGATATAGGCCAGATGATACGCTCTGCCAAAAGAATTGAAGGATCAATTCGTAATACGGGTATTCATGCCTGCGGTGTTATTATCACTCCGGATGATATTACCAATTTTGTTCCAGTCTCAGTGGCCAAAGATTCGGACTTATTGGTGAGCCAGTTTGACAACAGTGTTGCTGAAGATGCAGGCTTACTGAAGATGGACTTCCTCGGTTTGCGTACGTTAACCATCATTAAGGATTCTGTCAAGTATATAAAAGAAACGCGAGGATTCGAGTTAGATATAGATACGGTAGATCTCGAAGATCAAGAGACGTATAAGCTTTTCCACGAAGGGGAGACAATTGGTATATTCCAATACGAGTCCCCAGGAATGCAGAAGCACCTTAAAGATCTCAAGCCAAACAAGTTTGAGGATCTTATTGCGATGAATGCCCTCTACAGACCGGGACCATTGCAGTATATTCCGGCTTTCGTTAACAGGAAGCATGGACGTGAGGAGATCACCTATGATCTTCCTGAGATGCAGGAATACCTCGAAGAAACCTATGGTATAACGGTATACCAGGAGCAGGTGATGTTGCTTTCGCAAAAATTAGCTGGCTTTTCAAAAGGCCAGGCTGATAAGTTGCGTAAGGCGATGGGTAAAAAGAAAAAGAAGATCATTGATGAGATGTATCCTAAGTTCCTGGAGGGATGTCTTGCCAATGGACACCCGGAAGATAAGATCAAAAAGATCTGGAGTGACTGGGAGTTCTTCGCATCGTATGCTTTCAACAAGTCACATTCGACTTGTTATGCCTTTATTGCCTTTCAGACGGCCTATCTGAAGACACATTATCCTTCAGAATTCATGTCGGCTGTTTTGAATCACAACAAGTCTGATATTTCAAAACTGAATTTCTTCCTACGCGAATGTAAGCGCATGCACATTCCAGTGTTTGGACCAGATATCAATCTGAGTGGCATCAACTTCACGGTTAATCAAAAAGGTGAAATTCGTTTTGGCTTGTCTGCTCTTAAAGGATTGGGCTCAGGTCCTGCAGAAGAGATCATTGCAGAACGAGAGAAGGGACCTTTCAAGGATCTTGTCGATATGACCAAAAGGGTTAATCTGCGGGCGACAAACAAGAAGACACTTGAGAGCCTGGCTTATGCAGGTGCGTTTGATTCTTTCGGTAAATTCAGATCGCAGTATTTTTCGGTTTCGGATAAATATGAAACCTTCATTGAGCATGCCATTAAGTTTGGCAATAGCTATCAGAGTCAGAAGGAAAGTTCTCAGTCTTCATTATTCGGCGATCTAAGTGACAGCATGTTGTCAGAGCCAGCTATACCACAATCTGAGAAGTGGATCAAATCTTATCTTCTCGAGAAGGAGAAAGAAGTAACAGGTATCTATATTTCTGGTCATCCTTTGGATGACTATAAGATGGAGCTTGAGAATTATGTCAACTGCAGCCTTGATAATGTCCAGCGTATGATGGATACTGAGTTGAAGATGGCAGGTATCGTAACCGAGGCTTTCCATGGTGTGAGCCAGCGTAATGGTTTGGGTTATGCAAGACTGACAATTCAGGATTATTTTGGTTCCTTTGACTTCGGTCTTTATAATGAAGATTATGAGAAATACAAGAACCTGCTATCCGTTGGCCAGGTCCTGTACATAGTAGGAAAGCATCAAAGATACAGGGGTTCAGATAGAAGCTTCTTCAAATTGTTTGATGTGAGGTTGTTGGCCTCTGTTAGTGATGATCTTACCAAGTCTCTCACATTACGCATTCCGGTAGTGACCCTTTCTGAAGATATGATTCGCAATCTGAAAACATTATGTACAGAGAATCCCGGGCAACATACATTGAATGTAAAGGTTGTTGAAGAGCGCGCGACACTTGACTTCAATGTCTCTGCTTTCAAGGTAGATATCAATTCAGCATTTATCGATGAGGTCCGCAAGCTGGGCTTGAGTTATAAGTTGAATTAGGCAGGTCTGCAACAAAGTGATTATACGGCCGTTTTGCTATTATGAAATATATATTCTCCTTTCTTTTTGTCATCTGTGTTTTAAACCCTGTTTCTGCTCAGGAATGGGAAATGGATGATATTACAATTTACAGGTCATTTGATGCCTTTGAACATATACTTCAGAAGGACAATGACACCTTGTACGCGGTCAATTTTTGGGCGACCTGGTGTGCGCCATGTGTGAAGGAGTTGCCATACTTTGAAGCCTTAAATGAAAGCTACAAAGATGACAAGCTAAAGGTCGTTTTGGTCAGCCTTGATTTTGAGCGTCAATTGGAGACACGCTTGCTCAATTTTTTGAACAAGAATAGCATTCAATCTGAGGTGGTGGTACTTCTTGACGGGAAGGAATCAGAGTGGATCGACAGGGTAGATCCAAGGTGGTCCGGAGCTATTCCAATCACTATATTTTACAAGGGTTCCGAGCGCAAATTCTTCGAAAAGAGCTTCCATTCGGAATCGGAACTTAAAGAAATTGTAAACAAATATTAGTTTTCAGTTTATATTAATCAATTAACTATTCGTTATAGGTTGATTTCCAATTGGGTCAGATTTTCTTTTGGGTTAGATAAAGCATTAGGATTTTTTTAATGTAAAAAGCGTGGCATAATATCTGCATATTATTATGTAGTTTAGTCAAACAGCAGACAGATTTTCTTCAATGAAAACCGACTGCTTGGATGCCAAAACCGCTTAAAACTGTTGTTCGAAAACCAACGCATAGCACCCGACAATTCCATTCATCCTTGCATCCCGCAATGGAGTATCTCTTCGCATATATGCGATTCAGCAAATCATATTTTCACATTTTTTCTGAATATAATCTCGGCCTGTATTGCCTTGCTTGTGTGCTGCAATAATTCTAACAACGCAACAAAGAGAAACAGAATGCCTCTTTCCAAATCATTTGGTCAGAGGCATTTTTCATTTATATCAATTCCCAACAGGGAACACCCTTTTTTAAATCAACAAGACTATCATGTTTATCAATTCTAACTCTACACTAGAAATGAATATTATGAAATCATTCAGAACACTTTTGACTGCATCAATGATGTTGTGTTTTGCCATTTCGGTTTCCGCGCAGGAAATTGATGTGACTGGCGGTTTGGGCATGCCAAGCATTCCTGATGGAAGTACAACACCACTGGTGACACAGGGAACGGACTTCGAGAGTATTCCATTTGGATCTACGAAGACCAATACCTTCACGATTACCAATTCAGATGCCAGCAATCTGACGATTGATGCCGCGGGTATCATTGTGAATTCTGGCGTTGGAGGTGTATTCACCTTAGGTACGGTATCTCAGGCATTACCAGCCACCTTGATGCAAGGAGAGAGTATGACCTTCCAGGTTATATTCACGCCGAACGCAGGGAACAATACATTGTTTACCGGATCGGTACAGATTGAAAACAATGATGGTGATGAGGATCCCTATACTTTTGATATGCGGGGTAGGGGCAACAACAATCCGGCCTATATGACCTACACGGTTATCAACACGAATGAAACTGGAGCTGGTTCATTAAGTCAGGCCATAACGGATGCTAACGCCAATCCGGGCTTGGATTATATCCACTTCAATATTCCAGGCGCAGGACCACACCTCATCCAGTATACGGCTACCAATCCGGTGACGATAACAGATGATGTCATCATCGATGGTACAACAGAGCCTGGCTATGCAGGTACACCATTGATCCAGATTGCCAAAACCAATAATAATAATGCGTATCAGATAGATATAAACGGCGTTGATGAGGCCGTAGTCCAAGGTTTGGACCTATCTCATACTGCTACGTCTCATTTTGGTTATGGAATCAATGTGAACAATTCATCTAATGTAAGTATCCTGAACAATGTTCTTCAATGGAGAAGACGGGGTATTAATGCTGAAAATACGAAAGACGTCATTATCCAGGGTAATGATCTAAGGAACTCAGGTAATGATTCAAGAAGTGCATTCAGTGCAATCAGAATAAACAACTTGATTGAAGATGAAATCCCAGGCGGTATCGACATAAGAGACAATCAATATGGTGGTAATAGCCAGGGTGTATTATGGGCAGAAAACTGTATCAATCTGGATGTCAGTAATGGGCTGTCCGGGTCTAACATTGTGATTGAGGATGGAAGTGGTATGAAGGAAATCACTGCCGACAGGCAGGATGACAGAATTATGCAATTCCGTGGTTGTTCAGAGGTATCACTGAGAAGTCTGGATTTTTCACCTGATATGGGCATAGGTAGAACGCCTACTTGTGTCTATTTTGACGGTGGATCTAATGGTACATCCAACTTTCTGATAGACAATTGTAATTTTTCAGGAAGATCGGGAGGATTGAATATCACAGGTGGAAAAGATTTCACCATCACCAACAATGACTTTACTGATACCGGTGACAATACTTCATATCCAGCCGTACTATTAAGTGGTATTAGAGGATCAGCCTTGACCGGAGGTGTTATGATTTCAGGAAATACTTATGGGGGTACAAATGCAGATGCAGGATTTTTATTCCGTAATATGAATAACCTGACCATTTCAGACGGATCGGTTGGTGGTTCCAATGTCATCATTGAAGACATGAGTGGCTTTAATAATCTGGATGATAATTGGTTGCTGACTTTTGATAATTGCGACAATATTGTTGTAGACAACGTTGATTTATCTTCTTCGGTTCTTCATAGAGGATATGCCATATATATGTACAATGCATGTAATGATGTTGTTATTCAAAATTGTGATTTCACACAGAGAAGACAGGGTATATGGGCAACTGGAGGAACTGACTATACCATTTTGAATAATGATTTTACCGATTGTAGTGACACTGGTAGCAGGGAGGCCATCAAGCTTGAGAGTGTTTTTGAAAAAAATATTGCTGGTGGTATACTTATGAATTCCAATACTTTTGGTGGTGTCAATTCCAGACATATCCTTCATCTATATAATGTACACGGTATAACAATATCTGATCAAGTAAATGCATCTACCCAAATTACACTGGAAGATAACAGTGGAATTGATATGACCGGTGATGGATACAAAATTGAAATCAGGGAATGTAGTGATATCACAGTAGACGATGTTAATATGTCATATACTGGTGGCCGAACAGGTGATGGTATGAATATAACTGATTCTGAAAGTATTACAGTGACAGACTGTAGTATCATGGATAGAAATAGTGGTATCAGGACCGGTGGTGTATGTAAGGATATTACAATTAATAATTGTGACTTTTCTGGTACTGGTATAAGTACAAGTGATTTTGCTGTTTATATAAACACTGTTGAGGAATTAAATGTGTTGGATGGAATTTCGATGTCTGGCAATACTTGGGGAAGCAGTATGACCAATAACATGCTATATGGTTTGTACGTTCAAAATAATTCTAATATCGTTGTTTCAAGTAATCCAGCCCATAATCCGAATATCCTGATTGATGGAGCTGATGGATTTGATGATATTCATAATGAAGCTTTACGATTTATAAATGTTGATAATTCTTCAATCAGATCCATTGATGTTTCTCATCCATCTTCCTTGACGGGTACTGGTTGTTATATTCAGGATTGTGATATACTATTGATTGACCAAGTAACGGCTCAAAGTCGAGCAATAGGTATTAATTATGTAAATGGTTCAGACGCCACTGTTCAGAATTGTGATTTAAGCAATTCTGGAAATAATACCAATTCCAATTATGCATTGGTCCTGAACAATATACAGACGAATGGAGGTACCGGAAATAAGATTTCTGTTACAGGTACCGATTTCAGTGGCATTACATCTTCAGGTCTTTACATGCTAAACATGGATGATGTGCAGATAGCTGATGCAGCTGCAGCTGGAGTGGATATAGTGATCGCTGACACTGATGGATTAACGGATAAAAACGGCAGAGCCATTTACTTATATCGATGTTCTAATTTTACATTGGACGGCCTCGATTTATCACATAGTGTAGCGGGCAAAACAGGTGAAGGGGTATACCTATATTCATGTCAGGATGTTACTGTAACTAATTGTGATATCAATGAAAGAAATATCGCGGTTAGAGGAGCATCTGATAATGTCGTATTTCCCAGAGATTACACAATCACAAATAATGATTTAACTAACTCTGGATCTGGAGTAAGTTCAACGAGTGGTGCTCTCTACTTACAGAATATTAATGAGGGTTCTTTAACAGGAGGTGTAATGATCTCAGGTAACACATTTGGTGGTACGTCAAGTCAATGTGCGTATATGGAAAATATGAGCAATATCACCATGGGTGATGCCATGACACCGGGTGCTAACTTTGTTGTAGAAAGCGGTGATGGTCAACAGGATGTTGATGGTGTTGCCTTATTCTATTTTAGTAATGTAGACAACCTGTCCATTGAAGACGTTAATTTGAGTCATTCTGGTGGCTCTAAAGGTTCAACAGCTCTCTACATTATAAACTGCGATCTTGTTACTTTGGATAACCTTACAATAAACAACAGGGACCAAGCAGCTTCAATCATCAATGGATCAGATGCTACAATCACGAACAATAATTTTAACGATTGTGGTTTAAACTCAAATATCTATACATTATTCTTGAGCAATATTGATGCGTCAACATTAACAGGTGGTATCAATATGAGTATGAATACATTTGCAGGTGTTACGCCATATGCTGTTGAGTTTAATGGAATGGACGACCTGACTGTATCTGATGGTACGCTTGCTGGTAATGTGACATTTGAAGATGGTACAAGTGGTTTTAATACTGTTACAAATATACCAGTTGAATTCTCAGACGTTAACAATCTTATAGTTAACAATGTGGACTTTTCCAGTTCAGGTGTTCAACAAGGAAATGGACTTGACATCAGGGGATCAGCAAATTCCAACATCAATATTGTTGATTGTGATTTTTCAAACAGAAACAGAGGATTGTATCTGACTGAGTGTTCGGATGTGTCTATCCTTACTTCTGATTTCTCTGATTCAGGTATTGGTTATACAACTCCGTCAATTAGAATTGATAATCCTAATAATACAAACTACAATATCTCAGGTAATACTTTTGCTAATACAGGAGGTACAACAAATGCAGGCTTCTATCTAAGTGGTTGCCATGATTTCATTATATCGGATGGTACGTATCCAAATACAAACATAACATTAGCAGCTAATGACCTTGATGTCTACGTCCAATTTGGAATGGGAATTGAATCTTCTGATGGCTTGATTGTGTATGGTCTTACAATGGCCAAGGCTGCCGCTGAAGGTAGTGGTTTATATTTTAGCAATTGTGATAACAGCAACGTTAGCAACTGTTCATTCACCAACTACGTAACGGCGGTTAATTTTGTAGGAACTACAACTTTTGTAAATGCGTCATGCAACAGCTTTATTACAAATACAAATGGACTAAATCTTAATTCAGCCACAGGCGTTACAGTTGAAGAAAATGATTTTCTTGGAAACACATCACGTGCTTTGTTAACAACAAATCCAGGAGGGATTAAGGCCGAAGATAATTACTGGAATGCTGTTGATGGGCCGACCAATGATGGTGGTTCTGGTGACACTTACAACGGAATTGTAGATGCAGTTCCTTTCCTTGTGGCAAACAGTACTTGTCCTGCATCAAGTAATCCAGAAATCGAGATTGCTGGTAATAATATGTTTGTAGAAGATGGCTCCATGGTGACTTCTACTGACAATTTTACTGATATGGGAAGTGGAACCATTAATAATAACTTAAGCAGAGAATTTGTTATCAGGAATATTGGTGGAGCGAACCTGACGATAACTGCTATTAACTTTTCAGGAGCAAATGCTGCTGACTTTTCTGCTCCATCAGCGATGCTTCCAATCACAGTACTTCCAAATGAGGAATATGTATTGGAAGTAGTCTTCAATACAATGACAACTGGTGTTAAAACGGCTACAATTGATATTGTGAACAATGATGCGGATGAAGCCAATTATGATTTTGCATTGCAAGCCGAGGGGACAAATATTCTTTTTGTAACCAATACCAACGATATGGGTGCCGGTTCATTAAGAGAAGCTATCACTACGGCAAATGCAAATCCAGGCCCGGATGTTATCCATTTCAACATTCCAGTAACTTCTCCACCATATACGATTCAGATAGCCACTGAATTACCAGACATAACAGATCAATTAACCATTGATGCTAGCACACAGACGGGATATGTAATGGGAACACCGGCTGTAGCGATAACTTTTTCAAACGCTAATACCGATGGTATCTATTTTGATGTTAACAATGTCGATGGATTCATATTGAAGGGTATTCACGTCAGAAGAATTAATAACACTTTCGGAAGGGGTTATGGATTGCGTTGTATAAATTGTACAGATGTTCTTGTTGAAGAAAATATATTCAATTATCTGAGAGGTGGAATTAATATCCAAGGGGGATCGGATATAACTGTCCGTAATAATAACCTTCAATTCAACGGTGATTTTACAAATGCTTCAAGATCGACTCTTGGCTTTGAAAATGTAACAGGGGATCAGATTCCAAAAGGAATTTTGGTTGAGGACAATATATTTGGTCAGGGTAATTATGGTATATACCTAAATAATCTTGAGGATGGCATTATCATATCAGATGGAATGGTAGCCAACACGAATATTGAATTGGATCCGGCGACTTCTAATATAGGTGAGTATGCCTCAGAATCAATTGTAGCTATAGCCTGTGATGATATTGAAATCCGAAATCTTAATATTGATAGAACCATATCTAAATCCGGACGTGCTGTTCGCTTTCAAAATTTGAATAGTGCTATTCTTGATAACTGTTATATTGTTGACAGACATGAAGCCGTATATGGTAACAATGTTACTGATATTACAATTACAAACAATGACCTAACTAATTCAGGAGATGGTATTAACAATCAAAGAGGAGCTATCAATCTGGAGAATATATTTGAGGGTATAGTACCTAAGGGTTTAAATATTAATAACAATATATTTGGCGGTACAAATAGACAATTGTTTTACCTGAACAATCTGGAAGATGGTGTCATTATATCTGATGGTTCAGTTGGAGGAAGTCATATTATTATTGAAGATTTGAGTGGTGCCAATACTATGGAGCAAGATGGTGTTCAGATTAGAATTCGCAATTCAAATAATCTTTTAATCCAGGACATCGATCTTTCCAGAGCCCTTGGCAGAAATGGATATGGACTGGAGTTGTATAATTGTGATACGCCAACAATTCGTGATTGCACAATTAATAATAGGTTTGGAGCAATATTTACAACGGGATGTTCTGATTTGACAATTCAGGATAACGACTTGACCAATGGTAGTGATGGTGGTAGTACCAGAGCTGCTATTCGAATAGATAATCACCGATCTGATGCCTTTGCTCAAGGGGTATTAATCAGTGGTAATATATTCACTGATGCAGTACGGGCATTTCACATTACCGGTATTGATGGATTATTGGTAAGTGATAATTTGGCCACGCCGGGTACAGATATAGCGCTGGAAGATGCTACACATGGTCTTCAAAATACTTTGTATGTAATGGATTTTGTGGATTGTGGAAACCTAAGGGTTCAGGATGTAGATGTTATAAGGTCATCTCGTAATGGCCGTGCATTTTACTGTAATAACTCTTCGGATACAGATGATATGGTTTTTGAAAATTGTACGATCAATAACTTTTATGCAGCAATTCAGGTCAATGGAGGTTCCGATGTGCAAATTCTGAATAATGATTTAAAGGCCAACGGATTTAACAATAGCAACTCAGATCAATCAACGATTACATTATATAATATCATTTCCAATGTGTTGCCAGCAGGTATATTGGTTGACAATAATACTTTTGGTAATACAGTGGCATCGGGCTATGATGCTAGAGTGTTGTATGTGTCTGGAATGCAGAATTTCATCATTTCAGATGGCACGGTAGCCAATACCAATATAGAATTGACTGGCCTCATGCCTGTAATAGGGGCTACGACAGGTATAATTGAAGTGAATAATTGTTCTGATGTGCATGTAGAAGCATTGAACTTGATGCATGCAACAGGCAAAGATGGTGATGGTATTCAACTTACCAATGTTGATGATGCAACCGTGACAAACTGTACATTTGAAGCCCTTGATGCCGCACTATACTCTTCAGGTGGGTTTGACCATACTTTCACGAATAATACCATGACCAATTGCGGACAGAATCAAAACGAAGGAGCTATCGATTTGAACTCTGTAAGAGGTAATACAATTGCTGATGCAGTGTTTGTAAGTGGTAATGACTTTATGGATTGTCCATCGGTGTTGAGAATTAGTGACATAGACAATCTAACCATTGCACCAGATGCTGCTGGCGGAGCAGATATTATTTTCTTACCAATGGATTCTGATTGGACTACAACAAACAGCCATTGTATTTCAAGTTATAATTGCGGGGATTTACTGATTAGAGATCTTGATTTATCATGGCAGAATACAGGCTTGCAGGGTTACGGTATTCGCATTAATAATGCGGCAAATGATCTAACTAATGACATGACCATTCAAAACGTAACAGCTAATTATAGAAGTGGTGGTATACGTGTAAGTAATGGTGCTGACCTTACAATAACGGGCTGTGACCTAAGAAACTCTGGAGTTAATTCGAGTGCAGATAATCATGCGCTAAGAATTAACAGCGTTATTGAAGACAATCTGCCAGGTGGTCTCGATGTGAAAAATAACTTATTCGGAGGAACAATGTCGTATGTTGGAATTTATCTGAGTAATATGTCAAATCTGATTATTTCAGATGGTACAATGAATTCACCTCATATAGAATTATTGCCTGCAAGTGGCATTAATAATATACACCAGAACTCAACTGATTACAGATACGCCAATCTTGTTTTAGATAATATAAGCAATACACAAGTAACAGACCTTGACCTTTCAGGTTCGGGAACAACTGTTATGCAGGGTACGGGAATGTATATTCTTGGCAGTGGAAGTAGCGAAATTGATGTGTTGAGATGTAATCTAAAAGATCATACATATGGTCTGTATGTTGAGGCTGGACAAGATTATACAATCAAGAACAACGACTTTCAAGGTAACAATACAAATTGTTTGACATTAGCAAATATTGTTGAAGGTAACATTGATTCTGGTGTCGATGTAGAGGATAATATTTTTGGTGGAATTGACGAGACAACAGCATTAAGCATGAGTAATATGTCTGATGTTTTGATCGGAGATGAAAACGTCGTTGGTGCAAACATCATTTTCAAACCAGCCGATAATCTTGGTGCAGTTGCAGTCAATGGAAACAGTGTCAATACTGACAGAGTTCTTTACTTTGGATCATGTAGTGATATTACTGTTCAGGATGTAGATCTGACATCTTCAACTACTCAGAATGGGTATGGTATATATTTTAACAACAGTTCAAGACTGTTTGGAAACAACAGGATTGAGGGCTGTACATTTGCCAACCGTTATGTTGGGCTTGAAATGAATAGCGGTACTGATATGTTTGTAATTGGAAATGACTTTAGAGATGCAGGCCCTAATGTAAATGCACAAGCGCTTAGAATCAGAAATGTGATTGCAGGTAACCTAACCGGTGGATTGGATGTTTCTGGCAACAACTTGTTTGGAGGAACGATGTCTGCGGCGGGAATCTACCTTGCAAACCTATGTGATGTTCTTATCTCTGATGGGACAGCAGCCAATGCGTCAATTGTTCTGGATCCCGCAGATGGTATTCAGGATATTCCGGATCAGGCTATTTGGATGAGTGGTATTGAAGGAGGTGAAATTGAAAGTGTCACACTTTCAAGAAGTGGATTGACCAGAGAAGGTACAGGACTCCGTGTAACAAGTTCTAAAAATCTTACAGTAAAGGATATGATCATTACCAACAGAAATATTGGTTTTGACTTTACAGGTTCTACGGATTCGGATTATACACTTGAGTGTAATACTTTCTATGACAACAATACAGGTCTTGATTTCAACACAGGTGCTTTGCTTGTGACATTGATAGACAATCACTTTGAATGTAATACAACAGGAATGGATGCCGATTTCAGTTTGTTTGCTCAGGGCAACTACTGGGGAGCCAATGATGGTCCATCCAATACTGGAGGTATGGGAGATGCCTATGTGGGTATGATTGATGCTAGTAACTTCCTAACATCAGCGCCTTCATGTGCAGCGACACCACCAACACCTCAATTGATTGGTAATATGGTGGATATCGCTAATGGTGATATGACACCTGAGGTAGCGGATCATACAGATTTTGAAACGACAACACCTGGTAATACTATTACCAGAACCTTCACAATTAAGAACGTTGGTGATGCACCACTTAAAGTGACTGCAGCGCCATTAATTTCTTTAACAGGAGATACAGACTTCAGCTTGATGAATGTGCCTGCTATGCAGTCATTGAACGTTGATGAAGAAGTAACATTTGA
This sequence comes from Saprospiraceae bacterium, assembly GCA_965230215.1. Lineage (GTDB taxonomy): Bacteria > Bacteroidota > Bacteroidia > Chitinophagales > Saprospiraceae > RFSX01. Next base: position 770,011 of record CBDDKN010000002.1, on the reverse strand, counting down.
TGTTGACTTCCTGGCTCCAGTTACATATGATTTATATGAAGCAACTGTAGCAGCTACTTTGTTGGGTTGTGACAGAGACATTGATTATACATATGATGTCCAGGCCAGATCTTGTCCTGTGATGTCTTCAACTTTAACAGGTACTCAAACTATTTGTCCTGCAGCTACAACAGTAGATGTAACGATTAATATAGTTGATGGTGGTGATGGTGTTGCGCCATTCACAGTTACACTATCTGACATGAGTGTACACAATATTGCGACAGCAGGAATGACAACATTCACAGTGAATGTTGCTGGTCCTGGTCCACTGAATCTATCATTGCTTTCAGTTGTAGACAGCGATGGTTGTCCTACTACCTTAAGTGGTACAGCGGTTATCACATTTGATGATTCTACAGATCCTACTTTCACATGTCCTGGTGCCATGGATGTAAGTCTTGATGGTTCTTGTGATCTGATTGTGCCTGATCTATTGACAGGTATTACAGATGAGGCTGATAATTGTGGAACAGCAAATATGTCACAAGCACCTATGATAGGAGCAAACTTGTCTTCAGCGCATAATATGACACATGATATAACTGTAACAGCAGATGATGGCAATGGCAATACTGCAAGTTGTACAGTAACACTTACTGGAAAAGATATTACAGATCCAACATTTACGTGTCCAGCTGATCAGACGATTACATTAAATGCGAGCTGTGAATTGGTAGTTCCTGATTTGGTTGGTGGTATTGCTGATGAGGCAGATAACTGCTCAGGATCGATCAACCTTTCACAGGCACCAACTGCTGCAACAGCCTTGCCTTCAGGTGGGGGTGTTATGCATACGGTTACTATTTCTGTTGATGATGGCAATGGCAATACAGCTACTTGTGATGTTACATTGACAGGTGGTAGCAACGAAATAAATATTCAGGGTAACAGTGTGAACATAGCCAATGGTGACAACATGCCAGAACTGGCTGATCACACCAGCTTCGGAATAGTGATGGTTGGGAATACTGTTACACGTACATATACCATACAGAACCTTGGTAACGAAACGCTTAATCTTACAGGTGCGCCATTGGTTGCTATTTCCGGTGACGCAGACTTCTCAGTTTCAATGCAACCAGTAGCGAACAGTATTGCTTCTGGAGGCGGAGACCTTACTTTTGATGTAGACTTTACACCAGCATCTGGAGGAACTAAGAGTGCTGTCATTAGTATAGACAATGATGATTGTAACGAAGACCCTTATACCTTTACAATCAATGGTAATGATTGTAATGTAACAATCACAGGTGTAGTCGAAGTAGACGAAGATTGTCCTGGTGCGAATGATGGTTCCTTAACCATCAATGCCAATTGCGCAGGATGTTCTGGTGCATTAGAATACTCCATCGGAGGTATGTTCCAGGCTTCGAATGTATTTTCAAGTCTATCACCTAATTCATATACGGTAACAGTACGTGATTCTGGAAATACAGGATGTTCTGATACCTCTTCAGGAACCATTGATCCAGGATCAGATACAACGGATCCGACATTTACATGTCCAAGTGCAGCAGATGTCAGCTTGAATGCCAATTGTGAATTGGTAGTACCAGATCTATTGACTGGTATAACAGACGAAGCTGATAATTGTGGTACACCTACAATGACACAGTCTCCTGCAATAGGTGCTATAGTTATGAGTAGTCATAACATGACACATGATATTACAGTTACAGCTACGGACGCTAACAGTAATACCTCTTCTTGTACGGTAACCCTTACAAGTAAAGACAATACAGATCCAACGTTTACGTGTCCAAGTGCGGCAGACGTAAACTTGAATGCCACATGTCAACTTGTAGTACCAGATCTATTGGCTGGTATAACGGATGAGGCAGACAATTGTGGGACGGCGAACTTGAGTCAGAGTCCTACGGCGACCACGGCTTTGGCGAGTGCACATAATATGACACATGATATCACAGTAACGGTGAATGATGGCAATGGCAACACAGCATCTTGTACAGTTACATTAACAGGAAAAGATGTAACAGATCCAACGTTCACATGTCCAAGTGCTGCAGATGTGAATTTGGATGCATCATGTGATTTGGTGGTTCCAGATATATTGGCTGGCATTACAGATGAGGCCGACAATTGTGGTACGGCGACAATGAGTCAGAGCCCTACAGCGGCGACAGTACTCACTAGTGCCCATAATATGACCCATGATATTACAGTAACAGCGAATGATGGTAATGGTAATACGGCATCATGTACAGTTACTTTAACAGGAAAGGACGCGACAGCTCCAATGGCTGTATGTGAGGATGTTACAGTACAGTTAAATGCCATGGGTATGGCTAGTATAACTACAGCGGATATCAATGATGGAAGTAGTGATAATTGTACTATGTCTGGTAGTTTGACTTTGAGTTTAGATAAAATGGATTTTGATTGCATGGATTTGGGTGGCAATAACAATAATTCACTGTTGGATGCAGGGCCAGGTAACTCTGCTACTACAGGTTCACTTTCACAGAATAATTTTTCTGCTGTCTTAGGTGATTTTACAATTGAAAAATATGTAAAACCAGGTGGAAATGGGCTTTCGATATCTGGAAGTGCTACAACACCACCTCCAACACGTTTCTTTATTGGTGTTGATCCAGGAAGTAATTGGACTAGAGCTACGGTAGAGGATAACTCTGGTTCACTTATTCAGGTTGCCTCAAGTTCAGTGGCAATAAATGTTGGTCAATGGTATCATGTTGCTTTGGTGAGGCAATCTGGCGTATCAAGAATTTATCTTAATGGGGTTGAGTTGACACCAAATCAACAAAATGTGCAAAATGCTTCTGCATTGACTATGAACTGTCCGATTTCAATAGGTGCATATGACGGTAATTCGCGTGTTCCTGAAAACGTTGACAACTTTGCTATTTGGAATCGCGCTTTAACACCAGCAGAAGTTGCAGATCATGCAGCCAATACATTTACTCCTGATCCTGATCTTCTGATTGGATATATATTTGAGAATGCTCCTGGTAGCTCATCAGCTACTGACGTATCTGGAAATGGTAATGATTTAAATATTTCAGGACAATATTCCATCGTTGCAGATCCATCTCCAGCTATGGGCGATGGAGGTGTTGGTGGCGTTACCACTGTTATCTTAACTGTAACAGACGGTGCCAGTAATTCATCAACATGTGAAGCTGAAGTGACTGTGGAAGACAACACCGATCCGACATTTACATGTCCAAGTGCGGCAGATGTGAATTTGGATGCATCATGTGATTTGATGGTGCCAGACTTATTGACAGGTATTACGGATGAGGCTGATAACTGTGGCACTCCGACTTTATCTCAAAGTCCGGCAATTGGAGCAGCCTTATCAAGTGCACATAATATGACACACGATATTACGGTGACGGCAGATGATGGTAATGGTAATACAGCGTCTTGTACAGTAACTTTAACTGGTAAAGACAATACAGATCCGACCTTCACATGTCCAAGTGCTGCAGATGTTAATTTGGATGCATCATGTGATTTGGTGGTGCCAGATCTATTGGCTGGTATTACAGATGAGGCCGACAATTGTGGTACGGCGACAATGAGTCAGAGCCCTACAGCGGCGACAGTACTCACTAGTGCCCATAATATGACCCATGATATTACAGTAACGGCAAATGATGGCAACGGGAATACAGCCTCTTGTACAGTAACTTTAACTGGCAAAGACAATACAGATCCGACCTTCACATGTCCCAGTGCGGCAGATGTGAATTTGAATTCGTCATGTGAATTGGTGGTGCCAGATTTACTGGCAGGTATAACAGATGAGGCGGATAATTGTGGAACGGCCAATTTGAGTCAGACTCCGACAGCGGCGACGGCTTTGGCGAGTGCACACAATATGACACATGATATTACGGTAACTGTGAATGATGGCAATGGAAATACATCGTCATGTACTGTTACTTTAACCGGAAAAGATGTTACGGACCCGACCTTCACATGTCCAAGTGCGGCAGATGTGAATTTGAATGCTACATGTCAACTTGTAGTACCAGATCTATTGGCTGGAATAACAGATGAAGCGGATAATTGTGGAACGGCCAATTTGAGTCAAAGTCCGACAGCGGCGACGGCTTTGGCGAGCGCACACAATATGACGCATGATATCACGGTAACTGTGAATGATGGCAATGGAAATACAGCGTCATGCACAGTGACCTTAACCGGTAAGGATGTTACCGATCCAAGCTTTACATGTCCAAGTGATATGGATATAGATCTGAATGCATCATGTGAATTTGATGTACCAGACCTATTGGCTGGAATAACAGATGAAGGTGACAACTGTGGTATTACAACATTGGTGCAAAGCCCTATGGCAGGAATGACATTATCAAGTGGACATAATATGACACATGATATTACAGTGACAGCAAACGATGGAAATAGTAACTCATCAAGTTGTACAGTGACATTGACGGCGAAAGACAATGAAGCTCCTGAGGCCATTTGTCAGGATCTTACGGTGAACCTTGATGGAAGTGGAGAAGCTATGATAACTGCAAGTGCTGTTAACGATGGCAGTACTGATAACTGTAGCCCTTCACCAGCATTGGTATATGCGGTTGATGATGACATGTTTACATGTTCTGACTTAAGTATCGCTCCTACGATCACAGAAATATTCATTTCTGAATATGTGGAAGGTTCAAGTAATAATAAATATATCGAGGTTTATAACGGCACAGGATCAACGGTTGATCTTGCGAATTATGACCTAAGATTTTACAGCAATGGTGCATTAGCGCCAACAACGTCTTATACATTGAGTGGTATGCTAGCTGATGGTAGCGCAGCGGTTTTTGCGCATCCTTCTGCTACAATATTTGCTGGAGCCCATACTGATTTGGGTGCGAGTTGGTTCAATGGTAATGATGGTGTAGAACTATATAATACAAATACCACAACATCTGTTGATTGGTTCGGAGGAGCTCTCGGAGAGGATCCAGGTACACGATGGAATGTTGGTGGCAATGAAACGCAGAATAGAACACTTATAAGAAAGGCTCAGGTATTTGGAGGAAATACATCAATGACAGCAGGATTCCCAACACTTGGGACAGAGTGGAATGAATTAAGTGAGAACGATATAAGTGATCTTGGAAGTCATACGATTGATAATGTGACCAGACCATCTGTGGTACTTACAGTCACTGATCAAGCTTCAAATTCTGCAACTTGTATTTCATTCATAACAGTGAATGATAACGAAGCACCGACATTCACATGTCCAAGTGCAGCAGATGTGAACCTTAACGCTTCTTGTGAGCTTATCGTTACTGACTTGATTTCAGGTATTATGGATGAAGACGACAACTGTGGTACACCTACATTAAGTCAGAGTCCAACAGCATCTACGGCATTGGCCAGTGCACATAACATGACACATGATATTACAGTGACAGCTGATGATGGTAATGGTAATACTTCAAGTTGTACGGTGACATTGACAGGAAAGGATGTTACCGATCCGACCTTTACCTGTCCAAGTGCTATGGATGTAGATTTGGATGGTGATTGTGATCTTGTAGTACCAGACCTATTGGCTGGTATTATGGATGAAGACGACAATTGTGGTACACCTACAATGAGTCAGAGCCCGACTGCCGCTACTGCATTATCAAGTGCCCATAATATGACACATGATATCACGGTGACAGCTGATGATGGCAATGGCAATACATCAAGTTGTACAGTGACATTGACTGGCAAGGACAATACAGATCCGACATTCACATGTCCTTCAGATATGAATATCAATGTTGATGCATCTTGTGCCATTTCGATTCCGGATCTTCTTGCAGGCATTACTGATGAAGCAGATAACTGTGGAACGGCAACCTTGAGTCAAATGCCAACAGCTGCAACAATGGTAGCCAGTGCGCATAACATGACACATGACGTTACGGTGACAGCTGATGACGGCAATGGCAACACAGCAAGTTGTACGGTAACACTAACAGCACAGGATGTTACAGATCCTACATTTACATGCCCAAGTGCAATGGATGTAAATCTGAACATGTCATGTCAGTTAATCGTACCTGATTTATTACCGGGTATAATGGATGAAGCAGATAATTGCGGAACGGCGACCTTGAGTCAAATGCCTGCGGCATTCTCTACTATTCCAAGTGCGCACAATATGACACAGGACATTACGGTTACCGCAAATGACGGTAATGGCAATACAGCAAGTTGTACTGTGACCTTAACAGCCAAGGATGTTACAAATCCAACATTCACATGCCCAGGCGCAACGAATGTAAACCTGAATGCTTCTTGTGAGATTGTCATTCCGGATTTAGTGGCTTCCATTGGTGATGAAGCAGATAACTGTGGAAATGTTAACTTAAGCCAGAGTCCAACGGCATCGACTATGACTGCAAGTGCACATAATATGATACATGTGGTTACAATTACTGCAACTGACGGTAATGGTAATTCTTCAAGCTGTAATGTAAATGTGACAGGTATTGATAATACAGATCCAACATTTACATGTCCATCTAATATGGATGTGAATCTTACTTCAATGTGTCAGCTTGTGGTTCCTGATCTATTAACAGCTATTACCGATGAGGCAGACAATTGTGGAACTGCAACTATGAGTCAGATGCCACTTCAAAACACCGTTTTTGCAAGTGCGCATAATATGACACATGATGTGACAGTCACTGCAAATGACGGCAATGGAAATATGACAAGTTGTACGGTGACATTGACAGCAAAAGATGTTACAGATCCAACATTTACGTGTCCGAGCGATGCAGATATTACTCTTGACGCTTCTTGTGGTATAACTATACCTGATCTGGTTGCTGGTATAATGGATGAAGCAGATAACTGTGGTACAGCAACATTGAGTCAAATGCCAACAGCTGCAACAATGGTAGGCAGTGCGCATAATATGACACATGATATTACAGTAACTGCAGATGATGGTAATGGTAATTCAAGTTCATGTACGGTTACCTTAACTGCCAAGGATGAAACAGATCCAACATTTACTTGCCCAAGTGCAATGGATGTGAATCTTAATGCATCTTGTGAATTGGTTGTGCCAGACCTTGTAGCTGGCATAGGAGATGAAGCAGATAATTGTGGTACAGCTAATTTGAGTCAGAGTCCATTGGCTAGTGCTATGTTGATGAGTGCGCACAATATGACGCATGACATCACAGTAACGGCTGATGATGGCAATGGTAATACTTCTAGTTGTACAGTGACTTTAACGGGTAAGGATGTGACTATGCCAATGGCTGTTTGCCAGGATGTAACTGTTCAATTAGATGGAAGCGGAATGGCAAGTATTACACCGGCTCAGGTTAATAATGGTAGCAGTGACAATTGTACAATGTCAGCGGGCTTAACATTAAGTTTAGATGACATGGATTTCAATTGTTCCGATGTAGGAAGTGCTCAGATGGTTGAACTAACTGTTACAGATCAAGCAGGAAACTCTAATCTATGTACTTCTTCGATTACAGTACAGGATAACATAGACCCTACTTTCACATGTCCTTCAGATCAGAATGTGAATCTAGACGCTACATGCCAGTTAATCGTTCCAGACGTGATCAGTGGTATTATAGATGAGGCTGATAACTGTGCAATGCCTCCAAGCTTGACACAGATGCCAGCTGCTTCTACAACATTGGCAGGTTCTCATAACATGACGAGCATGGTAACAGTGACAGCTGATGATGGCAACGGCAATACAGCAAGTTGTACAGTGACCTTGACCGGTATTGATAATACAGATCCAACATTTACATGTCCATCAGACATGGATGTAAACTTGAATGCCAATTGTCAATTGGTCATTCCGGATCTATTAACTGGGATTACAGATGAAGCTGATAATTGCGGTACAGTGACATTGGATCAAATGCCATTGTTTAACACGGTATTTGCAAGTGGCCATAACATGACTACCATGGTTACAATTACAGCAGATGATGGCAACGGAAATGAAGCGGATTGTTCGGTAACATTGACAGCAAAAGATGTTACAGATCCAACATTCACTTGTCCTTCGGATATGGATGTGAACCTGGATGCATCTTGTCAGCTGACAGTTCCTGACCTGGTCACAGGTATCATGGACGAGGCTGATAATTGTGCAACGACTGTTATGTTGACTCAGAGTCCAGTAGCTACTACTGTAGAAATGAGTGCACATAATATGACGCATGATATTACAGTGACAGCCGATGATGGCAATGGCAATACAAGCACATGTACAGTAACATTAACTGGAAAAGATGTTACAGATCCAACATTCACATGCCCAAGTGCAGCGGATGTGAATCTGGATGCAACATGTCAGTTGATTGTTCCTGACTTGATCAGCGGAATCATGGATGAGGCTGACAATTGTGATATACCAACAATGTCACAAAGTCCTGCAATCAGTGCAGCTTTAGCAAGTGCACACAATATGACACATGATATTACGGTGACAGCCGATGATGGCAATGGCAATACAAGCACATGTACAGTAACATTGACCGGTAAGGATGTTACAGATCCAACATTCACATGCCCAAGTGCAGCGGATGTAAACCTGGATGCGACTTGCCAGTTGATCGTACCAGACCTGATTACAGGAATTATGGACGAAGCAGATAACTGTGATACACCAACGCTTTCGCAAAGTCCTGCTATCAGTACAGCTTTAGCGAGTGCGCATAATATGACACATGATATCACAGTGACAGCTGATGATGGAAATGGCAATACAAGCACATGTACAGTGACATTGACTGGAAAGGATGTTACAGATCCAACATTCACTTGTCCTTCGGATATGGATGTGAACTTGGATGCGACTTGCCAGTTGATCGTACCAGACTTGATTACAGGAATTATGGACGAAGCAGATAATTGCGGTACTGCGACTATGAGTCAGAGTCCTGCTATCAGTGCAGCCTTAGCCAGTGCGCATAATATGACACATGATATTACAGTGACAGCCGATGACGGTAATGGTAATACAAGCACATGTACAGTAACTTTGACAGGAAAAGATGTTACAGATCCAACATTCACTTGCCCAAGTGCAATGGATGTGAATCTGGACGCTTCATGTGAGTTGACTGTACCTGATTTGATAACGGCTATCATGGATGAAGCAGACAATTGTGGTACAGCTAATTTGAGCCAGAGTCCTGTAACAAGCACAGTATTGAGCAGTGCACATAATATGACACATGATATTACAGTGACAGCCGATGATAGCAATGGTAACACCAGCACATGTACAGTAACATTGACTGGAAAAGATGTTACGGATCCAACATTCACTTGCCCAAGTGCAGCGGATGTAAATCTGGATGCTACATGTCAGCTAATAGTGCCTGACTTGATCAGTGGTATTATGGATGAAGCCGACAATTGTGATACACCAACAATGTCACAAAGTCCAGCGATCAGTGCAGCCTTAGCAAGTGCACATAATATGACACATGATATTACGGTGACGGCCGATGACGGTAATGGTAATACAAGCACATGTACAGTAACATTAACTGGAAAAGATGTTACAGATCCAACATTTACTTGCCCTAGTGCGATGGATGTAAATCTTGACGCATCTTGTCAGCTTGTTGTTCCTGACCTGTTAACAGGTATTATAGATGAGGCAGATAATTGTGGTACAGCTAATATGAGTCAAAGCCCAACTATCAGTACAGTATTGTCAAGTGCTCATAACATGACACATGATATTACAGTGACGGCCGATGACGGTAATGGCAATACAAGCACATGTACAGTAACACTAACAGGAAAAGATGTTACAGATCCTACATTTACTTGTCCAAGTGCAATGGATGTAAATCTGGATGCTTCTTGCCAGTTGATCGTACCAGACTTGATTACAGGAATTATGGATGAGGCTGACAATTGTGATACACCAACAATGTCACAAAGTCCAGCGATAAGTGCTGCTTTAGCCAGTGCACATAATATGACACATGATATTACGGTAACAGCCGATGATGGTAATGGTAATACAAGTACATGTACAGTAACTTTAACAGGTAAAGATGTGAGTGGCCCAACTTTCACATGTCCATCAGATATGGACGTGAACCTGGATGCTTCATGTGACTTGACGATACCAGACCTTGTTACAGGCATCATGGACGAAGCAGATAACTGTTCTGCCATGGTTACTGTTACACAAAGTCCATTGGCAAGTGTGGTTGAAATGAGTGCGCATAACATGACGCACGATGTGACCATCACGGCAGTTGATGATCTTGGAAATGATACTGAATGTACAGTGACCTTGACGGCGAAAGATGTTACAGATCCAACTTTCACATGTCCGACAGGATTTGATGTTGATCTGGACAATATGTGTCAGTTGCTAGTACCGGATCTTATAACAGGTGTTATGGATGAGGCCGATAATTGCGGTGTGGCCAATATGAGTCAGGCACCGATGATCGGATCATTCCTTGCAAGCGGACACAACATGACGCATGACATTACAGTAACCGCCGATGATGGCAATGGTAATACAGCAAGCTGTACGGTGACATTAACGGGTAAGGATGTAGACGAACCAACATTTACTACACCTAGTTCACAGTCGTTCAGTACACCGATGACGGATTGTAACTTCTTCTATGATATTCCAGTTCCAGCTGATTTCATGGATAATTGTGATCCTGATCCTGAATTCCATATATCCGCTGACAACAGTGTTACACTTGTTCTTAACGGAATGGAAACAGAGTGGGCAGGTAATTTCCCTGTAGGTGTTACCACTATAACATTGTATGCAACAGATAGCAATGGTAATTCAACAACGCCAGTAATGTTTACAATTACAGTTACGGATGATACAGATCCAACGGTCGACAATTGTCCAATGGCTGTGACGGTAAGCACAGAGCCTGGTGTTTGTGATGCTGAAGTTACGTGGAACAATGCCACAGCTTCGGACAACTGTAATATGGATTTACTAGATATTACATTTACAGCAGATGCAGGAAATCCAGCAGATCTTCCGCTACCAACTGATATCTCCTACGTGGGATCAAATGCATTGGGCGGACAGACAGAGACTGAGCGATTCACTGAAGGAACAACAATAATTACTTTCACATTTACAGATGTGAATGGGAATTCTTCAAGTTGCTCTTCATCAGTGACTGTTAATGATACTGAAGCGCCGACGGCAATGTGTCAGGATGTAACAGTAATGCTTGATGCAAATGGTGATGCGAGCACAACACCGGCTGCTATAGATGACGGCTCATATGATAATTGCGAGGATCCATTGAATCTTACTTTGGATGTAATGGATTTCACTTGTACAGATCATGGAGCGAATGTGGTTACACTCACAGTGACAGAACCAGTTGGAGGACTGTTCAGTACGTGTACAGCAACCGTTACGGTTGAAGACAATATTGCACCAGTGGCGATGTGTCAGGATGTGACTGTTAGCTTGGATGCCAACGGTGATGCTAGCACGACACCAGCTGCGGTAGATAACGGATCGTTTGACAATTGTGATTTCACATTGACATTGGATGTCATGGATTTCACGTGTACGAATCTGGGAGCCAATACAGTGACCCTGACAGCTACGGAAGATGGTGGCTTTAATAATACGGGTACATGTACAGCGACAGTAACAGTTGAAGACAATATTGCACCAGTAGCGATGTGTCAGGATGTGACTGTTAGCTTGGATGCCAACGGTGATGCTAGCACGACACCAGCTGCGGTTGATAACGGATCGATTGACAATTGTGATTTCACATTGACATTGGATGTCATGGATTTCACGTGTACGAATCTGGGAGCGAATACAGTGACCCTGACAGCTACGGAAGATGGTGGCTTTAATAATACGGGTACATGTACAGCGACAGTAACAGTTGAAGACAATATTGCACCAGTAGCGATGTGTCAGGATGTGACTGTTAGCTTGGATGCCAATGGTGATGCTAGCACGACACCAGCTGCGGTAGATAACGGATCGTTTGACAATTGTGATTTCACATTGACATTGGATGTCATGGATTTCACGTGTACGAATCTGGGAGCGAATACAGTGACCCTGACAGCTACGGAAGATGGTGGCTTTAATAATACAGGTACATGTACAGCAACCGTTACGGTTGAAGACAATATTGCACCAGTAGCGATGTGTCAGGATGTGACTGTAAGTCTAGATGCCAATGGAGATGCAAGTACAACGCCAGCTGCTGTTGATAACGGATCGTTTGACAATTGTGATTTCACATTGACATTGGATGTCATGGATTTCACGTGTACGAATCTGGGAGCCAATACAGTGACCCTGACAGCTACGGAAGATGGTGGCTTTAATAATACGGGTACATGTACGGCAACGGTTACAGTTGAAGACAATATTGCACCAGTAGCGATGTGTCAGGATGTAACAGTTAGTTTGGATGCCAACGGTGATGCAAGCACGACGCCAGCTGCTGTTGATAACGGATCGTTTGACAATTGTGATTTCACATTGACATTGGATGTTATGGATTTCACGTGTACGAATCTAGGAGCCAATACAGTAACCTTGACAGCTACAGAAGATGGTGGCTTTAATAATACGGGAACATGTACAGCAACTGTTACGGTTGAGGATAATATTGCACCAGTAGCGATGTGTCAGGATGTGACTGTTAGCTTGGATGCCAACGGTGATGCAAGCACTACACCAGCTGCTGTTGATAATGGATCGTTTGACAATTGTGATTTCACATTGACATTGGATATTATGGATTTCACGTGTACGAATCTAGGAGCCAATACAGTAACCTTGACAGCTACGGAAGATGGTGGCTTTAATAATACGGGTACATGTACAGCAACAGTAACTGTTGAAGACAATATTGCTCCAGTAGCGATGTGCCAGGATGTGACAGTAATGCTTGATGCCAATGGTGATGCAAGCACTACGCCAGCTGCTGTTGATAACGGATCGTTTGACAATTGTGATTTCACATTGACATTGGATGTCATGGATTTCACATGTGACGATCTAGGGCCGAACACAGTAGTACTGACGGCTACAGAAGACGGTGGCTTCAATTCAACAGGTACGTGCACAGCAACTGTTACCGTTGAAGATAATATTGCACCAACAGCATTGTGTCAGGATGTAACGGTGAACTTGGATGCAGATGGTGATGCAAGTACAACGCCAATGGCCGTAGACAATGGATCGTTCGACAATTGTGAAGATCCTCTGGATCTTACATTGGATGTCATGGACTTCACTTGTACAAACCTTGGCGCTAATACAGTGACGCTTACAGTTACGGAACCATTAGGTGGTTTATTCAGTACATGTACAGCGACAGTTACAGTGGAGGACAATATTTCACCAGTGGCGATATGTCAGGATGTAACTGTAAGTCTAGATGCTAATGGAGATGCAAGTACAACGCCAGCCGCAGTAGATAATGGATCGTTTGACAATTGTGATTTCACATTGACATTGGATGTCATGGATTTCACATGTACAAACCTAGGAGCGAATACAGTGACCCTGACAGCTACGGAAGATGGTGGCTTTAATAATACGGGCACATGTACAGCGACAGTAACGGTTGAAGACAATATTTCACCAGTGGCGATGTGTCAGGATGTAACTGTAAGTCTAGATGCCAATGGAGATGCAAGTACAACGCCAGCTGCAGTAGATAATGGATCGTTTGACAATTGTGATTTCACATTGACATTGGATGTCATGGATTTCACATGTACGAATTTAGGAGCCAATACAGTTACCTTGACAGCTACAGAAGATGGTGGCTTTAATGCGAGCAGTAGTTGTACGGCGACAGTTACAGTGGAGGACAATATTGCTCCAGTAGCGATATGTCAGGATGTAACAGTAATGTTAGATGCCAACGGTGAAGCAAACACGACACCAGCTGCGGTGGACAATGGATCGTTTGACAATTGTGATTTCACATTGACATTGGATGTCATGGATTTCACTTGTACAGACTTTGGTGCTAACACAGTGACCTTGACAGCTACAGAAGACGGTGGCTTTAACTCAAGCAGCAGTTGTACGGCAACTGTGACAGTTGAAGATAATCTGATTCCGGTTGCACTTTGTCAGGATATCACTGTGAGTCTTGATGGCATGGGTAACGCAACGATAACAGCTAATGATGTTGATAATATGTCCTATGACAACTGTGACTTCAGTTTATCAATTGATATTGATGCATTTGATTGTTCAGATATAGGGCCAAACGTTGTTACTTTGACAGCGACGGAAGATGGCGGAATGATGAGCAGCAGTTCTTGTACTTCGACAGTAACTGTTATTGATGACTTAGGACCTGTATTCACTTGTCCTCCGAACCAAACAGTTAATTCTACAGGTACGGATTGTTATGCAACTGTTGGATGGACAGATCCGGTTGTAACGGATAACTGTTCAGCAATGAATACTATTGATTATGTTGCGCCAGGTGTAAGTATTGTAAGAATCAGCAACTCTGCATTCGCATTGTTTGACGTAGGTGTTACCACTGTGACAACTGTAGTTACAGATGTTTACAATAATACAAGTTCTTGTGACTTCATAATTACCGTGAACGACATTGTAGATCCGACGATATCCAACTGTCCTTCTGGAGATGTTGTAGTAACAGGTGATAACAATACTTGTGAAGCAGATGTTAGCTATGGTATTATTTCGGCATCTGACAACTGTCCAGGTGTAATGCTTATGGCGACTTCAGGTCATAGTGTAGAGGGAGGAATTTTCCCTGCTGGTACTACTACAGTTACATTCGATGCATTGGATAATTCAGGAAACACTACGCAGTGTCAATTTAACGTGGTTGTGAATGTGGATCCACCGACTCTACCTACTTGTAATGACATCACTGTCAACGTAGACGAGAATGGTGATTACTTACTGAATGTAGATGATATTGCTAATGGCGTATCAACAGATTGTAGATGGGAGACGGTTGATCTGAGCACAACAGCATTCAGTTGTTCTGATGTTGGTTCTACCACCACGGTGACAATACAGGTTACGGATCTATATGGAACCATGTCCAGTTGTTCTGCAGATGTAACAATCACAGATATATTTGGAGCGTGTTGTCCAGATATATTAGATGTTGAATTGGTACCAATACCTTCTGGCTTGTTTAAGGCAGAGATCAATGTTAATTCAAGTAAGAATGTTGAACCGGGAAGAAATGTTATATTCAGAGCTGGGTCCAACATTGACTTGAACGGTGGATTTGAAGTAAAAGCTGGTGCTGAGTTCGAGGCCATAATAGGACCTTGTAATCAGTAAACAGCCAAATTGAAATATTGAGGGCCTCACTTTCCAACAAAGTGGGGCCTTCTTCGTTTATCTATTATTATTAACTAAAAAACAAGGCTATGAGTACAATAATGACTTACCTTATTATTTCGATACTTGGACTGACTTCAAACATTGCAGGAGGTTATGAAATCGGAGACAAGGCAGCAGATTTTGAATTAAAAAATGTAGATGGAACCATGGTTTCTCTAGCAAGCATGGAGAACGTTAAGGGATACATTGTAACATTTACATGTAATCACTGCCCATACGCTGTGATGTATGAGGACAGATTGATTGATCTACATAATAAATATGCTGCAAAAGGATACCCTGTTGTAGCAATCAATCCAAATGATCCTGCGGTACAACCTGAGGATAGTTTTGAAAAGATGCAGGAAAGGGCAGAGGAGAAAGGATTCCCTTTTGTTTATTTGTTTGATGAAGGCCAGGAGGTTTATCCGCAATATGGTGCAACGCGAACGCCTCACGTTTTTCTCTTAGATGCTGATATGGTAGTAAGATATATCGGTGCTATTGATGACAGCCCAAGAGCAGCTGATGCAGTAGAGAAAAAGTATCTTGAGGATGCGATTATGGCTTTGGAATCAGGAGTTGCTCCAGATCCGGCTACTACGAAAGCGGTTGGCTGTTCTATTAAGACTCAGTCATAACCAAGAGAACATATAATATATTATATTTATAAGTGTCAGGCGCAGCTTGACACTTTTTTTATAAATAGAAGAAGATGATGAAAGGATTTTTTACAAAAATGGTACTTGGGCTTGGTTTAGCTTTGTTTTTAGTGGCTTGTAACTCTGGTTCTTCAGGCAATAATCTTCCTGATCTTGACTTGCTTTCTTATGGTGTTCCACTTAAGATAAAAGCACCTGAAGATGTAAAGGTCTCTGTAGATGATATGGGCATTGTTCAAGACATAACAGTGAAGAATGATGGTAACTTTAACCTGCAGATAATTGCGGGAACAGCATATCTCAACAATAAAGCGGAAGTGGTAAACAAGCAAAAAGCTGACGCCATTGCTTCACCAACTTTTTCTAAAATCATCGAGGAGGATGAGAACGGATTCATTTTTGAAAAGAAGTATTCTGAAGAAAGAATCAGTTATGACTTTCGTTATGTGCGCACACAAGGTGATAAGGAATACATTTTTCAAACAGGTTTGCTTGGACAGTTTACTTTGGAAGAAGTGAAGAATATGTACACAGCCATCCAATAAAAAACCAGGCTTTTTGGGCCTGGCGTTTTTTCTTACTGTGCCTTTTGGAGTATTCTATCTCCGTTGATTAATAAAATCAACAAGGCGATACTAAAGATTATCATGGGCTAGAAATTTTGCATTAACTAATAACACAGCAAAAGTTGTGCCTGAGATTAATGGGGATATGCAAAATTGAATTGCTCTTAATTTACTATGTAAGAAACTCAGAGTCAAGGCTTTTGTTAAAATTCGTGCCTGCTTTGATGTTAAAAGCGCAATTTATGCCCATGTTTTGTCAACCAAGAGTCATATTTCTTATAGTCGGGCATAGCTGAACCAACATGAGACCAGAACTTTTCAGAATGGTTCATTTCTTTAAGATGTGCGAGTTCGTGAGTAATAACATAATCAACGACTTTCCTTGGAGCAAAGAGGAGCCGGCTTGATAGGTTTATATTTCTATTGCTCGAACAACTGCCCCAGTTGCTTTGATTGTTTTTGAGTCTTATGTCTTTAATCTCCTCCTGAAAGAAGGTATCATTAATATTATATACACGTCTTTTTATATCATCTAAAAAGTGTTTGGAGAACAACCTGGACAGCAGTTGGCCGATCAGTACATTTCGATCTTCGAGTTGAATTTCTGACGGTGTGAAAATGCTAACCTTATTATCATCAATCTCAGCTGAGAGACCTTTGCGATAATCATCGGCATATATTTCAAGGCGAAATTTATGTTCATATATATTAATTACGTCGCCTGTTGCATAGTTGACCGGGATAAAACGGTCTTTCATATCCGGATTTTTATCAAACTGTGTTTCCGCCCATGATCTGATCTTGTGTAGTTCCTCTCCAATTTGGGATCTGGTATAAAACT
>CBDDKN010000002.1:0-747500 GCA_965230215.1 Saprospiraceae bacterium | reverse complement strand
AGCATTCCAATAGAGTCGAAGTTGAGCCGTGAGGCTTGGTGGATCAATTGGAAAAGAAAATGTAGGAATGAGTAACGATAAAATAGGTGAGAAACCTATTCGCCGTAAGACTAAGGATTCCTAGATCGATGTTAATCAGATCAGGGTTAGTCGGGACCTAAGGATAACCCGAAAGGGGAAGCCGATGGAAAACGGGTTAATATTCCCGTACCGGTATATACTGTGATGGGGTGACGAAGGTGCGTAAGATCTGCCTACTGACGGATGTAGGTTGAAGTGTTTAGGCGTTGAGATTGATAGTTAAATGCGTCAATTGAGCTGAGGCACGATAGTACTGTTTGACAGCGATGTCGAATAGATAATGATCCCAAGCGGACTTCCAAGAAAAACCTCTAAGCATAGGTATATACCGCCCGTACCGTAAACCGACACAGGTAGTCGAGGAGAGCATCCTCAGGCGCTCGAGTGATTCGTGGCTAAGGAACTAGGCAAAATGGTCTCGTAACTTCGGGAGAAGAGACGCTCTGTAACTATATGGAGCCGCAGTGAAGAGGCCCAAGCGACTGTTTAGCAAAAACACAGGACTATGCGAATTCGAAAGAAGCGGTATATGGTCTGACACCTGCCCGGTGCCGGAAGGTTAAGGAAGGTTGTAATCTTCGGAGAAGCAATTGACTGAAGCCCCGGTAAACGGCGGCCGTAACTATAACGGTCCTAAGGTAGCGAAATTCCTTGTCGGGTAAGTTCCGACCTGCACGAATGGTGTAACGATTTGGGCACTGTCTCAGCCACGAGCTCGGTGAAATTGAAGTATCGGTGAAGATGCCGGTTACCCGCAACGGGACGAAAAGACCCCGTGAACCTTTACTACAGCTTCACATTGGATTTGGATATAACATGTGTAGGATAGCTGGGAGACATTGAGTCTGCATCGCCAGATGTGGAGGAGTCGTTGTTGAAATACCAGCCTTGTTTTATTTAAATTCTAATCTAAGAAATTGGAGACATTGTGTGGTGGGTAGTTTGACTGGGGTGGTCGCCTCCTAAAGCGTAACGGAGGCTTGCAAAGGTACCCTCAGCATGGTTGGTAATCATGCGCAGAGCATATGAGTATAAGGGTGCTTGACTGAGAGACCGACGGGTCGATCAGGTAGGAAACTAGGCTCAAGTGATCCGGTGGTTCCGTATGGAAGGGCCATCGCTCAAAGGATAAAAGGTACTCCGGGGATAACAGGCTGATCTCCCCCAAGAGCTCACATCGACGGGGAGGTTTGGCACCTCGATGTCGGCTCGTCACATCCTGGGGCTGGAGAAGGTCCCAAGGGTTGGGCTGTTCGCCCATTAAAGTGGCACGCGAGCTGGGTTCAGAACGTCGCAAGACAGTTCGGTCTCTATCTGTTGTGGGCGTAGGAATATTGAGGAGATCTGACACTAGTACGAGAGGACCGTGTTGGACGAACCTCTAGTGTACCAGTTGTGCCGCCAGGTGCATTGCTGGGTAGCTATGTTCGGCAAGGATAAGCGCTGAAAGCATCTAAGCGCGAAGCCTACTCCAAGATGAGTATTCCCTAAGGGTCGTTCAAGATGAGGACGTAGATAGGCCATAGGTGGAAGTGCTGTGAAGTATGAAGCCGAGTGGTACTAATTACCCATGAGCTTCCTTTTTTTTTTAATAAAAAGGAATAAAGCGAAAGCGAAGTGATGATTATTGAATTTTTGTGAATTCTCTCCTAAAACTTGTTATTGATAAAGAAATAGTCTGCTCAAAGTGAGTAGATAAAAGAATTAGGTGGTAATAGCGAGAGGTGACTGAGGACAAGAGGAATGACTGAATGTCATTCTATCCCGAAGGAACACCGACGTGAGGTCGGTGGTGGGCCGACAAGTGGTTCACCGAGCGAAAAGCTACCGAAAACGAAAACCGAAAAGAAACAATCTGCTCAAAGTGAGTAGATAAAAGAATTAGGTGGTAATAGCGAGAGGTGACTGAGGGAAAGAGGAATGACTGAATGTCATTCTACCCGAAGGAACACCGACGTGAGGTCGGTGGTGGGCCGACAAGTGGTTCACCGAGCGAAAAGCTACCGAAAACGAAAACCGAAAAGAAACAATCTGCTCAAAGTGAGTAGATAAAAGAATTAGGTGGTAATAGCGAGAGGGAACCACCTCTTACCATTCCGAACAGAGAAGTTAAGCCTCTCAGCGCCGATGGTACTACGCAAGTGGGAGAGTAGGTCGCCGCCTTTTTTTTACTCTTAATAGAGTAGAAAGTAAAAAAGCTCATGAGTCTATCATGGGCTTTTTTTATTGTGTGGAAGAATCAAAATCTCCATGGAAACATTAAGTCGCTATGCGCCCTCTTAAGTTCTTAAGTAGTCAGCTTTCTTTGACTATAAGTTCTATGGCTCTCTAATTGCTACAGATTTGGTATATTTTGTCAAGTGCGACATCTCTAGCTCTAAATAATTGGCTATTTTTGGTATCTGTGCGTTTTGCCTTGATACCAACATCAAATGCAGAGCGTTTTATAAAGTACAGCTGCAAATATTCATTATATATCAAATGTTTATGCATTCAACTCAAAATCTATTTAAGGCACTCTTTTTATCACTTCTATTCTGTGGTAATTTAATTTCTCAAGATGCCTTCCAGCGACTATACACAACATCTGACAGAGACATAGTAAATCTGGATGTTGTCTCAGCAACAGGAGGAGGCTTCTACCTTCTAAATGCCTCTATTAATCCTGCTTCTACAAGTGGCACATTGGATATGCTGATGATTTCCAAGCATGACCCGAAAGGTTCATTGGTTTGGTCTAATGAATACACAGTCGATGACATCAACGTCATGCCAGAAATGCGTGTCACAAGCATCAATAAGCTGGATAAAGATACTTTGGTAGTGACAGGCGCACACTTTGACTCGGCTTCTGGTTTATATGGAGATGACAGATATATCATCAAAATATCACCTAGAAACGGAGAGCTCTTGACAGCTCAAACTGTCAGTAGTCTGGATGATGCTGAGTTAAATGCTTCAACGCCATTAATTCTAAATGGCTTCGATAGTGATTATGCTTATTTCGCATCACACTCTAATGGTGATACATTGGGAATTCAACATATTCGATTCGATTCCAATGATACAATCCTTGATCAACGCGCTATCTATGTTGTAAACCAGGATCAATCTCTAGGTTCTGCAAATCTTTATGATGGAACAACAACAGTGGATAGCAATTACATACTTGTGTTTACAACGGATTCAGATAGTACTAAAGCTGGATTGGTTGAAATGACGCCTGAAGGAACTGTGGCATTCTCTTCGCAATTATCTATCAGCCCAGATAGCTTAACCAATGCAAGATTAACCAATCTCAGAGTCACCAGCTCTCCGGATTCGAGCACTTTTATGCTGGCTCAATTCCTTTACGATGATATGGACCTTGCAATCGAAAGAAGAGCAAGTTACCTCACAAAATATGATTCTCTTTATCAGCTTCAATGGGTAAGATTTATTGGAGGCGGTGAGAGCTTCAACTCTATATATACCAATGACCTGGTTTATACAAGTATGAATGAAATTGTGGTTACCGGGAAGTATGAGAATGGTATTCTTGGTGCAGACTTCTCTGTAATTTTTAATGATAATGGCGATCTCGTAAGGCTTTGGGATTATGAATCAGATTTCAGTTATCAGGTATTGCTCGGTGGTAGCAATTACTCTGAAGGATCTATTGATAACATGAAGGATGGTGGCATGGTCTACACCACTACCGGATTTGATCTGAATGAAGGAAGATTCTCACCAATTGCCATTAAAATGGATATGTTTGGTCAGGCTTTATGTCAGGACACATTAGAAGTTGAACTTGTTAGAGATTTTGCGCTTATTGAAGAGAGCCTCGATCTGGCCGACTCTAACTTTGCAAGCGTTGATACATTTGATGTAACAAGAAGTATTTATGACGGATTTACCATTCCGGTATTACAACTCCTTGATACTTTCTTCTGTCCACAGGATCCAATAATGGTAACTCTTGATGCTACTATTGAGAACGCTTCAACGTATGAATGGGCTACCGGAGAAATTACGCCTACATTATTTGTCGATGCAGAAGGGGAGTATTCTGTGACGGTGACCCTGGAAGATAAAATATGTTATACACTTTGTGATACTTCAACCATCACACAGCGTGATTTCCCTGAAGCAACAATAGATGCACAGTTTTTTGGAGAGTGTGAAGTAGATAGTATCTTTTTAAGTGTAGGGTCCAATAATCCAATTGTTGACCTTGCCTGGAGTACCGGTGACAGCACAAACAGAACAATTACAGTCTTTGATGCTGGCTTATATTCTGTATCCATAACAGATGATTGTGGAAACTTGGCGATTGCTGAGATCAATATTTCTGATGAAATAATCAGCGGATCACCGTCCATACTAGACATTGTACCATCCGGAAGAACCTGTGATGGCGTCATTCTTACACCTATCATTATAGGCAATACAGATGGATTGACTTACTCCTGGTCTCCAAGTGGAAGTACTGAAGAAGCTATATTGGTTAATGAAAATGGATCATATACACTCACTGTTGAGAATGCTTGTGGCAATTCAGATAACTTCACTGTTGAAGTAGATAATCTACTGGACTTAACTGTCGACATATTTCCAGAAGGAGAATGCAGTGATCTTTCCCTAACGGCTCAGGTTGGTTTCAATTCCTTTGTTGGAAGTGTGGAATACTTATGGAATGATGGCACTACTTCTAATGTATTGGATGGGCTGAATTCAGCTGGCGTATATACTGTTACCGTTACTGATGATTGTGGTACCACAGCAGAAGCATCATATACCGTAGCAGATTCGTTGGCTTTCCCTGATATGTTCTTCCCGGGACCTGGAGCTGAGAATCCGATTAACCAATCATTTGGTGCTCATATTACTTGTCCTGAATTTTTTGAAGGGACGAACTTTTTGATTGAAGTCTTCAATAGATTTGGCAACAAGGTATTTGAGGCTACTGATGTCAGTACACGATGGGATGGTACCTACAGTGGGGATTTTGTACCTAGAGATGTATATATGTATCAATGGTCGTACGATAACCCAGATGGCGAACGCATATTGGGTGAAGGCACAGTGACCGCACACCGATAGTTCTGAACCTATCTTAGATTGCTTGGTTGAACAGTTGTAAATTGTATTACAACGATGAATAATTACGAACTCATAATTATAGGAGCTGGCCCTACGGGCATTGCATGTGCTATCGAGGCTGGTAAAAGAGGACTGAATTATTTAGTACTTGAAAAGGGCTATCTCGTTAATTCAATTTATAACTTCCCGACCAATATGACTTTCTTCTCTACCTCAAAAAGACTTGAGATTGGAGACGTGCCTTTTATTTCACATACAGACAAACCCACAAGGAAAGAGGCATTAGAATATTACAGACGCTTGGTGAGTAGCTATGATCTTAATATCAGATTCAATACAGAGGTAAGCGGTCTAAACAAATCTGAAAACTTGTTTGAATTGACAGATTCAAATGGAAATCGCTTTTCATCATCAAATGTAATTGTTGCAACAGGTTATTATGATAGCCCTAGAATGCTAAATGTTCCGGGTGAAGAGTTAGAGAAGGTCAAACATTATTATGATGATGCACATCCATACATCGGCATGAATGTACTCGTAGTTGGTGCTGCCAATTCAGCCTGTGATGTCGCTCTTGAAACCTGGCAAAAAGGTGCAAATGTGACTATGGCCGTCAGAGAAGCTCAGCTGTATGAAAAGGTTAAATACTGGATTCTTCCAAATATAAAAAATAGGATAGCTGAAGGGTCAATCCAAGCGTACTTCAATACGAACATTAAAGAAATCAAGGAAGGGTCTGTGATCCTTGATACACCAGATGGAGAAAAAGATATTCCCAATGATTACGTTTTGGCCATGACAGGCTACAAGCCAGATTATGATTTCTTAAGTAAGATTGGAATTCAATTTGACGATACCGATGCTAAGAAGCCAATAGTGAACTCTGAAAACTTGGAAAGCCCGATTGCTGGATTATATCTTGCCGGTGTTGTTGTCTCCGGATTAAACACGAGTGAGTTATTTATTGAAAATACGCGCAATCACGGAAAGACAATAGTTGATCATATCCTTGGTAAGGTTACGACTTGATATTGTTATATAGTATCTCTCCCGTTTCAGCAACTTCAATATACGCTACTGTAGGACTGGATTTGTTATAGTCTAGGGGAGTCCAGTGATCAACAAATTTTAGTCTTACATTCTGACCTTCCAGCTTTGATTTGAATTCATCCATGTTTATTCCAGCTTCAATACCTCTATTTATGTATGGATGACCTTTCCTATTTTCTAATTTGAAGACTACATCATAGCTGGGGCCTTCAAATACTTTGACGATTTTATCTTCATGCATATAGGTATTGGCTTCGGTAGCCGTAGGAACGGGTCGTAGTACCATCATACATGAACCAATAAGAAATACCATAAAAAACCATATGAGATATTTAAGTCGATCCATCTTGTCGTTTTTTAGAAAAACGCATTTTTCCGCGTATTATTCTATGTCTGTTTAGTTGTTGGAAGTCAACAATCGATTTATTCCATTGGTTAGAGAATAAAGCCTTTAGTTTAGCCATTTTAATAAATGGCAGTTACCTTTGTTACTGTATCCTAGATTTACAGAGAAATAATATGAAGTTTTTATACGCCTTGTTGATTGCTATTATGCTGAGTTCTTGTTCTTCGCGAGAACCGTTTTTTGAAATGAATGCGGAAACAGATTTTCAGATAACACTAGGACTTAGTTTGATTGAAACACACAATTTTGTTAGACCCAATGTTATATTCCCACTCAATAGCAGTATCCAGAATCTAGGCCTATCTGAATTAGAAGTAACTGAGGTTGTCCCTTTCACAGCGAGAATTCAGCCCAAGTTTCAAGAAGAGGTCAATCTTGACTTCATAAACTCTGTCAACATATACATTATAGATCAACAAAATCTTAGGCGTCGAGAGCTATTTTATGCCGAGAATATCCCATTCGGACAAAAGCAGGATATTGAGTTGATTCCAACCCTCATTGACATTATCCCTTATGTAGAAAATGATCAAGCACTGATTGAGGTCTCCATTGAATTAAGGCAATTTCCACCATTAACTTTTGACATGGATGTATTCATGAGTTTTGGTGGTTTTGTCAGTGAATAAATTCAAAAGGAATGTCTTCAAAACGATCGTTTGTATTTGACCCAGTTGTAGCAATTAGTTTCTATATTAGCCGGAACTAAACGAGTCAAAGTGTATAAAAAATTCATCTATACCCTATTCGGGGTATTTATTTTTGGTGTGTGTACGATTCCAATGCATGCACAAGAGCAGGGCAGTTTCACAGGTGGTTTTCAAACCAGCGCCAACTTCTTTATAAGGGATTCTCTCATTGGAGCGGCCAACATTCCTCAATATGACAGACAATTATTTGGAGCGCAGTCATGGCTGGATTTAGGCTATTCGATTGCTGGATTTGATCTGGGGCTTCGATTTGACATGTTTAATAATTCAAACTTGTTGAATCCTAATGATTCCTACACGGATGAAGGTATCGGTAGATGGCATATCGCCAAGAAGATCAACAAATTTGATATCAGAGTTGGACATATATACGATCAGATTGGTAGTGGTATTATTTACAGAGCTTTTGAGGAACGACCGCTATTGATCGACAATCCCCTTTATGGTGTTAGATTGATATATGATATTTCGGACAACTGGCAGGTAAAGGGATTCAGTGGCCGCCAGAAATTCCTATTCAGTGAATATAGTCCAGTGGTCAAGGGAGCCAGTCTTGAAGGTTTTGTAGATCTATCGGGAGAAGAAAGCGTCTTTACTTTGGCCCCGGGGATTGGAATTGTCAACAGAACGCTTGATGACAGAACGATGGATAGGGTGGTCGATATTGTAAGTACATATAGAGCGGAAGATCAGGTAATACCAGTTTTTAATACATATGCTTTTTCATTATTCAATACCATGGTGGCCGGTCCAATAAGTTGGTACTTTGAAGCGGCCTATAAAACCAGCGAGGCCTACTTTGATCCCAATGCTATTCTAACGGATGTGAATAATGTGGAGAGTTTTGGTAAAATCGTTAAGAACGAAGGAACTGTTATCTATACAAGTTTAAGTTATGCGAAAAGTGGACTCGGAGTGACATTGGAAACAAAGCGAACCGAAAACTTTGACTATCGGGTTGATCCAAACTTAAGATTGAACAGAGGATTGATCAACTTCATTCCGCCAATGAACAGGCAGAATACTTACAGGTTATTGGCAAGATACTCACCTGCGACACAATTGCTATCGGAGCAAGCGTTCCAGGTGGATGTAAAATACAGATGGAACAAGAAACTGACTACAAATGCCAATTTCTCTTACATCACAGATCTAGATGGCAACAAATTGTATCAGGAGATTTTCACAGAGATTTATTACAAGTACAAGCGTAAATGGACGATCAGAGGTGGACTTCAATTGCTTCAGTACAACCAAGAAGTTTATGAGGTAAAACCAGAGGTACCACTTGTAGAGACGATTGTACCCTATGTGGACTTCCTTTACAAGATATCAAGAAAGAAATCGATTCGATTTGAATTCCAGTATATGGATATAGGTTTTGACGAGAAAGCAGGATTCAAGCAAGACTATGGAGATTGGTTGTTTGCACAGGCTGAATTGGCGATTGCGCCGCATTGGTCGTTTGTGGTTTCAGATATGTACAATATAACTCCAGGTAAATTGTCGGCTGAGGAAAATGGTGAGAAAAAGTCCTTACACTTTCCTAGGATTGACATATATTATACGCACAAAGCAAACAGATTCTCGTTTAGTTATATAAAACAGGTTGAGGGTATTGTTTGTACCGGTGGTATTTGCAGGTTGGAGCCGGCATTCAGCGGATTTAATTTTACAGCAAGTTCAAGCTTTTAATTGATATGAGAAATTTGATTTACGGAATAGTAGCAGCATTATTTGTATTGGCATCTTGTGAAGAGGTGCCCGTGGTTATCACTTCAGGCCCAGGTGGGGGTGATACGACGGCCACTGTTCAGAAAAAAGTCTTAATCGAAGAGCTAACAGGAGTTAGTTGTCCCAATTGCCCGGCAGGTACGGCAGCATTAGAAGCCATCCTCACAGTTTTTGAAGGTCGTGTTGTATCCAATGCGATTCATGGACAGTTTTTGGCGCAGCCTACCTCTTCAAGCATTTATGATTTTCGCTATGATGATGCCCGGGATCTGGAAACCAAACTTTCACCATTTCTTGGCAAACCTGCAGCCGTTGTAGACAGGGTGCATTTTGAAGATGAAGACTTTCAGACTGTTGATAATATAGGAAGATGGCAGCCATTAGTATTAGAGAGACTTGAAGAAAAAGCCAAGGTTGCTATCCGACTTGATGTGAGTTATAATGAGTCAAGCAGACAAGCATCGGTCGAGGCAGAAGTCGAAGCCGTTGAAGATATCGAGGGCATCATGCGATTGAATGTTCTGGTCAATGAAAGCTACCTCATCGATGCTCAGTCGAATCAGACTGAGATTATTCCTGATTATGAGCACAATCACGTTATGAAGGACATGTTGTCATCGGTTCAAGGAGACATCCTGGCTAGCGAAGGCATGGAAGCTGGAGAGATTATTTCCAGATCTTTCAGCTATACTGTTCCTGACGAAGTCAATGGTGAGTGGATTCCTGAAAACATGGAAATTATCTCATTTGTAACGGCATCGTTTTTTGACGGCGAAGTGCTTCAGGCTGAATCAGCATACCTAAAAGAATAAGAGCGGCTCATTTCCTGAGCGCTACTAATTATTTGACTTATCTTTGCAGACCAAATTAAGGTCCTAAGGATATGAAAGTTTCGTACAACTGGCTAAAGAAATACATTAAGCTCGAAGGTGATATTGAACGTATTGCAGAAATACTTACGGAGATCGGCCTGGAGGTTGAAGGTGTTGAAAAGGTAGAAAGTATAAAAGGTGGTCTACAAGGAATAGTGGTAGGCCATGTTGTAGAATGTGTAAAACACCCCAATGCTGATAAGCTTTCCCTTACCAAGGTGGATGTAGGACAAGAGGAACTGCTGCAGATCGTATGTGGTGCACCAAATGTTGCTCAGAATAAAAAAGTTCTTGTCGCTACTGTTGGAACAAGTCTGTATCCAGCTGAAGGAGATCCTTGGAAGATTAAGAAAGGTAAGATAAGAGGTGAATTATCAGAAGGTATGATATGTGCCGAAGATGAGCTTGGATTGGGAGATGATCACAGTGGTATTATCGTATTACCAGATGATGTTGCAGTTGGCACTTCAGCCAGAGAGGTTTACAATATTGAAGACGATTATATATTTGAGATAGGCTTAACTCCTAACAGATCAGATGCCACCTGCCATATGGGTGTTGCTCAAGATATTGCGGCGTATTTTAAGGTGCATTCAGATGAGCACAATACAGTAAAGGACTTTGTGAATTTTGAATTTGATGTGGATGAGAATGGTTCTGGCATAAATGTAACCGTTGAGAACCGTACCGCTTGTCCTAGATATTCCGGGGTATTGCTTAGCGAGTTGAAGATAGGACCGTCTCCAGATTGGATGCGCAATCTTTTACAGTCTATAGGTGTGCGGCCAATTAACAACGTTGTTGACATTACCAATTTTGTTTTACATGCTTATGGTCAACCGCTTCATGCTTTTGATGCTTCAAAGATTGGCGGAAATGAAATCAGAGTTAAGAACCTAGCTGAAGGCACCAAGTTTATTTCCCTTGATGAGAAGGAGAGGACACTTACTTCCGAGGACCTTATGATTTGTGACGGGGATGACAGGCCAATGTGCATCGCAGGAATTTTTGGGGGCTTAAATTCTGGCGTGACGGATGGCACGACAAGTATATTCCTTGAATCAGCGCACTTCGCAGCTTCAGAAACAAGAAAAAGCAGCACACATCATTTATTGAGAACGGACGCAGCCAAAATTTTTGAGAAAGGCAGTGATCCCAATAATACAGTCAAGGCATTGAAGAAGGCGATCGGCCTGCTTAAAGAATATGCCGGTGCAAAAGTTTCCTCGGAAATCATTGACATATATCCAACGCCGATTGAAGAGAAGGAAATACTTCTGAGCTTTGATAATGTCAATAGACTGATAGGCTCTTCAATGAGTAATGAGGATATCGTGGGAATACTTCATGCAATGGGCATGACAACAAAGGTGGTTGATGATACCCAGGTATATGTTCAGGTGCCTACAAATAAGGCAGATGTACTTAGGGAGGTAGATTTAATTGAAGAGGTGTTAAGAATATATGGATTCAACAAGGTCGAGATACCGACTGTATTGAAGACCACGATTCATACACACAATCACCCTAATGTGCGATCGGTTAAGAATACAGTTTCAGAATTGTTAGCTGGCAATGGCTTCAATGAGATGAAGGGACTATCTCTTGCCGAATCGAAGTGGTATGAAGACCACAATGGATTGGTGTTTATCAACAACACCAGTAATACACATTTGGATATCATGCGACCGGATGTATTGCTTAGCGGCTTGGATTCGGTATCTCGTAATATTAATCACCAGCAGACAGACTTGAGATTGTTTGAGTTTGGAAAGTCTTATCAGAAAGTTGAAGCGTTTGTGGAGACACCACACCTGAGTCTTTTTGTTACAGGGAAAGAGTCACCTTTGAGCTGGATTTCAAATGGTCAGAGAGATGCAGGCTTTTATGATATTAAGAAATGGGTTTCACTGGTCTTGAACAGACTCAACATTGCGAGTTTTCAGAATTCAGAACTTGAAGAGGATCCCCATTTTGAATATGGGCTGCACTACCACAGAGGTCCAAAGACCTTGGTTAAATTTGGATTGGTAGACAGTAGCGTTCTTAAGCAGTTTGACATCAAGCAGGAGGTATACTATGCGGACTTCAATTGGCAAAATATCCTGGACTTTGCTATTTCTTCCAATGTCAGAATAGAACCTATCAGCAAGTATCCTTCCACCAGCCGTGATCTGGCCCTGGTTGTTGATGAACATGTCAAGTTTGGTGATATTATCCGACTTACCGGCAAAACCGAGAAAAAACTCATTACAGATATTGAGTTATTCGATGTCTATACCAACAATGAGCAATTGGGAGAAGGTAAGAAATCCTACGCGGTGAAATTCGTATTCCAAAACCTTGAAAAAACACTAAAAGACAAGGATGTTGATAAGGTAATCAACAAGTTGACTGAAGTTTTTGGCAAGGAACTTGGTGCTGTAATACGTAAATAGCAAGCATTCAAGGCTATTTTTGACTGTTTTTGGCCTCCCAAGGGGAATAATCTTTCTTTAACCATAGTTAAAAAAGAATTATTTTTGCAATATGGAGGCATTTCATAAACATATTGATGCCTTGGAGCAAAGAATTGAGTTGCTTATCCAAAAGTGGCATACAGCGCTTAATGAAAACAATGAACTGAACGAGAGGAATAGAGAGCTGGAGGAAAAATTAACTAACAAAATATCTGATCGGAAAACCGATACTGACACTGATAATATATCCAAGCTTAATAACATTGAAAAAACTCTTGATGGTTATATAGACCAGATAGAGCAATGTATAGAGTTAATAAATATCGAGTTGGATGGAAAGTGAAAACCTCATATCACATACTATCCATATTGCAGGAGAAAGCTATCCTGTAAAGTTGACTGAGGAGGAAATGACTTATGCTAAGGAGATTGAAGCCGAGATTAATGAGAAGATCTCAGAGTATAAAATCAAATTTCTCGTAAAGACTACAAAGGATATTTTAGCGATGATATTGCTAACCTATGCTTTTGAGACGCGGAAACAGAATCCGGAAAGTCTTGAAAAGGCAAGCAATAAGATCAAAAGCTTGATAGATCGCATTTCTGATCAAATCCAGGATTAGATTCGCTCCGCTCCATTTTATAATATTTAAATCAGAACGTTATGGAATATGGATTGCCATTTATCATTGGCATAGTAGCAGGTCTGGTTATAGGATTCATCATAAGCAACTTTATGGTTCGTAAAGCTGCTCAAAGCAAAATAGATGAGGCTAATAACAAAGCAGATCTCACATTGAAAGAGGCGGAGATTACCGCTAAAAGAAAAATCGACGAGGCGGATTCAAAGGCAGAAAGAATAGTAAGCAAGGCAGAGTCTAAAAACGAATCCATCAAACAAAAGAAAATCCAGGAGGCGAAAGACAAATACGCCAAACTGAAAGAAAACTACCAGAGTTATAAGGCCGACCAGAAAGTTGAGATGAAGGAAAGAGAAATGCAGGTCGTCTCAATGGAAAAGGAGCTGGCACAAAAGCAGGCTTCATTCCAATCAGAGCTTGAATCAATCGAACAAAGAGAGTCAGAGGTAGAAGCCATTAAGCAGAACCTTGAAAAGCAGCTCAAGATTGTTGCCAAGAAAAAAGAAGAACTGGATAAGGCTAATGAAGTTAGAATCAAAGAGCTTGAGTCAATTTCAAGATTATCGGAGTCGGAAGCAAAAGACAAGTTGCTTGAAGCGGTTAAGGCTAAAGTTGAAACCGAAGCACTTGCTATTGAGAAGGAAGCTGTTAGTGAAGCAAAGAATCGAGCTGCCAAGGAAGCTAAGAAGATCATCATTCAAACCATTCAAAGAATGGGAGCAGAATACACGATTGAGAATACAGTGTCTGTATTCAATCTTGATTCAGATGATATCAAAGGTCAGATTATCGGTCGTGAGGGTAGAAATATCAGAGCACTAGAAGCCGCAACCGGCGCTGAGATAATCGTTGATGATACACCTGAAGCTATCGTAATATCCAGTTTCGATCCAATCCGAAGAGAGGTTTGCCGCTTATCACTGAAGCGATTGGTTGCGGATGGTAGAATTCACCCGGCCAAGATTGAAGAAACAGTTGCTAAAGTTAAGAAGCAATTGGAAGAGCAGATCAAGGAAATCGGAGAGCGTACCGTTATCGATCTTGATATACATGGTTTACATGCTTCGATAGTGAGGTTCGTGGGAAGAATGAGATTCAGATCATCTTATGGTCAGAACCTTCTTAAGCACTCCATCGAAACAGCAACATTGTGTGCAGTAATGGCTGCGGAATTGGGAATGAGCAATAAGCAGATCAAGATGGCTAAGAGAGCAGGTCTGTTGCATGATATTGGAAAAGTTGCAGATGAAGAATCTGAATTGCCTCACGCACTGCTTGGTATGCAGATGCTCGAAAAAGTAAAAGAGCACCCGGTTATTTTGAATGCGGTAGGAGCACACCACGATGAAATCGAAATGAATAATATCATTTCACCATTGGTGCAAGCGTGTGATGCCATTTCAGGTGCAAGACCAGGAGCCAGAAGAGAGATTCTTGAAAGTTATCTTAAGAGAATTGGCGAGTTGGAAGATTTGGCACTGAGTTATGATGGCGTACAAAAAGCATATGCAATCCAGGCGGGAAGAGAACTCCGTGTGATTGTAGAAAGTGAAAAAGTGAGTGATAGCTTTGCTGATGATCTGGCATTTATGATCTCGCAGAAGATCCAGGATGAAATGCAGTATCCAGGTCAGGTAAAAGTGACGGTTATCAGAGAGAAAAGGGCTACTGCCATCGCCAGATAAGAACGGTTAAATGACGATATGGTCATGGTAAATGGCCATTTCATTTTGATACAACAGAAAACACCAATTAAGATTCTTAATTGGTGTTTTGTTATAATGCCTTCTCTAGAATATCGTCAAATTCGGTGCATTCAGAACAATCGAATTGCCTGTAGACAGATATCCCAAATATCTACCATTCCGACGTAGAAATTTACCTATTGTTTTTATATAAAAAATACTAAAAATCAATAGTTTATAACCCAGTATTTAATACCTTTGCACCGATTTTAAAATCGGTGTTTTCAATGAGGATCAAATCACTTTTAAGTATAGTCTTATTCCTAAGTTTTGGAATTTTGTACGCGGGAAACGATCACGGAGATGATGATCATGGGGATAATCATAGTCACGAACAAGGTGACCACAGTCATGACCATGGAGACGCGCATGCTGATCATGGTGCTTGCCATATTCCTCATCACGAAGATGTTTTCAATCCTGGTGCGGTAGCTTTTCACCACATCAGTGATCAGAATATTTTCTCAATCGGACCTTGGCATATTCCGCTTCCTGTGATTTCATGGGTTCCGGGTCAAGGCTTTGATGTTTTCTCATCTGGTAAATTCAATGCAGATTACCATGGTAATGCGAGACATGCATATGATGGTTATGTGCTATACGAAGGATCTATAAAAAGAATTCAGGATGCTTCTTTTCCAAAAGGTTCTGTAGAACTGGCTCACCACTCGGTATATGCCAGAGAAATGGAGATCGATGGTAAAGCCAAAGATGTGATCCATGTTTGCCATGATGGTAAAGAGTGGGTTTGTGATAATAAGAGTACACTTGATTTTGGCCTGTTCGGTGGAGGACTTACTTCATTCCATGATCTGTCTTTGACGAAGAATGTGGTGAGCATGATTCTGATGTTTCTTTTAGCATTTTTCGTATTCAGAGCTGTAACGAAAAAATACAAAGAAAGAGAAGGCGAGGCGCCTTCTGGTCTTCAAGGTTTCATCGAGCCAATATTCATGTTTATTCAGGATGAGGTTTGCAAGCCTTTCCTTGGACATAAGTGGGAAAAGTACCAATCCTTCATCATGTCACTTTTCTTCTTTATTCTGTTCTTGAACTTGTTTGGTCAGGTGCCATTCTTTGGAGGTTCGAATGTGACAGGAAATCTATCAGTGACATTTGTTTTGGCTGTATTTGCCTTTCTTGTTACAAACCTAAGCGGAAACAAGCATTACTGGGAGCATATATTCTGGATGCCAGGAATTCCTGCCTGGGTTAAAACGATTGTAACACCTGTAGAATTTCTAGGTGTATTTATAAAGCCACTTACCTTGATGTTGCGTTTGTTCGGTAACATCACGGCAGGGCATATGGTAATTGTGATTTTTGTTGGATTGATTTTCATTTTTGGTGAGAACGGAGCAAATCCTGGTGCAGCACTGGGAACGGCAGTTGGTTCTACACTTTTGACAATTTTCATGATGGCTATCGAGTTGTTGGTTGCGTTCATACAAGCATTTGTATTTGCGATTCTAACAGCTTCATACATTGGTGCGGCAACTGAAGAGGCGCATCATTAATAATATTGGTTAACTGTTTTTATTAACATAAATTTTTTAAAAATGACTGGAACAGTAGCAGCTATAGGAGCTGGATTGGCAGTAATCGGAGCAGGTATCGGTATTGGTAATATCGGTGCTAAAGCTATGGAAGCAATCGCTAGACAACCTGAAGCAGTAGGTGACATCAGAGCAAACATGATCTTGATGGCAGCTCTTGTAGAGGGTGCGGCATTGATCGCTATTCTATTGGCTTTCTTCGTTGGATAATCCAAGCAAGAAATTATAGGGTGATGGTATAACGGTTGGTTATATCATCCCCTGTTTTTAAAATTTGAAAAAAGGTAAAAATGTTATTGATATATCTTCTTGATTTTAGTCCGATCAAACCAGACTTGGGATTGATTCTATGGACAACATTCATTTTTGGTTTGTTTTGGTTCCTTATCGGAAAAACTTCATTTGGTCCTATCACCAGAGCTTTGAAGTCTAGAGCGGATAGCATTCAAGGTGCTTTGGATGAGGCAAAAAGTGTAAGAGAGGAAATGGCCAAGCTTAAAGCTGAGAACGATCAGATTTTGGCGGAAGCAAGAGAGGAAAGAGCTAAAATCCTTAAGGAAGCAATGGATACTAAAACCTCAATTATCAACGAGGCGAAGAACAAAGCCAAAGAAGAAGCTCAGCGTATTGTAACAAACGCCAAGCTTGAAATTGAGAATGAAAAGCAGTCTGCATTGGTCGAGGTTAAAAACCAGGTTGGAATGTTGGCTACTGAAATTGCTGAAAAAGTTATCAAGAAGCAATTGAGCGGTCAGGATGACCACGAAAGCTTTGTAGGCAAATTAATTGACGAAATTAAGTTGAACTAATATATGGCTGGCGATACTAGAATTGCATCACGTTATGCTAAGTCGTTGTTGTCTTTGGGTATTGAACAGAATGCCTTAGACAGTATCTATAATGATATGTTAGCAGTTAATGATGCACTATCAAACCGTGAGTTTAAACTTTTTGTAAAGAGCCCTATCATCAAGGCGGATAAAAAGCAAAAAGTGTTTGATACTATTTTCGGTGATAACATCGGAAAAGTAGCGCATTCATTCTTTGCAATACTCGCCAGAAAAGGAAGAGAGATTTATCTTCCAGAGATAGTTGACAGCTTTATACATCAGTATAAGAAGTTTAATAAGATTACAGAAGTCAAACTTACCACAGCTACTAAGCTGGGTGATGGTGCACTTGCTGCAATCAAATCAGCACTTGAGAAAAGTGATGTTACAGATTCTACTGTAGAGATCGAGACAAGTGTTGATCCTGAATTGATCGGGGGGTTTGTTATCGAAATGGATGACAGACTGTATGATGCCAGTGTGGCACATAAGCTTGATCAGATAAAGAAGAATTTTCTAGACAATAAATACATTAAATCATTTTAAATTAAATTGATATGGCTGGGGTTAAACCTGAAGAAATATCTGCGATACTCAAACAACAATTGTCAGGATTCAAATCAGAAACTGACCTTGAGGAAATTGGTACAGTACTTCAAGTTGGTGATGGAATCGCACGTGTATATGGTCTCACAAAAACAAAATCAGGTGAGCTCGTTGAATTCGAAAATGGCGTTGAAGCCATCGTTTTGAACCTTGAAGAAGATAATGTTGGTGTTGTATTGATGGGTAGTGGTGATGGCATTAAAGAAGGTTCAACTGTTAGAAGAACAGGAAAGATTGCATCAATCAATGTTGGCGAAGGTTTCGTTGGCAGGGTTGTGAATCCTCTTGGTGAACCTATCGATGGTAAAGGTCCTATTTCTGGTGATTTGTATGACATGCCTATTGAAAGAAAGGCACCAGGTGTTATCTATCGTCAACCGGTAAACGAACCACTTCAAACAGGTATCAAGGCAATCGATGCGATGATTCCTATTGGCCGTGGACAAAGAGAGTTGATCATTGGTGACAGACAGACTGGTAAAACAGCGATCGCTATTGATACAATCATCAATCAGAAAGAATTCTATGACAGAGGTGAGCCTGTATACTGTATTTATGTTGCTTCCGGACAGAAAGCTTCAACAGTAGCTCAGGTTGCTAAGGTATTGGAAGAGGCAGGCGCAATGGCGTATACTACGATCGTAGCGGCTTCTGCATCTGATCCTGCACCGCTTCAGTTCTACGCGCCATTCTCTGGTGCTGCAATTGGAGAGTTCTTCAGAGATACAGGAAGACCAGCTTTGATTATTTATGATGATTTGTCCAAGCAGGCAGTAGCATACCGTGAGGTATCACTACTACTTAGAAGACCTCCGGGTCGTGAGGCATATCCAGGTGATGTATTCTACCTTCACTCAAGACTATTGGAGAGAGCTGCGAAAGTTATCGACAACGATGAAATCGCTCAGCAGATGAATGACCTGCCTGACAGCCTTAAGAATGCTGGCCTTGTAAAAGGTGGAGGTTCATTGACTGCACTTCCAATTATTGAAACACAAGCGGGTGACGTTTCTGCATATATTCCGACAAACGTAATTTCAATTACTGACGGACAGATTTTCTTGGAGTCAAACCTATTTAACGCAGGTATCAGACCAGCGATCAACGTGGGTATCTCTGTATCTAGGGTAGGTGGTTCTGCTCAGATTAAATCAATGAAGAAAGTTGCCGGTACATTGAAACTAGACCAGGCACAGTACAGAGAGCTAGAGGCTTTCTCTAAGTTTGGTTCTGACCTTGATGCTGCTACAATGGCGGTACTTGATAAAGGTAAGAGAAACGTGGAGGTTTTGAAGCAGGGACAGTATTCTCCTGTACCTGTAGAGAAGCAAGTTGCCATTATCTACCTTGGAACAAATGGTCTTTTGAAAGATATTCCTGTGGATAAAGTGAAAGAGTTTGAGTCTCAGTTTCTAGCGAGCCTTGAGCAAAAGCACCCAGAAGCATTGGAATCTTTCAGAAAAGGTAAATTGGAAGATGACGCAATAGAAGCTGTGAAAGCGGTTGCAGCTGATATCGCTAAACAATATTCATAAGATTAAATTATCTGAATGTCAGGTCAATTAAAAGAAACCAGAGAACGTATTGCCTCGGTAATCTCAACTCAGCAGATTACAAAGGCGATGAAGATGGTATCTGCTGCCAAACTCAGAAAAGCACAGCAAGCTATCACTGAGATGCGCCCGTATGCTGATCGTCTTAACAAGATGATGGTCAACATTCTGAGCAATCTTGATGGAGATGCTAGCTCTACTTATGCGAAAGACAGAACAGTAAATAAAATGGCTGTTGTTGTTGTTACTTCGAACAGAGGTTTGGCAGGTGCTTTCAACGCAAACATAGGCAAAGAGACCATCAAGTTGATTTCAAAATATCCTGAGCTTAGAGAATCAGGTAATATCGATGTGCATTTCATTGGAAAGAAAGGATATGATTTTCTAAAGAAGAGAATCGATGGCTGTAATCTTATCAGAGATAATGTAGAATTGGCCAATGATCTCAGCTATGACAATCTAGCCGTTTTTTCTCAGCAGCTGATGGATTCATTTATGAAAGAAGAGTATGACCGTATTTTTGTGGTTTATTCTCAATTCAAGAATGCAGCAGTTCAGATTCCGATGGCAGCTCAGTTTTTACCTGTCAAAAAGCTTGATAAGTCTTCTGATAGCAATGACAAGCAGATGCGCGCAGATTATATATTTGAACCATCTAAAGAAGAGTTGCTTGAAAGATTGATTCCAAGTATTCTTCAGACGACTTTCCATAAGTTCGTTCTGGATATGAATGCAGGTGAACATGGTGCTAGAATGACGGCAATGGATAAAGCGACCGAGAATGCGAATGAGCTATTGAAAGATCTTAAGATCACTTACAATAAAGCCAGACAGGAAGCGATTACCAATGAGATCCTTGAGATCGTTGGTGGTGCCGCTGCACTGGAAGGCTAGTACAGCAGAAATAAAAGATTATACGAAAGCCGTGATGTCGAATGATGTCACGGCTTTTTATATTTAGCTACTTCAATTAATTTATCCGTTGCAAGGAATTGATCATCATGATTATCAAACCAATGACGTTCGGCTGGAATCCTGAGCTTTCCTGATCTTTTCTCTCCCTTCAGATATATGTATTCACCATCAGAATTCGGCTTGTGGAA
Source organism: Saprospiraceae bacterium (assembly GCA_965230215.1). Taxonomy (GTDB): domain Bacteria; phylum Bacteroidota; class Bacteroidia; order Chitinophagales; family Saprospiraceae; genus RFSX01. The sequence continues at coordinate 727,069 of CBDDKN010000002.1, read as the reverse complement.
TTTGTAACCAGATAATGCGCATGATGCTGGGTCAAAATAGAAGTACCAATCATCAGCTTCCGGATACGATATCTGAAGTTCCAATAAGTCTCTTTTATCGAATCTAACTGTTTTTACCGTCTCTTTTAATTTGTCTTTATCATCAATAAGATTGCATGGCAGATACCATAAGTAATAATAGTAATTTTTCAAAAGCTCTGCCCGCGCTTGAGTTAGCCTATATTTTTTCTGCTCGCTTTGACTGAAAGCAGAACTTCCGTTGAGCAGTATTTCAAGCTTGTCACCACTAAAGTTATATTCGATAGTATTGCCGTCTTTTTCTTGCTTAATGTGGTATATAGATTTATTGGGAAGGAAGTCGAGTGTGGTCATTCTTGGGGCTTGTCCTTCACGCGGCTCCTCCAAAACCAGGTGTACTCCTTTTTTGAAAATTACCGCTTCAGGATCATGATAGCTGCATGCACATTCTAACAACTCCTGAGCACTTTGCTGTGAATGTGAAGAATACGCGATAAACACAAAAAGGAGCGTAAAGCTGAGGGAATTAAATTTCTTCATTAATTTCTATCTAAATAATTGTTATGCTTGGTCGACTAATTAAATCAGCCATAGGAATTATACCTAAATTAATTGAAAAAAGATAAGCACATGACTTCACATGAAATTGACTACAATATTTACGGAGAGGAGATGCAGTTTGTTGAGATTGAACTTGATCCACAGGAAACTGTCATCGCTGAACCTGGAAGCTTTCTTATGATGGATGAGGATATAGAAATGAAAACCATTTTTGGAGACGGGAGTGGACAAGATGATGGTTTATGGGGGAAGATCCTTGGTGCAGGAAAGCGGGTCTTAACCGGTGAGAAATTATTTATGACCAGCTTTACCCATCATGGGATGGGGAAGGCTAAAATATCTTTTGCTGCACCCTTTCCGGGAAAAATTATTCCTATTGATCTCACCGAATATGATGGAAAGATCATATGTCAGAAGGATTCTTTCCTTTGTGCGGCCAAAGGAACCTCAGTGGGTATTGAGTTTTCTAAGCGATTGGGCCGTGGTTTTTTCGGAGGAGAAGGATTTATCATGCAGAAAATTGAAGGCGATGGTATGGCATTCATGCATGCTGGTGGATATATTGCGACCAGAGAACTTAAACCTGGAGAAGAGCTGCGGGTGGATACAGGATGCCTGGTAGGATTTACAAAGGATGTCGATTATGACATCACATTTGTGGGGGGAATCAAGAATACTATTTTTGGTGGCGAAGGGCTATTCTTTGCTAGCTTGATTGGTCCGGGACGCGTGTGGATACAGACATTACCGATCAGCAGACTATCGGATCGTATTCTAACTCATAGCAAGGGCTATTTCGGTAAGTCCAAAGGTGAAGGAAGCATTCTAGGAGGCCTGGGTGATATTCTGGATGGAGATGGCTGGTAGTATATTGACTTGAGATAATTCCCAGATAGCCATACATTTGCACTCCTATGGCAACACCACGCACAGTAGCATTTCATACATTGGGTTGTAAACTCAATTTTTCTGAGACTTCTTCTATTAGAAGGCAGTTTGAAGATGCTGGTTATGGTGTTGTAGATTTCAATTCTCCTTCTGATATCTATATTCTTAATACCTGTTCTGTTACGGAATTTGCAGACAGAAAATGCAGATATGAAGTACGTCGGGCGCGCAAGCATAATCCAAATGCCAGTTTTGTTGTCATCGGCTGTTATGCTCAGCTTAAACCCAAAGAAATTTCAGAAATCGAAGGTGTAGATCTTGTTTTGGGTGCAGCAGAAAAATTTAATATCCTTGAGCACATTGCTCATCTTGGTGAATTTGATGGTGTAGGGAAGGTAATGGCCGGAGAGATAAAGCAGGTCAATTCATTCGTGGATGCATTTTCATTTGGAGATAGAACCCGTTCATTCCTGAAGGTGCAAGATGGCTGTGACTATAAGTGTTCATTTTGCACAATTCCGCTTGCCAGAGGCAAAAGCCGTAGCGACACGATCGAAAATGTGGTTGCCAATGCGGAGAAAATCGGTGCATCAGGCGTAAAAGAGATCGTCCTTACAGGAGTCAATATTGGGGACTTCGGCAATGGTACTGAGGTCATAGAGGGCCTTAAGCCTAAGAAGCAAGCCATGTTTATTGATTTGATACAGGCGCTTGATCAAGTTGAATCAATTGAGCGGTTCAGAATTTCTTCAATAGAACCCAACCTGTGCAATGAAGAGATTATAAGTTTCGTGGCGCAATCCAACAGGTTTATGCCTCATTTTCATATGCCGCTTCAGAGTGGTAGCAATGAAATGTTGAAGCTGATGCGAAGAAGGTACAAACGCGAACTCTACACTGAGCGTGTTGAGTTGATCAAAAAGTACATGCCGCATGCTTGTATCGGAGTTGATGTCATAGTAGGTTTTCCGGGTGAGGCAGAAGAGCACTTTCTTGAGACGTATAACTTTTTAAACGAACTCGACATATCTTATCTGCATGTATTCACATATTCTGAGCGAGCCAATACAGATGCGGCCCACATGCCTGGACGTGTTGATGTTGGTGTCAGACGTGAGCGCAACAAAATGTTGAGAACACTTTCCGAGAAGAAGAAAAGATTCTTTTACACACAGTTTATTGGAGATGAAAGACCTGCTTTAATGGAATCAAAAGAGCAGGATGGTTTCATAGAAGGGTTCACCGATAATTATATCAAAGTGCAATTGCCTGTTGAAAATGATCTGGCGAATTCGATTGTTCCTGTTGTGCTGGCGTCATTTAATGCTGAAGGAAATATATCTGCTCAAATCAGCGAAGCCATAAAAGCCTAACTTGGTTTATATTCTAAAAGCGAGATAGACGCTCATAAAATCAAAGTTGGTTCCATCCATCATGTTTACGGCATTGAAATAACCCTTCTCATATTCAAATCCGACTCCCAATTGTGAAATTTGAAGTCCTGCACCGAGAACTACCCCGGCTGTGCCCGAATTAAATTGATTGTAGGGAATGTCCAACATGTCTTCAGGATAACTGCTAATGACATTCAGACTGCCAAGCAGTCGTGCTGTCAGTTGAATATTTTTGGAAAAGTTGACAATGTTAAATCCAAGACCTGTTCTGATTTTGATCCAGTTCATGGATGTCTCATGTGAAAAATAACTTGAAGAATTATTGGCTATGAAAGCCATATCATGGTATTGGGCCCCTAACATCAAGTACATATTGCCTTCATTCAAGATAGCGTCTGCACCGATGTAATAGCCATTATGTTGCGTACCGTCTGGTGTTATATTGATATCAGCATTCTTAGCCTGACTGAGGCCTGCCTTGAATTCTATACCGGCCTGCCCAAATAAACCAGTGCCTAATAACAGGACAAACAGTAAGTTCCAGGTAGTTTTCATCTCCGTTTTATTGTTATTTACTCAAAAGTTATACTAAGCTGTCTGCGGCGCAGGGAATAAACCGATAATGACGGATGCACTACATATTCGGTTGGTCAAGAGTTTTTTAGGCTTTTGTTTTCTGTTTCAGGCAGACAAAGGGTGTTTTTCATTGCCTATTTGACCCAATTGAGAATAAGATTATCCCTTTTCATCGGTTTATTATTGTATATGGGTTATTTTGTATTCAATTTAGTGTTCAAATAATAGTAGAAAATCTGTTTTAAAGTGTACAAGTTATTCGCATTCTTACTGGTAGTTTCATCTTCTCAGATCTTTGCAGATCAGGTGAATGCTCAGAGATCTGATGAATACATATATGGCACAGTAACCACGGTTTCCAACGAACGCTATACTGGCTTTATGCGATGGGGAAAAGAGGAACTGGCTTGGCATGATGTATTCAATTCTGTAAAGATTAATGACAAGCATTCGCGATTCGAGAAAGAAGAGCAAAACAAGAGTCTTTGGAAGGACTTCTCCTGGGATATCAGCAGTATCTGGGAAGATAAATACCGTGAATCAGCCCATACATTTGCCTGTTTTTTTGGTGATATAAAAGCAATCTATCCTAAGTCAGGATCGAAGCTTGATCTTGAACTGAAGAACGGCGTAATTCTTAAGTTAGAGGGTGGATCCAATGATGTGGGTACCGCCATATATCTTCACGATTTTGAGTTGGGCCTTCTGAAAATCAACTGGAATAAGATCAAGAGCATTGAATTCTCTCAGGCTCCGGCTGTCATCAAGCCACCTTATGGCGATCTGTTGTATGCGCGAGTGGAGACTTACAGAAAAGGTGAACTTGAAGGCTTTATCAAATGGGATTTGGATGAGAGAGCAGGCTATGATGTTCTGGATGGCTTCTCAAACCATGGCGAACAGGAAATAGAATTTGCCAATATCCGCAGTATTAAGAGACACGAAGAAGGATCTATGGTTGGCTTGAAATCTGGCCGTGAGTTCTTCTTGAAGGGTACAAATGATGTCAATTCAGGAAATCGAGGTATCGCTATCTATAATCATGACATAGGTCGAATTGAATTGTCATGGAAGGAATTTAAAAAGTTGACATTTATCGATGACAAGTATGTCAAAGGTCCATCCTATAATGATTTCGACGAGCCCATGGGTATCAATGCGCACATCAGAACGTATACTGAGGACAACCATAACGGTTTGATAGTATTTGATATCGATGAAAAATGGGAAATAGAACTGATTGATGGAGATGATGATTATGTCAAATACCAAATTCCATTCAGAAATGTCAAAACAATATATCCAAAGAATAAAAGTTATTCGATCATATATCTGAAAAACGGAAAACAACTATTGCTAGGTGACAGACAGGATGTGTCTGGTAATAATGATGGCATTTTGTTATTCGTTAAGTCAGAAAAGAAACCAACACATTTACCTTGGTCTGACATTATTGAGATAAATATTAAATAAAATTTGTCTCGATCGGCCAAAGCTGATCTATGAAGTCGATACTATCTAATCTGCGCAGGCACTATCTTTTTCCAGTGGCTTTAGCCATGACAGGCTTGGTTATTGCGCGTTTGATTTTTTTCATTATCGCCCCAAATATTACGGAGCCCAAGCTTGAAGGCTTTTTATTTGTACAGTGGGTTGTATACGCTTCACTTCTTATAACAGCTGTTCTTTTTCTGCTTAGCTGGGTCCTCAACCAAGTTCTTCCTTGGAAGCAATATGCTGCCATTCGATTTGTCCTACAGCTGTTTTCGGGAACGGCGCTTTCCTTGTTTTGTATAAATTTTGTTTACCGCGTTTTAAAGGAGCAACTTACCAATGCACCTGCAGATATCAGTCAATTGATACTATTGAATATCTATGGTGCTGCATTCATATTGCCTATTTTTTCATCCTACTTTGGATACCGCTTTTTAAAAGCATGGCGTAAGTCCGAGTTAGAGTCTGAGCGCTTGATACGTGAGAATACAAGATCTCAGCTTCTTTCACTTCGCAACCATCTGGACCCTCATTTTCTTTTTAACAACCTGAATATTTTGTCATCATTGATGGACAAGGATCTTGAGCTCTCCAAGTCTTATCTCAATAAATTTGCAGAGGTCTATCGGGTAATTTTAAAAACAGAATATTCTGATCTAACGACTTTGGAGGAGGAGCTTCAATTGATTGACTCCTATGTCTATCTCATAACCATTCGTTTCAAGGACAGTGTGTTCTTTAAGTTTGATATAGATCCCAAGATGAAGACCTGGGCATTACCGCCGTTGACTGTCCAAATGCTGATCGAAAATGCTATTAAGCATAATGTGGCTACAGTTGAAAGACCTATAACAATAGAGATAGTTAATGATGGCAATAAGCTTGTTGTCAAAAATAATTTACAGAAAAAGAAATATCTGCCAAGGGAGAGGAAAGCTACCGGCATAGAAAATATCAAAAAGAGGTATGAATTCTTTACAGAGAAAAAACCTCAGGTAGTAGAAACAGACGATGATTTTATCGTAAATCTTCCTCTAATTGAAATAGAATACGCAGATTAGAAATATTAATTCAGAGTATGCGTGTATTAATAATTGAAGATGAAGCATTAGCTGCTGAAAAGCTGACCAACACCTTGATGTCAGTAGCTGCAGACGCTCAGGTTCTCGCTGTATTAAATTCTGTTGATTCAGCGATCGATTGGTTGCAGAACAACGAAGAACCAGATGTAATTCTAAGTGACATACATCTTGCAGATGGAATTTGCTTCAATATATATGCACAGGTCAAGCTTTCTTGCCCGATTATTTTTACAACGGCTTATGAGAAATATGCTATTCAGGCTTTTGAAGTGAACAGTATCGATTATCTGCTTAAGCCTGTACAAGCTGATCGCTTAAGTGCTGCACTTGATAAGTATAGAAGCCTTTCACAGAACAAAGAGGAGGATAGATCGGAATTGTTTGAGGAATTTAAAACCATGCTTGCACAGTCCAATAAGGAATACAAGTCAAGGTTTCTCTGTAAGATTGGAAATAAGATAAAATCGATCCCTACTCAAAAGATCAGATATTTCTATAGCAAAGACAAGATGACATTTATTGTCGACAGCGAGAGCAGCAGGTTACCGGTCAATAATACCCTAGATGAAATTGATCAAATGCTTGATCCAGGGCATTTCTTCAGAGTTAACAGACAGTTTGTGGTGCATTATGACGCCATATCTGAAATCCACCCTTACTTCAAGGGGCGACTAAAGATCAAACTGAATCCTTCAGTGGAAGATGAAATAGTTATCAGCGCAGAAAGGTCACCTCTATTCAAATCCTGGCTCGATCAGTAATTGGTCATCTATAGCCAAATGTTAATAATATTTGATATTCAGTATATCCCGATTCAGCACGCCGAAATACCTGTTGGTCGGAAAACTCTCGGTCCACGCCATTATTATATGCACTTTTGAATCGTTGATTGATTCTTAAAATAATAACTGGCTATCATGACTTCTAAATTATTTGCTGTACTATTTCTGGCTTTATCCAATGCATTTCTTTTAGCAACCGTTGAAGATGTATTCGGAAGCGGCAGCAGTTCAAAACAATTTATTTACGGTAAGGTAACTACCACAGAAGGCAACACTTACACCGGACAAATCCGATGGGGTAAAGAAGAAGCTTTCTGGTTTGACTTTTTTAATTCCAGTAAGATAGAAAACGACAACCTCAAATGGTTGAGTAGAGAAGAAGAGAAACAACTTAATGAAAAAGATCATGTTTCGACTTCATGGTTGGGTACCTGGGGTAAAAACAAATCCTGGTCTTACAGCTCTGGACACAGTCACATATTTGCATGTCAATTCGGTGATATTCAAAGTATTGATGTACAAAGAGGCGAAAAGGTGCATGTGACATTCAAGAATGGTGAGAGCTATGAACTTGATGGAGGCTCTAACGACATTGGAACATATGTTCAGGTAGGTGATGATGATCTTGGTATAATTAAACTAGACTGGCATAAGATTGACCGTGTCGACTTTATGGATACTCCCAGTGGCTTAGAAAGCAAATTCGGTGAACCACTATATGGTGTTGTTAAAACCATTAGAGGTGAGTTTGAAGGATATCTTCAGTGGGATCATGACGAAAGATTATCTCATGATGTGTTGAATGGTAAGTCTGAAGACGGTGAACTCGACATTGAATTTGGTAAAATCCAGAGCATTGAGCGCAGCCACAAAGGCAGCATTGTAACACTCAAATCTGGCCGTAGCTTCGAATTATATGGCACCAATGACGTAGACGATGACAACAGAGGGATTATCGTATCCACACCTAACTTTGGAAGAGTCGATATAAGTTGGGATGAATTTGAAAAAATGACCATTACAGGTAACAGCGGTGGTGATGAGCTGTCGTACGACATGTATCAAAATGCCGACAAACTAAAAGGGATTGTATATACCTACGATGATGGTAGCTTTTCAGGAAATTTGATTTTTGATCTGGATGAGCATTATAAGCTTGAGATGCTTGATGGCATGTCCGACGATGTTGAATATCTTATCCCATTCTCGGCTGTCAAGTATATAGAACCTAAAAATAGAAAAGAGAGTCTGGTAAGACTTTCAAATGGTGAAGAATTCATCTTCGAAGACAAAGTAGACGTAAACGAGAACAATGATGGTGTCCTGGTTTTTGACGGAGATAACAAACCACATTACCTTGCTTGGTCTGCAATTAAGAACATTACATTCGAATAATCCATAAACTTTAGCGTGGAGAAAAGTCTTGACGCTTTGTGTAGAATTGATAAGCTTATGTAACCTGATGATTGAAAAAACCGTCAAAATTATCATAAGGCTTATTCCATACTAGCCCTGACTCTGAATGCCATGATTGTTTCATGCATTCAGAGTTTTTCAACCAAACCAACTACAATGCATCGTGTCATTTTCTGAAATCATTTAAAAAGCATTCCTATGAGAAACAATCTAAAAGTTCAAAGAGCAATCAAAAATCTGACGCAGGCAGAGTTGGCCAAGCGTGTTGGCGTATCAAGACAAACTATCAATGCTATCGAATCTCAAAACTATGTTCCTTCAACAAAGCTGGCATTGAAGATATCAGAAGAGTTCAACATGACGGTTAATGACATCTTCACACTTGGGGACACAGCTCCAAGTATTCAACATACTGTACAAGATCAGATCCAGCAAAATAGCAGAGGCAGTAATCGTTACTACTACTAAGCTATTTTAACACGCTTGGGCAAACTTTCATAGAGCCATATTGGTTGTAACTTCAGAGTTCGTTATTATGAAAGTGAAGCTGAAGCATGTAATTATTATTTTTCTAGCGTGTCTGATATCGTCAGATGTCACGTCACAAACCTTATTAAGGTGGGGCCCGTCACATAAAATAAAAGGCAATGGCGAGGTATATAAGTTTCTGGGTATACTTGGCGATAGCTATTATATAGTTCAGAAACCGAATGATGACAACCTTGTCCAAAGGTTCAGTCTGGATCATCAGTTGATCTCAGAGAAAGAATATAAATACATCAGATCCGGGCAAAGACTTAAAATTCATGGCGCTGTTGAAACTGTTTCTGGCGCTTTCCTTTACTCCCATGTTTTTTCCCGTAAATACAAAGAATGGATCATTCAGGCATCCAAGCTTGAATATGGCGAGTTTGCGCAACCTGAAGAGATATATTTTCAGGAAATAGATATTGCTAATTCAAGACTTAATCGCGTATTCCGCAACTATGAATATGATTTTGGTCAGGTCGATGGAGGTCTGATAGTCTCCGAGGACAGTACCAAAGTTGCATTTATTAATATCATTCCCGGAGATGATTTCAAAGATGAAGATGTTATTGCGATAGGTGTCTTTGACCAGGACTTGAATCTATTATGGAAGGACGTTTTTTATTATGATTTTGGAGACAGAAGGTACGGTATAGAGCAGCAAGTGGTCACAAATTCAGGCGAAATATATCTGGTAGGTAAGTTGGACAAGGATGAACGTGACGAAAAGAAAAATAACAGGAAGCGCAAAAAAGAAAACGAGCGGAAACTGCCCAATTATGATTACTATCTATATAACATAAATCAAGAGGGTATTCTCTCTTCCCGAGTAGATGTTGGCCTTGGATTGGCGCCTGTTGATGTAGCCCTGTTTTTTCCAGACAGGAGTACAGATCAATATTTGATTTCAGGATTTTATACTGATGATGAACATAGAAACAGGTTGAAAGGCATCTTCTTCAGTTATGGAGACGAAGAGTTTCAAAGGACGGAAATGATAACCCACGAGTTCGATACGGAGTTTCTGGCTGGCCTGATTTCCGATAAGAATATTGAAAAGGGAAGAGGACTGGAAGCTACGTATAGAATCAAGGATATTCTGAACTATCGCGATGGTAGCATTGGTTTTATTGCTGAGAACAGCTATATAAGAGACTTCTCTCAAACAGATATTTATGGGCGATGGTATGACCGCACCGTATTTGTATCTGATGAGATCATTATTCCCAAGTTTGACACCGAAGGCAATTTGTTGAATATTCAGAAGATCACCAAAGACTTCAGCAGCCAGGTAGCTGCATATACTTCCTATGCAATGGCAGTGAATAGTGGAAGAACTTATTTGTTGTTTAATGATTACAAATCTGGTTTTGAGCGCAGAGATCTTGATAGGCGAGGTAATCTGTTTACAGACCTTGTTGTGTTGGATGAATGGGGGAGGTTTATAGGGGCCGAAACGCTTTTTACCGATCGTGAAATCGAATTGGAATTTAATCCGGAATTATGCGATTTTGATCAGAACGTATTTCTTATTGGAAGCAAGAGAGGCAACAGGCTGAGTTTTACAACCCTCAGATTCAACTAGGAAAGAAATACTTCCGTTGCACCGTCATTGTTTATCAGATTATACTGGAACACTTCCTTATCAGATTTCAATATTTCGTGTATATGTTGTCTCAACACACCAGCTCCTCTTCCATGAATGACCGTTATGTATCTCTTCTTACTTTCCTTAGCATGGGAAAGAAAATCAGTGAATGTTTTTAATTGTATATCAACTATACGTTCAGGAAGTGAGTTTTGCAAATCCGGTCTAAGTTTTTCAATATGCAGATCAATCACGTCTGTATCAAATACGACAGCCTGTTCCTCGGGATGATGAGTGAATTCATGATTGACTTGTTCTGGCTCTTCTTCGTCTATCAATTCCAGATTTTGATGCGGTATCAAAAATATTTTCTGATTCGATTTGATTCTCAGTTTACCTGTCTTCGCATCTACGCCTTCAAATCTTCCAATAATTCCTGACTTGACAGATTTTAATCTGTCACCGACCCAAAGCGTTTTAATTTCAGATTTTTTCAAGTATTATTGATTAAATATGTTGACGATACCCAATTTATAATGCGAATTGAGGGAGCGAAGTTTATAAAATGCACAAATTAAAATTAAAGGTTAACAAGTTTGAATCAGGATTGTGGAGTTACCATATTATCATCCCTGATGCGGTTGTGGAAGAGATCCTGGCAAAAGGCACGCATAGGGTGATTTGTAATATTGATAATATTGAAGACTTCCATTGTGCCCTTATGCATGATGGCACAGGGCAGCGGTATATCATGCTAAACAAGGATAAGATGAAACGTTACAAGCTTCTGCTTGGTCAGGAGGTATGGCTTCAGATCAGAAGTGATGACAGCAAATATGGTATGTTGATGCCTGCAGTATTTGAAGAATTGTTATTTCAGGATCCGGAAGGTGAGAAATACTTTGAAGCTTTGACTCCGGGCAAAAAGAGGAGTTTGATTCATATTGTAGCAAAGCTCAAATCCGAAGAGAAGCAATTGCGGAAGTCATTGGTGATATTACATCACCTAAAAACCAATAGGGGAGAGCTTGATTACAAGATGCTTAACCAGGCCATGAAGAACAGCAATCAGGATTTAGATGCATTTTTCAGGTAGACCAACTCCGAACAATTTTCTTTTCTGAATAGCTCTTTGGCGATTCTCATCAAATCGTCTGCGATGATATGTTTGTATTCTTCTTCTTGTGAGTTGATAAGCGAAGAATTTCCAAGCATTTCGAAATATGCCAGATTAATTGCTTTATGTAAAATGCTGACTTCAGAATAACAAATGGAGCTGATAAGACTGTTTTTTACTTTTTGCAATTCATCACTATCAACATATTCACTACAGAGCAATTTTAATTCATCCCAAATCAATTGACGTGCTTGATCAAGTTGATCTTCTTCTTGTAATTTGGCTTCAATAATAAATAGACCCGGATCCATTGAGCCTGTTATATAGGCATCAATGCTTGAAAAAATATTCGTCTTTCTGATTAAACGCTGATAGAATCTTGAAGAACGTCCACTTGCAAGGATATCAGATATAAGATCGTATACTCCAAAATCTTTATGAAGTCTTTCAGGCATGTGAAAGGCCAGGTACAATGCTGTCGAAGGCACATTGCTAGATAGTGTTCTTTGTCTGAAGCCCTCCTGTACAGGTTCTTCTTCAATAACCTGATCGTGTCTGTCAACAGCCGGAATACTTCCAAACCATTTATCAACAAGCACTTTAGCATTATTGCTTTCAAACTTTCCGCTGATAACAAGGATTGCATTACCAGGGTGATAGTGTTTTCTGAAAAAGTCTTTTACATCATCCAGGCTGGCGTCTTCGATATGTTCGGTTTTCATACCTATGGTTGGCCATTTATATGGATGTTTTTGAAATGCCAATTCCGATAAATTATGCCAGAGGTCACCATAGGGTTTGTTGATACTGGTTTCCTTGAATTCTTCGATCACAACTTTCTTCTGAATGTCCAGTGTGTTCTGATCAAATTTAAGTTTTAGCATGCGATCTGATTCCAGCCAAAGCGCTGTTTCAATGTTTTCAGCAGGAACAATATCATAGAAGTTTGTGAGGTCATTATTGGTGAAGGCATTGTTCTCACCGCCTGCTTCCTGTATTGGCGTGTCGAAGTCTTCGATGTTTTCAGATCCACCAAACATAAGGTGCTCAAAAAGGTGTGCAAAGCCCGTTTTGTCACTGCTTTCATTTTTCGAACCTACTTTGTATAATACGTTCACAGCCACGAGCGGTGTACTCATGTCTTGGTGAAGAATAACGGTTAAACCATTATCCAATTGATACCTTTCAAATTCAATCATGCTAATTCTGTACTTAGGTATTTGGGAGGCACAAAAATATTACTTCGCAATGTCTGAAGAAAGTGCTCAGATGAAATTAATTCTGCGCCTAAAGAAATCAGATGATCTGTTTCTTGTTGACAATCGATGAGTTTGAAATCCAGTTCGTTTAACAGAGTCCCGAATTTAATAAATGCAAATTTTGAGGCATTGGACTGATTGGCAAACATAGATTCACCATAGAATACCTTGCCGATAGATAGGCCATATAAGCCCCCTACAAGCTCACCCTCACACCAACATTCAGCAGAGTGTGCATAGCCAAGTTTATGAAGCTCCAGGAAACATTGCTGGAGCTTATCAGTGATCCAGGTCCCGCTTTGATTTTTGCGGTTTACAGTTTTGCACTGAGTTATAACCTGATCAAATGCTTTGTTGATTGTAAATTGAAATTTGTCTGCGCTTAGCAGTTTGCGCATGCTCTTACTTATTTTAATGCGATCGGGGAAGACCACACATCTTGGATGTGTAAACCACCAGCATACAGGGTCATCTTGGTGATACCAGGGAAATATGCCAAAGCGGTATGACAACAGCAGGCTATCGCTGTCTATATCGTCACTAAATGCAAGGAGACCGTCTTGGTCAGCAAGTAATGGATGTGGAAAAACTCCTGGGGAATCAGGAACGTAAAATGGCAATTTATTCTTGGACAGTTACTTCTATAACAGCAGAAAGGCCTCTTTCAACAAGTGCATCTTTCATAGGCTTAAGTACTTCAAAGTCGGCTGTCTTGACAATGGCTTTTCCTTTGTAATGAACTATTAGTGAAAGTTGCTCAGATTGCTCAAAAGTGTGATTGCATACCTCCATGAAACATTGGATAACCCAATCGAAGGTGTTGAAATCATCATTATAAACCAGAAGCTGTGATAGTTTTAAACCGGTTTGGTCTTTTTGCTCTTCAACTGCTACTTCGTTCAGCTCATCAGTTAGCAATAGGTCTAATTCTTTAGCCATGATCTCAAATTAAAGGTGTTAGTTGTTTATTGAAACTTCCTGTTCCAATCTTTCAAAGTTGGGTAAATTTCCGGCATTTTCCAATATTTCCTGATATTGAATTTTACCGTCTCCATTTATGACAAAAACAGCCCTCTTTGAAACACCCTGTAATCCTAGAACAAATTCTTCATAATATGCGCCATAGGCCTGGCTGACCTGTTTATTAAAATCTGATAAAACTGGAAAGTTTAGATTGTTTTCTTCCTTGAACTTTTTCAGTGTGAATGGCGAATCAACTGAAAGTGCAAGCACTTGTGCATTCAAGGAATCATATTTTGATAAATTATCTCGCATGTAGCAAAGCCCATCAGTGCAAACACTGGTAAAAGCCATTGGGAAAAATACAAGTACAACGGTTTTACCTGCGTAATTTTCAAGACTAGCGTCTTGTAAGTCTGTGTCCTTCAATGTAAATGAAGGTGCTTTATCTCCAATATTAAGTGACATAAGGGGTGTTAATTGTGTTCAAATTTATTGTTTATTTATCAAAATAAAGAAATCAAAAATCCAATTTCCCTCGTATTATTGGCTTTATGACTGATATTTGCCACTTGATGAGATGAATTCTAGATTAATAGCTTACATACAACTGCATGTCGCTGTACTATTGTACGGATTGACAGCTATTCTGGGCGACCTTATAAGTCTTTCAGCACTAAATCTGGTGTGGTGGCGTGTTTTGATCACAAGTGTAAGTTTGCTTGCATTTGTTGGCATGGGTAGTGCGGTTCTGAGGATGGATCGCAAACTTGTAATGATATATGCTTCCATTGGTTTTCTTGTAGCATTTCATTGGATAAGCTTCTATGGTGCCATTAAATTATCCAATGCTTCAATTGTACTGGCGGCCATGGCAACAACTTCCTTTTTTACATCCATCATCGAACCTTTGGTTACCAGGAGGCCATTCAAAATGCTAGAGTTGTTTCTTGGTTTGGCTATCATTCCACCTATGGTCATAATTGCCAGGAATATTGACTTTTCCATGAGGACAGGACTGTGGGTAGCTTTGCTATCGGCTTTTTTGGCTTCACTTTTTGCAAGTCTGAATAAGCGCTATGTAGCAAAAGCCAACAGCTTCGAAATATCCTACATTGAGATGACAAGCGCATTCTTGTTGATCAGTTTGATAATCCCATTTGTAATCACAGATTATGCAAGTCTTATTCCGCAATCCAGTGACTGGGTCTATCTTATCGTCTTGTCCCTGCTATGTACCACCTTTGCATATGTGATAAGCATGCAAGCTTTGAAACATCTTTCTGCATTTGATTCCAACCTCGTGATCAATCTAGAACCTGTTTATGGAATCATATTAGCGATGGTTATTCTGAAGGAACACCAGGAGTTAAATATGGCCTTTTATATCGCTGTTGGAATAATTATGATAATTGTTTTTGCACACCCTATTCTTGAAAGAAAATTATATGGAAATAAGAAACTCAAATCAGATAACTCCTGATCTCATAGCCGCTTATTGCTATGAATTCTCCTCCTCTGCGAATGCGGTACTTGAAAGATTGAAATTGAAATCTGAATCTACCGGACAGATTCAAATGTTGTCCGGTGAGTTGTCAGGACGCATACTGGCCATGTTTTCGAAATTAATCCAACCGGACCGTATACTTGAAATTGGCACATTCACAGGTTATGGGACAATATGCTTGTGCGAAGGATTGACTGAACATGGGCGGATATTTACCATTGAGAAGAATCCTGAACTTGAAGGTTTTTCTAACGCCTCCTTAGAGGAGCTGGGAATAAAAGACAAGGTGGTACAAATCATTGGAGATGCGGCTGAAATCATTCCAACGCTAGATGAGCAGTTTGATCTTGTATTTATCGATGCTGCCAAGCGCCAATACATTAATTATTTTGAATTGGTACTTCCAATGTTGAGAAAGGGTGGAGTCATTCTGGCAGATAACACCCTGTGGAAAGGTGCGGTAATACAAGAGGAGGCAGATAGACTAGGCGAGGGAATTAAAGCATTTAACAAACATGTTGCAGGCGATGAACGTGTACATAATGTGCTTTTGCCTGTTGATGATGGCATAAACCTTATAATAAAGAATTAGAATTGTCATGTTCAATAATTCTTTTCAAAAGAGAGTACTGTAATTTAGCCCAATGAGAAAAACTTGCCTTTTGCTGACTATAATGTGCAGTGTCTTTATTCTAGTCTCTTCTCATGCACAAATCCAAACCGTAGGATTGTTTGAGAACAGTGAAGACGCTTATAATGGCTATACGCTTTTTTCACCGGTTGCAGATACACGTACGTATCTTATTGATAACTGTGGACATGAGCTTAGAAGATGGGAGTTTGATCAGGTACCAGGGATGATGGCCTATTTGCTTGAAGATGGTTCCGTATTGAGGGCATCAAGACTATTTGAAGGTTTTGGAGCTGGTGGTTCCGGTGGATTGATTGAAATGAGGTCCTGGGAAGATGAGCTGTTGTGGTCTTTTGCTTATTCTTCTGATTCTATCAAGCAACATCATGACCTTGAATATTTACCGAATGGCAATGTGCTGATTATTTCATGGGAAAGAAGACCCGATGACGAAATCATTCAAGCCGGACGGATTCCAGAATCAATAGGCAGCAGTGGATTATGGATGGAGCAAATTGTGGAGCTTAGACCTATTGGAATAGATTCAGCAGAGATCGTGTGGGAGTGGCATCTATATGACCATTTGGTCCAGGATGTAAATCCCAGTTTATCCAATTTTGGAGATATAGCATCCAGCCCAGAACGTATCGATATTAACTTCCGAGCTTTCAATGATGCACAGTTGATGACACCCGGTTCCGCAGATTGGTTGCACTTTAACGGTATCGATTATAATGAAGAATTGGACTTGATCATCATAAGTTCCAGAAATACGAACGAGATATACGTCATAGACCACAGTACTTCAACAGCTGAAGCTGCCGGATCATCCGGTGGAAACTTTGGAAAGGGGGGTGACATTCTGTTTCGTTATGGCAATGACAATGTCTTCAATCCAGAAGATACCAGATCACAAACATTTTATGCCCAACATGATGCATCCTGGGTTAAGAGGAACGGAGAATTCACAGGAGAAATTTCTGTTTTTAATAATGGGCTTGGGAGGACTGGAAATATTTCATCGGTTGAAATTATAAGACCAGAGATTCAAAACAATAGCTTCTCATTTGATACTGATATGAACAAGTATGTTATAACTGAAAACTGGCAACTTTTTGCCAATGATCAGTTTCCATTTAGCTCACCGAGAATTTCCGGTGTACAAGTTTTGGATAACGATAATGTATTGGTCTGTTCTGGTAATCATGGAACTTTTTACGAGTTCAACAGGCAGGGTGGGTTGGAATGGCTTTATGTCAATCCGATAAGCCAGACAGGACCCTTACCCCAAGGTGTGAATCCAGTTCTAAACGATGTGTTTAGAAGCCTTCGATATTCAGTAGACTATCCTGCTTTTGAGGGTAGGACACTGGAACAAGGAGACTTGCTGGAGCTTGACCCTGTTGAAATAGATTGTACAATCTATGATGGTATGACCAGCTCAAATTTAATTGCCGGGTCTGAAATCGATTTATATCCAAACCCAAGTTCAGGTTTCTTGTACGTCAAAGATGATACAGGAATAATGAGCCAGGCAAATTGTATTGTATATGATCAATACGGAAGGCAGGTTTACACATGTTCATATAATTATTCGGGTATTGATATTACTGAATTGGCAGAAGGAATCTATTACTTAAGGATATTGGCAGGAGCTGGATCGGCCACTGTTAAATTTGTCAAATATTAATTTTAGACTTCACAGTAATTGATAACTTAGAGGCAAATCAAAAAACATGAATATCATAAAATCAGGACTCTTTCTATTATTGGTGTTTCTCGTCAGCGATATTAGCGCTCAGAACACTATCGGACTGCTTTCTTACAATGAAAGCAAGGCATGGGATGGATATAATTTGCTTTATCCACATAATCAGCCTAATGTATATCTTTTGAATAATTGTGGTGAGATTGTTCATGTATGGGAAGGAGAAGAAGATACCAGACCTGGGAATACTGCCTATATTCTTGAAGATGGCAGACTGGTTAAGACACTAAGACCTGCAGCTGTGGCCGGCAATCCAATCTGGGCTGGCGGTGGCGGTGCCTCTGTAGAGATAAGAAGCTGGGATAACGAGTTAGAGTGGAGTTTCACACTCAACGACACCACGGCCCGTCTACATCATGATATTGCTGTTATAGAAAAAAATGACCGTCTAACGATTGCAATGATTGCTTGGGAGGTAAAAAATCTTGAAGAAGTAATTGCTGCGGGTCGTGATACATCTGTCCTTGAGAGAGATGAAATGTGGCCAGACTATATTCTTGAAATTGACCCTGCCACAGATGAAATCGTTTGGGAGTGGCATGCATGGGATCATTTGGTTCAAGACTTTGATCCGACGAAGAATAACTTTGGTAACATATCAGAGAACCCTGGTAAGATGGATATCAATCATGACTTTGATGGATCGGGTGATCCGGATTGGATGCACAGTAATTCATTGGACTATGATCCGAATTGGGATTATTTGTTGTTGAGTATCCCATATTTCAGCGAAATCTGGGTTATAGATCATACCACAACTACAGCGGAAGCGGCGACTGGTAGTGGTGGATTTAGCGGAAAAGGTGGGGATATAATGTACCGATGGGGTAATCCTCAGATTTATGATCAAGGTGACAGTACTGATCAGAAACTGTTTTTCCAGCATGATGCAAACTTCATCGATGATTTTGTGCCAGGATTTGATCCGAATTATGGTAAGATTGCTGTTTTCAATAATAGGGTAGGACCTGACTTTTCTACCGTGAATATTATCAACTCAGGTTTCAATATGTATGGATGGGATTTTCCTTTTGAAAATGGAAAATTTGGTCCTGAAGATGTTGAATTTACCGCTACACATCCTGAATCTCCTCAGCGATTGTATTCCAGCGGTCTTTCAAGTTTTCAATATTTGCCAAATAGCAATTTGCTAATCACATCAGGCAGGTTTGGTTATACTTTTGAAATGACGCCAGATAACGAGATCGTCTGGGAATACATTACACCTTTGAGAGGAGGATTCCCATTATCGCAAGGGGATACCACATTGGCCATCAACAACAACCTGACTTTCAGGGTTAAGAGATACCCTACGGATTATTCAGCATTTGAAGGTAGAGACCTTAGCTCTAAGGGTTGGATTGAATTGGATCCAGATACAACTTATTGTGACAGACTTGTCCCGGTTGCAGAATTGCTGGAATACAAATTGGAAGTGTATCCCAATCCTGCGCAAGACTTAATCACGGTTAAGTGGGAGGCTGGCAAATTTGTTAATATCAGAATATTCAATTCGATAGGCCAGGTGATCGAGACATTCGGAAGTATGTCAGGTGGAAGAAAGTATATCGATACTTCAAACTGGCCTACTGGTATGTATTCAATTTATATCAACGATAGCGCTGCCAGCAAGGTGCTGATAGCCCGTTAGAAAAGAGAAATATAACCGAAATGAGCTTTTGGCCTGCGCAGGTCAAAGCTCACTTCTTCCGTTCGTCCAGCTGCAATAGAGAAAGAAAATATTCCTGCTTGGGTTTCAATGCCAAGACCAGCTCCTATTCCAATAGCCCATATAGACTCTCCCGATGCATTTTCGATCATGGCCAGATCTACGAATGGTGCACTCAGATATGAGTTGTTGTCTAACAGAATCCGATAATCTATACTCGTAACCGCGTAGTACGATGTAAAGAATTGTGCTTCATCAAATCCACGAAGTAATTTATTCCCTCCGATCTGGAATTTTTCATTTCTGTAAAGCCCTTGTTCACTATACCGCCAACCCAATTGGACTCTTGTTCCAATGGCACTGCGATTGGCAATTGGAATATAGTTTTGTAAGTCTGCCCTGACTTCATATCGCGCACTTCTCAGGTCCAGGCTGTCATAGGCCATTCCAAAATCAACCGCATCATTTTTGAGCGCAAGAATAGAAGTATTCCGGTTTATCTTTTTCAGTCCAGCCGTAGCTTTGATACCTATTGAATAACCTCTTCTCGGATTAAGGAGATAATCTAGCCTATTGATATTTAGTTCAGCAGATAGACCGTTTTGTGAGATATCAAGATCTTCTGGCAACGATTGTGTTGTGAGCAATAATGTGGTGTCAAGCTCTACAATGTTAGTTGATTCATAATTCCAGGACAGCTTGAGCCTGTCTGTCGTATTGATGATATATTCAATTCCGATGTCAGAGATCAGTGTTTGATAATCCAGACCCAAGCGGAATATGCTGAAGTCAATATCAACGCCATAATCCAGAGAGAGAATATAAGGGTAATTGAATTTGAATTCGAACCTTTGTTGCTCAGGTCTTAATCTCTCGAAATCTACTAAAATATATTCCCCATTGCCGAGCTTATTCTGCATTTCGGCTGTAAGGTCGATAGATAGAAAGAGACTGCGGTCAGCAAAATTATTGGTTGGGATGATACCAAACAAAAAGTCAAATCGGCTGGAGTTCTTGTTGTTCAGATAAATATCCAGGCTTGCATAATCTCCAAAAAATGTCAGCTGAGGACTTTCAAATTGTTCGACATAATTAAGGCGTTGTAATTTAGACTGGACTGCAGTCAATTTTTTATGTCTGTAGATATCGCCCTCAGATATTTGTAAATATTTCTCAAGGAATCGTTTTGACAGCTTGGTGCTGCCATTAATGCGAAGCGAGTCCACGATAACCAACGGACCTTTTTCTAAAACAAGTAAGGCAGATCTGCCTTCTAGAAACTCTTGCCCATCTTGGAGTTTTAATTTTGCAAAGGGATATCCTTCATTAGCACAGATTAAACCCGCTCTTCTTCTTAAGTCTAGGTATTGGGCTTTATTGGTAACAGACGAATAAGATAACCGACGCTTCAGGTTGTCATCAAGGGAATCGAGTTTGATTTTCGAAAAATCATATTTCGGACCATGATGTATATAAGCCATAACCTGACTTGCGCTATCGACAACTATGCTATCAAGAGATGCTTCTAAATAATCTTTTTGTATGAGGTCTTCAATAAATCTGGCTACCTGCTGTTCAGCTGTGAGGCCATCCTCAACTTTGATGATGGAATCATGGCTTTCAAACGCCTTGCCTTTACTTATGATATGGATATAGCTATCTTGTGCGCCAATTGGATTAAAGAAGACACATGCCAAGAAAAGGAGAAATACGATATCCCGGTGCATCAAGAATAATGCTTATTTACAGTATACAAAGATAAGAGTGAATGTCAGGTATTTATCTTCATATTCCATATTGTAAAAAAGCGTGCCATTATTGCAATTTTCATTTTTCAACGCAGCTTAAGCATATAGACGACTTTTTAGAGGCCTTATTGTTAGAAATTAACTTGCGAAAATCCTACTTGGGCGCTACGCAAGTGGATACTATTTATTTCGGCGGAGGTACACCTTCTGTGCTGGATGGTCATCAAATAGACCGCATATTATCATCACTCCACAATGCATTTGATATTGCAGATGCATGTGAAGTTTGCCTTGAAGCCAATCCGGATGATCTTGATTTAGAATATCTGCAGGAATTAAAATCAGTTGGCGTGAATCGTCTGTCGATTGGCATTCAGTCTTTCTTTGATGACGACCTCACGTGGATGAACAGATCCCACAATGCTTCTCAAGCTTTTGACTGTATAAAAAATGCCAGATCCGTAGGTTTCGAAAATTTCAGTATTGACTTAATCTTTGGAAGTCCAAGTTCGTCAAGTGAAAAGTGGTTTGAAAACATCAAGCAAGCCAAGGAAATGGCTATCCCACATATTTCTTGTTATGGATTGACTGTAGAGCCTAGAACGGCTTTACATCATATGGTGGAGAAAGGAAAGGTTGAAAAGCCGAGGGATGAAGAATATGTTGAACAGTTTGAAGTGACACAGGATTACTTATCTGAGCATGGCTATGACCACTATGAGATTTCGAATTATGCATTAGCTGGTTTTGTTTCAAAACATAACAGCAATTACTGGAAGTCTGTCCCTTACCTTGGCCTAGGTCCATCTGCCCATTCTTTTAATGGAGAATCACGATCCTGGAATGTGGCCAATAATATAAAATACATCAATGCTATAAAGGAAGGACTTCCTTTCACTGAAACCGAGCAGCTGGAACCCAAGGACAGATATAACGAATTCGTTATGACAGGATTGAGAACAGTTTGGGGTTGTGATGAGGAGGATCTAAATAAATTTGATCAAGTATTTATTGATCACTTTGTTCATCATGCTCAAATTCAGATCTCCAAAGGGAATGTCTTTCTTGAAGAAAGAAGTTACAAACTCACCCGACAGGGGAAGGCTATAGCAAATGATGTTATTTCAGAGCTCTTCTTTGTGTAAAATCGCTTTTCCTAATTAAGACTGCGCCAAAAGCAGACATTTACAGTTTTTTCAATAACAAATTGAGAAAATGTAAAATATAATGTTTCAAAAACAAGTTTTTTTATGTCTATTTGCGTGGTTTAAATACAAATCTATGTCAAGACTTAGCCTGCTTTTTATTTTGCTCGCCTGCGCTTTTAGTGCACATTCACAAGAATTCGAAAGATGTCTTAATACGATTCAATCCCATGAACAGAGATTGGAGGAGGATGAAGAATACAGGCTTCGAAATGAGATCTGGAGAAAAGCTATAAGCAAGATCATTGCAGACAGGAATGGAAGAAAGAATCCGGACTGTAGCAACGGGCCAATAATTATTCCGGTGGCTATCCATTATGACTCTGGAATTGTTCCTGCTGGACAGGAGGCATGTGCAATAGATGTGGCCGTGGATCAGATTAATGAAATGAACAATGAGATTGCCGGCCTGGATGCTGATGCATTTCTTATAAATAACTTTACATCTTGTTTTGGTGCGGGTATATTGGGTAATGCTTGCATTGAATTTTGTATTGGACAATATGGACACCCATCTGGATATGGGCTTGTCGATGGTGATTACGCAGTTACTATCGGCCAAGTGAGTTTCAGTGTTCCCAGTGGAAATTTTACCCCGGTTAATTCAGATTGGGATGAGTATATAAATATATATGTAGATAACTTACCTGGCGGTCTTTTGGGAGTCTCTAATGGTATACCTGGCAATTTCAATGGTGATGGCGTGTTGGTTGATAATTGTGTATGGGGAACAGGTGCAATCAATTGTCCAGGTGCCAACTTCACGGGCTCGGGAAGTTGCTTTTCCACTTATGATGAAGGAGAAACCACGGCGCATGAATTAGGACACTACCTGGGCTTATTTCATATATGGGGTGATAATTTTAGTTGTGGCGGATCACAGGATCAAATAGCTGATACTCCGAACATGGCCAACAACTACAGTGGATACCTGTCATGTGGATCCCATAGCAGTTGCTCTGATCTTCCTCAGACATGTAGTTCCGAAGATATGTACATGAACTTCATGAGCTATGCTGGTGATGGATGTATGTATATGTTTACTTCAGACCAAAGCGATGTTATGAATGCAACGGCTGTTTTCGAAGGGTTCACAACAAGTAGTCCGAAATGTTTGCCTCCTCCTGTTGCTGATTTCACACCTAATGGTCCAGTGGCATTGTGTAATACAGATTGTATATCATATAACGATGCTTCACAGAACTTCCCGGATTCCTGGGAGTGGTCTTTTCAAGTAACAGCTGGGAATATCGCTATTGATATTTCAAGTTCGACGGATCAGAACCCTACTGTATGTGTTACCTCAGGTACCAATGGAACTATCCGGTCAGGCTTGATAGCAACCAATGGTGCAGGATCAGATTCTGAAATCAAGTTTATCGATGTAAGTTATGCGTCCAATATGACTTATTATGCTGATACTGATGGCGACGATTTTGGAGATCCAAATAACAGCTTGATTGACTGTGAGCAGCCTTCTGGATATGTCTTGGACAATACGGATTGTGACGACAGTAACAGCAATGTATATCCAGGTAATACGGAGATATGTGATGGCATTGATAATGATTGTGATAACGTAACTGATGAGGGCTGTGCACTTGAGGATTGTGATGGAGATTTCCTTGTTATTAATTCTATTTCTCAGAACACTTATAGAGCTGAATTCAATATCATGTCAGACGCACTTATTGATAATGGGCAATCCGTTTTGTATGCTGCTGGAACAGACATAGATTTGGATCCTGGCTTTGAAGTAGCAACAGGTACTGGATTTGATGCTTTGATTGATGATTGCGCACCGCTTATGTTTATTATTAATGGAGAGAAGGAACAGTTTGAATTATTGAATTTAAGCTTTGCTGATTTTGAGGAAAAGCTTTCCATCAAATACGACCAGGTAGATCCTGGATCAATAAAGATTTATGGCCTGGATGGTAAATTGCAAACAACAATAGGTACTAAAGACAAACCGTTGTTTGACCATCTGAAACAGGCTGACCTGACAACGGGCGTGTACTGGCTCACAATTGAATATGGTCAGGATACTGTGGTAAGAAAGATTATTATTTCTCAGAGATAAGCTGAAGATAAGACTTGGCAAAGTATGATATTATCAACTTTGCTCCGGCTCGCTTGATCGACAACAGTGTTTCTGGCATTGCCTGATTGAAATCAAGCCATCCATTCTGTGCCGCAGCTATCAGCATTGAACATTCACCACTTACATGATAGGCTACAACAGGCAATTCAAAGTTTCTGTTGATCATGTCAATTATATCCAAATAGTTCAAAGCTGGTTTGACCATGAGAAAGTCTGCACCTTCCATTGTATCCAATTCGGCCTCCAGCATGGCTTCCATTTTATTAGCCGGATCCATCTGATAGGATTTTTTATCCTTGGGAATCGCGTCATCCTCGACTGGCGCTGAATCAAGAGCATCTCTAAACGGACCATAGTATGCGCTGGCATATTTGGCTGTATAGGACATTATTGATACGTTATGATGATCATGGCTGTCAAGAGAAGATCTTATAGCTTCTACTCTTCCATCCATCATATCTGATGGTCCAATAATATCAAATCCAGCCTCAGCCTGAGCAACGGCCATCTTTTCAAGTACAAGAAGTGTTTCATCATTCTGGATGACACCGTTTCTAACGATACCATCATGACCATCTATATTATAGGGGTCCAGAGCTACATCACTTATCAAACTTATAGACGGAAATCGTTTCTTTATTTCATGAGCAGCCTTGAGATAGAAGTTGTCCTCACTGACTGCATAACTTGCTGTTTTATCTTTGAGGGCATCATCAATTTTGGGAAACATGATAAATGCGTGTAGGCCAAGATCCATACACTCCTCTATTTCTCTAAGTGTGTTGTCCAGTGACAATCTATTAGCGACAGGTAAGGAACTTATTGAATTGCTGATTCCTGAGCCATCTACCAGGAATAGTGGCATAATCAAATCATCAGCGTGGAGTCTTGTTTCCCTTACAAGATTTCTTACACTTTCGCTTTTTCTATTTCTACGAGGCCTTCTTAACATTATCTGATTTTTTTGGTACAGGGTCATAGCCACCAGGAGTCCAGGGATGGCATCTTCCTATTCTTTTTATACCCATCCACACACCTTTGAATACACCCCATTCTTCTATGGCTGCGACCATATACTTTGAACAGCTGGGCTCAAATCTGCATGTCGGTCCAAGTAATGGAGATATCAGGATTTGATATACTCTTATGGGCAATATGAATATGTATTTAAAAAATTTATTCAAAGTTTACTTCCTTATTTGGTTCATTTTCATCGAGTATGTGGAATGCAACAGACTTGCGGTCCTTTTTAAAGTTGACGATGTTTTTTTGATCATCAAACTCTTTGTAGAAAATTGTATTGTTGATCGACATAGACTGCACTTGCTCAAGGTTTGTAATTTCAAGATAGCACCAGGAAGCCATTAGGTCATCACTGATTTCTTTTCCCAGGTATTGGGCTGGTGAAGTCAGGCCGTTGATCTCTAGAACAAAGTGATCAGACAGATATAGCGAGATCAATGAATCTGCTGAAGCATATTCGTATTTGGAGAATAACTTTAATTCTTCTCCACTGTAAGACTGTAATGCCAATTCTAAATCATCGATAAACAGGTTTATTGATATCTGGACAGCTTGTTCATCAGAACGATAATGAATCTCACTTTTACTGACATGAAAATCATGTGCAGTGACTCCTAGCAATAAGCTGACTATGTAAGTTATTATGCCTGTCATTTGTTATAACAACATCTTATAGATATCAAGAGTTTTTTATTCCTGTATATAATACAGGATCCTCGTTAACCACTTGCTGGGATCGCTTTCTTCACCTGGATCAGTTAAGTACTCTTCGATCATTGGCGGATTGTTGAGTAGACCATAGTCTTTCATGTATTCATCAATCGCTGTATGCGGTTCTGCGAGGCCTTCATAGTCTCCATAATAATCAATTTGTATGGCACGACCTGACGGTATGGTCAATGAATCATAATCATCGAAATCGGCGGCTTCTGCCAAAGGAATGCCTGCTGCCATATCAGTGACACCTCGTAACTCATCCCATTTGTAATACAGGCCGCAAGGCATGCCTTGCATTTCAAGACCAGCGGTTTGAACTCTTGCGAAGAGAGCACCAAGATTCTGTGCATAGAATTGTTGCATGTCTTCAAATGAGACTTCCTGCCTTCTGATTATGAAATATTTTTCATCAGGCTGAACTTCCTCAATCTTCATTCCTCTATATATCTTCTCATTATATCTTTCCTCACTTATCTTTTTGAGATTATTCAGACCTTCCTTGTAGCTATCGGTTAGCGCCCCTTTCATCAGAAGATTGAAGGCTTTGAAGAAAAATGGTGTTTCCGGGCTTTCAAAATCCCAACTCACTTCGGTAGTATTATCACTTTCGTTAAAAGTCCAATTACTTATTGCCTCGCCGTCAACGCCATTAAATTCCAATGACATTTTGATGGATTTGCTCTCTTCTGAAGCCAAGATGGTTTGTGATCCTTCACCTACTTTTTCATTGCCCTTCCATGACCATTTGGCTCCCACGCCATAGGATTTATCAGTATAGCTGTGTACGATATTGGTATCCAGCTTTTCCCATGGGGACCAGAGCGGCCACTTGCTGTAATCATTTACAAGGTTATAAGTGATTACTGCTGGAGCCTCTATCTTAATTGATTCCTTAACAATCAGTTGCTTTGGTGCGAAGTAGGAAACCAAAATTATCAGGACGAGTAAACTGACAAGTATGGCGATGAGGATTTTTAAGTATTTGTTCATTTTGTTTTGAATTTAAGACGGGTTGATTGATTTATTTCTTTGTTTTTTATAGAGTCTCGCGAATATAAAAAGGACGATTGCGAAGAGTATTAATCCACCGAAGACATAAGCAAAGTTTGAGAGATTCTTATATACTGCAAGGACGATTATGCCCAATAAGAATATGGTAGGAACTTCATTATACAACCTGAAGCGGAAAGCAGACATGGGACTCTTTCCTTCCTTTAGTGAGCGGATCATCCTGGGTGAAAAATGGTGATAGCCAGTTAGCAGGAAAACCATTGTTAATTTGACATGCATCCATGGATTTTCTGAAAGCCAGGAAAGACCATTATTGTATAGCATTAACAGACCAAAAACCCAAGTAAGTATCATGGCAGGATTACAGATAATGCGGTATAACCTTGTCTCCATAATATGATACTGCTCAGTAAGAATAGCACGTTTGGAATCTTCCATCTGGATTGCCTCTGAATGGTAGACAAAGAGTCTGACGAGGTAGAACAATCCCGCAAACCAAGCGACCATGGATACGAGATGTATGCTTTTAAATAGTAAGTAATTCATCCTGATATTGTTGGTTGATTTATCTTAAATCAAAGATAGTCTAATTCAGGATTGAATTGATGTTAAATCAACTTGGGTACTTTAACAGTATACTTGTTTTTGATAACAGTCAATTTGTTATCTCTCAACCAAGGGTTATAAATCTTAAGCATTCGGTAGCTGGTGTTGTGTTCCTTCGCGAAATCACCCCAACTGGCGACGGAGCTGTCTATTTGAACTTCATAATAATTGCTTAGGGCATCATAGGTGTCTTCCCGGCTAATGTAAAATCCATATTTCTCTGGATTCTTCATTATTTCCTTAATAGCAATAAGTCGAAACACATAACGGCTTGTTTCCTGATTCACATTGAGATCATAGTAGCTTTCCTCTTTTTGTTCCCTAAGGATCTTGCTGAAATTACCCGGTCCAACATTATAGGCAGCTGCGGCATTGGTCCATGAACCAAATCGGTCTCTTAATTTCTTGATGTATTTACAGGCGGCTCTTGTGGATTTCTCAGTGTGATATCTTTCATCTACTTCGCTGTTTACTTCAAGATCAAACTCTTTTGCTGCCAATTTTCTAAACTGCCAGAATCCCTTTGCCTGGGCAGGTGAGCTTACATGACGAAGGCTGCTTTCGGCTACGGCCAAATACTTAAAATCATCAGGCACACCTTCTTCCTTTAGAATTTTTTCTATCGTTGGAAAATACCTTTCGGCCGCTTTAATATTTAGAAGGGTAGAAGACTGCCAGTAAGCATTAACCAATAACTCTCTGTCAAGACGTTCGCGGGTGTCAAAATTTTCAGGCATTTTTTCGCCGGCGAAGGTGTATGATTTGTCCAGATCTACCGGTTCGACAACCTGAGGTAAGTTTGCCACCATTTTTTCTGCTACTTCAAGATCATTATCTGCACTGATTGGAAGACTGTAAAGGCACAGCATTATGGCCACACCGGAAAGCAAACCCGCAAAGTATCTTCTAAACATATTAAATATTTTTATAATATAAAGAACGCTTAATTATATCTCAAAACCAAATTCAAAATAAAGATGTCATATAAGCTTACTACACTGAAATATAACGTACTTAATATGATTTTTGAGGCCTTTTGGTTCAGACTGAATGCAATTTGTTTATGAGGAGGAAGGAATCCTTCACATTTTCCTCGTATCAAATAGCATCTTTCCTAGTAAATTTACCAAATGAAGAAGGTTTTGATCACCGACTATGTGCATCCCAATCTGGTTGAGGGACTTCAGAAATTAGGTTATGTCGTAGAATATGACAGGCATTTCCCTCCTGAGCAATTACATGAAATTCTTCCTGAACTATATGGTATTGTGATCAATACTAAGTCCCGAATGAATGCTGAAAGAATCGCACTTGGTAAAAATCTGGAGTTTATTGCACGCCTTGGATCTGGCTTGGATATAATAGATCTCGAAGCTGCAGAATCAAGGGGCATCAAGGTTATCAACACACCTGAAGGCAATTGTGATGCAGTGGCTGAACATGCCATCGGCATGTTATTATGCCTTACCAATAATATCATCAGATCAGATAGGCAAGTGAGATCATCTACTTGGAGTAGAGAATCGAATAGAGGAATGGAAATTCAAGGCAAAAAGCTTGGTATTGTCGGCATGGGAAACACAGGGAGAGCTCTAGCGCGCAAACTGTCATGTTGGGGACTTGGAATGATGTACTATGATCCCTATGTTTATGATCTACCGTCATCCTATCGAAATGTGCAAAAGGTAGATTTTGATTATTTGGTCTCAAATGCTGACATAATTAGCTTTCATGTCCAGCTAACAGATGAAACCAGATACATGGCGGATTCGAATTTTTTTCAGAATTGCAAAAACTCTATGATACTAATCAACACATCCAGAGGTGCTGTTGTGGATACCAATTCTCTTGTAGATGCGCTTGAAAGCAAGCAATTGTCAGGAGCTTGTCTGGATGTATTTGAAAATGAAAAAACTGAAACCTTCCAGGACGATGAAAAACTGTTGTATGACAGGCTTTATCAAATGGAAAATACTGTATTGAGCCCACATGTTGCAGGATGGACCCATGAATCCTTATTGAGGATTTCAGAAGTTATGCTGGCTAAGCTTCGAGATGAATTTTGAAACCCAATGTCTAAAGAAAGACTTCATCAAAATTAAATTATGAGAGGCTTTAAATATTTCTTAACATTGTGAGCTTCAATCAAGCCAACTTCTTTATTGAAAATCAAATATGAAAAAATGATCAAAAACATTACTTGTTTCGCTCTGTTCATGCTTTTCGCTGGAATGGCCTTTGGTCAGACCTCTATCCAGGGAAAAATTACTGAGGAAGCATCAGGAGAAGCAGTCTTATTTGCCACGATTGCATTGTACAAA
Source organism: Saprospiraceae bacterium (assembly GCA_965230215.1). Lineage (GTDB taxonomy): Bacteria > Bacteroidota > Bacteroidia > Chitinophagales > Saprospiraceae > RFSX01. The sequence goes on along the minus strand of CBDDKN010000002.1, from coordinate 697,096 downwards.
AATGGTGTACTGATGCAGGGTGTCGAATCAGATTTTGATGGGAACTATTCCTTCTCAGATATCGATCCGGGTACCTATGATCTGGAAGTGAGCTTTTTGGGATTGACTACTCAAAGAGTTCAGGGAGTTATCGCCAAAGCGGGTAAGGTTAACATGGTCAATGTTGCCATGAAAGAAGAGAGCCAGCTCCTCGATGTTATTGAAATTATAGAATATGAAGTTCCGCTGGTGGAATTCGATAATACCACCCAGGGTAAAGCCCTGACAGCGGAGAGTATCCAGAACTTACCTACCAAGAACCTGAGTGCCATCGCTGCAACATCAGCGGGTGTTTCATTGGGTAATGATGGTAGCATTTCAGTTAGGGGATCAAGAACAAACTCTACATATTACTACATTGATGGAGTTCGTGTTACTGCAGGTAACGCTCAGAACCTTGTACCACAGGCTCAGATTGAGCAGATGCAGGTCATCACTGGTGGTATCGCTGCAAAATATGGTGATGTAACAGGTGGTATCATTTCAATTACGACCAGAGGACCTTCAAATAAATTTACAGGAGGTATCGAGGCTGAAACAAGTGAGTTTCTTGATGCCTATGGTTATAACCTCATAAATGCCAACTTCAGTGGTCCGATTCTTAGAGACAGTCTTGGAGAATCAATCCTGGGTTTCAGAGCCTTTGGTCAGTTCAGACATATCCAGGATGATAACCCATCAGCTATTGGTGTATACAGAGCCAGTGAATCATTGATCGCTAATCTGGAAGCAGAGCCAACAAGATTGCTTAACGGTACATTGTTGCCTTCAACAGAGTTTGTAACCGATCAGGTGCCAGATGGCAGTGACGCCAGAGTTAATCTACTGGATGCAAGACCTAATGAAGCAGATAGAGACATCAACTTCGGTGTAAACCTAGATGCCAGAATTTCAAAAAATATAGATATATCCCTTTCTGGAACTTACTATGACAGTAAAAACCAATTCACACCAAGCAGAGCTTGGGGGCTATACAACTGGACTAGAAACCCTTATGGCTACCAGTCTGGTTTGAGATCCAGTTTCAGAATCCGTCACAAACTGGGCAACCAGGGATTCGGAAGTGAAGAAGATAGAAAGGAGTCTATTATCAGAAATGCCTCTTACACTATCCAGGTTGGATATGAGAAGAGAAACGACAGCAACGAAGACCAGATACATCAGGACAATATCTTCAGATATGGTCACTGGGGTAATCAGGAAAGAGAGTGGATTCCAGCGATCGACTTGATTGATACTTCAATCTGGAGAGGACAATATGTTCAGGTTGCCGATAATGTGTTCTTTGCACATGCAGGTTACCAACAGGTTGATGGAGAATTCATTCCTGGAGAGTATAATCCGGTATTGGCCAGAATCAATAACGTGAATGGTTTCTTTGAGCCAGCTGTTAACGGAGGTTGGTCATTATATAGTAACGTAGGTAGAGTTTACAATAACTTCAGAAAAGGTGAGCGTGAAACTTACACAGTGAATGTGGATAGTGGTTTTGATTTTGTACCAGGTGGTTCTGATAAAGGTAAGCACAACATCCAGTTTGGATTCATGTATGAGCAACGTATCAGAAGAGAATGGAGTATCAACCCAACGGCACTTTGGAACCTGATGAGAACACAGGTTAACAGACACATCGAGCAGGGTCTTGATCCGAACAATCCTGTAGGAACCATATTTGACAGAGGGCTGGGTGCTGAATTTACCACCTATGCACCTTTGAATAATGCAGATGAGTTTGGAGAGAACACCTTCTTCATAAATGTAAGAGAACAAATTACTGGACAAAGCCTCATCGATTTTGTAAATGTTGATGGATTGAATCCAGATGACCTTAGACTTGATATGTTTTCACCAACTGAGTTGAATAACTTCAGACAGTTGGGTCTCAACTATTTCGGATATGATTATCTAGGAAATAAATCTAACAGCAATGTTAGCTTTAATGATGTATTCAGTGAAAGAGATGAGAACGGAAGAAGAACACTGAATGTAGCGCCATGGCAACCAATTTACGGTGCTGGTTATATTCAGGATAGATTCACATACAAAGACATCATCTTCAGATTGGGTCTTCGTGTGGATTACTATGATGCAAACACAAGAGTATTGAGAGATCAGTTCAGCTTGAATGAAATACAGTCTGCTGATCAGTTTTTCGCTAACAATCCGGATCAGGAAAAACCAAGTTCAGTTCCAGATGAGGCGAAAGTATATGTTACTGGGGATAACTCGACAACTGTACAGGGTTACCGTGTAGGTGATCAGTGGTTCAGAGCTGATGGTACGGCTACTCAAGGAAACTTGCTTTTCGGTGGTGGTCTTGTATTCCCGGCTTATGTAGTAGAGGATCCTGAGCAGAGAGATCTTAAAAACGAGAATTACGATCCAGATGGTTCATTTAGAGATTACGATCCACAATTGAATCTTATGCCTAGATTGGCATTCTCATTCCCGATTTCTGAATCTGCAGGTTTCTTTGCGCATTATGATGTATTGGTTGAAAGACCAACATCAAACACGATTGCAACATCGTTGAACTACTATTACTTTGTAGAAAGCTTCACAGGTGGTTTTAACAATCCTGATCTGAGACCTCAGAAGACTATTGATTATGAGGTAGGTTTCCAACAAAAGATTTCTAACTCTTCTGCGATCAAAGTATCAGCTTACTACAAAGAAATTAGAGATCAGATCCAGCAGAGAATTATCACTTTTGTTCCTGCACCTATTTCTCAGTACCAGACTTATGCCAATATCGATTTCGGTACTGTTAAAGGTTTCTCTTTCAATTATGATTTGAGAAGAACAGGAAACTTTGAATTGAATGCCACATATACACTTCAGTTTGCTGATGGAACTGGTTCAGATGCCAACTCTTCAGGTGGTTTGCTACAAAGGGGAGAGATCAGAAACCTTATTCCGCTTTCATTTGATGAGAGACACCGAATCACAGCTGTAGCCGATTACAGATATGGCAGTGGTAAGAGTTATAATGGTCCAAGAATTGGAAATGCTGACATCTTTGCAAATGCAGGTATCAACTTATTGATTACTGCTGTTTCTGGTAGACCATATTCTACATTTAAGACAGTTACTTCTCCATTGAATGCGAGTCAAAGAGAGACTATCAACGGTGCGAGATTGCCTTGGCAATTCAATGCTGACCTTCAGGTTGATAAGAACTTCAAGGTTAAGTTCTCTGAAGAGTCTCAAAGATCAATGGGAATCAACGTATATCTAAGAGTTCAGAACCTGTTTAACATCCAGAACGTAGTCGGTGTCTATCAGGCATCTGATGACCCTGAGGATGAAGGTTATTTGACTAACCAATTTGGACAGGAAAGAGTACAACAGATTATAGACGATGGTTTTGTTTTACAAAGTTTCCTTGCACACTATAACTGGAGAACAACACAACCAGGATTTTTTACTAGACCAAGACAGATTTTCCTTGGTGCTATTGTCAATTTTTAATGAAATCAGATTTATCAAATAGATAAAGACACATGATGAATTTTAAGACTATCATAGCGTTTGCGGCAGGCTTGTTTATAGCTGGAACTGTCGACGCGCATATCAACCCTAAATTGGACAGGGGCAGACCTGCCAATGTTAATGCCAACACGAGCATTAACCTTCGTGAAGATTGTACCGCTGCCAATGCGCAAACGGATCAAAACATCAACAACGTTAGAGCCCGTCTATTGACAGGTGGTGATGTTTGGTGGGATCCGGGAGCTGGTGAAGGTAAATACATCGTTCCTGCACCACCAATTGGTTCTGGACTTGATGAAGTTTCTTCATTATTTGCTGGAGCTGTATGGCTTGGAGGACTTGACCCTGCAGGAAACCTAAAAGTTGCTGCAACGGATTATCGTAATGGTGGTAACTTGGATTTCTATCCTGGTCCTCTGGATCCGGAAACCGGTTTAACAGATCTTCCAATCTGTCAGCAGTGGGATAGATTCTTTAACGTACTTGGTAGTGAGGTAAATGAAGCTATCAGAGACTATGAAGCTGCGGCTTTCATTGGTGAGCCTTTTGATGAAGATCAAATTTCTGATAATGTAAAGTATTGGCCAGGAAATGGAAATCCATTCTTCTTCGAAAACTTCGGTTTTGACCTGCCTAATACAGGTGCTGGTAGCCTTGGTGCTTACTGGGATGAAGATCAGGATGGTAACTATAATCCTACGAAAGGGGATTTTCCAATTATTGACATTAGAGGTTGTGAGCCTACGACAAGAGCTGAAGCCAAGGAATTGGTACCAGATGAAATGACTTTCTGGATTTATAACGATGCTGGTGGCCCCCACACCTTGACGATGGGTACAGCTATCAATATGGAAGTTCAGGTTCAGGCATTTGCTTATGCCACCAATGACGAGATCAATGATATGACTTTCCAGAGATACAAGTTGATCAACAGAGCATCTTCGGACATCCAGGAAACATACTTTGCTATGTGGGTGGATCCTGATTTAGGGTGTTTTGATGATGATTACTCTGGATGTGATGTGGGTAGATCTCTAGCATATACTTACAACCAGGATGCCCTTGATGGTACTGTTGCTGGTTCATGTGATTGCGGTGGTACACCTACTTATTGTGATGAAGTTCCATTGATTGGAACCGATTACTTCAGGGGCCCTACAGCACCAAGAGTTCTATCTGAAGCTGGTGTAGGAGAGCTGCATGTTGTAACAATTGGTGATGAGTTTGACCCAGAGCGTTTCAGCATTGGTGATACACTTTTCCTTTTGAATCAGGAATTGGGTGATTTGAGTCCTCCGGATATCAGAGTTCAGTTGGGTATGTCTTCATTCATCTATTATAACAATGGTGGTGTTGGATCTAACCCGAACCAAACAAATGACCCGGCAATGGCCGATGAGTTTTATAACTATTTGAGAGGTATTTGGAGAGATGGTACGCCGCTTACAATTGGAGGTACTGGATTTGATGTAACAGGACAGAATACTGAAACAACAAGATATGCATTTACAGATGCACCGGATGATCAGAATGGCTGGTCAATGGCAGCTGAAGCATTACCTTTCGGTGATAGACGTACAGTTCAGGCCTCAGGTCCATTCTTGTTGAAGCCAGGTGCAAGAAACGAGTTGATTATTGGTGTGGTTTGGGTACCAGATGTAGCGCATCCATTCCCAGACATCAGCAGACTTCAGGCTGCGGATGATATTGCACAGAACCTTTTCGATTCTTGTTTCGATATTATTGATGGTCCGGATGCACCAGACATTTGTACTATCGAACTTGATAGAGAGATCATACTTGTACTAAGCAATGATTCAATCGCATCGAATAACAAATTTGAAGAATATACAGAATTGGATATCCTTTCGAATGAGAACATTCCGGAGGAGGACAGAACTTATGAGTTTGAGGGTTATAAGATCTATCAATTATTCAATTCAAATGTTTCTCCACAGGAGCTTGATAATATCGAGAGTGCACGTCTGATAAGACAAGTTGATGTTAAGAATGGTGTAACCACTATTTATAACTGGAGCAGTCTTCCAGACCCTAACCCTGAGAATAATGAGTTGATCTGGACATTCAATCAGGAAGTTGATGGTGCTGATGGAGGTATTGAACATACATTCAGAATCACAGATGATGCATTTTCTGATGGAGATCCTAGATTGGTAAATCACAAAAAGTATTATTTCATGGTTGTAGCTTATGGTTACAACAACTACGCAACCTTCGATCCTGACAATCCGACGTTGACTCAGAGAAGACCTTACCTGGAAGGAAGGGGTAATATCAGAGTTTATGAGGCAGTTCCAAGACCAATTATTTATCAAGGTCTGAATGCAGAGTACGGAGAAGGTGTACCGATTACAAGAATTTCAGGTGTTGGTGTAGGTGGTAACCTACTAGAGCTTGAAGAGGGAATGCATGAAGCTATTCTTGATGGTACGTTTGATGGTGCATTGAGATATGTTCAGGGAGCTGGACCACTTGAAGTAAAAATTTACGATCCACTTGGTGTGAAAGATGGTGAGTTTGAATTGCAATTGTTAGGAGATCACGTTGGTGGTTCTACATGTGCTTTTGATCCAGGAATGGAGTGGATATTGACTGAATTGAATACGGGTGAAGTTATTGCTTCAGAGAAAACTATTGATGCACTCAACGAACAGCTTATTCCTCAATATGGATTCTCAGTAAGTATAGAGCAATCTTTAGATGCTGGTAATACAAGTGTTGAAAACAATGGCGCACTTGCTGCTACGATTGAATATGATGATCCTGAGGGAATCAACTGGTTCAATGCAGTTCGAGATGGAGGTGTTGGTCTTCCAATCCCTGGTTTCGTAAGTGCGATATTTAATTTCCTTAAAACTTCTGCTACAGAAGTAGATGAGGCATTGGATCCAAATCAGAGATACAGCAACCTTGGTCAAGGTTACTTCTATCCATTTGGGTTGGCTGCAGCGACACCTAACCTGCCAACGGATCAGTTCCAGTTCTATCTTACACCAGCTTGGAAAATTAACAATAGCCATAGACTGGTAAGAGATAACGGTATCCAAAGACTTAACAATGTTGATATTGTTATGACTTCTGATAAGGATAAATGGTCAAGATGTGTTGTTGTTGAAACAGCATCTGAAGATTATATTTTCGCTAATGGACCTTCGACTATCGGTGGAACAGATATGTTTGACTTAAGACAATCACCTTCAATCAATCAAAACGGTGAACCTGATGGTGACGGTGTTGGTATGTCATGGTTCCCTGGATATGCTATCGATGTAGAGACAGGTAAGCGCTTGAATATCTTCTTTGGTGAGAACTCTGTATTCAACCAAGCTTTGGTTGACGATCCGAATTCTGGTGGCGCATTTGAGGCTATTGGAGAGGATATGATGTTCAATCCTAGTGATGACCTATTTGCAGCTGGTGCAGTACCAGCTCCAGGAGCAGCATCACCGCTACAGGTGATAATGGGTGGACATCACTATATCTATGTGACCAGACAAGAGTATGATGGATGTGCTGATCTAAGAGAAAGATTGGACAATCCTCAGCTTAACACATTCGATAAGATTGATGCATTACCTGCGATCACATGGGCTTCAATGGTGATTATGCCAGAAGGTATAGAGATGCCAAGTTACAGTGAGGGCGCTATTCTTAATGATGTTACAATCAGATTGAGAGTGGACAATCCATACAACCTGGAAACTTTCTACAATATTCTTAATCCTAGAGCTTGTAATATTGTCGATGGTGAATTGCCTACATATCAATTTACAATTGAAGGTAAGGAGCCAGTTGATTTAACACCAGAAGAATATTCAGGTGCTCTTGAGAATGTGAATGTTGTACCGAATCCATATTATGCTTATTCGGCTTATGAAGTGAATCAGTTCAATACGACGGTTAAGATTACGAATCTTCCTGATCAGAGTCTCGTAACCATATACTCACTTGATGGCAAGTTCATCAAGCAGTTTAGCAGGGATGAAATGGTACCTATGAAGGATGGTGCTAATCCTGGTGTATTATCGGGTCAGACCAACGCCAGTATTGAATGGGATTTGAAAAATGCTGCAGGCATACCTATTGCGAGTGGTGTTTATCTAATTCACGTAGCTGCTCCTCAATATGGAGAGGAGAGAACGATCAAATGGTTCGGTGTTAACAGGAAATTTGATCCATCTGGTTTATAATAAATTTAAAATTGATTTCCTGAATAGGAATAAAGAAATTGATTATGAAAAAATTCTATCTAAGCATTGCAAGCTTCTTTCTGGGAACTGCCATACTCTTTGCAGGTAACCCGGACAGACAAGGTGAAGCCGGTGCTGCAGAGCTATTATTGAACCCATGGGCCAGAAGTGCTGGTCTTCATACAATGACTACTTCATCTGTAAGCGGTATTGAAGCTATGCGACTGAATGTTGCTGGGATCAGCCGAATTGAAGGAAGAGAACTTGTAATTGCTAATACAAGATTGTATGAAGGTTCTACTATACAATTGAATGCTGTTGGTTATGCACAGAAGATGGCTAACGGAGGTGCATTTGCTATCAGTTTGACATCTGTGGATTTTGGGGATATCCCAGTAACTACCGTAGGTCAACCTGAAGGTACTGGTGCTACATTCTCACCATCATTTTTTAACCTTGGAATCGGATACTCCTACACATATGAGAATAAGATTTCAGTAGGGCTTCTTCTGAGAACCATCTCTGAGTCTACAGCGGATGTAAGTGCTTTTGGATGGGCGCTTGATGCAGGTGTTCAGTATGTGACCGGTGAGGATGATAATTTCCGTCTTGGAATCTCATTGAGAAATGTTGGTTCTCCTATGGCTTTTGGAGGTCAGGGACTAACTTTCCAAACAGAGAATCCTGAAGGAAATATCAGTTACCCTCTTTCTGTTGATCATCGTTCTGAGGATTTTGAATTACCTTCTGTTTTGAATATCGGTATCAGTTATGATTTCATTCTTTCTGAAAAGATGTTCCTTAGAGCTGTAGGTAACTTCACATCTAATGCGTTCTCAAGAGATCAAATCGGTGGTGGACTTGAATTTTCGTTCAATGATATGTTCATGCTTAGAGGTGGATATAGATCTGATTTTGGTGATTCCGGAACAAGTTTGAATAATATTTATTCAGGTGTTTCTGCAGGAGCTACAATTGAATTGCCTTTTGACAAGGCAGGTAAGAATAAATTGGGTATAGATTACGCTTACAGAGCGACAAATCCATTCAGAGGGACACACAATTTCTCTCTTAGATTGGCATTTTAAGCAAGTTTTTTTAGAAATATATACCTTTGTATTGTTAAAAGAACGTTTTCACACCTCTGTGGAAACGTTCTTTTTTAAGTTTTGATAAAGTATAAATTGGAGATATGTCACTATACAGCTACATGACACAGGAAGGATATGACAAGCTGAGAGCTGAATTGGATGAGCTGAAAACCACTGGACGTGCAGAGGCCGCCAGAGCCATAGCAGAAGCCAGGGAGAAAGGCGACTTGTCAGAAAACGCTGAATATGATGCTGCAAAGGATGCGCAGGGTCTGCTTGAAGCTAAGATCAACGAGTTGGAAAAGGCACTTGCCAATGCTCGGGTAATTGATGAGAGTGAGTTGGATACATCGAAAGTTACAATACTATCGACTGTTCGAATGATGAATCTCAAAATCAAAAAGGAGATCAGCTATACACTTGTTTCCGAAACAGAAGCAAACCTTAAAGAGAAAAAGATTTCTGTGAATTCACCGATAGGTCAGGGTCTTCTGGGCAAGGAGGTTGGTGATCAGGTAGAGATCAGCACCCCTGGTGGTGTTATCAAGTTTGAGGTTCTAGAAATATCTATTTAATGCCAAGCATTTTTACAAGGATTGTCAATGGTGAGATACCTTGCTACAAGATAGCAGAGGACGAGAATCATCTTGCCTTTCTTGATATAAATCCTTTGAGAGCAGGCCATACTCTGGTCATTCCTAAAGAAGAAGTTGATTATATATTTGACCTCCAACCAGATGCATTGGCCTCACTGCATTTGTTTTCTCAAAGGGTTGCAAAGGCGATAAAGGCCAACATACCTTGTGAACGTATCGGAGTGACCGTTATGGGACTTGAAGTTCCGCATGCACACATTCATCTTATTCCAATTGATTCAATGCAAGACATGGAGTTTTCGCGCAACAAACTGCAATTATCTAAGGATCAGTTTGAAGAGATAGCCAAGAAGATCTCCGCTTCATTCTTATAAATCAAAGGCCCTTGGCTCTGCCGGGGTTTTGCTTTACATATGCTTTCCAACTGCTGGCTTTAGCAGATTTAATTTTTCCACCAGTTTTAATTTGATGAAAATGACACATGGCTGTTGCCAGTGCATCGGTTGCATCCAGGTAATGCTCCTCAACCGTAAAGTGTAGCATCTTATCCAAAAGCTTGGCCACTTGGATTTTGGAGGCGTTTCCGTTTCCAGTAATAGATTGCTTTATTTTCTTTGGGGAATATTCAATGATTTCTAATCCCATGGTCATGGCTGCGGCCATGGCTACACCCTGTGCTCTTCCCAACTTAAGCATGGATTGAACATTTTTTCCATAGAAGGGCGCTTCTATCGCCATATGTTTAGGCAGGTATGTTTCTATGATTTCCTGAAGTTGAAGGAAAATTTCCTTCAATTTGGTTTGGTGGTCCTTATAGGATGATAGATGGAGAACACCGATATCCTGTACCTCTGGTTTGGAATCCTTTATATTCAGGACTGCATATCCCAAGACGTTCGTGCCGGGATCTATACCTAGTATTTTTGAATTTAGGCCCACAATTGTATCAAAAGTATGATTAATTGTTTCTAGTTACACAGCTTACCTATATAAATTATTCTTAATATGTCATGTTTAATCGCTTTTCATACATTCCAATAAATTGAAACGACACAACGTTTGCAATAGACAAAGTATGGTCAAGAGTAAAATTTGAAAAAGATCAGGAACATAGCGGTAGTACTATCACTAATCATACTCAGTTTGGTTGGGGGTGTTCTTTGGGGTAGAAAGATGCAACTCTTTAAAACCTACGAAGAGGAGTCTTCCCAGGTTATGCTTGAGAAGATATCAAAGGTATTCAAGTTGGTTGCTGTAGAAGCACAGGTTTCGGAAATTTATGACTACAAGCAATATCGATATTGGGATATCCTGCCACTACGCAAAAAGGCCCTTGTACGCGTGAATGCCAAAGCTTCTGTTGGTTATGACTTTGAGAAGGTAGAATTCATCATTGACGAGAGCAATAGAACAATAAGATTGAAATCCTTCCCTCCACCTGAATTATTATCAGTTGATCATGAATTGGATTACTATGACATGGAAGAGGGGTGGTTCAATAATTTTTCCGGTGATGATTTGAGTAAGATGAACTTGAAAGCAAAGGAGTATGCTGTTCAGGCCATTAAAAAGTCGGACATATATAAAGAAGCAGAATCTCAGAAAAATGAAATATTCAACATGCTTGGCGAGATATTTGATTTAGGAGGATGGGAGCTGCTTATAGAAGAGCAAACAACAGATATTCCAGCTTTGGACTAATTTGCCATCTATCTGGGATATCCAAACAAGTAAAACAAATTATAATTATTGTTAATGTGTATTTTACCATTAAATATATAAACGATAATTTATACTTTAGAGCAGATTAAGTCTCATAAAGCCAGTATAGCATAGTCACTAAGAGGTTGGAGAAAAGATTAAGTATTATCTAAGGCTAGGATTTTCGAATGTATTAAACCAACTTTAACTCTTACCTCGACTATGCTTTTTTATTGTCCCCTGTTAATCTTTCCAAAATTATCTTAAGGCAATCATAATTCTGTGGAATATTGTCTTGTGATACCCCTGATTTTCCCCTAAAAAATCTATTTTAGACGGACTAATCGAAACACTTTAAGATGAATAAGAATTTTGAAAATCAGCCCCAGCTGTTTGGGCATCCGGTAGGACTATACATATTGTTTTTTACGGAACTGTGGGAGCGTTTTTCCTACTACGGAATGCGGGCCATTCTGGTACTTTATATTACCGCCAAGACCATAGGTGAGAATCCAGGAATGGGATGGACAGATCCCGAAGCTTTGGCCTTATATGGTTGGTACACGATGTTGGTATATGTAGCGTCAATACCCGGAGGTATCATTGCCGATAAATTAATAGGACAGAAAAAAGCGGTCTGGTATGGCGGTTGGATTCTGGTTGCTGGACACACAATCCTGGCCATCCAACAAGATTGGGCTTTCTATACCGGACTTGGATTGATTGTAGCCGGTGTGGGTATGTTGAAACCTAATATTTCTACAATGGTTGGTGGCCTTTATAGAGAAGGTGATGACAGAAGGGATAAGGGTTTTACTATTTTTTACATAGGTATCAATATTGGTGCATTTGCATCTGCACTATTAGTAGGTTATATAGGCGAAACCGTTGGATGGCACTATGGCTTTGGATTGGCAGGGATAGGTATGTTGATTGGTATGCTTGTGTACCAGTGGGGCCAAAAATATTTGGAGGGTGTAGGAGAATTCCTCGGATCTTCCGAAAATCCAGATAAAGATCTGATGAACAAACCGCTGACCAAAGTGGAAAAAGATCGTATGCTGGTTATGTTTTTATCTTTCTTTTTGATCATTGTATTCTGGGGTGCATTCGAGCAGGCAGGAGGTTTGATGAACCTATATGCTGAAGAGAAGACCAATAGAATGCTTGGTTCATTTGAAATTCCAGCTTCATGGTTCCAATCTGTGAATGCTGCATTCATCATTTTGTTTGGTACTGCGGTTGCCGGATTTTGGTATAGCTGGAAGAGAAAAGGACATGAGGGTTCAAGTCTTTTCAAAATGGCCATCGGTATCATAATAATGGGATTGGGATTCCTATTTATGCGATTTGCTTCTCAGGAATATGAAGCTACTGGTTCTTCTGCCATGTACTGGTTAGTGCTTGCATATCTATTCCACACCATAGGAGAGCTCTGTGCTTCTCCGGTAGCCCTTTCATTTATTACAAAGCTCGCTCCGGTCAAATATGCCTCGTTTATGATGGGTGCCTATTTTGCTGCGACAGGTCTTGGTAATAAAGTAGCTGGCTTGATAGGAGAATCCGCTTCTGATGCAGGAGAAACAACGGTCTTTACTGGTATAGTCATTTTTACCGTAGCCGTTGGTTTGATTGTATTGGCATTGTTGAAGCCACTTAAGAGGCTTACACACGGTGCTGAAGATCTGGACCTTAATGATAATGATGAAGCTGAAGGCTTCGAATTAGCTAACAATTAATCCCAAGATTATGACTGAAACGAATAAACCTATAATTAAGCCTGAGGTACTCGGGCACCCTTCACAACTTTTTGTGTTATTCTTTACCGAGATGTGGGAACGCTTTTCTTACTACGGTATGAGAGCAATCTTAGTTATTTTTCTAACTGGTGTAATTACTGGAGATAATCCTGGTTGGGGATGGACAACAGAAGCTGCACTTTCACTATTAGGTACTTATGCGCTATTGGTTTATTTAACGCCCCTGTTAGGTGGGTATTTAGCGGATAAGAAGATAGGTTATCGAAAGGCTGTTGTTATTGGAGCTTTACTTATGACTTTGGGACACGCTTCAATGGCTGTGGAAACGCCTACCTTCCTTTACATTGGTATAGCTTTCTTGATATTGGGTAATGGCTTTTTCAAGCCCAACATGACTTCGATAATTTCAAAACTGTATGAGGGGCATAACGAAAAGAAAGATGGTGCATATAATATCTTTTATATGGGCGTCAATGCCGGTGCATTTATTGGAATTTTACTTTGTGGATGGGTAGGTGAAAATGTAGGATGGTCTTACGGTTTTGGCCTAGCCGGAATATTTATGCTTCTAGGTATGTTGCAATTTTATTTTGCTCAAGAGCTTTTTGGAGATATTGGAAGAAAACCTACCAAGGAAGATCTTGAAGAAAGCATGATGATTGCAGATGATGAAGGTGTAAATCGACAAGCCAAACTCAATCACTTTCAGATTATCGATTACATTCTAATTGGCATATTTGCTACATCAGCTTTTATTTTCATCATAAATGATCCGTTGAGTAAAATTGGTGGTATCAACACCTTCAACTTTACTGTTGCAGGCATGGAAAATTCATTGTTTTACGCATTGGTAGCTGCTATTTCGTTTATTATTCTATTGCTTGTAAGGCTACCTAGATATGAACCTATTGAAAGGGATCGATTAATTGCATTTGGTATATTTTGCATTTTTACGGTATTCTTCTGGGCTGCTTTTGAACAAGCCGCTGGATCGCTTCCTATTTATACAAGAGACTTTACAGATAGAGTTTTGGAAGGTGGTGCGGCCACCATATTCAGGATCGTAAACTTTTCTGTTACTGTGATCCCTCTTATGATAATCACCTTTGTATTATTGAAATTGTTTGGGCAAACATGGTCCAGAATCAAATTGTCAAACATCATTTTGGGTTTTAGTTTTGTAATTGTTTGGGCGATAATTATTTACAAAGTTGTACTTGAATACAATGCAGAAACTACTGAGGTTGATGTAACATGGTTTGCAATTCTTAACTCGTTATACATAATCATTTTTGCGCCACTGTTCACCAAATGGTGGGATAGTAAATACAACCCTCCTGCATCCGTTAAGTATTTCTTGGGACTGGCGTTATTAGGACTGGGTTTTGGTTTCCTTGCAATGGGAGCATGGAGTGTTCCTTCAGGAGCAGAGTCAGCTAAGCTGAGCATGGCGTGGTTGGTCCTTGCATATTTATTCCATACGTTAGGAGAGCTTTGCTTATCACCAATGGGACTATCTTATTTGAGCAAGTTGATACCTACCAGAATGATAGCCTTTATGTTTGGTGTGTATTATTTGGCAATTGCAATTGGTAACAAACTCGCACATTATATAGGTGGAGATTTAGAGAAGATTACAGCCGAATACAGTCTGTCAACTTTCTTCCTAATATTTACAATTATTCCAATTGGCTTAGGAGTTATTTCGCTTCTTCTTCATCCATTGTTAAAGCGACTTATGCATGGTGTTAAATAGTATTAACTATATATAATAAAACAAAAGGGCTGGTTCAGAATTTGAGTCAGCCCTCTTTTTTTGGTGTTGAAAGTACTTATGAGATGAAATTTAATATTTATTAATGTAAAGCAAGTGTCATTTTAACACTAATTGCCAATAGGGGTTTGTAATCGAAAGCCAAGGATTATAGCTTTATAAGATATTGAAATAAAATTCTCAATATTAAGGGTGTTAATGGTAAGTCTTCAAAAAAGTTTGATTGGCTTACCATTTTTCAAGTCGTTCCAATCCTGATTTAGCTTTCTGGTGTAAGCTTCTTTTATAATCCTGAGGTTTCAATTTCAGGCACAAGTCAAAATATCTTTTGGCTTCTTTTAGATTTCTTCTTTGTTCGTATATAATTCCTGACTGTAGTGCAGCATTACATATTCTGTAATCGGTACCAGACTTCTGTTCATTTATTAAGTTTCTGTAGATTTTAAGTGCTTCCTGATGGTTTGATTGCTCTTGAAGAATCCTTGCCTTTCTATATTTATATTCAAGAAGATTCCCAGTTCTTTCTTCAAACTTATCTAGGGTAGCTAAAGCCTCTTCATAATATCCTCCATCAAATAATAATCTGCTCTTTAACAAGATCAGATCCGGGGTTTTGCCAGACATGGCTTCGGTTACTGACTGCTTGTCTCCGTCCATCAAATCATTGCCCGTTGTCAGCACAAGCTGCATTTGGGATTTGTAAGCCTCTGAGTCCTTGCTAAAAATTAAATGTGACCAGGCCAACTTTTGATGCGCTTCCTTGAGATAATGTTCGCCTTTAAATCGCTTGATAAACTTATTTAATTGGTCTTGAGATTTAGGGTCTAGATTTCTGAGAAGACAGTTGCCATACATGAAATGCAGGTAAGGTATCTTTTGGAAGTCCTTTTGGTTTAAATTCTGCTCTATAAAAGAAAGGGCTTTATCATTTTCCTTGTTTTTCATTAGCAGGTTTAATGTCAGATATTTTTCCAAAAGAGCGGTCTCTCCTTTGATCTGATTTTCCAAAAGTACTTCTAGTGCCTTTTCTTTTTCAAGATTCTGATAGAATAGAATGTAGCTATATATGGCTATGGCTTCATCCATAAAGATGTTCTCCTCACATTGGCCCCACTGAATGAAACTCTCGATTTCATTGATGGCAAGATTTATAGATGCATCAATGCCAAATATGCCTTTCACCAGACCGGGCAGATCAACAGTCTCTATAAGGGCGTATACGATTCCCGTGGATTTTTTTTGCAGTTGAAAATCAGGGAACATTTTGCTGTTCTTTTCAAGATACTTATAAGCGGTATACAACTCATGGCCAGCTCGGAATAGTTCTCCAAACTTTGAACGCGCCAGAGACCATTGAAGATTTATTTCTGCTATAGCAAAGTTTCTATAGGCATTATCCGAGGGCAAGTGTTTTTTGATGCTTCTTATTCGTCTGTTCTTGTTGCGTTTTAATCTTTTAAAGCTTCCCTTGTCTTCAAGAATAAAAAGCTCAAAGAAGTCCACATAGTTTTCAATATGCATTGTCGCCATATTGTAAGGATCAGAAGCCTGCAGATCAGCGATTAGTTGTCTCGCATTTTGGATGTCCAGGTTGACCATCAATTCGTAACAGCTTCTGTGTGCATCGGTATATTCAAAATAATATGCCTTCGAGCCAATACATGAAGCAGAAATCAAAAGTCCAATAATTAACGATATGACGTGCCTATACATATTATAAATATAGGACATATCCATTTCCTAAAATCAGCTAAAAACAAATTAGTCTATAAGATACCTGTAATTAAGGCCAGAGAAATGAGAATTAGCATAATAGCCACAAAGTTTTGTAAGAGATTTAGTGTTATCTTTTTTAAGAGGATATTTCCGATGGTAGCCCCGGAGATGGCGGCAATGCTTGCCGCTATGATCAGATATTTTTGATCTCCAATACCATTGTCGAGGATACTACCTGCATAAACGGATATCCTTGTAAAGTCTACAAAACTGGATACGACTACAGCTGTACCAATAAATGATTCCTTGCTGAGTCCCGCTTTAATCAGGAATGCTGACCTCAACGCACCCTGGTGCCCTGAAAGACCGCCGAAAAACCCACTAAGAAGACCGCCGATTAATAATTTGGATGAATCAAACTGCAGGTTTTTAAATCGTGGTACCAATTCGAAAATGGCAAACAGCAGAAGTATAATTCCAATAATGACGTTGACCGCTACCAGCTCAAATTGATTATCAAATAGAGAATAGCTGAAGAACGGCTTAGAACTAGGTAATTGTAATAAGACCCATGCTCCAAAAAAAGCAGCTATCACAGCTGGAATTCCGAATGCTTTCAAAACCTTTAGATTGGCATGTCTGGAGACCAGGAAAAGCTTGAAGATATTATTTATAAAATGAACTATGCCCGTAAGGGCGATTGCCAACTCTACAGGGAAGAAAAGCATCATGGTTGGTGCAAGAATGGTTCCTAGTCCAAACCCTGAAAAGAATGTGAGAATTGCTGCGAGAAATGCGACCAATGAAATAATAAGGATATCCATTCAAGCAATTGATATACTGAAGTGAATATCTTAATAATTATTCGGAACTAGGGGAAGCTGCGTAAGAAAAGGTAACGCATCAGCCACTCTATTGCGAGCAGCACGATTGCAATAAGAAGGAAGAATCGAAACTCTTCTGAATAACTCTTAAAGACATTGACTTGTATTTCTGTTTTTTCCAGTTTGTCAATTTCTGCATAAATATTTTCAAGTGCCGTTTCATTCGTAGCTCTGAAATACTTTCCACCAGTTAAGCTTGAAAGCTCTTTGAGCAGCTCTTCGTCAATCTCAACTTTCGATTTACCAAAGACATACCTTCCATCTGTGCGTCTGCTGATAGGTGATATTGCAAAACCCATAGAACCAACACCAATTGTATAGGTGGTTACATCAAGTTCTTTTGCAATTTCTGCAGCTGTCATTGGCTTTACATAACCTGCATTGTTAACGCCATCAGTAAGCAGGATAACAACCTTACTGTCAGACTCACTATCCTTAAGACTGTTTACAGCCGATGCAAGTCCCATACCAATTGCGGTACCATCTTCAAGAATACCAGATTCCAATTCTGAAAGAAATTCTTTTACAATTCTGTGATCAGTTGTCAGAGGACTTTGTGTATAACTTTCACCAGCAAATACCACTAGACCAATTCTGTCATAGGGTCTCTTGTCAATAAAGTTAGCGGCGGTCTGTTTGCTTACAGTTAATCGATCTGGTTCAAAGTCTCTGGCCAACATACTGCTGGACAAATCCATGACCAACATAATATCAATACCTTCTGCTTTTACCTCTTCTTCTTTCAGAATACTTCGAGGCCTGGCAAGCGCCACTATGATCAATGCCAGGGCAAGGTATCTTAAGTAGGGTAGATACTTAAGAAGAACTGACCTGATGTTTCCTTTCTTATTAAGATTGGATACATGGGGCAGCGGAATTCTTAACTCTTGAATTCGGCGGGCTCTAAATTGCCACCACCACAATAGAGGCAGTATCAATAAGAGTAATAGAAACCAGGGATGCATGAATTCAAAATTGGCCATCATAATGCTTGGGATTTATATTTAGCCAATTCTTTTAAATATGTAGCATATTCTTCTCTGGCCAGGCTTTCCTCTTCCTGGCTCATATTGATCTTTGTCATTTCAACAAAAGAATACGCTTTTTGCAAGAACGAACTGTGAATATCCTTAGGTGGATTAGCTTTGGCAAATTTGACCAGATCAGCTATCTGAAGAATATCTTTTAATTCGTTGATGAGTGATGATTCAATGTTGAGTTTTTTCAGCTGAGTAACGATTTCATCAGTGGTCAGTTCCAGTGCATGAATTTGAAATCTATTCTCAAGATAAGCTCTTATGGCAAAGGTAAGATCGCTTTGGTATTGTTTGATTTGATCATTCTCCCAGAGCTTCTGTTGTTCAATCTCTCCTAATCTATCGAAAGCAATTAAGTGAGCTGGAAGAGAAATGGTATCGGGGGGTAGCAGTATCTGACTCTTCTTCCTGCCCGTGATAAACTTACTTAGCAGATACACAATCAACAGGGCTAGTAATAGATAAGCCAACCATATATAATCACGCCATGATTTTTTCTCAGGGATGATATCTTCAATAGGCATTATTAAGGTCGTCGTATCAGGATTAACAAGGTCCTGTGGGAAGCTTACAAAAATATTGGGGGGTTGTAGTTTACGCCATTCTGCGGAGCTATCGGCCAGACTGATTTGGGGATGTGGAATTGTATACAGTCCTATATCCCAGATTGTAAGATTTATCGTGTCTCTATATACGTACATTCCTTGGTCTGTAGTCATACGACTGTGCAATCCCGAAATATCAGGACTGGATGATTTTGAATTTGCACTTGACCAATCTGTTTCTGTTTTAATTTTCAATGTATCCGGAGTCGAAAGCGGTAGCGATTCTAATTCGGACCATACCTCATAGTCAATGCCATCAATCAGATCTGGCTTAGGACTCATTAGTTCATAGATGATTTCTATCGGTTGGCCAATATGGATTGAGTCTTCAGAAAGCTTTACAGAACTGATTACCTGTGCTTGCACAGAACAAGCCAGCAAAAGAAAAGAGAATATGAAAATTAATTTCTTCATCTTCCTCTTTGTTTAAAAAAGCTTAAAAGACTTTTGACATAATCATCTTTGGTGTTTATGCTGATCGTATCAAGTTTGTTTTGACGAAATACTTCAGTAAAGCGTTGATGATTTTTCAAGTAGAAGTTTTCGTATTCCTGCCTGATGGATTTATCCGCACTGTCGATAATGAAGTGTTCTCCTGTTTCAGGATCATAAACCTTTAGGAGGCCCATATCCGGAAGTGCTTTTTCCCATGGGTCATATATGTGCATGCCAATTATATCATGACGTTTCCTGGCAATGCGAAGGGCAGAGCTATAATCATCACTAATGTAATCCGATATCAGAAAGACGATGGCTCTCTTCTTAAGTACATTGTTAAGGTATACCAATGCCTGATTGATGTTTGTTCCTTCGGAATCGGCTTCCAGGTATATTATCTCTCGAATAATTCTAAGTATATGGGATTTCCCTTTTTTAGGCGGTATGTACTTTTCCACCTTATCAGTAAAGAGTATGGCTCCCACTTTATCATTATTGGTAATCGCAGAAAAGGAAATCACAGCACTGATTTCTGCGATGAGTTCACTTTTGAATCGTGTAGATGTTCCAAAGATTGAAGACTTGCTAATATCAACCATAAGCATAACGGTTAACTCTCTGTCTTCTTCAAACACTTTCACATGCGGATCACCAGTTCTGGCAGTAACATTCCAGTCAATGTTCCTGACATCATCACCATATTGGTAGTCACGCACTTCGGAAAAGGACATGCCCCTTCCCTTAAAAGCAGAGTGGTACTCTCCTGAGAAGATATGCTTACTCAGACCCTTGGTCTTTATTTCAATCTTTCTTACTTTCTTAAGAATTTCAGAGGCATCCATGACTAGCAATTATGGGACTTCTATTGTTGCTACAATCTGCTTGATTATATCTTCTTGAGTAATATTTTCGGCTTCAGCTTCATAGCTTAGTCCGATCCTGTGTCGGAGGATATCTGTACAGATATTTCTGATATCATCAGGAATTACAAATCCTCTTCTGTTGATAAAGGCTTGGGCCTTTGCGGCCAAAGCTAGATTTATACTAGCACGTGGTGATCCGCCGTATGAGATTAAAGGTTTAAGCTCATTCAATTTGTATTGCTCTGGATGACGGGTCGCAAAGACTATATCAAGAATATAATTTTCAATTTTCTCATCCATGTATACACGTTTAACCAGCTCTCTTGCCTTGAGGATGGTGTCTGGCTTCACAACAGCGTCAAGACTCTGCTCGGTCTCACCTGAAATGGATCTTCTTATAATCTGTCTTTCTTCCTCCATTGCCGGATAGTCAATCTTCACCTTTAGCATGAATCTGTCAACTTGTGCCTCAGGCAATGGATAGGTGCCTTCCTGTTCAATAGGATTCTGAGTGGCTAATACCAGAAATGGCTCTTCAAGTTTGAAGCTTTCTTTTCCAATTGTAACCTGCTTTTCTTGCATTGACTCCAATAAAGCTGATTGTACTTTGGCTGGAGCTCTGTTAATTTCATCAGCGAGGATGAAGTTGGCAAAAATGGGCCCTTTCCTCACAGTGAAGTCATTCTTACTTGGATTATAGATCATTGTACCGAGAATGTCTGCTGGCAATAGATCTGGCGTAAATTGTATTCTGCTGAAATGTGCATCTACTGCCTGTGACAATGTTTTTATTGATAGGGTTTTGGCCAAACCAGGCAAACCTTCTAGCAATACATGACCTTTTGCCAATAATCCCAACAGGAGCCTGTCTATCATATACTCCTGACCTACTATAATTCTCGAAGTGGATTCTTTTATCTTATCGATAAATGCACTTTCGATTCTAATCTGTTGATTGAGTGCTTCTATGTCTACAGATGCTTGCATATTATCACAATTTTTTGCTTTGCAAATTTATAAATTCAAGCCGGAAGATATGGGCTTATGAAAGAGCTACAATTTTAAACATGTACCGACATTCAGGCAAAAAAAATAGATAGGATAAGAGAATGTTAACACTAAATGATTGATTTTAGCAATAAATTTCATTCAAAGTAGCCATATGCAAACACCCATTAAATTTCTCTTGATCTTTTCCTTCCTGATTCCTTGTTTATCGGTTGCTCAGGAACAAAACTCTGAGACCGAAAACATCAATGCATTGAAGGACGGTATTCTTGTAGTTCGCCTTGATATGAAACAGAATGTACTGGAAGCTTATCAGTCTGTAATGGACGCACAGGACAAAGATTCTAAAGACTATAAAAGAGCCAAGGAGAACTATGACCGCTTATCAGATGAACGCCAGCGCTACAAGGAGAATGTGATTAAGGCCATGAATCTTCACTATCGATTTTCAGCACATTGCTTTATCGAGAATCAAAATATGGACAGCTTTATTTCAGGAGACGCCACAGTTTTGGAGATTCCAGATGCGTATCAGGACATTGATATCGCGAATACTGAAGTTTTCTTCTTGATTAAAGGTGATGAAGACAGCCACTGGATAATTTGTGACAGAGATTTCAAGCGTGTTCCACATCCTTTCCCATCAAGCCACAATCTTGGCATAAAACGGTTGTTTGATTTCTTTGGTAAGAAAGACAATTTTAGCATGTCGAACCTAACTAAAGTAGTTACGAAAATGGATTTTCGTTTGACTGAGTATTACAATAGGATGAATTAAAAAAGCCCCTTCAGAATTGAAGAGGCTTGGTTGTATTTAGTATCTGTAATATTCAGGTTTGTATGGGCCTTCTTTCTTAATGCCAACATAATCTGACTGTTCGTTCGTCATGACATCCAGCTCCACGCCAATCTTTGCAAGATGCAGTCTGGCAACTTTTTCATCAAGATGCTTCGGCAACATGTAAACCTTATTTTCATATTTATCACTGTTATTCCAAAGCTCTATCTGAGCCAATGTCTGATTTGTAAATGAGTTTGACATTACAAATGAAGGATGACCTGTCGCGCAACCAAGGTTAACAAGACGACCTTCAGCCAAGACAATAAGGTCTTTGCCATTAAGGGTGTATTTGTCAACCTGATCCTTGATGGTATCTTTAGTATGACCATGGTTATCATTTAACCAAGCCATGTTAATTTCATTATCGAAGTGACCAATATTACAAACGATGGTCTTGTCTTTCATTTTCTCAAAGTGCTGCTGATCGATGATATCTTTGTTGCCTGTAGCGGTAACAACAATATCAGCTTCTTCTACGGCATCGATCATTTTCTTTACTTCGTATCCATCCATTGCTGCTTGAAGCGCACAGATAGGATCGATTTCAGTCACGATTACACGCGCACCAGCACCGCTTAGAGATGCAGCAGAACCTTTACCCACATCACCATAGCCAGCAACGACAGCTACTTTACCTGCTATCATCACGTCAGTTGCCCTGCGAATGGCATCTACACATGATTCACGGCATCCATATTTGTTATCAAACTTGGATTTTGTAACTGAATCATTCACATTGATTGCAGGCATATGCAATGTACCATTGGTTTCTCTTTCATGAAGTCTGTGAACACCTGTGGTAGTCTCTTCTGAAAGACCTTTTATCCCAGGGATCAATTCAGGAAATTTGTCAAAAACCATGTTTGTCAAATCTCCACCATCATCAAGGATCATATTTAATGGCTTGTCACCTTCGAATGCATGTAGTGTCTGCTCAATACACCAATCAAATTCTTCCTCATTCATGCCTTTCCAGGCGAAAACAGGAATACCAGCAGCTGCAATTGCAGCAGCAGCGTGATCTTGTGTACTGAAAATATTACAAGAACTCCAGGTAACTTCAGCACCCAATTCGATCAATGTTTCAATCAAAACAGCTGTCTGAATTGTCATGTGAAGACAACCAGCAATACGAGATCCTTTTAGAGGCTTGGATTCACCATATTCCTCTCTAAGGCTCATAAGACCAGGCATTTCAGCTTCTGCCAACTGGATTTCTTTTCTTCCCCATTCGGCCAGGCTTATATCTTTTACTTTGTACTTCAACTTCTGAGACGTATCTATCATTTTTTAAAATTTGATTTATTCTTAAACAACATCAAAGTTACGCTTATGTTTGCTAAACATCAATGTTTGCGTATTTCGCATTTTCTTCAATGAAAGCTCTTCTTGGTGGTACTTCATCACCCATCAACATTGAAAAGACATGATCTGCTTCAAGCGCATCGGTAATATTGACTTTGTGAAGTATCCTTGTTTCAGGGTCCATCGTAGTTTCCCAAAGCTGATCAGCGTTCATCTCACCAAGACCCTTATAGCGCTGAATCTTGACACCGCTGTCATCTTTTCCATTTGAAAACTGATCGACAAGGTTTTTACGCTCATCTTCATTCCAGGCATAAGCGGCTTGTTTACCCTTTTTAACCTGATATAATGGTGGAGCAGCGATAAAAATGTTCCCATTTTCGATCAGCTCCCTCATGTATCTGAAAAAGAAAGTCAATATCAATGTACTAATGTGACTACCATCGACGTCGGCATCACACATGATGACGATCTTGTGGTAACGAAGCTTTTCTGTATTCAAGATGCGCTCCCCTTCCTTTTCTTCAATGCTGACACCAAGAGCGGTAAACATGTTCTTGATTTCTTCATTTTCATAGATCTTATGCTCGAGGGCTTTTTCAACATTTAGAATCTTACCTCTCAACGGCAGGATAGCTTGAAAATGTCTATCTCTTCCTTGTTTGGCAGTACCACCCGCCGAGTCACCCTCGACCAGGAAGATCTCAGATTCGACAGGGTCCTTGGAGCTGCAATCAGACAACTTTCCAGGCAGGCCTGAACCGGTTAGTACGTTCTTACGCTGAACCATCTCTCGCGCTTTTCTAGCCGCATGTCTTGCGGTAGCAGCAAGGATCACCTTATCGATGATTCTTTTGGCCAGCTGAGGATTTTCCTCAAGAAAATGCTTGAGAATCTCACCCACAGACCTGGAAACGATACCTGTAACTTCAGAGTTACCTAATTCTCCCTTTGTTTGTCCTTTAAATTGAGGTTCAGGTACTTTTACAGAAACAATAGCAGTAAGACCTTCGCGGAAATCCTCTCCAGAAATCTTAAATTTCAATTTGCTGAACATGTTGTTTTCTTCTCCATACTTGGTGAAGACACGATTGACAGCCCTTCTAAAACCACTTACGTGCGTACCCCCTTCGCGGGTATTGATATTATTCACGAAAGAATAGATACTCTCACTGTAACTTGTATTGTATTGCATGGCCACTTCCACTTCAACGTTCTCTTCCTTACCTTTTACATAGATAGGGTGCTCGAGAAGTGGTGTGCGGCTTTCATCGATATATTTAACGAATTCTTTCAAACCTCCTTCTGAGAAGAAAGTTGTTTTCTTGTTTTTACCATCTTCCTGAACTCTTTCATCCTCCAATGTCAGTGTAAGACCGCTGTTCAGGTAAGCCAATTCTCTCAATCTGTTGGCCAAGATTTCAAATTTGTACTCAAGTACATCAAAGATCCCGGCATCCGGCTTGAAAGTAACATTGGTTCCGGTGATATCTGTGCTTCCAGATGGTATTACCTCAGATGTCGGTTTACCCTTGGAATATTCCTGCTGATATATCTGGCCTTCTCTGTGTACCACAGCTTTCAGATATTCAGATAATGCGTTAACACAAGAGACCCCCACACCGTGAAGACCACCCGATACTTTGTAGGTGTCTTTATCAAATTTACCACCGGCGTGAAGTACTGTCATAACCACCTCCAAAGCTGACTTTTTGAGTTTGGCATGCATGCCGACAGGGATACCCCTACCATTGTCCTTTACAGTAATAGAATTATCCTGGTGAATTATCACGTTTATTGTATCACAATGCCCTGCCAGATGTTCGTCAATCGAGTTATCAACAACCTCCCAAACAAGGTGATGTAATCCTTTTGAATCTGTTGAACCGATATACATTCCCGGGCGCTTTCTAACCGCTTCCAGTCCTTCCAGCGCCTGTATATTATCCGCTCCGTAATTACTTTTTTTCTCACTCATAAATCACTAGTTCAAATTAGCCCACAAAGATACAAAATCCATAGGTCATATATGAATATGTTTGACATTAAAAACTTCCTAAAAATCAGTATTTTAGAAAAAAAATTAACACTATGAATAAGGCACTTGTAGGCGCTCTAGTAGGAGGGCTAATTTTATTTATCTGGCAGTTTTTATCATGGTCTGCTCTCGGAATTCACAGTTCTGACATGGCCTATACACCTGCACAAGATCAGGTACTGGAATGTCTCAATTCCAGCGGTATTGAAGAAGGCACCTATTTTCTTCCAAATGTGGCTCCCGGTACAAGTTCAGAAGACCAACAGGCTCTCTTTGAAGCCAGCATGGGAAAACCATGGGCTGTGGTAAGTTACCACAAGGAAATGTCCAATAATATGGTCATGAATATGGTCCGTGGCTACGTAGTAGATGTACTTGCAGCATTCCTGTTATGCTACATTCTTATGGGAAGATCAGACCTTACTGTGCAGAAAACAGTGATTTCATCGGTAATGGTGGGTCTTATCGGTTACTTCACCATCAGTTATCTCGATGCTGTATGGTTTGAAAACAACACAATTGGACACCTTATTGATGCCATTGTTCAATGGGCATTGGTAGGCGTTTGGCTAGGATTCTGGCTAAATCGATAAAAGAAAATTCGGAACGAATAACTGGGCTGCTCGCGAGAGCAGCTTTTTTTTTCATTACTTCGCAGTCTTATTTTTTGGGATGTATAAAATAGATTTTCAATGACAAATGTTGTCGTATTGGGACAATCAGGAAGTTATCATGAAGAGGCAGCTCGTGCCTTTTTTGATGAAGACATCCACATAGTTTCTGCAAGTAGTTTCGAGCAGATTTGTGAAACCTTGGATAACAATGATGCTATCTCTTTTGGTTTGATGGCAATTGAAAACTCCATAGCAGGCACCATTCTCCAGAATTACAGAATTCTGAGGGAGCGCGGAATGACAGTTGTTGGTGAAAAGTATCTGCCGATTAGGCACGCACTTATTTCAATCAGGGGTTCAAAACTTGGTGATATCAAACATGTGATTTCTCATCCCATGGCTCTTCAGCAGTGTCAATCCTTTCTTAAAGAGATAGGCAGTCCAGTTACCCATACAGCCAATGATACAATTGATGCTGTCACAACTGTGGCAGCCAAGCAATCGGCCGAATGGGCCGCCATTGGAAGTAAGTTGGCCGCTGAACGATATGATATGTCCATTTTGGCCCAAAATATCGAATCAGATGCTCTGAATTATACACGGTTTTTTGTTGTGACGAACAAGGCACAAGCCCACTATGATGAAAAAGCTGATAAGGCTTCTATTTACCTGCGCACAGATCACCAAAAAGGCAGCTTGCTTAAAGTCTTGGATCGAATTGTTGATTGTGATATCAATATATCAAAGCTTCAGTCTTATCCTGTCCCTGGTGCTTTCAACAAGTACTTTTTTCATCTTGATTTAGAATTTGCTGATATGGATCAGTTAAACCGGCTCCTTCCTCTCATAGGGGAAGTAACTCAAAAACTGGAAGTACTAGGGGTCTACAAGCGCGATAAAGATCAGAATTCACTGCTCGTGTGAAATGACACATCAGGGTGATTGTCCTGAGCCATCTTAAGTGTCCATGCCGATTCGGCGAGATAAACCATTTTCCCATCCTTGTCTATTGCCAGATTGCTTTTTCTCCTTTGTTTAAGCTCTTCAAGTGCTTTTGGGTCTTCAGCGCTTACCCAGCAAGCTTTGTGCATGGCCAGATTTTCGTAGCTACACTTGGCCCCATATTCATGTTCCAATCTGTATGCGATAACATCAAATTGGAGTGCCCCGACAGTACCAATAATCTTACGATTTGTATCCATTTTGGTAAAGAGCTGTGCAACACCTTCTTCCATTAATTGGGTGACACCCTTGTTAAGTTGCTTGGACTTCAAAGGATCAGCATTATTGATATATCTAAACTGCTCTGGAGAGAACGAAGGAATTCCTTTAAAGTGTAATACTTCACCTTCAGTCAGGCCATCCCCAATTTTGAAATTTCCGGAATCATAGAGGCCGACGATGTCACCAGGAAATGCATCATCGATGATATTCTTTTTTGAAGCCATGAACATGGTAGGGTTCGCAAACTTCATTTTTTTATCCTGTCTGACGTGGTAGTAGTTTGTATTTCTGCGAAACACTCCGGAACAAATGCGCATAAATGCTATCCTGTCCCGATGCTTGGGATCCATATTGGCATGTATCTTAAATATAAATCCAGTGAATTTATCTTCAAATGGGGATACTGTCCTTTCTTCTGCAGCTCTATCCAATGGTCTTGGCGCTATTTCAACAAAGCAATCAAGCATCTCCTTCACACCAAAATTATTGATGGCAGATCCAAAGAACACAGGATTTAATTGTCCTTCCGCATATGCCTCCTGATCAAAAGCTGGATAGACTTCTTCGATCATCTGTATCTCTTCGCGCAATTCATTGGCAGCTTCTTCTCCAACCAATTCTTCGAGAATGCCATCTGATAGGTCGCTTATCTCGATTGTATCGTCTTCGGACTGCTTTCCGTGCGCCGAAAACAGACGCAATTTCTTCTCATATATATTATATACACCCTGAAATCTTTGACCCATTCCAATCGGCCAGGATAAAGGGCAGGCCTTCATGCCGAGTTTCTGCTCTATATCATCAAGGAGATCAAAACCATCTAGTCCTTCGCGGTCCAGCTTGTTCACAAAGACAATCATTGGTGTATTTCGAGTACGGCAAACCTTAACCAGATTTTCTGTCTGCTCCTCAACACCTTTTGCGACGTCGATTACAACAATGGCACTGTCAACAGCCGTGAGCGTTCGATAGGTGTCTTCAGCAAAATCTTTGTGACCAGGGGTATCTAGAATATTGATTTGTTTATCTCTGTATTCGAATGCCATCACAGATGTGGCCACAGAAATACCTCTTTGTTTTTCAATCTCCATAAAATCCGAAGTCGCATGCTTTTTAATCTTATTGGATTTAACAGCGCCAGCGGTTTGAATGGCTCCACCAAAAAGCAACAGCTTTTCTGTAAGCGTTGTCTTACCGGCATCCGGATGTGAAATGATGCCAAAGGTTTTCCTTTTTTCTATTTCTGCGCTTAGACTCATAGACTTAATTGGCTGCAAAAGTATCATTCTTAATATCAGACCTGCAATTTTTTGACTATGAAATCTTTGATTCTAATTTCAATTATTAATTTAACCGTTTAACATTTCATCATGATTAGCAGATATTCTTGTTTGGTTTTTCTGTTGTGTTTTGCTTCCATATCCATTAAAGGGCAGAATTCACCTGACACCCTTTTCAAGGATTATGAAAAATTTGAAGAGGAGATCAAGACGGATTACGCCAAATCCTGGCCGGTTATCAATGTCAGTTCTGTTAACAAGCAAGTAGATAAGTATAAGAGTCTCATTTCTGAATTGAAAGTGTTGGAAAGCACAGAACTGGAAAAAGAAGATAGGATCAATGTAGAGATGCTCAAATACATTCTTGAAGACAGGGTGTTTAATCTTGAATTTGGAAATTATTTGATGCCTCTCAACAGCGAAGGAGGGTTTATTATCTCCATGATCTATTCTGTTCGCGGTTTGAATTTGGAATCAGAAGAAGCAAAAAACAAGTACCTGAGCAAACTTAATGATACAGGCAGATACATCGACCAACAGATAAGATTGATGAGTCAAGGCATTGAAGCAGGCATCATAAGACCAAAATTGGTGGTTGAGAATTGCCTTTTCATTATTGATGATTTGTTAGAAAAAAAGGGTAGTGAATTCTTCTTGTACAAACCTCTGGAAAAGGAATATCAGATCATAGCTGATAGCACGAAGAGTCAAGTATTGGCTTCATTCAGCAGATTAAAACGTTTTCTTAGTGAGACTTATCTGCCTGCAGCTAAGTCATCAATTGGCATAACAGAGATAAGTAATGGCGAAGCATTTTATGATCAAAGGTTGAGATACTTTACAAGCTTGGATATGAATGCTTCAGAGGTTTTTGAGGTGGGTCATTCGGAAGTTAATCGAATACGAGCTGAAATGATGTCTGTCTTGGAAGCACTTGAATATGAAGGCACACTAGAAGAGTTTATTCATTTCCTGAGAACGGATGAACGCTTTTATGCGAAGACACCGGAAGAATTGTTATACTTCGCGTCCTGGCTATCCAAAAAAGCAGAGGCTTTCCTTCCCCGATATTTTGGGCATTTGCCGCGATTGCCATTTACGGTGACCCCTGTTCCTGAAGCCATTGCACCCAACTATACTTCAGGTCGTTATTCAGGAGGTTCAATGGAATCTGGAAGACCGGGGCAATATTGGGTGAACACGTACAAGCTATCTTCTCGTGCGCTTTACATGCTGCCGGCTCTTACCTTGCACGAAGCTGTGCCCGGACATCATCTTCAACTAAGTCTTGCTGATGAGCTCACTGATTTACCATCATTCAGAGGATACTACTTAAGTGCTTATGGAGAGGGTTGGGGCCTATATTCTGAATTCCTTGGAAAAGAAGCTGGTTTTTATTCTGACGCATATGAGGAGTTTGGCAGGTTGAGTTATGAGATGTGGCGCGCTTGTCGCCTTGTTGTTGATCCGGGTATGCATGCTTTTGGGTGGTCAAGGGAGAAGGCTGTGGAATTTATGAAAAGCAATACGGCTTTAAGTGAACATGAAATTGAAACAGAGATAAACAGATATATTGGTTGGCCTGGACAGGCAGTATCATATAAAATAGGAGAACTAAAAATCAAACAGCTCCGGGAAAAGGCTGAAGAAGCTCTGGGAGAAGACTTTGACATCAAAGTTTTTCATGACACCATATTAGCAAATGGTTCAGTCCCTTTAAACACGCTGGAGTGGATTGTTGATGATTACATAAAAGAAAACAGCAATGAGTAGAAAAATTCGCATGGGCATGGTTGGTGGAGGAAGAGGTGCCTTCATTGGAAATGTGCACAGAATGGCAGCAGCCATAGATGGACAAATTGAATTGGTATGTGGCGCTTTCAGCAGCAATGCAGAAAAGTCCAGATTATCAGGAGAAGATCTATATCTGCCGGCCGATCGTATATATGGGTCTTTTCAAGAGATGATTGAAAAAGAAAAACAGCTTCCTGAGGATGTTCGAATGGATTTTGTTTCTATAGTAACACCAAATCATATGCACTTTGAGCCAGCCAGGCAAGCCTTGGAGAATGGATTTCATGTCGTATGTGATAAGCCTTTGTGCTTTAATCTTGAGCAAGCGTATGCGCTTCGAGAAGTTGTAAATTCTTCAGGAAAGATTTTCGCCCTCACCCATAATTATACCGGTTATCCAATGGTTAAGGAAGCCAAACATCTAATTGCAAGTGGTTCATTAGGGCAAGTCAGAAAGATAGTAGTAGAATATCCACAGGGATGGTTATCAACGGCTTTGGAGCAGACGGATTCCAAACAGGCTTCTTGGAGAACAGATCCAAAGCGATCGGGGATTGCAGGTGCCATGGGTGATATTGGTACGCATGCTGAGAATCTGGCCGAATACATTACCGGAATGCGGATTTCTGAAATTTGTGCTGATATATCTGCCCTTGTTCCCGGAAGACAATTGGATGATGATGGGAATGTATTGTTGCGGTTTGAAAACGGAGCCAAGGGTATTCTGCATGCCAGTCAAATTTGTGCCGGTGAGGAGAACAGTTTGACTATAAGAGTATATGGAGAAAAAGGAGGATTGGAATGGCATCAGATGGAGCCAAACACGCTTGAAGTTAAATGGCTGGATAAGCCCAAAGAAATCAGACGTACCGGCTTTGGAGATCTTTCAGCCGCATCGCTTGCACATAGCCGATTGCCTGCTGGTCATCCAGAAGGTTATCTCGAGGCATTTGCCAACATCTACAGAAACTTTGCAAAATGTGTACAGGCCCGTTTGGAGGGTAAGGAGCCAGATGCAATCTATCAGGACTTTCCGGATGTGAATGATGGAGTAAGGGGAATGGAGTTTATCTATAAAGTAATTGAGTCGGGTGAGTCAGATCAAAAATGGATTAAAATGTAATTTGTCACAAGTCTACTGTTGCCAATGACTTATACATCTAATTAAAAAAATATGATGAAGGCATAGGGGTAAAACCTGTTTGAGATGTCTTTAATATGGATAATGAAAAATGGATTAATAGAGCTCTCCTGTAATGGAGGGCTTTATTTTTTTGGGGAAGTCCCGATCAGAACCTCCCCAAAAAAACTCAGATTCCCATTTTGAAGATATAACCACTGTTGCGATTGTCATCAGGGTCTACTTCAAATTTGAGTTTAGAAGACTTGCTTAATTCTATACCAGTATATTCTTCATATAGTTTCTTATACTTCTTCCAGATATTTTTTGGTTGCTTATCACCATTGATTTTCAAGTGTTTTCCTGTCAGCTCGATCTTCGATTTTTCATCACTATCGATAAGTTGGTCAGAAAGAAGTTGATGTGTTAACCTGTCAGCAGCTGTGCCTCCTGGGAACCCTTCTACTATAAATTCGCTAGGGCCGGGCTTGATCTCAAAGAACTTATTGGCGTTATTATATCCTTGCACTCCTTTCTTCATCTCTATAATTGCTCTTTCTCTTTCTTCCATGGCCTTTCCTCTAAGTTTCTCCGCATCTCTTAATCTTATTTCGATTCGCTCCTTTTG
The DNA here is from genome assembly GCA_965230215.1 of Saprospiraceae bacterium. GTDB lineage: Bacteria > Bacteroidota > Bacteroidia > Chitinophagales > Saprospiraceae > RFSX01. Next base: position 665,037 of record CBDDKN010000002.1, on the reverse strand, counting down.
TCTGTTCTGATTGTTCAGCTCTCGCTCAACATCTCTTAATGAGCGTTCTATCTCCAGCGCAATTCTTTCTTCATTGAGTTCATCTTTTAATTCTATGATGATATCATTGGCTTCATCAACTTGCTCTTTAAATCTGGCAACTTCCTCTACACGTACCACAATATCCTCCAGTTCATCTTCTACATCTTCTCTAGCCAGTTCTTCTACACGTATTACGATATCACGAAGCTCCTCCTCATCTTCTGGAAAGACCATGATTTTTGGAAGCTTGTCAGGGACAAGATCCATTATATCGATATCCAGATTCATATCTCTTGCAATGACTCTGTTAGGATGAACTCTGTTGGGGTATTTTTTTCTGTATACGCCAGGTTCGATTGTATCAATTATCATCTCTTGCAATTCCTGGTATTGAGCTACCTCATCGGTAGTCCAGTATTTTCTGATCTTTTCTATTTGCTCCGTTTCAATTTTGCCCATAAGCGCATCGATGTTTTCGATATTATCATCGTCGCTTCTGTAGATGAACACATTTCCAGATTCCTCATCACATTCAGGAAGGACAGTTATGATATTTTTGTTTTGCCCGGGACTCAACTCTCTGATAATAAGTTGGTGGTCCTGAAATTCAGATTCTGGAATTTCTTCTCCATTGATCTTGAGCTTGGTAATTTCGCCATCTTCCATTTCCAATTCTACATCTTTATCTTCTGTGATTTTTTTGATGTGAAAACTGTTCTTTTCAGGGATGGTGTCCAGGTAATATCTGATATCTTCTTCAGATTCCAGACAGTCATCAATAAAGTAAATTTCGGGAGCCTCATCAGTCTTGGCTGATTGCACTTCCCAATTGTTGGCGCCTAGCACCAAACTTGCAAACACAAGGAATAAGGCCAGTATTTTATCCCTGTACTGATTGCGAACGGAGGATTGATTAAGTATTCTCATAATTCTATTTGTAAATGCTTTTTTATTTCCTGAGAATGCCAATGCTGGTTTAAGATTTCCTTTCAGCTTCAAATCCTGAAGCTTGACCAGGGTTTTGGCATATGAAACATTGCTTCCAGTTATCTGAATGGCAAGGTCATCACAGCAATTTTCACGTTCCATGTTGATCTTGTTTGATATAAACCATATGCCCGGATGAAAGTAAAAAATGGACTCAATGAACATCTGGAGCACGTTTAGCAAGAAGTCGTGCCTCTTGACATGGGCCAATTCATGTGCGAGTATTGATTCTACTTCCTGAGGGGTCAGTTGATTGACAAGCCCAAGGGGAAAGAGAATTACAGGTTTAATATATCCCATTACCATAGGGGTACTGATACTGGCCGATTCTTTAATTTTAACCAGTCTGCTGATCGCATATTTATCCTTTAAGCTTGTAAGTTGACGTTTGTAATTGTCTGATAGATGTTGTGCTTTAGAAACCAGATTTTTTATGTAGAAGAAACCGCCAATTAATTTTAAGAGAAAGAGCATTGCACCGACAATCCAAATACTAACAATCAAAGGTGTATAATATTCGATTTGTTCGGAGAAGCTAAGCCCGGATGCCACAATTTGATTCTGTTCATCAAACACAGCATAGGCTGAACCAAAATCCTGCAGTACAACTGATTCATAAGGCACGCTGTAATAGCATGTAAAAGTGATCAAGGACATGAGCAATACCGTGAATAAGCTACCGTAGGCGATCACGTATCTGTGGTTGGAAGGTAGTCTTTGACTTGATCTTAGAATCAAGCTAAGGAGGATAGCTACGATTGCAATCTGCCATAAACTGTGAACCAGTGTCCAGGAAATGGCATAGAGCAAATCATTGGAAAATAGGGTAGACACCATTATTCGTTGTTTTTCTGTTCTAGTTGATTAATTATCTTCTTAAGGTCTTCAAGCTCTTGCTCGGTCGCATCTTGTTTGCCAAGTGCCTGAAGTACGAGGCGCATTGTCGAACCGCGATAGGTTTTCTCAATAAACTTTTCTAAAAGCGTTCCCTGCGTATCCTTTTCTTTTGCCAGGGCATGATAGATATGGGTTCTGTGATCGGTATTGCGACCAACCAGTCCTTTATCAGTCATTATCTGCATGATTTTTAAAGTGGTTGTATATCCAACTTCTCTGCTCTCATTGAGCTTATTGTTAACTTCTCTAACTGAACAAGGTCCATTTTGCCATAAGACTTGAAGGATTTCCAGTTCTGATTCTGTAGGTGTAAGATTCTTTTTCAATGTGAAAATGTTGTTTCATACAAGTTTATACGAATCAAGTCGTAATTACAAGTTTTAATACGATTTAATTCGTATGTTAAGACTTATTTAACGCTTTTATTGTCTGAAAAACATCGAAAATGAAGGATAGGTAAAGGGTGGTTGACAAAAAAACTAGTGCCGCGTAGAGCTACGACGACACTAGCCAATCATTATAGAACAACTTCCATTATGAAGCACTAACATGACACGGCATGAAAAAGTTTCTTTCATTTTGGTATTTTTATAAAATCATGAAAAACTTACTACTTGTTGCTTTAATGCTCGTCAGTTCAAACATCTTTGCACAGGATATCATGAATGATATTCAGGGCAAATGGAAATTACAGGATAAGGACACCTACGAAGAATGGTACCTTAACGATGATAATATTCTTGAGGGATCTTCATTTAGAATTATGCAGGGAACCAAGGTAGTGTCTGAATACCTAAAGCTTTTTAAAGAGGAAGATACCATGTACTATTCTGCACAAGTATTGAATCAAAATGAAGGAAAAGCGATCCGATTTGCCTTTAAAGAGACCAAGGATAGATGCACAAGTTATGAAAACCCAGAACACGATTTCCCTAAACGTATTGAATACTGTTTTGTAGATGAGTCTACGCTCAAGGTTAATGTAAGTGATATGGGCAATAAGGGTTTTACCCTTTTATTTGAAAAACTGTGACCTTAAGTCTTTACAAGCTTAAAGGCTTGTACCTTTCCATTATTGTCATCCAATATTTTGAGAATATAGATACCAGAATGCAGTTCAGGAAACCTCAACTCTGATTCGACTTCTCCTGTTGAAATAATTTTACCAGCAGTGTCATACAGCTTGTATCGCAAACCCATTGTGTTGTTGATCGATAAGGTGATCATATCTTGAAACGGATTGGGATAGATTCTGATCTTTTCAATTCTTTCATCTGTTGACGTAGTTATCAGGTCCTCACCATCGCAATCCTCATCTATACCATTATTCGGAATTTCAATGGCATCTGGATTGATTAGTGGGTTCAAGTCATCACAATCTTCATCTGAGTTGAAACCATCGTTATCTTCATCGATGATCAGGGCTTCACCATCACAGTCTTCATCAATATTGTTATTCGGAATTTCGATGGCGTCGGGATTGATAGATGCATTCAGGTCATCGCAATCTTCATCTGAGTTGAAACCATCATTATCTTCATCGATGATCAGGGCTTCGCCATCACAATCTTCATCAATATCGTTATTCGGAATTTCGATGGCGTCGGGATTGATTAGTGGGTTCAAGTCATCACAATCTTCATCTGAGTTGAAGCCATCGTTATCTTCATCGATGATTAGGGCTTCACCATCACAGTCTTCGTCAATATCATTATTCGGAATTTCAATGGCGTCTGGATTGATAGATGCATTCAGGTCATCGCAGTCTTCATCTGAGTTGAAGCCATCGTTATCTTCATCGATGATCAGGGCTTCACCGTCACAATCTTCGTCAATATCGTTATTCGGAATTTCAATGGCGTCTGGATTGATAGATGCATTCAGATCATCGCAGTCTTCATCTGAGTTGAAGCCATCATTATCTTCATCGATGATCAGGGCTTCACCGTCACAGTCTTCATCAATATCGTTATTCGGAATTTCGATAGCTTCAGGATTTATCAATGCATTGTTATCGTCACATTCTTCATATCCGAAGTAGCCATCCTGATCCACGTCCAAATAACTGTCTGGTAATTCATCAACCATTATATGACTGGTTGTATTGGTGACAACTGGAGGGTTAGAGTCAAAATAGATTGAGGCTTTATTCTGGATTTCTGTTTTCAGCTGAATATCATTCCTTGAGTTGATTTTATATTGAACGAAGCCTTTATTCCCGATTGAATCCTGTGTAATGCCAGGCAAACCGATATCATTAAAGAAAAAAGTCAGATTTCCCCACCAATCGATAAAGTAATTGCTCAGCTCATGTGAAGACTGTAGGAACTTAAAACTGTTGTAGTCCAAGTATTCGGACAAAGCATCTTCAATTCGGACATTGAATGCAGTGTCATTTCCCAGGTTTTCAAATCGAATGGTATAGATAAGGTCTTCATCAAAAGTCACAAAATTATGTCCGCCTCTGAATGGCGTACCATGTTTGTCATTTGGATCATAAGAGCATCTCAGTTCAAAACAATATTCAACAAGAGAGCTTCTATCATTTTCGAAGTATAATTTAAGACAGAAAATCTCTCCTCGAAATTGAACTGACGGCATACGTATATATGCTATAATCTTTTCATTGGTGCCAGCAATACTTTCAAATGACCAGGTGGCCTTATTGCCCTCTTCTGCTATCGGGTCTGTGTCATAATTTTGCAGCATCAAATGATTGTCGAACTCAAGAACGATATTGCGACCAAAGTCGATTGTGCCAGAGTTTTCAAGTTCAATGGTAAACGGTACGACACGATCACAGCGTTCAGTGAAATGAGGGCTGAGACTAAGCTCCTGAATAAGGGTATCCTGAATTTCTTTATCAATCTTAATGTACAGTTGCTCGAAGCCATTTGTAGAATCCAGTCTTATGGAATCCGGTACACCTATAAGCTCAATATCATTATTAATCTGTTCAAAATAGTAGGTTGAATCTAGTGAGAGGCGCAACCATTCGATATAATCAAGGCCGTAGTTACCCGCAGCTAATGGAGGAGGATTGGTTGATATAGTAGGCTTTGAAAGAGCGACCAGTTCTTCTCCATCACTATAAACGCCATCATTGTTTTCATCACAATAGTAGCTAATAGCGACCTTTCCAGCACCTTCAACACAATCGAAATAAGGGTCATTGTTCGTAAAGTCTTCACGCGGTATCAGTTGGACGATATAATCACACTCTGTACCGTTACAGCCATTTACAAAAAGGAAATATGTGTTTCCGCTTATTAAGTCACTCACACTATAATTAATAGACTCTGGGAATTCAATACATTCAATCCCACCTCCTATACATTCCCCGTCATCCTCTCTGCAGAAATCATAGATGCCAGAAACCAGGCCTCCTTCTCCGTTCGGATAATTACATGAAACCGGTGTCACATAAACATCATAGGCTGTAGTGTTTGCTTCAAAAGAGATCCAGGACATGTTGGATGCCATATTTAGACCATTGCAAAGTAGGGCTGGCCATTCTGCTTCTATTCCAGTCCATTGACCTGTGCAGCCCTTGATGCCTTCTTCCATAACCGTACAATTATCATAATGGCAAAGCTGTGGTGCTTCACAACTTTCCTCACAGGCATAATACCCTTCTCCGCAAGCTGTGCATTCTATTGTGACTGTGAATTTATGACTGAGCGTAAAGCCACATTCATCCTGAATTAAATATTCAACAGTCGTGATGCCAATTGGAAATTCTTCATTTGGTGGAGGCCCTATCAAGCTGAAGCTGGCTGAACAATTATCTTCAAAGTGAATTCCTTCTATAAGTGGGAATGCATCCCAATCCTGACCATTCGCATTATAAAAGAAGTTATCGCTAAAGCTAAAACTGCCATTACAATCTTCAATTTGCATTGTTATATCATCCGGTAGATAAAGCTCCGGATTACCAATGTATTGTGGGGGCTCTTCATCAATTATATTAATGAAAGTATGTGATGTGTAAACAATCTGTTCACAAATGTCATACACATTATATTCTCTTTCGATGATTTCATGACAAGCTTGCTCACTATATACAATCTCAATCACATCGAAAAAAGGGTAACAACTGCCTTGGAGTATGTTGGGGTCGATTGTATCAATTATCTCTTCACCACATTCAAGAACCAATTCTCCATTTGGAAATGCTTCTTCAAGTGAGAAGTCACTCGTATCAATGACAGATATTACAAAAAAGTCTTCCCAGTCATTGGAACAAGCATCAGTAAGACCAATTACAATTTCATAATTACCAACACAAGCCACATCGGCGTAATATTCTCTTTCTAATATTTCTATTTCGACCGGATTGCAACCCGGGCTATCTGCAATGAAACTTTCACTTAAAATATCTTCTAGATAGACATAATCGTAGGCGTTACATTGAATTTGGACCGTGTCAGAAAATTCTATCCACTGAATCTGAGCAATAGCAGCATTAAAAATCCCAGAAGTTAAGGACAACAGCAGGATGGAAAAGATGTTAATGATTTTTCGCATTTGTTGGTGTGTTCTTTAATATAATACTTTATCCAGTAGATCTGCTGCTTAGATGCTATTGATATCCAAGCTGGTTTATTTTGCATTTCATATAATTTCATAAATTCTTTAAAGTAATGCATCGAGAAATATGCAATAATGTATTACATTAATCATCGTGAATAATGTTAAGCCATATAGCCTGTTTTCCGACTTCGATGTTTCACTTTTTCGATCAGGGAAACATTTCAGGTTGTTCGAAAAGTTTGGTTCTCACCTAGTTGAACTGGACAATGAAGAAGGTGTATATTTTGCTGTATATGCACCAGCAGCAAGATCTGTATCCGTAATAGGTGATTTTAATTACTGGAGTGGTATTGAACACCAATTACATGTTCGCTGGGATGGCAGTGGTATCTGGGAAGGATTTATTCCTGGCCTCTCAAAAGGTACTTTGTATAAATACAAGATTCATTCTAATCATGATGACAGGATTCGTGAGAAGACAGATCCATATGCCTTGAAATATGAAATGCCACCCAAGACGGCTAGTGTTGTGTGGGAAGATGATTTTTCTTGGTCGGATGACAACTGGATGAAGAACAGGGCATCAGTCAACAGTCTGGATGCGCCTATGAGTGTGTATGAGTGCCATATAGGTTCTTGGATGAAAACAGATAACGGAGCTCGCTCCTTACATTACAAAGAGTTGGCACACGAATTATGTGACTATTTACTGGATATGTCTTACACGCATGTTGAGTTTCTTCCAGTGATGGAACATCCATTTTACCCTTCGTGGGGATATCTCTGCACAGGATATTTTGCACCTACAAGCAGATTTGGGGATCCTGAAGAATTCAAATACCTGGTTAACCACTTACACAGTAATGGGATAGGTGTATATCTGGATTGGGTGCCAGCACATTTTCCTTCAGATGAATTTGCACTGGCTGATTTTGATGGTTCTGCGGTATACGAGCATCCTGACAGAAGCAAAGGCTTTCACCCGGATTGGAACAGCTTGATTTTCAATTTTGAAAGACCTGAGATTAGAAGCTTTTTGATTTCGAGCGCCCATTTTTGGTTTGATCGTTTTAAAGTAGATGGTCTGCGTGTTGATGCCGTGGCTTCCATGCTGTATTTGGATTATTCCAGAGAAGAAGGGGAGTGGTCGCCCAATATTTATGGTGGAAACGAGAATCTGGCTGCCATTGATTTTCTTAAAGAGTTGAATGCATCGGTATATGGATCATTTGATGGCATTCAGATGGTAGCTGAGGAATCAACTGCTTTTAATGGTGTCACCAGACCTGCTGATATGGGAGGTCTTGGTTTTGGCTTGAAGTGGATGATGGGCTGGATGAATGATACATTGGAATATTTCAGCCGCGACCCCATACACAGACAATACCATCACGGGGATATAAGCAGAAGTCTTACTTATGCTTTTTCTGAGAATTATGTATTGCCCTTGTCACATGATGAAGTCGTTCATGGTAAGCAGTCCATTATATATAAAATGCCAGGCGATGAGTGGCAACGTTTTGCAAATGTACGATTACTATATGCATATATGTTTACTCATCCAGGGCAGAAATTGCTTTTTATGGGGAACGATATCGGACAGACTTCAGAATGGAATGTCAATGAAAGTGTGGATTGGAGGCTGTTGGATTATGAACTTCACAGAGGAGTACAAAACCTGATACGTGATCTGAACAAAATATATAAGGCAGAAGTAGCACTCACAGGAGATAATTACAAGCCTTCAGGTTTTGAGTGGATCGATTATGGTGATGCTAAGAATTCTGTTCTGGCTTATATACGAAGTTCTGGCGGTGCTTACTTGATTGTAGTTTGCAATTTCACACCGCTTGTCCATGATAACTATCGCATAGGAGTTCCTAATTCTGGAAAATATGTAGAGGTCATCAATACCGATAGACAGGATTATAGCGGATCTGGCGTGACAAATGATGAATTGGTTTCAGAGCAAATAGAAAGTCATGGACGTGATCACAGTATTCAATTAAAGCTGCCTCCTCTTTCATGTATTATTTTAAAAGAAAAGCAATAATATGAATGTACTACACATATCAACCGAATGCTATCCTGCAGCAAAAGCTGGTGGCATGGGTGACGTTGTAGGTGCATTACCTGTATACCTGCCCGAACATGAAGTCACAGCATCTGTGATTATCCCTAAATATCGAAACAAGTGGTTTGAATCACAGAGCTTTACATCTGTTTTTTCTTCAAGTTTTAAACTGGGTGATGAAGAGGTTTCATTTACGATATGTAAGCTAGAGAGCACTGATCTGGGATTTCCTTTTTATGCAGTGGATATCCCAGGTAAATTTGATAGACCACATATTTATTTGACAGAAGAAGGCACAGCTTACAATGACGAAGTTCAACGCAATCTTTCATTTCAACTAGCCATTATTAATTGGCTGATGGCCAATCCGGATACATTTGAATTATTGCATTGCCATGATCATATGACCGGCTTAATAAGCTTTATGATTCAGCATTGTCCTGAATTTAGTAAGCTTTCCGATATGGCCAGCTTTTTTACGATACATAATGGTCAATATAGAGGTGTTTTTGATTGGTCCCTTGCATCATTAATTCCGGATTTTCCTGCCGAGAAAGGAGGTTTATTGGACTGGGATGGTGCTATCAATAGCCTGGCAACAGCGATCAAATGTTCTTGGCGTATCAACACGGTATCTCCATCCTACATGGTAGAATTGCGACAGGATTTTGATACGCTTACTTCACTGGTTCGATTTGAGAATTATAAGACTACAGGAATTCTCAATGGCATAGATACACAGTTATGGGATCCCAAAACAGATCCCATGATTAGAACGGTCCTTAAGAGGAGCGCATCAGTATTTAAGAAGAGCAACAAGAAAGCACTTGCCAATGACTATGGCTTCAAGTCCAACAAGGCATTGGTTAGTTTTATTGGAAGGTTTGCATATGAGAAATCTGCTGATTTACTGGCAGGGTCATTTGAGCAATACTTGAAAAATAATAAGGAGCTGCATTTTTTCATTTTGGGTTCTGGAGATAAGGGCATTGAAGAAGATGTGTTACAACTTCAAAGAGATTATCCAGACAATGTGACAGCGGTAATTGCTTACAATGAAGCTTTGGCACATCAGATCTATGCAGCTTCAGATTTTATTCTGATGCCGTCCAGATTTGAGCCATGCGGATTAAATCAAATGTATGCAATGCGTTATGGAACTGTGCCAATAGTTCGTCATACAGGAGGATTAATCGATACAGTTCCGGATATTGGAGATGACGGGAATGGTATTAGTTTTTTGAGGGCTTCAGTTGAGGATATTGTTTATTCTTTGGGACGTGCCTCTGAGCTATATAGTGATAAGCTGGCCATGAAGACTCTGGTTAATAAGATTATGGATCTTGATTTCTCATGGTCTTCTTCAGCAGCAAAATATAAAGAAGAGTATATCAAAACGATAAATAGACAAATATGACAGAAAATACTGTAGCATTAATTCTTGGTGGTGGGGTTGGTAGCAGGTTGTATCCTTTAACAGCTCACAGGTCAAAGCCAGCTGTGCCGATAGCAGGTAAGTATAGGTTGATAGATATTCCTATAAGCAATTGTATAAACTCCAACATCAAACGTATGTTCGTGTTGACAATGTACAATTCGGCTTCTTTGAACAGACACATAAAGAATACCTATCAGTTTGACGTCTTTTCTGATGCATTTGTCAATATACAAGCGGCGGAACAGACTGCCGATAATAAAGAGTGGTTTCAGGGTACGGCTGATGCTGTAAGACAAACAAGAACAGAGTTGAATAAAATCAAGTTTGATTATGTACTGATATTGTCGGGTGATCAATTATACCAGATGGATTTTAGCGAGTTGTTGGCATATCATGCAGAACAAGGTGCTGATGTTACTGTTGCCACCATACCTGTTGTTAAGAAAGATGCGACGGCATTTGGAATTCTAAAGGTTGGTGAAGATGGTGTGATTCAAAACTTTTATGAGAAGCCTGGAATGGATATAGTTGATGATTGGAAATCTCCGGTTTCTGAAAACTTAAAATCAGAGGGTCGCGAGTATCTGGCTTCTATGGGTATATATGTTTTTAATCGAGAAGTATTGGATGCACTCTTTGATGAACAGCCAGATGCCAATGACTTTGGCAAGGAAATAATTCCTTCTGCTGTGTATGATCCGAACAGAAAAGTGACTTCGTATCCTTTTGAAGGTTATTGGACAGATATTGGAAATATTTCCTCCTTCTATGAGGCGAATCTGAAGCTTACTCGATTTCTACCAGAATATCATCTATATAACAATGTCAAAAAATTATATACGCATGGCAGAATTCTGGCTCCTTCAAAATTCTTTGGTACCCAAATTAATTTTGGATTGATTTCAGATGGTTGTATTTGTCATGCCAAAGAAATCTCTCATTCTGTTCTGGGCATACGTTCCAGAATTGGTAAAGAAACCATAATTAGAGACAGCTATATTATGGGTATTGATTACTATCAGACCGTCGATGATTTGGCACAACTGCCTAACAATGAATTGCTCGGTATTGGCAATAACTGCTTTATAAAAAATGCAATTCTTGACAAAAATGTCCGTATCGGACATAATGTAACGATACAGGGTGATCCTAGTCTTGAGGACATGGAAACAGATCAATATTGTATAAAGGAGGGTATTGTTATAGTTAAAAAAGGCGCATTTATACCTAATGGTGAAACAATAGGAAAGCCAGTGTAATAATTGACTGCATTTTTTCTAAAAGATTATTAGATTCGTCAACTTATCTTTAGAAAATGGCGAATAGTATTAAACAGCATTTTACTGACAGAGAATTTTACCCAGGCTCACTGGTCCAGGTCGATGAGAACAGCAAAGATCAATGTATAACATTTACAGCTGAGAATGATGTGGTGCTGCAGTTATATGTAGTCACTGAACACATATTGAGATTCAGATATTCCCCCGATGGATATTTCCATAATGACTTTTCTTATGGAATTGCACCTGATTTCACAAAAGTCAAGGTTGATTTTCACCTGGACGAACATCCAGAGTACTATCAGATAAGTACACGGGCTGTGGATTGTCGTATTGCAAAAGACAATATGGCTGTAAAAATTCTGGATAAGAATGGCACTGTCATCAACGAGGATGAAAAAGGATTCCACTGGGAAGAGAATGAAAAGTATGGAGGTTATATCGTACAGATGACCAAAAAGATGCAGGAACGCGAAGCATTTTATGGTCTTGGTGATAAGCCTACAGACTTGAATCTGAGAGGTAAGCGTCTTGTTAACTGGGGTACTGACCACTATGGTTATTCCAAAAATTCTGATCCTCTATACAAGAATATTCCTATCTATTATGGACTTCATAATGGTATTGCTTACGGTATCTTTTTCGATAACAGCTTTAAGTCGCATTTTGACTTCGGTTCGGAACGTAATTCTGCAACGAGCTACTGGGCGCAAGGTGGAGAAATGAATTATTACTTCATTGCTGGTCCGGAATTGCTTGATGTGGCTTCCCGATATACGATTTTGACGGGAACCCCGGATATGCCACCAATGTGGTCTTTGGGATTTCAGCAATGTAAGTGGAGTTATTATCCTGAATCCAATGTCATGGAAGTTGCTCAGACGATGAGAGAATGGCAGATACCTTGCGACGCCATATATCTCGACATAGATTATATGGATGGCTTTAGATGCTTTACCTGGGATGAGGAAAAGTTTCCTGACCCAAAGGGCATGGTTGATAGATTAAGAGACATTGGTTTCAAGACTATGGTGATTATAGATCCCGGGATCAAAGTTGATAAAGATTATGACATCTTTAATGAAGGACTTGAAAAGGGATATTATTGCAGAAGACCTGATGGTCATTTTGTAAAAGGCAAAGTTTGGCCTGGGGATTGTTATTTTCCAGACTTCACAAGACCTGATGTTCGGGAATGGTGGGCTGGTTTGTACAAAGAATTGATAGAAGATATTGGTGTAGACGGTGTATGGAATGATATGAATGAACCGGCACTGTTTGAAGTGGAGAGTAAGACATTCCCTGAAGATGTATTGCATGACTATGATGGCAATTTGTGCTCACACAGAAAAGGACACAATGTCTACGGGATGCAGATGGCCAGAGCAACAGCAGAAGGGGTCAAACGATTTGCCAACGGGAAGCGTCCTTTGATCATCACTCGATCCGGTTATGCTGGTCTTCAACGTTATAGTTCGGTTTGGACCGGAGATAATATTGCTTCATGGGAGCATTTGTGGCTCGCTGACGTACAGGCCCAAAGGTTAAGTATATCAGGAATCAGTTTTTGTGGTTCTGACATAGGTGGCTTTATTCAACAGCCTACTGGTGAGCTGTTTGTCAGATGGATTCAGCTTGGCATTTTTCATCCATTCTGCAGGGTTCATTCTTCTGGCGATCATGGTGATCAAGAGCCGTGGTCTTTTGGAGAGAAATACACACTCCTATTTAAGAAATTTGTTGAGTTAAGATATCAATTGCTACCATACATATATACAAGCTTCTACAAGTATCATAAAGAAGGAGTACCTATGGTTAGGCCTTTGGTTTTTCACGATCAACATGATACACACAATATTAATCGCGATCATGAATTCCTTTGCGGTCCGGATTTGCTTATCGTTCCGGTTATGAATGGAGGTGCTCAGAGCAGATCAATGTATTTGCCAAAAGGAAGATGGTATGACTTCTGGACATCTAAGCCAGTTGAAGGACAACGTGAATTGGTAGTTGATACAACCGACTTAGAGAAGTTTCCATTTTTTGTTCAAGCTGGAGCAGTAATTCCACTATATCCAATCCAACAGTATACTGATGAGAAGTCGTTTGACGAAGTAGACCTGAACGTATATCATATTCAAGGAAGTCACACTAGTGAATGGTTTGAAGATGCGCATGATGGATATTCATATGAAAACGGTGATTTTAGATTAAGTACCTTCTCCGTTTCAGGTGACAGTGATGATATGAGAATCGAGCAGAAAATTGAAGGCAACTTTAACGGACCAATCAAAAAGTATCGAATCCATTTAAAAGGACTGCCATTTAAAGTAAGTGAGGTAATCGTAGATGGTGAGGCTGCAGAATTTGATAAAGATGGATTTAGCGTGGCGGCAGGGTTTTCGGTAATTGAGATAAAATAAAGCAACAAGACATACTATGAAAACGATCAAAGGACCAGCTATTTTTCTTGCTCAGTTTATGGGAGACGAAGCTCCATTTAATTCTTTGGAATCCATTTGTCAATGGGCGGCAGATCTTGGCTATAAAGGGATTCAAATCCCATCTAATGAAACGCGGCTTATTGATCTAGATATTGCTGCGGATAGCCAGGACTATTGCGATGAGCTAAAAGGAAAAGTTGAATCTTATGGTCTTAAGATAACTGAGTTGGCTACACACCTTCAAGGTCAATTGGTTGCTGTGCACCCAGCTTATGATAAGTTATTCGATGCCTTTGCACCAGCAGCAGTTCATGGAAATCCAAAGGCAAGACAGGAGTGGGCAGTTAAGCAGATGATCAATGCTGCCAAATCATCAAAAAGGCTTGGGCTCAATGCCATGGTAACATTCAGTGGTTCTCTTGCATGGCCATATGTGTACCCTTGGCCGCAGCGACCTGAGGGATTGGTTGAGACAGCATTTAGCGAATTGGCTGACAGGTGGAGACCTATCCTTGATATATGTGATGAGAATGGTGTAGATCTTTGTTATGAGATTCATCCGAATGAGGATCTTCACGATGGCATCAGTTACGAAATGTTTTTGGAGCGGGTGGATAACCATGAAAGAGCGTGCATGCTATATGATCCGAGTCATTATGTCTTACAGGCAATGGATTATCTAGAGCATATTGACATATATCATGAACGCATCAAGATGTTCCATGTGAAGGATGCGGAGTTTAACCCTAACGGTCGCCAGGGTGTATATGGTGGATATCAGGGATGGGTTAACAGGGCTGGTCGTTTCAGATCTTTAGGAGACGGACATGTTGATTTCCAATCAGTTTTTTCAAAACTGTCGCAATATGGTTTTGATGGTTGGGCTGTCATGGAGTGGGAGTGTTGTATTAAATCTCCTGAACAAGGCGCCAGAGAGGGAGCACCATTCATTGCAGAACATATTATAGAAGTAACGAACAAAGCCTTTGACGATTTTGCAGACTCTGGCATAGATAAAGGAATGATCAGAGATCTTCTTGGCCTGGATTAAAATGGCTATTTTTCTTCGTATATCATACATACTTCTTGCGATAGTTCATGTGTCGCTATGGTTGTATGCCCCCGAGAGTTCATTTTTGATCAATGTAACCAAGGTGCTTTTTATGCCTTTATTGATGGCAGATGTCATCATGGTTGAGACTCCAAAATCTATGGCTAACAAGAAGTACCTGCTTCTTACTGCATTATTCTTCTCATGGTTAGGCGATATACTTCTTTTGAATATTTACGGTGACAAAAACTTGTTTGTATTTGGACTGTCGGCTTTCTTGCTGGCCCATGTATTTTATATTATTCTTTTTATGAAGGAACAAGGTGCAGCAGTAATCACGAAGAGCAATTTGAGATTATTCATAGCGGCTTTGATTATTGTCTGGTTGATTTCTATTGTCAGTTATCTCTTACCTTATCTTCAGGGCATGAAGATACCAGTCTTGGTCTATGTACTGGTTATAAGTCTAATGGCACTTGCTGCATTGAACAGGATGAGATCTGTTTCAACGTTGGGAGGAGTTCTTGTCTTTTTAGGTGCTATTACTGTTTATGTTATCAGACATGTTCATCGCAATAGATAAATTCTCAAATCCTTTTGACCAGTCACGAGCCCTGGTAATGTCTACTTATCTGGCAGCACAACTCATGATTGTGGGTGGAATTAAATACGACATTCAAATCAAAAATGAATAAGATGGATTTCACTGGTGTAAGATGGTTTTTTATCCTTATTGCATTATTCTTGGGCTTCAATATGTCAGGACAGAATGTTTTTGATGTGGTGGAAGATACTGTAGATTTGGTTTATCACCCCATACAGAAGCACTTTGATTTTGCTCAAAACAACTTGGTTGTGAAGCGTAAGAGTAAGGAGATGGCAGCAACATTTGACGATCCTTCACGAGTGCTTTACAGACATACAGGAATCACAATTCAAAATGATCAGAACAACGCTATCATCTATAGAGGCCTGCCATCAGAATATATGAGATGGGCAATTAATGGCGCGGAAATAGTAAGTCCGAATCATCTGTCTAATGCTGGTAGAATATTAGATGAACCGAGCCCTTCTTCAGGTGGCGTTTTGGGGATTCCATTTGATGTAATTAATAGTTTTGTTTTTCATGGTTCACCCTATGGAAATGGTCGATTTACATCTTTATCAGGTGTGGGTGAATTTGATTTTGATAGCCATTCCGATTCATTTATCAAATTGGGATTGCTAGGAATGGAAGCAGGTATCCAAACAAAAGAAAAAATTCCAATAAAGGCACATATCCGATACTCCACAATTGGCCTTCTAAATGATTTGGGTGTCGATTTTGATGGTGAGCAGATTAAATTCTATGATGCATTTCTACGGGCTGAACTTTCGGATAAATTGTCTTTTACCATTAGCCGAGGAATTTCAAAAAACGATAAGGAAGTGATCGAGGATATCAACCAGGCTGAGGAGTTTAAAGATTTCCAACGCATCAATATGGAATCTGATTACTGGATCGCTGGATTTAATTATACAACTGATTTACAGCATCATTCCTTGTATTATTCCCGCAAATACACACGTCGTGGATCAAATTCAACTATCGATTTTCCAGATATAACTGCTGGCATATATGATCGTACTTCAATCTCTGATGAGAGTATGTTTTCTTATAATGGCTCATACAAATGGATTAAAAACAAAAGTGTATTAGGCCTTAATACACATCTTAAAATATCAGAATGGGATGCGTTTGCTAATTTTTTAGAAGTAAACGATTTCCATGATACTTATGCACGCGTGTCTGGAACCTTAGATCATTTGGTAAATAAAGGTGATTTGAAATTAAGATTGATACCTGAGCTTGCCGTTATTTATCATTTACGCGACGAAGTGGGTTTGCGCCCGGAGTCTGCGATAACGATGGATATAAAGTATAAGCAACATGCCCTTGTTCTGAATGGTGCATATAAAGTAAGACTCGGAATTGCCCAGGGTTTCGCACCGCATCTTGAAAATGGCTTTATCGAAGACCGTCTAAATGAGATGTTTTCAGGTTCTGCGACATATAAATATCACTTAGGGGATTTGAGTACAAACATGATGGTACGTGCATATTATTGGCGAATAAGCGGACCCGATTTTGCTTTTGATCACTTGCGTTATAATGAACCATTGGCCGATTTGAATTCATACTTCGACTGGTTTAGTGAATTTGGGGGCTCCCCATTTATTGCTTTGGATAAAATCGGTCGTGGAATAGAACTTATGTTTGACAGGAGTTGGAATGGTGGTCTTTACACCAATGCAAACTTTACACTGATGGATAACTCCTATGAAAACGATACGTACTTCTTTAATGAGGATCTGGGCTATGTGATGAACTTTGTTGTTTCCAAAGAATTTCAAACCAAGCGTGATGCAAAGATCATTTTGAATATGGCCTTTCATGCTCGGGATGGTATGATGAGCTTTGCATTTAATCCCAATACCTATGAATTTGTAAGTCGCAAACTCAAGGATTACAACAGGCTTGACTTGCGTGTTCAATGGAGTAAAAAGAAAACCACCTGGACATTGGATATTCAGAATGTCATGTCGAGAGCGAATGAGGCTTATCTTTTATTTGATCCTTATCTGGATAGTGTGATCGTTGAGGAACAGCTGACAATGATACCAATTTTGAGTTATCGAAGAACATTTTAATTTCTTACATTACATTATAAAACCGTCAAAATGAAAAGAAGAAAATTTGTATCTCAAACCACCCTTGCTACCGCTTCATTGATGATGTTAAGATGTAAGGCTGAGGCTAGCAAAGCTAAGGCAGAAGAAATTGCAGGAAAGCAGCTTGGCCAATTTGGAATACAACTATGGTCAGTGAGAGATTTAATGGATTCTGATCCGGTTGGTACCTTGAAAAAGCTAAAAGAGATTGGATTTGATGATGTTGAATTGACAGGAGGCTGTTATGATGACGGTAAAATGTTTGGTATCGAAATTAGTGAGTTTAAGACGATTGTCACAGATATGGGTTTGACAATGAAGAGCACACATTGTCCTGGGACCGGTAGGGGGTCTACCGATGGTAAGACCAGCATGTCAAACAATTGGGAAAAGTATTGTGAAGATCTATCGATACTGGGTTTAGATACATTAATACTGGCATGGCTGACTTCTGAAGAGCGTCAGCGACTTGATGATTACAAAGAGGTGATTGAATTACTCAATACCTGCAGTGAAACTGCCAAGTCTTATGGATTTACAATGAACTACCATAACCATGATTTTGAGTTCATGCCAATCGATGGTGTTGTACCTTATGATATGATGCTAGAACAATTAGATCCTGATAAGGTAAATTTTGAAATGGACCACTACTGGGTAGCCAAAGCAGGCGCTAACTCGATTGATTATTTTAAAAAGTACCCTGGGCGTTTCCATTATTGGCATGTCAAGGATATGGATGATACCGAAGAAAAGTTCTTCACTGAAGTTGGTACTGGCGTCATAGACTATCCTGAGATATTCAGACACGCTGAGCTATCTGGTTTGAAGCACTTTCTTGTGGAGCAGGATGATTACAAAACCTACGATCCACTCACAAGTGTCGAAATGAGCCATGACTATCTCAGAGAGATGAGATATTAATGTTGTTGCGTCCTATCAATTAAATTCTAAGTTGTTTTCACCCCTCTTGACACTTTCTTGAATTAATATTATGTTTGTATTATACAAGTTGTATAGTACATGAAGAATAATAAAGATCTGCTCGAACTTCTGTCAGCATGGGAGGCCACTTACAAAAAGGGTCAACTCACATTTTGGATATTCCTGGCGCTCAAAGACGGTAGAAAATATGTGGACGAGATTAAGTCTTTTGTAGAACAAAGTTCCAATCATACAATGACCTGCGAAGAGCAAAGCCTCTACCGTAATCTGCGTAAATATCAACATGTCGGCGTGGTAGATTTTGAAATGGGTAAGGGCGATCGGGGACCTGAACGTAAGTATTATTTCTTGACTCAACTTGGTGATGAACTGCTTGAGAATTTCATACAGAGGAATATCAAGCTTTTTTTTGATTCAAAATTGCGTAAACTACTAAACCAATAAAGTGATGAAATTTATAACCAGACATCTCGTATATTTTACTCTTGTCCTGATACTCTTAACCATACTTTTTCGATACACCCTCAGCAATGCCCTTGAGGCAGAATCATGGATGCGTATCATTGTCAGCGCTCTCAGTTATGGCTTGCTTGCATTCATATTTGGATGGATTTACGGCAAGAAAGATTACGAAAGCCTTCCATTGTATGACATAGGATTTCGTTTTCATTTCGCTACGTACATAGTGGTTAACAGCATAGCTATCTTGTGGCACACTCTTGGCTTGCAGTCTCAATACGAGGAATTATCCTATACATATTCTACAATGTTGTTCTGGGGACTTAGTTTGATTTTGCATTTTGTCTTTTACCTTTACAGCCGTAAGAATGCCTATAAGGGCATCAACAAATCTGATCTTTTTGAATAAAATCCATATTCAGTGGCGAAAAAACTAAAGGAGTACTTTGATCTTGATTGCATTACATTCCTAGCTGATCAAATAAAAACCGTTGAGTCTGATTTTGATAAAAGGAAGTTTGTCAATACGCTAAAGCCTAAGTTGGATGATTTTGAACTGAAGGATAGGGTGCGATTGATTGGTACGGCTCTTCATGACTTTGTACCAGGTGACTACAATTCCATAATAAATGTATTAGGCCAGATTCTTGGACCTGAAAACAAGGGTGCCTTTGGCACCTTCAATGATTACTTTTGGCAGTGGCCGCTTTCTTCTGTAGTAGAACAATATGGTCTTGAGCATAGGAAAGTTTCTTTCGATTTTATCTACGAAATGACCAAACGCTCTACTGGCGAATTTGCTGTCCGCGGCTTTTTAATTCAGGATCCTGAGTTTGTATTTAAGACGCTGAGCAAATGGTCCGGGGATAAAAATTTTCATGTTCGTCGATTATCTAGTGAAGGGTTGAGACCACTGCTGCCATGGGCTAAAAAGTGCACTTACTTTGTCGATGAGCCGAAAAGGATATTCGAACACCTAAGAGCTTTATCAGATGACAGTGAAAGATATGTACTAAACTCTGTCGCCAACCACATGGGGGATATGCTTAAGTTAAACTATGAAGCATCAATCAGTGAACTGGAATCCTGGTCCATAAAAGCTGGTGAGGATAGGAAGTGGTTGATTCGCCATGCACTTAGAAATCTTAGGAAGAAGAATGATGCGCGTGCCATAGCATTAACAGCGAAATGTGCTATCAGTAAATAAATGGAATTAGTCTCCAACTCTTGTTACAATATTCCTTGAATTCTGAATTATCAGAATACTTGTCCTTCCAGGTTTTTTCAAGAGGAGGAATACCGCTAAACCTGATTATAATATAACTTATCCATATCGGCCCACTTAGGCTGAGCAGGATATAGGAACCATTCATATAATGCGCGGATAATAAACCTATGCCAAACCAAAACATGAGTTCGCCTGTGTAATTGGGATGCCTTATGAACCGCCAGACACCTGAGTTCATAAACTGATTGGCATTATTTAATTTAAAACGATACTTCTGTTGATCAGCGATGGTCTCCAGTATCAATCCGACTGCAGAGATTAAGATGCAAACCACAGGAATCGAATCCAGGGTTTTTTCAGTGTCTGATATCAATAACATGAATGGTATTAGAACGATAGCCACGGTGAGACCTTGCATTAACCAAAAGAGAAAAAAGGACTTGAAATTTATGCGTATATTATCAAAGCGTTTATCTCTCCCTATCTTGTGTATTCTCATGAATAAATATGACCCTAATCTAAATGCCCATACAAGAATCAACACCAATGCAAGAATGTCTACTATATCTTTTCCTGAGTAGAATACGAAACCAAAGGCGCTCAATAAGGCAAAAGTCAAGCTATAAGATATGTCTGTTAGTTTATCGGTCTGAAGAATATAAGCTACCAAGAACATCGTAAAATTGATGCCCAAAGAAGCCAGGAATGTATATATTAATATTTGCGTCACGGCAGAGAAACAATTTATAACTGGCAATGTTTGCTAATTGTATGAAAAAGAAAATAGTTATAGCAGGAGGAAGCGGTTTGATTGGAAGCCGATTGGTTTCCATGCTGGATAAGGATAAGTATGAAATTATCATACTTTCTAGGTCTTCCAGACCATCAGCCAATGGTGTCACCTATGCACAGTGGAACACAAAAATTTTTACAATTGAAGGCGGTGTATTGGATGGTGCTTATGCCATCATAAACCTGGCAGGTGCCGGAATAGCAGATAAGAGATGGACTGATGCCAGAAAAGAAGTAATTCTGCAATCAAGAACAGACGCAGCATCTACTTTATGTAAAGCAATGGCCTCTCTGGAGCTAAAACCCAATCTCTATATAGGTGCTTCAGCTATTGGCTATTACGGGCATCAATCAGATACGATAGTCAATGAAGCGCATAAACCGGGCGAGGGCTTCCTTTCTGATGTTTGTGTGAAATGGGAGGAGGAGAACATCAAATGTGCACCTTATGCTGAAAATTACCTTGCATTGCGCATTGGCATTGTGCTAAGTACTCAAGGTGGTGCTCTGAAGGAAATATTGAAGTCAAGTGTTACCGGCGTTTATGGCTATTTTGGAGATGGCTCAACGTATTACGCATGGATACATATCGACGATTTGTGCCGCATGATCATATGGAGTATTGAGAATGAAAACCAATATACAGTTTACAACGGTACAGCCAACGAACCGGTAACAATTAAGGAGTTGGTCAAGGCTGTAAAAAAGGCAAAATCTGGATTTGGGCCCCTTGTTCCTGTTCCAGCTTTCGGTTTAAAGATGGCTTTGGGAGAAATGGCGACGATGTTACTCACAAGCATGCGCGTGGTACCTGAAAATTTCAACCGTGAAAATTTCAAATTTGAATTTACCGACCCAGTAAGTGCGATCAAGGACCTTATCGAGAGAAAGATCTAGTCCTCGAATACCTGAATGGTCTTTTTCTTCTTAATAAGTTCGGTAAACTTACCCTTGAATCTGGTAGCTTTGACCAGGTGATTATCTATCCAATGGTAGTTGCCTCCCCTTGGTTTACCCATCAATAAACCATGATACTTGAAACCATTTTTCTGCAGCCAGGTTTCGGTGATTTCTCTGTGGTCTTCAGTTCGTGAAGTAAAGAAGGTGATGATATGACCCTCTTCATACCATTTGTTCAATACCTCTAAGGCATCGGGGTACAGCTCTGCCGTGACCATCCTTTCTGGCTCTTCATTAGGGATATCATCACATATGGTACCATCTATATCGATGAGGTAGTTCTTTATTTCAGAAGGCAATTGTGGGCTTAATAAATTACCATCCTTATCTTTTAATTCCTGTAACTGATCTTCTTTAGACATCTTATTCATTAAAATTGAAATAATTGGATGGATCCAGAGGAATTCCATCATTCCACAACTCAAAGTGAACATGGGGTCCGGAAGTGAGTTCACCAGTATTACCAATAATGGCAATGGCTTCACCTTTCTTAACCCTTTCCCCTGTTTTTTTAAGCAATACAGAATTGTGTTTGAAAATGCTGATAAGATTTCCTGTGTGTTGAATGCTGATCGTATAACCTGTCTTGTCAGACCAATCAGAATT
Source organism: Saprospiraceae bacterium (assembly GCA_965230215.1). Lineage (GTDB taxonomy): Bacteria > Bacteroidota > Bacteroidia > Chitinophagales > Saprospiraceae > RFSX01. Next base: position 642,610 of record CBDDKN010000002.1, on the reverse strand, counting down.
AACAACGACACCATCAAGAATATTGAGGATAGGAGAATCTTTGGGCGCTACGATATCTATACCGTAATGCGATTTGTCAAGATTGAATTCTGCACTAATTTCTCCTTTGAGTGGATTACAAAAATAGTAATGTTCAGGGGAGAATGCTGTAGATCTTTTTTTAAAATATGCATTTTCGTTAGAAAATATTTTATTATTCCCATTATTTGTAGCCAGATCTTCAACCTTTGTTCCGGTTGGATTCAGAAAGCTTTTAAAACCTTCTGTGTAGGCCCTCTGAGCATTGATATCAGCTTCCAAAGCTTCGATCTGTTTGCTTAATTCCATGTATACCGCATTGTTGGTGATATTGGCATATCCAGGGACCAAATGCTTGAGTGGTGTGAAGGCAATCATGCAGTAGGTAAGGGCCATAATCAGAATTATTGAGGATACCAGGATTACAATCACCCGGGTAAGAGAAAAGCGCGTAGAACGAAGCTCTTTCAGTGTATCATCATCGATAATGACGAGCCTGTAGGTATCATTCATATTGAATTTACTTCCCTTCTTATGGTCAATATCCGAGGCCATAAAATGTATTCTATTACCTGTATTGAAAATCAGGCATTCTTTTTGACAAAATCTTTCAATAGTTTTGCCTGAATTTTATAATAAATCTCAGGCATATCAGTTATTTACACTAAAATAGCTTCAAGAACTTTGCAAAGCTAATTTAATTTTGAGTGGCATGTTGACTGAAGCTGATTTTGATCTGTTCTGCAACATGGATTTACTTTCAATATGAAACTTGGTTTGAAGAAAATTACATCCATATTCCTACTGTTGACGGCATTCACCGTCTTTTACTCCTGTTCTACTACCAAGAAGAAGCAGGATGTAAAAGGCTTGAAGAAGCTGTACCATAATACGACTGCAAAATTTAACGGGTATTTCAATGCTGAAGAGTTGCTTGATGAAAGCATAGTGGTGCTCCAGGATATGCATATCGATAACTACAACAAACTTTTGCCGGTTTATGACTACATAGAAATCGATAATCCACAATCCATTAAGGATGATATGGATAAGGCGATTGAAAAAGTATCGGTAGTAGCCACAGTACACGATGTCAGTAATTATGTGGATGATTGTTACCTCTTAATTGGTAAAGCCCAATATCTCAAGCAAGACTACATAGCTGCTGAAGAGACCTTTCAATATTTCGAAGAGATTTTTGACCCTAAAAACCCATACGGAAGAGCTTATGACAGTTCTTCAAGATCTACTTCCGGACGAAAGTCAAAAAAGGAAATTCAAAAGCAGAGAAAGGAAGCCCAAAAAGAAAGAGAGGAAGCCAGGAAAGAAAAAGAAAAAGAGAGAGAAGAAATTCAGAAAGAGAGACTCGAAGAGAGAAAAGCTAAAGAGAAAGAGCGTAAGGAAATTCAAAAGCAAAGGGACAAGGAAAAGAAGGAAAGGGCGCGATCAAAGAAGAAGAACTCAAGATCATCACGTGGCAGAAGCGGAAGGTCATCATCAAGGACGAGAACATCCGAGCGCGGAAGTACCAAACGAGACAAGGAGGAAACGCCAAGCAACACCGATGAGCAAAAATCTGGTGATGAGAGCAATACCATTGTGACCCTAAGCAAGGAGGAGCAGGAAGCTATGGAGGCTGCCAGGGAGGAGCTTGCCAAGGAAAAAGATGAGGAAGATAAGAGAAGAAAAAAGCTTGAAGCGGAAAAGGAAAAGCAAAAGGAGAAAGAAGAAGAGAAGTATAAGAACCAAGGCGAAGGAGCTATATTCAAAAACAAGTCAGCCTATACAGAAGGCCTGTACTGGTTAGCGCGTACATATATTGAAACCGAAAGATTTGGCTCTGCAGAATATGTCTTAAAACAATTGGAGGATACTCCGGGCTTGAAAGATAAGGTAGCCAATAAGATTCCGGCCGCATGGGCGCATCTTCACCTGAAGACGAAGCAGTACAACGATGCTTTGGAAGCATTGGAACTTGCCATTGAGTTAGAAAAGAAAAGAAACCTGAAAGCAAGATACGCTTTCATCAGAGCGCAGTTATATGAAACGCTTCGCGCCAATAAAGAAGCTTATGCTGAATACAGCAGAGCAAAGAAATTTAGCACCGAATACGAACTTGATTTCAATGCCAATCTTAATGAATTAAAATTGGGTTACAGAGAAGGTTCCATATCAGCCAAGCGCGCTATGAACAAGCTCGACAAGATGCTTGAGGAACGCAAAAATCAAGATTATCAGGATCAGATATATTTCACCCGGGCACAGCTTATGTTGGATGGTGGAGATATTGATGAAGCTATAGACGAGTTTGAGTTGGCGATTGGTTCATCGGGTTCGAATCCAAATGTGAAGCTCGAAGCGTACTTCAGATTGGCAGAGCTGTTGTTTGATAATGGCCTTTACAAAGAATCGAAAAGCAACTATGATGAGGTTCTGAAAATGATGAGCAAAACTGATGATCGATATAAATCGGTTCAGCGTCTTTCTGAAAACCTTTCTGATATTTCCAAGAATATTGAAACGGTTGAGCTACAGGATAGCCTTCTTGCATTAAGTAAATTATCTGAATCAGAGTTACGTGAGATAGCTACTAAAATTGTAGAAGAGAGCATTGCTGCCGGCGATGGTGCTGAGGACAGCAAAGCTGATACGCGCAAATCCAATATCATAAGTTCCAACAGACAATTGGGAGCAGGCAGATCAAATTTCTTTGCATATAACCCTATTGCACTGAATCAGGGTAAGGTAGAGTTTAAGAGAACATGGGGTGAGAGATTGTTGGAAGACAATTGGAGAAGATCGCTTCGATCTGATGCTGGACTGACAGCTGAAGATATTGTCGGAGAAGTTGAAGAAGAAAAACCTGAAGTTTCAGAAGACCAGATACGAGAGGTCCTCAGAGATATACCAAGAAATCAAACACAGATTGCTTCTTCGGAGAAGAGAATTCAGAATGCCTTATTCCAGCTTGGGATTCTGTTTAGAGACCGTATCAGAAACTATAACAAGTCCGTTGAAGTGCTGACAAGATTGGTTAATGAATTCCCAGAATATGAAAAGCGTGATGAAGCCCTTTTCTACCTATACCTTTCACAACTTGATCTGGAAAAGGAGACGGCATCAAGAGCGACCTTGGCCACATTGCGACAGGATTACCCTGATTCTAAGTTTACCAAACTAGCTACAGATCCCGAATATGCCAATCGCCTTAGAGATGAGGAAGATTCAATAGAAAAGTATTACGAGCGTGCTTATACCGTATTCGAGAATGCAGACTATCAGACTGTTCTCGACATGATCGAAAAGAAGGATGATCTGTACGGAAGAAATAAAACCTATGCGCCAAAGTTTGCACTTCTCAATGCTATGAGCCTTGGAAGTATTAAGGGGAAGCAGGATTATGTCACAGCTTTGCAACAGTTGATAAGATCCTATCCGCAGACACCTGAAGAGACAAGAGCAAAGGAGATATTGAGATTCCTTAAAGGTGACGCTCAGGCATTCGATGAGATCCTTTATGATGAAGCCCTCGAGTCATTTGAGGATGCACCAGACAAATTGCATTATGTATTTGTCGTCACATATGGACTAGATCAAAAGACTTTTGACAATACTAAAGTTGAAATTCTGAATTACAATAAGAAATTCCACCGTTTTGACAATCTTAAGATCAGCAACATCTATTTGAACCAGGAGAACAAAGCCAGAATCATTTTGATTCGTTCCTTTGATAACAAAGAGAAGTCATTGAAATATTATGAAGGTGTTTCTAAGAACAAAGAACTGTTTATTAAGGATCAAAATATTGGTTACGATATTTTTGCTGTAACTCAGAAGAATTACAGAGAAGTCATCAAGCAAAAAGGAATCGCCAATTACAGGGTTTTCTTTGATCAGAAATACCTAAGCGAAATAGATTAATCAATCATTGGCCGATTATTCGCTGGCCAATAGTTTTTCGATATCAGGACAAACAAGATATTTACGATCTAATTCAACATATGTTTTTTGGAGTTTATCCTCAAGCCATTTGGTGAAGTATTCATTTTTCTTGCTCTCCTTAGCGAAGTTTAGAATTTTACTGTAATCCTGCTCGAGACTGGCTCGGTGGGGTTTGGTCTTGGATTCCAATTTTATAATTCTGTAGTAAGTTTCTCCTGTTGGTAGTGGGTATTCCATGGGGCCAACAACTGATCCAACCTCAACACCTTCTATGGCAAAGTATATGTCAGAAGGCAATTCAGCCGTTTCAAAGATTGTGCCTCCAGAATTTGGATTTTGTATTCTACCATTATTGTGATAGCTCGGAACTTCCTTGTCGGAATAACTTCTTACAGCTTGTTGAAAAGTTAATTCACCATTTTCGATGCGTAACTTGAGAGAATCCAGCTTGTTTTGAGCCAGAGCTCTGTCTTCATCTGTAACATTTGGTTTGACAAGGATATGCTTCACATGTATTTGCTGTCCCTTTCTTTCAATCATCTTGATGATATGAAATCCGTGAACGGTTTCTACAGGGTCTGATATCTCGTTCTCTTCCAACCCAAATGCGGCACCTTCAAATTCTTGAACATATATACCCCTCTTGGCAAAACCAAGATCTCCTCCCCTTGATCCAGATCCAGGGTCATCTGAGTAGACAGTGGCCAACTCTTCAAAATTCTCACCGCCTTCAACGATACGCTTTCTTAGATCAATAATCTGCTGCAAAGCTTTGGATCTTTCCTCGTTGTTGACCTTTGGAGCGATAACAATTTCTGAAAGCTCTACTTCTGCATTTAGAAATGGAATACTATCTACAGGAATGCTTTCAAAAAACTCCTTTACTTCTTTAGGTGTAATTTTTACTTCGTTGATAATTTTTGTTTGCATTTGTTCTGCAAGCATCTGGTTCTCCAGATCCAATCTAAGGTTGTCGCGCATTTCAGATATGGTCATTCCATAATATTCCTCGAAGAACGATTCATCACCATTCATTTGTCTTAAAACACTTTCAATTCTGAAATCAAGACTGGCTTCGAGCTGATCCTGAGATACTTCAATACTATCCAATCTGGCTTGGTGAACGATCAACTTTTGAGCGATGATAGATTGCAAGATTTCACACTTTAGTTCATCACCTGCTGTGGGAAACCTTTTCGCCTGGTAACTGTATTGGTCTTCCACATCAGAAAGCAGTATGTATTCTGTACCAACACGGCCGATGACTTTGTCAATTACCAAAGTCTCCTGACTCATCATTGGAGCAGACAGCATCATGCAGAACATAACTGTGAGGCATATATTGAATAAGCTATTGCGCTTTTCCATAGATCTTAATCTTTTTGCTTTTAATTTTTTCATTGAACAGTTGAGCTTTTTGAGAACGGATGAGGAGTTTTCTTCTGTCCTGAAGAATTCTCAACTTTATCCTTTCCTGAACAAATTCAACTGGAATTTCATCCTTATCGTCAATGACTTCCAATATTTTAAGATAAAACTCTTTATCATTTTCGGTAAATGCATAACTGTCAGCTCTTTTTAACGAGACTTTAGCAAATAAATCTACCGGAATTATACTCTTTAGTGTTGATCTGTCGTACCATTCACTTGGATCCAAGAGACATTGTGCATTGTTCTGAGTGCAAAACTGTCTCAATGCGGGGAGATCTTCCGTCTTCCATAATTCATCAAGTGTGTCCAGATCATAGTCATCACCCAGCTTTATGAACAACAATCGGAGGATTGGTTCTTCCAGAAGGAAATCCTCTTTGTGATTTATAAAAAAGGAATCAATTTCTTCCCGGGCAATCAATGTATCCAAATAATTATTGACCACATCCCTTTCCCATGTGTTGATTATAAGAGATTGCTCATAATCTTCTACGAGCTTGTTAATCGTCGTGCGATCATTGATTCGGGATTTTGTTTCCTCATATATCATGATGTCCATCAACCAGTCATCAACCAGTCTGGATGTAATAAACTGAGAATCCAGCTGGCTTTCGGCATCCTGGAGATAAGGGTCAATATCCTCTTGATATAATTTGTGACCGTAGGCTTCAGCAATGGTATTACTGTCCTTTCTTTCTTGCAACAAATTATCACATGACGATAATAGAATACAAGCGGATAATATGCTGAAGCAGGTTCGAATCAAAGGCGACCATTATTTCTTGACAATAGAAGAGAATACTTTCTTATTCAGTTTTATGGGATATGCTTTTTCCAGCTTTTTTATCCAATTTGATTCTAAATGATCCTGGTAATCAGCGATCACATATCCTTTGGCCTCTTCAAGAGTTTTTGGCGTCGGTGCTACAAGTTCTTTGAAAGCTACAAAGTTTGCCGGCTTCGGCTTTGTGATAAGTTTTGTAACAGAATTATTCTTAAGTTCCAAACCTTGAATCATCTCAGCACTTTTATCGACAATAAGCTCTTCAAACTCCAGTTTTATCTGGTCGCTTTTACCAAACTTTTCCACCAATTTGTCATGAGACTTTTTCTGCGCAAAGCTGTAAACAGCAATTGCACCATTATCATCACCTTCAATCTTGTATTTATATACTGCAACCCGCTCTGGCCACTCGTACACTTTTCCACTTTCATTAAAAAACTGAACCAGTCCTGCACTATCCTGCGAAGCTTTATCCCAGACTTCTTGTTTTGTGATTTCAAAAAGCAGTATGCCTTCTCTGTATTCACGCATTAAGGCACGAAAATCAGCATATTTATTTTCCAGATTCGCCTCTTCGTATTTCATTACCTTTTCCTTGATAAAGTCTGCATAAAGTTTTTCTGCAGCTTCTGCAGGAGGCGTCGCTTTATTAAACTTTAACCTTTCGCGAACACTTGATTTACAGTATTGCGCAAATGCATCAAGGTTATAATCTTTTCCTGCAAGCGTAAACATGATCATATTATCATCATAATCTGAAGCCTGCCATTTATAGCTGTAGAATCCTTCGTCCAGCGCAGTAGAAAATCTTTTCAACATTAATGGGTCTTCATCAAATCCCGCTTCAAGCTTGACGGTCTCAATCATTTTCTCCTCAGCTATGCTGAATCTGTCATTGTTATTGATTCTCGCTTGGATACGTTTGCGTACACGATCAATATCTGAATTGTCTCTTTTAGAAACCCTCTTGATGATATGATACCCAAGGTCGGTTTCTACCGGTTTGGTGTATGCACCATCGCTTTCTAGTGAGAAGGCTGCATCTTCAAATGCTCTTTCATATTGATTGATTGCAAAGTAACCCAGATAGCCACCATTAGACTTTGATTTGGTGTCTTCGGAAAATTTAGCGGCCATGTTTTCAAAATTGCGACCCTCATCCAGCAGACCATACACCGAATCAATCAAAGTTTTGGCAGCAGCCAGTGATCGAGATTTCTTTCTAACAAGTATATGCGCAATTTCCATCTCACCGCGAGCCGGTCTTGTATCCGTAACCCTTACGATGTGATATCCCATTTTGGATTTGACAGGCTTAGAGTATTCTCCAGGCTTGAGGCTATACATGGCATTTTCAAATTCATAGAAACCATCTGGTAGAGGAGAGGTGTAATAACCCAGCTTACCTCCTTTGATTGCTGATAGCTTATCTTCAGAAAGGGTTTTGGCCATGTCAGCAAATCCTTCGCCGCCATTGGTTGTCAGCTTGTCACTAGATGTTATATATCTTTTCTTTTGCAGCATTCTTTCTGGCTTCCGACGATTTGGTTTCCGCAGAAACAAATATGTGTTCCACCTGAATATCTGTTTGCATGCGTTCAATGACTTCATTTATCAGGCTCTCAGATATCTCTTTGTCTTTTAGATAGGATTTGGCCAATTGTTTTCTGTATCCCTCAAGTTCAGTCTGAAGAGACCTCACTGTATCAAGACCAATTTCTCGTGCTCTTTGAACTTTGAGTTTGAATTTTTTATACAGCTCAAGATATTCTTCAAGACTCTCCTTGGAATAGTCAGCCTTGTCAGAATTATTCTTTTCGTATATATACTTAAATTCAGACAGTCTTACCTCACTATCGGCAACTGTGAAAAGTACCGGATCTTCATCCTGGGCTGTCAATACATTTGCTGTTATTAAAAGTATGGCTAGTAGCAGCAATCTCATATGCCTAAATTTTTTTGCAAAAATAACAATTCAATAATCATTACGCTCATTTTTTCATTTTATAACCAATTGCTAATGCATTGATTATCAATGGCATAAATAATTAAAAACTGTTGGTAAATCTGATTATGTCTTCTTCAAAGCATTATCAGAGCTCTTATTGAAATGCTATAACAGAAATGAAAGCTGTTTTATTGGATTTTCGCTGCTTTTATTGATAGGTATAAATGCGCTTTATCCTTGGCGCCAGACGGCTTATTATCTCATAGCTGATGGTCTCACAGGCTTCTGCAAGCCTCTCAATTGGATGCTCTGCATCAAAGATGACCACCTCATCTCCAATTTCAATGTCAGGAACATGGCTTACATCCAACATGCTTACATCCATACAGATATTTCCAATCGTTGGGCACATTTGTCCGCGTATGCGCATACTGAATTTTCCATTGCCACATGCCCGCATCAATCCGTCAGCATATCCAATACTGATGATGGCTATCTGAGTAGCTTGGTTTACCATACCTGAACGGCCATAACCTGTAGATTCCCCTGCTTGTAATTGCTTAACCTGTAATACAGTAGCCCTTAGAGCATGTGCCTTTTCCAGTCTGTCAGCTATGAGCTTTGTTTCGTCTATGCCATACATGCCCAGGCCTATCCTGACCATATCGAATTGATGATTATTAAATCTGACTATTCCAGCCGTATTAAGAATATGTTTTAATACAGGATATCCAAGAACAGATTCCAGCTGATTTGATTTGGATTCGAATCGAGCAAGTTGTTCTTCGGAAAAAGAATCATGTGCTTGGTTTTCTGCAGAGGCCAGATGTGAGAAGATGGACTTAATTGTGAGATGCTTCTGTTTGCTGATTTCAATTTCCAGAGCAGAAAGATCATCGTCACTGAAACCCAGGCGATTCATTCCAGTATCAATTTTCAAATGAATATTGATGTTTTCTTCCAGTTCATTGGCCTTATTGATGATGCTCTTGAGCAGTTGGAACGAGTAGACTTCTGGTTCCAGATTATAAGACCATAATGCTTCTATTTGGCTTTCCTGGACATTGAAAACCATGATCGGTAATTTAATTCCTGCTTTGCGTATTTGAATGGCTTCATCAATAATGGCTACGGCCAGGTAATCCAATTTTTTTTGCTCCATATACCTGGCTACTTGATCTATACCTGAACCATATGCCTCAGCCTTGATAACGGCCATAATTCTGGTGTGCTCGTTCAGAAAAGATTGGTACACTCCGATATTGTGATCCAATGCATGGTAATTGGTTTCCAGCACGGTCTGGTGGATCTGTTTTGAAAGTTTGTAGAATACATTTTCAAGACGGTACTTACGTGCCCCTTTGATAAGGATACATTTATGATTTAGTCTATCAAGAATTCCACTGGTGAGCAGTTCAGTTGTATCGTATATGAAATTAATATCAGAGCCCTGCAGTGCGCGTTGGGCATGGGTGTGAAACCCTATTCCAAAAACCTGCGAAATGCTTTTTTCCTGTATTAAAATCTTAAGTTGATCATACAGGTCCTCATCATTGGTTTGCTGGTCAAATTCGGAGATGATCAGCACTTTATCAAGAGACATGCTGTGCATATCCTGATATTCAAGTGCCAATTGCAGCGAGGCCATATCCAGACTGTAGCTGTCATTGATAAGCAGATTATTATTGACGCCTTCTCTCAGTTCAAGCCTGTTCTGAATTTGATCAAAATCTTCTATGATATCCATAATCTCCTTGATCGAAAAATCAAAATGGATAAGGCATGCCACCACATGCATGAGATTTTCTATAAACTCCCGACTGCTAAACTTTGTATTGAATTCAAGGGTAACATTCCTGTATCGTGCATTTACAGTACTGTGTTTTTGACCCTCAACATCCTGATTTTCTCTTTTACTTATGGTCCAGTTATCGGCTTTGGATGAGAATAGCATTTGTATCGTATCCCTTACTTGTTCCTGAGCAGAATTGAATATTATTTTGTCAGCATCCACGAACAATTTCAACTTTTCTTCCAGTTTTTGCTGAGGATTATCGAAACCGAGATTATGAGCATCACCCAGATTGGTAAAAATTCCAAGAGTAGGCTTGATCATGCGTTCTAAAAAACGCATTTCATTTGTTTTTGATATGCCCGCTTCAATAATAGCAACATCATGAGTACTGTCTAATTGCAATAGTGAAAGCGCCACACCCAATTGAGAATTAAAGCTTTTAGGACTCTTGCAGACCTTTAATTTCCGGGACAGTGCTTTTCCAAGCCACTCCTTTATGATGGTCTTTCCATTGCTACCAGTGATGGCGATTACCGGAATGTCAAATTGCTTTCTATGATGGGCGGCCAAGGTTTGAAGTGCCAGCAAACTGGAAGTAACTTTGAGAACATTGCTTGAGTGCAGAGATGAACAGTCAATTTTTTTCGAAACAATGAAGTTGCGAATACCTTTATTATAAGCTTCTTCAATATAGTCATGGCCATCATTGACAGCGCCTTTAAATGCAATGAAGACACTCTCTTCTGCAAAACTGCTTTTACGCGTATCATAAATGACATTGTTGATAGGATTCTCAGCTCCTTCCATGAGGACTTTTCCACCTATAATGTTCTTTATGTCTGAAAAGCTATAATGCATATTTAAAGATCAAATCCTATATCTTTTCTGTAATACACTTTTTCAAAATGAATATCCTTAGCATGTTCTTGTGAGTTGCGAACGGCATCTGAATGTGTGTCGCCAAAAGCCGTCACAGCAATGACACGCCCACCGTTTGTAATTAACTGGCCATCCTGATCATATGTTGTTCCCGCATGAAATACAACTGTGTTTTCAACAGCGTCTCCAAGGCTGATTACCTTGCCTTTTTCGTAAGCTTCTGGATATCCGCCTGAAACGAGCATGGTTGTGGCAGCCGCTTTTTCTGATACGCTGATGTCAATATCAGAAAGATTGCCATTGACCGAAGCTTCAAAAAGATCAACGATATCTGATTCGATACGTGGTATCACGACTTCTGTTTCCGGATCTCCCATTCTGCAATTGTACTCTATAACATAAGGATCATCATTTACTTTGATTAGTCCGAGAAAGATGAAACCTGTGTATTCTAGTTGCCTGCTTTGAAGTCCTCTTAAGGTAGGAATGACTATGCGGTCTACAACCTTATCCATTATGGACACATCGACAAATGGAACTGGTGATACCGCTCCCATACCACCTGTATTAAGTCCTGTATCACCTTCGCCTATGCGCTTATAATCTTTTGCAACCGGTAGAATGTGGTAGTGCATGCCGTCTGTATAAACAAAAACTGAAAACTCAATGCCGTCAAGGAATTCTTCGATGACGACAGTTTCAGAAGCCTGACCAAATTTGCCTTCAATCATGGCCTGCAGTTCTGTCTTTGCTTGCTCTTTGTTGTCAAGAATAAGCACACCTTTCCCTGCAGCAAGACCATCAGCCTTGAGGACGATCATGGTATCTTGAGCATCTATGAAGCTGTATCCCTCTTCAAGATTATCTTTTGTGATTTTAACATAACCTGCGGTAGGGATTTTGAATTCATCCATGAATGCGTTGGCAAATGCTTTTGAACCCTCAAGCTTTGAAGCGGCGGCAGAAGGTCCGATAACATGCACATCATGTCCTCTGAAATGGTCATATATGCCCTCAACAAGTGGGGCTTCAGGACCCACTATGATATAATCTATGTTGTGCTCATCCACATAGGATTCTATCATATTAAAATCAAGAATATCCAATGCCACATTTTCTGCCAATGAAGCGGTTCCCGCATTTCCTGGAGCTACAAAAAGTGTTTTGCATTTGCTGCTCTGCTTTATTTTCCATGCCAACGCGTGTTCGCGTCCACCCGAACCCAAGATGAGTATATTGTACATGCCTATTTGCTTTTGCACAAAAATAGAATTTATGCCTGTAAGGCTTTATGATTCATTATTAATTCATGGAATTGCCAGGAAAAGTATATTTTCGGCGCGCATTTTGGCAAGTTTGTTGCCAATATCTATGGAGTTGCGATATTGCATTTATCGCATTTTATAAGATACTATAATTGAGGTATTTATATATTTACAATATTAATTATATGAATATTATCAATATTGATAACTTCACAGGCAATTTTCTTAAAATAATATAGCCTTTACAGGCAATAATATTGATAGATCGGAAGTTAATCTTTCTTTCGGTCAATCATGAACTTTTGAATGCCTGGAAGTGACAGATAAAGGAAACTACAGTGATAGCATACTTAGAAGGTAAACTGACATACAAATCACCTACCAATGTACATCTTGATATTGGTGGTTTGGCCTATGATGTACAGATCAGTTTGCATACCTATGCACAGCTGGAATCATTAGAAAGCACCAAGCTGTTTACCCACCTTATAGTAAGGGATGACGCACATACATTGTATGGGTTTCAACAGGAGGACGAACGCGATTTGTTTGCTTTATTGATTTCGGTTTCGGGAGTAGGCCCGAATACAGCAAGGGTTATACTATCATACATGACTCCAGTTGAAGCCAGCAATGCCATTATCTCTGATAATGTTGCTGCTTTCAAGAAAGTCAAAGGTGTAGGTCCGAAAACAGCTCAACGCATTATCCTTGATCTTAAGGATAAGTTGGTTAAGCTGGGGATGGAAGAGGTGGCCATGGCTGGTCAGATTGAAGTTGGAGGTTCACAGGTGAGAGAAGAAGCGATCAGTGCTTTAATGGCATTGGGCTTCCAGAAGAACATGATTTCAAAACAGATTGATAAGATTTTACGGGATAATCCTGACATTAATCAGGTAGAGGCACTGATTAAATCGGTATTAAAGCAATTGTCCTAACATAAATTGGATTTTTTTACGTTAAAAGACAGTAATATCAAAAAGACAGGGCACAGTATAGATTGTTTGATTGATAATACAATGAGCTTGAAGAAGAAGATGGTGAGCAATTTGGTCTTGGTGATCGGATTGTTATTGTTCTCACAAAATTCACACGCTAATGGAATTACTGTTCCTGATGCTTTCAGCATCAAGGAGACGGTAAGGGATACCTTTCCCCTCAAAGATCGTTACGGTGACTTTGTGACGGATGATAGCTATAATCCTTTTGATATCAACCCCGACAATCTTAATCAGACTGTCGAATACGACCCTAGCACCAATACATATGTAGTATATGAGAGAATCGGTGATGAATATTACAGAATGCCGGTCTCGCTTACCTTTGAAGAATATCTGGATTGGAAAAGTAAGAAGCAGCAAAGAGACTACTTTGATAAGCTTGCAGGTTTTAAAGACCCATACTCCAAAGAGGGATCAGGACTTGTAGATCCACTTTCTAAAATTAATATTGAAAGAAATCTGGCTGACAGATTATTCGGTGGCAATGAAATCACCATCGAGCCTCAAGGTAATATAGATATGACATTTGGTTTTGACTACCGAGAGGATCAAAACCCCAATATTGACCTTAACAGACAGCGACAGGGTCCTTTCCTTGATTTTGGAATGGACATTCAGATGAATGTTGAAGGTAAAATTGGTGACAAGCTAAATCTTGGATTTAATTACGATACACAAGCGAGTTTTGACTTTGACAGAAAAATCAAACTGGCCTATGATTCAGAGCAATTCTCTGAAGATGATATCATCAAAACAATTGAAGCCGGTAACGTTAGTCTTCCGCTTCGTTCTAACCTGATACAGGGTAATCAGAGTCTCTTCGGATTAAAAACCGAATTACAGTTTGGTCACTTACGGATTACAGCGATTGCTTCTCAGCAACGTTCTCAACAGGAGACTCAGACCATTCAGAATGGCGCCACTCTTCAGGAGTTTGAACTTACTCCCGATCAATATGATGAGAACAGACACTTCTTTATCTCGCATTACCACAGAGAGATATTCGAAGATGCACTTTCAAATCTTCCTTATATAAGTAACAATCTGCGTATTACCAACATGGAAGTCTGGATATCGGACGACAGATTGGATTACCAGCAGAATCAGACGATGATCTGTGCGATAGCTGACCTTGCCGAGCCGGATGAAAATTTATTTTCCAATCCCAATGCGCAGTACGGGATAGATCCCAATTTTCAGCAAGCTATATTCAGAGATTCAAGAGGACTTTTGTTGCCTGACAACAGAACCAATGAATTGTATGAGCAGCTGATCGATGATGAAGAGACAAAAAGGATTGAAAGAACCAATACCAGATTGGAACAGCTTTATGATCTGGAACAGCCCCGTGATTTCAATATCTTCCAGGGCCGTAAATTGAATCCTTCTGAATACACCCTTAACGAACAATTAGGTTTCGTCTCGTTGAATATCAGATTGAGACCGAATCAAGTGCTTGCTGTCTCCTATGAGTATTTCTACACACAAGCATGTGATGATGTATATAAGGTAGGTACCATTTCAGATGAAGGAAGTGTACCTAATACGAATAGAAATGGCGAGATAGAATCTCAGGGAGTCATTTTTGCAAAATTGCTGAAGAGTACGGACCAGCGTATCAGTCACCCAACATGGGACCTGATGATGAAGAACGTCTATCCGCTTAGAAGTAACAATCTTAGCCAAACGGATTTGAAGTTTGACATCTTTTATGAAGATGATTCAGATGGTACATTGAAAAAGTTCCTTCCAGAAGATGGGTTCAGAACTATTCCACTTTTGAATGTATTTGGTCTTGACCAATTGAACAATAGAAACGATCCGCAGCCGGATGGTGAATTTGACTTTGTTCCTGGAGTGACTGTGATTCCACAATCAAGCAGTATCGTATTCCCGGTTCTGGAACCTTTCGGTTCTTCATTGGAACAATTACTGGGAGATCCTGCCATTGCTGCCAAGTATAGTTTTAATGAACTCTATGATACGACGGTAACAGGAGCACGAGAGATGATTGTCAAGAATAAGTTCATCATGGCCGGTAGATTTAAGTCGGATATTACTTCCGAATACTCGCTTGGTGCTTGGAACATACCTCCTGGATCTGTGCGTGTGACAGCCGGTAGCCAGGTTTTGATAGAGGGCCAGGATTATGAAGTTGACTATGCCATAGGTAGGGTTAGAATTATAAATGAATCTTATCTTCAACAGGGTACACCTATCAATATATCTTATGAGGACAACTCTGTGTTCAGTTTGCAGCAGAAGACCCTATTGGGTTTACGTGCGGAGTATGAAGTGAATGAAAACTTCTATATCGGAGCTACGACTATGAGGCTTTTTGAACGTCCGTTTACGGAAAAAGTCAACCTTGGGGATGACCCTATTAACAATACGATATATGGTCTGGATATGGACTTCAGTACAGAGGTTCCATTCCTAACAAGGGTTGTTGACAAACTGCCTTTTTATTCTACCAATGCGCCTTCTAATTTGAATTTTACAGCAGAGGTAGCTGCTTTAAGACCGGGTCACTCTGGTGCCATTAATCTCAGTGATGATAATTCGGGTGTGGTTAGTATCGATGACTTTGAAGGAGCCGTAAGTGGATTCCCGTTAAGCTCTCAGGCTGCCAACCTTTGGATATTGGCCAGTACGCCACATACCAGTGATTTTCCAGAGCATGAATACAGTGACTCTTTGGTTTATGGTGCCAACAGGGCCAGATTAGCGTGGTATGTATTTGATCAAACCTTACTGTTTGGTCAAGATCGTGCAGCCGCAAATCCGGGCAACTCCTACACCAGAAATATCAATCAGCAGGATCTATTCCGTAGAGATATTCCTCGTGGAGTATTGGGTAACCTATTGACCTTTGATTTAACATATATGCCTGATCAGCGTGGTCCATATAATTTTGATCCGCCAGAGGGCTTTGGCACGCTGTCGCGTGGTTCAGAGCTAAATGCCGATGGTGATGATGTGCGGTTGAAAGACCCTGAAACAAGGTGGGCAGGTGTAATGCGTTATATGCCTAACAGTGACTTTGAGGCCAATAATTATGAGTTTGTAGAATTCTGGTTGCTTAACCCATTCCTGGAGAAACCTGATGGCAGCGGTCACTTACCTGATGAGGAAGGATTTATTACTTTCCATCTCGGTAACGTCTCTGAAGATATTCTTGCCGATAACCTTCAGTTTTTTGAAAACTCCTTGGCGCCAGATAGTATTGAGATTCCAACCAAAGAAACTTCATGGGGAAGGGTATCACTTTCTGTTCCTAAGAATGATGGATTTGATCGTGACGGTCAACAAGATCAGGATTTAGGACTCGATGGATTGGATCTGGAAGGAGAACGAAATAAATATCAGGACTATCTGAATAAATTCCCGGGTCAACCTACAAGGCTCAACAATGACCCATCAGCAGATGATTATGCCTACTTCAATGACTTTGATGAATTCGAACAGTCGGATAATATCCTGACCAGATATTCCAAATTCAACAACCCTGAAGGCAACTCACCTGATGTAAGCGGTGAAGACAGGTTTGTTAGGGGTAACCCAAGACCGGACAAAGAAGATCTGAACAATAACCGTTCTTTGGATCAGGGAGAGAGTTTCTATGAATATAAGATTCCTATTAGGAACAGCATGGGTGAAATTGATGAGACCAATAATGAGTTTATCAGAGACATCCGTATCATAACCAATCCTAATGATTCAGTGCAGGAGAAGTGGTACCGTTTCAGAATTCCTATTCGTGATGGTGTGCCAATTAATGGTATAGAAGGGTTTCGTTCCATTCAGTTCATGCGTGTTATTGTGAACGGATTCAGCACACAGAAGACTTTTAGATTGGCAGACTTTGAACTTGTAAGAAACCAGTGGAGGAAGTTGCCTTCAAGATGTCTTACTCCTGATGGTACCTTTACAGGTAACTTCAACGTGGATGCTGTAGGTATTGAAGAGAATGATAAGAAATTGCCGTTTAATTATGTTCTACCTCAGGGGATTAAACAGGAACGGATATTCAACACCTTCTCCAATGTACTTCAGGATGAAAAGTCGCTCTCGATAGTCTACGAAGGCTTACAGAAGGATTGTGAGTTGTCGATATATCGCCTCAACAATCTGGACCTCCGATTATACGACAAGATGCAGATGTTCGTCCATGCCGAAGAGAAAGACGGAGAACAGGAGTCGGGCGATGTTGCAGTCTTCCTGCGGGTCGGTAAGGATTTTGACTTGCACTACTATGAATATGAGATTCCGCTTACCTTGTCATCTGACTCTACGCTGACAGGTGGTATATCCGATAGTGAGCGTGTATGGCCAGAAGCCAATATGTTTGACTTTGAATTGGACTGGCTCGTTCAAGCCAAGAAGATAAGGAATGTACTTGGTGAGAGCTTCAGCGATCGATTCACAATCGATCAGGATACGCTTGATCAATTGTTTGCGAGTGGCGCTCTGAATCAGTATAAGAGTATAGGCTTTGAAGGATTTGTTGACACGCTGACCAATGACACATTATACCTTCCTAAAGGACATAAAGTGACCATTATAGGTAACCCGAGTGTGGGTAAGATAAAAGGTGTTCAGATAGGTATACGTAATATCGATGAAACCGGAGGTCCTCCCGGAGGATATGCCGGTGAGGTTTGGGTAAATGAATTGCGTTTGACCGGTCTTGAAGAGCGGGGTGGTGTAGCTGGACAGGCACGACTTGATCTACAGATTGCAGACCTCGGAAATATAACCGCAGCAGGTAGTTTTTCTACGATCGGCTGGGGTGCGCTCGATCAGCGGGTTATGGAGCGGCAGATGGAATCGGTCAAGGAGTATGACATATCCACAAACTTACAGTTGGGTAATTTATTTCCTGAAGGTTGGAATCTGAGTGTTCCTTTTTATGCTCAGTTTGCCAAATCGATTGTGACGCCAGAATTTGACGCCTATGATTTGGATATAACCGTCAAGGACGAATTTGATTTGGCTCAGGACAATCCGACACTGACAGAAGATGTCAGAAACAGAAACCAGATCGTCAACACCATCAAGACCTTCAACTTCACCAATGTTAAAAAGGAAAGAGGAGGATCTAATAACAGGCAGAGTAATAACCGTTCTAATAATAACAATACATCCAAATCGGACAAGAACGATAAGAGCAAGGACCCTGATGCGGAAAAGGAAAAGAAACCTAAGAAGCCGAAGAAACCGCGTAAACCAATGCCTTGGGATATCGAAAACCTGAGCGTAAGTTATGCTTATACGCAAATGGAGTATAGAGACCCTATTATCTCTTCTGAGGTGTCAAAAGATTACAGGTTCGGAGTCGATTACAATTACTCTCGACGAGGCGGTTATATTGAACCATTTAAGTTTATAAAGAGTAAATCACTTGAGTTCATCAAGCAGATTAACTTCAATCCACTACCAAATTCATTTTCTTTCAGTTCGAATCTTAACAGATTCGTTTCGGTAAAACGTTTCCGTATTCCTGTGACGCCAATCTTTGAATTTGATGATCGCCGATTTGAATGGGAAAGAAGGTATGATTTGAACTGGAACCTTACGAAGTCACTGAAGATGACTTTCTCGGCTATCAATGAAAGTTATATTGACGAACTAAGACAAAGAGGTATTGCTGAAGTTCCAGAGAACAGACCTTATTATAATGAGCGGGGAGACTCCATAGGTCTGAGATCTTCTGCTGAGGTAAAAGAATACTGGCAGGATAATCTAAGATCCGGAGGACGTAATACCAATTATTCCCATTCCGCATCGGTAAACTATACATTGCCATTTAAGTATTTCCCTTATATGGACTGGATAGATGTCAAGGCATCTTACAGAACAAATTACAGTTGGGCTGCCGGTCCACTTATCGATATTCAGGACGGACAGAATATTGGGAATATCATTCAGAATACACAGAATCGAAGTGTGACGGCCAACTTCAACTTTGATCGTTTATATGATAAATCCAAGTACCTCAAGAAACTTGACAGGATAGGTAAGGCACCTACTTCCCGATCCAGAACTCGGACAACAAGAAGCGGTACCACAAGAGACCAGAACGATACAGTTGGCAAGGATGAAAATAAAAGAGATAAGAAGAAAGAGAAAGAGCCTGGAGCAATTGAAAAATTATTGCTCAGACCATTATTCATGCTGCGCTCTGTTCAGTTTAACTATAAAGAGGACTTCTCGACCATAGTACCTGGATTTGTTCCAGGAACCAGATTCTTAGGTCTGTCTGATGGATTCGAAGCGCCAGGATTTGATTTTGCATTTGGTATTCAACCAGATGTCAGTTTTGGGAACCAGAACAACTGGCTATTCTCAGCTGCTGATAAAGGATGGATAACAACGAGTACTGCTCTCAACCAGGAAGTAATACAGACACAGTCACAAAACCTTGAAGCCAAAATCCGTATTGAACCATGGAAGGACTTCAGAATTAATGTCGACTTTAAGAAGAGTTACAGAGCAACCGAACAACAGGATTTCAAATTTATTGATAAGGACGGCTTCGCCGACTTTGCTCAATTGGCATATAGAAATGTAGGATCTTTTGAAATGACATTCTTTGCCTTGAATACACTTATTGGCGGTGACGTAGATGCACTTTTCTCTCAGTTTGAAAGAAACAGATCTATTATCTCATTCAGACTGGACAATGCCACTGGGGCAGGTTCTCACGAACAGGATGGCCGTGAATATGCTGCTGGTTATGGTAAGACAAGTTCGCAGGTGCTTGTACCGGCATTTCTTGCTGCGTATACAGATCAGGATCCGAACACCGTTAGTCTCGATCTTGAAAATGATGTGAGAGGATTAGGATTTATACCAAGACCAAATTGGAGTCTTAGATATGACGGATTGAACAAATTACCTTGGTTTAAGGAAACCTTCAGCAGTTTTACTTTGGAACATGGTTACTCTTCAATGTTGCGTGTGAATAATTTCTATTCTGACGTTGAGTATGACGCAGCCAATCCTTACGAGGATATCAAGCCAAACGGAAACTATTACTCAAGACTGGAGATTCCATTTATGCAGATCTCTGAGCAGTTCAATCCGGTTATTGGTTTAAGAATGAAAACAAGAAGCGATCTGAATATTGATTTTGAATACAAGACTTCAAGAACATTGGACCTTTCAGTTAATGTTGCTACGGAATTGTTGGAAAATAAGAAGTCCGAATACGTATTTGGATTTGGATATACGATTAAGGATTCCAACTTCCTTAAGGGTAAGAATAAGAGCAGACGTTCACGAAGACCTCGTACAGATGAAGAGCCTGATCCAAACGATCAGTCGACTGATAGAGGCAGACGAGGTCGAAACAACCGAAACGTCAATTCGAGCAGAGGTAGTGACATGACAATCATGTTTACCTTCTCATTGATCGATGATGTTTCATTGGTTCACGAATTGGATTTCGGTGAGACAAGTGAGAGAACCAGAGGTGCCAAGACGATTTCATTCAGTCCTTCAGTGGATTATATTTTAAATGAGAATTTGACGATAAGGGCATTTTTTGAATATACTGGTACCCGACCTTATGTTACCAATAACTTCCCATTCACTGCTATGAACGGTGGTATCACAATGCGAATGACACTCAATTAAAAAAGCCCCTCATGACAAGGGGCTTTCGGATTGACTACTTTCTTAAAGCATCTCTTATTTCAGTTAGAAGATCGATTTCACTAGGTCCAGCAGGAGCAGCCGGTGCTTCTTCCTCTTTCTTCTTCACTTTGTTGTATGACTTAACGATCATGAACAGTACAAAACCAACTATCAACAAGTTGATAATTGAATTGACCCATTTGCCATAAGCCACTACAGCAGCACCTGCTTCATTGGCTGCAGCTAGTGAGTCGTAAGTTTGTCCGTCCAGTGCAATAAACAGGTTTTCAAAACTTACCCCCGAAGTAAAGTATCCCACAACAGGCATGACGATATCGCTCACAAAGCCATTTACAACAAGTCCTACAGCTCCAGCGAGGATTACGGCAACAGCAAAATCTATGACATTGCCGGTCATAATGAAGTCCTTAAATTCTTTCCACATGATTTTAGTTTTTAATGATTAATAGTTGATTTTGGATAATAATAGCAAATTATATGTATTAAATGCTGATTTACGGTATTTTATATATATAAATTTTATTATTTATCATTCTTTTTACAAGGATTTAGGCTTTATTTTACAGGCCAATTAATCAATGTGATGTATAGCAACGCCAGGCAGAAAGAGCTCTTCGATAAGTCAAAGTATTTCCTTACAAATTCTGTCACCGAGCAGGACTACCAGCTTCTTGTAGAGCTTCTGAATTTTCATGAGTGGAAATACTATGTTGATAATAATCCCCTTATTTCTGACAAGGAATATGATGTGCTGTATGACAAGCTGATTGAGCTTGAAAAGAATGCAGGGCTTGAAATAGCAAGCAACTCTCCAAGTCAGCGTGTTTCTTCGGATTTAAGCAATCAGTTTCAGACTGTCAAGCATTACAATCCTATGCTTTCTTTGGCCAATTCTTATAACGGTGATGATCTCAATGAATATGACAAGCAGATTAGAAAATTAACCCAAGGTAGCGAGTTGGCTCTCTCATATTTTGTAGAGCCCAAGCTGGATGGCGGGAGCATCGCAGTAGTATATGAAAATGATATGCTTGTACGGTCTGCTACACGCGGAAACGGAGCTGAAGGTGATGAGATTACCGCCAATGCCAAGACCATTTCTTCACTACCCCTTAAGGCCGATTTTTCCTCATATGGCATTTTTAGGGCTGAATTACGAGGGGAAGCTGTCATGTCACATCAAGTATTCAATGCCAAGAACAAAGACAGGCAAGAACAGGGCTTGGATCTTTTTGCCAATCCCAGGAATGCTGCTACCGGAGGATTAAGGATGAAAGACCCGATGGAAACCAAGGCCAGAGGTCTTGATGTATTCATATTTCAATTGGCCTATGCTGTGGATGCGGAGGGCAATGATGTCCTGCCAAACTTCAAGAGTCATGATAAGGCAATGGAAGCACTTGGAAAACTTGGCTTCAAATTGCCTTATGATAAATTACCTCTGGTGGAAGATATAGCCAAGGCTTATGAATTATGTCAGGAGTGGGAACGCAATCGGGATAAATTCGAATATGAAATCGATGGTGCAGTTGTCAAATTGAACAACTTCGAATTACAGCGTATTTGTGGTTCTACACAACACCATCCGCGTTGGGCCATGGCATTCAAGTTCAAAGCAAAACAGGCTACCAGCAAACTGCTTTCCGTTGAGTTTCAGATAGGGAAGACCGGAGCGATAACGCCAGTGGCTAAAGTCGAACCTGTTCATCTGGCTGGTGTGACAGTATCTTCTATCTCTTTGCATAACGAAGAATTTATCAGGCAGAAAGATATACGTATTGGTGACAATGTATTAATCGAGCGGGCTGGGGATGTGATCCCATATATTGTCAAACCACTCTCCGAGCTTCGAACCGGTGATGAGACAGAATTGGTTTTTCCTGCTGATTGTCCTTTTTGTTCCTACCCACTTGAGAAGAGTGTAGACCAGGCAGCCTGGCGATGTATGAATCCATCTTGTAAGGAACAGAATGTTCAGAAAATGATATATCATGTTTCGAAAGAAGCCATGAATATTGATGGATTCGGAAAATCACTTGTAATCAAGTTCAATGAATTGGGCTGGCTGGATGACATCAGTGATATTTATAATTTGGATTACAACAGCATAGCACAGCTTGAAGGCTTTGGCGAAAAGTCAGCCAATAATCTGGAACAGGCCATTGATAAGGCGCGTCAAAATTCATTAACACGTTTATTGATCAGTTTAAGCATCCACCACCTGGGTAAAAAAGCGAGTAAGCTGATAGCTGAAAGATTACAGAATATATTTGAATTGCAGGAATGGCAAGAGGAGGATTATCTGGAAATAAAGGATATCGGTCCCGTCGTTGCTCAGAATGTGATGCAGTATTTTTCTCAGGATGCCAATGTTGAGATGTTAAAGCGCATGGCCGAATATGGAGTGAATGTTGAACAAACAGAAGCTGACAAACCATTAGTTGTGGCAGATGATGCCCCTTTAAAAGGGAAAACCATTTTGTTCACCGGGACATTACAGACCATGGGCAGAAAGCAAGCTCAGAAATGGGCAGAGGAGAATGGCGCAAGAAATATATCAGCGGTTTCCTCCAATCTGAATATTCTGGTAGTCGGTGAGAAAGCAGGTTCTAAGCTTAAGAAGGCTGAAGCCTTGGGAACTGTCGAGATTCTTACCGAGCAAGAGTTTCTCATTAAGATCAACAAAGCCTAGTTGAATGCCAGAATTACTTATCTTAAAGCCATGAA
Organism: Saprospiraceae bacterium; assembly: GCA_965230215.1. GTDB lineage: Bacteria > Bacteroidota > Bacteroidia > Chitinophagales > Saprospiraceae > RFSX01. Next base: position 619,158 of record CBDDKN010000002.1, on the reverse strand, counting down.
GTTTGAAGAATTTGGATTTTCGGAGCTCATTCTGGAATCATTATCATATATGGGCTTTGAAGAGGCAACTCCCATTCAGGAAAAAGCAATGCCGCATATTTTCGAGGGTAAGGATGTTTTGGCTTCGGCACAAACAGGTACAGGAAAGACGGCAGCTTTTATGCTTCCCATATTGGACATGATTTCCCGGGACCTTCCAGAATCAACAACGGCATTGATTATCGTGCCAACCCGTGAGCTTGCCTTACAAATTGATCAGGAAATACAGGCGTTTTCTTACACCACCAACATCTCGTCAATTCCTTTGTATGGTGGCGGTGATGGGCAAGACTGGGAGACACAACGGAAAGCATTGGATAAGGGGGTGCATGTTGTTGTTGCCACACCGGGTAAACTAAAGTCCTTTATTCACAACAAGTATCTGGATTGTGACTCTATAAGATACCTAATTCTTGATGAGGCGGATCGGATGCTGGATATTGGGTTTTATGATGACATCATCAGTATCATAGACACCTTGCCCAAGAAGCGCCAGACTTTGTTGTTCAGTGCTACCATGCCCGACAAAATCATTAAACTCAGCAAAAAGATATTGTCCGATCCTGTCGAGATCAAAATCGCCATTTCAAAACCAAATGAGAAGATTCTGCAAGCGGCATACCTTTCTTATGATCATCAGAAGGTTGAATTACTGAAACACCTTATAAAGGATAAGCCCAAGTACAGAAGCATCATTATATTCAGTTCTACCAAAAAGAATGTTTCAAATATCGTTTCTTCACTCAGATCTGTGGGCATGCCTGCAGATGCCATTTCTTCGAATCTGGAGCAGAAGGATAGAGAACAGAAACTTATGGCTTTTAAGGCCAGGAATATCAGAATTCTCGTTGCGACGGATGTTATCAGTCGTGGTATAGATATAAAGGATATAGATCTTGTGATCAACTATGATGTCCCTCGTGATGCTGAAGACTATGTTCATAGAATCGGTCGTACAGCAAGAGCAGCCGCATCAGGTGTGGCTATAACATTCATCAATCCTGATGATATGTTTTATTTCAAAAACATTGAAAAGCTGATTGAAAGGGATATCATGAAATTGCCTGTACCTTCTGAACTGGGAGAATCACCAGAGTGGCAAACTAAGAAGAACCGAGGAGGGGGAAGAAAGAAAGACGGAAAGAATAAGAGATACGGAAAGAAGAATAGCGGTAGAAAAAAATAAGGGCTGCATTCATTTCAAATACAGCCCTCTTGCTTATTTTTTTTAAAGACCTAGCTTGGCTTTTACAAGCGCCATGACATCATCGCCATCATTCGCATGCAATAACATACCACCGGATGAGTCAAAGATCATAGTGTACCCATTGTCTTTTCCTACATTCTCGATGGCTGCTTTTACCTTATCAAGAATGGGCTGATACAGCTCTTCTCTTTTTTGAAGTATTTTTTGTTGCACCTCAACCTCATACTGCTGGATCTTTTGTTGTTCAAGACCTAGCTCACCCTCTTTCTCTTGCATTTGCACTTTTGATAGAAGTCCTTCAGCAGCTTCTTTTGCGTACTGATTGTATTTTGTTTCAAATGCCTTTACCATAGATTCCCCAGAAGACATCAATTGCTTCTGATAGGTTTCTAACTCTGAATCTGCAGCTTTAACTTCAGGTAACTCTCCCAACAAAACGGCTGAATTGATGTAGCCAAACTTTTGAGCTGAGGCGTTAAAACCCAGAATCATCAGACCTGCAACCAGGCATAGCGATTTAATGATATTCAATTTCATTTTTTTAATATTGATTGTTTAAAATTTATGATCTGTTCGTGACAGACCACGCTATAACTTACCGCAAATGTAGTTTTTTGATTCATATATTCTCTGCATTTAACCTAAGATTAAATCTTTAAATATTGAATTGTTAAAATTTTAATGTGATTGAATCAATGTCATAAACAATATATTTCCTCAGATATTGGCTTTGAATGTTTTGTTCAATCCAGAAAACCTCCGTTTTTTATAGATATTGTGACAGTAATATGAGTCTATCGCAGAAAATATGGCCATTCTTATTCACATTGCTTTTTACAGTGTCTTCCACTGGCGTTTTTTTCTATTATCATATTCAAAAGAGACTTATAAAGCATGAGATAAAGCATAGCATGATGGCGGAGTTGGATGATTCTGATTTGACACAGCTCTTCATATCTGCCGACCAATCCCATATGCTTAGATGGGAACATGATTCAGAATTTGAGTACAATGGTATGATGTATGATCTTGTCAGAACCATTGAGATGTACGATGGTAAAATCTATATCTGCTGGCCTGATCACAAAGAGACAGCCCTCAACCAACAATTGGAAAAGTATCTTGATTTTGCATTACAAAATGAGAAAGATACCGATGAAGATCAAAGCAGACTCATAGATCTTCTGCAGAAAATCTATTGTAATAAACATCTGCAGTACAAGGAATCAAATACCGTCAAGACATTTGATTATACAGATGGAATTCCAAAATTGGATTATAGTATTGATCTTGCCTGCCCCTTAACACCACCTCCCGAATTAAGATTTGCATAGCGACAGTTGAGTCGGTGTCTGGACCGACATTTCCTTATTTCACAATTAATTTGCTGATGCAAAGAATCTTTTTTAGCATACTGCTAAGTACATTCATGTACGTTAGCTATTCACAAACAGTTAGTATCTCAGATGCGATGACAGGTGTTCCGATTGAAGGCGCTTATATCGTTGCTGAGAATTCGGATATACTCGTTGTTTCAGACGCTCAGGGAAAGGCTGATATTTCTGTTTTTTCAACGGACTTAGAACTTGTTTTTTCCGCCTTAGGTTATGCGAGTCAACAGCACACCAAAGATGAATTGGAGGGCTTGAAGTATCAACTAAGCTTGGAAAAATTATCCTTCGAGATGGATGAAGTGGTTGTATCTGCAACCCGTTGGAAACAATATGGCAATCGGGTACCAAATACCATCGCCAATATATCAAAGGCTGAAGTTAATATGCAGAATCCTCAGACGGCTGCGGATATGTTGGGCATTTCCGGTAAGGTTTTTATTCAAAAGAGTCAGCAGGGTGGTGGCAGCCCCATGATTCGAGGTTTTGCCACCAATCGATTGATATATACTGTAGATGGCGTAAGAATGAACAATGCCATTTTTAGGGGAGGAAATATTCAGAATGTTATTAATATAGATCCCTTTAGTATTGAAAGTGCTGAAGTCCTGTTTGGACCTGAATCTGTGATCTACGGCAGTGATGCCATCGGAGGCGTCATGGCATTTCAAAGTCTGAAATCTGTATTTTCTGAAGATAAGCCTGTGTTTTCAGGAAATGCCCTCGTAAGGCATTCCACGGCTAACAATGAGATGACAGGTCATCTTGATTTGAAGTGGGGTCTGCGCAAGTTGGCTTTGGTCAGCTCAATTAGCTACTGGGATTATGATCATCTAAAGCAGGGAAGCCATGGACCAGAAGATTACTTAAAACCGAACACAGTGGATTTCATCAATGGTGTTGACACGCTGATTCAGCAGGATGATGATCGCATACAGGGTCCTTCAGCATATACCCAGATGAACCTACTTCAAAAGCTCAGTTTTCGCCCCAATGATAAATGGGAGTTCAATTATGCTTTTCACTATTCAGAAACATCTGCATATGGTCGATTTGACAGGCATAACAGAATCCGTGATGGATTGCCACGATATGGTGAATGGAATTACGGTCCGCAGAAATGGATGATGAATAACATCAATGTTCTGCATGAATCCGGTGGCGGAATTTTTGACGAGATGGGCATTAATCTGGCTTACCAGCGATTTAAAGAAAGCCGCATAACCAGACTATTTAATTCTGATCTCCGCGAGAGTCGTGAGGAGCAAGTGGACGCCTATTCAATGAACATTGATTTCCGGAAATCCATATTCAATAACCTGAGCATTTTTTATGGTCTGGAATATGTAAGAAATGAAGTTGTTTCCAACGGGTTTGTTGATGAACTATCGAGTGGAATGCGTTCTGATGGTCCTGACAGATATCCGCAGGCCAACTGGAATTCAATAGCGGCATATTTTAATCTTGATTATACTTTATCTCCTAAATCAGTGCTGCGATATGGTTTGCGATACAACAGATTCATCATCAATACAGACTTCAGCTCGAATCTTGATTTTTATCCTATTCCATTTGATGAAATCAAGGTTGACAATGGCGCTTTGACAGGAAGTATAGGCATAAGTATTCGGGCAAGTGACGACCTAATTCTTAAAGGGAATTTGGCAACGGCATTTCGCTCACCTAATGTAGATGATATAGGAAAGGTCTTTGATTCAGAGCCTGGAACCGTAGTCGTTCCCAATGCGGATGTAGATGCTGAATATGCATATAATGCAGACTTCGCAATTGCCAAAATCATAAGCAAAAAGCTAAAGCTTGATATGGCGGTATACTACACATTGCTAGATGACGCTTTGGTAAGGCGTGATTTTCAACTGGACGGACAGGACAGCATCAACTACGATGGTGTACTCAGTCGTGTCCAGGCCATTCAAAATATATCCCGGACTACTGTATTTGGCGTTCAGTTGGGTCTTCAATACAAGCTATTGCGTCAGCTTCATTTTAACGCTGATGTTAACTTTCAGGAAGGAAGAGACAGGCAAGACAATGGCGAATGGACCCCATCCAGACATGCTGCTCCATTCTTTGGCACACTCCGACTGTCTTATTCAAAAGAGACTTTTCAGCTTATGTTGTATAGTAATTTTCAAGCTGGCAGAGCACATGAATCCATGGCATTAGAGGAGCGGGGGAAGACAGACATCTATGCTCTTGATGAGGATGGGAGAGCTTATGCTCCTGCCTGGCATTCAATTAATTTCAAAGCGGCATATAAGATGCAGAACGGCCTCAACTTCAATCTGGGTATTGAGAATATAACTGATCAAAGATATAGACCATACAGCTCAGGCATATCAGCAGCTGGTCGCAATCTTGTGATCTCCTTAAGAAAAGCTTTTTAGTAAAAGATCAGATTATGCCAAAGGCAGCTCGATGGTAAACGTGGTGCCTTCGTTAGGCTTCGACTGTTTAACGTAAATACTGCCTTTGTGGTAGTTTTCAATAATTCGTTTGGCAAGAGAAAGACCTAATCCCCATCCACGTTTTTTTGTAGTGAACCCAGGCTTGAACACATTTTTATGGTTGCTGCTTGGGATGCCTTTTCCGGTATCAGAAATATCTATCACTGCCTTGTTTCCTGAATCTGAGATTTCTACCCTTATTTCTCCTACGCCACCCATGGCGTCAAGAGCGTTTCTGAGCAGGTTTTCTACCACCCAGCTGAAGAGGTGTGAATTGATATTACAGTTATATGTTAGTGAATCTGGCGATGGAAAGAAGAAATTTACTTTTCTGGATGCCCGGCGCTCCATGTATTTCTTGCATTCGTCTAGCTCAAGAACAATATTTCTTTTATGCAGATCGGGCTTGGATCCTATTTTTGAAAATCGATCTGCAATAAGGTCAAGTCTGTCAACATCATTTTTAAGTTCTTGTATGATTTCCTCATGTTCTTCTCCGGGAACATTCATCTCCTTAAGATGCTCGATCCAACCCATTATGGCAGAAGTAGGTGTTCCCAATTGATGCGCAGTTTCTTTGGCCATCCCTGTCCAGATTCTGTTTTCCTCTGCCCTGCGTGAGGCTGCAAATACGACATAGCCCAGAACGATGAATGTACCTATCAATAAGATTTGTGCAACAGGGAAAAGAGAGATAAGTCTGTACAGTCTGGAGTGTTCATAATAGATGAATTTGGAACTGCCGTATCCTTTGATGGGTTCAAAGCCTTTATCGAGTAGTTTTTGTTTCCGCTTCCTCAGAAAATCCTGATCTGTATTATGCGATTCCTTTCTGTAATTGAATCCTTGATATTCTCCTGTTTCGGATTCCAGAATTATTGGAAGAATGGTATTGAACTCTTCAAGGATAAGATTTTCCATGACGGTATTATCCTGTTCAGTAGCATTGGTCTTGGCTACAATGCTGATGGTCTGCGTATACAGTTCCATGGTGGCCTCCTCCCTGTCTTTGAGTTGTTGTGCCAAATACTGGGAATAGACCATCGTTGTGATGAATATTCCCAAACCGAGAATGGCCAATGCCAACTTTGCAGCTGTATTATTTAAATAAAAGCTCATATTACTCCACAAACAACGCTAAAAATTAACAATTTAATACAGGATTAAATGTATTTAGAAGTATTTTACCAAATTCAGAAAGCTAAAGTCCATACGAAGTAAGATGTCTGAAAATGTAGAATTTATATTGACCACCGAAGAAGAGATAGATGGTCTTGCCGCAAAGATTATGGCCATGTTTGAGCATCAGATCGTGCTTTTTATTGGAGATCTGGGTGCTGGGAAAACCACATTGGTCAAAGCCATGCTGAGGCAGATTAATCCGGATGAAAAAACTTCAAGTCCCAGCTACTCTATCATTAATGAATATGCGGATCAAGAGGGTCAGGCCATTTATCACATAGACTTGTACAGATTGGACAACATTGAAGAAGCCTATAACCTGGGTATAGAAGAATATCTCTACAGTGGCAGACTTTGTTTAATTGAGTGGCCTCAGATCATTGAAGACTTACTGGATTCCAATTATCATCTCATAAAAATTGAGATTATGGAAAATAATCAACGCAGAATCACTTTCAGCTAATAATACTTATCTTTAAAGCAATGCTTTAGCATATCTAATTGCACAATTTTTCATAGCAAATGGCCAACGACACTAAAAAATTCAGTTTTTCAGATTTTTTTGCTGAAGGGCAATACCAGACACAGGTTGAAACACTTGAAGTCGGAAATAAATCCAAGAGTATAAGTATTGGGATTCCAAGAGAGGAATTTGCTGATGAGAACAGAATTGCTGTGGTACCCAATTCTATCCGAACACTTATCGGATATGGGCATAAGGTTAAGATTGAATCCAGTGCTGGCTTAAAAAGTAAATATACCGACCATGATTATTCTGAGGCGGGAGCTATAATTGAGTATTCAAAAGAAGCGGTTTATGATTGTGATGTTCTCGTCAAAGTGGCACCGCCGTCACTGGAAGAAATCGAGTTATTACATCCCAACCAGATTCTCATCTCACCCATTCTATTACCCAAACTATCTGAAGAGTACATTCTCGCGCTAAAGCGCAAACGGGTTATTGCCATGGCTATGGAATATCTGCAATCTGAAGACGGCAGCTTTCCTCTTGTGAGAATTATGAGTGAGATAGCTGGTATGACTTCAATTTTTACAGCTGCAGAATTATTGAGTTACAGCCAGGGAGGCCGCGGTGTCTTGCTGGGTGGTGTATCAGGAGTACCTCCTGCGAAGGTAGTTATCCTCGGAGCTGGTGTAGTTGGTGAATTTGCCACCAAAACGGCCTTGGGTCTGGGTGCATCAGTCCGGATTTTTGACAATCAGATCAACAAGCTGATGCGTATCCAGAACATTATAGGGCGGCACTTGCACACTTCAACATTCAACCCTGTATATCTTGGTTATCAGTTGATCAGTGCTGATGTTGTTGTTGGAGCAGTCCATTCCAAGACCGGCCGCTCACCCATACTCGTGACAGAAGACATGGTATCAAAAATGAAGCCTGGAGCTGTAATCGTTGATGTGAGCATCGACCAGGGGGGATGTATTGAAACAACCGAGGTAACCTCTCATAGCAGACCTACTGTTGTAAAACATGATGTTATTCACTATGGTGTGCCCAATATAGCCTCTAAGGTGCCCCGTACGGCAAGCATGGCCATCAGTAATATTATAACACCTCTCCTTTTGAAGATCGGTAATTTTGGCTCTGTAGAAGGTCTGATGTATCAATCAAAGAATATCAGACATGGTGTGTATTGTTATAAAGGTGCGCTGACCAATGAGTATATCAGCCAGCGATTCAATATCAAATACCAGAATATCAATTTGCTGATTGCCAGCAAATTCTAGATGTAATTTATCCTTTACTTTTTCTGGCGTCGATGAAGCTCTTGACAAAATAGATCATGGCCACAAGAGATGTTGCCAACATCAGACCTACTCTTACCATTGCCATAGAATCTTCCCTTCCCATTGCGGCTGAAAACGGTTTTAACAAGGCAACGAATATCAGAAGCGTAAGTACCACAGCTATATGTGCTACAACTTTGTTGTGGTTACGAACACTGTTGGTCATTACGAACAGTATGGCACCAATAAAAACAGGGATAAGTGCAGTCGGTGAAGGACTGTCAGATCCGAAATAACCCCAGGCACCCATGGCTACAAGAACCACAGCATTCAATAGATTAGCATTAGCAGCATTCATACGTTAAAGTTTTTTCGAAGATATACAATTTGTTTTAAGGATTGTTTGGCTTGGTGCTTATTTAGGTTTCAGACAAAATAACTTTTCTGAATTTCAGGCTGTAATCCACAAAAGAAATCACTGCCGTTGCCAGTGAAAAATAAATTACAGGCAGATATATATTGCTATCAAACTCCATGAGCATTAGGATCAAACCAACAAATAGACTGCCGGTTTTTATCTTTCCGAGGTGACTGGCTTTGATTTGAATTTGTTTGAATGAAGTGTATATACGCATCCCCATTACGGCAATCTCTCTGTATAAAAAGATGAATGTAACCCAAGTCGGTATGTTGCCGACAACCGAAAATACCAACAATGCAGAAAGAATAAATAGTTTGTCTGCTGTAAAATCATGTATGGCACCCAGCACACTGGTCTTGTTATAAGTACGTGCTATATATCCGTCCAAAAAGTCTGTTATACCGGAGAGAACCACAATAATCAGAAGAAAAAGATTCTTGTGAGACCAGTCTGTAAGATACACCAGTGTCAGAGGAGCAAATATCCAACGCAGGAAACTGATAAGCTGTGCCAAATGTAAGTGCTTCATCTTTAAGCCTTTGGACAAAGAGGTTCAATTATGTTACCTTTGATCCTTCCTTTAAGTTAATTGTTATACAAACTGATAATAGCAATAATACATAAATACTATCGCATAGTCAGCCATTTATATGAAAGAAGAGTTAGAAAGATTTAATAGGATTGCAGAGCGACTTTTTGAGGATGAAAAATCAAAAGGTGTTGTCAAGCCAGGGCCGTATTCTGATTTGGATAGCTATCTTGACTTGGATCTAGAGGACGAACCTATAGATGATGCGCGTTTTGAAGAGGCATTGGGCAAGCTTGTGCTGCATACTCCAAGAACACAGACGAATCGATTTTTCAATCAATTGTTCGGCGGGCGAAGACCAAAAGCTTATCTGGGTGAATTGCTGGCTGTCTTACTGAACAACAGTATGTATACATACAAAGTGGGTGGTCCGATGATCAAAATTGAGAAAAATATTTTCAATAAGATTTCGGAATTGATTGGCTTTGAGCAGGATACAGAAGGCACTATAGCACCTGGTGGTTCGATGACCAATTACATGGCTATGCTGATGGCCCGAGATAATTTTGATCCCAAGGCAAGATATGATGGTCTCAGTATGAAATTGATTGCATACACATCCAAAGAATCCCATTATTCTGTTTGGAAGAATGCGGCATTTTCTGGATTTGGTCGCAACAATGTGCGTGTAATTGAATCTGATGACAAAGGAAGAATTGATACCGAATTACTTGAAGATCAAATCCGGGAGGATATCGATAACGGCTACGTGCCGTGCCTTATCAATGCGACTTCTGGTACGACAGTTCTCGGTGCTTATGATGACCTTGAAAAACTCGCCGATATAAGAGATCGATTTGGTATGTGGCTTCATGTGGATGCCGCCTATGGTGGCGCCGTCATGTTTACAGAAAAGTATAAGCACCTGATTAAAGGGGCACACAGAGCTGATTCATTCAGTTATAATGCGCACAAAATGATGGGTACACCTATTACATGTTCTATTATCATTACCCCGCATAAACAGTGTCTATATGATTCCTTTTCAAATGATGCGAGTTATCTGTACCAGGGCGATCAGGATGAAATCAACCCGGGTAAGATTTCTTTACAATGCGGAAGGCGCAATGATGCATTGAAATTTTGGGCGCTATGGAAATCCGTAGGCACTCAGGGATTGGGAGAAATGATAGATGCTGAGTTTGAACTGGCGGAATATGCCAGACAGTATGTCCAGAATAATCCGAATTATACATTATACAGCTTTGAGGAATCTGTCAACACCTGCTTTAATTATAAAGACATACCACCACAAGCCCTTTGTGATGAACTGAACAAGCAGGGTAAACTCATGGTCGGTTACGGGAGTTTTAAGGATCAAACCTTTGTCCGCCTTGTATCAGTCAACGCCAACAATGGCAAAGCTGAAATAGACAACTTCTTTAAAATACTGGAGGAGACGGCCGACAATCTGTAAACTGACAAGGCATACTTGACAAGCTGACACCCTGACACCGGTAGAATTCCGACATATTGGCACAGAAAGCCTGATGGCACCTGTTTTGATGATGAGGCAGTGACAGAAAAAATATGCAAATGGAAACAGGACAGATTTCAGTACAAACGGAAAATATCTTTCCGATCATTAAAAAATTTCTTTATTCAGATCAGGAAATATTCCTCAGAGAGTTGATCTCCAATGCTATTGATGCAACCAGCAAGATCAATACTTTAGCTTCAAAGGGGGAGTTTGCAGGAGACCTTGGAGACCTGACGATCGACATTATTCTTGATAAGGAAGCCAAGACCCTTACCATAAGGGACAGAGGCCTTGGGATGACAGAAGCAGAAGTAAAGAAATATCTTAATCAGGTAGCATTTTCATCAGCTGAGTCATTTTTGAAAAAGTATAAAGATGATGCCAATATCATTGGTCATTTCGGACTTGGTTTTTATTCTGCTTTCATGGTAGCGGATAAGGTTGAGGTGGATACCTTGTCTTACAAGAAAACAGCAAAGGCTGTAAAGTGGGAGTGTACCGGAAATCCGGAATACCAGATTTCGAAAGGAGAGAGAAGCGAGAGAGGAACCGATATCATCTTGCATATTGCTGATGATAGTGTTGAATTCCTGGAAAATGACCGTATCCAATCTTTGTTGGACAAGTATTCTCGTTTTTTACCATACCCGATTAGGTTTGGCAAGCGTACACGTACGGAATACGAAGGTGAAGGTGAGGATAGAAAAGCAGTTCAGATTGAGGAAGATAATGTTGTAAACAATACAGACCCACTCTGGAAGAAAAAGCCTAACAAGCTGAAGGATGAGGATTATAGAAACTTCTACAGGGAGCTGTATCCGATGAGTCAGGAGCCTCTTTTCTGGATTCATCTCAATATAGACTTTCCTTTTAACCTGACAGGTGTGTTGTATTTTCCAAAATTGAACAACAGCCTTGAACTGCAGCGCAACAAAATCCAATTATATAGCAATCAGGTATATGTTACTGATGATGTAAAAGAAATAGTGCCAGAATTCTTATTGCTACTGCATGGTGTTATTGATTCGCCGGATATTCCACTGAACGTATCTCGATCATACTTACAGAGTGACAGCAATGTGAGAAAGATTACTTCTTATATCACCAAGAAGGTTGCTGATAAATTGAAACAACTGTACAAAAAAGATGCAGAGAAGTTTCAGGAGAAGTGGGATGACCTGGGCACCTTTGTTAAGTACGGCATGATCACAGATGAGAAATTCTATGAGAAAGCTAAGTCGTTCTGTGTTGTAAAGAATACTGATAATGAGTTTAGCCTCCTTGACGAATACATCGAAAAGGTGAAGGCCACGCAGACGGACAAGTATGATAGGACTGTGATTATCTATGCCAATAACGAAAAGGAACAACACAGTTATATCAGTTCAGCCAAATCATATGGTTATGATGTGGTTGTGATGAACAATGTGGTTGACAACCACTTCATGCAGACCATTGAGACCAAGTATGATAAAGTAACTTTTGTCAGAGTTGACTCTGAAACTGCTGATAAATTGGTACAAAAAGATGAAGAGAAGGAATCAGTGCTTTCTGAAAAGCAACAGGAGAAGTTGAAGGAAATCTTTGAGTCCAGCCTTGGTGAACTACAGGGTGGAGCCATTGAGATGAGAGCGCTTTCCCCAGATGATCATCCTGTGATGATTACCAGACCTGAGTTTATGAGACGTATGAAGGAAATGCAGATGATGCAGGGAATGCAGTTTGGAGACATGCCTGATAGCCACAATGTTGTTATCAACACCAATCATGAGTTGATCGCTCAGAAACTTGTAGCTATGAAGAGTGCAGATAAAAAGGAACGCTTCTCGAAGTACCTTTATGATCTGGCAAGATTGAATCAAAACATGTTGAAGGGTGAGGAACTCAGCAACTTCATCAAGACAAGTATTGAATTCATCAAATAGGAATACAAAAGGGGCTTTGAGCCCCTTTTTTTAGTTTGGGCTAAGACGCTTGTTTGATCTTACAACTTATCTTATTGTTAGACGAATTCATCAAAAGATCAGACTAATTTTACATAAAAAAGAAACCAGGGATCAATAAATATTTGTTTTTTTAATAGAAATAGAGAATATGCTTTGGCAGTTACTCTATAAACTGAAATACAAATTGCTATGATCACAATCTTGACCTGGATTTCCATTATTGCTGGAGGCCTGCTGATATTACTCCTTTTACTTTCTTTCATCGCCGGACTAGATTTTGACTTGGACATCGATCCTGGTGCCTCAGATATTGATGCTGATGCCGGAGGCCTTGGTATTTTAAAAGGAACGCTCACATTTGTCTCTGTAAGCTCATGGGTTATAAAAGTTTTGTTGGCTACAGACCAGCACCCGGCTATTGCGATAGCCATTGGCTTGTTGGTAGGCTTGATGGCTTTTGCAATTCTAAGTTATTTGATAAAAGTCCTGATGCGAAATGACGAGAATGTCAATTGGGAAATGGATGATGCCATGTTCCAGACAGGATCGGTATATCTTAAAATTCCAAAAGGTGGAGAAGGCATTGTACATATTAATATCAACGGCGTTCAAAGGGAATTAAAGGCCAAATTAAAAGGAGAGACGGAGATCCCTACTGGATCATCAGTTAGGGTAGTTGATATTGAGAACAATTATGTAATCGTGGAAAAAGAATCTTACACAAACTAAACTATAAACTATGTCTACAGGATTTATGATATTATTAGGCTTTCTGGTCTTCTTAAGTTTTTTATTGATTGTCGTTTTTTTGAGTCGCTACAAACGATGTCCTTCAGATAAAATTCTTGTTGTATATGGTAAGACAGGAGGAGAACAGTCTGCCAAATGCTATGCAGGTGGGGCAACATTCGTCATGCCGATATTTCAGGATTACAGGTTTCTAGACCTTACGCCTATAAGTATAGATGTTAACCTTCAGGATGCTTTATCAAAGCAAAATATAAGGGTGTCGGTACCTGCACAGTTTACTGTTGGGGTCAGTAACAAACCCAACCTCATGATTGCAGCTGCAGAACGTTTACTAGGTCTGGACAGACCATCTATCCGTTCATTGGCGCATGATATTATTATGGGTCAGATGAGATTGGTTATTGCCAACATGGACATTGAAGAACTTAACACGGATAGAGACAAGTTTGTAGAATCAGTTTATACCAATGTTGGTAATGAATTGCACAAGATAGGTCTTGAGTTGATTAATGTTAACGTAACAGATATTCAGGATGAGTCAGGATATATACAAGCACTTGGTAAGGAAGCAGCGGCGAAAGCGATTAATGATGCTAAAGTAAAGGTTGCAAATGAAGAAAGAGTAGGAGCCATAGGTCAAGCAGAAGCGCAGCAGGAGCAAAGAGTCAAAGTTGCAGATGCGAACAGTCGAGCTGAGGTAGGTGAGGCAGAAGCCAATCAGAAACAGAGAATCAAGGTAGCAGATGCAAATAGTTTGGCAGAGATTGGGGAAGCAGAGGCCAATCAGAAACAAAGAGTCAGTGTTGCAGAAGCCAATTCTAAAGCCGAGATTGGGGAAGCAGACGCTGATGCTGTTGCTACTGAAGGTAAGAATACTGCAAGTATTAAAATAGCTAATTCAAATGCCGCCAGGGATATAGAGATTGCAGAAGCAGACAGACGTGCAACAGCTGCAAGAAAAGTTGCTGCAGCAAAAGCTTTGGAAGAAGCATATAATGCTGAAAAGGAAGCTGAAGATGCCAGAGCGAAAAAAGAATTGGCGCGTAAGCAGGCAGAGGAAGTAGTAGATGCTGATATTGAAAAGCAAAAAGCAGTTATTGCCGCACAGGCTGAAGCTGAAAAGCAGAGAGAGATTGCGAAGGGTGAAGCTGATGCCATTCTTGCCAAATATATGGCTCAGGCCAAAGGTCAAGAGGAACTTCTTAGAAAACAGGCAGAAGGGTTTCAGAAGCTTGTGGAAGCGGCAAACGGTGATCCACAAAGTGCAATTGGATACCTTATGCTTGATAAGTTGACCGAGTTAGCTGAAATACAGACCGGAGCAATCAAAGACTTAGGAATTGATAAAGTAGTAGTTTATGATAACGGATCCGGTACAGGTGTGAGTAATTTTGTTCAAGGACTTTACGGGATGATGCCTCAGTTAAACGACTTTCTTGAACAAAGTGGGATGAGTTTACCAGAAGCATTGGTAAAGAAAAGTGAGCTTGAAGTTGAGGAAGAGTCTGATGAAACAGTTAAAGGTGCATCGGAGGAGTAACATTGGATTATAATCATCTGATTAGATATTTAAAATGGGGCTTTGAGCCCCATTTTTTTATTGTAGTAATTCAAGCTTGGTAATATTATTCTCTAGCCTTTGCTTGAGATCACCAAAAGCCTTTTTATTCATAAACTCAGATAGCAGATACATGAATGGAACGACGACTATAATCGCTACGATGACAAAAATCAACCACCTGTTATCTGCTACAGTTTCGACAATGGTATAGCCATTGTAGATTCTGCTTAGGAGTGCGCCTACGATGAGGGAGAGAGGAAATCCAATCACTCCAAAAAAACGTTCTATGCTCAATAATCCCATCAAAGCACTATGACTCTGCTTCATCATTTGTAAAGTATTGCTTGATACTTGCGAACCGGAAGCCATGCTCTTATACTTAGGCCAAAGTGCTATCAGAGATATAATATAGCTGGCATTGATCACGCCGAGTACAAGAAGCAAGTCTTTATTGCCCAAACTGAATAACATCCAAACTGAAAACATTAGGATGAAGAAAATGATCCAGTTCATTTTTTGTCTTGCTCTTGTTCTTATTTTATCCAGAGCAAGGTTTGATTCTTTGTTTATCGCATTCATAACATCTGTTTTATTAAGTGTAGAATTTTCAAATTTCTCAGCTTTGAGTTTGACCCAACTTGCATTTAATATGTTGTCTCCATCATTCATTGTTGAATCTTTTTAATCCTTCAGATAATTTGTTTTTGATTCTGTGAATTTTCACGTTAACATTGTTCACATTGACGCCAGTAATGTCTGCGATCTCAATGTTTTTGTATCCATCTAGATACAAGCTTATCAGCATTCTATCTACCTCAGGTAATTCTCGAATCAAGCTGTAGAGCAATTCATGTGATTCCTTCGATTTTTGATCTGCAACTGTACCTTCTATATTTTCAATATCCTGATACATGTGTTTGCTTTCTTTTCGCAGATATGTAAGTGCTGTGTTGAGACATACCTTGTACATCCACGTTGAGAATGCTGCATTCCCTTTATAGCTGCTGAATGACTTCCAAAGCTGGAGCAGCATCTCCTGGTGCAGATCATATTTATCATTAGGACCAGGAGCATAGAGAGCGATCAGCTTATGCAGAATAGCTTCATTGGCTTTGAGCTGTTCAAAAAATCCTGATTCTTCAATGTCCTTGTTCAATCGTTTGATCTGTTTGCTTTATTAGTATCGTGAAAATGGAAAAAATTACAAAGCGGCCTCATTTTTTTTCAAATCCTCTTATAATGAGGTCTGAAATCACTGATTTTGCTTAGAATTTGTATCAATAAGCATTATTTGAAACCATGAGCTATTCCAAACGTTTTGCTTATAAAACTAACTGATCGGGGAACGTGGAGATATTCAACTATTGATTATTTTTGTGCCCTAATCACAAAAACTTCAGAACATGGTATTTGATTTAGAAATGATCAAAGCGCATTATGCTTCTTTAGCCCAAAGAGTAGATAATGCCAAAGCAAAACTTGGAAGACCTCTTACTTTGTCGGAAAAGATTCTTTACGCGCATTTGCATGAGGACAGTCCACTTCAAAATTATAACAGAGGTAAGGACTATGTATTTTTTGCACCGGATAGAGTTGCTATGCAGGATGCAACAGCACAGATGGCATTATTACAGTTTATGATGGCTGGCAAGAAAAAGGTATCTGTTCCTTCAACGGTACATTGTGATCACCTTATTCAAGCTAAGGTTGGAGCAGACACAGATTTACAGGTTGCCAATGATATCAATTCTGAAGTTTATGATTTTCTAGAATCTGTTTCTGATAAATATGGTATTGGATTCTGGGCACCAGGTGCTGGTATTATCCACCAGGTAGTTCTTGAAAACTATGCTTTTCCAGGTGGAATGATGATAGGTACAGATTCTCATACGGTGAATGCAGGCGGACTCGGAATGATTGCCATTGGTGTTGGTGGTGCTGATGCTGTGGATGTAATGGCGGGAATGGCTTGGGAACTTAAGATGCCTAAACTCATCGGTGTTAAATTAACGGGTGAGCTTTCAGGGTGGACTTCTCCTAAGGATGTCATACTAAAGGTAGCCGGTATTCTTACTGTAAAAGGTGGAACAGGAGCTATTGTAGAATATTTTGGTCCTGGTGCGGCGAGTATGTCTTGTACAGGAAAAGGAACAATTTGTAACATGGGAGCCGAAATTGGTGCAACGACATCAACATTCGGTTATGATGAATCCATGGCCAGATATCTAAGGTCAACAGGAAGAGCAGAAATTGCTGAGTTGGCAGATGGCGTTAAGGACTACCTTACTGGTGACGCTGAATGTTATGCAGATCCTGAACAGTACTTTGATCAGGTGATCGAAATCGATCTGAATACATTGGAGCCACTTCTTAATGGACCATTCACGCCGGACTTGGCAACACCAATTTCTGAAATGGCTGAGGCAGCTGAGAAAAATGGCTGGCCTACTGATTTGGAATACTGCTTAATTGGTTCTTGTACGAATTCATCTTATGAAGATATATCAAGGGCCGCTTCTATAGCAAAGCAGGCTGTTGAGAAAGGTATTAAAGCGAAATCTCAATTGACAGTAACACCGGGGTCTGAGCTTGTAAGATTTACAATTGAAAGAGACGGATTGATAGATACACTAGAGGAAATGGGTGCGATGGTTTTTGCCAATGCTTGCGGACCTTGTATCGGACAGTGGGCACGATTCAGTGATCCAATGAATGCGCCAAAGAATAGTATAGTTCATTCATTCAACAGAAACTTTTCTAAGCGTGCTGACGGAAGTCCAAACACACATGCTTTTGTGGGTTCTCCAGAACTTGTTACAGCAATAGCACTTTCAGGAAAGTTGGGCTTCAATCCAGTAACTGATACGCTAACCAACGAAAATGGTGAAGAAGTTAAACTTGATCCACCTGTTGGCTATGAATTGCCTCCAAAGGGATTTGATGTTGAAGATCCTGGATACAATGCGCCTGCTGAAGACGGAGAGAGTGTGAATGTAGTTGTTAGTCCTACTTCTGACAGACTTCAGTTGTTGACACCATTTGTTCCAATCGAAGCTGATCAACTTCAGAACATGCGCCTGTTGCTTAAGGCAAAAGGCAAGTGTACCACTGATCATATATCAATGGCTGGACCTTGGTTGAAATACAGAGGACATCTTGAAAATATATCCAACAACTGTTTTATAGGAGCTATTAACTATTTCAATGATACCGCTAATAAAGTGGCGAATTATGTTGACAGTGCTTCAGAAGCAGAGTTTCTTCCGGTTCCTGATTCAGCGCGTAAATATCAATCAGCTGGAATAGGCACGATTGTATTTGGAGAGGAGAACTATGGTGAAGGATCTTCAAGGGAACACGCAGCGATGGAACCTAGATTCCTGGGTGTTAAAGCTGTAGTTGTAAAATCGTTTGCAAGAATTCACGAGACGAACCTTAAGAAGCAAGGTATGCTAGCATTGACTTTTGCTAATCCAGCAGACTATGAAAAGGTACGTCAGGATGATAAGATTTCTATCCGTGGTTTTGAAACGATGTCACCGGGAACCCCTTTGACAATTGTATTGAGTCACTCGGATGGAACAGAGGATAGTTTCGAAGTGAATCATACATTTAACCATGCTCAAATCGAGTGGGTAAGAGAGGGTTCTGCTTTGAATAAAATCAGAAAAGATCTGAAAGCTTAATCACTTTCAATCCAGAATAATTCAAAAGCTGTTTACAAATGTGAGCAGCTTTTTTTTATCGCATTACCTTAAGGAATGTATTGAGAAGGAAGTTAGATTCAGATTGTATCAATTTGTCCAAAGCCTTGTCCGCAGCTCCTGAAATTCTATCAAGCTCATAGATCATATTTTTGAACTCTTCGGAATATTTATCCTGAGCTTCTACTTTTGATACATCTTTGATCATATCCAACATGGGGTTAAGCTCTTTTGTCTTCCTCTTTTCAAGTGTTTTTCTGAAGATGTTCCAGAAGTCCTTTTCAGCTGTAAAGAAATCTTTGCGCTCTCCTGGTATCGAACTTCTGTAAGCCAATCCCCAATCCATAAGAGCTCGCAGATTCATATTGGCATTGCCTCTTGATATCTTTAGTTCCTCCATTATCTCATCAGCACTCATTGGATCAGGGCTGATAAGCAGCAAGGCATGGATATGTCCCATAGCCCTGTTGATACCCCAGTTGATACCGAGTTCACCCCAAGTGGAGATAAATTGTTGTTTTGCTTCTTCGAACTTCATACTAAATCAAGTGCAATAGATCAATTAAAAAAATGAAGAAAGGTTTAGATCTAAGGCTTATTTGAGCTAAAAACTACGAAAATTGTTGTTATTCGGCCGGTTTTTTATAAAAAGGTGCCTTGACAACCTCTGCCTCGAGGACCTTATTTCTAATCTGAACGCCGATTTTTGTACCTGATTTACTAAATGTCTTTTCTACGTAACCCATGCCAATTGGTTTCTCGAGGCAAGGAGACATAGTACCACTTGTTACAGTCCCGATCTTGTTGCCACCTTCATCGACAATATCGTAGCCATTTCTAGGAACCCTTCTGTCATCAACTTCAAATGCAACCAGCTTTCTGCTGATTCCTTCGGCACGCTGATTGATGAATATTTCCTTTGAAAAAAATGAAGCTTCTTTCTTGGTTTTTGTTATCCAACCAAGTCCGGCTTCTATTGGAGATGTTGTGTCGTCTATGTCGTTGCCGTAAAGGCAGTATCCCATTTCAAGCCTCAGGGTATCTCTGGCTCCTAAGCCAACCGGCAAGATGTTATGTTCTTCTCCAACCCTAAGAATTTCGTTCCATACTTCAACCGCATCCTCATTATCAAGATAAAGTTCAAACCCTCCAGATCCGGTATATCCGGTAGCAGAGATAATTACATTTTCTTTACCACAGACAGTTCCGTTGGCAAAATAGTAATAAGGTATCTGGTCAACTTTTACATCGGTAAGTTTAGATAAGATCTCAGAGGCTTTAGGCCCTTGCAAAGCGAGTAAGGCATAGCTATCAGATTTATCTACGACTTCGCAATCAAATGAATTGGCTTTATTGATCCATTCGAGATCCTTCTCAATATTGGCTGCATTGACGACAAGCATATATTCGTCATCTGCTAATTTGTAAGCAATAAAATCATCAACGATTCCACCATTGTCGTTAGGGAAACACGCATATTGAGCCTGGCCAACGACCAGTTTTGAAGCATCATTAGAACTTATCTTCTGAACAAGATCCAGAGCTTGAGGGCCCTTAAGAAAGAATTGGCCCATATGTGACACATCAAAGAGTCCGGCATGCTCGCGTACTCTCATGTGTTCTTCATTAATTGAACTATAACTAACCGGCATGTTGTATCCGGCAAAAGACATCATTCTTGCACCCAAGTCAATATGGGACTGTGTTAATGGTGTTTCTTTCATTTATGATTTCAATTTGATTATAAGTTACTGATTATTATATCTTCAATAGTATCCCCAACCTGTAATTGGTGAATTAATTCTCTGCCTTCGGTGACTCTTCCGAATATTGTATATTTTCCATCCAGATGAGGTGTTGGAGAATGGGTGATAAACCACTGAGTTGACTCTGTATTCGGACCAGCTGATGCCATACCTACGTAAGCTTCATTGTCATAGTGAATTGAACCCAATTCGGAATTTATCACGTAATCCATACCACCATAATTATCTCCTCTTGGACTTCCTGTTTGCACTACGAAATTGGGTACGACTCTATGAAATATCTTGTTATCATAAAAATCGTTCTCACTTAATTGCAGAAAATTAATAACTGAGGATGGGCATTCATTTAAATAGAATTCAATTGTAAAATTGCCCTTATTCGTTTTGACAATTACACGTGTATTTTCATTATAGTTATTAAGCGATTCCCAGTCTGGAAGTTTTGATTCAGCTACTTCTGTGAGTGTGACGTTTCTGACCCCTCTTACTTGGCCAATGGCACGTTCAATGGCATGAATGCTTTCTATATGATCCGGATTTTTCAGTCTTGATTTTGCATCAAATAGGAATTCTGTGCTATCGATCAAACTGAACAATTGTGTGGCTTCATTGGCAATCAATTCACCCGACATACCCAAAACTCCTTCATCCGATGATTCCAGCAATGATTTTTTAACGAATTCAAATATTTTATTTCTATGGTATGGTGCGTAATTTTTGAATGTGCCGTTGAAGTTTTCATCTTCCAGCATTTCTCCCATTGTCTGTATAGCTGTTGTGTGCAGCGCAGTATTGTTTGACTCTTCTACAAAGTCAATTATCCATGGATATGATGCCGGGTCGTGGGCGAAAGCATTCAGGTAGTGCGATATCTTCAGTGTATCCTCTTCATTATTGATGAGCTGCTGAATCTGCCAGCGTGTGCTGTTAAGCGTTTTGGTATAGTAATAAGGCAATAACTTATTGATGCTCTTAAGTAATTTGGCCTTGACCAACCAGTGCAAACTGTCTCTGGAAATCTGTCGGTAATAATTGACATCTTCCTTGATCCCATTATTGTATATGAAGTCACAAGCGGTTGAAGCAATATGTAAATTGTCAGATTTAATCAGATCGGTTATTTGTTGTGCTGACTCGATATAGCTGTAATTAGACAAGGCGCGAATGATATTGACTTTAACTCTGTAGTCGTTTTCGCTTTTTAATTCGTCCAGCAATATTTTATGAATTTCTGAATCTGTCGTATTTCTTAGCGCAAGGGCCAGTGCCATCTTTACATTGGTATTGCGCTCCTCTACGAACAGTTCTGCTATTTGAAACTTCAGTGTTTCAATATTTATATCTTTTGATCTTGCCAAACTGTGGGCGGCGTATAACCTTGCCAGCGAATCCAAAGATTTATTTTGCAACTGCGATACCAGGTAGCTGCTTATTTCTTCATTGTGAATATCTCTAAGAGAAAACTGATAGAGGCTCTGCATTTTGCCACGCATCAATAATGTATCTGAATTGCGATAGCCTTTGGCATTTATAAGCAGTGTTGCAAGTCGTTTATTTCCGAGTTTTCCAATGGCCTCAAGGATAGCACTGTTGGCAGAATTGTCAACCGACATGGTGTCTTTTTGGCGGAAGGCCTCCAGCAGTGGTTCTTCCGATTCTTCGGAGGCAATTTGACCTATGGCATATGCAGCCATTGAACGCACTCTCAGGGATGGATCATCAAGAAGTGTGTATAAGGTGTCGAGCATGGGCTCAGATCGGATTGAAGCGGCAGATTTGGCTGCCAAGTATCGGTAAGTAGGGTTGTCATCACTCATGAAGGGGATAAGACTATCGATGTTCTGCGCATATTCATGACCCATGATACGCTGGAACATTTTGTCCTTGCTATCCAGCTGAACTTCAGTGAGGATTTTTTTTGATTCCGGAACACAAGATGAACAAAAAA
Organism: Saprospiraceae bacterium; assembly: GCA_965230215.1. Taxonomy (GTDB): domain Bacteria; phylum Bacteroidota; class Bacteroidia; order Chitinophagales; family Saprospiraceae; genus RFSX01. The sequence continues at coordinate 596,954 of CBDDKN010000002.1, read as the reverse complement.
CAATAGTTGCAATTGATATAGTCCAGATGGCTTTCTTTATCATATATGATTCCAAAGTCGATTAGATGTCAAAAGTATCTCAATTAACGTTAAACTCCCTATTTTACGTAAGTAAAATTTTGATTTTGTGTTACTTATGCAATTGAACTTAAAAAAATAGAATGAAGCAGATTTACACTTTTCTACTAACGCTACTTGTAGTCGGATTTGTACACGGACAGAAATTCGAAAATGCGCAATTCCTTCAGACCATAACTACGGCAGAAATAACGGCAACGCTGGGTATCCCGGTGGCCTATGACGTCAATCTTTATAAAGTTTCTTACCAGACTGCAGATGTCAATGGTATGCAGCATACTGCTTCAGGACTTATTTGTATACCGGAAGCTGAAAACACCAGTTTTCCACTTGTTTGTTACCAGCACGGAACCGTCAATGGTCGTGAAGATGTACCATCGCGCCTTCAAGGAGGCTATGAACTGGCACTGGCTTTTTCAGCTTTTGGCTATATCGTATGTGCTGCTGATTTTGTAGGTCTGGGTGATTCACCTGGTGTGCACCCTTATGTGCATGCAGAAACAGAAGCTTCTGCAGGTGTTGATTTATTGCTTGCTGCTTATGAGATGTCTGAAGATGAAGATTATCCTCCATTCATCATTGGAGATCAGCTTTTCCTTGGAGGTTATTCTCAGGGGGGACATGCCTCTATGGCAGCTCACCGTCTTGTTGAAGAATCTTATGCTGCAACATTCAATGTTGCGGCAACAGCGCATATGTCTGGGCCATATAGCATCTCTGAGAAGATGGTTGAGTTTACGCTTGGTGATCAAGAATACGCGACAGTTTCTTATCTGCCGTGGTTGGTCTTGGGATATCAGACTGCTTATCCAGAATTGCTTAAGGATATAGAACTGGAGGATGTTTTCAAGGAAGTCTATATAGAGGATATTATAGCATTCAGAGATGAAGAAATCACTCTAGGTCAGCTGAACAGCAGGTTGTCATTCACTTTGCTGGACAGTGTGGGTGGTGTATTTCCGAAAGAGATGTTAAAGGAGGATATTCTTAATTCAATATTGACAGATCCTACACATCCAATTTCGCAAGCTCTGGCTGATAACGATACTTATGACTGGGCGCCACAGGCACCTACGAATATATATTACTGTGTTGGCGATGACCAGGTTACTTTTGAAAATGCTGTTCTTGCAGAATCGGTGATGATTTCAAATGGAGCTCCAGCTGTTCAAGCATTGCAAATGGATGGCTCTTTCCCTTTGGATCATGGACAGTGTATTGCACCCGTTGTGACATCAGTCTTGTTTTTCTTCGGCTCACTTCAGGATATTTCCACTTCAAATGACAATCTTCTGGCTCAGAATCAAATAAAATCATATGCAGGAGCCGATCATTTGGTTACCGAGATACCATTTGGGGCCGGGACGGGTTTGACGATGGCAGTATACGATTTGACTGGCAACAGGGTGATGCTAAGCCCTGTCAATGAAGGCATGTCACTGCATAATATCGCTGAATTGTATTCAGGTATGTACGTGGTGAATATTATGAAAAGCGGAGATTTGTTGCATTCCAACAAAATTGTTATCCCGTAGATATTTTTTCGCATTTAGACGATTACAACATATTTTATTGATAGACGGTTACGTTTATAGTCGGTATTATTATTTTTACCGGTCTTAATATCCCTAGACCTTAAAATGAAGGCAGATGAGTGTGAATTTTAACAATGATAAAGAAGCAATTGATGGACTGGCAGCCGCCTATGGACGTTTGAAAAGCGAGATAGGTAAGATTATTGTCGGTCAGGACGAGGTCGTAAGAACCGTTTTGATATCCTTATTTGCTGATGGACACAGCCTTTTGGTTGGGGTACCGGGTTTGGCAAAAACACTATTGGTTAGCACGATTGCTGAGGTATTGGATTTGGATTTTAACAGAATCCAGTTCACACCTGACCTGATGCCTTCAGATATCACAGGTGCTGAGGTACTGGATGAAAACAGGACTTTCAAATTCAATAAGGGTCCACTTTTCACCAATATTGTATTGGCAGATGAGATTAACAGAACGCCACCCAAAACGCAGGCGGCTCTCTTAGAGGCGATGCAGGAAAAATCTGTAACATTCGGTGGCAGAAGACATGTCCTTCCGAAACCGTTTTTTGTTTTGGCAACCCAAAACCCAATAGAGCAAGAAGGAACATATCCTCTTCCTGAAGCACAGTTGGATAGATTCATGTTCAACATCCCTCTTGATTATCCTACATACGAAGAAGAAATTCAGGTTGTAAAAGAAACCACAGCATACAAACAAGCAGATCTCGCACATATACTGAATGGAGATGAGATTGTATATTTCCAACAATTGATCAGAAAGATTCCAATTGCAGATAATGTACTTGAATACGCGGTTTCTCTTGCAAGTAAAACAAGGCCTAATACAGATATGGCTACGGCAGAAGTCAATAATTATATTGCATGGGGTGCTGGGCCAAGAGCAAGTCAGTACCTGGTATTGGGTGCGAAAGCATTTGCAGCTATTCAGGGCAAGTATTCTCCTGATATCGAAGATGTGCAAGCCATTGCTAATTATGTATTAAGACATAGAATCGTCCGCAACTATAAGGCAGAGGCAGAAGGTGTATCAGAAGAAAATGTGATTGCAGGTCTGCTATAGACTATCTGGTTACCCATCAAGTTCGTCAAGGGAAAAGTCGTCGCTAAATTCCTTTATTTTTCTCTCCCTATCCTTGGCTTCTTTGGAAGGCAATCTTTGCTGGTCATATAATTCGCAATCAAAAATAACAGCATCGCCTTCAGGGATATTGAATTTCTTTTCGGTATCTATTAGATTATTGGATTCGAGGGCTTTCATATATTTGAAATAGTACGGCCGCGCCATTGCACCACCATAACCATCTGTACCATTGAGAAATCGTATCCAACTGTTTTCACCTCCTACCCAAGTACCGACAACCAGCTCAGGAGAAATACCCATAAACCATCCATCTACATAATCATTGGTAGTACCTGTCTTGCCTCCAAACTGCGATTTCAATTGCCAGGAATGTGCACTGCTAGCGTTTTCCAAAAGGCGCACCATGGTGTAGTTATACTTTTCATTGAGCACACGTCTTTGCTTTGGCACATTATTGTATATGATCTTTCCGTTACTATCTTCTATCTTAAGGATAAAGCTCGGTTCGTTGTAAATGCCATTATTGGCAAATGCAGCATATGCTCCAGTCATTTCTAAAACATTCAAATCAGCTGAACCAAGTATTATTGATGGCTGACTTGGAATTTTCTTTTTATCGATCCCCATATTGGCTACCAGATCTCTAATAAGTTCTACATTACCCAATTGCTTGATAAGCCAAACAGAAATAGAGTTTCGTGATTGCTTCAGCGCTTCTTTCAGTGTCAGATTTTCACCTGTATATTTTCCATCTGCATTGCTTGGCCTCCATGTCTTCAAGAGTTTGAAGTCCTCTTCGTTGGCAGGAATCTCATGCGGAATATCTCTCACGCGCACACAGGGAGACATGGCCAGCTGAGATAATACGGTGGCGTACAGAAAGGTCTTGAATGTGGATCCAACCTGGTTGTCTACAAGCACATGATCTATTTTGAAATACTTATTGTTGATGCCGCCAACCCATGAACGCACATAGCCGGTTTTTGGATCGATAGATACAGATGCCAGGTGCATGTGTTCCATATGATATTTGATCGAATCAAGTGGGCTCATGGTCATCGTTGTCTCACCGGTTTCGTTGTGCGCAAAGACTTTCATTTTCACCGGGGTATTGAATACCTTCCGGGCTCTTTTAAGAAGTTGCTTTCTAGCTTCTTTGAGTTCAGTCCAGAGTGGGTCTTTCAGAATATCGCGATATACCTTGGCCTGGTTAGAAGAGATGTAGTCATCCCGAATTAACTTTTTAAGATAGCCTGGCGTTTTTTCTTCATTGAGCATGCGCTGGACATCGGTTTCCCAAAGACGCGCATCCGGATATTTGTCCTGAATAGCTGAAAATACTTCTGACATCATCCCATTTCTCAACTTCTGATATCTCTCGGAATCCTTCATGACTCTAGTGAGGAAGTTTTTTCTGTAGTTGACTTGTTTCTCCTTGTCTGTTCCCGGATTGGTATAAGTCCACGGGTCAAGGTTTTTCCAACGGTTTCTATACTTGGCCTGAAGGGCTTTCATATGCTCTCGCATGGCTTTTTCGGCTTCAGCCTGCATGTCATAGTCGAGGGTAGTGTATATCTTAAGACCATCGTTGTAGGGATCATAAGCCGTACCGTCAGGTTTTTTGTATTTATTCTGCTTGAGGAGTTTATCCAAATATTTTTTAAGCGTGGATTTGAAATAGGGTGCAAGACCTTCATAGTGCACTGGTCTTTTGAAATTGCTCATATCTATAGGCTTGTCTACGAGCAAGGACAATTCTTCCTCATTGAGCGTGTTATTTCTGACCATCTGACCAAGAACAACATTGCGTCGTTTCTTCGCATTTTCCGGATATTTTTTAGGATTGTAGATGTAGGGATTTTTGAGCATACCTATGAGTATGGCTGCTTCGTCTACAGTCAATTCTGTTTGATCTTTACCAAAATAATTTTTTGATGCCGCTGCAATACCATAAGACTGGTGGATGAAATCAAATTTATTCAAGTACATGGCCAGGATTTCTTCTTTGGTGTACCTTTTTTCAAATTCGACAGCTATGACCCACTCCTGAAGCTTTTGCCAGACCCTTTTGATAAAGGATTTAGATCCTTTTGTAAAAAACTGTTTGGCCAGCTGTTGAGTGATGGTGCTACCTCCTCCTTTGCGGCTGAGATTTACCACAGCACGCATGGTCCCCCTGGCATCTATACCAGAGTGTCCAAAAAATCTTTCATCCTCTGTCGATACAAGTGCATCTACGAGATAAGGATTGAGATCTTCATAGCTTATGATTTCTCTGTTTTTAGAAAACAACCTGCTGATTTCGCGATTGTCCCATGAATAGATGATCGTTGAGGCTTCCAGGTCTGGGTTTTCAAGTTCCGCTGTATCCGGCATTTTGGTATACGAAATCAGAATAAACAGCGCAGCTGTAAACAGCATTCCTGAGATCAGGCAAATCCATAACCATTTGACCAGAGAAGACATTTTCTGCTCCATATCTGTGTCAGTTTTCTTGTTTTTAGCCTTTGCCATTGAATACCAAAAATTTTTAGGGCGACAATCAATCAGCAAAGGTAAGATTATTTCACATTAAATTATTTTTTAATATGAAAAATATTAAAAACCAATTAGTTAGAAAATCTAATTGTGCCTGATTATTGTGTTAGCTTAACGCAGATTTGAGTCTAAATAGTATATAAGCTTGTTAAACGGCCTTTTGAGGAATTCGATTCAATGTTTCCAGAAGGTACTTCCAGAACTTCTGAACCGAACTTATCTGAACACGCTCATCCGGCGAATGAGCTCCTCTGATGTTAGGTCCAAACGATATCATATCCATCTCAGGGTAATTCTGTCCAAGAATACCACATTCCAGGCCTGCATGACATGCGTTGACATGTGGTTCACCTTCAAACATCTCTCTATATAAATCTGCCATGATCTTGACAATATCTGAACTGGGATTTGGCCTCCATCCCGGATATGCGCCATCGGTTGATACATTGGCGTTCATAAGCTCAAAGCATGCACTGATGGCGTTAACGAGATCATGCTTCTCTGTTTCAACTGAGCTTCTGGTTAAGCACAGAATTTGGATCTTGCCATTCTCTACAAGTACACGCGCAAGGTTATTGGAGGTTTGCACCAGGCCTTCTATTTCGGGTGTCATCCTATAGATGCCATTCGGGCAACTGTATATGGCTAGCAAGAGATTGTCCTGTGTATTTTTGTCCATAACGGAGCTTGGTAAGTCTATATGGCTCACTTGCACATCCAAGTTGGGATCTGTAAAAGCATATTCTGTCTTGAATGTATTTCTGCATGCTTCGATTATCGAATTGAATTCTGCCACATCTGATTCCGCGATACAGAGAATTGATTTAGATTCCCTTGGAATCGCATTGCGAAGTCCACCACCGTCGATTGAAGAAATAGATAAGCCTATTTTTTTATTGAGGGTTTGAAGGAGTCTGTTCATCAGCTTGTTGGCATTGGCACGACCCAGATGTATATCCATCCCTGAATGACCACCTGTACATCCTTTAAGGGTAATACTATATGCGCTTTGGTTGGCTGGTGTCTCTTGACTGTAGCTTGCTGCCACACTAATATCAATACCACCTGCACATCCGATTGTCAGTTCGTTGTCTTCTTCCGTGTCAAGGTTGAGCATAATATCTCCTGTCAAAATGCCACCTTTTAACTCCAGTGCACCTGTCATGCCTGTCTCTTCATCGATGGTGAAAAGTGCTTCCAAAGGCGGGTGTGGTATATCTGTTGAAGAAAGTAAAGCCATTATGGCTGCCACGCCAATGCCATTATCAGCGCCCAGTGTCGTACCTTCTGCTTTGACCCAATCCTCGTCCACAAGCATGCGTATACCTTCAGTCGCAAAATCAAAAACAGTGTCGTTGTTTTTCTGATGTACCATATCGAGATGGCTTTGCAAAACAACTGTTTGCCTGTTTTCAAAACCATCTGTGGCAGGCTTGCGGATGATCACATTACCGATGTGATCTTTAATCGTATCAAGTCCGAGTCCCTGACCGAATTCCATCATAAAGGAAATAATACGCTCCTCTTTTTTTGATGCGCGCGGAATGGCATTGATATCGGCAAAGTGATTCCAAAGAGATTTGGGTTCTAGAGATTTTACAGCTTCAGACATGAATATTTATTTTTTGAATTGTACAAATATCGTAAAGCTGGATTATTAAATAAATATCTTAGCTGTCATATTGATTTACAATTCGATTTCTGAATCAAATGTTGGCAATAACAGATAAAATCCTTCTTTCTTACTTCAAGATACGTCAGCGTAAAATCGACAAGGTACATAGCAATGCTGCATTCTATCAAGGCAAACTTCTGGACAGCATTCTAGATGCAAATAAGAATACTGAATTCGGAAAAGCGCATTCATTTGTAGCGATAGATTCTTATGAAGACTATTGTCGCGCGGTTCCAATTAGAAGATATGAAGACTATTTTCCATACATCGAAAGGATGATGGCTGACGAAGATAATATTCTCTGCTCTGATAAGATTGAGTGGTTTGCCAAATCATCGGGGACTTCAACTGGTCGCAGCAAGTATATTCCCGTCAGTCATAAGTATCTTTTAAATGGGCACCTTAAATGTGCCTGGGATGCAGCCAGTCTTATCTATAATGAAGATAACAGAGCAAGATTGTTTGCGGATAAAAGTCTGATCATGGGAGGCAGTGTGGAAAGACTGGATTCCGGGAAGCACGCCGGCGATATTTCAGGGATCATTATCAAACACTTTCCACCTATTGGAAGGCGATTCTATACCCCTGATTTTGAGACGGCATTATTGCCGGATTGGGATAAAAAGATCAAGCTTATGGCAGAGATTACCAGTGCTGAAAACGTGACTCTTGTTGCTGGTGTTCCTACATGGTTGATAGTTTTATTCGAAGAAATTCTGGATTCAAGGGGTGCGGAGAATATGCTTGATATTTGGCCCAATTTAAGGTCATTCTTGCATGGGGGTGTAGATTTTGAACCATATAGAAATCAATTCAAAAAGTATCTTCCTTCAGATCAAGTTATATATCGTGAGGTCTATAATGCTTCCGAGGGATACTTTGCTATACAAGACAACAGCCAATCGGAGGGTATGATGTTGTTATGTGATAATGAGATATTCTTTGAGTTTATTCCGATGGCCTCTTATCGGACTGGAGAGCTCAAAGCCATTGATATATCTCAGATAGAATTGGATAAGGACTATGCGCTTGTGATAAGCAATAGTTCTGGCTTATACAGATATCTGATGGGGGATGTTGTGCGAATCAAGAGTTTGGATCCTGTAAGAATCAAGATAGTTGGGCGTACGGAATCTATGATAAATGTTTTTGGGGAAGAGTTAAGTATCCATAATGTTGAGACGGCATTAACTGAAACTTGTAAACTTTTTGATTGTAGGGTTTGGAATTATACGGTTGGTCCCAGATATATGAATACAAAAGAAAAGGGAGGTCATGAATGGATCATTGAATTTATGAAAGCGCCCGAACATATCGATGCGTTTGCACGATCCCTTGACAATACATTGCGCAAGCTCAATTCTGATTATGATGCGAAGCGTTATGGTGATCTGGCTTTAAGTACCTTGAAACTGAATGTTGTTGAAAAGGGAAGTTTTGAAAAATGGATGCGATCAAAAGGTAAGTACGGAGGACAAAACAAAGTTCCAAGATTGCGAAATGATCGCTCGATCATTGAAGAAATGGAAGCTATGCAGCTAATTTGAATAAGCCTTAACTTCGCTGTTAATAACCATGGAAGAGAAACGCAAGGATATAATAAACAGAATAGGGGATGACCTTGATATCAATATTCCTTTGGAATTGGCTGATGAAGAAATGATTATGCACATCGCTGACCGTGTAGAACAACTGTTAAAAGCTGATCCAGACCTGTTGATGAGTTATCTGTATCGACTTGACGTCACCGAAAAGAGCATTGCAAAAGCTATGGAAACAAGTGTATCTCCAATCCATGTCACTTTTGCGCGATTAATTTGGGACAGACAGAAACAGAGGCTCGCGACCAAGAGCAAGTACAAACAAGATCCTATTAAGGGCTGGGAATTCTAAGTGATAATTTAAATCAGACGAAACTGGCAGGCACATTTAAATCCAAGGGCATTGTATTTCGAAGTTTGAAGTATTCAGAAACGAGTGTGATACTTGATATCTATACCGAGGAGCATGGCTTGTTATCATTTATCGTGGGTGGTGTAAGAAAGGCCAAGTCACGCCAAGCCAACATCTTCCATCCAATGAATATCATCGAGTGTGTTGCTTATAAGAGTGAAGAAAGGCTAAACCGTATTAAAGAAGCGCAGTTGCTGGTGCGTTACGAGAGCCTCAATCTGGATGTTGTCAAGTCATCTGTAGCCATGTTTGTCGTTGACCTATCCAGGAACGCCATTAAGGAACGCGAAAGCAATGAAGTCTTATATCAATTTCTGAAACACAAACTTATTGATCTGGATACAAATTCTCCGAGGCTTCGATTCTTTCCACATTTATTTGCACTGGAATTGAGTCATTATCTTGGCTTTGCGCCCAATAACAATTATGATCTTGAGGTTCCATACTTTGATTTGCTTGAAGGCGCATTTATTGATAATGATGTAAGGCACAAGCATATTCTTGATGAGAAACTAAGTCTTGCTTTGCATCAGCTGATTTCAGGCAAAGCCGATCCTGAGATAGCTAAAGAAGACAGGAATATATTGCTTGATAAATTGGTAGAGTATTACAAATTACATCTTGAAGGATTCAGAGATTTAAAATGCCTTGATGTCCTCAGATCAGTCCTCTCTTAGAGACCACAATTCAATTTAAATAGGCATCTTTGTCGGGATTTCAATTCAATAAAAACAGAATATGGAATACAACAGGAAGGGCATATCTGATAAGAAGCTCAGAGAGCTGTATCTGGGTATGCTCAAACCAAGACTTATAGAAGAAAAGATGCTTTCATTGCTCAGGCAGGGCAAGGTATCTAAATGGTTTTCGGGCATAGGGCAGGAGGCCATTTCCATTGCTTGTGCATCTGTTCTTGAAGATGATGAGTGGGTATTTCCGATGCACAGAAATCTTGGAGTCTTTACCGGAAGAGAGGTGCCAATGCACCGGCTATTCACACAATGGCAAGGCAAGCCGTCAGGGTTCACCAAAGGAAGAGATCGGTCTTTTCACTTTGGCACAAAGGAATACAAGATCTGGGGAATGATATCTCATCTTGGACCTCAACTTTCAGTGGCATCCGGAATTGCATTGGGACATAAATTGAAAGGAGAAGCAAAGTTGAGTATTGCTTTTACCGGTGAAGGAGGTACAAGTGAAGGAGAATTTCATGAGGCATTGAACGTAGCAGCAGTTTGGGACTTGCCAGTTATTTTCGTCATTGAAAATAATGGCTACGGACTGTCTACCCCAACCAACGAACAATATAGATGTGCATCACTCGCAGATAGAGGCATAGGATATGGAATTGAGTCATATAGCATTGAGGGAAATAATATTCTGGAAGTCTATTCCCTGCTAAAGAAGTTGGGCAATAAAATAAGAAAGAAGCCAAGACCTATTCTCATTGAATGTCGTACATTCCGAATGCGTGGACATGAAGAAGCTTCGGGAACCAAGTATGTACCTCAAGAACTGATGGATGAGTGGGCTGTGAAAGATCCGATCAATAATTTTGAGAAGTATTTGATTGAAGAATCTGTTATTGACCAGGATTTTGTTGATACGCACAGGGCATCCATAAAAAATGAAATAAAGGAACATCTCAAAATAGCCGATGAAGCGGAGTCGGTTACTGTGGATGTGTCATCAGAGCTTGAAGATGTATACCGGGGGCACAGCCATGTAGATTCTCCGGCGGAAAGTGAAGCCTCTACGATGCGTTTTGTAGATGCTGTTTCCGATGGATTAAATGAGGTTATGAAACGCTGGGATGACACTGTGCTCATGGGCCAGGATATCGGAGATTATGGCGGGGTGTTTAAGATTACTGAGGGGTTTGTTGACAAGTTTGGAGCTGATCGTGTTAGGAATACGCCATTGTGTGAAAGTGCAATTATAGGAATAGCATTGGGATTAAGCATGCACGGAATCAAGTCGATGGTTGAAATGCAGTTTGCAGACTTTGTAACATGTGGATTCAATCAGATTGTGAATAATCTTGCCAAGATTCATTATAGATGGAATCATAATGCTGATGTTGTGATTCGTATGCCAACCGGCGCTGGAGTGGCTGCCGGACCATTTCACTCGCAATCCAATGAAGCCTGGTTCAGTCATGTGCCAGGTTTGAAAATAGTATATCCCTCGAATCCGGCTGATGCTAAGGCACTTTTGATTGCTGCTTTTGAAGATCCGAATCCTGTTATGTTTTTTGAGCATAAGGCACTGTACAGATCATTAGAAGGGGAGGTTCCTTCTGGATATTATAACGCACCGATAGGGGAAGCCGTATTTACGAAGAGAGGAAGTGACGTATCAATAATCACATATGGCGCTGCTGTGCATTGGGCAAAGAATTGTTGTGAGGAAATGGGAGTGGATGCAGATATCCTTGACCTGCGCAGTTTGGTTCCGCTTGATTATGAACGCATAGCTGAAACTGTGCAAACTACTGGTAAAGTATTAATCCTTCACGAGGATAGTTTATTTGGAGGATTGGGTGCAGAGATATCGGCGCATATTACAGAACATCTCTTTGAACATCTGGATGGTCCTGTTGTGCGTGTGGCGAGTCTTGATACACCCGTTCCTTTTGCGAAAGAGCTTGAAGATCAGTATTTAGGTCTCCATAGATTACAGAAAGCGATTCAGAAGTTGATGGATTATTAGATATTTGTAAAACAATTGATTTAAATGAAATATTCAAATATATCAACCAAGGTAGAAACCTATCAAACCATTCTAAGTAATACAAAGAACTACAGAAAGGAGTGGGGTGCTTCGCTCAAGGACATGATTGTGGATACCCTGAATGATATAATTAACCAGACCAAGTTGCCAGCTTATGTAGAGGTTAAGGATGAAATAGAAAACCTTGAAGTTATTGGTATGTCACTGGGAACAGAGATCAGTGGAATTGCTGAAAAACTTCCTGGGAATAAGACTAAGAGACCATTTATTAAGTCAAACGGTTCTCTGATCTTTCAGCAACTCTTTAATGGTAAAATCATGATTATGATCATGTATCCTTATATCGAGGGATACGGCCAACCCAAGCCACCACGTACATTGGAGATTTTGAGGCCTCATGAAATGAAGGTCCCTTTTATCATCAGATACACAGAAGAATTCCTCAAGGAAGTTATCGAGTGGGAAGACTTCGATGATGACGTTCCTGAAAAGATGGGAATGAATCCTATCGGATTTGGTGTTCGAGAGTTATTGGATGACGGGCATTAATATTCTAAATTAGAAATTTCCCTTTTTCATAAATCAGCTTACCATCTGCATAAATCTGACCGGATTCCTGCATATCTGTGATCATGTCCCAATGTATAGCAGAGGTATTAAGACCACCGCATTGTTTGTAGGATTGTCCTACAGCCATATGTATCGTGCCTCCAATTTTTTCATCAAAAAGGATATTCCTGGTTGATCTTTGAATCTTATAGTTGGTGCCAATGGCGACTTCTCCGAACTGATTAGCGCCTTCAATTGAGAAGACCTCGTCAAGTAAATCCTGACCTTGATCGGCTTTCCATTCTTTGATCAAGCCATTTTCAACCCAAAGGGTAATTCCACTGACGTCTTTACCCATATACACTGAAGGGAAAGTAAAGTGTACCTTCCCATTTACACTGTCTTCTACTGGAGCTGAAAACACCTCCCCTGATGGCATATTGGTTTTTCCATCTGAATTGATCCAGGTTCTTCCTTCCACTGAAAAACTGATATCGGTATGATCAGCTTTGTATTGAATGATGCTGACCCTGTCAAGATATTCCTTGATTCTTTGTTGTTCTTTGCCTAGTTTGACCCAGGCTGCTTTCGGATCATCTTCAAAAAGCTGACATGCGTTGAATACGAATTCGCTGTATTCTTCAAGTGACATATTGGCTTTCTGAGCTGCGGCTTGTGTGGGAAATTGGCACAGACTTCTTTTAAGGCCTCCAGGCTCATCTCTGCGTGCCGTTCGTTCAAAGTATAATTGGTTGATTTCAGACATAGCCCCGGAACGCATTTTGCGTTTTGTAGAATCCAAGTTGCTATTTTCATTGAGATTATAAGGTGCTCTGATATTGAGATAAGCATCAAAATGCTCTATGGCATGCTTGAAGAAAACAGGATGTTTCTTCAATAGACTTTCTGGAGCGTTATCAAGAAAAATCTTGGCCTGATCGCTCATTTTAAAATCTGTTTCGACATGCACACCAATGGATGTCGCTTCGCGATAGATTTCTTTTACCAAAGGTTCAGCAAGGAAGCTGGTGGATATATATAGATTTTCTCCTTCTTTAAGTTCGAGGCAATAATGCACCAATAGTTGTGCATACTTCTTGTAGATATTCAAATGTATCAAGTTTTGTTATCGTAAAAATATCAAAACTATGACGCATTTCTTTAGATACCAGTCTGGTTAATTAGTTTGCCTGATTTGATGATGTAATCCAATTGCATCATGTAGTTTCTCTTGCTCACACCAGGAGCCATTACAAAGACATCGGCATATATGATGCGTCTGTTCTCATCATCGACGATTAGATATGTATTAAACGGACCTCCAGCAAAACTGTCAGTCATTTCCCAAACACCACGGAATTCCTTGGTATACTTTCCATCCAGTTCAAAAGTATATTCATATACCGGCAGGTCTTTGTCATTGACGACCATGGCATCATTCTCAATGTCAGAGCTTACATACTTGGCTCCAAAATCGTTGCGCAATTTGATCATGTTTTCCATGGCTAACTGTGCCTGGTCATTATAGTCAAGTGATCTGAAAACCATATTTAGAATGGCATCCTTGGTATCTTTTCTTAACCAAAGTACATTGTCTTTAGTGTCTTCAGCTGCAACCTGATACTCTCCTGGAACTTCAATTTCAAGCCCGAAGTCTTCCTTTACCTTTTTGCTGAGTCCCTTATTGATTCTGTCAATGTATATTGTAGACTTTAGTTGTTTTTCATCGTGATCATTCACCCTGCGTGCTATAGCCGGGAAATGTTTGCGAATTGATGCTGCTATCTCATCATGCGTATTGCCAAACACGTAGAAAAGCACCTGACCTCTGGCCCATTTGTCCTTTCCCACAGAAGAATTCAATTCAGATTTGGTTCTGGCGCGGTAATACTTTTCATCCCCGAGATCATTCATAACCATATTGGTAGCCGGTGAATTCTCATCTGCAAGATTGCTTAGGATAACATAAGTCCGTAACTCTTTTCTAAGGGGTTGTGCTTCTATTTCTTCGACGCTGAAATGTCTGATATCAAACATAGGTTCAGGAACGGGAAGAATGGGATATGCTGATTCAAAGTAATATCTGAAAGTATCACCTACCATGCTGTCCCACAATTGTTCATCACTGATAACAACTATCTCATTCATCTTTCCAAGGGCCACGCCTTTGGGTTCAAGTTGCTGGGTAATTTCATTGTTGCATGAAGTGACCAGGACGAGAAGAAGCAGGAGAACAAAATTATTCAAGCTCATATTCATGATAAAGGTCACTTTTTTAACGGCTTAACACAAAAAATATTTATAAAAAAAGTATTCATAGTATCAATAAGATGCAGCAAAAGGCCCGGTTGGCGTGAGGTATTTTGCATATCATATCTGTGCCAAATAAAGCAATTTACATTGTATTATCTGTCCGATGGCATCAATTGGAATCCGTCGTTTGTCTCTCTCTCCACGGCTGGTACCCCGGAATACATCCATTCCGGCATGGGCTTATCCATTAGATAATGGTCAAAAAATTGCTCAAGACGCTTATTGAAATCCAATCTGTTTTGTCTCTTGACAGGCCAGTGAGGTTCATTATTGTAGTTGAGCATCCATGAAGGCTTGTTGAGTCTGCGAAGGCCAACAAAGTATTCGATGCCCTGATACCAAGGGACAGCACCATCCTGGTCGTTGTGCAGTATCAAAACAGGTGTTTCCACTTTGTCCAATTCAAAGACAGGTGAATTTTCTATGTAGAGATCTGGATTTTCCCAGATGGTAGCGCCAATTCTGCTTTGTGTTTTTTCGTATTGGAAAATACGACTCATCCCACTTCCCCAACGGATGCCTCCGTAAGCACTTATCATATTAACCACAGGTGCTCCGGCTTCAGCACAGGCAAATCTGTTTGTTTTAGTCAGGAGATAAGCTATTTGGTAGCCTCCCCAGCTGTGACCCTGAAGACCCATCCTGGATTCATCAACATATCCTTCTTTTAGCAAGGCATCTACACCGGACATGACTGCGTCATAACAACTTTGCCCGGGATAACCGACCTTATATTTGACATCCGGATTAAAAATCACATAACCTTTGTTTGCCCAATAGCTGTAATTGATAGTTGAGCGATGTGGGTATGGTCTTCTATGGCTGTGCAATCTCTGCGAAGAACGTTCATAGAAGTTGACGATTAAAGGATATTTCTTCGATGGATCAAATCCTGGTGGCTTGACCAGCAGTCCGTCTGTAAGTATACCGTCCGGATCCTTCCACTGAAAGAGTTCGATCGTTCCCCAGGCATATTCAGATTGTTGTGGATTGGCATTTGAAATAACTTTCTGGTCTTTAAGCATGCCGTTTGTCAGGATAAGATCTGGGAATAGGTCAAATGATTGTTTGGAAAAAACCATGACGTCAGCATCCTTAGCTTTATAAGGTCTGGTGCTGTATTGGAATGGACCTTTCTCGAGCATGTACATTTTTCCAGAGCTGATGTCCAAAAGCGCATAGCCTGAAGATTTATCTTTTTCATCGAAGAGGCTGATCATCACAGTGGTATCTGCCGGAAGACTCTTAAGTTCATTGTCCAGGGAGATATAACGGTAGCGGATACGGTCTTCCCTTCCATTTGTAAGTCTTATTTGTTCTCCTGAAGAAGGATCGATCTTCCACATATCATAATGATCGTAGACCAGTAGGTGTTGATCATATTCAGTCCAGCCCCACTGGCCGGAAGGGTAGGGATGCATGGGGCGGTCATTTATTTCATCATAAAAGGAGGATGAACTTAATTGCAGATGTTCATCTTTCGCAATATTGTAAGCGTGCCACGCTGTATCATGATTGTTATACCAATACACATATCTTTCATGGGCAGACATCCTCGGATATCCCTGGATGCTGTCTGCCACTGTCATCAATTCTTCTGTCTCTGTATCGATTAAAAAGACATCCTTAAATGCGTAGCCCAGTTGTGTAATGTATTTTTGATACGGTCTGTCATTGTAACTTACAACATACCTGGATACGTGCTTGTCATCGACCACCGCTTCGGGATATTCCAGATCGCTCAACTGTGCGAAAGCGTTGTTGCTCAAGTCCCACATCATCAAATAGGATCTTTTCTTTTCTCTTTTCAGTTGATTGTTTTGTTGCGTGTAGAGCATACCATCTTTGTAGTTCCATATTTCAAGTTTGACTTTTTCCTTATCGAGTAAGGTGCTGTCTTCAAGCTCAGGAATCGGATTGATGCCGAAGTACAGCCTTTGGCTATTTTCAG
This sequence comes from Saprospiraceae bacterium, assembly GCA_965230215.1. Taxonomy (GTDB): domain Bacteria; phylum Bacteroidota; class Bacteroidia; order Chitinophagales; family Saprospiraceae; genus RFSX01. The sequence continues at coordinate 580,524 of CBDDKN010000002.1, read as the reverse complement.
AAAAGTATGGCTTGAAGTGATGACTAATTTTCCATGCATCGGGTAGAATTCCGGAGGCTTGCGCATCGACAGAGTCAAGTTTATTTTCAGCGATATTGTAGAGTGTTATTCGCATATCTGCTACATCATGGTCTATACTGTCTTCTGTGCCAACCAAGCAGGCATACATACCTTTTTGGTCCAAAGCCATTTTTAAGATTTCGGCTTTCCCTTCATAGATATTGGTCAGGGATAGATCATTACCATGAAGAATGTCAAGATGTGTGGTGTTTACAGAGTCAGACCCCGTATGATGAATTAAAAGTTTGTCACTCTTGGAAGACCAGCTGTAATCTTTGACAAAGGGGTATTGTCTTATTTCATTCCTGGTGCTATTATAAACTATAAGTTGGCTTCCATTATCATCGCTTTCATCCTTTACAGCAGTGGAATCTTTTTCTGTGCTTGGTTTGAGGTGAATAGCAATAAGGCCAGCCGATTCTTCAGGCATCTTGTACGAATCAAGATTGGCGAATTTGTCGTAGACAGCATTGTTCAGATGGAAAATACCGAGGGAGTCTTGCGGCAGATCTTTGTCTTTTGTTTTGGCCCGTTTTAAGCTATCGATGGTGTCAACTGAAGGAGATATTCGGAATGATATGAAGCTGTTGTCAGCACTGAATTGGGCTTCACTTGCACGATCGAAATAATTTGACTGCTGAGATTCCGTGTTGTATAGAATGAGCTGACCGTCTCCATCTTCTACAGTCAATTCATAGCTGATCCATTGTCCATTATCTGAAATCTGAACATCGCTGATGGATTTCCATTCATCATAAGTTTCTGGTGTCATCAATTTTTGTTGTGACAGCAGTATATGTGAGGATAGGCTTATAAGTATTGAAACAAGTAAATAGCGCATAGTCTTAAGTGTATAGGCATAAAAATAAATTTCCTTTTCTAGTTTACCGGTGAGTTTGCATGAATTATGGCTGGAGATGTCATTCAATAACAGGCCAAAGCGTGCAATTTGTGTTGCCTCAATATGGTTATATTTGTAATTCGAATAATATGATGCGTATATGACACTGAAGCGATTTCTAATTCATCTGGGCTCAATGGGATTGTTTATCCTTGTTGTGTTCTTTGGCATTCTATTATGGCTAAGGGCCTATACCCATCATGGGCAAAAAATAGAATTGCCTGATTACAGGGGCATGCATATTGAAGAAGCGGGGCCAGATGCAAAGGATAAATCCTTTGAGATCATAGTTAATGATTCTCTTTTCAAGGTAGGTGTAGAAGGCGGTACGATAATCAATCAGAATCCTGTTCCTGGTTCACTGGTGAAGGAGAAACGAAAGGTCTATGTCGACATTGCAAGATATAGCGCTACCACGAATAAACTTGAAGACTTGCCTATAATGTATGGCAGGGAATACAATAGTGTGAGCAGATCGCTGGCGCATTTGGAAATCGATGCCTCGATAAAGAGCTATAAATATGACGCTGGGGAGCCGGATCACATTCTGGAGGTCTGGTATGAAGACAAGCTCATCGATGGAAAAGAAGGCAGAAAGACAGATATTGCTATAAAAACCGGTGGATCTCTTGAATTTGTGTTGAGCAAACGTGAAGGTGGAGAGGTGGCCGTACCGGATTTGGTTTGTGATATGTTGGGCAATGCAAAATGGAAATTGGGAAGGAGTCAACTCAAGCTTGGGAGGATAGAAAAGCGCGGATTGATAACTTGTCCTTTAGACTCCGCATTTATTGTCCAGCAAATGCCAGTAGCCGGGGATTCTTCAAGGATTATGATGGGACAATCGATCAATGTCATTGTCATGCAGGAAAGACCGGATAACTGCTTCTAGCATATGTGATTATGTACGAAAGGCTTTTCGTTAAAAAATCAAATTTCTATTTGCATTATTGCCCAAAAAACAACTACTTTTGCATTCACTTTTAAACGATCTTTAAAATGCAGGTGCTCAGGCAATTTTCAATTCCATTCAAAGGATTGAAATACGGTGTACACAATTTTGATTTTGAACTGGATGAAAGATTTTTTTCGGAGTTTGAAGACTCTCCTGTTCAAAAGGGTAAATTGGGTGCAAGCGTGGAGTTGGAAAGAAAGCACGATCATATGGAACTTCGATTTGAAGTTTCTGGCACAATTGAGACAGAGTGCGATCGTTGTACAGCGGTCATTCAGTTGCCTTTGAGTTTTGAATCAGAATTTATCATCAAGTTTGATGAGGAGGAAAGGGAGGAAGAAGATATCATCTACATCCATCCAGAAAGCCACCATGTTGAACTTGCGGATATATTTTATGAGCAGACGATATTGTCGCTTCCTCTGATCAAGACTTACAATTGTGAAGATGACGAGCCCAAGCCCTGTAATATGAAAGTATTGGATATACTGAGTTCTGAAAACGAGAATCCAGATTCCAATAATCCTTTCGGAGAGGTTTTAAAGGATTTGAAAATTACAAAAAACGACTAAAAATGGCACATCCGAAGAGTAGGATATCCAAGCAAAGAAAAAGAAAGAGAAGAACGCACAAAAAAGCGACTATTCCTCAGATAGCTGTATGCAAAAAGACAGGTGAGGCTCATCTTTACCACCGTGCTTATTGGCACGAAGGAGAGATGTACTACAAAGGCAAAGTAGTTATCGAAGCTGTCGAAGACGAGGATTAGTCTTATAGCAAAAGATATATATGAACCCTTTGTATCCAGGTACAAAGGGTTTTTTAGTTTGTAACACAAGCATTAATATCCATGGAAAAAAGAATCATTCAAACCGACAAAGCACCTGCTCCAGTAGGTCCTTACAATCAAGCTGTAATGACAGGCAATCTGTTGTTTGTCTCCGGGCAAATTGCCATTGATCCTGAAACAGGGGATTTGGTTACATCAGATATAGAGTCTGAAACAAGGCAAGTGCTGCGCAACATTGGAGCCATATTGAAGGCTGCGGAAATGGGATTTGAGAATGTGATTAAGGCAAGTGTGTTTGTCAGCGACATGAATAACTACTCCAGAATCAATTCGGTCTATGCTGAATTTTTTGATGACGCTGTGGCACCTGCCAGAGAATTGGTTGAGGTGGCAAATCTTCCAAAATTTGTAAATGTAGAAATTTCAGTTATTGCGACTGTTTAAAAATTAGATCATGAAACGTGTATTATCAGCAATTCAACCCACAGGAGACATACATTATGGAAACTACTTTGGTGCTGTAAAGAACTGGGTTGCATTACAGGAAAAATATGAGTGTCTGTATGCTGTCGTGGATTATCATGCCATGACGATGCCTTATAACAGCAAGAAACTCAGAGAGAATACCTGGGAACTGATATATAATTTATTGGCACTGGGCGTGAATAAAGAGTCATTGTTTATTCAGTCATTGGTTCCTGAACATACGGAGTTATGTTGGATCTTCAACAACTTTGCGGCAATGGGTAGGGTTGAGAATATGACCCAATTCAAGGATAAGAGTATGCAGAGTAAAGGAGGCGGAGATGGATTTATTTCTGTTGGTCTATTTGATTATCCCGTTTTGCAGGCTGCTGATATTCTGATTTACAGAGCTGATTATGTACCCGTAGGTGCAGATCAAAAACAGCATCTTGAATTGACCAAGGAGATAGCTCAAAGATTTAACAATCAGGTGGGCAAGGACTACTTCGTGCTACCTGAGATTCTATTTACAGAGACGCCTAAGATAAGATCAACGGCAGATCCTGAACGCAAGATGAGTAAGAGTGCGGGTGAGAAACACAATATCAGTGTATTTTCAGATGAGCAGGTCATTAGAAAGAAAGTAAGATCCGCTGTTACAGATACAGGAGAAAGCAAGGAGGGCGAAATGAGCGCTGGTGTGTCGAATCTCTTCGAGTTGTTAAAAGCCTCTGATAAACGTCAAGCACATGATTCTTTGATGCAGGATTATAATCAAGGCGCATTAAAGTATTCAGATCTTAAGCAAGCTGTTGCTGATGCTCTTGTAGAGTTGAGCAATGCTTTCACGGAACGCAAAAATGAAATAACTCAGGATAAGAAGCAGGTGAAGTATGAGATTAAAAATTCAAGTGCTGAAATCCGTAAGCGTGCGCAGGAAACTATAAGGGAAGTGAAAGACTTATGTGGGCTCATCAACGTTAAATTCTAATATGGAATTATGAAGATTATTTGCATAGGTAGAAATTATGTGGCACATGCCAGAGAGTTGAATAATGAAGTGCCCACAGAGCCGATGGTATTCATCAAGCCTCAAACAGCTTTGAATACGACGGGCGCTATGACAATACCAAACTTTACAAAAGATCTTCATTACGAGCTAGAGCTGGTCTTGCGTGTTGGAACGGGTGGGAGTCAAATTGGAATGGAAGAAGCGCTTGATCATATCGATGCAATTGCTTTGGGTATAGATTTTACCGCCAGAGATATTCAAGCGGCTTGTAAAGCAAAGGGGCATCCATGGGAGAAAGCAAAAGCTTTTGACAATGCTGCTACTTTATCAGATTTCAAGTCTTTTGGAGATTACAAAGAAGGGGCGATAAAATTCCGACTTTTTAAAAATGGGGAATGTGTTCAAGATGGTGATTCGTCATTGATGATCTTCCCTTTTGACAAGATAATATCATATGTTTCAGACTTTTTTACACTGGAAAAAGGAGATCTGATATATACCGGAACACCTGCTGGTGTTGGGCCTGTTAGTCCTGGAGATATGCTTGAAGGTTTTCTGGGCGAGGAATTACTACATAAAGTCAAAATTAATTAAGATTTTTGAGGTTCATTTAAAAAAAGATATTTCACATATGCCATATTTATTTACATCAGAATCGGTTTCAGAGGGTCACCCGGATAAGGTTTCAGATCAGATATCAGATGCATTGGTCGACCATTTTATCGCATTTGATAAAGAATCGAAAGTAGCTTGCGAAACCTTGGTTACAACAGGCCAAGTCATTGTAGCTGGAGAGGTGAAAACAAAAACCTACCTGGATATCCCCGCAATTGCCCGAGATGTGATCAGACGCATTGGCTACACCAAATCGGAGTATATGTTTGATGCGGATTCATGTGGTATCTTATCAGCCGTTCACGAACAGTCACCTGATATTAATCAAGGTGTTGATAGAAAGAAGAAAGAAGATCAGGGTGCAGGTGATCAAGGAATGATGTTCGGATATGCAACTGATGAGACAGAAAATTACATGCCTTTGGCATTGGATCTTTCTCATAAGATATTGATTGAACTATCTGCAATACGTAAGGAAGGTAAGTTAATGACATATCTTAGACCTGATTCTAAGTCTCAGGTTACAATCAAGTATTCAGACGACCACAAACCTTTGGCTATTGATTCAATCGTTGTGAGTACACAACATGATGATTTTGATTCAGAGCGCAAAATGCTGGCCAAAATTAAAAAAGACGTTAAAGAGATCGTAATTCCACGTGTTATAAAGAAGTGTAAAAGATCGGTTAAGAAACTGTTCGAAGGCAGAATTACATATCATGTTAACCCTACAGGCAAATTTGTCATCGGAGGGCCTCATGGTGATACAGGACTTACAGGAAGAAAAATCATTGTTGACACCTATGGTGGAAAAGGAGCTCATGGTGGTGGTGCTTTTTCAGGTAAGGATCCTTCTAAGGTGGATAGATCCGCTGCATATGCTACAAGGCATATTGCGAAGAACCTTGTTGCTGCAGGTGTATGTAAGGAGGTATTGGTTCAGGTTTCCTATGCTATAGGCGTGGCCAAACCAACAAACATTTATATCAATACTTATGGAACATCTAAGGTTGATAAAACGGATAGTGAAATAGCAAAGATAGTTTATGATTTATTTGATATGAGACCATATGCTATCGAACGCAGGCTCAAGTTGCGTAACCCTATATATTCAGATACAGCTGCCTATGGTCATATGGGTCGCAAATCTGAAATAAAAGAGTTCTCATTTGTCAATGGATCCGGGAAAGTTGTAAAGAAAAAAGTGGAGACTTTCACATGGGAAAAACTGGATTATGTTGATAAAATAAAAAAAGCTTTTAAGCTATAGAATTACAACTTAGGGTTAACTTTGAACCTAATTTTCTGGTTACAGTTTTTAGTATAAATAAACCCTAAGCTATGTATGCTGATAAGTTTGAAAACAGGCACATAGGACCTGATATTTCCGAGAAAAAAGAAATGCTTTCTGCCATTGGTGTATCCGATCTGGATGAGCTGATGGAAAAGACAATTCCAGACGTTATAAGACTTCAAGATGAGCTCGATCTTCCAGATGCATTATCTGAATATGCCTACCTGAGAGAATTGAAGCAAATCGCTTCTAAAAACAAGGTTTTTAGATCATATATAGGTCAGGGATACTATGGTACGATTACACCATCTGTTATTCTTCGAAATGTATTTGAAAATCCAGGCTGGTATACACAGTACACGCCTTACCAGGCAGAAATAGCTCAGGGAAGACTGGAAGCTCTGCTTAATTTTCAAACCATGGTTTCGGACCTTACAGGTATGGAGTTGGCTAATGCTTCACTTCTTGATGAGGGTACAGCCGCGGCGGAAGCCATGATCATGGCTTATGGTGTAAAGAATAAAAGAGCCAAGACGCCTCGCAATAAGTTTTTTGTAGACACTAATACTTTCCAACAAACCATCGATGTCGTAGTCGGCAGAGCCAAGCCACTTGGTATTGAAGTTGTCATCGGAGATTGGGATAGTTTCAATCACGACGAAGCGTACTTTGGTGTCTTGTTACAATATCCAAACTCAAAAGGGAATGTAGAAGATTACAGCGCATTCGCTGCGAAGCTTTCCGAAGCAGATATGATGCTTGTTGTTGCTGCTGACCTTATGAGTCTTACTTTATTGAAGCCTCCTGCTGAATGGGGAGCAGATATCGTTGTAGGAAATACGCAACGCTTTGGTGTTCCTATGGGATGTGGAGGACCTCATGCAGCATTTTTTGCCACCACCGAGAAATACAAAAGACAAATTCCGGGAAGAATAATTGGTGTGTCAAAGGACAGACATGGTCGACAAGCTTTGAGAATGGCTTTGCAGACCAGGGAGCAACACATCAAACGTGAAAAGGCTACATCTAATATATGCACGGCACAAGCATTACTGGCCATTATGGCTTCTATGTATGCTTGTTACCATGGTCCTAAAGGTATTACAGGTATAGCACAGGGTATTCACACTAAAACGGCTCAGCTATATCACTATTTGAAAGAGAAAGGCTTGAAGATTGAAAATAATTTCTTCTTCGATACGCTGACCATTCAAATGGATAAGAGCGATCAAGAGCAATTAAAAAACAGAAGTGAATCCATGGGGATCAATTTCTTCTATAATGGAGAAAATGTGATGATAAGTCTGGACGAGACAGTCCAGGATGAGGATCTTGATGACATTAAAGCATGCTTCGACTTCAAAGCTTCACAAACGAGCAGCAATGGTATTCCTTCAGGTATACCTGAACAATTGGTCAGAGAAAGTGAATTCATGACGCACCCCGTGTTCAGCAGTTATCACACTGAGACTCAAATGATGCGTTACATCAAGTCACTTGAAAACAAAGATTTATCGCTTACGCATTCCATGATAGCATTGGGCAGTTGTACTATGAAACTGAACGCTGCAACTGAATTGATTCCGGTATCATGGCCCGAGTTTTCAAACATGCATCCATTTGCGCCGGCCAACCAAATGGAAGGTTATGCGCAGATATTTACAGAATTGAGTGAATATCTTTCTGAAATCACTGGATTTGCGGGTTGTACTTTACAGCCGAATTCAGGCGCTCAGGGTGAGTATACCGGGCTTATGATGATCAGGGCTTATCATCTTAATAATGGTGATGATCACAGGGATATTGTTTTGATACCTTCTTCAGCGCATGGTACCAATCCTGCTAGTGCAGTTATGGCCGGAATGAAAGTGGTGGTTACCGCTTGTGATGAAAATGGAAACATTTCACTTGATGATCTCAATGATAAAATTGAACAGTACAAGGATCGCTTGGCTGGTATCATGATCACTTACCCGTCTACGCATGGGGTATTTGAAGAAGATGTTATCACAATATGTGATAATATTCATGATGCTGGAGGTTTGGTTTATATGGATGGAGCAAACATGAATGCACAAGTAGGTCTGACAAGCCCGGGTGCTATCCATGCAGACTGTTGCCATCTCAATCTTCATAAGACATTTGCCATTCCTCATGGTGGTGGAGGTCCGGGTATGGGTCCGGTATGTGTAAATGAAAAACTACTGCCTTTCCTACCTGGTCATGTTTATGGTGAAAATGAGACGACCGCAATCCCAGCTATTTCAGCTGCTGAATACGGAAGTGCCAGCATTCTACTTATTTCATATGCTTATATCAGAATGCTTGGTAAGATAGGTGTTAGAAAAGCCACTGAGTATGCGATTCTAAACGCCAATTACATAAGAGCACGTCTATCAGATGATTACAGCATATTGTACACCAATAAGATTGGTTACTGTGCACATGAATTAATTGTTGATCTTCGAGAATTCAAAGCCTTCGGCATCGAAGCGGAAGATGTAGCCAAGAGACTTATCGATTATAGTTTTCACGCACCTACTTTGAGTTTCCCAGTTCCAGGAACAATCATGATTGAGCCTACTGAAAGCGAAAGTAAAGAAGAGCTTGACAGATTTATTGATGCGCTAAAGTCAATAAGAAGAGAGATACAGGATATAATGGATGGTAAGTCTGACAAGGATGATAACGTACTTAAGAATGCACCACATCCTATCCAGGAGATAAGTGCAGATGAGTGGCATCATTCATATTCTAGATCAGATGCTGCATATCCTCTGGAATATCTTCAATCCGGATCCAAGTTTTGGGTTAGTGTTGCCAGGGTTGACAATGCCTTTGGAGACAGAAACCTGATATGTACATGTCCGCCATTGAGCGCTTACGAAGAATTAGAAGTATAGATATAAGATACAGATGAAGCGCAGTTTACTGCGCTTCAGTTTTATTGGGGATAGAGTCCTGGGATACACCCAAACTATCGTCTAGAATTTTCTGACCCCACCTTTCCAGTTGGTTGTCAATACTATAATATATCAGATTATAGCTGTCACCAAATTTGGCAAAACGGCGTTTGATCATGAAGGCACCGTTTTTTTCAAGTATCGTCTCTATCAGGATACCATTAAAATTATCAAACTCTCTCGTATACGAGCCATTCTGGCTATCAAACGCCTGATGCATCCGCCATTCAGCTTTTTGCCAGTATGAGCCATCACTTTTTTCCTTCAGAGGAAACAGTGTATGATTGACTTGGAAAACTGAATCGGAGTGGAATTTTTCATAGAAATCCAGAAAGTCCTCAGGGATCTCAACAAATACTTCCGTTGATTCATTAGCCACTTCCTTGTCGTTCTTACATGCTGCAAGCAAGCTTACTAGAAAGAGGAATAGGTATTTTTTCATAGTTAATATTTTAATCTCGAATGCAGTAGCAAAGATGATAATCTTCGAGGATTTCGGTGAATATGTTGTAGTCCTGATGCACGTCGTTTTTGTGAACAAAGCCAGTCAGCTCCAATGAACTTTTGAAGCATTTAAAAGCATAGATATGCATATGCTTTCTAAAGTCGAGTTGCTTTTTGCCATAGGCCTTATACATGGCTTCCTTGGCTCCCCAGAATATATGGTAGGATTGAAACAGCTCTCGATTATCAAGTTGTTGGATTTCTTCTGCAGAGATAAACTTGGTGTGCAGTTTTTCTATTTTGGCTTCTTCTCTTTGTATATCAATTCCGACCAGTTTCTTGCTTACTATGACGGCTGCCCTGTTCTGAGAGTGACTTAAGGAAATGAAGTAGGGGCTATTCTCTACAAAGGGTTTTCCAAAGCCATCTTTAAAAATGCGGTAATTGCTATGAGGCAGAATTGTATCCAGCAATGTGCGGCTGCACAACCACTCTTTTTTTCTAAAAGCCTGAAGTCCTTCAAGACGCTTTTGTTGGGCCTGATCCAGTTGTAATAAATCAATTAACTCACTTTCTGATTCAGCGTTTTCCCACACAGCAACTGTTGTGTCTATTTCTTCATGGTATTTTTGAAATAGTAAGGGCATAAAATTCTACATTTGTCCTCTAGATAATAAAGATATGATTCTCACAGACGTTCAGATACTAGAATCCATAGAAAATGGAGACATCGTTATTGACCCATTCAAGAGGGGTAATTTAGGAACCAACTCTTATGATGTGCATTTGGGGCGTTACCTGGCGGTGTACCTTGATAATGAATTGGATGCACGCAAGCACAATCCCATCAGGGAATTTGAAATACCTGCAGAAGGATTTGTATTGCAGCCAGGCACTTTGTATCTGGGTGTTACTGAGGAGTATACTGAGACCCACAATACAGTACCTTTCTTGGAGGGAAAATCGAGTGTTGGCAGATTGGGAATCGACATCCATGCTACTGCTGGTAAAGGTGATGTAGGATTTTGTAACACCTGGACTTTGGAGATCAGTTGTGTACATCCAGTAAGAGTTTATGCTGGCATGCCTATCGGTCAGTTGATCTATTTCAGAGTGGACGGAAGTATAGAGAATTATTATAATAAAAAGGCCAATGCCAAGTATAATACCCGCACGGACAAGCCTGTCGAGAGCATGATGTGGAAGAATAATTTCTAGATTCCTATAGGAAAAAAAAATAGATAGGTATTATATAAGATGCTGATATTCAATTTATAAGATTGTATGAGACTCTGATTTTGAATGGGAAAAGTTCAAATTATTGTCTTAAAATAAAATAAGCTTGAATCTAGATTTGAGATTGTAATTAAATCAATAACTCAAATTCTACAAGCATGAAAAATCATTCAATTGCACTCAGTTTATTATTGTGTTTTGCATTTCAGCTCAACGCACAAATCGATGTACAGCCAACAAATATTGGGAGTGAATACATCGGGACAATTATCAGAATTATCAATCAATGATGTTGGAAATACCAGCGTTACTGCTTTCATTCAATCTTTGGATGATGTTAATGGCAGTGTAGCTGTTTATGCCAAGGCCTTTGACATCACAGCCTTTGGTGGCGGAACGACGGCTATTTATCGGGGATGCAGATCATGGGACCAGCTCTAGTTTCAGTTATGGTGTTCGAGGCCGATCTCTTCGTACAAGTGCATCTTCAAACGGAAGAGCATTTGGGATAAATGGTGTTGCTGGTAACGCAACTGATGGCGCCAACTTTGCCGTTTACGGTGATTTACAAGGAACGAATCAAGGTGCTGCCATAGTTGGTTATGATCGTAGTAACGATCCAGGATGGTCACAATTGACCTCATCAACAATCTCCTATGCTGGTTATTTTAGAGGTAAGGGATATTTCCATGACAATCTTGGCATTGCAGAAGATGATCCCCAAGCCAGTCTGCATGTTGGAGCCGGTGATGTATATGTAGAGGATTCTGCTAGCGGCATTATTCTCAGCAATGGAACGGATTGCTACAGAGTGACAGTAGACGCCGTTGGTAACCTTGTAACGACTGTTCTTGCATCATGTCCATAATACTTTGCCGTTATGAAAAATCCAGCAGCAAAGAGAATCACGAACAGAGAGTTGGATATTTTACGCTGCTTGGCAGAAGGGTTAACGACAGCAGAGACAGCCAATAAGTTATATGTGTCTTCTGATACCGTCAAGACACACAGGTCCAACCTGTTGTATAAACTCGATGCCAAAAATGCATTTCAACTCGGCTTACGTGTAGTTCAATACAATCTACTGGCATTGCATCAGGAAAAAATTGGTGCCTAGTATCGACTAGGAGCTCAAGAGATTCCTGTTGATTATGCATAAGTCTCAACTGATCAAGAACCAGAAATGGAAACACCCATGAAACAAAAAATTATTCAATTGGTAATAGAGAGATATCAGTTTCTGTTCATTGGTAAAGGAATGCTCAGTAGTCTGGTATTCTGTTTATTGCAAATGATAGGATTCAGACAGGAGAACAGATATGCCATCAATACCATTTACGAAGGTGAGCGTTTTCTATATAGTCAATCATCAGTAACAGGTTCATACATTAGATTTACCAGTGACGAGGGTCTTGAGTTAAAGTCAAAGAATGGGAATCCCATTAATTTTGATTCGAATATCAAATTTCCGATTGGATTCGGAATCTATAACGGACAAGATAAATGGGCTATTTCATTCAATGCTTCAACAGCATATGGAATAGAAACGCCAGTTCGGTTTTTTGAAACTATTTCATTTGGCACGCTTAATATTTTACCTGATGAGCCTCATCTGACGGCAGAAGATGATATGGAGATAAGATACAATGCAGATAATGATGCATTTACAGGTTTTATCATCAGTAAAGGCCTTTATGCCCAACCAGATGGCACTCATCAGGATGTTTTTTCTATTAATGCTGCTGATGACGTAGTTGTTGAGTCGGGCCATGTATTCGTGAAAGATTCATCGCATGGCCTGATTTTAAAATCTCCTAATGGCAGTTGCTTTCTTTTAGCTGTTGATAACGCTGGTATTCTTAATGTATCTCCTCAAGCATGTCCCTGATGAAAGCTGAAATGGAAAATCTTAATAATGCGTTCAGGGTGTTTGGTCAGGAATTATTATATTTAGTTAGACCATCATTATGCGAAACACCAACTTTATACTCTTCCAGGTATTGCTTTGTCAGTTTTGTATAGGTCTTTCGGCTAGCACACAACCCGATTCAGTTCAACAGACATTCGATCATACGGCATTGGATTCATTCAAGCGCGTGAATGATATTGAAAACTATTTTACAAGCTTGAGTGATATCGCTATTCATCACATGAGAAAAGGCTCATCAATTGATTTGCTTGAACTTGGCGATGCTTATAATTGGCGTCCTGAAAATGCTAGTGCGGAGGATTCTTTGCAAATAAGATATAGTATGACATCCATGGCATTCATGTACATGAAACGTTATGGCGATTACAATAAGGCACTGACTTATTTTGAAAAGGCCTATGATTATCTCACTGATAAAGGCGGAGGCGATATGTACTCTTGGTTTATCGAGAATAGGATTGCTAGTATCTATACACGACTTGGAAATTTTGAAAAGGCTGTTTTCTATTACTCAATTTGTGAGAACTACTTTATTGCAAAGAAAGATTTCAAAGAGTTAAGTCGATTGTATACCAATCTTGGGCGATTGTATAGATCCTGGAGTAGACCAACAAAAGCCATTTATTATTTCAACAAAGGATTGGAGTTTGTCAGGTTAGAGGATAAAGGCTATATCTCAAATCATAGCAACCTTGTTGAACTATACCTGGATATGGGGTATCTCGCTAAGGCAGAGGAACATATAAAACTTGCATATGCATCCCCGTTTAGATCTGATGCGGAAAGACAATTGCAACTTTTGGAAACCGAAGCGGATTTGGCTTTTATGAATGGATCACACAGAAAGGCTAAATCGCTTTACCTGAAAGCTGAGACCATTTTCATTGAAATCAATGAGAATATATATAGAAGAGAGTTTGCCAAACTTTGTAATAAGCTTGCACGCAATTCAATTGAATTGAAAGACTATGATGATGCGGCGAGCAGCTTGGCCTTGGGGTTTCATTCATTGAACAGGGGTTCTGACTCTACAGAATTATCTATCCCGGATAAGCGAGAACTATATGATGAGAACAGCTATATAGAACTTCTTATGACGATGTCACAATTGGTATCAAAGCGTAATGCTGTTCATGACGAAATGGTATTGGATTCATTGATTAATATTAATGGATTGGGCATGTATGTAAACGAACTGTTGAGAAAGCGTTATGTGATGACAGGATCTCAGCTGTACGCCGTCAATTTCAATAGGAAGTTCTTAGATGTACTCATCGATAGTTATTACAAGAAGAAAAGTGACTCGGGTGCAGATTTGGATGAAGTAGCAAATCTGTTTGTGCGTTCAAAGGCCGTATTGTTAGATGAGGAAAAACGCTTTAAAGCATGTTTTTCTGGTTTGCCTGACAGTTTATTTTTTCAGTATAAGGTATTGCAGGACAGTGTATTCAATTTGCAACGCAGGATTTCCTTCGAAGCATCCGACAGTTTGAGACTGTTATTTGAAAATGAAATGTTCTTGTTGAGGGAGCAACTTGATGAAATGGCTGATTGTGAATTCGATAATGATGACGAAAAGATATCCGGACATTATATAGATTATTACGTTGGAGCGGATTATGTGTATTCATTTAGTCATACAAATGCAGGCTTGCGATTCTTAAGACATGGTTCTACGGATTCATTGTACAAAATGATCGACAGATATAATGCTTATGTATCCAATATATTCAGTACTAACGTTAATATAACATGTGAGTTGAATCAGTTATTACTCGCTCCATTAGATGATGAGTTGGGTGAGCGTTTATCTATTATTCCTGATGGTGTACTGCATACAGTTCCCTTTGAATCGTTGGCATGTGAAACTGATGTAATGGGCATCAATAGATATTGTATTTCTTATAAATACAATACCTATGATGAAATGAATGAGAAAGAGGGGAGCGCTATTAATTTGTCATACATGCTTCCTTCGTATGGATCTGATGATGAACGAGTTCCTATGGCGGACTTGGGACGCGGTTCGATTTATAAATTACCCAATGCAAGCAAAGAGATCGATAATATTATATCCTCTGTCAGCGAGCAGATTTATGAAATAAGGGATCTGGAAGCATATTTTATGGATGGGGAAGCGGACACATATAATGTATTGCATTATGCGGGTCATGCCATTGCAGATGGTGATGAGGCTTATTTACAATATGGTATTAATGATGATGAGAGAATCTACCATGAGCAGATTGAGGTATTAAACTTTGATTTGGATCTGGTTGTGCTGAGTGCTTGTGAAACGGGATTGGGTGTACTGGAAAGAGGTGAGGGGGTTATGAGTCTTGGGCGCAGTTTTCTTTCTGCAGGCGCTGATGCGGTGGTCTACTCTCTGTGGAATGCGAATGACAGTTCTACCTCAGAATTGGTGAGTTATTTCTATGAGTATCTGCAATCGGGTGCCAGTAAGTCTGAAGCTTTGCGATCGGCCAAGCTGAAGTATCTGAATTCTGTCCCTCGAGAAAAGCGGCATCCCTATTACTGGGCGGGATTTGTTGTTGTAGGAGATGATAGCCCGGTGATTGGTAACACATCTTATCGATGGGTTATGTATTTGGCACTTATTGCTATGATAGTGCTGTTAATTATTAAATCAACAAAGCGTAAATAAAAATGAAAATTGCTTTAACACTCTTAAGTATCTTTTATACTGTATTAATGATGGGCCAGGCTGATGGGCAATGGCTGGTTGATAATGGTGGATTATCATCAAATTTCTATGTAGTCAATATGGAGCCTCCGTGTCCACCATGTAACCCACTTGCAGATAATGACTTTTTTGTGATTTATGAAGATGGCCAACATTATAACTCCAGATACAGTTGGTCTGGTACAATACCAAATAATCTTAACGCATCTGTATTAAAACCTGTTGAAGTTGTAAAAAATCATAGTGCAGATGTTGCATATTTCTACTTGACAAATCTTTATGAAGGAGATGACTGGCCTCCAGCAGCAGTTTCAACTTCTAGTACTGGACCTAATCAAGATCATATAATTGAAATTACTACACCCCCAACTCCGATAAGTGCGAATCACGATATTGTTAGAGGAAAGGATATTACATTGGTTTTAAGTCAAAGTCAATTTGCAAATATTATTAAGCCTGCAAAGTATGTGTTGAAATTTAATACAGTTATCGAAAACGCTACTGGTGATCCAATACAAGTAAATAATCCTTTTACAGTTTCTCGAGTCTTTGATATTGCTTCAGGTGATACATATTACTACCCTATAAATGTTAATTTGGACAACTTTGGTACATCCCCAATATCTCAAATTGAAATTCCATTAACCAGTTTTTCAGGAGTAGATTACATATACATTAATCTTCGTCCGTCAATTAATCTCATGCCTTATTACCCTGTAACAGAAAATACTTCAGATTATTCTATGTTATTTCAGGTAGATGCATATAATGGTTCTGGTGGCTTGATAAGTAGTAATATTACTCAGCATAAAGAAGAGATCAGAGATTCTCATGACCCAAATTTTGTAAAAGTAGAATCCATAAATAAATGCGGTCAAGAATATTTTGTTTGTTATCATGCTCAAGTTAAAAATACGAGCTATGAACCCGTTACAGATTTTTCAATCAAAGTGAATTTACCAGTGGGGCTTGATTATTCTTGCATTGATGTAAAGCAGGTTGGAAACAAAAAGTGTTCTGATATAGATATCATTCCAATTGTCGATGGACAGAATGTAACCTTTGAATTTGACAACTGTGAGCTAAAGAAGTGTGTTAAGGATGGAGGCCATATTTTATCAGGTGAAGATTTGTCAATAGGGTATGTCAAATTCTGTGTTAAAGTAAGCGATTTAAGTACTGATCCAAATCAGCAATCCTGGGTAGCCAATCCAGGTAGTAATACAGAATTTGCTGGAAGGCCATATAACATATATGATTACTTTGATCTACCATGTGAAGAGAAACCAAATGACGAGAATAGGTGTACAAGACCTATGCAAACCAATTGTGATTTTGAATGTGGTCCTATCCGCAAGAAATCCAGATGTCTTTGGGATTTAATAAGAGGGAAAAAGACAAAATTAATCTTACCCGAGACTATTGATTTAGATCCTTAATTAAATGATAATGTCAAGAACCCGCTCCCTGTAGAATTCATCCATATCTGCAGGTAGCTTTTCTTGTAAGGACTTAAGCGCTCTGGCATCTTCTTTAAGGAAGTATGCCAGGGCTTCCAGATAGATCAAGCGATCTCTATATATACCCATGGATAGCTGCTGACTCCGCTTAATATATTCCAAGGCACTATCTGCATTTTGCTCATGGATGTAGATCTCTGACAACCAGTAATACTTAGAAAAGGATTGGATGCTGGGACTGTTCTTGATGCGGTCAAGAGTGTTGGGGTCCTTATCTGCTCTGTACTGAATGACCAAAGACTCCAACTCGCTAGTGGTACCTCTTGATTCTGGCCAACTGGCTTCCACAAGTATTTCAGCAAAGTTACTTCGATCTGCAGCCTTGTTGAGATTCTTTAAAGTGTAGAGCAAAGCAAAAGCGATTATGATCAGTAGCGTCGCTGCTACATAATAAAGCATCGGTTTGGACGCTTTGGCTGTTTTTTCGTCGTGTACTTCTCTTAGAATATCAAGCGCTTCAGATTTGGCTGTTTTCTCTCCTAGAAATGATTGCATCTGCTGAAAGATCTCAAAAGCCTCCTTAAAATCTGCATCTGATTCAATGCGTTGATTGAATGCATCCAATTCATCAGGTGTTAATGCATTGTCAAGAAAACGTTCAAATAGTATTTGATCTTCACCATTCATACAAAATATGTCTCGTATTCAGCATTTTGTTTTATTAATTCCGACCAGCGATTCGTGCAAGCCGATTTCCTTCGATATAAAGTATTGGCTGAACTGAAGTCCATCAGTTTAACCAATTCATCAACAGATTTTCCAGACTTAAGCAATTCCAGTAGCTTCTGGCAAGTAGCACTGAGATTCCTGAAGGTCAGATCCATAATTTTATATCTGTTGTATTCCAATTCTTTTTCAACCAATTCGTCAAGCAGACTTGTATCTGATGCCTGATCGATAACACTCAAATCCGTTGACCACTGTTTGCTGTTCTTCCTCAGTTTATCAATCCATCTTCTTTTTGCCAGTTGCATTATCAATCCACTCAAACTGTGATTGAGCTTTTCAATTTTTAGAAGAATAATTTCAAGCGCTTCCTGAAATACATCTTCAGCGTCAGACTGCGAACCATTGTTCGCAACGACCCAGGATATAACCTTGGGAAGCATGCTGTCATAGATTTGCCTAACAGCTTCCCTGTTACCTGTCTTCAGTCCGGTAAATAATTTAGTGTCCTGCAAGTATTGGAATTAAGCACTATAAAATTATATGAAAAAAATCAGACTACAAGGGTAAGATTCTGAAAGTACATCCGACTATATACTGTAACGCCTCTTAAGCAATGTTGCCCAACAGGCTTACAACGAATTCATGTTCAGTGGCCACCGTCATGATTCGATTGATTAACCCGATTTCTTAATCAAAAATCAGAATCATGGATGTTATAATTTGGCTTCTCGATTTTATCATCGAGGAAGATGGCGGTGGCATGTAGTCACCAGTACTGAATGTGAGGTCTCATGGACCTCACATTTATTTTAGTTGAGATTCGGCCCAGGACCTGTATATGATGGGTTTGAATTCTTCAAGATCGATTTTGATCTTCTTGTTATAATTTGATTTGTACAATTTCATAATGAATAAGGATAAGTTGTAATGACTTCTGTAATAAGCTCGACTTAGCTTGTCTTTATTTCTTCTCAAGTAGCGTTGGAAGTTGTTGATCTGCGTCAATAACAAATCATCTACTATAGACTTATCTGTGTATACGCCAATAATATTTAGGCCTAAAGCACGTGTTTTCTGGATGTTGTTTTGAAATTCTACGTTTTGCAGTTCATCTAGAATCCGTTCATAATTGTTATGGTAAAAGGCATTTTGAGCATTGGCCAGTGCCAGAGTGGAATTCACATCTGAAGACTCTACGAATTTGTACCACTTCCGGATGAAAGCATCACACCATTGTTGGTTCTGTATGATGGCAAGTGTGGAGATCATATTGTGAAATCTAACAAGTGGAATCTTGCCATTATTCATCAAGACATTGTGTTTAAGCCCATAGTGATAGAGATCTCCTACAAGTTCTTTATCCGAGTGAATTGATTTCATCCACATTTTCAAAGCAAAGCTGATCGCATACATGGTAGCTATGGTATGGATTTGTGATGTGCGATCGAATCGATCATTAAGCAACATCTCTTTGATTGTCAAGAGTGCTTCCAGGCTTTCTTCGGTAACGAGTTTTGTAAGGGTGCTCAGTTCATCCGTTCCATAATTCTTAGCTGTAAGTTTAAGAATGTCGTGGCAAACTGATATTTCCTTTTCGTAATCGAAATCGTTGATGGATGAGCGGTTGTATAATTCAGACTGATATATATGTGTCAGGCTGTTTACATATTCCAAGTGTTTCGAAACAAGCTCCAGCAGGTAATCCCGTTCACTGCTTTTCTTGATCGGGTTGTTGCTGTAGTATTGTTTGTGTAATATATTGATCTGGTATTGTATTGGCTCGATAGCTATACCCTGACCAGTCGCCAATATCTTTTCTGATTCCTTCGCTTTGCGGTCGGCAAATTGATACAGTCCCTTAGCATTATAAAAGTCAATCAAAATCTCATTCTGTACCAAAGTGTTATTGCGCACATGGTCTACAGCTACCCATTCTTCAAACCAGTTGCTCAGAATGGATTGCAGATTTGAAAATCCTTTATTGCTTAATTGAGGGAAATGCCTGTCTTTGATATTCGAAAGTTTATCTGGCTTGTGCAGTTGATTTCTTGTGGTATATAAATGATCCAGAAGTTTGTATTTGTCCGAATCAATTTGAGTTTTTTGCTCACAATACCTCCTGAATGATTTCCATTGATCTGGATTCAGGCTCTGCAGGATTGTTATAAGCTTAGAAGTTGCCAGTTTTTTTATCCTAATATATCCAATTCAGGACTGTTTTATCAAAAATATGCTCCCTCTATGCACATTTTTTCATCTAAACTCTACTTGTGATTATCGATAAATTCCAAGTACTAGGCGATGATAGCAGTAAGCGTGTAACTCTTTTTGTTTGGGAAACGTAGTATATGTAGAATTTAATTTGGAAAATATCCTTAAAACATTCGAAAATTTTATAACTAAAAAAACAAATGCTATGACTGGCTTAAAAAGATCTTCAAACCCTTTCTTAAGAGGACACAGACCGAGGCGTTACTTTAACGACTTGATTGAAAGAATGAGACAAAAGACAATGACTTCTGATGAGAGAAGCTTTAATCCCGACTGGAATAAAGATAAAAAAGCAGCCTAAGCTGCTTTTTTTTATGCTCTTAAATCCACGTGTTTATCCCACTGGCGTTTGATACGCATGAGGGCTTGAGAGAAGGCTGTCAAGTAATTGGCAGCTCTCGATTCTGAATTGATCAATTGTTCAGAAGTATCCGAAAGATAGATTGAGCATTTCCATGGTACCTGATTATTGTTCTGTGCGTAGAGGTTAACAATCAGGCTGTTGATTTCATTGTTTCCGGAAAAGGTCCTATTGACCAATGACTCTATGAATTGAGCAATTTCAGAACTGTGATCAGTGTTGATAAAATTTACTGTTAAAGTCATAGGAATCAATTTTTGTTGATTATATAACGTAAGTGCCCGCTCTTCGGATTTTACGTTTTCAATGATTTTCTGTTAAATCTTTGTTATTGACGACAAAGAGGCGAATAATAACTTCCAGTGTTCCTCACAGAGGAACACTTATTTGGAAAGTATGTAAAGCAGACTTGATTAGCTGTTCAAGAATCCTATAGGCATCTGAGATGAACTGGTATCATAGAAATTGCCAATATTCGGAAACACCGTGGCCAGTTCACTTTGCGATACACCGAACCACATCGCCAGTTCTGCGAAATATTGATCCACTGATAAAGTAGGCAATATGATGCCGCCACCGCCGATCTCATATTCGCTATCAAGCTCAAGAGAAGGGTAGTTGCCAAAAATTTGACCGCCATTTACCGGACCTCCCATGACCATCACATTTCCACCCCAAGCGTGATCAGTACCATTGCCATTCCATGTCAATGTTCTTCCAAACTCTGAACATGTGAATGTTGTAACGCAGTCAGAGGCACCAATTCTTTCCAGAGCTGAATTAATGCCATTCATGCCCCTGCTCAATACTGATAGCATCGCAGCTTGTGAATTCAATAATTCATCATGATGATCCCATCCACCGAAGTCGACGAAGAATATTTGCCTTTTCATTCCAAGAGATTCTCTTGCAGCTATGGTTCTGGCAACCATATGCAATGCGTTGGCAAATTCATTATCATCAAACAAGTCTCCCAGATAAGTACCACCTTCCAATGCTTGTGAGAACTGTTCATTCGCATCACGAGAAGTCTTGATAACATCTATGTATGTCTTCTTGTAGATGTCGGCATAGTTGGCATCGATAATATTATCAACAGCCTTCGTTCGAGCCATTTCAAAGACATCCGGATCAGTTGATTCTCTGTAACCATAAATCATCATGGCACCGTTATCAGAGTCCAGAGCGTACTCTACAGAATTTTCACCTGTCTGGAATATATTATTACCCGATAGGGAAATATTCATTGATATCTTATCATTGGTATTCAATGACGACATCATATCTGCCAGTTTACCACCCCATCCAATACTGGATCTGGAATTGGGCAATGATGTTTGCCACTGTTGAATCTGATCGGTATGTGAAAAGAGACCAAGAGGCAATAGCTGTTCGTTCTGCCAAATTTCATTTTTATTCATCGGTTGAATCAATGTACCGATGTTGGCAATGAATGATAGCTTATCATCATTGAAAAGATTGCGGATTTCAGACATAGAAGGGTGAACACCATAGTCAGTATTATTCAATACACCTAATTCATTTCTTGGAATGGCGACGGCTGCTCTGGTCCTCTCATAGTCATTATACATGGCCTGTTCTCTGGGAATAAGCATATTATGTGAATCGCTACCTCCCGAAAGTAGTATGCAAACCATAGCTTTATAATCATCACCACCCAATATGGCAGAGTTCGAAATACTTGCCGCATTGATGAATTTTAGATTGTTCAGAGTGGACAACAGCGTTGTGCTTCCAAGTGCTAGACAGCTGGCTTGCCCAAGAAAGTTCCTTCTATTTATATTGTGTTTTTTCATTGCTATTCTATTTTTCGATTGTGTAATCTGGTGAGATCATGGTTAGATAAATCATGTACTTCGCCACCTGTTCTGATTCCAGCCAATTGGGAACGTCATCTGCAAAGTCTCTCAAAGTTTGCTTTAACATTTCATCCATGCGTCCTTTGGTAAATTCTATATCGAGTCTGTGAATCAGTTTTTCTACATCTTCATCCAGATATTCGGCGTATCTGCTGTATCTAGGCTCAAACTGAGTAAATCTTTCCTGCCAGTTGTACCAGATGTAATTCCACCAAGGGTTACCAACATAATTCCATACACTGTTAAGGTAGTTTATTGCGGAGCTGGTATCGTGAATCTTAAATTCAGGCCCGTATAGCCCATTGGCAGTAAGTTCACCTACAGGTTGGTGATCAGGAATATAAAAATTGAAGACTGTTGGCGCTCTGAGAGGGTACTGTTTTAAAACATCAGAAACTTCAAATCCATTATTCCAATAATCTAAGTTTGTAGATTCAGGATCAACATAGTCATCGATAAGGACACTGTTGACGCCAGCAGAATCATAGCTTGTAAAGGTGACGTCCATGTAGTACATATAAGGCACCAATTCTGCCATTCGGCTGATAAATATTGTTCTCATCATTGGCTCTGACAACTTACCATTATCAAAAGCCATCATTTCGTCACAATTTCTAGCCTCTGGGTCCATTAGAATGGCTTTGACCACAGCTGCCATATCTCCTCTCACACCCTGACCATTGTTATTGAATACATTGGCTACTCTTTCGATGTAAGACGGTGAAGGATTTGATTTTACCAATCTTTGAATTAACTGTCTGCAGATAAATGGTCCTGTATTGTCATGAAAAAACAAATAGTCAATGGCCATTCTGATGTCTTGCATACCTGGCTGACCAGCTGGAATTACCAAACCATCCAATAATGACTTGCTACCGGAGTCATGCCATTCCTCGTACATGACCATAGGTTGCTGCTTGCTCATGGCATACAGTCCCAAACCAAAGTATGGTTCATCGGTCCAGTCAATATCTCCGGCTTCGTACATGCGCTGATCGAGCGCACCAGGACCTAGTCCTGTAAATACACGAGCCATTTCTTTAATATCACTATTAGAGTAAGTAGGTATATCATTGCCGTTTGCATCCTGCTTCCTGGTACCATCAGTATTAAGTTCATAAAGGCCAATGGTGAACAGTTGCATTATTTCTCTTGCATAATTCTCATCCGGATGGATATTTTCTGAAGGAATCGCTCTCGGATTATTAAGATGGCTGAGATAATATCCCATGGCCGGACTTAAGGTAATATCTTCAATAAGATCTCTGAAGTTTCCAAACGAATGCTCAAGAAGAAGATCGTAATAATAGCATAGAGCTTCGGCTTCATCGTATAGGTCAGAATTTGATGAAACCACCATTATTTGACTCAAGGCATATGCCACACGTTGTCTTAGTTGATCCTCCTTGGTCATGGCATTATGCCACCAGACATTATTGAAATGCAGACTATATGGACCATAGACATCCTCAAGGTAGTACATGCGTTCTTCTTCGACCTCCTGAGGTGTTAATGGAGGAGCAATTGAATCGGGATTTATAGCCCTTGCTGACATCTGTCTGTAGTAGATGATATCTGCCAGGTAGTTGTTGAATGTACTTTCACGCATTTCAAGTATGCGATCCCAATTATCCCACATGTCTCCTGTCAGGTAATTCGCAGGCATTTGAATTTGTGCATCGATCCATGCTTCAAATCCCATTTCATTTACTTCTTCGACATCTTCAATTCTGGCGCCAAAACTACTTTGAGATAGGAATCTGGCAGTTTCCATGAGTTTTCCATCCATGCCGCTTCCATTAATGGTATTCATAGCGGAGGTGCCATTAAGCACCCTACTTGATTGTACAGTAACATTAGGGTTGCTGCTATCCAGGTAAACTTGTGCCAATAACACATTAGACAAACAAGTACAAAAAGCTATAACAGCTGCGATATTTATTGTTCTTTTCATGATTTTACTTGTTTATAATGGTTAGTTGAGAGCTCAATTCGGTATCCCTGGTTGTTAACTTAACTGCGTAAGTGCCGGGGCTTAGGTTGCTGAGGTTTAGCTCCCAGCTATTTTGACCTTGAACCACAGTTACATTATTAACGATGATGAGTCTGCCATTGACATCTATTAATGAAATCTGTGCATCTGTGTTTATCGGACTATCAAGCATTACTCTTGTTAGATCATGTGCTGGATTAGGTGCCAGGTCCAAAGACGTGTTGAAGAATGCCGTCTCCTCTGTACTTGTGGTTAAGCCAAGCGATTCGAACCTGACTTCAGCCAGGCCGGAGCAGTTGCTGCCGTAGTTGTCATCTATTGTCAGTAAGATATACCTTGCAGCAAGACCTTCGAAATCTGGTCCTTCCTGACCTTCATAAAAGCTGTTGGCCTCTGCCTCATCAAGCTCAAGAACTCCCCATTCCAACCAGCTGACGCCATCATTAGAGTAATCGATGGTAATGCTTTTGGACCCCATGTTTGTATATCCTGGACGATTGATATTCCAAAAATGGGAAGTGCCTATTCTATGCACGTCACCAAAATCATACATAATCCAGTGAGAATTCTGTCTTTGTGAATTAGGACTCTCTTCGAGAGTACAGCTAATCCAATAATCTTCTAGCAGGGTACTGTGTCTGTCTTCGAAACACTGTCCGGATGCACTTAAGTGCATAAATAATAGGATAAAACAATATAAAGTTTGCTTCATAATGATAGTTAATTATGTGTGAGCTTAAGTTGGTGGTGGATGTTCGTTTAAAAGTATAAATTATTTTTTGCTCTTTTTTAAGTGTTTACCATGATATTCTGAGTATTCTTTGCTAAAAGAAGTCTTATCCATCGCTTCCTGATTCCATATGCTTTCGTTTTCTTTGCATACAAAGCAAATTGACAGTATTGAACCTAGATATACTCATACCAATTTATCAACCACACCAAGACTGGGAGCAAGAGTTGATTGCGCATTACCGCCAATTCAAATCTATGCTGCCTGAAGGTCTACAATCAAGACTAATCATGGTGAATGACGGCAGTCAGCGAAACCTGGGTGAAGATGCTCAACGTATTATAGATGCGTATGGTGATAGCAAGTTCGTTAGTTATGAAATAAACAGGGGGAAAGGATACGCATTAAGACAGGCAGCCGCTGAGTCCGATGCAGAATTGGTTATGTACACAGATTACGACTTTCCTTATACTTATGACTCTATGATTCAAATGGTCAATTTGTTGATGAACACAAAAGCTGAAGCTGTAGTTGGTAATCGGGATGATTCATATTATAACCATATATCTCCACGCCGCCGCAGAATATCACAGTTTCTCAAAAATTTTAACCGCATTCTCTTTCGATTGCCAACAGATGATACCCAATGTGGGCTGAAGGCCTTTGATGCACGATCCCGTGATATTTTTCTAACCACGACTACAGACAGGTATCTTATCGATGTTGAGTTTTTGAAAAAGCTCAGCAAGAACAATATCAAGGTAGCTGTCGTACCCGTAGTGTTGCGACAAGGTGTCAAGTTGTCCAAGATTTCCAACTTAAGTCTGATCCGTGAAGGTTTCAATTATTTAAGAATCATGTTAGGTAATTTCTAAATGAATAGCCGGACAACTTCATTCAAGTATTTATTGCTGATACATGTAGTATTACTAGCTATTGCTTTTGGAATGAAGTTGCTGCAGCCGGGAAGCTTCATGCTGACTGTTGACTATGATGGCATGAAGAACTATTTCAACTATTACTACTTTGCAGCTATTCAGGACGGGGGTAGTATTTTTGACTACTACGGCATGGGATATCCATTCGGAGATCACATCCTGTACATGGATGCCAGCACCTTACTTGCGGTTATGGCCAGGTACATGGTACCTGATTCATTTGATATAGCATTCTACAATCTTTTTTTCTTACTCAATATTGTACTTGGCCCTTTATTGGCATTCCGAATTGCACAGAAGCTTGGATTTACGGAATGGATATCTATTGTATTTGCTTTGTTCATCGTATGGGCCAACCCTATGGGGCTTCGTCTAGGTGAGTGGTCCAATCTGTCGTTGAGCATTTTTTACCTGGCAGCATTCTATCTCGTCATTCGAGTCTACGAGAGAGCCGATGAAACTTATTCAACCAAGGATTTACAGATTGCTTTTGCGATAGCTGCTCTTATATTCTGCGCATCTTTTATACATCTCTATTATCTGCTGATATTGGCTTTCTTTTTCGGGGCGGCCTTATTTTTTACAATATTCTCCAAGAACAAGATTAAGTTTTTACTATTCAATGCTGCTCTTGGAATTTCATTGGTTCTCGTATATCTGATTGTAAAAGGTACGGATCCTTATCTGGCCTTACGCCCACAGGAGGGAATGGGCTTCTACGATCCAATGTTTTCAGCCAAACCGCAGGACTATTTTACGAGATACTCATTTCTCAAACTTCCGATTGGCTACTTAAAACCATGGGGGAAGTTTACGCCACAGTTTTTAGGATCCTATTTTCCTTTCTTCTTATTCGTGGCTTTGCTTTCATTGCTTGCATCCATTAAAAAGATTCAGATAGCTAAGCTTATCAAAAGGCAGAATCTGGTCTACATTGCCATTTTTGCTGGTACAGCATTATGTTTTTTCACATCTTTTGGTATTCGCATTATTTTCTCAGAAGAAACATCATTTTCCAACTATTTGAACCCATTGTTTGTACTTGATAATGTAGTTGAGCCGCTCAAGCACTTCAGGTATCAGTCACGCTTTGGTCATGTGGCATTTGTTGGCATTACCATTTTGGCATTTAAATTAATCAGTAAGGAATTTTATATCCATGATATTTTAAATAGGGTCCGAACTCTCAAATATGTCTTGAGCGTCATAATTGTGTTATTCGTTTCAAGCGATGTATTGTCTCATGTTTGGGATTTTTCAAAGCGCTATAAGCATCAAAATATTTTTTCAGAGACCTATCTGGAAGAAGCACTTCCTGATCTTTCAATGTATGCTTTTGACGCTATCCTTCCTGTCCCATATTATAATGTGGGCAGTGAGACATGGGGATATATCATAGATGATAACAATAAGTGGAGTCGGGAAAGCTATATGATGGCCATTAAATATGGCAAACCTTTGATGAGTAAAAAATCTTCACGAAGCCCTGTTGAACATGCTCAGAAACTCCTGTCTTTTATTGGAGGTGAAGATCAGGGAGAAATCTATGAAGTGCTCCATGGCAAAACTATTCTAGTATGTGTCACCGACAAGTATGGAACTGTTCCCGGAGCAGGCAAACCTGCAGAGGATTATGTATCAAATCAATTTATTACCATTGAAAAGTGGGAGAAGCAACTTGTTTCAGAAAAAAATGGTGTTCAGTATTACCTGGTAAGTTTTTAGGACTATTTTGATTTTTCAATCAGGGCGTCCCAATACTCAGCAGCACGTCTGGTGTGAGGAATACAAATAGAGCCTCCTACCAGATTGGCAATAGAGAAGACCTCGTAGATTTCTTCTGTTTTACATCCTAATTCATAGGCCGTACCAAGATGGTAAGCAATACAGTCATCGCATCGCAATACCATTGAAGCAACCAGTCCTAGTAGTTCTTTGGTTTTCTTATCAAGGGCACCATCCTGGTAAGTCTGGTTATCAAGACTGAAAAATCTTTTCAATACCTTATTATCCTGAGCCATGATACGCTCATTCATCTTCTGACGATAGCCATTGAAAGCATCTACTTTATCCATATTGCTGTCTTAGATTTATTTTAATTGTTTTTGTACAATGTTAAGGTATGCTAATCTATACCTTTTTTGTTTTTTCTGTATATCGATCTTGTCATCTTGAAGGGCAGTAAAATATTGGAAATGAAGGCACCTGACCAAAACAGCATCATTTCCGTTCTGATGTATACAGACATTTGATTTTGCTGTTTGTTGGATAGCTCGTCCATTATTGAACGGATACCAACCTCATCGTAGAATCTTTGGAAGTCGTAAAAGCTATCCATCAGAAAAATGAAGATTGGAATTGGAGCGAAAACAAAGAACAATTTGAACCACTTGGAATACGAAATCCAATGGTGCTTCAGAAAGAAAAGATACCGACCAAAAGTGATAGCTATAAATACAACGGCAATGTTTTCTACATAAAAAGGGTAATTGGTTTCAAGAGCAAACCATATTGGCAGTAACACAAGTGATAGAATTACAAATGTAATTACCAACCAGATTATTTCGAAGTATAACTTTTGTTTCATAACTATTCACGGATCTTGACTATTCGGTCATTATACAATGCAAATCCACCCTGCAATTTTTTGTAAAAATCTTTGTTTTGTTGGATGATCATGGCATGATCAATTAACAAGTAATCACTGCTTATGTTCCATTCAATCCGATTACAATTTTCAGGAACTTCTATGTTATAGTTTAACTGTACCCAAGGTTTTATTACATCCATGCGTTTGATCATATTATCTCTATAATTCTGGCTGGATATCAATGCTTCATCTGCAAACAAATTGATAGTAAACGATGGAACAGTGGATTTATCTTCCTGAATTTTTTGCCAAACGCTAAATGTCAGATTTTGAATTGTTGAATCAATGCGAACATTAGCCAGTTGCATCAACCCCTCAACTTTGGCGGCACCTGAAGAAAGCAAGCCATCATTTTCATTTTCAAAATCTGTATAAAACAAAGCTGCTGAGATTTCTAAAGAGTCCAGCACACGTTGATCTATCAGTTGATGATTGAATGCGGCTATCGGAGTCCCATACACAAGCAATTCTTCTGTTGAAGCTATTTTATCCGATTGACTGATCAGATCACTGTATTCACTTGTATCGCTTACTGCGATAAGTGTCAAGAAGGGCCTGTCATCCAATTTTGATAATAGCGTTTTCTCAATGTTTGTTCTACTTGCCAATTGGGCCTGATCCATCATATTACTCAATGGCGCTCTTGACATGTAAGCACCCACCATTGGTGTTCCTGTTTGCAATGAATATGGGAAGCTGGCCATTTTGACGAACCAGTTGCTTTGCATGATAAACTTCTCTGCACCTTCCAATGGAACTGGCAGAGGCAATATTGCCTGAAAGTCATTGGGATTATAATTGGAATCTTCAATGAAACGAAGAATGCGATCGTCTTCTACCAGTAGATTTCTGCTTTCATATCTTTTAATATCATGTTTGAATTTTTGGGTGTAAATCCAGGCTTCGTAAGACCATAGCATTACTAGCAATGTTAAGAGGCTTATTCTTATCTGTTTGTTTTTAATAGGCTTTAACAAGGCGTAAAAACCAACCGATAGCATTATGAAACTGGTATAATAGAACGGCCATGAAAATCTTCCCAAAGCTCGGAACTGTTTGAGGGGTTCAAGAATTTCAATGATTATTCCATCACCGATTAGGAGATGTACGCCCATAGCAAATAGCAAACAAACTATTCCAGCTGTAAAACTCTCAATGAGATGAGGATTCAAAGAAAGCTTATCGCGTTTCAAATACAATAACAGGATAATGACTGGGCTAAAAAACCAAAGTATTCCGGGATAGCTATAGCCCTCATGGTAGAGTGTGCGCACATGTCCAAAAACAGAAATGAATTCATTGATTATGCCATAAAAGGGGATGATGTCACTTACCTCAGTTTTATAATTCCAAATACCATATGGATTGGTAACTCTGTCACTGTATGGGTCAAGCCAGCTGTTGACCAGTATAAAAAGTATCACGGGAAGTAGACCGGCAAGTGCTATATTCCAGGATGCTTTTTTAGCTATAATCAAGCGAACAATAAAGTATGCAAGCAGGAAAACAGATAGCATCAACAGGTGA
The DNA here is from genome assembly GCA_965230215.1 of Saprospiraceae bacterium. Lineage (GTDB taxonomy): Bacteria > Bacteroidota > Bacteroidia > Chitinophagales > Saprospiraceae > RFSX01. The sequence continues at coordinate 550,616 of CBDDKN010000002.1, read as the reverse complement.
TATGGATGTACAAAACCCAGGGCCAGTCCATACATTGAAAAAAGGATGAGGAATATATGTGCTTTAAGCTTCCTGTTTATGTATTTAATTGTAATAAGCCATCCCAAAGGGAAGCAGATTGTATATGCTAAGGAATGATGATCATTGAATCTGAACAGTTGTGGACTTAGAAATAAACAAAATATAACTGTAATGATTGTCCAATATTTAGACACATCCAGTTCTGTCAATAAGTTGTGTAAAATGATAGCTGTGATAAGTGTCACTATGAGAGGCAGTGACTGTACTATGAGCAGTTCATGACCAGTAATATCCAAGCCAATATATTTCAAGAGCTTGAAGAGATGAAGTACCAAAGCCTGGGCATCTGCATAGCCCAATAGGTCTCCATAAGGATATTGCATACCCTCAAACCACAATCCTGAACCATGCTGATAATGGTAAGCGAATGTATAATAGTTCTTGAATCCATCACCTGACATATCAAGTTGGATAAGGCCAAGTGCAAATAGATTATTGCCGAATAGCAAATATCCTAAGATGACTGTAGCCACAGCATATATCAAATAGTGAAATGATTTCTTAATATTCAAGAATATGCGATTTGAATGTAAAAGTAGACAATCAGAAAATGGCAGTCAGATTGCACATATAAAAAGCAGTAAAGAAAGTTATATTTTAGCCCCTGAAAGCATAGTTCCATGTATAATTCTAAGAAAGTTGTGGTTGTTCTGCCTGCATACAATGCGGAAGCAACGCTTGAACAAACCTACAATGAGATACCTTTTGACCTTGTCGATGAAGTCATTCTTTGTGATGACGCTAGTAAGGATAAAACTGTGGAAAAGGCTAAGTCTTTGGGTATTGGCCACATCATTGAGCATGATAATAATAAGGGCTATGGTGGCAATCAAAAGTCACTTTATAATAAAGCTTTGGAGTTGGGAGGTGACATTGTCATTATGTTGCATCCCGATTATCAATACACGCCTAAGTTGATCCCATCCATGATCAATATTATAGGGGAGGACCTATACCCTGTAGTATTGGGTTCCAGGATACTTGGGAAAGGCGCATTAAAGGGAGGCATGCCGCTTTATAAGTATATCAGCAACAGGTTTCTCACTTTCTTTCAGAACCTCCTTATTGGATATAAGTTGTCAGAATATCATACAGGTTATCGTGCTTTTAACAAAGAGGTATTGAACAAGATTGACTTCAATGCCAATTCTGATGATTTCGTATTTGATAACCAAATGCTTTCACAAATCATATATCATGATTTTGACATTGCTGAAGTAACATGTCCTACAAAATATTTTGAAGAAGCATCGTCGATCAACCTTCAGAGGAGTATCAAATATGGCTTAGGGGTATTGATGGTATCTGTTAAGCACAGATTGAATCTAATGGGACTGATGCGATCAAGAATATACAAGCAATAAATTTTTTGATTCCTTCAGACCATTTTTTTATTATTTATCTGTTAAGACTCACCAAGCATTCCAAGTATGTGACAGGCTTAATGTCGCTGGCTTACTAGAATCTTTACTTTAAGTAAAAAAAATATCACTATGGGCGTCTCAGCTATTGCGTTTATGGCGTAAAAAACTTAACTTCGAGTAAAGAAAATATAATTATGGAAGCTTCAGTTCGAAATAATGCACATTTAAAAGGAGGAGAGTTTTTATTACGTCAATCATCTGTAGGTGGCAGTTTGTCTCCTGAGGAGTTCACAGATGAACATCAAATGATAAAACAAACCGTTGATGAATTTGTCAAGGACAGAGTTGCTCCAAATGCTGTACGCATTGATAAGCAAGAAGAAGGATTGAGTGTACAATTAATGCACGAAATTGGAGAGCTTGGCATTCTTTCAGCCCATATGCCCGAAGAATATGGAGGCATGCAGATGGACTTCATCAGCAATTCGCTTATTGCAGAAGGCATGGGAAGCGCAGGTGCGTTTTCCGTTAGTTACAATGCACATACAGGAATTGGGATGCTTCCAATCCTTTATTTTGGAACTGAAGAACAAAAGCAAAAATACCTTCCTGCGCTTTCTACCGGTGAAATGAAGGCTGCCTATTGCCTCACAGAACCATCTTCTGGATCTGATGCTTTGGCTGCCAAAACAAGAGCTGATTTGAGTGACGATGGTAAGCATTACATTCTGAATGGCCAGAAGATGTGGATTTCAAATGCTGGTTTTGCTGATATATTTATCGTCTTTGCACAGATAGATGGTGAAGCATTTACTGGATTTATCGTTCATAGCGATACCGAAGGCCTAAGCCTGGGTGCCGAGGAGGATAAGTTGGGTATTAAAGGTTCATCAACCAGACAGGTGTTTTTTGAAAATGCGAAAGTCCCAGTTGAGAATATTTTGGGTGAAAAAGGAAAGGGCCACCTTATCGCATTCAATGTCTTGAACATTGGAAGATACAAACTGGGAGCTTCTTGCCTTGGTGGTTGTAAAGGTCTGGTAGAAACTTCAATCAAATATGCCAATGAGAGAAAACAGTTTGGACAGTCTATCTCCGGCTTCGGTGCAATCAAACATAAACTTGCTGAGCAGTTGATAAGAACTTATGCTCTTGAATCATCTGTTTATCGAACTGCAGGCCTTATGGATGCAGAAATTAAGAAGTTAAAAAACTCAGGTGCTTCATATGGTGATGCCAAGTTAAAAGCTGCTGAAGAATATGCTCTGGAGTGTTCCATTATTAAGATACTGGGATCAGAAGTACTGGATTTCGTTGTAGATGAAGCCGTACAGGTCCATGGAGGCATGGGCTATTCTGAAGAAGGAGTTGTGGCCAGAGCTTATCGTGACGCAAGGATCAACCGTATATTTGAAGGCACCAACGAGATCAACAGATTATTGATGCTCAGTCTCTTATTTAAGAAGGCTATGAAAGGGCAGTTTGACATAGCTGGTCCTGCAATGGCTGTACAAAATGAGTTGATGCAAGGCAGTAATGCTGAAGATCAATTTGAAGAATTCAAATACAAAACTGAGAGAACCTCTCTTAGCAATTTCAAAAAGATATTTTTCATGCTTGCTGGTTACGCCGGTCAAATGGCTATGTCAAAGCAGCTGGATCTTAAATCCGCTCAGGAGCCATTGATGAATCTTTCAGATATAATCAATGAGATCTATCAGATGGAGAGTGTTTTGCTAAGACTGGAAAAGAAAGATGCAAGTGAAGAAGAAGAGGCTTTATTGAAAGTACTATTCTACGACGGTGCAGGCAGGATATATAAGAATGCAATGGATGCCACAGGCTCTATAGTTGATGAATCAATGTTTGCAGCCTTTATTTCTGGCATCAAAAAACTAAGCAAGTATCCACTTCAGAACACAATGGCATTGCGAAGAAAAATAGCAGACAAACTTATTGAAGAGAATAGTTACGCATTCTGATTTTCGTCATACTTCCGGTATATGGCATTCCAATAGTATATTGCCAACAGGGATGGGATTACGAAGATGAAAACAACTATAAATAGTCTATCCCACTTGTAGACGTCTATGATGTCCAAAACGGAAGCAAGAATTAGAAGCAGTAAGTATACAAAGACCAATGATCCATAGATTCTTAATCTCTTTCTATAGGGATTGACACTCTTTGTTTTCGTAAATACACGGAGTAAAAACCCAACTATTTGAAATATGGCTGCTGCCAATAATATGGAGTAAACGTAAATGAGCATTGAGTCAATTATACATTGGTGGTAAGTTACGACACTTGTTGAACTTTTCGAAGGTATAAGCTATTTCATATAAATTCTTTTCTGTGCCTGGATGACCTATGAAGGTCAAATTTTTGGGCTCTCCATCGCTTTCATAACCCATTGGAACGGTTAAGCATGGATGCTTAGCCAGGGCCGCTTGACCTGCATGGTAGTTGTTAATAGATAATATGTAAACCGATTTATCACCCATACTTATCTGATCAAAAAAAGACTGTGCTGCCTCAAATAGTTTACTTTTCATTTCTTCAAAGACTTCAGCTGTTGTACTATCCGCTGATATCGCATCAAATCTTCCCTGTCCATAAGGCATATATAGACTGCTGTCCTTCATATTAAACTGGCGTATTTGATCCACTGATTGCAGGTACGTTTTATCTGATACATATCTGCTCATGTAGGCCGGTAAATCCCTCTTCATGTCTTGATTAAGCAAAGTAATGAAGCCCTTGTAGCTGAAGGAAGGACTGTTAAATAGAAAAGTATCGGCTCCATTCTCTACAAGCAGGTCAACATTCTTCTTATACAGGGAATCGGATTGATAAAGAGATTTAAAGACAGCAAATCTAATCAGTTTGAAATCAAGCTCATCGATATCAAGATATGATTCATTTGTGTTGGAAATAGCGGACATGAGAATAGCGTTATCCTTGACCGATTTACTCATAGGACCTGCAGTGTCAAGATTTTTTGATATCGGAATTATACCTTCACCATCAATAATACCATGTGTGGGTTTCAGTCCTACAACAGAATTCTGTGATGAAGGTGATAGTATCGAACCAGATGTTTCTGTTCCTATAGCTGCTACGGCATAATTGGCTGCGACAGCAACACCTGATCCGGCACTGCTACCTCCAGTCTCAAATTGCATCCTGCCGTAAGGGTTAAGTGTCTGGCCACCTATCGCACTATAACCCACAGGGCAAGCATCGCAAAAGTAATACGCCCATTCGCTTAGGTTAACTTTACCCAGGATAATAGCACCATTGTTTTTTAGTTTCTTGACCAGAGCTGCATCAGGTGTATTGTTCTCCTTCAATACAAAAGCCCCACCGGTCGTAGGCATATCTTCTGTGTTTATATTGTCTTTCAGAAGGATGGGCATTCCAAAAATGGGGTGGTGTGATTCCTTATGTTTTCGATCACATTCTTCTGCCTGAGCAACCGCATTGGGGTTAATACTAATTATCGTATGTAACACTGTGCTCGAGTCACTTTCATATTTTAGTATACGGTATAGATACCATTGCACAAGTTCTTTGTAACTGAAATCATCACTGTCAATCCTGAATTGAATAGAGTCAATATCCTGTTCAATAATCAGTGGTTTAAGCCTAAGGTAATCAGCTTCCGAGAATCCAGATAATTGGTTCTGAATATCATTGAAGATAGTATTCATATCCAAAATTTTGGATTGAATAAGTTTATACTTCATCCTCGGATTTTGATGCGTTTCGTTTTTCTCGATGAATGATGATTCATCATAGGGTTGCCAGGTAATCTTTTCAATTTCGTTTTCAGACCCGCAAGAAAATAGGATAGAGGCTAAGACGATAACGAGCATTATTTGGACAAGACTTGTATTCCACATTGTGTAAAAATTTATGGCTTATATTCTTTCTAATATCATCTGGATAGATAGAATAATGACAATACCAGATAGACCACTGATCCAGATACGCTGAGGTAATTTAAGTAACTCGACGATAATATATGCAAGTAAGAGTATTCCCATAACTATAATGACTTGTGCTGCTTCTACACCTAGATTGAAGGCCAGGAGAGGTAGGAGTATGTCATCTTTACCCAGTATTGATTTAAAGAAGTTCGAAAACCCCATACCGTGAATCAAGCCAAAAATACATGCTATCGAATATCGATAAGTAATTTGTTCTTTCCTGATAAAAATGATGTTATAGGCAGCCGTCAAAAATATACTTATCGCTATCAGCATTTCAATCATTGATGCATTTACCTTGATTACATCCAAACTTGATAATGCAAGTGTAAGTGAATGACCAATCGTAAAAGCGGTAGCCAGGATTACCACCTTTTTCCAGTCTTTTATCAAAAAGGGTACGGCCAGAACAATAATAAAAAGTACATGATCAAGTCCATTGGGATCGAGGATGTGCTCGATCCCTAATTGAAAATATGATTTAAACATAATGAGCTTTAGTAGGTAGTGCTTAAACTATTGATTCCATTATGCTTGCGGCTATACTTACCACTGCGGAAAGCGCAAGAGCCCACCAGAAATTTTTGACTTTAAATTGAGGCAGAAACCAATCGGCTACCTGGATTACAATGGCATTGAGTAGCCAATTGAATATACCCCAACTTAACAGGCCAAGAGATACAATTCTTAAGAAATTACCCAAGCTGATATCTAATAGGCCTACAACGACAGCGACAAGTAATGCTTGCCAGAAATCTTTGATTTCCACGCCTTTTAGAATATAGGCTCCGAACATAAAAGCCAATGCACAGATAAGAATGTTGATTATCATGGTGTTTTTTGTTTTGAATATAAGTTATTTATTCAACTTACGCATCTCCAGATCAAGGACTGAAGTTGGCAAATAACTCTTCAATGTAGTAATCCCTTGTAGAACCTTGATAAACCAGATTGCAATCACCGGTACCACTATGCATGATACTCTGACAGACACCATTTGAAAATGATCCTTCGTAGTGACCTCTGTTGAGTACGCAATGACCCAATTCATGAAATACCACCATTTCTTTCATGAAGTAGGAACTGTTTTGCCAGTATTGTTCATCCACTGTTACATGTGCAATATGACTTCCATATTGGCAAGTACCTGCTACACCTTGTTCCTGAATGTGTTCAATAACTCCAGTGATTCCCAAATCATCTAAATCAAAGTTGTACCCGAATCTCTGACCGAGGTTTTCAAATTCTCGAAAATAGGGTTGTAGTCTCGAATCAACTTGAGTGTTTACTTGTGGTGTAGGATTGTCCTCTATTAAGAATTCATCTTGACAAGATGTAAGCAATACGGACAGTGTAGTTAAAATAAAAAGAGGTCTCATTTTCAAAAGTTTTAAGATTTGATAAATGTAGACCTCTTTCCATGGAACTGATTTTAGTTGATAACAACTTTAATCATCCATTTAGTATGGTGTTATTGAAATTTTATTTCACAACGCTGATTTTTTCAAGTTCCTTAACATTATTTCTGTGGTAAACCACATTGTAAACGCCTTGATTGATTTTCTTAGTTCTCAGACGTTTTTGATATTGTCCTTTTCTGACAAATTCCACATCGATAATTGGAAACATTATATTTCCTGCTTTATCGACAATATCTAATTTGACATTACCTGGTTTGTCAAGATAAAAGTCAACTATAATAATGTCGCTATCAGGAACCTGTCTTACCATCAGATAATCAATATCTTCTTTGCTTTTTGATACTGGCTCTTCTTCCTCCTCATCTTCAGCTCCACTATCATTACATACTTCAATGAATGCTTCAAAATTAGAGCCCATCATCGTTTCGAAACCTGCAGTCAGATCAATCTCATCACCAGAGACAAACATAACAATATCAGAACCTCCAATTGTATTAGCGGAGGTGACGAGCGTTCTCGCACTGAGTGTATCCATGACTATTAATGTATCACCCAACGAAAGCGTATCGTTAACGCAGTCATTGAATAGATTTGGTACACCTGCACATACACAATATTCATCCCACGTATCGTATATAGTTAATGGGTCACCGTCATCACATGATTGTCCGTACGTCGGGCACCATTCAGAATTGATTAACAATTTACCGAATCCTCTACATGGTGGACTAGATGGATCATCTAATGAAGTTATAAGTACATATCTGGCTTCAATACCTCCAAAGTCAGGTCCTGTGAATCCAGAGTATTCACTTGTGCCATCTGCAAGTTGCCAAGTTTCTGTAGTTAATTCAGTCCAATTGGTACCATCTAGTGAATAATCAATTGCCACATTTTCAAATCCCTGTTGGAATTCATTTTCTTCATTATAATTCCAGATATGTGAAGTATACATAACAAACTTTTGGCCGAAGTCATATCTAATCCAATGACTTAATGGTCTGTTACTATTAGGGTTGACCGAAGGCGCACATGACAACCAATTGTTATCCTGACGATTGTCAATCTGATCAGTCAGGTCACATTTTGCATATGGTTCATAACTGGCTAATGGATCATTACAATCCGGGCCACTACAAGGAACACCAACACAATCACAGTTGGCATCATAGCTGTCATTATTGGTAAACGGATCACCATCATCACAAGGCGTGCCTTGCTCTATACACGCCAATGTACAGTCATAATCGTAGAAATAGAATGATGGAATGCGCTTCCACGTATCATCCTGTGTGAAAGGTGTCTGCCAGAAGATGCTGAAGTGCTCGCTCCATGATCCTTCTTTATGATTCAATTCTACATAATAGTATTCCCCTTTCTCAAGGTAGATATTGGAAGTACTTTGAAAGATATATTTATCATGTTCTGTTGGATCAGTAGCGTTTACAACCAGGATCTGATGTGCTTGTTTGTTGGCAGGATCTTCATCGCTGGACAAGAAGAATATACATTCATTATTACCCGTAATATTAAACTTATAATTGCCGGTAACAGGAACACTGAGAAAAGCCTGTATCATCGAACCCGAACTATCGATACTGTTCTGGTAAGGAATGGCAAAATAATCCAGTTCAGAACTTGTGAAAGGCATTGCTGGAAAATCTGGAGCGGCGTATAAATCATTTAAGTCCCCTCCTGGAATTGAGTCGTATTCATAACAAATGATATCAAATCGGTCACCAATACAAGTATTGGGATTGTCTTTCTTACCTACACAATTACAGAATCCATCTTCCTGGTCATCACTTGTTGTTGCATCACCATCATCACATGCAGTTCCGCGTTCTGGACAAGCTGAAGTCTCACAACCAACGCCGTAGATGTAGTTGGCATTTATAAGTGTCCAATCATTAGGGTCTTCATTATCAGTCATCCAGTAGAGACTGATGTGATCACCCCCACCACCTTCAATGTATATGAGTTCAAAGTAATAATATTCCCCAGCTTCCAAATAGATTGGGGCTGAAGTCTGTTCTGGATATTTGTCATGCTCAAGCACGTTGGTCCACCCATCAGTATAGGCTTCGAGATTCATGTTGCTGGGAAGGCTATCAGTACTTAGATAAAACCTTGTAATATCATCACCGGTTAAATTGAAAGTAACCGTGTCAGAAACCGGGACAGATATGAATCCAGCTATTTTTCCGCCAAGGTAATTATCAAAATTGACAGGACTTTGAAGTTTATAACTGACTAGTTCATAATCCGGATCATGTGGATAATCTTCTCTTGCATACAATTCACCAAGCTCGTAATCATATAGATTCTGCCAGCACTGCCACTTGACTTGTCCAGGGGTGCCAACACAAATTTGTGCCTGTGAGGTATTCACAAAAGCCAGAAGTGTAACTATGTATAAGATAATTCTCATAACAATTGATTGTTTTGTTTATAAAATACCTATTGGCATATAGTTAGCAGGTGGTCCAGCCGGACATCCTGGTGAATAAAAGTTGCAAAGGTTGGGTAAGATATAGTCAAGATCATTAGGTGAAACACCAAACCATAGTGCTACTTCTGCATAGAATTCATCAACAGAAATCTGAGGGACAAATCTACCTCTATCTGATAGGTTAAGAGGATTTGTCAAATCCATAGATGGATAATCACCAAAGATCTGAGTACCGTTAACAGGACCGCCCATTACAATTTGGTTACCGCCCCAAGCATGATCTGAACCGTTACCATTGGAAGTCAATGTTCTGGCAAAATCAGAAATTGTGAATGTAACTACATCATCATGAAGTCCCAGATCTATCATCGCCTGATTGAATTCTGATAAGGCGTTATCCACGACAGGAAGCATTGCATTAAGATTTCCAAGTACATTATCATGATGATCCCATCCACCAAATGTTATGAAGAAAATCTGTCTGCTTACGCCAAGATGAGATCTTACACTCATTATTTCTGCTATCTTTTTCAAGTCTTGTGATAGACCGGTAGTACTAAAAGTAGTCGGTAGTGGCGTTACGTTTGCCAGAGCTACCTTAAGAATTTCATTAGACTCCATTGTTGAAGTACCAATGTTTCCAAAAGTTTCCTGGAATATGTTCGCATAAGATTGATTAACCATGCTGTTGATAGCACTGTCTCTTGTGGCATTCAAAAATCCACTGTTACTCCACCATGAAGGGAACCTTTCGAAACCAATGTTCTGGTCTGTTGTAGCATTATCAATACTATATTCAGCGATGGTATTCCCTGCCTGGAATCTGTTTTTACCAGATAAGGATATATTCATTGAAATCTCCGGAATGGTATTCATGGAGTGAATCATATCTGCAATACGTCCACCAACACCAACGGCTGATCGGCTTTGAGGTACTGAAGTCTGCCATTGCATAATCTGATCAGAATGAGAATAGAGCCCCAGCGGTAACTGTTTGTTACCATTGTAGTAATCATTCGCATCGATGACAGGTTCAATGAGTGTACCTATATTAGATATGAATGATAGGTCACCGGAATTAAACATGGATTGAACATTAGGCATGGCTTGATGCACCCCGTATGTTTTACCACCGTTATTATAATTTAGACCCAGGATCTCGGAAGGTGCAAGCGCCAAGGTTGACCTTGTGTCTGAGTAGAAATCGTAATGCGTCGTATCCGTAGGCACCAGGAAATTATATGTATCCGCTCCACCTGCAAGCAATATGCAGACCATGGCTTTGTAATCACCAGAGCTACCAATGATATGTGGCCTTGCGGCTGCTGTGTTGATCATCCCCAGATTCAGGACTGAGGATAGAAATGTAGTTGAACCCAATGCCGCACAACTGGCTTCTCCTAGAAACTTTCTACGTGAAATACTTCTTCTTTTACGTTTATTGCACATAATGATATTTTCTTATCTGTTAATTGAATATTCTGGCGAGCACATAACCAGGTAGATAGCAAGGCGTGCCCTGAATTCGAGATCTTCAGGATCTTCGCTGTTAAATACTTTTATTGCATCAATGATGGTGGTTTCTGCTTCAGGTGATAATCTTCCCTGCGCTAGAATCAGATTGAGGCGATCTACGAGTATGTGAAGATGTTGGTCATCGGCTAATAATACTTCATCAGATATCTCAAGCGTTGATATCTCATCAGCGTAACCGTCATCGGATTCACCGCCAAACAAATCTCTTTCATCAGCAGGATTATCTTGCATAACCCATCTATACAGACCATTAATAAAACCAGTCAAGGTCTTGGCATTCGTAATTTGAAATTCTGGTGCTACCAAATCGAGTGAATCAACTGGGCCAATTGGCTGGTAATCCGGCTGAAAGAAATTAAATACACTCGGTGATGTAAATGGTTTTTGTTCAACATATTGTTGAACCCAGTACATCTCATTTCTATAATTGCCACTAAGTGTGGTGGCATCGAAAGCTCTATTAATCTGGAAATATCTTATAAATGGCTCACGTAACATTCCGAATGTCGGATCAAGCGCAGAATCACAGCTTCGTGCTTCTGGGTCCAGTAGTATAGCTTTCACAACAGCAGCAAGATCTCCCTTTACACCACTGCCATTATTGTTGAAAACTGTTGAAATTCGACTGACAAATGCCGGGCTTGGATTAGAAGTGACAAGTCTGCGAATCAAGTGCAAGCTCACAAAAGGTGCAACATTCTGATGGTTATAAAGATTATCCAATGCATCTTGTATATCTGCATTGCCATCTACAGGATTTCTATCAGGTATCTGGAAACCGTTAAGTAGGTTTTTTACACCGGGTTCGTGATAATTATTGAACATTTTCATAGGCATGGTCCAACTTGAGTCAGCTCGTGGATACTTGAAGAACTGATCCCTGTCCTCCCAACTTAAGCCTGTAAAAACCTTTGAGAATTCAGCAATCTCTGTATTCGTATAAGTTGGGACAGGATTACCTGATCCATCCAAGACATGTGTACCATTGTTGTTAAGCTCATACAGACCAATTGTAAATAACTGCATGATCTCTCTTGCATAGTTTTCATCCGGAAATATTCCCTCGATTGAATCTGACTTCGGATTATTTATATGAGTGAGATAAACACCCATAGCTGGGTGATATGTTACTTCCTCAATTATATCTCTATAGTTGCCAAAGGCGTTGTTCATAAATATGTCGTAGAAATCTGCAAAGGCATAGGATTCATCTCCAAAGGATGAGAATCTTGAGATTACCAATAATTCACTCAAAGCGAATGCCACGCGCTGCCTGAGCACATCATCAGAAGTCATATGATATTGCCACCACGCAAAATCATAGAAGAACATTGATTCACCTGCATCTGGGTTGTTAAGTGAGTCTCTTCGAATATTATGATATTCGATTACCTTGTCCAGAAGACTGAAAGCAATTGGCTTTGATAATTGATCATCAATCCAATCTTCGATACCCATATTAGAGACCTCTACAATATCCTCGTAACTATGGCCCAAACTGGCTTGCGAAAGAAATCTTGCGGAAGCATTCATATTTGGCATAAAGCCAAACTCTGTCAAGGTATTCTCTGCCTTTCCTTGTGATGTCTGATTACTGCTTGTAATCGTAGCCCCATCATAATTTCCCTGACCCAATACAATTGATTCCATTTGTGCCTGGACAGTGGTTATCATTCCGGTCATTACAAGACAAACAAGGAGACATCTAATAATTCCAACACCTGCAGATGTAGAATTCCTTTGCTTGGCCGAATACGGCATCTTTAAATTGCGCAAACGCGCAATAGACATAAGTCTTAGCGTCATAATCTTAAAGTTTTGAAAAGGATATTCTCAGTGGGGTGTTGTAAAAATATAATGCACCTAAGAGAATTTTATAGGTGGAAACACTTAATTCTAAAGATAAGAGCAAATATCTGTAGAGTAAAGTAAGCTATTTTACAAAGCTCATGATTCATCCGCCTTGATATCGCGGAGATAGGCCATTAGTAATATAATAAACATTCCCAGGTGAGAAATGGTAGCGTATAACTTCAATGGCATTTCTGTTTCACTGGTACTGAAACATATAAAAGATAGTGCTGCATGGAAAAACATGATGCCCAGGTAGATCTGACGCTGAAATGGGTTTTCAAATTGATTATCCTGGTATAATTTAAAGCAGATAAACGCCAGTACAGCTATAGCAACCGCATACATTCTGGGAAGAATACTATCCGATTCCGGAAAGATTGATTGCGCATTAAAATACAGGATGATAGCACCTATCATCTCAACCAAAGCTCCAATAAGTATTGCCCATTTCATCTGATAAATTTCTTACTTCTAAAATAACTAAATTAGCGCTGTCAACACTATCTGACATTTATGAAGGACGCTAAGCGGAATATTAAGGAACAGAAGATAATTGAAGCTGCAGAAAAGATTTTTGCGCAGGTGGGATTCACGAATGCAAAGATGGAAGAAATTGCAGCAGAGGCCGGGATCACAAAAGTTACTTTGTACGCCTACTTCAAGAGCAAGGAGAACCTTCAGATGGCCGTTACTTATAAAGCGCTCCAACTTCTTATCGGTAAGTATTATAGCACCATGTCTGAATACAAGGAATCCTCTGGGTTCGATTCAAGTATGGCCATATTCAGATTATTCATTGAATTTTGTGAGGAGAATTTCCTTTATTCAGAAGCCTTGCTCCACTATTTTGAACTTATCAGATCAACAGACTTCGGAGACAATCAGGAGAAACTCACAGAGAGTACAAGAGAGAGTCTCTATTTCCGAAAATTACATGATATCCAGAATCTACCTTTCAAATTGGCTGTACAGGAAGTAAAACGCGGGATGGATGATGGCAGCATCAGAAAAGATGTCGACCCCATGCTGGCGACCCTAACTGCTTGGGCCTCCTCTTTAGGTTATATTAAAGTGATATCAGCAGCAGGCAAAAATCTAAAGCCACTTTTCAACGTAGATCTTGAAAAATTAAAAGAACTGCAATTGAATACAGTAAGTGAATTGATGAAACTTACAGCTGGAGAGTAAAGTATTTTTTCAAAGCATCTATCGACGGTTCATCCAATCCTTCATGTGTAACAACACTATGCACATGACCCATATAGTTCATCCCCAGATACGAAGCCGACATTTTAACTGGGACCTCAAACCATTCTTGCAGCTCATGGTCATTACTGACACTTATCAAGCCCATGCATTTACCCCTCAGTGTTCTACCAAGTTCCTTATGCTCCTTAAGCAGTTCTGTGGTGCGATCCAGAAAGACCTTCATTCTGCCGGAGATCGTATACCAATATACTGGTGTGACAAAAATCCATTTATCATATTGCGCACTTAAATTCCGAACCAGTGGGATGAAATCATCATGTCTTGTGGTATCATAATCATAGTAACTGATATCATATTTCCTGATATCTATTGTTTCCAGTTTGAACTTATTGGACAAATGCTTACAGACTGTGGCACTATCTCCATCAGACCTGGCTGAACATTGAATAAGAATTGATTTAGATGACATGAGCAATAATGATAAGATATCTGAAGTTTGTAAACTGTAAATTTAATATATCAAGATAAATACAAGCGCTACTGGATTGGCCTTGTTTAAGTCGGTATCTTTGTTGTAATGAAACATCTGTTAATATTCACGCTGTTCACACTCTTTGTTGGTTCCTCAACATCTGACGATTGGAAGTTGGTAAAGGACAAGGAAGATTTCAAGGTTTACATTCGTAAACCGGAAGGTGGAAATTTTGAACAGATTAAGATCATCGCACTTACGTCTTCACCTATGAATGCTATCGTAGCAGCTCTTGAAGATGTGGATAAACATAAGGATTGGGTTTATGCGACAGGTGAATCCTATGTAATTGAAAGACGAACTCAGGCAGATTTCGATTATTACGTTACAGTGGAAATGCCCTTTCCCGTTAAGAACAGAGATCTCACGATCAAGTATTCCAGAACGTATGATCCGAGTAGTGGTGTTGTTCTGATTGAATCCACAGGCATTTCAGGTTTGAAAGACGAGGTAAAGAATTATGTTCGAATCAAGGAGTTCTATTCCACATACACGCTTACCCCTCAGGAGAATGGTAAGATCGAAATTGAATATTTTTTAAATGCAAATCCGGGAGGCTCACTTCCAGCCTGGGTTGTGAACCTTGTTACGACAAAGGGTCCGACCGAAACTATGCGTTCTTTATTGGATCTGTTGGAGACGGGAGAATATGATAATCGAGTTGTATCTGGATTATAATTGGATCAACAGAAATAATACACATTATTCGAGCTGCTGGCTAGTTTTTCTTCGATAATAATGCGATCATCAGGCTGTGCAATAGCTACTATGATCTGTTCTTGTTCGCCAAACGGATATTTTGAATCTTGCTGTAATATTAAGCCATAGATATCATGTCCTGATTTATTGGTGTTATTCGTTAACCATTCAAACTGAATATCATTTTGGATTAAAGCTTTGGCTATGGCTTTACCCTTTTTCCCTGCCCCCCACAACACAAGCTTCTTATCAGCGGCATAATCATCTTCAATAAAGTATTTAAGTTTTAGGCTGATAAATCGATTGTCGGCATAGAGTTCACTATTTCGTGAAGTTCTATAGCTGTGATCACGCCAAAAGTGAATTTTCTCTTTTACAGTCTTGACAGTCATGCCGTTTCGTCTGAATCTAAAGCAAAGGTCGTAGTCTTCCGGATAAACATCATTACAAATACCACCAGCCCTATCCAGGTCTTCACGAAAGCACATCCAGCAAGGTGATGGAATTACACACTCTCTGTAGATATCGTTGAAATTGTCCTCATTTGTACTCAGTTTATTGAGCCATTTCTCATATTTCCGATATCCTTCATTGAGAGTCGCATCCGAGAAGTAACTGACGAGGCCTGTAACAAGATGATTCATCCCATATTCAGTCAGTAAGCTTTTCATGAGATGAAGTTTTTCGGTGTGCATTATATCATCTGCATCCATTCTTGTAATCAATCCGCCACTAGAATTTTGAAATGCTTTTTCAAGAGCTGGAACAATGCCTTTGTCATCATTCTTAAACACTTGGATTCTGGAATCGTTAAGAGCGTATTGCTTAAGGATGTCAAATGAATTGTCTGATGAGTGATCATCGATGGCGATCAATTCCCAATTCGTTTCTGATTGATCGCATATTGAGTCCAGGCATTTTTCAAGATACTTTCCAGCATTATATACCGGCATCAAAACACTTATGAGTTTTTGATCAATCATGAAAAGATAAATGGTATGATGAGCTTGGTGAAGACAATCAACATAATTATTGAAAGCACATTGAGAATGATACCTACCCTTGCCATTTGATATACTTTGATGTAGCCACTTGCAAACACTATGGCATTAGGAGGTGTTGCCATCGGGAGCATAAATGCACAGCTTGATGCCATGGCTACCGGAATACACATCTGTAGAATCGAACTGTCGAATCCGGTTGCTATACCAGCTACAACAGGGATAAAAATGGCGGTCAATGCCACATTACTCATCAATTCTGTCATGAATAGCATGACTGTGATCAGCATAATTGTGATCACAAAAAGAGAGGCTTTGCTTTGACCTGAGATAGAATCTCCAATCAAATCAATAATACCAGCCTGGGATAAAGCGCTTGCCAATGCTAAGCCTCCGCCAAATAGAATCAAGATACCCCAGGGAAGACGTTTGGTATCATCCCATTCGAGTATGAAGACTCCCTTCTTGAAATCTAATGCAAAACAAAACATTAACATCGCACCAATCATACTGATACTTGTATCTGTGAGATTTAATTCCGGAATCATCTTATTAATTTGAATCCTACTAATCCATAAGAAGATTGTAAGCAGGAAGATTGATAATACGATGATCTCTTTTTTGGAGAGAGGACCTAATTTTTTCAGTTCTTCCTGGATGCTATCTGCTGCATGATCTACATTAGACAGCTTGCTGGGATAGATCCATTTGACCACTACGAAATATAAAATGCCAAGCATTATGATTGCAAAGGGCACACCCATCAACATCCATTTGGCAAATGAAATGGTGATGCCGTATTCATTTTCCAGAACACCTATCAAAATCACATTAGGCGGTGTACCAATAATGGTACTTATCCCTCCGATATTAGCAGCAAATGCGATGGACAACATCAATCCAAGTGCAAAATTCTGATCTGCACGTGTGAATCCATCTTCATCTTCAATAAGTAGGTTTACAACCTGGAGCGCAATAGGCAACATGACGATGGTACTGGCAGTGTTGCTAATCCACATGCTCAGCAAGGCTGTGGACATTATGAAACCAAGTATCACTTTGTCTGGACTGGTACCGGTTCTTGATATGATGTTGAGTGCTATGCGTTTATGCAATTCAACTTTTTCAAGCGCCAAAGCCATGACAAAGCCTCCAAAGAAGAGGAAGATTATATGAGAACCATAAAAAGCAGAGGTGGTCTTGATATCCATTATCCCAATGAGGGGGAAAAGTAAAAGTGGGATCAGAGCTGTAACAGATATGGATACTGTTTCTGTAATCCACCAACATATCATCCATACTGCAACAGCCAAGACCTTTTGTGCCGCTGGAGATATAATGGTCCAGGGGCAGGCAAGTATCAATATAAACAATAAGGGTCCAAGGAGGAAACCTGCTTTTTTGTATAAAGGATAAGTTGACATCCGGAAAATTTACCAACCAAATGTATGATCAGTATTTGTGTTATCGGTATTATCTAATCATAATTCTTAGAAAGGAGACTTATAATCGTCATTGTTTAAGAACTTTCGATCAGTTAGTGTCTTCAGAAAATTGACCAAGTCAGTTTTATCTTGCTCTGTTAGTAAAAGTCCCGTTTCCTTAGTGTTCAAAATGGCTGGATCTACTGTTGACGATTCTTTTATACCTCGATTATAATGATCAACTACTTCTTCCAGAGTTTCAAACCTGCCATCATGCATGTAAGGCGGAGTGACTTCGATATTTCTTAAGGTAGGCACTTTGAATTTTGCTCTGTCTGAACGCAAGCCTGTTACCTCCTCTCTTCCAAAATCTTCAAATTCATTATCGGTATCCAAACCATTATTCATATATCGGTCATTCTCAAAATTTGGACCGCCATGGCAATGTTGACAATCTGCTCCAGAAAATTCTGGAAAAAACGGATTGTACTCAGCGAAATATAATTCCATGCCGCGCTTCTCACTTTCTGATAGCGTATCAAGGCCTGCTAGATATCTGTCATACTTAGAGTCATATGAAACAATACTCAGCATAAACTGCTCCAATGCAAAAGCTATGTTGTCAATAGTTATTTCCTCAGTATCAAAAGCCCGCTTAAACTGATCTGTATATCTGCTATCATCTGTTAGTTTTGAAATAACATTATCAATCGTCTCATTCATTTCCAAAGGGTCTTGAATTGGGAGAATGGCCTGGTCTCTGAGCAGATGAGCACGGCCATCCCAGAAAAATTCATTTGTATTCCACGCCATATTAAATACAGCCATGGCTTGTCTTTTACCTGGAAGATTCTCGACGCCAATCGAAAATCTAAGTGTATCACTGAATGCGTCGCTTAGGTTATGACATGACGCACATGATTGAGAATTATCTTTACTCAACTTTGTTTCATAGAACAACATGCGTCCCAGTTCTACGCCTTGCATCGTTAAGGGGTTATCAACAGGAAGGTCAGGTTCTGGGAAAGGTCCTGATTGAAAATTATAAGGGCTTGGATCGTATTCAACAGGTGTATTGATTATTTCTGGATCATCTGAACAAGCCAAGATGAATGAAAGCGCGAGTAGAAACAAAGCTAATTTATTCATGCTATTCCTTTTTGAAGATGGACTTTTCAATGAATGTATAATCACTTAAAGTTTTAAGAAATTTAATCAATTGTTCTTGCTCTTTATCAGATATTTCAAAACCATTGATCAAAGGATTCTTATTTAAATGGTCTGCACCACCTGAGGCATAATGCGCTATTACATCATCTAATGATACAATACTACCATCATGCATATAAGGTGCTGTAAATGCTATATTACGTAAACTTGGTATTTTAAACGTAGCGATATCACTGCTATCTTTGGTGAAACGGTATCTTCCCGTATCGGGATAATCTTGATATAAGCCATTATTGGTAAAGTCAAAATTCGTAAAATGTATTCCTGAATGGCATTCTGAACATGCAAGTTCTTCGCTGTTGAATAATTTATAACCAGCCATTTCATCTGCTGTTAAATTCAATTCACCTTTTAGATATTTATCATACTTACTGTCAGCTGATACAAGAGATCTTTCAAAATTGGCCAAGGCTCTTGTGATGATGTATGCATCCGGTTCCTTTCCAAAAGCTCTCTTTGAAAGATCTATATATTCCTGATCCTGTAGGAGCCTGTCAACAATCAGGACTATATTGAAGTCCATTTCGTCATGTTCCTGAATCGGAACAAGGACCTGCATTTCCAGTGTAGGCACACTGCCCTCACGTGTAAGATATGGGTGATATGAAAGATTAAATAGTGGGGAAGCATTTCTACTTCCTATTCTGTTATCAATTCCTATGCTTTTCACATTGCCATCAGAAAACGCAAGCTCCTGGACATGGCATGAATTGCAACTTATCGTCTGATCTCTGGACATAACAGGATCGTAAAACAACTTTTTTCCTAATGCCCACTTGAGGGAGTCAGGTTCGTTGTCTTCTGGATAAGAAGGCATTGGGAAATGTTCTGGAACCTCAAATAATTCTAAATCATTTGACGATAGCTTATCATGGTCATCTTCACATGATGTAAATATTGCTACGAATAAGAGCAATATTGTACACTGTCGAAACATATGCATCTATCGAATTATAGATAGCCTATCTGAATCAAGCATTGAATTTCTGTCAAAGAAATAAATGATGTATTGTCCAGGTGCCAATTCTGAAATATCGATTTCAGAATCAACTTTTCCATGCTTGACTAACTTCCCATCAATACCAATAATTCTATAGCTCTCGATGCGATCATTTTCATCTTGGATACTTATTCGATCCGAAGCCGGATTAGGATAGAACGCAATTCTTTCCTGAAATTGTTCAGTACTTGAGCTCGTGACATCAGCTTGCTCAAAGACAAATTTTTGGAAATTACCAATGCATAACTGAGCTTCTTGATCATCACCATGAATTATCATGCCGTTGTTGAGTCTGATATTGGCTAAAGCTGCTTCATAGTTTGCATTCAGTTCAATTATATAATCACTGCCTTCTTGAATTGGCGATGCAGAAATTTCTGCTTTTAAATAGTTATTGTCACCCAAACCATGCAATTGAAAAAGTTGATCAAGGTCGTCACCTCCCATACCTTCAAGTGCGACAAAGCGATAGCCCGATGCCCAGCCCCAATGCATAGATGGGAATTGTGGTGCAAGTGGATGTTCAGATGGCCAAATGGTAGGATCTAAGTGATTGTGCTCTGGGTCAACACCTATATGAAAGTTTATCCCAGTAATGTCAGTTAAATCATGATTACCCAGATATATTAAAGTTGAGGTCGATTCTGAAGCATCAATCAGTGACCAAGTGTCTTCAACCATTGTTTCCAATCCATTATCAGATACCAATGAGAATCCAGAAAGGTAGTACTCCAGTCTTGTGAACATAAATCTGTTGCTAAGATTGTTCTCAGCAGATTCATTGATCTCAAATACTTCATCAAGAAGTTTATGATTGATTTTGACATAATAATCTGCTGATTGTGAGAAAAGACAAGTGCTCAAGAAAGCAAGCAAAATTGAGAATACTAAGTTCTTCATTTTCATAAGTTTAGATCAAAATTACAAACAAATTGGTTTTTTAACAAAAGGGCGGTTGAATCTAATTCAACCGCCCTTTATAATTCTCTTTATTATTACTTTCTAGATCGCGAACATCACACCTACAACAACGCCAAAACTGTTGGCATCCCTAACACTATGTGTTGTTCCCGGATCTTCCTGATTACCTCCACTAATAAAATTAAGAGGCACATAACCTTCAGTTCTGAACAACTCAAGGAAGAATCTGGACGTATCTTCCATCTGAGCGTTGAGACCCACTATAATTTGATTCTGTCTTTCCCATGGTGCTCCCTCTGGTCCGGCTACGAAATTTGAAAATTCACCGGATACTGTATAGAGAAGTGGTCCTGACTTATTTATTCTATAGGCTGCGCCATAGTCCAGAGAGCTCACTTTTGAAGCTTCAAATTCGTTAAGTGGTGGCGCTGGGTTGAATGTTCCAGGCCATATATCTTCTGTCTTTGCAAAACCTCCTTTCAGGAATAACCTGTTATTGATCATCAAGCTACCATAAAAGGTATAAGCACCATTCGGTTCATCACAAGGATTGAAATGCACAACCGGATATGGTTGACAATAGGCTGTTCCCTTCAAGTATGACCCACCAACGCGGAGTTCCACGCCATCGACTACTTCAACTGTATAATTGATGTCTGCGGCAAAGTTGTTCAGTTGCGAAGGTACTGAGGTGCCCTGAACTGGGACATTGGCAGCTCTAAATTGAGCACCACCTTGAATCAATGATAGATTGACATTTAAGCCATATTTATCAAAGCCAAGAATAGCACCGTATGTAAGACCACCGAAAGCATGCCACATGGTGGAGTTGGTAAAAGGACTTACACTATTGGTTTGTCCAAAAGGAGTATCCATCTTACCCAGCGCCAGGTAAAGTGGAAATTCAGCTGTATTTCCGACTACCACAAATCCTTTTCTGAGTTGAACTTGATTTCTTGTTAGGGTTGTAATAGTACCTGCACCAAAACTTTGTTGCGGATCATACAACAACTCAGCATAAGCTGTAACCCATTTATTAAGAGATGCCGTAAGACCCAAATGCGCAGAATGGATGACAGCCTCTGTCACGGTTTCTCCAATCTGATTAGAAGGCGTGGGGTGACGCATCAGATATCCAAACTTTGAATCTGTGTTGGAATTCTGGTAATCCATAATTCCGATAATTTGAAAACCAAGAGTCAAAGATCTTTCGCTGAATAAACCTTCAGCTTTTGAATCCATCAATAGATTGACTTTCCTAAGGTTTTGATTGGGTTCCATCATGAGATAGGACATGTAGGAATTCAATCCCAATTCATAAGACTTGTTGTTGGCTTTTGGGGCGTCTTGAGAAATTAGACTTAAAGGTGTTGCGATTGATAAAAGCAGTAGAGCTATCAGAACTCTCATTTCGTTTTCATTTAGTTAACAATAAAAGAAATTGGTAGTGCTGACTATTATGATTTGAAAAGCCTAAAGTTAACATCATATTTTCATATTAAATGTTTATTTAACATAAAAAATTGATGATTTTGATCATCATAGTAACATGAGGATAGCCATCAGAATCATGCTAACATTTTCAATTATTGTCAGTTTTGACATGGGTAAGTTGAAAACTGTGCCCAGGCAGGCACATTGAATTTTAGTTTTTTGCAAGTTACTCTGAATCACTCCTATTGTGCCTATACCAAGCACGATAATGACTGCAATATTAATGAGTTGCAGTTTGAAATTAATAAGGTAAGCCAGACCAAAGAACAATTCAATAAAAGGGTATGATTGGGCATATAGTTTAAGCCTTTTGGCAAGGATGTCATATTGTGAAAAGCTGTTGGCAAATCCTTTTAAATCCAAGAATTTGAAAAATGAAAATGCGATAAAAAAGCCAGCCATAAAATGCCGCATGAACAAACTTGCAGAAAAATCTGAAAACGGAAACTGGACTGACAGACAAACAATCAGGATAAATCCAACTACAAGAAATAGAGGCTTGTAGGTATATGAACTTTCTTCTGAACTTATAGCCTTGTCCGGATCAAAATTGCTGATTGTATAGTGGCCTAACCTTGTATTTAATTCTGATAGATTCAGGTCTCCGGAATATTGGATAGAAGCTTGCGGGGCAGTTAACTGCACAGAAGCCTTCTCAATGTTGTCTTCCTTGTTTAGAATATCGGAAACGCGCTGAACACAAGCTTGACAGGTCATGCCATCAATTAAAAATTTCTCTTCCATATCCATATAACGCGTAAGGGCAAAAGTCGGTTTCCCTAATCAAAAATCAAGAGCCTATCCAATGGATTTACGCAGGGATTGGTAATCAAGGAAATATACGATTCTTACAGATAGGCTGTTGTTGTGAATATAGGAATCAAACTTGTCAAAACTCTTGAAATAGTTGATGTCATTAATGTCGAGATTTTCAATTCCAGAGATTGAGTTTTTCCAGTTGATAAAAATATCACTGCCAGGAGCAAAGCGCCAATTGAAGTTGAGATCTATATTGAAGAATGTTCCAGCGTAATCTTTATTTATATCATAGTCTGAATCCAATAACTTTCCATCTGGAGAGAGATTATGAAAGCTTTGATATATGCCTCTGTCCCAGTAGTGTCTTATTCTCAGATTAAGACCTATGTTTTCGGAGAAATTGTAGAATGCACCTAAGAGATTTTCAATCGTTAATCTATCCCGTTGACCCATGATAATTTCTCCGCCAACATTATCGACCCATCCTGTGTCATCATATTGCATGCGGTATTCCGTATCTATGAAAAAACTGAGTCTATTGTTGACCCTGTATCGAGGGCGGAAACTCCATTCGTATCCCCATCTGCCTTCTTCTTCTAGATTATAGGCATAAGATGAAAGCGAGAGGCGCAATTTTTTCCTTCCATCTGTACCTATCCAGAAGCCTCCATTGTAAAACATGGGCACTTCCATATGTCTTCCAGGTACACGTGGTTCAAAGTAATCATTTGAGACAGCTGAAACTGTACTCCACACTTCGAAGTTCCAGAAATTCTTTGTTTGAACCCATCCTCCATAGTTGACTCTGAATCTTCTATAAGCGCTTGGTTCAATTATCCTTTGGTATCTCGCATTAAACCAGAAGTTGGCTCTGTTGAAATTGCCAAAAGGTTCGAATATTTGGTAGTTGGCATTAAGCCTGAGAATTCTTTCATTTCCTGCAGCCTGAAATCCAAGATCATTGGGATTAAAATCTGGACTTATTTCATTGTAAGCTAAAGAATAATTGAAGTTGCCTGAAATTTTGCCCAAGCTGACAGACATTTTATGTCCAACATTATTGTCCTGATTAGAAAATGATTGTATAGCCACGGCTGCGTCACCAACCAAACTGAAATTTTGCTTTTTATCTTTTATATCATATTCTAAGCCTGTTACATTTGCGTCATAGAATTCAGCACCTTTTCGCCATACGTTAGTGTTGATTAATGATATGTAGGAATTGTTTTTTAAATTCTGATCAAAAACCAGAATATTATAGTTGGTCAAATCCTGTGTCTTAAGCTGTCTGGATTCACCGGTTTCAGTATTCAATATTGTTGCTTCGGTAGCAGCCTCTACGGCATTGAAAAAACCTATACCAAGACCGTTCGAATTTCTTCCAGATATTTTTGTGGCATTAAGCAATCTGGCATTTTGAGGATTTGATATAACTTTTTCGCTTTCTGCAAGATCTTGATAAGCTCTCCAATAGTTAATAGGCCGCCCTCCAATTCTTCTTGAGTAAAAGATATTGGCCCTTTGGAACAAGTCCAGACCCTCTGTGAAGAAGGGTCTTTTTTCTTCGAAGCGCACTTCAAATGGAGAGAGGTTGACCACATTGTCATCGGATTCTACCTGACCAAAGTCGGGGATCAATGTCATATCCAAAGTGAAAGCATCATTGATGCCATATTTAAGATCCATTCCGCCATTAATGCTCTGATCACTAATAGATGTAGCTGTTGCTTTATTGTTGCTGTTGACAGTATATGCTGAAAGGTAAGGATAGAACTGAAGTCTGACAGGCGGTTTTATACCTTTTATATTTTTAAGTACACCGCTTTGTGTAAATATGCCATTCACACGCGGATCAATCGGATTCCAAACACCATGTACGTTATTTCTAGCCTGTCTACGTGTGAAGTTTACAAGCCATTGTTGCTCATCCCGGTCAGGGAACCTGATGGCAGCATATGGTATCTTTAATTCGCATATCCATCCATTCTCACTAAGGTTCACATCGCTGAACCAGACAACATCCCATGACAAATCTTCAAATCCATTATTTTCCTTCAATGCATCATATTGTACGCCAGTTGCGCCTACAATAAATTGAATGCCATCCGTGCCATTGCCATAGGTATCGATAAGTACTTCAAAGAAATCTGTGTTTCCCAGATCATCCCTTTGCGTTAATTCAGTCATAATGCTATCCCGGGATACATCTTCCATAACCGCAGATATATACAACGCCTCATCATCATAGAGTACCCTTACTGTTGTGTTTTGCGAAGGTGTCTTGCCGTATTCGGGACTAATGGTGGTAAAGCCAGATGCGATTTCTGCTTCCTCCCAAATAGCTTCGTCCAATATGCCATCTATAGATATCTTATCTGCTGTTCGAACCGCATTGAGGCTTTTCTGAGTATAAAGAGGGCTCAGAAACAAAACATTGCATAATATCAAGAAAGCCAGGAATCTCATTGTGAATCTTACAAAAACTATAATTAACAAAAATGATCTGTAAATATTGATTGACATCGATAAACAACAGCTTTTTCAAGACAATTGTTTGCAGTGTGTCAAGTTGCTCTTACATGGGTGGTTAGCATGTATAAAGTTAGCTCAACATATTACAAAAAATGTTAATGTGTAGTTAATTAGTGTAAAGCAGTATAAATAATTGTAAATGAGGAATCGGATGCAAGAATTTTATTCTGGCTAACTTTAAAATCAAATCAAAACTGCTTGAGTATTATGGCTATTAAAAACGCCAATGAATATTTTGAGAATCTGGTTGAATGGAAATCTGAGCTGCAGGATTTAAGACTGGTAATCTCAAAAACAGAATTGAAAGAAGAAGTAAAGTGGGGTAGACCTTGCTACACCTACAATGGCAAACCTGTCATTGGTATTTCTGGATTTAAGAACCACTATGGCCTTTGGTTTTTCCAGGGCAAATTTCTTTCAGATTCCCAAAATCTTCTAATGAACGCACAGGAGGGCAAGACCAAAGCCATGCGCCAAATGCGATTCTCTCAAGATGTTACACCGGACCTCGAAGTTGTCAGTTCTTATGTAGATGAAGCCATTGACAATGCAAAGCAAGGTAAATTCGAAAAATCGGCGCAGCGCAAACTGCAGATTCCAAACGAACTCAAGCATTTATTTGATGAGGAACCCGAAGTGAAATTGGCCTTCGATAAGTTCAACCGTTCCGATAAAGTTGATTTTGCCAATTATATTTCTGAAGCAAAGAGAAGTTCTACCAAGGAGACCAGATTGGTTAAAATTAAGCCCATGATTCTTAAAGGCGAATCTTTGAACATGCGATATCGGAAAAAATAAATACATTACATTAAAATAATATGTATATGAAACAACTAACATTTCTGATTCTGTTCTTATTTGCATTTGGTTTTGCAAGTGCACAGCTTCCAACATTTAACATGATGATGGCACCTGATTCAACTTCTACACTTGAATTCGGATTCCGAAAGCCCAATTTTACTACTGCAGAAGATTTTTCATTTTTGTCCGGTAATTATACCTTGAGATACCAGCATGTTATCAATGATCGCTTCAATGCTTTGGCTTCACTTAACTATGTGTCGATTTCAGCTGAAGGCGAAAGTTTGAGCAGTTTGGGTAATATATACCTTGGTGCTCAGTATAAGTTTATACCTACAGCAACCAGATCCAGTTCAATTGATTTTGGATTATTTCTTCCCACAGCAGATTTTGAAGCATTGTTTGGCGTATATACAGATGTATATAATTTGGCTTCATATTTTGATATCGACTTGGGTATAAATGCCAGTTACAGATCGTTTACCAAGATGGAGAGCGGATTCCGTTATTCCTATGAATTAGGTCTGGATTACTTCATAGGTGGCGATGAGTTTGATGGTGACGGTTCTGAACTTTTTGCACGCTATGGTCTTTCTGCAGGATATGATTTTGGAGATGTGTTCTTTAATGCTGAATTCCTGGGTGTTTATATAATTACAGAGGAAGACAACTTTAATGACAATTCAGTACATTCCATGTCAGGTGGATTTGGCTATGATGGGGGTAAGTTTATACCTTCTGTATTTTACAAAAGATTACTAGATGATGATTTAAGTGATTTTGTCGATTATACGATTGGCATAATGCTATCATACAACATCGAATAATATGAGGCTGGCTTAGGCCAGCTTTGCATATTTGTGAATATTGATATTCACAATAAGTCCGTTTTCGGATTTGACCTTCATATCGGCTTTTAGTTTTTTGGCGAAAGCCCGAACAAGCTCAAATCCGAAGGACTTTCCTTCAATTTCTGAAAGATCCTTGATACCTCTTCCATTGTCTGAAATCTTAAGGATGAGTTTTCCATTAGCCTCCTTCAAGCTTACATCGATTTTAGGAACATCAGTTTTTTCTTTAAAAGCATGTTTGAACGCATTGCTTATCAACTCATTAATAATCAATCCAAGTGGTATCATCGTATCGAGATCCAAAACGATATCATCCACATCGACATTAACCTGAATATCTTCTTCTTCGTAGTTATATGAATCCATCAGTTTATCTGATAACTGATGTATATAATTACTGGCATTGACACCGCTTAAACTTTCGGTTTCGTAAAGGTCCTGATGAATGAGGGCCATTGTCTGTACCCTGTCCTGACCTTGCTGCAGTGCATAAAGCGCTTCTTTATCTGAAATGTACTTGGACTGTAAGGCCAATAGAGAAGAGATGATCTGAAGATTGTTTTTAACCCTGTGGTGAATTTCTCTAAGCAGGGTGTCTTTCATTTCGAGCGCGGAGCTTACAATATCATTCTGATGCTTTACCTTTCGGTAAAGGCTATAGCTAAGAAAACTCAAGATGGCAAGAAAGATAAGCGCAAGTATACCTCCCACAATGATGATCTTTTGCTGTTCCAGAATTGAGGCTTTTAGCGCGTTTTCTGAACTCAGCAATTGAATCTCTCTGTCTTGTTCTGATTTCCGATACTTTGCTTCCAGTTCATGTATGGCCTCACTTTGCGCAACCTTATACAATGAATCCTTAAGTGTATGATAGCTATTGCTTACCTCGAGCGCTTTGCTATAATTATTAGTAAGCTCGTAATAAGCTCTTTCTAAGCGAAGGGTTTTGAGCACATCTCTTTGGGAATCAAATGTGGTTACAAGCTTTTTACATTCCTGGAGCGCTTTGTACATTTTTCGGGCATCTCCCAGTTTATAAGCAAGTGTTCCATCGATATAATGGAATTGGAATTGATATCCTTTGACCTGATTATTACCATACAGTGTGCGGGCATGTTCCATGGTTTGTTTAGCACTCTGAAGATCTCCCTGCCCGATATATGCTAGTACTAGATTGACATTGGCTATCAACCTGTAATCCTCCAGTTTGCGTGATTCAAAATATACGAGACAGTCTTTAAAATAGTTAATGGCATTTTCATACTGACGCTCTTCAGTAGCAATTTCTCCTTTGAGATTATTGATGTATGCCATTTCTCTTTTGTAAGATTTGGCTGAAGCTATTTCATAGGCTTTATTAATGTATTCTTTTGTTTTCGGTATGTTATCCAGCTCCTGAAAGATATAGGCAATCTTTCTGTAGGTGCCAGCCAGAATCATGGCTTTTCTGGGATTTTGAAGATAGGGTAATGCTTCTATATAATAGGATATGGATTTTTTCTTACTTCCAAAATCTGATTCAAAAGTGGCATAACTGGAATATATGGACCCAAGCATTGAGGAGTCTCTTTGCTCAAGGGCTTCATTTAGAGAGATCTTTATATAATTATATGCCTTTGTGGAGTCGAGATCGATATGTGCTATGGAAGCCAGGCGAAAATTCGTACGAATTTTGAAATAGGGAAATTGATTGGTTTCATCATAGACGTCCTCAAAGATGTATTTTGCAGAATCCAGTTTTCCGGTGATATAATATATCTCTGCTTCTGCCATCCTGAAATCCAGATACAGGCTATCTGCAGCAAACTTTTGGGCAAAATTGGAAGCTTCACGCAAAACTATTTTGGCCGAATCGAGTTCAAACGTGTTTGTGTAGCAATACTGTAATTCTCTGTAACAGATAAGGACTGAATCGCTGTTGTCACGGCTGTGATAGAGGTCAATGGCCTTTCTTAATTTGGCTTTGGCAGAATTGTATTCCCGGTTTTTTATATGTGTTTCAGCTTCATCGTACAAAGATTGAGCGTAGGCGATCGGAGAAGTCAGCCAGAATAATAGCAGAATAACGCCATATTTTAATATGCGTAATGTTGCAGTTTCGCGCAAGAGAGACAGTTCGTTTCGCTCTAAAATACGATTATTCTCCAATCCATATTGGATAAACCGCTGGTAAGCAATTCGTTAAACTATTTTTTGGTTTCGATGAGATTGTATTCCATGGCGATTCGAACAAGGCCTGCCGTATTTCGAGCATTCAGTTTAGCGAGTAAGTTAGATCTGTGACTTTCGACTGTTTTAAGAGATATGAACAACTCATCGGCAATTTCCTGTGTTGTGTGCTCTTTTATGATAAGTTCTAAGACTTCTCTTTCTCTTCTTGATATCTTAGGGATCTCAGGCTTGGTTTTTTTAGAAGCTGTTCTTTGCTTCATCAATCCTTTCATGATGGTTTGGGTAACATCATCACTGAAATATGATTTGCCCGATAAGACCGTATCGATGGCTTTTAGCAATTCCTCCCTCCCTGTGTTTTTAAGAATATAACCCATAGCACCATTATTAAGGATTTCAGTCACGAAGCTTTCCTCATTAAACATGGAGATTGCCAAGACTTTTGTTTCCTTGAAGTTTTTGGTTACTTCTTTACATACGTCTATGCCGCTCATACCAGGGAGGTTGACATCAAGCAATAATATATCAACAGGATTTTTTTTGAGAAACTCTATTGTGGAGGGGCCATCAATACAGGAGCCAACGACCTTAAGTTCGTCTTCGTTTTTGAGAATTGATGCTATACCATCAGCAAACATAGCATGATCGTCAGCAATCAGAATATTAATCATAGTGAAGCTTTGGAATTATAATTTAAACTCTCTGTAAAGATATATCTTATGTCAAGATAAAAAATTGGGGGTAATCCCCTATATACAATTGGGTGAATCCAATGACGATATAGTGCTATAACAGAATGATCTTTATATCATCAATTGTTTGATACCCCACATATGATGGAAGCATCATAAATGACCAGAATAGTTTTAGTTGGTTTTCAGAATTCTAGGTTAGTTAATACGTTTTGGAATCGAGCTATCTGAAGCTTTGTGATACAGGACTTAGTTTTATAGACTATCCCCAATTGCCAAAGATATTCGGCTCGATTCCTTTTTAAAAGAAATAATATCCGAAAGGATTCAAGATAACTCATTGGGATTGACTATTGCAAAATTGAAAGAGAGTTCTCATGATGATGAGAGCTCTTTTTTATTTTATGGCAATTCATTTGAAGACTTAATTATAAATACTTATCTATAATTATTAATTAATCAACATTTTCGCTTACTCCGGATTTGTTCATTCTTATGAAGCGACTTTATCTCATTCTTATCCTGATATTCCAGTTGACCGCATATGCGGATGGTCAGCAGGATTCTTCTTATCAGCAAATCATCGATGGCCTTAACGAGGCACGCAAGCAGAAAGATTTTAATCAGTTGGCAGATTCTTATTTTGGTTTGGCGCTGTATGAAGAAGAGCAAAAGAGAAACTTCGAGCGGTCCTTCGATTATCTTTCCAGGGCCTTAGACTTTTACAAGGTGGTCAGAGATACAACCGGTATCCAGAAAACACGTTTTCACATTGCTCGTCATTTGATAGAGAACGCCATGTTAGATGATGCACTGGACGAGCTCAAGGAATTAATTACATATTACAGGGATGACAGGAATCGCAAGATGTCTGCTGAAGTACAAATGCAGCTCTTCAAAATCTATTTTGAAAAACTGGATATCAAATCAGCTGAAACTGCATTGCGCAATGCTGAGTTATTGCTCAAAGATCTGAATGAGCCCAAACTGGAGTTAAAGCTCTTAAGAGAGCAAATCATGTATTTTCAATTGGTCCAGGATCTTGATACAGCAATGGTACTGACGAACATCTGTATTGATAAGAGTATAGAAGCCAGGGAAGATATTTATAAAGCACAGTGTCTGGCAGCTCGGGGCAATATCTATTATGCGATGGATCTTTATTCAGATGCCATTCTTGATTATGAATCCAGTTTAACATTGCTCGATAAGATTCCTTACAGCAAAGACAGGTTAAGTGTCTATGATAATATTGCCGTGTGTTTCGATAGCTTGGCAGATTTCAAGAATGCCTATCGCTTTTCGAAATCTTATTCATTGCTACAGGATAGTATACTCAATGAGAACAGAATAATTGCGGTAAACACAGTTACCAATAAGTTTGAAACCCGTCAAAAAAGTACCGAGATAAAGTTGCTCGAAAAAGAAAAGGCCTTTGCTCAGGAATCCAACCAACAACAAAAACGTGCGCTTACGGTGCTTATAATTGCGCTGGCTGGACTTCTTCTTGGTTTGTATTATATCGTAAGATTTTACAAAGAGAAAATCGAAACGGCCAGGATTATCGAAAAGCAGAATGATGAGATCAACAGACAGAAAATTAATGAGCTTCAGGATAAGATCAGAATCAATTCGATGCAGTCTATGATCAATGGTCAGGAAATCGAAAGGGAAAGAATAGCGAAGGATCTGCATGATAGCCTTGGTGGTTTGCTTTCAACGATCAAACTGAAGGTTGACAATATCAGTAATAAGGGAGATGATGTAAAATTGATGCGTGAATTCAGCAGTGCTACTGAGTTATTGGATACAGCTGTATCAGAGGTACGTACTATCTCACAGAATCTCCAGCCAGGTGCACTCAACAGACTTGGGCTTATTCCAGCATTGAATGACCTTATCAACAGATATGACAGTGAGCATGGTCCCGATATCACCTTTCAACATTTTGATATACCAACCAAGCTGGATCAGCAGGTGGCATTGGTCATCTACAGGATTATTCAGGAGATCCTTAACAACGCCATCAAACATGCCAAGGCTTCGGAAATCTTCGTTCAATTGAACAAGGAAAATGAGGATATTGTCATTCATATCGAGGATGATGGGGTAGGTTTTGACCCTGGTCAGAACTTTAAAAGTATGGGACTTGAGAATATTAAGTCCAGAGTTAACTATCTTCAGGGCACCATCGAAATCGATTCAAGGGAAAATGAAGGTACTTCATTCCTTATCCACGTTAAAACACATATACGAAAAGACGAGCTTTGATCAAACAACTTAACATACCTAGTCCGACCCAGTATCTGGGAAAGATCAATCATGGTGTTAATGTGTTTGTCAAGCGAGAAGACCTGATTCATCCTTTGTTTGGTGGCAATAAGTGGCGAAAGCTCAAATACAATCTTGAATACTGCCGAGAAAATGATATAACTACTCTGGTCACATTTGGCGGGGCTTTTTCGAATCATATAGTAGCCACAGCACATGCCTGCAATCACTTTGATGTCAAAGCTGTTGGTATCATTCGGGGAATCTATGAAGATCCAGATAACCCTACGCTTCAAGCGGCCAGATCAGCTGGAATGGAGCTATTCCATGTTCCCAAAGAAGAATATAAACTGAAGGATAACAGCCCGCTTATAAAAGAGATACTTGATAAATGCGACGAACACTTTCTGGTGCCAGAAGGTGGATCCAATCTGTATGGCCGACGTGGAGTGATGGAAATGATGAATGAAATCGAAGATCTCGAAATGTATGACTATATATTCGTTGCAGCAGGAACTGGAATGACTGCAGCGGGCATCATATCATCTACTACCGAAGACAACAGGGTGTTTGTAGTAAATGTGTTGCGCAATAAAGGTCTGGGTGCCGTGATAAATAATAATTTGATAGGAGACCCGGAAAACTATAGCGTGTTGCATGATTATCATCAGGGCGGATATGCCAAAGTCCCCGATAATATCATCAGTTTTAATTCCTCATTTTGGAAGAAGTATGGCATACTACTGGACCCTATATACAATGCAAAAGCCATGTATGCACTTTTTGATATGGTTGACGAGGGCAAGCTGAAGCCGGATTCCAATGTATTATATATTCATACAGGAGGCTTACAGGGAATCGCAGCATATGAATATGTTCAGAAGTCTAAATGGATCAGTTGATTTAGAAATAAATGTACTGGACGATAGAACTGTACTCACCTGTTCGCAATATATGCTTTTCTAATTCCTGATCTTCTGGCATTCCCCTCATCATGGTTCTTATAGCAATCGAGTCCTTTAGTTCAGGATTTCTCTTTATAATCTTCAGATTTAAACTGTCCTGCCCAAAGCCATAAATGTCGGCTACAAAATCCTTCTCCTGTTCTCCTTCTTTGATGGCTGAATGATCATTGATGGTCATTGAATTGATATTGGACGGATTCGAAATATAGATTGAAGACTTGAATGCAAGATCTTTAGATAGAATATATACGCGTGTGCTGTCTATGCTATCTCTGATGATTTCAGGAATGCTGTGTACAGGAGCTATGTCTGTCTCTACGGCATTTCGATAGATAGGATAAGGGCTGTCAATGGCCTGATACGAATACCCTTCAAGCAATTGGAGATTGCCTTCGTTGGGCTTGCTATCATCCGTTACCCAATAAGACTTTTCTGTGTTAGAGTTATAGAGATAGTGAAGGTTAGAGGGTAATGGTTTCTTCTCGCTAGGGTAGGAGAATATATGTGCTATGACTATGGATGCGACAAAGGCTGAGGCTGAAATATCTTTAATGGTCCTTCCTTCCCATAATTCAGGAAACATTATACAGGTAGCAATGACGAGCAGGAAAGCAACAATAGCTGGGACCGCCAATAATTTTATGCTGAACGCAAGGAATAAGGTGATCACGACAGGTCCCCAGATCGCAAGGGGTATCAGCGATAGCATATATTTGGTGCTCGTTTTTACAAAAGATTTTTCCATTTTACTTTGCGCTATTATAGCCAAACAAATGGCGACCAAAGGCCAGGTGATCAGGTAGCTGGCTGTAGGCAATGTGTATGAAATCAGGATGCACAGAACTACAAGAAAGGTGATCATGGCTGCCTTTGATTCTTCCAGCATTTCATGTTTTCTGTAATATCTTAAGGTATACCAAGCAATAAAAACTGATATCGAAACAGCTGTGATGATATACCATTTGTGGTTGTAGAATTGACCTGTGTAGAACAGATCATATTGTGGATAAATCTTGAATAAGAGAAAGCTGATGCCAGTGTTAATCGCCAGAATAAGAATCAGGGATGAGATCAGCACCATGAAAGCAACAAATAGTTTTTTTAATGATAGTCCATTACGAATCATATTTATCAGGTATAGCAAGAATAGCACTACTGCCAATCCAACTAATAGTTGACTGATAATTTGTGGATAGATAACTAGTTGACCCAAAAAATTGAAGAAGCTTGCATCCTTTTCAGACGGAATATCAGTAAGGTCCAGCTGTGCAAAATGACGTACAAGGCGGTACATGTTTTCACCTGTGTGCTGTACTGAACGCAAGTTGATGTTTTCGGGGGTGTCGGCAGGATTATGGTAGTATGAAAAACCATCAATAAAAGCGTGGTTCATCCCTTTTATGCCCGCCGCTTTGAAATGGGTAAAGTCAGAATCATTGGGAAGACGCTTGTATATCTCAAAAGCCATGGAGTTGGTCACAGGCCTGCGAGCAGCTTTTTTTAGTTGCTGGACCAACCAGGAATTTCCTTCCGACCACTCAAAGAAAATACCAGCACCACTATTACCACGAGCTTCGTAGTTGAGCAAGACACCGATATGATCCACTGGTTTGCTTTCAACAAATGCTTTGGCACCCAGTAATCCCATTTCCTCACCATCGGTGATGAGAAAGATTATGTCGTTGGGATGATCTTCGGTTTTGAGGAGCTTGGCAATTTCCAACATACAAGCTACGGCATGCACGTCATCTGCGGCACCGGGTGCACTTAAGACGCTATCATAGTGACCGGCGACTACGACGGCTTTTGTAGAATTAGATCCGGGAATTCTGGCAATGATGTTTTCAGTTTGCGCCATTCGCTTATAGCGGGTCCTGAAAACTGTTTCACAGTATCCTGTGAATACTTCAGTCTCGATGTCTAATTTTTCAAACTCATCAAGAATATATTGCTTGACTTCCTCATTTTCGGGCGTACCCATAAAGTGAAATTCCTTGGCCATGGTTTCTATATGAGGCATGGCGTTCAAAGCAGAGAAGCCCTTCGTGTTAGCTGACTCTACAGATATAGGTGATTCACTTAATATGGCTATTATCAGGATAATGGAAATCCATAACAGCGTCAGATACTGCTTCATGATTTGATCTTGTCAAATCAATATAATCAAAACTAATGGGCGGACAAAACTGTGAAATCTATTCAGCCGTTGCAGGCTCAAGTAAACTTTGTCTGAAGGCATTTACTTCTGAAAGGTATGCTTCTCTCAATTCAGGGTCCATGATGCCCTCTTCATCAGAAAAGTTGGCACTGAATGATGGCAGGGAAAAATGGCTGATAATTTCACCTCCTCTCCACGGCATAATATTCAGGCAAACTTCCATGACCGACTTACCTCCTCTTTTTCCATTTGAAGTGGACAGAAGAAATATTTTTTTGTTTCTCCAGGTAAGGCCTTCTAGACGAGACACCCAGTCTTCAAGATTTTTGAAAGCGGAAGTTACATTGGAGTTGTATTCTGCCAAAGAAATAATCAGGCCATCATGCGCTTCAATTTGCTCAGAAAATTTCACAGCATTCTCTGGATGCCCGATTTCTCTTTCAAGATCCACACTGAATAGAGGCAACTCATAATCTCTCAAGTCTACTACAGTGGTTTCAAATTCTTCAAAAAGTGAGGCTGTATAACTTGCTAATCTTTTGTTTATAGATGTGCTGCTATTGCTTGCTCCAAATGCTAAAATTCTAGGCATGACTGTTTCTTTTTCTTATTAATCAGTTTGACAGCCTATTTGTTCAATCAATTAAATGAATATCGTAACTGAAGTTTTGCAAACCGTGGTACCCCAGGGGTAAAATGAATTTCTTCAACAGGCTGAGCTTCAGACGCTAGTTGTGAAAGCGTAGCAAATTGAGCTTCATTCCATTCACTATCAAATAGATTTTCGACCACGAGTCCTATTTTCACATTATTGAACAAGGCATATTGTAAATTGAAATCAGTGATAAAAAATCCTTCAGCAACTATGCTGTTGTCTTCATTGGCAGGCCTGTCTTTGAGGAATCTTGAGTTTAATCCAATATTCAGTTTATCACCCAGATTGTAACTGACACCTGCTGTTGCAGTCATATCCGGTGCTAGAGGAATGAAATCTAAACCCTCAGGTTCATCAATTGATCTGGCAATGGTGTAATTGAAATCAGAATAAAAGTAAAGATGTGGATTGGCTTGAATTCTCAGCCCTAAATCGATCCCTTTCCTGTTGGTTCTACCACTGGGTTCTACTACACCTTCATCACCGACGTATACAAATTCTTGTTCAAGAAACAACATCCATACGGCCGCATTCAACCAGATGTTGTCAATAGGCTTCCATATTGTTCCCAAATCAAAGGAGTAAGCAGCAGGTAGTATGGCGTCAGCTTCGCCAGAAGTAATTACTCTGCTGTCATTGCTGTGAAATCCTCTGCCACTTTTCAGATAAAACTGAGTTTTGAATCCCAGGTTGTATAGAATATTAAGTTTAGGCAATACGATTGTTCTGCTTTGTGCTTCATTGCTATATGAAGCTGCTAGTTGGTCGTTATACTGAAATCGAAGATGATCAACTCTTAGAGATGGGTTCAATGTAAGATGTCCTATTCTATACTTGTTTTCGATGAAGGCATAAAGGTTGGTCTCATCCGTCTCTCCAAATATGGTACGCTCAAGTGTTTCCTGACGGTTTTTTGTTCTTGATAGTTCACTTTCATCTATATCGTCATAACGCATTCCGATACCAGCGTTTAATTCTACGTCGGTATTTCCCCATGTGGTTTCCGTGAGATAACGGCTTTCAAATCCAAAGATTTTACGTTTTTCTTTTTGCCTTATCTGATCACCATTGACAGGGTCGTTCAGGAAGAATGTAAAATTGGAATACAATTCGAAATCATAATCTATAAAATACAATCTTGTTGTATGGAGGCTGTTATTGTCAAGGACCCTACTGAACAAAGCAGTAAGGTTGGTTCTTGAAGTGTTACCCCCCTCAGTCGGATCTACGGCACCAAATCTGCTTATGGTGCCATCTTCAACCAATCTAACAGGAATCTGACCACTTGCATCCCACTTGCTTCTGAAGCTTGATGCACTCAATTCAAGTGTATTGTTTTCGTTGAATGACACAATGTACTTACCCATCAGATTTAATCTGTTGAAGTTTTGCGATGCTTCAAAAGGGCCATCAGACAACATGTATTCACTGGCTATGTAGGCATTGTTATTTTCTGTATTGACAAGGGGTAAGAGCACCAGCGAGCGCAGCGTGTTAAACTCTCCTATGTCCAGTCCGATTTGTGTTTTATCAATCTTGCTTTTCGTTTTAAAGTCCACGTAACCGGCTGTATTGAAGTTGCCCTTGTCAGCGTAATAACTTCCCTTGCCAAAGTCTATTTTTTCTATTGTTTCAGGAATTAGAAAATGCAGGTCTGCATATCCTTGTCCATGGGCATGAGATACCATATTGACAGGCATACCATCCACATTAATCGCAATGTCTGTACCGTGGTCAATATCAAATCCACGTAGGAAGATTTGTTCAGCCTTTCCTCCTCCAGCGTGCTGCGCTATGAATAGTCCGGGTACCTGCCTAAGTACCTCCTGTGATGAGTTTACCGGATTTTTTGCAAGATCAATCCGACTAATATGGTTAACCGATCTCAAACTGTTATCAATAAAGATTTGGTCCAACAGAAAATCGGCTTCTTTCATCTCGATCAGTAGGGGATTGTTAAAGTCTTTGGCATTCAGCAATTTTGAAAATTTTTCAAATCCGATAAACTGTACATGCAGACTGTCTCCGGGCACTGCTGACGAAATTTCAAATTTTCCTTCGATATTCGAATGTGTATGCGAACGGTAATTTTTTGTGTAGATCACAGCATCTTTTAGGGCTGTGCCTGATTCATCTGTGATGACTCCGGTTAATACTTGTGCATTTAGAGGAAAGTATGCTGCAAAGAAGAGCAGAAATAGTGCGAGTTTTTTCATTTGCTGTTTTTTGATAGAATAATAAGCTAACGTCAATATATTATGCTTTGTTTCAACTACGTTTATTCCAGTGATTTTGGATTTCAGGGATTCAAAGCATTTTGGACTGAATGCAAAAGTTTTATTTTTGGATCGCTGTAAAAGTATACTT
This sequence comes from Saprospiraceae bacterium, assembly GCA_965230215.1. Taxonomy (GTDB): domain Bacteria; phylum Bacteroidota; class Bacteroidia; order Chitinophagales; family Saprospiraceae; genus RFSX01. Next base: position 512,183 of record CBDDKN010000002.1, on the reverse strand, counting down.
TTGAACATCGTATCTCCCAACAAATCTATAAAGGCCATCGATGAATCGACGGCTATGATCAGGCTTACAGCCTTGTGGGCCTTGAGCGAAGCAGGCCTAGGAGGACTTTTACACCTATTACGAACACCATTTACAGGATTACTGGTAGGAAGTGTTGCCGTGGTATTAATCAGTCTTATGGCCTATGTTTCAGACAAGCCGTATAAGAGTATTCCCAAGGCATTGATCCTAGTGCTCATAGTCAAAATGACGATCAGCCCACATTCACCTTTACCAGCTTATCTTGCTGTAAGTTTTCAGGGTATTCTGGGCGCCATATTGTTTAGCATTATTCCATCATTCAGAGTTTCTTGTATGCTATTGGGGCTGATTTCATTGATGGAATCCGCTTTGCAAAAGCTTATAACCTTGACCATCATATTTGGTAATTCAATCTGGGACTCCCTTGATTTATTCGTTGATTTTATAATGAAAAAACTCTCCTGGATCGATCAGACTCAGAGTGTGAACGGGAGTCTTTGGATCGTTCTTTATTATGTTTCATTATATGCCGTATTTGGATTAATAGTGGGCTATTTTGCTTCTCTAATCCCCACAAAAGTCGATGAGACTTTGCCTCAGATTCACAAGTACGATTTCAAATTAAATCCACTTTATAAAGTACAAGGTAAAACCGAGAAACCTCAATGGTGGAAATCAAATAAACTGAGGGGATTGGTTTTAATTGTATTGATAATAGTTGCATTGTTCTTACTTGTTCCTGAAGCAAGGGTTGTTCTCAATCCCATATGGATTTTCTTCCGTGTTTTGCTTGTGCTGGCTGCATGGTATTTTATAGTAGCACCAATTTTGATCAGATTATTCAAGTCGTTTCTGGACAAAAAGACAAGTCAGTATCGGCAGGAGGTAAATACCGCTTTGGCCTTGATCCCTGTATTCAGACAACTGGTATTTACAGTCTGGGATAGTCTAGCCGGACTAAAGGGCTTAAAACGTGTCAAAAGCTTTGCTATCAGGATGATTGCTTTGGCATTGGTATATAATGAAGCGGATCATGAATAAAGGAGGAAAAATATTCATCCTTACCGGCCCGGTTCAGAATGGTAAGACGACTGCGCTCAACAAGTGGATTGTTTCACAATCTAATGTGGGGGGTATCCTGACGCCTGATATAGACGGACGGCGCTATATTAAGAGACTCAGAGACAATCAGCTTTTTACCTTTCAGATTAATGAAACTTCTGAGAGGGATATTGAGGTACAGGAAATAGGCAGATTTAAATTTTTGAATAAAGCGTTTGAAATTGCAAACGCTACCATTCACGAAGATCTCGAGGGGACATGTGAGTATGTCATAATAGATGAATTGGGTAAACTCGAACTGAAGGGCTTGGGATTATCAAAATCTATGAGGAAAGTATCTGATCTCTATGCCAAGCAGGAATTATACAAGAAGGTAATTATTGTCGTAAGAGACTATCTGCTGGAGGAAGCTATTCGCTATTATTCCCTGGAAGATGCAACAGTAATACAGTTTACTGATACAGAAAAACTGAGTTTTTGATGATCGGTGGAAATCATATCGACCTACCGGAAGCATGGATAACCGAAATGCGTAAGCTGCTGGCTGAGGATGCAGAGCTTTTGATTTCAGCCATGAATGAAAAAGCGCCCACATCTATAAGATTCAATCCATCCAAAGCTGTCAACGTCGATTTTCTTGATGATTTGAAGCCAGTCCCTTGGATTGATGCAGCTTATTATCTTTCAGAGAGGCCAAGCTTTACGCTTGACCCACTTTTTCATGCTGGCGCATATTACGTGCAGGAAGCAGCTTCAATGTTTATTTATGAGGCTATTCTAAAGTCAGGAATCGATCTCGATAACAGTAAATGCATTCTTGACCTATGTGCTGCACCGGGTGGAAAATCTACTTTATTGACGCAATTGGGATCGCACCATATGTATGTCAGTAATGAGCTCATCAGAAGCAGGTACAACATACTTACTGAGAATATTACACGATGGGGTTCTCATAATCATTTGTTGACACAACATGACGTTAAAGATTTTGAGGGATTAGAGGCTCAGTTTGATATCGTCTTGGTAGACGCACCCTGTTCAGGAGAGGGGATGTTTAGAAAGGATATGAATGCGAGATCGGAGTGGAGCCCTGATCATGTTGATTTGTGTGCGTCACGTCAGAAAAGGATTTTGGCTTCCGCTGCAAAATTGGTTAAAGAAGGGGGCTTACTGATCTACAGTACCTGTACATTCAATAAAAAGGAAAATGAAGACAATGTACATTGGCTGACTTCTAATTTCGACTATAATTGTATTGATCTAGAACCTGATGAGGCATGGGGAATACAGTCTGTTAACGATAAGGGGATATCAGCTTGCCGCTTTTATCCTCACAGAACGATTTCAGAGGGGCTATTTCTGTCGGTGCTTCAAAAACAATCAGGAGGTGTGGGTGGTGCCAAAGTTTCTCGAAAGCTTAAGAACAAGACTATTCAGAAGCTGTCTCGTAAGAAGCAGGCTTTAATAGACTCTAGAATTAGGATTAAAGAAGACCAGACAGTATTCACAGATAGCACAGAAGAATTATTCCTGATCGATTCGATTCATTATGAACGCTTGGAAAGTTTGATGGAAGTATTAAGGAAATCAGATCCTGCTTTGAAACTTGGTAAAACCGGACGTAAAGAATTCATCCCTGAGCATGCATTGGCAATGACGACTGGCGTTGACTTAGAATATCCAGTATTGGAATTAACGAAGGTCGATGCATTAAAATTTTTGAAAAAGGATGTGCTAAATATTGAGACCTCTAGACGTTCATGGCATATTGTGAAATATAAAGGACTGGCCTTGGGTTGGATAAAAATATTGGATGGCCGGATCAATAATTACTTGCCCAAATCACTTCGGATTTTAATGTCTATCGACTATGCCAGTGTCTGATTTGATCCAGCGCTCAATTTGTTCCGGGTAGTGCTTGTGCTCCAATTTCAACACCTTGGAAGCAATTTCTTGTGCAGTATCTATTTTTTCAAGTTTGACTTTATCTTGAAACAGAATTCTGCCTTCATCAAAGTGCTCATTGACAAGGTGAATCGTCATGCCTGAATATGCTTCACCGTTTTTCTTAACGGCTTCATGTACATGCATGCCATACATACCCTTTCCGCCATATTTTGGCAAAAGAGCTGGATGAATATTTATGATCCTGTCTGGAAAAGCTTCTATAAGATACTGAGGAATCAACTTCAAGAATCCCGCAAGTACGATATAATCAATCTCGAATCTTTCAAGAATTTCTAAGAATGAATCAGATTCCTGGTATATCTCCTTTGAAAAGTGAAGAGCAGGTATGTCATGGTTTTGAGCGCGTTCCAGTACAAAGGCTGACTTGCGATTGCTTAAGACCAATGCCACCTTGATCGAATCATGATTAGAAAAGTAGTTGATTATTGCTTCAGCATTGGACCCACTCCCAGAAGCAAGTATCGCGATATTATGCATTATCGTATACTGTTATAGCGTGATGCTTGTGAGGGGTCAATTTTGACCATGATGTCATACACTTTTGTTTGTTCACCTCTTCCCGCTCCTTTAAATATCTCGATTATCTCATCTCTTTTGGCATTCACGAATAATTGCACATAGGCGCTGTTCGGGTAAGAGCGATTGACATCACGAGCGGTTGTAAGTGCACTGACCATAACCGCTCTGGCCCTGGCTGCATCCTCACTCATCTTATCCAATCCATTGATATGAAAATCATACATGGCCTGACGAAGTGGCCTAATCCGTGCATTACGGATATTTTCCATTATCCAGAACTTATTCAGTCTACCTCCCTGAGATTTCCATTCCGCATCAAGTTGCTGACTCCCGGAAGGAATACTATTGACGATATTCTGGGCAGTCTCAAAATGCGGATCACCTCCTAATAAAGAAAAGCTGTCATAATCCGATCCAATTATGAGATATACATAAAAGCTAAGAAGAGAGGAAAGGGGATCGTAGTATCTGTTGTAACTGTTTTCAATGGGCTGGTATTCCTGATAATTAAAAACAACCTTATCAACAAAATTGACAAGTTGTGTTTTGTAGTTGGCATTATATACAGGTCTTATACATTGCACATATATATCAGCAGCAAAAGAGGTAGCTGAGAGTTCACCTGTAATTGTAATGTTGATGTTTCCCTCAATTTTTTCATGATCCTCAAATTCATCATCAGTCCACTTGGTTTTGTTTATGAAATTTGAGATCTCAGTCTCCATGGTTTCAAATACCTTAGGGTCTACAAGGTTAAGCCTGGGCGCTGACACATCCACATTAATATTAAGCTCTTGTGCTTTAGCAAATCCCCAACCAAGAAGTAAGGAAAAAATGATAATATATTGTTTCACTCTGTTCATTTATGAATTAACGTAATTGTCACACAATGTATTGACTATGTCTTCTGCAACTTCAGTTTTTGTTTTCAGCGGGAAGCCGGTACTGGATCCGTCTGAATGAAATATGCTTACTTTATTCGTGTCATGAGCAAATCCTGCTCCTTTATCTTTCAATGAATTAAGCACGATCATGTCGAAGTTTTTCTTCTTCAATTTACCCAGGGCGTTCGCTTCTTCGTTATCTGTTTCCAAGGCAAATCCTACATGAATTTGGCCCTCTTTCTTAGAAGCGCCAAGTGTCTTTGCTATATCTTCTGTTCTGCTTAATTCGATTGTCATCTCACCATCCTGCTTTTTGATTTTACTATCAGCTGGATGAGTTGGTTTGTAGTCTGCAACCGCGGCGGCAAAAATGGCAATGTCACAACCATCGTGCAAGGAGGCTGCCTTATTCAGCATTTCCTCAGCAGATTGCACACGGTGTGTAGATATGCTATTGTTATGAATCTCAAGTTTACTTGGTCCTAATATGAGCTCAACAATGGCGCCTCTATCTGCACATTCTTGAGCAAGGGCTAAGCCCATTTTACCAGTACTATGATTTCCGATAAACCGAACCGGGTCAATTTTTTCATAGGTAGGCCCTGCGGTGATGAGTACCCTTTTATTATTTAGTTGCTTTTTTTTTTGAAAGAACTGATCCAGGCTATTTTTGATTTCCTCAGGTTCAGCCATCCGACCTTTGCCAACCAGGCCGCTTGCCAGTTCCCCTTCGCCAACATCGATAAGCCTGTTTCCATAACTGATCAGAGTAGCGATATTGGATTGTGTAGATGGATGCTTCCACATATCCAAATCCATTGCCGGAGCGAAGAACACAGGGCATTTGGCACTTAGGTAAACGGCCAACACGATATTGTCGCAAATACCATGTGCCATTCTGGCTAGGGTATTGGCAGTCGCAGGGGCTATGATCATAGCATCGGCCCACAAGCCAAGTTCTACATGGCTATTCCATGCATTTTCTTCAATCACTTCGGTTTCAACCTTGTTCTTGGATAGGGTAGATAAGCTCAGAGGGCTGATGAAGGCGCAAGCCGCAGGTGTCATCAACACCTTCACTTCGTGGCCATCTTTTACCAGTAACCTGATCAGATGCGCAGATTTGTAGGCAGCAATGCTGCCCGTCACTGCAACTATGATTTTGCGATTTTGCAAAACTAGTTAAGGGTTTTAGTCTTCCTGATCTTCCTGCTGCCTGTTGCGGTATTCCAATCGTCCTTCAAGAAATTCTTCAGTAGCGATTAGCGTTGGATTGGGCAACTTCTCATAAAATTTTGAGATCTCAATCTGCTCTTTGTTTTCTTGAATTTCCTCGATTGTTTCTGAGGTAACAGCGAATTCTTCTAGTTTGCTGTGAAGTTCTTGTTTGATATCTACGGCAAGTTGCTTAGCTCTGCTTGAAATTACAGCCAGGGCTTCATAGATATTATTAGTATCCCCAATAAACTCTTTTATGTTACGAGCTCTAGCATTTGGGTTGATGTTTTGAACTTGATTTTTAATATCTGTCATTGTTCAAATCTTTTTAGTTCGTTGTTGCAATATGCTAAGATGTCTTCAATTTCAGGAATTTTGTCTGAAGACGGGTATTTGTCAAGGAATTTATTGCATTTAACAATTTCATCCTCTAATCGTTCCTTTTTCTTTTCATAGATACTGTTTTTCGCCAGCTCGTGTCCGGACATAATCGACAGGTATCTGATTTCCTCTTTGCGCTTGGTTTCCGGAAAATCCTTTATTAGATTTTCAAACGAGACAACAGCAGATTGGAAATGCCCCAATTCAAAATACAATTTAGCTGATTCAAAGGCTTTCTTCTCTAGCTTGGCTCTCATTTCATCGATGAGTTTGTTGCACTCATCTACCCTTGGGCTGTTGGGGTATGTATTTATAAAACTTTGCATTTCATCGATAGCCGTAAGAGTGGGTTGCTGATCCAGTTTTGGATTAGGAGAAAGAAGGTAATTTGAATAAGCTGACATAAAAGCCATTTCTTCTTTCTTCGGGCTATTGAAAAATGTTTTTGTAAAATTATTAAAGTAATGCGCCGACAAGATGTAAGATCCTGAATTATAATATGTGTAAGCATACTTGTAAAACAAATCTTCGGCTTCACGTTTACCTCTGTAAAAAGGAATGGCAAGCTCATAAAGCGATTGCGCTTTGAAATAATCTTCCTTTTCAAAAAGTTCATTAGCGGCTTTGAGAATACGCTCAGGATCATTACTTGTTCTCACTTCCTCATAGGTTGATTTACAGGCCATCATGCCGGCCAGCAATGCTATAAGTAGTACGATTGAGACGCTGTTTTTCATAAGGCCTACAAAAGTATAGTTTTTCGATGGTTAATACAATACTGAATCTTAACGCTCATTTGAGCGTTATAGTGCCAATTTTAAGCCAGCTTTATCTTAAATAGTTCTTAATATCCCGAAATCTGAAGTAAGACATCAGCGATCTTTCGGTCATTGGTAAGCCTTGGTACTTTATTCTGCCCTCCCAGTTTACCGACTTGCTTCATATATTGAATAAAGCTGTCTTCTTTGAGTGGCTTGATTTTTAGCGTTTGAAGGATACCACCATCTATTAGATCTCTATAATAAATGTTTTGTCTTGATATCTGCTCATCAATTTTATGAGCTATAATATCGGGTTGAGCTGGTACTTCAGCAAATTCAACCAGCCACTCATGATATGGCAGGCCGCCTTCAGGTGGATTGACTTGGGGCGCAACAGTAAACTCTTTGATTTTCAGACCAAAATCCTCGGTTACGATATTGATTGCCTCTTCCACTTCTTTGGCAATTACATGTTCTCCAAATGCTGAAATGAAGTGTTTTATTCTTCCGCTGACCATAACCTTAAACGGATTCAATGACTTAAATCGAATTGTATCTCCGATGAGATATGACCATAATCCGGCGTTGGTGCTGAGTACCAGGGCATAATCTTTATCAAGCTCCACCTCGTGGAGTTGTAGCCTGGGTGGGGTATCTTCAAACACTTTATCCAAAGGGACAAATTCATAAAACATACCCGCATTGGTGTTAAGTAACAGGGCGTCGTCTTCAATTGAATCCTGGAAAGCAATAAATCCTTCAGAGGCTGGATAGGTTTCGAGTGTGTGTACGCCCGGCCCGGCCAGTTTTTCAAGATTGGCTTTGTAGGGTTGATAATTGACCCCTCCGTGAATGAATAAGCTGAAATTTGGAAAGAGCTCTTTTATATTTTGTTTACCCGATTTTTCAAGAAGGCTTTCATAGTACATTTGCACCCATGGTGGAATGCCGCTGATTAGGCTCATGTCACATTGTAAGGTGATGTCCACAATTTTGTCAAGCTTTTCTTCCCAATCTTCAATACAGTTTGTCTTGTAATCCGGTATCTGATTTGGTTTGACCCAGGAAGGAATTTCATGATTAACAATGCCTGAAAGCCGACCGGTTTTTATGCCACCCTTTAGTTCGAGTTCCGGTGATCCAGACAGGAAAATCATGTTTTTCGAAAAGATATCAATGCCGGTTTGCGCTATAAAATTCAAAATGGCGTTTCTGGCAGTTGAAATATGGTGACCGATGCTATCATTCGAAATGGGAATGTATTTTACACCGGAAGTGGTTCCTGATGTCTTGGCGAAATATCTTGGCCTTCCCGGCCATAAACTATCGGCTTTACCATCGATGATAGCTTCAACATATGGTTTAAGATCTTCGTAACCGTACAGAGGTACGGCATTGGTGAAGTTGCTGTGATCTTGCACATCGGAAAAGTGATGGTCCTTTCCGAAGCTTGTTTTAGAACCTTTGGCAATGAGTAAATCAAAGATTTTCTTTTGGTCTTGTATAGCGGAGTCTGCTGATTTACGAATCTGTTTCTGAACACGGTGTGCAAACTTGTTAATGATATATGACTTGATCGACATATTATATTTCTCTGATGTAATTGCCCCACACCCAGCCTTCAAAACCGCCATATTTTATTTTGGCCCATTTGCCAGCCTGGTTATCGATGTAGTAGGTGTTGCTATCGTAGTATAATAAAGATACTTCGGAGTTGGCTGGAATCTTCTTCAAGATATCTGTATTCAAAGAAGGCCCTGAACGCATATTAAGTGTTTCGCTATTGATGATAACCAAAGCGCGACGCGATTCCAGTGAATTGCCTTCATAAGCGGCTAGCCTGTTGCGGAGTTCAGTAATGATACTGTCTTTCTCAGCAATCTGTGCTTGAAGTGAGGTGGTTGAATTGGTGGAAATCTCAGTAAACCCACCTTGCAATATTTCAAGTGGATTCTTCTTTTTCACAATACTGATAACAAACCAGATTGCGATCAACCCAAAGAGGAGAACATATATCCAACTCAGCAGTTTTTTACCCTTCTTTTCCTTTCTACGCTTCATTTTTAGAAGTATTCTGCGAAATTATAAAATGTATTTGTTCCTTTCATTATTGTTCAGGTTTAACATACAACTCCTGACACACATTGGCGGCGAGAAGCAGTCTGTTATCATCATTGACCAAAACCTCCTTTGAAAAATCAAAATCCAGGGTGTTTATCACTTTTAGTTTTGTGCCTAATTTCAAGTTTTGGGTAGATAGAAATTTCAGGAATGCGGCATCATGCCTTCTGACACCAACGATAACACCGCGTTCATTTAGTTTCATATTGAATAACGATACCTGGTTGCGTAATGTAAATCTGCCGTCCTTGTTCGGTATGGCTTCCCCGAGTGGGTCAAATTTTGGGTTTCCCAGAAACTGTGACAATGCATCGATGGTCTCCTCAGATCTTACATGTTTGAGCTGTTCTGCCACATAGGCAATGCGATCCCAACTTAGACCCAAAGAATTATGTAGAAAGACCTTCCATAGGCGTTCGTTGCGAATCAATTGCGTTGCTGCTCTTATGCCCATGGGGCTGAGTTGGACACCGTGGTATTTCTTGTAGTTTAGATACCCTTTGTCAGACAGTCTTTTAATCATGTCTGTCACGGAAGCTGGTGTGGTATTCAGTGTGCCGGCGATGTCATTTGTACCGGCAGTTCCCTTATTTCTTTCCGTGATATTGAAGACCACTTTCAGGTAGTCTTCTTCGGTGTGGCTAAGAACTGACATGCAATTTTTAAGCTAGTTTAAAAATATAATTTGATATATAAAAATATCTTTTGTGTTTAGAAGGCTTATTTCCACACTTTAAAATATCTAAGCCCTGAATAATAGGGCTATAGATTATATATCGCTTTGATACATTTTCTTTACTTTTGCCCGCTGAATTTAAAAACAAAAAAGAATTACATGGGACAGACATTAATTTATGCCTTACCAATATTTGGTCTAGTGGCTTTGCTTTATACCTTCTGGAAATCTTCCTGGGTTTCTAAGCAAGAAGTTGGAACCGATAGAATGGGTACAATTGCGACGAACATTGCCGATGGTGCAATGGCTTTTCTTAAAGCTGAATACAAAGTACTTGCAATTTTTGTAGTTGCAGTTGCTATCCTGATGGGACTAGGTGGAATGAGCGAGGGCTCTCACCCACTGGTAGCAGCATCTTTCGTATTAGGTGCTATTTGTTCAGGACTTGCCGGTTTTATCGGTATGCGTGTTGCTACTAAAGCAAACGTTAGAACAACCAATGCAGCCAGAACAAGCCTTGGCAAAGCTCTTGAAGTGGCTTTTGCCGGAGGTTCTGTAATGGGACTTGGTGTTGTTGGACTTGGTGTACTAGGTCTTGGTGTTTTATTTTTGGTATACGCCAATATGTTTGGAATTTCTAGCGAAGATGAGGTAACTAAAGTTATCACAGTATTAACTGGATTTTCTTTTGGTGCTTCTTCAATTGCATTGTTTGCAAGAGTTGGTGGTGGTATTTATACCAAAGCTGCCGATGTTGGTGCTGACCTTGTAGGTAAAGTTGAAGCTGGTATCCCTGAAGATCACCCGCTTAACCCAGCTACAATCGCGGATAACGTTGGTGACAACGTTGGTGATGTTGCAGGTATGGGTGCTGACCTTTTCGAATCATATGTAGGTTCAATTATTGGTACAATGGTATTGGGAGCTACTTTTATCTCTCTTCCAGAATTTGCTAATAATGAAACATTTGGCGGTCTTAATGCTGTTTTGTTGCCATTGGTACTTGCTGCTGTTGGTATCATCACTTCAATTATCGGAACATTCTTCGTTCGTGTTAAAGAAGGTGGTGACCCTCATAAAGCTCTAAATATGGGTGAATTCCTATCTGCAGGAATTATGCTTGTAGCCACTGTATTGATCGTAAGATGGATGATGCCAGAGACATGGGTAGTTAATGGAATCACTTATGGTTCAATGGGTGTTATCTACGCTATTCTTATGGGTCTTGCAGCTGGTTTGTTGATCGGTAAGATCACTGAATACTACACTGGAACTGGTACCAAGCCGGTTATCTCAATTGTAGATCAGTCATTGACCGGATCCGCTACAAATATTATTGCTGGTCTTGGTGTAGGTATGAAATCTACAGCTATTCCTGTAATTATTATCGCTGCTGCAATCGTTGGAGCTTATCACTTTGCTGGACTTTATGGTATTGCAATCGCTGCTGTAGGTATGCTTTCAAACACAGGTATTCAACTTGCTGTTGATGCATATGGTCCTATTTCAGATAACGCAGGTGGTATCGCTGAGATGGCTGAGCTTCCAAAAGAAGTAAGACAGAAAACTGATAAACTAGATGCAGTTGGTAACACTACTGCTGCAATTGGAAAAGGATTCGCAATTGGTTCTGCAGCTCTTACAGCGCTTGCAATATTTGCGGCTTATATGGAAACAGCTGGAATCACAACTATTGATGTTGCCAATCCTAAGGTAATGGCAGGTGTTTTCTTGGGTGGTATGTTACCATTCTTATTCTCTGCACTTTCAATGGGTGCTGTTGGTCGTGCTGCTATGGATATGATTCAGGAAGTAAGAAGACAGTTCAAGTCGATTCCAGAGTTGAGAGCGGCTCTAGATGTAATGACCAAGAATGATGGAAAGGAAATGAGTGATTGGTCTGATGAAGACAGAAAAACATTCGAAGCTGCTGATGGTAAAGCTGAATATGATAAATGTGTTGAGATCTCTACAAAAGCTTCAATCCGTGAAATGGTTGTACCAGGTCTAATCGCTGTAGTTTCTCCAGTCCTTGTTGGTTTTGGAGGTGGCGCTGAGATGTTGGGTGGCCTTTTGGTAGGTGTAACAGTTTGTGGTGTATTGATGGCGATATTCCAGTCTAACGCAGGTGGTGCTTGGGATAATGCTAAGAAAATGTTTGAAGAAGGCGTTGAAATCAATGGCCAGATGTACTACAAAGGTTCTGATCCTCACAAAGCAACTGTTGTAGGTGATACTGTAGGTGATCCATTTAAGGATACTTCAGGTCCTTCATTGAATATCTTGTTGAAACTTATGTCTGTTGTGGCGCTTGTACTAGCTCCATTCCTAGCATAGTCTCTACTTAGAACATAAATAAAAAGCGGATACAATAGTGTGTCCGCTTTTTTTATGCCCAATAATTAATATCACAAAACTATATGCTTTTATTAATGTAAAATGCGTAATTTTCGACGGTATTATCAAAACAACACAAAACAAAACGAAAAATCATGAAACAGTCTACAATTATTGCAGGCCTTGTCAGGTGCAATTGTTTACTTACTTTCTTAACTATCTGTTTTATGCCGTTCTAGGTTTAACAGATTCACATGTTACAGAAGCAAATGAAGCAGCCAGCCGCGGTGATGATGTTTTAATGCTCCCTTTGATTCTTGGCCATTTGTTGATGGGGGTTATTTCTGGCTCAGGTATATTCAAAATGGGCCAGAGGTACACATAACTTTATGCATGGTGCTCAGTTTGGAGCCTCAGCTTGGATTGGTCTTTGGCCTATCTGGCTGGATTTATCTGGTATGCCACGATGAACATGATGTCTGTTACTGGGCATGCGATCGAAGCAATTTGGTCCATTGTAAGTTTGGGCATTATGGGAGGTGTGATCTCAATAGTGATGTCAAGATTTGAATCTGAATGACATCTCGTAGATTATCAATTGAAAAAGGCCTTATTAATTTAAGGCCTTTTTTTATTTTAAGGGTCCTTATAAAAAAGAACATGAAAAATCTTCTACTTACAATTATTTGCTGCTTTGGCTTCCTCCAAGTTTTTTCGCAGGAATCCGTTCAGACCTTTACTTATGAGTCTACTACCAGGGATACACTTATCAGTTTTCCTGAAGGAGATCATAATCGATATGAACGCATTTTAATGCATTACTCCATGAGATGTAAAGATGGTTTGGTCTCTACGGGATCTGAACGTAATAAAGGCTGTGGAGAATGGGATTACAGTTGTAATACATATATAGTTGATTCTACGCGCGTCGACAGCATCAAAGCCAGCTCACCTGAGTTTGCTATGCCTGGTTATGCTCCAGATGTATTTGAATACAGCACTGATCCTACTTATAGCTTCTATCAGTCTACCCGTAAGACTGTAACGATAGATGATACTTTTGGAGAGGATCATTTTGCAGTAGCTACCCCAGCTGAAACATTGCCTTCCGAATTAGGTGGTTCAGAGAAGGGATTGAACCTTTATTACCTATTGCCTGCACAATGGTTTGTCGATAATGACATTGACAGATTAACAGCTGCTAGTTTACCTGTCGTCAATGCTACGCAAATTAGTAATCTGGTAATCAATATTGCCGAGACTGAAATGGCAAGCCTTACAGAGGCCTTGAATTCTTCAGAGCTTACTTGGGTCAACTACCTCCAAAATGATGTCATGCTTGAAGCTGGTGAATCTATTGTTCATTTTCATGAAGTGTTCAGATGGGATGACAGTTCAAATGTGCTTGTAAGTTTGAGTTTTGATAGCAGCTCTGAACCATTGATTACCAGTGGTGAAAATACTGGAAACGAGAATGTGTTGGTTTGTCAAAATGCCAATTCTAACTACATGCGTTTTGGTACCAGCGGTCATCTTGTACTTGAGGACAATCTTGCAGAAATCAGTGATGAAATCACAGTCTCTTTTTGGCAGAGAGGTGCTGATAACCTACCTACCAACTCAACTATTATTGAGGCCGTTGATAATAATAACAGAAGACAAATCAACATCCATCTTCCTTGGGGGAATTCCCAAGTTTACTGGGATTGTGGTAATGATGGTGGCGGATACGATCGTATCAATAAGACGGCCAACCTGGAAGATTTCAGAGGGAAATGGAATCATTGGGCATTTACAAAGAATGCAAGCACTGGTATGATGGCCATTTATCTTAATGGTGAGTTGTGGCATTCGGGCTCTGGTCAAGTGAAATCCATTGATGCACAGGCTATGAAGATCGCTGCCAATTTCTCCAATTCCCTTTCTTATTATGGTGATATGGATGAGTTGCGTATCTGGTCTAAAGAACTGGACGAAGAAACGATCAAGAACAACATGTACAATGAGATCGATGCTTCGCATCCAAACTATGATGATCTGGTCCTCTACTACAATTTCAACAATACTGACAACACAGGCGTCATCGAAGATAATTCACCAAATGCAAAGCAATCAGCAATTGTGGGAAGACCGCTACAAATTCCTTGGAGATCCAGAGATTTGTTTATCGATGCATTGAATACAGATTTGGTTCCTGCCCATGACCTTGTTGATGGTTTATACCTCTATTCGGTTGAAGAAGAGACGGTCACAGATTCAGTTCCTGAGCTTCCTCAACGTATCGATCATTATATGTTGGAAGGCACAGATCTTGTCCTGGACTGGACAGAGTATTATTATCAGGCTGGCGATTATCCAATATTTGACGAAATGGGTAACGAGATTGGAAGTGTGAATTATCCAGCTGCCGGAAGTTTTGAAAAGGGTGAATTGATTTACTACTCCAAGACGCCAATGGCTTATGAAATAATGAGTTTTGTTACACCTTATGGAATTGGTATTGATTTCGGTCTTGAAGGACTTACGTGGACATTCGATGTGACGGACTTTGGACCTATATTAAAAGGTGACAAGCGTCTTTATATGTCGAGAGGTGGTCAATGGCAAGAAGAAATGGATATTCGCTTTGAGTTCATCGAAGGAACACCTGACCGAGATGTTATCGATATACAACAAATATGGCGTGTGGATCAGATAGCTTACGGCAGTATTATAAACGACTGGCGATTTGAGCCGCGTATGTTTGAATATGATCCATCGGTAACAAGTTATGTTATCCAGACCGCGATTACTGGACATGGTCAGCAAGGGGAGTTTATACCTAGAAATCACAGTATAGATGTGGATGGATTTATTGATACTTGGTCAGTTTGGAAAGAATGTGCGGAGAATCCTGTTTATCCTCAAGGGGGTACCTGGGTATATGATAGAGCAGGGTGGTGTCCAGGTATGGCAACAGATGTGAGAAGATATGATGTTACACCATATTTTCAGTTTAGCCAAACACCAATGGTTGACTACACTGTACAGACGGCGTCAGGGGATAGCAGATATATAGTTAACTCTCAATTGATAAAATACGGACCTCCGAACAAGCAACATGATATTGCACTCGATGATCTTATCTATCCAAGTAACAGAATTGAGCATGGAAGATTCAATCCTAATTGCCATGCACCCAAATTGGTAATTCAAAACAAAGGTGGTGAAACAGTGAATTCCGCCATGATCTATTATGGTATCAGAGGGAAGTCTGAGAAAGTATACAACTGGACAGGCGTATTACCTTTCCTGATCAAACAAGAAGTTACGCTCCCTTATGATCCTGCATTAGCACAGGCTGAAGATGGTGATGTCTTCTTTGTACGTGTTGAACTAGAAGGTGCCACTGATGAAAGTGCAATGAATAATGAAATTGAAACAGCGCTTAGAATTCCGGAGCATTTCGCTAATGATGTGGTAATAGAATGGAGAACTAATTTTACACCTGAAGAAACATCCTATCGCGTAACTGACGATGCAGGTGAATTGATTCTGTTTAAATCAGGTACTGTATTGAATGATAACACGACCTACAGAGATACGCTAAAAGGTCTCAATGGTTGTTTCAAATTGCGTATTACTGATAGTGATAATGATGGTATCAGCTGGTGGGCCAACAACGACGGAAACGGCTACATCCGAGTTAAGGAAGTTGGTGGATCCTGGATTGATGTTGCCACTGATTTTGGTGCTTTTATAGACTATAACTTTACTGCAGGAACAATAAGTTCATACTCAGATATTGAACTGGATAACACCTTGACACTATATCCAAACCCATCGTCCAACGAGATCCAGATCAGTGGACTGGAAGAATGGGAATCTGATATATCTTTCTCTGTAACTACAATGCAGGGTGTACGTGTGATTGATGCTTCGGTGAGAAAGAGTGAGATCAACAACAGACCGATAGCGCAGTTATCAGATCTGCCTGAAGGAAGTTATCTGTTGAATATTACCGACGGCAAACGAAGAAGTGTATTGAAATTTATTAGAATATAATTGTAAGGGGCGGTGAAAAAAACATCGCCCCTTTTTTATCATGTGCTAACGTACTACTGTGATATTCCCGCCCAATTGCTCAGGCACCCCATTTAATCTGTAACTTATCATATATACAAATACGCCGGGATTTACTTTTTGATTATTGTAATAACCATCCCAGCCATCATCAGGATTATTGATTTCAGCGTTCAATTTTTCAAACACCATATTGCCCCATCTGTCATAAATCCTCATACTTTCAATTTCAACACCATTGTCTTCTCCCTGAACGAAGAATCTATTATTTTCTAAGGAATTGGGATCAAAAATATTGGCAATGTAAAATCCTGTTTTTTGAACGACCTCTACAAGTACACTGCGGGTCTCAATACAATCACCATAATAAATGCTTAAAGTAAATGTGGTTGTTTCTGTAGGACTCACGTTGGCTATCAAATTACCTGGATTCAAAACAAACTCAGCTGGGGACCATTGAAAACTATCAATTGATCCCTCATCAATAAGCGGATTAAGAAGAACTTGTTCACCAGAATTA
This sequence comes from Saprospiraceae bacterium, assembly GCA_965230215.1. Lineage (GTDB taxonomy): Bacteria > Bacteroidota > Bacteroidia > Chitinophagales > Saprospiraceae > RFSX01. The sequence continues at coordinate 495,653 of CBDDKN010000002.1, read as the reverse complement.
ATTGGACTTATTGCAGGCAGTTCCGTTAAGATTGAAGCTCTGGTTTCAATTGTAAATTCCTCAAAAACCAAACAGCCATTATCATCTATGATGTAAGCGGTATAGTCACCAGCACTTAAGTTGTAAAAGTTATTATCATTCTGAAATACCTCTGGATTGAGACTGTAAGCATATGGTTCCTGCCCACCACTTAGCTCAATGATAGAAGCCGATCCATTTTCTGATTCTGTACAATCAGTATCGAACACTTCCAGTCCAAAAGAGAGGGGATCGAGAAATTCTAATGTTACTGTTTCGCTAAAGGTGCAATCACTATCATAATAGATGGTAAAACCAATATTGCCAGACTCCAAATCTTCCACGCGCTCACCATTGCTGCCGTCTGTCCAGATAATTGAATCCAGACTCGTTCGGACGCCTAGAATGTCGGTAATCTCAATAGCTCCCTGACCGCCGGTACAATAGAAGTCAATTGTTTCGAAATCAACGACCAATTCTTCACAATCACATTCAGTTTCTTCGATAAGCACCTCGAGTGTTCCTCTGCAGTCAATGTATTCAATGTCTCTGACAAGTATGGTATAAGTTCCGGGTGCTAAATTCTCAAAGAGGTCAGTTTGTATCCAATTGGTTCCTCCATCGATTGAATACTCCATCTCATTGTTTCCAAGTATGCGGATAGTACCATCTTCGATGTCACAATCTGAAGGACTCTGGGTTTCAAAATCTGGAACTTGGATTGTTGCATTATCCAAAGCCATTTCAACTTCTGATTGCTCAATGCACATAGGATATGATATGTCCCTGATCGCAACAGAATAATTGGCTGCTTGTAGGCCTTCAAAAATATTGGATGCTTGCCAACTGTTACCTCCATCAATGGAGTATTCAAAATTGGAGATGGAAGGCAAAATCTGAATAGAGCCGGTTAGGGGTTCACAAGTATTTGGATTCTCAAGAATAACATCGCTTATTTCAGGAAGAACTGGAGAATCAATTCGGGCCTGACTCTCGTCGTCACAATTAAGCCACTGAGTAGATCGAATCAAAATGTCATATTCTCCAGCCGCAAGATTTTCAAATACATTGCTCTGCTGCCAGCTCATACCACCATCTATAGAATATTCAAGCGCGATACCCTGCGCGATAATTTCAATACTGCCATCTTCAACTTCACAGTCTGTGAGTCCGGAAGTTATAAGCTCACTGATGACTGACGGCGTTATATCTTCAATTTCAAAACTCAGACTGTTAATACAATCAATTGCATCATTCGCGCGTACCAAAATGGTGTAACTTCCTGGAGGTAAATCAGATATTAAATTATCATCTGTCCAGCTAGTGCCATTGTCAATTGAAAAAGAGACTTCTTCAGGAATTGTTTCAATACTGATCGAGCCTACTATATTTTCGCAATCATTGGGTTGGATGATTTCACTCATAATGATTTCTGGTAATCCTGGTGACTCCAGAACAAGATCATAAGCTTCGGTACATTCGATCGTGTTTATATTTCTTACAAGTATCTGATAATTTCCAGCTGATAGATTTTCAAAAGTGTTCTGCACTTGCCAGGCCACCCCCGCATCTATTGAATATTCGAAATCCGGATTATTATTCATGATTTCAATAAAACCGTTTTCATCAGTACACGAAGTAGGGTTTGTTGTGCTGATATTTAATTCATATTCTGGTATAAGCGCAACATCATAAGATATGATTTCAGCACATTGACCAGGATCGGGCGTAAAAATCAATTCAATATTGTCATCAATTGCAAAAGATGTATTGATCGCAGGAAGATTCCATGAACCTGTAATGGCATTATCGGAAACAAGTGATAACTCGATCACATCAGAATCCCAACATATAAATTCAGCTAAACTGAATTCAGGAGCAATTTCACTTTGAACTATAATCTCGCTAGAATATGCTTGATAGCATCCCTGTCCTTCATCTGGTGTAAAGGATATGGCTATAGCTTGATCTAATGCCTGCCCGGAGTCTATGATTGGAAGATTCCAACTGCCTGCAATATTATTATCATCTGTGACAGGAAGCAGCAATGGCAGCTCGGATTCACATATTGTGCCTGGTAAATTGAATTCGGTAAACTGCTCATCATCTATTGTGAATTCATAATTGTATTCCTGATAGCAGAAATTGCTATCCGGCAAAAACTGTATCACATGACTACCGACTCCCCAAAAACTTGGATCAAGCTCCTCATAATCCCAGGTTCCCGATATGGAGTCTTGAAATATATCTGTCAGCGTGAAAATGGCATCACTTACACAATAGCTATTTACCAGATCGGCTTCAAGAACGGATGCTTCAGCTATGCTGAGTATATATTCTTGCGCTTGCAGACAATCATCATTATTGTCAATAGGATACCACCTGAACGTAATGGTTTCAGATTGTACTGTATCAGGATCGATTATCAATGGTTCCCAATATCCGAGATAACCTTGTGGAGAAACAGAATCAAAACTGATGGGCCCTAATTCTTTACAAATCGATGAAGGGAGTATAAATCCGGGCTCAACTTCATCGAGGATTTGATAGTTGTATACGAGTTCTTGTAAACAAAGATCTTCTGATGTTTCAAAAACCGTTTCATAGGTACCTGTATCCTGTGTTAAATCAATAAACGAAGGAAACCAGGTTCCCAGGATATTATCCTCTGATTCATCAGGTAAATAGATGGTGTCTGAACTTCTGCAATAAGAAGTGGGAAGTATGAATTGTGGTATCTCGCCAGTAAACAACTCTACAGTCAATTCAATGATTTCAGTACATAAGAGATTCTCTGGTGTGAACTCAAGATTAATTGGACCATCAGAATAGTCTTCGAATTCAATGACGTCAATGTTCCAATAACCATCTATGCCTTCAAGCGACATTTCCGGTAATTCAAATTCCTCATCCGTGCGACAAAGCTCCAGAGGAAAATCAAAGTTTGGTGTCATAAACTCAAGCACTTCAATTTCGGTTTCCAGCTCTAGTGGACAGTTGTCATTGCTTCCATCAGGCGTGAATACAAGTTCTATTGTTTCGCCAGGAAATTCAGAGAAGTCTACTTCAGCTATATTCCATGTTCCACTTGTACCTTCATTTGATACCAGTGGCAATACCAATCCGCCATCCCTTTCACAGTAAGGAATATCATCAAAGTCGAATGTATTTAATGTATTCGGATTAACCGTGATGAATATTTCTTCTGTAAAATCGCATGCTTCATCTTCGATGGTTACCATGAAAATGTATTCTATCTCTTCACCATCTGTGATCAGTTGATCATAATTAAAAATGGGGTCGATGATCGTGAGGTCGCTCAGATAGTCAATGCCATCAGGGGGATCACTTTCCCATTCTATGTTAACGTCTCCTGTTTCATTGCTGTAATTCCCAATTATCTGGATATCTTCCTGTGGACAGGATTCATACTCATCAATCATTTCTACTATGAGCGGACAACAAGGTGTCAATTCCTCGCAATCCACATCATCAACAAAAATATGTCCTTGTTGGCCTTCGTAAGTACCGGTCACACTGATATCGACTGAACTTGAACCTGCTTCAAAACAAATTTCTGCCAACTCCCATCCATCACCTACTTCAAAATAATGAGTCTCCCCATCAACAGTAACTTCTAACTCTGAACAACAAATGACAAGATTGCCTGCGCATTCATATTCAACGCTCAACCACCAGAATGCAAGATTGTATTCTGCGCCAGGCGTTAATCCTGTGATGGTGGTTTCCATACCCTCTTCACCACCAGGAGCAACAATGTGGAAGGATGCGAATGTTCCGCCGCTTGGAGATTCACTATCTACATTTGTTTCGCACGCACCACCCGTCCAGTCTGATACTTGATCGATTTCCTCAGATCCAAGAAAACCATCCCAACCCGGTGGTGTACATACACAAGTAGGTTCATCTATTTCGCCATAATCTATACAACCCTGAGAATACAGAGAAATACCACAAACAAGAATGAATAGAAAGGTGCTAAGGAGTTTCAATTGTTCGTTTTATTGATTTATTAGTCTTAAAGTAATAATAATCAATCACTTAGAACAATTTTATCAGCTTATTTTACCGGTGTCCAACAGATCATAACATTATCGACAAAGACATCAGCTCTTCTTGGATTGACCTCATGCTTTTTCAATTCTGTTTGTTGCATCTCCCAGTGTTCCCTTATATCGCGGAGTTTATCTTCAAGTTCCTGCTGCAGGTCTTTGTAATCCATTTCAAGATCTGAAATATCCTCTCTGATCTTTTCAACACGATCGGCAGCCCTGCGTGACATTCTTCTTTTTGTTGAAACTGAAGAGAAAGACCTTTTTCTTCTTTTACCGAGAACTGAAAAAACTGTTTCAGCTAGATTGATGAACTCGTCTTGTTTTCTTGATTGTGATTCCGCCATGGCATCATCAAGATCGCGTTCTTCATTTCTGATCTTATCTGACAGCCTATCCAGTTTCTTGTCATAGGACTCTCTCAGTTCATCAATTTCTTCATCTCTTTCTTCCCGGGCCATTGAAGCGACACGCAAAAGAAAAGCAGATTTGCTCTCATCAGCTTTCTGATAGACCTCCAGCTCATCATGGACCAGGATCCCTTTCTTTGTATTGTGATATAGATAGTCAGAAAAAGCAGATTCTATAGATTTAAGTTCTTTTGCTGTATTGATACTTCCCGGTACATCTTCAAACTCAATTCCTTCTGGAGATTCGTCTCTTAGGCGTGACTCCCAGTTTTCAATCACTTCAGATCTTTCCCAATCGATACGTCCATATTCATCAGGTGCGTCAACCAACAAAGCAATTGATTTCATCTCATCAATATCTCTTTTACTATCGAAGAAACGCACCTTACCTGTTGCTAAAATTTTAGCTGATAATCTCGATCGTCCATCCAACGGCATGAGGAACTTCTGAGTAATAGAAGGATCTAACGAAGGCGCATGACTTCTTACCTGGGCTCCAGAATTATTTGATGATCTTGATTGCTTTGGTTCCTTAACAGCAGATAACGTTGTATCATGTTTTTTTTCAGACATTAAGGATTCAACCTGAGGTCTGGTCATTGGCCCACGAAGATATGACAAGACCCATCTGGTGTGAAAAACCTTGGGTTCATCTTCATGTACGTTATGCATAAGAAAAACTCGAGAATCAAGTTGGCTGATAAGGCTGTCATAATCAATTTTATTTTCTTTACCTGACTCAGCGATGGCACCTTCCAGAGCCTCAAGTACACGCATTTTATCTCTTTCGGTCTGAAGTTTACCGATGAACCAGGTTCCTGCGTTGGAAAGGCCTTTATAATCTATATCAACCGGATTCTGTGTGACCAGAACAGTACCCACGCCAAATGCACGGGCTTGCTTCAACATTGTTAATAATGGTTTCTTGGAAGGGGGATTTGATGTGGGTGGAAAATATCCAAAGATCTCATCAAAGTATAGCAGCGATCTCAGGCTCGTTGTTCCGCTCTGTCTGCGCATCCAGGATATCAATGCATTTAGGAGCAGGGTTACAAAGAACATGCGTTCTGTATCAGAAAGATGTGCAATGTAAAAAATCGAATGTCTGGGTTGTCCGCTTTCAGTGAAATACAATTTATCGATATCCAATGCATCTCCAATCAACCAGTTTTGGAATTGTGGCGAGGCTATAAGACTGTTGAAGCTCATTGCAAGTTCAAACCTGTCTTTTGATGGATAGAATGTTTCTACATCAAAGACGCCCAAAGTTGAAAACGGAGGACTTTGAATACCTTTAATAATCTTGGTTAGATCCAGATCTTCATTTTGGCGCCAGTAATGTTCAAATAAATTTGAAAGCAAAATACCCTCACGGCTGCGCACAGGATCTTCATCATTATCAATCATTCCAAGAAGGGCAGCCACCATACCTTGAATACGTTCTCTGTTCATCTCGGTATCATCATCAAATTCACCTTGAGGTGCTGCAAACGATCCAAGTATATTGATAGGAACACCTGCTGTTGATCCAGGGGTATATATGGTATAGTCAACAGCATTTTTAAGTGCTTTTATTCTGTTGGTATCCTGACCCCATGAAGCAATACCGTCTGTCCACGTCTTGGCTGTTTTGGCGGCATATTCTTCAATAGTCATTTCTTTTCTGCTGGCATCATCAGGATTGATCCATGGTTCAAAATCTGCAGCATTCAAATCTTCAAATTGCAATAATAGATTTGTCATATCACCTTTTGGATCTATGATCAGGGCAGGTACTTTATCCAGTGCAGCCTCTTCCAGGAGGCCGATACAAAGACCTGTTTTACCACTGCCGGTCATACCGACACAAACGGCGTGTGTGGTTAGATCTCGCGCATCATAATTTAATGCCTCATCCGTAACCTTGGATGATTTCATATCATAATTTCCTCCCAGATAGAAGGATCCAATTTTTTCCTGAGGAAGTTTTACCATAAGATGTTAATTTGATACAAGCAAATTTAAAAAATTGTACTTGCAATGTCAGTTATCTGTATCATGCATAATAAAGCCATTGCTTCGAGCATTATATCACTTTCAAGCTTGTATATAATTGAAGTTCAAGACAAAAATAGAACACCGCTTTCTGGCATTTCGTTCCTGGCTGTTAAGGCTGGGTAAAACCAAACTAATACTCATGGCATTGGCAATTGCATTTGTGCCGATTTTGATTATTGGGGTTATATATCTATCGGTAGCTTGGGGCCTATGGTGTGACATGCCAAAAAAGTCAGAACTGGAGAACATATCGAATCCCGTGGCTTCTGTAGTATATGCAAGAGAAGGACAAGAACTGGGCAGGTATTATGTCCAGAATCGTGCCTTTCTGGCAAAGGACAGTATCAATCCATTTTTTTTAAATGCATTGATTAGCATCGAAGATCATCGGTTTTATAAGCACCATGGCATTGATTACAAAAGCCTTATGCGCGTTTTTTTCAAAACGCTATTAATGCAGAGAGAAGCTAGCGGAGGAGGAAGCACCATTACCCAGCAGTTGGTCAAGAATTTGTATCCACGCATTCGATTCAAACTCTTCGGTTTGCCTATGAACAAGTTTCGTGAAATGCATATTGCCAGAGACTTGGAACGCATTTATTCAAAAGAAGAAATACTCTGGCTGTATAGCAGTACAGTTCCATTCGGAGAACAGGTTTTTGGATTGGAAACTGCATCGGAAAGATTTTTTAATAAGAGTCAGAAAGACCTGAACATAGAAGAAGCTGCCACCTTAGCCGGAATATTGAAGGCCACAAGCTATTACAGCCCAAGAAATAACCCTGAAAGAGCAGAGAGGCGAAGAAATGTTGTTCTGAGAAAGATGTATCAGGGCCAGAGTGATTATGAAAATGAACTGGATTCATTGATTCAGATTCCACTTGTGTTGAATTACAATTATGCAAGAGAAGTTCAAGATGTCTCAAAGTATTTTATGCGCTATCTCCTTAAAGAGTTTGATGGCATATCTGATTCGTTGATTAAGGAAGATGGTTCTCGGTATGATGTGTATAATGACGGATTGAAAATCTATACCAGTTTGGATCTGGAGCTTCAGAATGACGCTGTTAAGATTCAAAAAAAGCACTTTATAAATTTGCAAAGTCAATTTGAGAAGGCTTGGAGTGGTGGCAATATGTTTGGAAGAAATAATTCGATTGTAGATGAGCAGATTTTAAAAGATAAGCGATATCAAAAGCTCAGGAATGATGCTAAAACTATGGCGGAGGCCATCGAGCTTTACAACGAAGAAAAGGTATATGAACTATGGTCCTGGGAAGGGATAGAGTCAAAGACGACGACAAGGATAGATTCTATTAAACATTACCTTAGACTGCTTCATGCTTCCGTGTATGCTGTACACCCTCACACTGAAGAAATACTTATTTACCTGGCTGGCAATGATTATTCACAATTCCAATATGACAATATATTAGCTAAGCGTCAAGTTGGGTCATTGTTTAAACCTATCGTATACCTTGCTGCTTTAGAGAGTGGAATGCAAGCTTGTGATTTCATACCAAATGTATTGAGGAGTTATGAAGCGTATGACGACTGGACACCCAAGAATGCCAATGGGGAATATGGGGGATACATGGCAGTCCATGAAGCATTAGCACATTCAGTGAATGCTGTTTCAGTACAACTGTTATTCAAGGCAGGTATGGAGAATGCAGTTGACTTGGCAAGAAGATTGGGAATTACCTCAGATATAGATCCTGTTCCATCTCTTGTATTGGGGACTTCAGATGTTTCATTGATGGAAATTGTAAATGCATATGCAAGTATATTGGATGGAGAGCAACAGGTGCAGGGCCGTGCAATTAATCGCATCGAAGATCACCTGGGTAATGTTTTGTACCAACGTGATACAGTTCAAAGAGGACCGAAATTAGGTTTAGATCATAATTCATTAGAAGCGCTGCTAGGTATGATGTATAGAGTGAGCACAGAAGGGACTGCCCGTTCACTATATAGAGTATATGATATTCCTGCAGTCGTTTTTTCCAAGACCGGAACTACACAGAATCAAACAGATGGCTGGTATGTTGCAGCTACCAATGAAATAGTGATTGGATCATGGGTAGGGCACCTCAACAGGAGGATGCATTTTCCTGGCTTGAGCAGCGGATCAGCAGCAAGAACGGCTTTGCCGCTGGTAGGTGGTATATTACAATCTGTATATGATCGAGTGGAGCATAAAACACCGATCATGCCTCAGTTTTTTGACTGTCCTGAAGTACTCGATTCCAGCTTATATAAATTTTACCTGGAAGAAAGCCGAAAAGACAGTATCATGAAAGCGGAAGTTGAATATGGGGGCTGGCTTAAGCGTTTATTTGGTAAAAAAAGAAAACGGCTTAGGTTCAGATATGAAGATCATTTATTCAGCAGGGAGCTGGATGATCTAAAAATAAATAGGCGAGAGAAGAACAAAGAACTTCAGGATGCAATCATAGATTATTATCCAGAGTATTACTCAAGATATCAATGATAAAAAAAGAGGAGCTTGATCAAGCTCCTCTTGTACTGTTCCAACTATTAAAAGCGTTTACCCTTTTTTCTTTCTGACTGATTTGGTTTTGGTTTTCTTCACTGCTGCTTTATTGCCTTTAACTTTCTTAGTTTTTGATTTTTTCACTGCTGACTTATTCCCTCTTTTATTCTTAACCGCTGTGGTATTTGTTCTGGTCGTTCTTACAGCTGTTTTATTCCCTCTTTTAACAACAGTACGATTAACAGATTTTGTTCTCACTACAGTTGAGGTTCTTCTCTTAGGAGTATACACTTTGTGTGCTCTGACCACTCTGTGTGTTCTAACTGTATGATAGTGTACTCTAAAAGTAGATCTTTTATTAAAGTGCCATCTCCAAGGGTGTGGTCTCCATGGCTTCCAATAAGTTGGGTAATATCCCCATCTCCATGGTGATGTGTACACTCTATATCTAGGGCCGTAAACAAAACGGACAGTAGGCCAACCCCATACATTTACTACTATTCTGTCCAAAGTCACAATGTCGCCATTAGGCCCTCTTCCATTTGATTCGGCTTCGATATCAAAGGGCTCAACATACTTCTCAGGTCCGTATAATAACTCATCACCGACTATCTGTAGGATAGCAGATTCATCTCCATCTTTTTCTATTTCAATAACAGCAATGTCCTGAGATTCATCTTTACTGATATCGACTTGTAGAACAATCGCATGATGATCTCCATCCATATTATCTATGACCTTGATATAATCGATTTTGTCATCATCGTTCAAGTCAAGGTTATTGGTATAGCTGTCTTCTTTGTTGAGTCTTTTTTCAAAGTCCTCCAGGTCTTTTGAATTTTTGAAGCACTCTAAGGCGCCTTCAAGACTAAAGTTATCGCCTAGTAGGCCGGTGCTGTCAACCTCGGATTGTCCGAAACTCATTGTGAAGGCGAATAGGGCGATAAGTAGTGTTGTTATTTTCTGATTTTTCATGTTTCTATGATTTTAACATTGTATAGGACTGCAAAGTATCCCCAGGGTTTATTCCAATTCGTAATTTTTTTTATGTGTGTTTCCTTTTGTCTTGGATTTTCATACATGTATGATAAGGCTATTAAGCTATTTTTTCAATACCGGTACACCGGAAAAAATCGAACTATGACAACAGTAAGAAACTCAGTGCAACTCGTAGGGCACCTAGGAAAAGACGTCGAGATGACAGAATTTGATTCGGGCTCCAAGAAGGCGGCATTCAGCCTGGCAACAAATGATTATTACAAAAATTCAGAAGGCGAAAAAGTCCAGGAAACCCAATGGCACAACATAATTGCCTGGGGAAGGACAGCTGAGAATATGTTTAAATATCTCGCAAAGGGATCTGAAATTTTGTTAAAGGGAAAGCTTATCACGAGATCATATCAGGATAATTCTGGCAATAAGAAATTCATTACTGAAATTCTGGCTGATGAGTTCGTGATGTTTGGAAAGAAGACTGATCCTTTTTAAGGGTCATGAACTTGAGTATATTTTACTAAATCATTTATTAAGTAGTATTGGTGTAAACATCCTAATGGTTTTGATGTTTATGCCATGATGCTTTTTGATATTACATACAACAGCAAGAAAACTGAAGCCGATATTTCTGATTTGGTTGGAAAGCCTTTTTCGTTTATGGAGCGAGTCCGGATGGGAGGTGTGGGGACATCTAAGCTGGTCTTGTTTGAGGCTTCTTCAAATATAGCTGATCTCATTCAGGATCGTTCTTCTGTTCATTATTGTTACCTGGAATTGAGACCAGCTGGTTTGCTGGTTGGGTTTCAATCGCATCTCAAGACATATGTATTGGCCTTTCCATTCTGGCAGCTGAACATATTTTATAACAGCGGGCAGTTAAGTATTTATAGCGCCGAATATTCAATGAAGTTAAAAGCACCTTTTAACGGTACCGTTGATAAGAAGTATTTGAAAAAAGTAATACTCAGAAAAGCAGAATTTATTGACAAGCAAAATCAGGGACAGATATGAAAAATATTGTAGTTGTAGGTGGAAGTAGTGGTATTGGTGAGGCTATTCTCAAGCAGAATATTGCCAACCATAATTGTATCAATATAAGCAGATCTGAACCTTCAATTTCCTCTCCGAATCTAAGGCACTACAGTGCAGATATTCTTACAGACACTTTACCTGATCTGGATAATATCGATGCATTGGTTTATTGCCCTGGTTCGATTAATCTCAAGCCAATTTCTTCGCTTAAAGAAACCGATTTTGAAAATGATTTCAAGATCAATGTTCTTGGAGCGGTGAGAGTTATCAAGCATTATCTAAAGGCGCTTAAGACTGGAGATGTACCATCTTCAATTGTCTTGTTTAGCACAGTGGCTGTAAAACAGGGTATGCCATTTCATAGTTCTGTGGCTGTGTCAAAAGCAGGCAGTGAGGCATTGGCCAAGTCTCTTGCAGCAGAATTGGCACCCAGGGTAAGAGTAAACTGCATAGCGCCAACAATAACAGATACACCTCTGGCATCTTCAATATTAAGAAATGACAAGAGCAGAGCGAACCTTGCCGAGAGGCATCCAATGAAACGTATTCTTGAGGCAGATGATGTCGCATCAATGGCTTCCTATTTGATATCTGATTCCGCCAGTGCGATTACTGGACAGATTATAGGAGTGGATGCAGGCATGTCAACATTAAAAATTTAAAACTGAAAATTATGTTTGGATTATTTAAACAAAAAGACCCCAAAGAAAAATTGATGAAGCAATATCGCAAGATTCAAGAAGAAGCCTTTGTGTTGTCAAAAACTGACAGAAAAGCTGCTGACTTGAAATATGCCGAAGCTGATGAGATTATGAAAGAGATAGAGAAGCTTAGTAAAGCTGACTAATCTTCTTCTTTACCAAACTAGAGCGATGCCACATTTGAAAATGTGATAGCCAGAATCAGAAGGAAATACAATCCAAATATGGCGATGGTCATTATTCCGATGAACCTGTAATGTTTCCTCAAAAAACTAAATGCACTTCTGAGTTTTTCCTGATCGTTGTAGATCAAAGCTTTCTTCAAGTTGTCAGCGAACCTGTATAGATATAGGACAGGAAAAAAGTAAACGGCTGCCATAATCAGATATATCGCTCCAATCAAACCACCACTTATAAGCTCAAAAATATCAGGATATCTTCCAGGTCCAGCGGCTGATCCCATAAACAGCATCATTATAAAGCCAATGAAAATACTAAATCCAAGACCTATAAATCCTAGGATAGCCAAGTACCTGGCCCATTTACTTGCCCCTATCAATATAGATTGTAAATGCTCGTCAATATGTAATGCATTATTCTGATTCAGATCGTTAATGTTAGTGTCCATGATTTGTATTAATGATTAATAATCTCCTTAAATTAACAAAGTTTCCAACTACTTTAGAAAAATAATCCACTGTCATCAGGGTTGGTTAACAAATTATACTGAGATTAGTACTTAGGTGATTGACATAAAGCAAATAACTTAGCAATTTGAATTCAAATGGTAGAAATGGGACCAATTGCATTTTTTGATTCCGGGATGGGTGGTTTGACTGTATTGCATGAGACCATGCAATTGATCCCGAATGCAAAGTATATCTATTTTGCAGATACTGTCAATATCCCTTATGGAACAAAATCTTCTGAACATATCCGTGAATTGGTCATCGCTCATGCTAAATACATAGATCAGTTTAATCCCAAAGCGCTTGTGCTTGCTTGTAATACAGCTACAAGTGTGGTTGTCCATGAATTAAGACAGATATATGATTATCCTATCGTGGGAATGGAACCAGCTGTCAAGCCAGCCTCTGAAATTTCTGATTCAGATCGCATACTTGTTACAGCTACTGACAAAACTTTGTCTGAAGAAAAACTGGAACGCCTTATAAGTGGTCTGCGAATTCAGGATAGGGTGGATCGACTTTCACTTCAGGAGCTTGTAGTCTTTGCTGAGTCTAAAGAGTTTCAATCTGATCGGGTAATGAAGTATTTGAATTCTCAATTTGAAGCCATTGATTGGGAGAGATACAACTCTATAGTTTTGGGATGTACCCATTTCATTTACTTCAGACAGTTAATCAAGACACTCATTCCTGATAGTGTATTGATCCTTGACGGTAATCAAGGAACCGCCAAACGTATAAAGCAACTAATTCAGCATGATGGTAAATCAAATACTACAAGCTTGACATACCATGAATCAATGAAAGAATCTGATCTTAATAAAATAGATGACTTCCTTAATTATCTTAAATTGAGCCATTCTTAGAAAAACAGCTTTTTATGAAAACGAGACCAGCTTTATTAGTCTTTCTTACTATGCTCATATTAGCCTGTGCAAGCCCTTCCAAAAACTTTGAGAAAGGCAACTTTGAAAAAGCATATCTGGGCCTGTTGAAAGAATTTGAAAAGGGTAATACAAGTCGTAAAGATAGATCCATTTTCAACAAATCCTTCTCAGAGATGCTCAGTCAGAACACAACGGATAGAGAGCTAACATTTAGAGATACGGACATTGATGATTATGAGTATTTGTATAATGACTCTGAGAGATTGATTATCAATTATGTCAAAGGCAAGCGTTGGTTAGATAATAAATTTGATGACCCGATGCGCATTATCGAACAGGAACAGGACAGCCTTGCCAGGGATATAGCTGATTTTTACTGGCAGGAGGCTGACACCTATATGAATGCTTATTATAATTCTGGAAACAAGGAAGAAGCACGAGAGGCGTTTCAGGCTTACGAAAAAGTATATAATTATTCTGGTTCCAATGCTTTACTTGACTCATTGAGTGCAGTGGCCAGAAGTGAGGCCACTACATTTATATTAATAGAATCAAAAGCTTGGGATTTTGATTTGGAATGGATAATTGACAGACGCTTTGACGAAATTGAAGGCAGGAGTCGAAAATTTACTGCAGTGGCATATGAAGAATATCTCGATGTTGTGGATTGCCATATATTCCTGGAATTTGGGGCTCTTGATATAGATCTGTCCGAACGTGTGCAGACAGATAATTACAGCAAAGAGATTATTGCTTCTTATGAGACTTACCGCGATAGTTTGGGTAATAAATATGAACGTCCGGTTTATGAGACGGTGAAGGCTTCTGTGGAATGTGCAATCAGTACAAAGACCTATTTCTGGGAGGCTCGTGCCAACATAGACCCTGCTAATAATTACTGTGACTTCAGACCAAGACGATTCGGTAGTGACTTTGTGATTGAATCCAAGTCGTTTATTACACGGGGCGATGAAAGAGCCCTGCCTGATGAAATGAGAGATCTGGTGAACGTAGGTTTTGCCAGAAAAGAAGAAAGCATTATTACCGATCTAATTGAAGATATCTATCGACAATTCGAGAGGGAGTATTTCTAAATAAAAAAGGAACAGTATCTTACTTTTGAAATACTGTTCCTATACAATTACAATTGCGTACAATAATTATTCTTTTCAGAATTCATATTCCAGTCCAATACCTGCGCCAAAGCTTGTGATCCTGTGATCAATAAGATTGACAGTAGAGTTGATATTAGATCCGTTCATTCTGAAATTTGATCTTATTATGAAATTCATATTCGGTGTCAAGCGGTAACCTGCTGTCAGTCCAGCAGCGTAGTTTATAGCAGTGTTGTCTTGAAAATAACTGCTTGCCACTATAGGTTCCAATGTTTCGTCTAGATGCATTCCATTGAAATCGAATAGAAAGTTATATACGATACCGGCTTCAATACTGTAGAACCAAGGTCCTCTCTCTATTTGATAACCAACAGAGATTGGGACACCAAGTGACTTATAGGTATTATTAACTCTCCAGTTTTTAGTTTCTATAGTTGTTACTGGTGCGTTGCCAAGAACCAATGTGGTATCACCGTTCATATCAATCTCGATACCGATTACTTGATTTGGACGAATTTCAGTTGTTATGGTTTCTTTTCTGTATCGGAATCGCTCTCTACTTACACCATATTCCAGGCCTCCTTTTACAAATAAACCATTATCAAAGAGGTATTTAAACTGTAGGCCAGCGCTATACCCCGGTTGTGCACTTTGAGAAGTTTGTCTTTCAGTCAGATAGTCTGCGAATTCCAGACCTGATGAAAGGGAGTGGCTGGCGTAATCTGCTGTTGTGTATACCTCAGCAAAAATCCGATTTTTACTTTTCCCAAATGTGGGGCATTCTGTTGATTTGGCAAATCCCGGTGCATCAATCATCTTGTCAGTATTACTATCAGTCATGTGATTCATGACCTCGATATCTTCTAGGGCTTCAACATATCTGTTGAAAGTGCTACTTGTAGAAGTTTCTTCAGTAAGCAAATTAGAGTTGATTAAGTTTTCTTCAACCTCTGGTGACTCAACTGACGCAATTGTTTGTTTGCTTGCTTCAGGAAGAGCAACTGTTGATTTTGATTGATTGTCTGAATTGTTTTTTTCCTTAATTGATGATTGTAAATTTTCTGTGTTACTAATGTTAGTATTGTCATCTTGGCCAGTGTTTACCAATTCACTTATATATGAGGTCTTTTGATTTTCTTCATTGGATTCAATCTGATTTTGTATGGCCCCATCTACTGAACTTTCATTTTCAACTGCCACATTATTGCTAACAATTTCAGAACGATTATCTGTTTCGATACCCGCACTGGTGGTATTCTTGGAATTACCTCCAAGGTATATTGTAAACAAGGTGATACCGGCTAAAGCCAAACCAAATGCAATAAAGATTATCGTTCTGTAGAAAGCTCTCCTCTTTGTTTGCTGAATTGATGACCATAACTCATTGGTATCAATGGCGCTATGATGATTCGAAAGCGTTTCTCTGATTATATGGTCTAAATTATTTTGACCCATGATTCATTTTTTTTAAATGCCATCAATTTTTTTCTAAGTATCTGTTTAGCTCTGGATAAATTTGACCTTGATGAAACCTCTGCAATACCCAATTTATCTGCGATTTCCTTGTGGTTATAACCCTCTATGACGGAGAGGTTAAAAACCTGTCTATAACCTTCTGGTAATGTCTGTATCAACTTCAGCAAATCATCCGCATTCATTTTTGAAATCACATCAGGACCTACACTTAAGTTGTCGTTGATGTCAATGGTCAATCCTGTAGATGCTATTTGATTCTTTTTGATTGTCTTCAGACACATGTTTACGGTTATCTTCTTCATCCAGTTTTGCAGGGAACCTCTATCAGGGTCAAATGTTCTGATGGATTTGAACACCCTGATAAAGGACTCCTGCAATACGTCTTTTGATTTGTTTTCATCACCTGTATATCGTAAGCAGATGGTGAATAACAAGCCTGAATACCTGTCTACCAGCGCCTTCTGGCACTTAGAATGCCCCTTTCGGCATCCCTCAACGATTTGTTCAGTAGTCAGTTGGTTTTCAGACATCAATATTTCAATTAGTTTTCATTAAATCCTGCGTAAATACTGTAATTCGGTTCACATCCATCAATTGTAATCACATCAGTAAACCCTGTCATTGGATCAAAGTCACTGTCAATGCCATCATCCATGCCAGCATCTTTGTTTACGAATTGAAGATCCGCTGCCGGAATTACTCTTACCACATAATCACCTGTTGCAAGGAATCTGAATTCATAGAAACCATCGTCAACAGTGGCTGTAGTGCTTATTGGATCCACCAGATTGCCTGCGCTGTATAATTCGACAATTAGACTGTCTCTACCGCTTTCCAGGCCTTGGTCAAAGACATCTGAAGTACCGGTGTCGTTTTCAATCCATACGCGTCCACCCAGTTGTGTTAATGGGAATTCTGTCACATATTCTGCTTCAGCAAAGCAACCACCAAAATCTGAAACAGATACAAAATATACCTCACCTCCGGAATCTTGAACTGTGATGGTCTGACCGTTTTGACCATTAGACCAATTAAAGTCTACATTGCCATTGGTTCCCCATACGTTGGCAATCAGCATAGTAGTTACCATTCCATTTTCACATTCTATGAGTTCAGCGTCTATGAAAACTCCAAGTTCTCCACCAAAAACAAAACCTTCACAAACAGCTTCACAGCCATTGGCATTGGTTGTTGTGACAGCATAATCGCCTTCAGTAAGATCAGTTACCAATTGTGTAGTAGCGCCATTACTCCAAAGGAATGTGTATTCGGCTGGATCTCCTTCTACTTCAACGAAAGCAGTTCCATTTGGTGATCCACAATCTGCATCTGTTGTAACAACCTGACAGAAAAGGTCATCTCTTCGGTCAAGTATGAACTCGCTTGTACATGTAGTACCAAAACTATCAGTAGCATCTACAACATATACTCCATCAACAAGGCCGTCTAAAGTAAGTGTGTTGTTCACGCCACTATAAGTCTGCGGAACGCCATTGATTGAAATTATAACATCATATGGAGGAGCGCCAATTAGTTCAATAATCACAGCTCCACCTTCAGGTTCTGTGCAACTAGGATAACTAATTGGTTCCA
This sequence comes from Saprospiraceae bacterium, assembly GCA_965230215.1. Lineage (GTDB taxonomy): Bacteria > Bacteroidota > Bacteroidia > Chitinophagales > Saprospiraceae > RFSX01. The sequence goes on along the minus strand of CBDDKN010000002.1, from coordinate 478,129 downwards.
CAAAGCAATCGAATGTTCCATTGTAGGTCAATCCCAGATCTACGTTCTCAAGATCCTGTGTCAGGTTAACCTGGAATCCATTAGGACTGAAATCGGAATCTACAGTGTCATCGTTCCCTTGATCTTGCAGCGTATATGCATAGAGATTTGGCACTTCTGCAAACAAGTAGACTTCTCCAGGGCAAACACCTCCAAGTGTGTAATTGCCGTCAGCATCTGTGGTTGTATTTTGGAAATTCAAAGAATCCTGTTCTCCGATCAACTGTAACCAAATCTGACTGATTCCAGGTTCATTGGCCTGTCTGATTCCATCTTTGTCTAGATCCAACCAAACTTTACCGCTGATGCTGACTGTAGTACATATTTCATCAATACGAATTCTGAATTCACCCATGACGCTATTCTGGCCATTCTCAGCCTCTGACATGAATGATCCTATTATATACTCACCTTCGATACCTAAAGCTGTGATCTCTAGACTTGAATTTTCACATGCGTTTTGATCTTCATTACAATTGAATTGGAAGAATTCATTAGGATCTGTTCCTCTTATGAAAGCATTTATTCTTCTGGCATCATTACTTGTGCCGACAACCATATTGTCAAAGCTGAAACTGATAGATGAATTGCTACCAGATCCCCACACATCCAAATTGTCATCTCTAATGTAAGCTGAAGGATTCTCGATGAGGACTTCATTGCTTCCATCTATTTTAAAGATGATATATTCATCTAATTCATCACAAACTTCTAATTCTCCAACATCCAAAATATTGCCTGAAGCATTTGTGACTGTAATCACTTCGGATACGCGTGCATTTTCAAGGTCAAAACCTTGGATTTCTATCTTTTCAACCTCACACTGGATGATAGGCTGCTCAAAGTATCCTTCATCATCAACTTCAGCGATATAATAGACAAACTGATTAATAGTGATTCTGGCATATCCTGATGAGATACCCATGCCACTACAGACAAGTCTGCCACTTACAGTCACCTTATCCGTAAGATTGACCACAATCTCTCCAAATGAGGTATTGCTCGAGAATGGTCCTACTTGTTCTTCAAATACCACATTACCGCATTCGTCTTTGATCTGGATGACCAATTCGGAGTTCTTTGGAACTTTACCATAGAAGCCACCTTCTGCATCTGTCCACCCATAACCCGTTTGCATGCCTCCAAAAGCGGTGATGCAGATGCGCACCCCTTTGAGTGGATTGCCGTTTTGATCTACCACTTTCCCAGAGATATTTACCAAAGGGAATGGTGCATCACAGTTCCAGAAAGAGAAATGACTTACCTCTGCGATATATTTACCATTGACAAGGTTTGCAACATCTTCTTCGATCCAGTAAACAAGATCTTCATCCAGAGACCATGTTTCAATAACATCTGGTGCTGCATTCATCAATTGGTTTGGAACCGGAAATTCGAGAGTCGCTTTTTTGTTATCTGCAATCTGGAGTTTTTGACCATTGGCAGATTCAAGCTCGACAGCCATCATACCAAAAGTACCCAATTGCGCCAGCTCACCATCAGCCTGGATAGCCCTTAAGTCACCGGGCATTGAAGGACTGAAGTTGCTAGAAGCCGGGTCAAACCAATGGGCATATACAGAAACTTCGCCTTCATAGCTCACATTATTCTCATCTACAAAAGCAGCGTCAGGGAAAATGATTTTCGCTTCACCATCAAAAGTGAGTTCGCCACCATTGCTTCCGCTAACTGTACCACTTAGCTCACGATCTACCATATGCACTCTCATAAAGCCTTCTCTATTGAGTGCTGGAATGAAGTATTTGTAATTGTCAAAGTGATCCGGATAGCTGAATTTCAAAATGCCGCCATCTTCACCGGCAGTGACATTGGCGATTTTGAAGTATCCATTTAGATCTGTAGTGTATGTTTCATTGTTGTAAACAACCGAAACGTTCTCGAGTGCCTGGCCCTCTTCGTCTGTAACTATGCCTGACACACTTGAGTTGTATGTTACTGTTGGTTCCTGATAAATTTCTATTGTATCCGATTCTCCGACGATATCATCTTCACAACTCTGAAGACCGAATAAAGTCAACAATAGAATAAACAAGGATATTTTTTTCATGATAGAAGTTTAGATTTTAATAAATCAATTGTTAAGTCACTCAATGCATTAAATGAGTCAAGCTGATTTATTATATAATATCCGTTATGTATTTAAAACGTTGCGTCCATGAAAAATAATTTGTCTAATTCACAGACTTATTGATTTTGTGACCATTTAAATATAATACGATTGCTGATGAGAGGCCTAGGTTCTGATTAACGATGACTGAAAACTTACACTTTTTGATCAATTCTATGATATGCCTGAATTTGATCAAAATCAGCTATTTTATTATTATAATAATTTTATATAATTCAATAAAAGGCAAATTATGTTTGCTATAATAAAATATATATAGTATATTAATGTGTATAAATTAATTAATACCCAATTAATAGTAGGCTCACTTAATTTATTAATATCATGATGAACGAAGCTGTGCATACAATCATGACCAAAAGCTTGATAACTGTTGATCAGTTCACGACGCTTGACAGGGTTAGAACACTATTCAAAGAGCACAGAATACATCATCTACCTGTTGTGGAAGGTCGAAAGTTAATTGGAATATTAACGACGTATGATCTGTGGGAGAACGAGATCGCTCCAAAGGATTACAAGAAAGCACTTGTGAAGGACTTTATGACAAGTGCAGTAGTTAAAATCAGCCCTATGGACAAGGTTGGTACGGCTGCTGAGATCTTTCTTGCTAATCGTTTTCATGCCTTACCGGTAGTTGATGCCAACAACCAACTGCTGGGTTTAGTTACCTCTTTTGATATATTGCTTTATGAATTCAAAAAGGAGTATCCTATTCCGATCTTGTTTAAACATCTTTATGATCAGCACTCGCAAGAGACTGCTCGCTTTTCTGCCTAAACGAGCAGTTGAAAGTTACCCCGGTCCGAACATTAGAATAGCGCTTTTAGAATTCCGGATCGGGGTAACCCCTTAAAACAGAATTGGTGTTTTGCCTGAGGTATCCCTCCTTTATCGGTCATATTTTTATAATACCAATTTGATCGATATGAGACACCTAATAGTATTTGCATTTCTTTGTCTAGGCACTGGCGTCAGTTCTTGCCTATACCACCATCATGATAATACCACCACCTTAAGGATATTTGACGGATACATTTTAAAAGACGTTGAAAAGAAGAATACCTTCTATCTCCAGGATATGGAGTCAGCAGATTTAATTGAACTTAAATTCATGAATGATGATTATTCTGAATTGGTGTTCTCAGACTTTGGAAGGGTAGAGGTGATAGGTCAGTACAATCGAAAGTATAATTTTCTCATGGTAGATCAGATTCTTGATACACGTGAGTTAATTGTACTGGATCCTATATAAAAAAAATGAGGACTTGATTAAGTCCTCATTTTATCTATTAATATTATTTGATCACATTTATCTTATAGTTTCCTATCTGGTTTCCATTTGTTGCATGGACCAGATATAAGCCGCTCTGAAGCAAGCTCAAATCAATTTGTTCCCCTGACTGTATCTGCTGCTGCACAACTCTCTGTCCAGAAGCCGAGAAAATGGATATCGTTAACGATTCTCCATACACCCTTGATCTGACATTTAACCAACCGCTTGTAGGATTTGGATAGACCTGGAACGCATCGTTGTTGAATACTTCTGAATTGGAACTGATGACGTCCTCATCGATGAAGATTTCAAATTCCGTCAGATCTAACCAACCGCCTTCACCATCAATGACAGTAAAGACAAAGCTGTCTTCTTCGTTTTCACTGCCAAGATGTGTATATCTCAAAAGGCGATTATTAAGGTCTGTTTGACTAAACTGATCTCCCAAGCTCAAAGGCATACCGTTTAAGCTCAACTCTCCGTTTTCAGGTAGAATGACCAGTGTATATATCAATTCGCTATCGCTGTTGTTGTTATCACTAACTTGTAGTACATCAGCACCTATTCGTCTGGATAAGCCAGTAGGCACTTCTAAGAGATCATTGGTAACCAGGAATGGATTTTCAGCCGGGAAGCTCGCACATAGTTCAAGCACGAAGTCTGTAAATTGACCGCCATCACCTCCTTGGTTATCCTGAATTCTGAAAGTCCAGTCACCCTCTATGTCTTCACCTACAAATTCATTTAAGTCACCTTCATTTGGTTTCATTACCAATCCAGTGTTCAAAGGACATGTAAAATCACGTGGTGATTCATTGTCAAAACCAATGTTGAAATCTGTTGCGGCAAAGCAGTCTCTGTCAAACATGGTAACTTCGGTACCCGAAGGACTGATCAATGATCCGCTTAGTTGGAATATATTCGAGTGTTGGCCCTTAATATTCTTGACATTAACGTCAGCGACCACACCGGAGTCAAATACTTTTACTACGCCATCAACAGTGACACTTCCTGAGAACGAAATATTTCTTGGAAGGTTTTCTGCAGCATATTCTCTACAATCAAGACTGGCGGTTCCAAAAGTTCTTACCTGACTGGCACTGCTGCTACAAGAATTATTGGCTATCACACGCCAGTAATACAACTGACTGTTATCAAGCACGATTTGTGGAACAAAATTATTTACCACCAGAAAGTCTTCTTCGAATACAATTGTTTCATCAAACTTTGGCGATGTGGCAATCTGTAAAGTGTAGTAATCTGCATTGCCAGCTTCTGTCCATTCAAATTCTGGGATTTGTCTAACATCGCTAAGACCAGATTCTGGACCATTAAGCGCCAGATCTTCATATGAAGTTCCTGTGGCATCAATTAAAAGGAACTGTGTAATTGTATCTGCATTTTCTGCAATACCTCTGATCTCAAGTTCAAACATTTGTGAGCTTGTAATATTGTCAAAGTTGATCGTCAGTACTGAATTGCCATCAGGTTGCATTGGATTGTTGCTAAAACTGTAATCCAGCCCCTGAGGTGCATTGACGATATCAAGCATTACGGGTTCTTCGAAACTTTGAAAAGCTGTACCACTTACCTCTATATTGACAGGATCAGGAATGCATACTTCTAATTCACTTGTCTCGAGATCCAAAAAGAATCCAGGTGCTGCTGGCTCTCTTACAACTATATTTGATCGGTTAAGCTGGAAGAATATGTTATTGCTTGCTTTGACCTTAATCTTACCTTCATTGGTGAGCATGTTGGGAATTTCAACAGTTGCTGATCCATCGTTTGGTGTATTCTGAAGCAGTAGAACATCAAAGTTTGCGCCTTCATCATCTGAGAAATAGATATCTACAAATTGACAGTCAATGATTTCATTGTCTGTATTCGCTACATCCCATTCCACAGTAAGTTCTTCTCCTACTTCCACAAAAGTCAAAGAACTAGGTGACGTAATTCGGAAAGGACCTGCTGTATCAGAAGACCTAAATGCAATTTCCTCCCAGACAGTAATGCCTGCACCAGGATGATTATCTTTCACAGTAAATCGGAAAGTCAAATCTCTGCTGTAAAGCGGCAACACTTCAAGATTGGAACCAATACCACCAATAATTGCGGGTAGCCTTGGAAAAACGCGTGTTGGATTTGAAGTAGGAGGAAATGATCTGAAACTTGGTGCATTGCCCTCAGGATTACCAAGTGGGCTAGTTGGTCCAGTATCCATTTGCTCCCAATTGTAGGTAAGATCATCACCATCTTCATCAACAGCTATACCGGTTAATTCAAAAGGGGTGGCTATCGGGATGGTTACGCCATCACCTAGAGGCACTTCAAGATCAGGTGCATGATTGCCACTTAACACCGATTCAGCACAGCTACCAGTGGTGCTTATAAACGTAAGGAATTGCTGAAGATTTCCAACGTGGAAATAATCATCATTTGTTCCTAGAATATTTTGACTTCCGCAGACACCCGCATAAGAAAGAATGGTAGATCCACTACCGGGTTCCCAAGCTGTACCTGGGGACAGCTGCCCCATAGCAGAAGGGCAATTGCTCCATGAATGGCCGCCGTTGAATTGATGTCCAATCTCATGAGCGGTGGTGTTGACCATAAAGAAACTTATGTTTGAACCACCTACACAGCTAACGCCATTTCCTTTGTTGTTAAGACATACAGAACCCAGAGCCGCAATTCCAGCAACACCATCAATACATCTTACTGTAAATACATGACCAATATCATAAGCGCTGTTACCTATGATGTTGTTGATGGCAATTGAATTTTGACCGATTAATAATCGTCCCTGATTCGCATCTGTAAAAGGATCTGTTTCTGGATCTAGAAAAATGAGTTGATCATTATCTTCAATCAATTCGAAAGTAACTGCAATCTCATTTTCAAAAATCATATTCAATCTATTGACTCCAGTTACAACTCGAGATAGTACATTCTCAACAGTACCATAGTTTCTTCCCCATTCTCCGGTTGTCGTTACTGCCAATCTATATGTGTGCTTGACCACTTCCTCTCCTTGGCGGGATTTTCTTGGATTCAATTCAACATGCTTTCCTTCAAACTTCATTTGTTCTTCGTGCATGGCATCCATATAATCATGCGTACCGCATGCACCTCCATATTGAGAAGCGTCTACCTTATGGTCTTTGACATAATATACTATGTAATTATTATCAGGATCTGCAAAGTACGGGTCTATATATACTGTGCCTTTTGGTGTAGATATAACAGCATGGAATCCCATTGTACCTATATCCACTCTGGCATGTGTATAATCTGAATTGGTGGCTACAGCTCTGAATGTTTGAATATTCGGAAACTTCGCAGCCAAGCCCTCATTCATACAGTTGGTTGGGGTAAAATAGAATTCTTCCAATGCGCCACCCGGCAAAGGCAATTGAAGCAGAATTCCAGCTTCCTGGCCACTGCCTTTGTTGTCTTTAATCTTTGATGTTGCTTTAATGAATGCTCTTTCGTCGAGTTGAAACACATCGTATACCTCTGGGACTATTTCCCTGGCTTTTACACTTTTTCCTTCAACATCATTGTCGTTGATTCTTGACCATAGCTCCTGCCCGGAAATTTGGCTTAGGACAGAAACACATAAGACTGTAAGAATAAATTTCATTTAACCTGATTTTTCGCAAATATATGAAGCTAAAACTATGAGTATAACATCCGCGATGTTGTTATGCGGACAGACTTCTAACAGATTGACACCAAATAAAGTTGAATTGTAAAAATGTGAAAAATCAGAAAAATCAAAAAAAGCTGATAAATAAGAAATTACTGACTATATTTGTTCCAGAAATAACAAATTGAGTAAACCAAGTTTCAGCATAGAAGCAATCGTAAGTTGTGACGATAGGGGACAACTTGTATTACCCAAAGACTTGAGAAAGTCATTGGATATACAGCCAGGTGATAAGCTGGCACTCTTGAAGTACGCTACTTCTGAAAATGAGACTTGTATTACAATTATTAAATCTAGTTCACTAGAAGATCTGGTGCGTGGTTATCTCGGTCCTATGTTAAAAGAAATGGCCAAGTAACACCGAGATTGAGTTATCCTGAAAGGAAGCATCTGGAAGTGCTTCCTTTTTTTTAAAATATGGCTCTCATCTGCACACTTGCCGTATTTATAAGAGGATTTTCAGCAGGTTTTCGGCCATTGTATAAAAGGATCAAATCGATGGATTTAGAAACACGCCTGGTATAATTCAGACCGATCAGGATATTGCTTCCATTATCCAAGCCCTTGAGCATTTCAAAGGCAACTGGTGAATTAGCATCGCCTTCAAAGTTGATGCTTACCAAATCAAAATTGAACTCCAGATTCGAAGTGCTGGTTTGTCGCCAACTCAATTCTATTCCGCTAGTAAGGATATTGGCATTTTCATTTTCACTTCCCAAAGCATTATTCCGCTTTTCAAAATTGGTTTTACCGATAAGCCTGAATTTTGAACTTGGTCTGAAATTGAGTTGGAGGTCATACTTTCTTGAGTCTATATCAAAGTTTTGATTATTGAAGTTTTCCGATCGTCTGATCAGAATTCCATCAGTATAGGCCAACAACAGATCCAATTGTTTGTGCAGGTTTAGCCTGGTTCTGGCAAAATACTCCTTATTCTGGCGTTGTTCGGCTCCAGAAATTTGGTTTGATTTATTATGTATGCTTCTATAGGATAATTGTACATCCCATTCCGGCTGACCCCTGTTCAAAAACAAGGTGTGATCAAAAGATGAGCTATACGACACGAGTTCATCAGAATTGTGATCAAAATCTATGAAATTAAAAAACTGGCCTCCCTGACTCTGGTTTTTCTGATCAATTCTGTAACGGCTGAAAAAGTAAATTCGGCCCAACCACTTGTCACGTAATGATTGTATGCGCTTTGGATTAAATCTTATAGACTGGTTTAAAACTTGTCTGTTTGTCGAGATAAATTCATTGTTAAAAACACTTATTTTTTCGAATGATGCCAAGTCGGAAAAAGGGGCAATTTCAAACTCATTAATCTGCTGGATACTATCCATATTATAATCATTCCAGATATAACTTCCTTCTCCTTGCTGAACCTGGACGTATTGAAATTCAAGTCTGGGTTCCTGACCCGTGTTTGATTCATAGTAACTGTTGATACTCAGGGCTTTGCTAAGTATGGACAACTTATGATCAACGTTCCCGATAAATGCTTTTTTGGCTTGCTCAAATTCAAGAAACTCTTCTTCTACTTCAAAATCTCTTAGCGCCAATTGCCACTGAAGCTGTGAAGTATTTCCTTCATTCCAAAAACCTTTAAGCTCTATGTTTTGACCCTCGGTAACGCGTTGAAGTGATCCGTTAATAATACGATCGTCAGTCCGTGTGGAATAAGCCAGTTCAACAGCATGTTTGTCGGAAAGTCTGTTGTTTATATGGAATCGATACAGATCATAATTGAAGCTGGCATTGCTTAATGTATCTGCATCTGTAAGGAAAGTGTTTTTTTCCTTTTCCAGATAAAAGCCAAGTTCAAGTTGATCATCAATGACTTCGTATTTTGCATTTATTCTTGGTCTCGAGAAATTGCTTTCAATGTTGTTATATTCCGCAGATAGCCAATCCCCCCTCATATCTATATTTAATTTTTTGCTCACATGCTTTAACCTTGGGATGTGTCTTATACCGGTATAGTTATTCTGATCTGAAAAGCTTTGAATATTATAATAAATGTCACTCTGTTTATCTCCGAATTTTAATTGACCGTTTACATACTTCTGAGTGTTGCGTTCTTCAAACATATCAAGGTTCCAATCCCTGTTAAATTCGGGTACCCTAAATGGATTAAGGAATTGGAAGTTTTGAGAGGTATATTCATATCGTATATCCGATTCGAGATGATATTTGTCAGACAATTGCCGTGTGTCAGTAATTCTGGCAGTCAGGGCGCTACCTGTATTATCCTCATTGTCAATTTCTGAAAATCTGTTCCTGTCGAGGGAGCTGAGTGCTGTTTCAACAAAAACTCTTGTGCTATCCGTTATCATAACTTCACCGGATGCAGTAAACAACTGTTTTTGTTCTGGAGGAATCAGGTTGATAAGCGGCAGGAAGCTGCCTTGATTTTCTCCCACATATCTATACACGCGTCCATTGGCACCTGCTTCAGAGTCAATAATATAATCTCCTGCATTGTTGCCAAAGTTGCTGAATCTGGCCCCAAACACATTGCTGCTGTCAGAAGGAGCATAACTTAGAATGCCATTATTCAGTCTGTATGTCACTGTATTATCTGTGGTGTTTTCATCCAGTTGGAATATGCCGGACCTAAAGGTTTCATTGTCACCGCCTTCTCGCAATATGCGCAGATCTGTACTGTCCAGCTCTATGTTTCCTGATGTGGATTTGCTGTCTTGTTCACTGTATGAGTTGAATCTGAAGGTCCATTTATTATTGCTGACCACACTTTCTGTCGCAATAAGAGAACGCAGATAGTTCTGGACAGCATATTCAAACTCAACAATGATCCTGAGATTGGCTGTAATGATACGCTTTGGTGTGAATCGAATTTCAGCCCTGTTATAGTCAATTATATAGTCATTGTTCTCTCCCCTTTGAAGCAGTTGGCCATCCGCCCAGATTTTTTCAGTACCAGAAAGCACCTGGATAAATATTTCTCCGTTTTCTCCTTCCAGACGATATGGCCCTTGGTTGCCTTCTTGTATTTGTAAGAAAACACGGCGGAACTTGCCTCGGCTTACTGCAAAACTGGCTTTGTTTTCTGTATACCACTCAGAATTGATGGCTTGCCTGTTGGTAACAGAAATACCTTTCAATTTTTTAAAATAATTCATGAAATGACTATTCGGGCGTCCGATTTCATAATCACCGGCAATAACCTGCGTATTGTCCTTTTCTATTTCAATAAAAATCTTGTTGAATTCCTGCAACACCTGGGTATTTCCTTCTGGTTGAAGTGGAATGTTCTCATCTGATATAGCAGCGGTTAAAATGAGTCCGTTTCCAAGATCTCCTGAAAGTTGCAGGTTTAGGTTGGAGTTAAGAACCACATCCTGCGTATTACCGAAACTTATTCCTCTTGTAAAATTACCTCTGTATTGCAATTCAGAAGAGGATATTAACTTCCGCTCATTATCACTGTCTTCTTTATTGGGTTTAAGCAACATAATACGTTCATCTCTACTGACTTCCTTCGGATTTAATGCAGAGGATGACTCGAACACATTGAAATCGAATATCCTGTAACTGATGGATTGGACTGACTCTGGAAGGTTTTTGATATCTATTTGATTGTTTCGGATGGTATACGAAACTTTCGATTGGGAAACACCTTGAAACACAATACTTGATGGTACAATGGTGTATTTCTCTGTTATTGTGGTATCTGTAACGCCATCGAGCATTACAATTTTAATATTGGCCTGTGATGCTTTAGGATTGTTTGGTGTTTGCCCATACAGGGTTTGGGAGAAGACTAACAATAGCATTATCCTGGCACAGAACAACGTGATTCTGTAACTGAGCAATATGAAATCTAACTTGTACAAAGTCGCGATTAGCGATTTGAATTTATTCTCTAGTTATATGACAATTTCAACTCCAAACACCCCTTATTATTTGTCGTAATTCTTCCAAAAACTTGTTTAGAATGATTCCAAGAAATGATAATGGTCTTGTGTTAATCAAACACTATTTGAGGAATTTGGCATGATTTTTAGTCCATGGTTAAGTGTATTAACCCAATTTAAGGTTCTCAATTTAAAACAAATACACATTATAAAAGTATATAATATGTATTGAAAGCCAAAATGCTTTTGATTTGAAAACGCCTAGAAATTCCCCCAAGACCCTCTCCGAATTTGCATGCAATTCTGCGAAGCAAATTTTACGCCCCATTTATCAGCAATTTTTAACAATAAATAACTTGTCCTTTATTATATTTGAGGTTCATTATTTGAAAACCAACTTTAGGAATATATTCCGTGAGCATAAATTAATAGGCAAGATGCTTAAAAATGTCCTAGCGAGTGCGTGTTTGATACTGTTCTGTTTTGCAAGTTATGGCCAGGAGAACCGAACCATAGATGGCTATGGTAACAACCTTCTCAACAGAGAATGGGGTGCTGCCCATTCACCTACCTTAAGAGTATCTACAGTCAACTATGTTGACGACATGGGACAAATCAATGATGATAATCTTCCAGAACCAAGAGTTATAAGCAATATGCTTTTCGATCAGAGAGAAAGCATACTTGATGATTACAACCTCTCTGATTTCGTTTGGGTATTTGGACAATTCATAGACCATGATATCACGCTGACTGAAAATGATCCGGCTCAAACTGTATTGTTGAGTGTACCGGCGGATGACCAATTTTTTGCACCTAACGATTTCATATTCACAGCGCGTAATAAATTTGAAGAAGGGACAGGAACTTCTCCAGATAATCCCCGACAGTATATAAATGAGATTTCTGCTTTTATTGATGGTTCTGCTGTTTATGGCAGCAATCAGCAAACAGCAGATTGGCTGCGTACTTTTTCAGAAGGAAAATTAAAAACATCATCTGGTGATCTTCTACCATGGAATACCACAACTGGAGAATTCGATGCGCCGGTAGATCCGGATGCACCTTTCATGGCTGATGATACAAGATTGCTATCAAGATACTTCGTAGCAGGCGATATCAGAGCCAATGAAAATCCGCTCCTCATTGGAATTCATACAATTTTTGTCAGGGAGCACAACAGATTGTGTGATGAATTAAAAGTAGCACACCCTAACTGGTCTGATGAGCAATTGTACCAAGCTGCGAGAAGAAGAGTAGGCGCGTATATTCAGAATATAACTTTTTATGAATGGCTGCCAGCAATGGGACTTACCTTGCCTGACTATGCAGGATATCAAGATGATATGAACCCTGCCATATTCAACGAATTCTCAGCAGCTGCATTCAGAATTGGACATACACTTATCAACAGCGATTTGCTGCGCATGGATAATGCGGGTGATGAACTGCCAGATGGCAGCATGAATCTTAAAGATGCATTCTTCAATCCAATGGCTGTAGTTCACTCTGGAGGGATTGATCCATTCTTCAAGGGCATGGGTACACAGGTCATGCAGAAACTTGATTGCAGAGTAATCGATGATCTTCGTAATTTCTTATTCGGAGCGCCTGGTTCTGGAGGTATGGATTTGGCATCTATTAACATCTTTAGAGGAAGAGACCGCGGTTTAAGCGACTACAATACAATTAGAAGTGACTTTGGACTTACAGTCATCAAGGACTTCACTGATTTCACGTCAAGTCCGGAAGACGCAGCTGCGCTATCAGAACTATATGAAGATGTTAACAGCATAGACCCTTGGGTAGGCATGTTGGCTGAACGTCATCAGAATGGATCTATATTCGGTGAATTGGTGATGCGTATCATCGAATCTCAATTCCAGGTTTTAAGAGATGGAGATAGATTCTATTATGAGAATGATCCAGCTTTTACAGATGATCAGATCGCCGAGATAAAGAGTACCAAGTTATATGATGTCCTAATGAGAAATTCTGATCTTTCTATCATGCAGAAAGATCTGTTCTTTGCAATGCCTCATGAAGACATTCCTGATGGTCCATTAATAGCTGATGAACCATTGGCTGCAGCTGTTTTCCCGAATCCGGCGTACGATCAGACTACACTGAAGATTCGCTCAGAGACAGAAAGAACTGCTAAAATCAGTATCCTCAATGCAACTGGTCAGCTTATGAGATCATTTGAAGCCAATCTTGTTGAAGGCAGAAATGTGGTTGAGTTAGATCTTGAAACATTCTGGCCAAGAGGGCTTTACAATGTATTGATCGAATCTGAAGATCAATTCGGTATTGTCAAGTTGGTAAAAGAATAATTACCTTTCATTTCCCGATATTTTACTATTTTATCTTCTGCATAGCTCAGATAAATATACCATGCTAAACAGACGATATTTCAATAAGATTTCAGCGACTACGCTGCTTGCATCTCTACTTGGACCAAAGTTGGAATCCGAAGAACAGGATAATGTAGTGGTAGCTACATGGAATAATTCAGAAGCCGTCGCCATTGCCAAATCAATGCTTGATACAAATCCTGATGCGCTTTTAGATGCCATAGAAATTGGCGTTAATAGTGTCGAAAATAATCCGGATGATACTTCAGTGGGATATGGTGGTTTTCCTGATAATTCTGGCCGGGCCAGTCTGGATGCTTGTATAATGGACGAAAAGGGCAATGCTGGCTCTGTTTGTTATCTACGAGAGATAAAGAATGCTGTATCAGTTGCACGTAAAGTGATGGAGTTAACGCCACATGTAATGATGGCCGGAGATGGGGCACAAGAGTTTGCATTAAACAATGGATTTACCAAGAATGATTTGTCCACAGATAAATCCATAAAAGCATACGAAAAGTGGCTTGAAAAAGCCATCTACAACCCCAAAGTTAACAGTGAAAGGCATGACACGATTGGTTTGATAGCCAGAAACTCTAAAGCCAATCTTTCCGGTGCATGCTCTACCTCCGGATTGGCTTTCAAGATGCCTGGCAGGGTGGGGGACTCACCTATAATTGGCTCAGGACTATTTGTTGATAATGAATATGGGGCAGCCACAGCTACTGGATATGGTGAATTGATAATGCAGTCATGCAGCGCCTTTTTGGTTGTTGAACTGATGCGACAAGGCAGGCACCCTGAGACGGCCTGTATGGAAGCTATCAAACGCATTGCTAAGACCTATAATGTAGAAAACAGACAGGTTGGACTCATTGCCTTGGATAAATCTGGTAGGGTGGGAGCCTATGCTTTACGCAAAGGTTTTAATTATGCAGTGGCGGGGTCAAATGGTTTATCTGTCTTGGAATCTTCTTATCTCATCTGAATCACAACAAGATTTATATACCCTTTTTTGGGTATATGTTACCATTAATACGGTATTTGCAGTAATTTTAAAACTTGGCATCAGTTTTGCTTCTATGCCATTGAACTGGGTATATTATGTATACCTGGATATAACGAATTTTATAACAAGATAATCCAAATGTCTGCAATAAATAGCGTTTTGGTAGATGCCCAAGGTCTGTTTAGATTGGGCTTGAAAGCATATTTTAATAACATTGACGATCCCAATGTCAATATCATGGGTGAAGAAAGTACAGCCGAGGGTTTGATGCTTTTCCTACACAAAAATTTATCTACAGATTTGGTAATTCTGGATTTGAATCTTCCTGATGAAGATGGCCTGGAATTAATCCCACGCATTCGAAAGCAATTCAAGCAAGTTAAAATTTTGGTGCTTACAGCTTACGGTGATTACAAGTTCGTGGGCCAAGCCATGAAGAATGGTGCTGATGGTTATATTCTGAAATCCAATAGCGAAAATGATTTGCTCAATGCTATTGAGGAAGTATTGGAAGGCAATACTTATCTGGCTCCTGGCTTGCATATCACTCCGCCAAACGGAAAGAGAATATTGGGACATCGCAAATCCAATTATGAAGATCGTTTTGTTATAAAGCAAAAATTGACTTCCAGAGAACATGAAGTATTGGAACTGATAACTCAGGCAAAAAACAACAAAGAGATTGCCAAGGAATTATTTATCAGTGATCAGACTGTTGGTGTTCACAGGAAGAATATTATGCGTAAGCTGGGTGTAAGAAACACCATTAACCTGATAAAATTTGCATTAGAAAACCAACTGGTATAAGATATAGATCCTTTCCACATTTACGATTCCCCTTCCCCGTAGTCTGAACAAAGAGTTTAATCCGAAATTAACTTTGGCCATGGCCAAAAACCGATTTACTTATGAGTACAATTTTAAGTATTAAGAGTTTTGTTAAAGCTACGCAACAAGTGGGGCTGGCTTTACTTGCATTATTATTGTCTACCAATATTTTGATTGGACAATGTCCTCAATCATTGGGATGTAACGATGACATTCAAATCTCTCTGGATTATGAATGTTTTGCGGTTATCACACCAGAACTTATCCTTGAAGATGAAAGAACTGGTTGTGATTATGTTGTTACAATTATGACAGCTAATGATGTCATTATCGACCAGACTACTTATGATATGTTTGGTGATCCTGTACATCCAGTAATTGATGGTTCATTTATTGGTGCAGAATACAAGGCAAGTGTTTCATTTGTTGATTCAAATGGAACCACTATTTCTTGTTGGGGTTGGTTCACTGTAGAGGATAAACTACCTCCTGAGCTGACTTGCATCGAAGATATAACTGTTGATTGTTCAGCTGATTTATCCGAGCTGTACACGAGTATGGGAAGTGTTACTTACTGCTCAGAACTCTCACCTGTAGATATGGATATGGATCCTTCCACATATACTATAGAGTTAAGTCCAGTGGATGGAAGCGATACCACCAACCCTTGGGAACAAATCGACTTTCTCGATATCAGCGTTCCAATGGTGCCTTACTCAGGTTCAGGAACGGGTAGCATCGTCACAGATGCTGGCTCTTACATGTTTGCTCCTGACCCGGTAGACCCTACTATATACAGAGGAGAGATCTCGGGTGTTCAGGCTAATGAAGATAATATCAGTCCTACAATTTATCTGGTAATAGCAGATACACCAGCCAACCAGGCATCCATAGCACAGGGAGTATGTGTCGAAATCAACACCGTTTCATTCTACAAGTACCAACAGAATGATAACTGCGACCCTGATGTTGAGGTGGTTATTAATAGAGATGATATAGAGAGTCTTGATTGTACGATTGGCGATTTCACTGCAAGAAGAGATATAGAATACTATACAAGAGATCATGTTGGATTAAGTGCTGAAGTTTGTGCATTCTCAATATTCTTTGAGAAGAGCTCAATTGCAGATATGGAGTTCCCTCCAAATGTCTTTTACGATTGTGATGATCCTGCCATTATAACAGATGGTCAATTGGACCTTAGTCCTGAAGTGACTGGTCAACCTAATATTGATGGATTTTCATTATTGGATGAAAACAATCTTTGTAAAATCAATGTGACATTCTCTGATGATACATTTAATATATGCGGAGCTAACACCATCAAGATTCTAAGAAGATGGACAGCCCTGGATTGGTGTGAGGGTGAATATGCACAGAGCTACCAATCTATCAAAGTCGTAGATGAAAGCGCACCTGATATTGAGTGTCCTGATGATGGGTTAAGATTCTACGCCAATAATGATTGTGAAGGTGATGTGATTTTCAGACCACTCGATACTACCGATGTAACCGGTTTCAAGTCTGTTTTTGATTGTGGAAATCTCTCTGTTAAAGTATACTACTTAAGATCAGATGATTTTAATCCTCTGCTTCTTGAGCAAGTATATACACCAGCAATAGAAATAGCGGAAAATGTATACCGAGCATATAATCTGCAGAATGGTTTGAATTATATAAGATACGTGGTAAGTGATGACTGTGGCAATGAGAGCAGTTGTGACTTCGAAATTATAATTGAAGATGAAGACCCTCCATATGCTGTTTGTGATCAGTTTACAGCTGTTTCATTAGCAGATAATGGTTGGGGAAGATTGTATTCAGCATCAGTTGATGACGGTTCTTATGATGAATGTGGAGGACCTGTTCTTCTGGAGATCAGAAGGCTTGATACAACTTGTGATGTGTATGATGAGTACGAGAATGACGACCTGGAGTTTGGTGAATATGTGCAGTTTTGTTGCCAGGAAGCTGGTCAGACCATTCCGGTAGAAATGCGGGTAACCGATCAGGGAGGCAAAACGAATACCTGTCTTGTAAGTGTAATTGTACAGGATAAGAATGGGGTCAATGCGACATGTCCTCCGCAGTTGGTATTTGATTTGAGATGTGAAGATGTTTCAGCCATAGATACATCGCTTACGGGAGTTCCCGTACTTGATGGAGAATGTGGACTTGGTGTCCTTAGATTTGAAGACTCAGGTACAGTAAATGATATTTGTGGTGATGGATCCATCATCAGAAGATGGTTTGTAGAACTGCCTGGTCGTACTGTAGAACTGGAAAACTGTGAGCAGATTTTCAACTTTAGCTCTGATGTTATTCTGAATGCTAACAGCTTCACATGGCCATCTGATCGTGATGATGCCACGTGTGAAAATTATACTACTGATTTAGGTGATGCCGTACTTTATAATGATGTTCCGGTAAATGAAGCACCTATCTGCGCACACCTGTCTTATTCATACAAAGACCGTGTGTTTGAAAATGTAGAAGGGTATTGTCTGAAGATAATCAGAACATGGACAGTTATTGATTTCTGCGTGTATGATGCCAGTTTGAATCCTTTTGAAGGTATATGGCAGAGAACGCAGGTTATTAAAGTAGCCAGTAATGATGGACCTACTCTTACTGATTGTCCGCAAGACACTGTTTATTCTGCTGCGAGCAATATGTGTAGACAAATAATCAACTTCGTTCCACCTAGAGCGTTTGATGAGTGTGCACAGGAATTCTTGCATCCATCACAAATCGAATACGTCATCAGAAGAAATGGTAATGTGGTCAGATTTGGATCTGGACCTATAGTTAATGATACATTGGACGCCGGCACTTACATTGTGACATGGTCAGCAGAGGGAATCTGTTCAAGTGTTTCGGAATGTAGCCATCAAATAGTTATCAGGGATGAGAAAGCACCTGTTCCTTATTGTAGATCAGGAATTACAACTGCTCTTACACCACCTGCAGATCCTAATCAGGATCCTGTAATTGAAATTTGGGCAAGTGATTTTGATTTGGGTAGCTATGATAATTGTGATCCAGAGGTTGAATTATCGTTCGATCCTAATGATCTGTCAATAAAAGCGTTAAGCTTTACTTGTGATGATGTTGGAGAGAATGTGATTACAATGTGGGTAACAGATGATATGGGCAACCAGGATTTCTGTACAACCATATTGAATATACAGGCCAACAACAATGTATGTCCAGACACAAGTGGAATGACACTTGGAGGTCATGTAGAAACTGAATTTTCAGAATTGATTGAGAATGTCGAGATCGGTTTACAGTCTATGATAGATGCTTCTATGAAGTATGATATGACCAATGTAAATGGTGAGTTTGCATTCCATAATCTGGAAGCTTACCTTGATTATCAGATCAGTGCCATAAGCCCTAATGATTACCTTAACGGTGTATCTACACTTGACTTGATAATCATTCAAAGACATATACTCGGTCTGGAGCCAATAGATTCTCCTTATAAATTGATCGCGTCAGATGTTAATAGAAGTCAGAGTGTAACAGCTCAGGATTTGATAGAGCTTCGCAAGCTGATTCTGGGCATTTATGATGAGTTGCCAAATAACAATTCATGGGATTATGTGAACAAGTCATATCAGTTCGTTGATCAGAATCATCCATGGCCATTTGAAGATAAGATTCAAATGTATGACCTGAATGATGATTACAGGGATAACGATCTTATTGCCGTAAAGATTGGTGATGTGAATGCATCAGCTTCTATTAATGGTGAATACTATGTGGACAGCAGAAGTAATCTCAATATTGATATAGTTCATGATCTTCTAGAGCTGAATGAGGACAATGAATATCTTGTACCATTCTACTTTAAGTCAGATGAGTCCTTAACAGGTATTCAGATGTTCCTGGATTATGATAATGAAGATATTGAAGTAATAGGGATCGAGGCAGGTAGGTTGCCATTGTCATCTGAGAATTATCACGCCAATGATGGCCAACTTTCACTTGTATGGTACAACGAGAGAGCAAAAGAATCGAGAGCTGAAGATGCTTTGTTCTACATACTAATTAAGTCTGATAGAAAGCTAAATGCAGATGCATTCAGATTGCGTGAAGATAAGATGAGTGAGATTTATGATGGTTCATTCAGCTCGCGAAGCTTGACTGTTGAGCAACGAGAGAATGAGTTTAAGAATGTGCTTTATCAGAACGTGCCGAATCCATTCAGCAGTTTGACTACAATAGAGTTTGAATTGTCGTCTGATACTGATGTAAGAATCTCTATATACGATACAAGTGGCAGGGTTGTTAAGCAATATTCAGGTCCATATAGAAAGGGACTTAACAATATCGTTGTCAGTTATGATGAATTAAACGGAAATGGTATTTATTACTACCAGCTAGAAACAGAATCATTCTCCGCTACCAGGAAAATGATACTTATAGAGTAATTGAGGATTTGTATTCATATAAAGGCATGTAGATATTCTACATGCCTTTTTTTTGTTACTTGTTTAACAAGAGTATGTCTGGATAATCATTGTTATTGGCTACAATAACTGCTTTTTGATTTCCAATTGTCAATTGAGACATTCTTTTTACGTCTCCAGAGACATACACTCCTGATTCTGATGTGGTCAATACGTCAAAAGATCTTTCACCCTCATTGATTAGAACAAGTCCATATCCGGCATCCAACCTTGGAGTTTCGTATTCAGTATTATAGTCATTTCCTGCTAGCAATAGATCAGGTTTCGCATCATTGTTTACATCAATTATCTCGATAGCATTCAGTGGAAAAGATTGAGCTAATACAGGCAATTTTTCAAACTCGAAATAGCTGCCTTCATTCCAAAGTATATAACTGTAGAAATCATTGGCCTTTAAGCTTATACCATCATTCAGTTTGCTCTCTCCATAGATATCAACAACACTGGCTGTAGCAAAGTCCTTATAGGTGGTAAACTTCTCACTGACGAAAGGCATTTGTTCAGTCGAGCATTCTTTGCCTCTCGCTGGAACAATTTTATCTTTATAAGGCTTGGCCAACACACAATCAAGTGTTCCATTATCATCAAAATCGTTTGAATAAAGATAAAGTGGATAATCGTCAGTAGCTTTTTGTTTGAAATTTTTTCCAACGTTACCTACGATAAAGTCTAAGTCACCATCACCATCAAGGTCAGCCGATTGTATCGATCTCCACCAGCCAAACTTTTTGTTCGTCTTCCACGATTCGCTTTGTTTGCTGTATTGTCCATTCTGGTATAGATAAACCTCAACATTTTGCCATTCTCCAACTGTTATCAGATCTTTGAAACCATCATTATTCAGGTCGGCCCAACAAGCATCTCTTATCAATCCGTCAGCACTGTTTAATTCGGGAATAAGATCAGCTGTGACATCCTCATATTTATTGTTGATGTTTTTCAAAAGTATTGAAGGTTCTTTCATCGGATATTGGCCAGGCTTTGCTGCACCTAATATCAATAGGTCAGTAGAACTATTGTTGTCTATATCTTCTGGAATTATAGCATATGAAGCATATTTATATTCTGGTAACGCATTGGCTATCCTGAAGTATTCACCTTTCCCATTACCCGCATAAAATCTATCCTGAAGTAAATCTTCTAAACCCTGATAATCTCCACTACCACCACTTAAAACGAATAGGTCTTTATTACCATCTTTGTTGACATCAACAAACGCCGCATCTACATCTTCACTATAGAATTCGTTGGCTAGATTTTGACTATCGATTTTATCAAATTGTCCTCTTTCATTCTGCACATAAAGTGCTCCGGCCTGGCCTTTAGCACCTCCAATATATAGGTCGTCTAGTCCATCGTTATTGATATCACCCGTTTCTATCGCAGGCCCGAATGCAGTTTGTCTTTGCGGTAATAGAATTTCTTTTTCGAAATCATCGAATTCATTTTCTTCATGCTTAAAATCTATTCCTAGATCTATTGCAGATACCTGTGTGAAGTAGCTGTCTTCAATTTGTTCCTCATTTTTAAGGTTTGTCTTTTCATAGTTGATTGTAAGTCTTTGATTTGCATTCACATTATCAATATACTGTACATTCCCATCTGACCATACAACCTTTATGCGATCAATACTTTCAGCATCATCCAGACCAAAGAACAAGCATTGCTGCATAGTTGAACAATAACCTCTGACAAAATAGTATTCCTGGAACTGAACATTGTCACCGTATTGTAGATATACTTTAGAATTTAATTCAATGGTTTGGTCATCTGCATCCAATATCAACTGCAAATAATTTTTCGAGGTTGTTTCTCTCGTTGTGTTTTTCAATAGCATTGCTTCCTGATCAACATTATTCACGATAAGATCAATGTCGCCGTCATTATCAAAATCTGCCTGAGCTACACCATACGAGTAGCTTTCGTAATCAGGATGTGTGAATAATGGACTGTTGTCATTAAAATGTAGTTTGCCATCATTTATGTAGAGCTTGTTCTTGAGTTTAATCTCTGGCATCATATAATATACATCTTCTCTTAAATGTCGCGGGATAGTGCCATTATTTTCTTCTCTTAATCTTTTCATTTCATTTCGAAAATCATTATCTCGAGAATATCTTCTGTAACCGTTACTTACATAATAATCTTTGTATCCGTCAAGATTGAAATCTGCAAAAATGGCAGCCCAACTCCAGTCAGATTTTAGAACTCCCGCTAATGATGCGATGTTTGAAAATGTCCCGTTACCATTGTTCAACTGTAGGCTGTTAAACATATATTGAAGATGATAATCTCTTGTAGTGAAATAGTATTTGAATGCTTCAACATTCATGCTTGCCATTAGAGTTTTATCTCTAAAGTGATCTTCAGCGGCCATATCCACTATACCGATATCGGGAAGTGCATCATTGTTTATGTCAGCAATATCACAACCCATGCTGAAATAAGATATTTGTTTTGTGTAAGATTTTATTTCTTCTTTGAATGTGCCGTCTTTTTGATTGATATATAGGAAGTCAGGTACGGCATAGTCATTTGCTACATATATGTCTGGCCATGAGTCATTGTTTAGATCAGAAACACTTACACCAAGACCGTAACCGTAATTCAATACACCGGCTTCTTTGGTTACATCTTTAAACTTTAGGTTACCTAGATTTTCAAATAGTTTACCACTGGCAATCCTCATATTCTTTTCCTCCTTTAATTGCTCGTAAACCGTCTTTAGAATCACTTGTGCGTATTGTGATTCGTTGAGCACATAGCAATCTAAATCACCATCTTTATCATAATCTAAGAATACGGCCTGGGTGGAATAGTTGGGATCATCCAGGCCCATTTCGGCAGCTCTTTCGGTAAAGGTCAAATTGCCGTTATTGATATAGAACAGGTTTTTTCTGTCTGATCTGGAATAGGGTCCATGTTGGCAAACGTATACATCTTCATATCCGTCATTGTTGATATCGATTATGGAAACACCTGATGCCCAGACCTTATTTTCGTTTATACCTGAATTGTCAGGAAGTTTTTCAAATACGAAATCCCCTTTATTGATATAAATTTCATTTTTTACTTCATTCCCTGCAAGAAAGATATCCTCAAGACCATCATTGTTAAAATCAGCTACAGCTACACCTGCGCCATTGTAGTAATATTCGTTGCTAAGAATATTTCTAGGGGCCAATGGGTCATCAGAAAGCTTATTAACAAAATCGATGTTGCTATGAGCACTTTTTACAATCTCAAAACCTGGTGTTTCAACATCACGTTTTGAGCTTTCTTCTTGACTGCAAGAAATGCAAATGCATATCAGGACAACACTTAGGAATTTGAGCTTTATTAGGTTCATTTTATTCAGATTATTGAATTATAGTCGTATTAACAAAGAAGCAAGCTGAATAAACAGCAAGCGGTACGCAAAATTCGTTATTATAAGATAATTGACAAATCTTTTTATTCTTCGCTTTCAATTGAATAATGAGTGGAATTACGGATAAATAATGCATCAATAGTTCTTAATTTTGCCAACCATAGCAATTAAGTGCTACTAATGATAATCAAGAGTCAGATATTGTTAATTTTGCGTATTGATTTAAACCCTTATTTATGCTAAAGAGGTTCAGCTTTATACTTTCGATAATTTTAATGGCTTTTGGGCTACAAGCCCAGCAAGACCCGCTACAGATAGAATTTGAATCAAGTGGTGATCCAACTCCTGGAGCAACTTACGATGTGAATGTGCGCGTATCTGATTTCGATCAGTTACTTGGAGCACAATTTGTAGTTGATTGGGATTCTACTGTTTTGGAAATCGATACCTTGCCTTTCATTAGCCAGGACCTGCCAGATCTCAATGCAGGTGCATTTAGTCTTCCAGAACAAACTGCCAGTATGACAAAAGGACAACTCAGATGTTCTTGGTTCAGCTTTTCGTTTGTTCCTCAGACACTTCCAGATGATCATTTACTTTTTACAATGCGTTTCAACGTGGTAGGTGAAGAGTGTGATTCCACTGATATTGACGTGACTTCGATTCCACCGAATTTCAATATTGAGATTTCGGATGCGAATTTTGATAATATAGGTGCTGTTTGGGAGCCTTT
Source organism: Saprospiraceae bacterium (assembly GCA_965230215.1). Classification (GTDB taxonomy): domain Bacteria; phylum Bacteroidota; class Bacteroidia; order Chitinophagales; family Saprospiraceae; genus RFSX01. Next base: position 454,303 of record CBDDKN010000002.1, on the reverse strand, counting down.
GAATGCCAAGATACCAGGAACTGATTGTGCTGGTGGGGGTACTGGAGGTGATGGCGATGAAGTTATGCTCATATTTCAAGATGTGACGGCGATGCCGGGTGAAAGGGTTTGTATGCCATTGACAGTCAACAATTTTGATACAATCGAGGCGTGCCAGAGTTCTTTGATGTGGGATGCTTCAGTGCTTTCGTTTGTTGAGCTTCAGAATTTTGGACTGCCAGGACTTAATGCTGGTCTTTTTAATGCGAATAATGCTGCAAATGGCATGATGTCATTTGTTTGGTTTGATAATACAGGACAGAATCCGGTTACATTACCTGACAATTCTACGATTGTTGAACTCTGCTTTGATGTAATAGGGGATCTTGGTGATGTAGGTGTTGTTAAAGCATCAAATATGCCGGTACTTATTGAGTTTTCAAGCCCGCAACCTATCGGTAAGAGGGAGTTTTCAATAACCGAAGGTAGTGTTACTGTTGCACAAGATACTGGTGGTCAGGAGTTTAGCATTATAGCTGATACTGTAACAGTTGATCTTAATGCTGGTGAGGTATGCGTGGATTTTACCACGATGAATTTCACCAATATAGCAGGAATGCAATATACCCTGCAATGGGATGAAAATATATTGGCTTACAATAGGGTCGAAGCAGTAGTGCCTGCATTTTCCAGCACATTTAACCCTGCAGACAATGATAAATTAAGATATGTATGGACCAATCCTACTGGTGTTGGTCTTGATTTGGCTGATGGTACAGTTATATATAGAGTTTGCTTTGATCTTGTAGGGGACTGTGAGACCAGCACACCATTACAGTTTATAGGTGAGCCAGCCAGACCAATTGAAATAACAGATGGAACATTCACATCATTGCCAAGTAATCTTGTCAACATGCAAAATGGTTTGGTGAATATTGTTTGTAATATCACCCTGGAGGCAGATATAAATGATGTCAGATGTAATGGGGAGAGTAATGGATCTATCAATCTTATGATTACTGGGGGTATGCCTCCTTATGATATTGATTGGGAATGGTCTACAGGTACAACGAGTCAGACTGGTCAGACTCAGAATTCTCTGCTTGTTGGAAGAGGTGCAGATACCTATACCGCTACAGTAACAGATTCCAATGGAGACACGAATACGGGATCTTTTGTCATTAATCAACCGGATCCGCTTGAAATTGATGTTGTGGTAAATGGAAATATGGTTGAAGTCAATGTTTCCGGAGGAAACGGAGGTGAAACCCTGGAATTCAGCCCAGATATAACAGATCTGAACAATGTACCTGATGGTACCTATACTGTGCTGGTAACAGACAGTCGAGGATGTCAGGAAACAGAAATATTTGTTGTAGGATCAGCATGTTCTAACCCTGTTGAGGTTAGCACTGTCGTATTCTCAGCAGTTTGTGGTGACGATGGACGTATTGAAGTGACTTGTGATGGCGGATCAGGTAATTTCAATATTACAAGTGATCCAACTTTGACTTTGGATGGCAATGCCTTCATAAATGTACCAGTTGGTATGTATACAATCACATGTGAGGATATTGATGAACCTGAGTGCAGTAGTTCAGTCATGGTTGAGGTTCTGCAAGGATCTCCAGTAGACCTTGAAATAGACATTCAGAATATTACCAATGTTTCTTGTACAGGTGATTTGGGTTCATTTGATGTTGAAGCCCAGGGAGGGTGTACACCATATATTATTACATATACCTTTAATGGCGGCGCTTCTCAGCCATATGATCCAAATGGTGAATATGAGGCCGGTGATTATGAAGTGCTGGTCACAGATGCAAATGGTACCGCAGTTTCAGAGAGTTTCACAATTGAAGTAGACAGTAATGGTGACCTTGAAATTACATTTGAAGTAACCAACGCGCCTTGTACGGGCATGATGGGTGAGGCTACATTTACTGTTACCGGTGTATGTGGAGAGTTAAGCTGTGAATTATTTGCCAATAATGGAACAAATGGCCAGGCTTGTGGTCTGGTAGATAACGGTGATGGAACTTTCACCGGTGCTTATCCAATCGGTACCCACACAATAGAATTTACAGATGATATGGGAGGTTCGGCTTCTCAACAGTTTACGATAGGTGTTTCACCAGATGCATTGACTGCCAGTGTGGCTTCAGTAGGTAATGGTGCTATCGATATTAATGTAAGTGGCGGTGCAATGCCATATCAATTTATTTGGCAAGATCCGAATGGAGATGATGCAGGTGATACGGAAGATCTTAGTGGCTTGACTATTTCAGGCATGTATAGCGTTACGATTATTGATGCCAATGGATGCAGTTTTGCTTTAACTGTAACTCTTGTAGGTGAGGGAGAAATAAGCTTGAATGTAGATCCTGTTGGAACACCATTTGACGGATTTGCAACACCATGTGCGCAGGGTGATTGTATGGGTGCTATTTCTGGCTTGATTTCAGGAGGTACTGCACCTTATACTGTGACAATCACGGATGATGCAGCACAAGACCTTGTAATTACAGTCAATGAGGCAGGAAGTTTTGATTTTAATGAGCTTTGTCCTGGATCATATCAGGTGTCAGCTGAAGATAGTGATGGAGATATGGTAATTGCTACGGGTACATATATTATAAATGCACCGGATCCGATCACTATTTCAGAAGACCAGGTTCAGTGTCCTGATGATGGTCAGAATAATGGGTTTATCTCAGCTACTGTTACAGGAGGTACTAATCTTGGATATATTTATTTCTGGACGCCTGAATCAGGTGATCCTATACCTGGACCTGTTAATGAGAACCTGGGGCCGGGAATGTATACACTTGAAGTGGAAGACAGTAACGGTTGTACTGGTCAAGCTACATTTGATCTGATTACCAATTGTATTGATACGGATTGTTTTGTTGGTAAGCGTGTTATCACGCCTAATGGCGATGGTGCTAATGATATCTTCACGATTAGCTGTGCGGATAACAATGATTACAGCTTGCGTGTCTTTGACAGATGGGGTGAGACGGTATATAGCTCCAACAATTATATGAATGACTGGAATGGGGAGGATTTATCTGGCGAGCCTTTGGTAGAAGGAGCATATTACTGGGTCTTGGACACCGGTGATAGAGTTTATCAAGGCACAGTGACTTTATTAAGAAACTAAACCAAACCAACCGATAACAATGAATAATTATCAAAAGAATATAATGAATAGACTACTGGTAATCTTTGCTTGTGTCTTATTTGTATCAGGAGTGAAATTGCAAGCGCAAAACGAAAGGTATTTTGATGAGCGATATATTACAGGATTGTCATTTTTGAATCCAGTAATTGTAAATCCTGGAGCTACTGGTAACAGTTTAGACCACAATCTTTTCGTAAGCTATAAGAACAACTGGTCTTCCTTCGAGGGAACACCAAAGACTTTCATGGCTAGCTATGATGGACCTGTTGCAGATAGATTGGGATTCGGAGCTTTAATCTTGACTGATACGAATGGAGATTTGGAAACAACCAAGTTTCAGGGTTCGGTATCCTATACAATAGATACACCTACCAATAAAATAGGCTTTGGCTTATCTGCTGAATACATTCAGCATGGTTTGTCATCTGATGTTTTTTCGGATCCGCTATTGGACCCCAATGATCCTTTGGTAAACGACAGAATTGCGGGAAGCAATTTCTTCGATGTTTCATTCGGGATTTTTGGTTTGTATAACGGCAAGTTGAGTTACGGTTTGGCCTTACCTTCATTGGTGAGTTCGCGAATTGATGATGGTGGGGGAGATGGAGAAAGAGAAATAGGATACCTATTTAATCTGGGTTATAGAATTGATGACTTGGATTCGGACCTTGTGATAGAGCCATCTGTTTTTGTTAAGAAATTGATGAATGTTCCATTTCATGCAGATGTAAATGTATTGGGTAGATTTTTGGATGATCGTTTCAGAGCGGGCATAAGCTATAGAGTTGGTGCTGATGAGACTTTGGGCTTTGTTTTAGGAGCCAGCGTGAATTCAATGAGCTTTACTTATGCATACAGTGCAAGCAGGCTGGAATTTCAGACTTATAACAATGGAGCACATGAATTGGCAATCAGCTTTAATTTATCCTCAAAAAAGCAAGAAGGGGCTGAAGGAAACTGATTGTTGAATAAACAATAAAAAATACATTGATAGCAAATTGTTTAAAATAGGGATTTTACATATTACAAAAAGTTTATATATGAAATATACCGATACGTCGGTACTAAATCCCTGAACTGAAAAACTATCTTTGTAAAGATTAAGAGTTTGCTGATGGCAGATTCGAACTAAGCTTATTATTTTAAATGAATCTTTGAAAAGACGAAATCAACAAAGTTTCCATTTAAAATTGTGATTAGGTAGAAAACCGAGATACCGGCGTTGCTGGTATCTATTTATAGTATTATTTGATTATTAAAATTTAATTAAACTCAATCTCATGAAAAAGACGTACAACGTTATTTCGAGGAACATTGTAAAATTCTCAGCGATGTTCTGCTTTACTCTCTTTTTCTTAGGAATGTCTTCTTCTGCTTCTGCACAGCTGGCTACTTCCAGAGCAGCTGCAGGGTCAATGGCTGATTTCGATTATTCAATTACTCAGAAAGCCACTATTGGTGTTTCTGACGAAGTTGCATTAGAAATCTTAGGAGCTGAATTAGAGGATGTTCGCGAAGAATCTCAGAGTACAAACCTTACTCCACAGGAAGAAGCTGAAACCTCAGCTAGACTTACTTTCTTGAGTACTGCTATTCAATCTTACAATGACAGAGGCTTAGAGCTTCAGCCATCTTTGGTCGCTGGCCACAAGCAAATGGCATCTCAAGTGTCTAGATACGCTGATCACATCCAGCAGGTTGTGGATTTTCAGGGTATCGTAAGAGAGTATGTTGAAAGGCTAAAATGATTACTCAATTATATTTTATTTAAAATTCGATTATAACAAACTCAATCTTATCTTATTATGAAAAAGATTTATAATTTCTTAACCAAGTTGACGGCATGTACAGTGTTGTTACTTTCGGTACAGGTCATGTATGGCCAATGTCCAGTTGGACAGACTGAAGTATCCGTCACGATGTCTGGTGAGATTTTCACTGGGGAGAATGACTGGTTGCTTTGGGATGCTACCGCAGGTTCATCTGTAAGATGTCAGACTACTTGGACGAACAATTTAACCGTTACTGCCTGTGCTACAGATGGTAATACCATAGAACTCTATGGTTATGAGACATTTGGTGATGGCTGGAACGGTGGTACTTTGGACGTCGCTATTACTGAAGATGGTTCAGTAAATGGTTGTCTGATGCAAAATACACCTGTTTTCTCTGGTGGTGCAGTAAGTGGTACTGGTGCTACTTCTTGTGTTCCAGGTAACGGTGTTTTATTCACTACGTTCTCAACGGCTTGTATTTCAGGTCTTACTTGTCCGGATGACATTACAGCAAGTAATGATCCTGGTGTTTGTGAGGCTTTGGTTACAATTCCTGATCCTGTTGTGGATCCTGGATTTGAAATACTTGGTGTGCCGGGTGGTTTAGTAACTGCTACTGGTCCTCAGGTTCCATTGAACTTCAACGCCGCTGGTCTTATTGATACACCTTTCTCTGTTTCGGGTGTAGGTCAGGTTCCTGCTTCAGCTACATGTGTTACTGAAGTTTGCCTTGACTGGATCTATGACGGTGACTTTGGTGGTGCTGGTTTTGAAAATGCTAACATTCAGGATGAAAACGGTATCATCATCGATCAGACCAATGACGGTACTGGTGGTGACTGTGCTGGTTACAATGGTAGTGTTTGTGTACCAGTTGCTACTTATAATGGTTGGGCTGCTGATGGTGTATTGAATTTTACACTTCTTACAGATGCTGATGTTGATAACATTTGTGCTAACCAATTTATTCAGGTTTCAGTTTCTTACCCAACTGCTTGTGTAGATTTCTTAAACAGTTTCACAGGTCAGGCTAATGGTCCTGCTGTTTACCCTGTTGGTGAAACTTGTGTTAATATTCTAGGTACTGGTTCTGGTAACGGAATGAGCTTCCCTATTAACTGTGAAGTATGTGTTACAGTTAATGATGATGAGCCTCCAATGCTAACTTGTCCTGGTGACTTCACATTCAACCTACAAGGTGGTGAGTGTGAGCAGATTTATGATTACGAAGTATTGGTTACTGATAACTGTCCTACTGGAGAGCAAGAGCTTCCTGGTGGTGCTTTCGGTTCTATTGGTAACTGTCCTGGTACTGGTGCTTCTTTGGCTTGTGGTCTTGGTACTATTGGTCAAGTACAGGAAATGGATATCAGCCAATTCCCTAATGCTCCAGTTCAGATAAATGAAGGTTGTTTCATTTTTGACAACGCTTCTTGGGGTAACACAATGGCTCAGGTTAACTTCTATGTCCTCCCAGCTGGAAGAACTGCGTCTAATACTCCACTTCCATGTTTTGGTACTGACACACCAGTTGCGACTTCAGGTCTTGTAGACGTGACTATGTTCGCTAACGCTGGTGGTGAAGAAGCTTGTATCCCAGTATTTGAGGTTGGTACTGGTGATCCTTTTGTATTGCCTCCGGGATCTCCGGGTCTTTACCTAGAGGTTATCAATGCTGGTTCAGGTGGTCACTGTGTATTCAATGGTCCTAGCTGTAACGGTATTGCTGCTACTGGTGATAATACTTTCTTCTGGACATCAAACTGTATCCCACAGTCTGGTTTCTACAATGATATAGGATTCGGCGGTATCGATGCATTCTTCTCATTCACTGGTGAGGTAGTTCCTCCAGAACCACCGATGATGCCAGGTTTGAACGAGTTTGCTTCAGGTGATGCACTTCCAATTGGCGAGCACTGTTTCTCTTTCACAGCTGTTGATTTTGCTGGAAATGAGTCTTCTTGCGAATGGTGTGTAACTGTAAATGAATTCCCAGAAGATCAGATTGTTACTTCTTTAGCTTGTAATGATTTGGTTAACGTATCACTTAATGAGGATTGTGAAGCATTTATTTCTGCTGACATGTTCCTTGAAGGTGGTCCATATGGATGTTACTTCAATTGTTATGAAGTATTCATCGAAGGTGTTGCTGGTGATGTAAATGGTCAGTCTCTAGAATTGGCTCCAGGTACATACACAGTAACTGTTAATGATGCTTGTAGAGATAACGCTTGTTGGGGAGAGATGGTCGTTGAAGACAAATTGCCTCCAATGATGCCTCCAATCGAGGATATCGTTATTACTTGTAAAGACGAGCTTCCAGATCTATTGTCTGCTGGTTCTGCTTTCCCTGCTAACTGGCCTGTAGAAGGCATTGAAGGTGAGGATATTACTTCTGCTGAGCCTGCTCAGACATTGACTTTCGAAGTTGAGTCTGATTGTGATATTACAGATCTTGATGTTGCTGTTGATTTAGAGCACACTTGGATTGGTGATATCGAACTAAGTGTCACATCTCCATCTGGTACTGAGGTTAGACTTTGGGATAACCAGTGTACTACTTTGGATGATATGAACGTAGTATTTGATGATGAAGGTGCTCCATTTGCTTGTGGTACTGCTTCTCCTGGTACAGGAGCTAATATGCAGTCTCCAGTTGACATGCTTTCTGCTGTTGATGGTGAGCCAATGGGTGGTACTTGGACTGTAAGATGGGATGATACTGCAGGTGGTGACGTAGGTGAGTTCTTAGCTATGTCTCTAATCTTCAATGATGGTGAAGTATTCTGTGGTGAGTTTGTTAGCCCTGATGAGTATCTATCTGCTGTAGGTTCTTCTTGTGAGATCGTTGATCTTGAAGTAGTTCAAACAGAAGTAATCGGTAACGATTGTGATGGTACTACTACACTTAGAACTTGGGTTGCTACTGATGCTTCAGGTAACTCTTCTTCTAAAGTTCAAGCAATTATTCAAGAAAGAGTTAGCGTTGCTGATGTTAATGAAGAGTGGTTCTGGCCTGCTGGAATCGTTGATTTGACATGTGGAGCTGAAACTTCTCCAGACGCTATCTACGAATACTATAGAAATCAGTGGATTGCTAATAATCCATGTCCTCTTCCAACTTGTGATGAAACTGACGGTCATAACTATGATCCTGATTTCGTTGCTCTTTGGGAATGTAACGCGAATGCAGCTGGTGTAAGATTTGCTTACCCACTATGCTTCAATGATAAAGGATTGCAAGAAAGCTTCCTTGACAACGCTTGTAACATTTTCTTCACTTACTCTGATCAAGTACTTCCAGTATGTGGTCCTGATTGTAATGGTAACAACAAAGTAATCAGAACTTGGACTGCTCTTGATTGGTGTACTGGTGACACTGAAAATGCTGTACAGGTAATTCATGCTAAGGACAATGAAGGACCAACTGCTAGTCCTCTTGCTCCAATGACTGTAAGTGCTAACCCTTGGGGTTGTGCTGCTAGCTTCCAGCTTCCAGTACCTGAGCACTTAGCTGACAACTGTTCTGATGTTGTAACTTATAGAGTATACGGACAACCAGGTACTGTTACTGAAATTCTTGCTGGTCCAACAATCCTTCTTGATGAGGATGATAATCCAGTATTGGATGCTGACGGTTACCCAATTTGGGTTGTAAATGGTCTTCCAAAAGCTATGGAGCCTTACACTTATACTTATGAGTTGATCGACTGTTGTGGTAATGTTTCTTACTTGACGCTACAAGTAACTGTTGTTGACGGATCTGCTCCTATCGCAGTTGCTAAGCAAAATATTGTAATCAGCTTGACTAGCTCACCAACTGATCCAGAAGGTGGTTCTGCTAAGCTATACGTACACAGTGTAGACAACGGATCTCACGATGGTGATTGTGGTCCAGTTAGAGTTGCTATCAGAAGAACTGATGAGGGTGTTTGTGGAAACTTTGGTGTTGATGGACACGAAAACAATTTCACATTCTTCAACTTCAACGATCTTCCAAACTCTCAGCAGCCTCAAGATCATGACAGAGATGATACTGATGAAGGTCAGTTCGTTAAATTCTGTTGCCAAGATCTTGTAGATGGTGAAGGTGAAGACCTTGACGGTGATGGTATCAATGATTACGTACTTATTGATGTTGAACTTGGTGTTTGGGATGATGCTAACATGGATGGTGTTCCAGGAACTCCTGGTGACCTATTCGGTATCACTTGGGCAACTGTAAGAGTTGAAGCTAAACTACAGCCTACTCTAGTTTGTCCTCCACTTGCTAAGATTACTTGTGAAATGGATGAGAAAGATCTATCTGTAACTGGTGGTTCTGCTCATGCTAGCTCTACTTGTGGTGAACTAGATGTTGAATACTTCGACCTTTGTGGTCTTGATATCAACCAGGATGGTGAGATTACTGAATTCACAGTAACTGATCCTAATGGAATGCTTATCAACGAAGTAGGAATGTGTGTTGATGTTAATGGAGACGGTGTTCTTCGTAACTATACTGCTCCTTGGTGGTCAACTGTTGATGAAGACTTGTTCAACAAAGCTTGTCACTACGGACCAATTACAAGATGGTGGTCAATTACTGGTACTAACATCCAGTGTCGTCAGCTGATTATCGTTGAAGAGCCTCTTGATGCTCAGAGATTTGATGGTGATGTTTCTATTGACTGGCCTTACTCTGAAGATGAGTTCATCAGACTTGCTGATAACGATGGTGATGACTGTGGTCTTATGGAAGTAAGAGGTTCTGACATCGAGCAATTTGATACTAATGATGATGATATTCCAGATTTCGCAGAAGTTAAGCTAAGCTGTATTGATGGTCTTTGTGATGAGCCATACTGGGTAGATGCTAACTGTAGCTTGATCGGATGGTCTCTTGATAGCGATACTTTCTACTTCGAAGGTGATGCTTGTAGAAAAATCATCAACACTTATACTGTTATTGACTGGTGTCAGTACAATCCTAATAATCCATCAGCTGGTGGTATTTGGGAATGGACTGTTATCGGTAAGCTAATCGATCCATATGCACCAGTTGTAGAAGCTGAAGACGATATGTTTGAAGCTGTACCTGGTTCAGGTGGTTCTGGAACTGGAATTGATGAAAGAGCTTGTGTAGGCGTTGGAATCCAAATGTCTGCTACAGCTTACGATACTAACCTTGATGAAAATGGTGAGGTTATTGAAAATGCTTGTCCTAGTGAGTGGTTGAAGTGGAATGTATATGTTGATATCTACAATGACTGGGTATTCGATAGAGAATGGAGTTCATTTGTAGCAGAAGACAGAAACACTTCTACAGATCCACTATGGTCTGAGGATAATGCTGCTGACAACCTAGCTGTTTACGGTTACTTGATTCCTGACGTAAGAGTCGGAAACAGAGGTGGCGTTGATAACAACGAAGGTGAGTTTGCTACGCCTCCTAACTTTGAGTACACTATTAACATTCCTGATGCAATCCCTGCTGATTGTGGTGAAACACAGCACAGAGTTGTATGGAAAGTATATGATGGTTGTGGTAACGTAAGTTCTACTACATCTTACTTCACAGTTCAGGATAAGAAAGCACCTACACCTTACTGTATCAACCTTAGCACTGCGCTTATGGCTGATCCTGATGGTGACGGTCCTCTTCCATCAATGGTTGAGCTTTGGGCTATAGACTTTGACTATGGTTCATTCGATAACTGTGTTGCATACGAAGACTTGAGATTTACATTCTCTGATGTTCAGCCTGAACTTGATCCTGATTACAATCATGATCTAAGATCGTCTGCTGCAACATTCACGTGTGATGATCTAGTTGGAACTACAGATGCTACTTTGACAATTCCTGTATATGTATGGGATCTATGTGGAAACTATGACTTCTGTCAAGTTAACTTGAGATTGGTTGATAACCAAGGTGGTTGTGGTGACACTACAGATACTGGAAGTATCTCAGGTATTGTACAAACTGAATTCGGACAAAGCATTGAAAATGTTGAAGTACAGAACGAAAACATGTTCTATGAGTTCGAATCTACTGATATGACTGATTCTAATGGTAGCTATGCATTTGCTTCTAATCTATTCGCAATGGATTACCAAATTGATGCTACTAAAGAAGATGACTACTTGAACGGTGTTAGTACACTTGACTTAGTATTGATCCAAAGACATATCCTTGGACTAGAAAGCTTAGATAGCGCTTACAAGCTAATTGCTGCTGATGTTAACAATGACGGTGCAGTAACTGCTATTGACCTTATCGAGCTTAGAAAACTAATCCTAGGTATCTACGAGGAACTACCAAGTAATGCTAGCTGGAGATTTGTTGATGCAGCTCAAACGCTGGATATTAACAGCCCATGGAACTTTGACGAAACGATTGACATCTACAACTTGTCTGCTGACATGATTGATGAGAACTTCGTAGGTATCAAAGTGGGTGACGTTAACGAAAGTGTTGTTGCTAACGCTAACTCTGGAACTAGTGAAGATAGATCTTCTGCTGTCGTAACTGTTGATTTCGAAGATGTACAAGTTGCAGCTGGTCAAACATTTGACCTTACTGTTAACGGTGATGCATTCAACAACATCTACGGTTACCAGTTCACATTGGCTTCAAGAGGACTAGAGCTTGTAACAGTTCAGTCTGGTGCAGTTAATGTAACAGAAGAAAACTTCGGTGTACACAATGGTGCTATCACTACATCTTGGAACAGCCAGACTCCAGTAAACGCTTCAGGTGCATTGTTCACAATGACATTCAAAGCGAATACTTCTGGTCTTGTATCTGAGTTGATAGATATCAATAGTGCAATTACAAGAGCTGAAGCTTATGTTGGATCTGATCTTGACATCGTCAACATCGATCTTAACAATACGGCTGCTGGTGATGTAGAGTTCGCTCTATATCAGAATGAGCCAAACCCATTCACAAACAATACTGTGATTGGATTTGAAATGCCTCAAGAAGCTGACGCAACGTTCACTATACTAGACGTTACTGGCAAAGTTGTTAAGACTATTAATGGCAACTACGCTAAAGGCTATAATGAAATAGAATTGAGTAAATCCGATTTAGGTGCTGCTGGAGTATACTACTATCAGTTGGATAGCGGTAGATTCACAGCTACTAAGAAGATGATTATAATCGAATAGTACTAGAATAAAATCGGTTTTTGGGATGGCCTCTCTCCATGAATTTGGAGGGGGGCTTTTTTATATTAAAAAAAACATATGTGAAAAATATCTAATATGAGGTAGTATTACATATTAGATATTTCCTACATTTGTTTATCATTTGCTATGAAGTAAACTATCTGGCAATAGAACTCTACCTACCCGAGTATAATAGATCCTAGTAGAAGTAAACTATTTATTAAGGGGGATCAGTCATTTCCCAAACAGTAAACTTTAAAAGAGGATCTCATGAAGTACTATGATTTGACCATCAGTAGATGGTTTAGAAGTGCCTTATTTATGATTGCGTTATTTACATTTAGCGTTAATCAAATTTCAGCACAGCAACCATGTTCACTGGCATGTAATGGTAGCACACAAGTTTCAACAGATGAAAACTGTGAAGCGCTAATTACTCCTGACATGATATTAAATGATCAGACAACATCCTGTCCAGGATCTGTTATGCCTGATGATTTTGATGTTACTGTCTCAAACCTTTATGGTGAGATAGATAATCCTATTACATCGGCTTACATAGGTCAGGACTTATATGTTAAGGTCACTGATTTGAACTCTGGCAACTCTTGTTGGGGTAATATTACATTAGAGGACAAACTGGGTCCAATCATCGAAAGCTGTCCAACAGCGCCTATTGAGGTGGCATGTTCGGACCTCTCTGCGTATGAAGGTCCTGTATATTTTGACCCATGTGAGGGTTATAAAGAACCAGTTCTTCTTCGTGAAACAATTACTCCTCTTAATTGTGATCCTGTTTATGTTAAGACTGTAACCAGAGTATATACTGCATATGATAGTAAAAACAATGCAGCCCCTGAATGTACAATTGTATATAATCTGTTAAGAATTGATTTTGATGATGTTAACTGCCCGTATGACTATACGCAGTATAATTCTATAAATAGCTGTGCCGGTTCAAGAGGTTCACTCTCTTGTGATGGCAAATGGCGATTTGGACAATATGGTGATGAATATGATACTGACTTAAATGGTGATGGCGTATTGGACAAAGATGTTTATTGGGATGATAATGGTAACAACTACCCTGATCCTGAGGAAGTTGGCGTACCTACAATGACTACAAACATTAATGGTTCATTAGAAGAAGTGCCACTTTATCCATTCCCAGATGTATACTGTAATGCAGTTGTTACATTTAATGATATTGAATATCCAAGAATTGGATGTACTAAGAAAATAGTAAGACTTTGGATTTTCAGAGAATGGCATTGTAATGATGAAGTACTTGATACAATACCACAAGTAATCGAGATAGTTGATGATATACCACCAGTACTTGAGTGTCCTGGTCATATTACTACAACTACCAACACCATCATGGGTGCTACAAATACCCATTATGGTAGTGTTACGTGTGGTGCTAATACAGATATACCTCTTCCTGATGCAACTGATAATTGCTCTACATATCTAACTTATGATATTACTTACCCTGGTGGATTCGAAAGTCATTATGATGGAACTTACCCTGTATTGATACCTATGGGTGTCAATGAGGTCGTATTTACTGTCTATGATGAATGTTATAATTCTTCTAGCTGTACTGTATTAGTTGATGTACAGGACAATACGCCACCGGTAACTGTCTGTGATCAATATACTGCCGTTAGTTTGACTACAGGAGGTGAGGCTGTTGTTAACGCATATAGCTTTGATGATGGTTCTTATGATGATTGTAAGACCCATTGTATGTTGGTTCAGCGTATGACACCAGATGATTGTGATTGTAAAATTCCGGAATTCTGTGGCATGGACTATATAGGTAGCAGAGATGGTAGCTATTATTATATGTCTTCTTATGAGATATCTGCAGGTATTGCTAAGAATAGAGCAAATGCATATGGTGGTTCTGTAGTCATTTTTGATGATTATGCAGAAGAGCAATGGTTGCTTAACCAGGTAAGACCTACCTATGGTGATAGATTTTGGATTGGCATGAAGAGATTCGGTAATGGCTTCCTTTGGGATGATCATACACCGCTTAGCTATACAAATTGGTCTCCTGGAAACCCAAGTGGTACAGGAGGATTAAGCTGGACCACTGTTGCACCTAATTATGGTAATACCATTCTTGTTGCTGATGGTGCTCAGGTTAATAACTTCGATGATATGGTTTCTAATCTTAGATTAGAGTCTGGACCTACTTCATCTACTGTTGATATTCATTGGAACTGGTATGCTCCTAGTACTGGATCATATACAGAAGATGATGGAATTAACATGAAGTTATTACATTATGATGGTTCACAATGGAGAACTATTTACACAGAGAGATATAGTGGTACCAATACCACGAATACTATTGCACCATATCTTGATAAACAAAATAATGGATTCTATAGATTCCATATCCCTGAGAATACGCCATGTGGAACCAATTATTTCCGTATCGCAATCGAGGATAATTCATTTGAATGGGATGTAATTCAAGGAAACTTTGGTACAAACGATGATTCATCTCACTATGATAATGCAGATGTTGCTTTCACAGTAGCTTCAGAACAGTGCTCTGAAGACTGCGTAATGATGACTCCTACAAATCAGTGGAATGACGCTTCTTGTTATATTGAGTTGCCTTATATCCTTGAAATTAAAGATATATGTGGTTTCAGTGAGATTGCTAACTTCTGTTGTTCAGATGTTGGAACTGATCAAATGGTCACTTTCAGAGTGGTTGATATATTTGGAAACTTCAATGACTGTATGGTTAATGTTGACGTACAGGATAAGGTTGCTCCTTCACTAATTTGTCCTCCTAATACGACTGTGGATTGTGATGCAGCATTTGATCCAAATAATCTGGACGCTATATATGGCGTACCTGTTCTTTCTGATGACTGTGGAGCCACAGTAAGTGAGGAAGGTATTAATGATCTTTCAAGCTGTAACCTTGGTACATATACGAGGGTATTTACGGCTACAGATGACGGAGGAAGAACTTCTACTTGTAAGCAAGTTTTGACTTTCCTTAATCCTGATCCATTTACACCAGATTATGATATCGAGTGTCCTGCAGATGTAACAATCGTTGGTTGTATGGCACCTGAAGATCTGGGACCAGATGTATATGGCTATCCAGAGTTTATAAACGAAAGATGTGGTCTTCTCGGAACAGACTGGGATGATGAAGTATTCACATTTAATACATTGAATGGTGATGCATGTTTCAAAATACTAAGAACATGGGAGGTAATTGATTGGTGTCAACCAAACATGCCTGTATTCAGCTGTGTTCAGGTAATAAAAGTAACGAACGGTGACAAGCCGATTATTACTGGCTGTGAAGCTCAAGAAGTATGTACTTTCGATTCTGAGTGTCTTGAAGGTTTCATAGAACTTGAAGTGTCAGCTTCAGATTCATGTACATCAAGTGAGAACTTAAGATGGAGATACGAAGTTTACGCAGGTGAACTGGGTGTAGGTCCTAAGAGTTTCTCAAACCCTGTAAGAGAAGATTCCGGTGACGGACCGATTGCCAATGCAAGCGGAACGTATCCAATCGGTAGTCATATAGTCCGTTGGACATTCTTTGACAGATGTGGTAATGCTACTACCTGTGATCAAGAATTCACTATTGCGAACTGTAAAGCTCCGACAGCATACTGTATTAATGGCCTCGCCGTTGACCTTATGCCAATGGATCTTGATGGCAATGGAGAACCTGATTTTGCTATGGTAGAATTATGGGCTAGTGATTTTGATGCCGGTAGCCACCATGTTTGTGGATATGAAGTCGAATTATCATTCTCTCCTGATTCTCTGGTACCAAACATCACGTTTGATTGTACAACAAGAGGTGATCAGGATGTCAATATCTATGCATCTATCATTGGATACGATGGTGAACGCATTACATCCTTCTGTACTTCTACAGTTAATGTACAGGATAACAATGAAGCCTGTATGGGCCAAATGCCGACTGTAAATGTTGGAGGTAACATATTTACAGAAGAATTAGAAAACCTAAGTGACGTTGAAGTGAAGCTGATTGGTAGTCCATTGATCGGTACTACTGATGATAACGGTGAGTACGCATTCCCGGATATGCCAATGGGTGGTGACTACATTGTTAGTCCTTATTATAATGAAGATCCTTTGAATGGTGTATCTACTTTAGATATCATTGAAATTCAAAGACACCTTCTTGGTCTTGAACCAATTTCAAGTCCATATAAGCTGATTGCAGCGGATGTTAATAGGGATTACAGAATATCTACACTTGACCTTCTTGAACTGAGAAAATTAATCTTGGGAATATACAATGAGTTCCCTGATAACGACTCATGGAGATTTGTTGACAATGCTTATGATTTCATTGATCCTTACAACCCACTAAATGAGGACTTTAAGGAAAGCTATTTGATCTCTAAACTGGAAACAGATATGGATATTGATTTCGTAGCTGTGAAAATCGGAGATGTCAATGATAATGCTGTGGCCAATGCTGCAGGACAGAGCATGGAGATCAGAGAATCTGGTCAGACTGCACTACTTATGGATGATGTATCCTTTGAAGCTGGGGAAAATATTTCAGTGCCGGTTGAAATAGGAACAGCAAACTTAAGAGGTATGCAGATGGCACTTGAATTTGATCCGAATGTGCTGGATATCATCTCTATCGATTCGGAAAATGGAAACTTTGGTGCTGACAACTACAGAATCCTTGAAGATAAGGTACTCATCAGTTGGAATGCCAATGTGGACTATATCAACGATACGGAGCTATTTACAATTAATGCTGTTGCCAAATCAAATGCAAGATTGATTGAATCAATTGCTATCGGTTCTGAAGCATTAAAAGCTGAAATGTATGATGCAGATGGTAACATATCTCAGCCGGTTATTAAGCTGAACGATAATGGAAGTCAATTTGCACTTTACCAGAATACACCTAACCCTTTCACAGACATGACCAATGTTAGCTTTGTTCTAGAACAAGCTGGAAATGTCAATATCGTCATTAGCGATGTGCAAGGCAGAACGGTTAAACAAGTAACTGAATACTTCAACGAAGGAAACAATACATATGTATTGGGTGCAGATGAGATTGGAGAAGCAGGTATTTACTACTTGACTATGAATACAGACAGACAATCTGCGACCATCAAGATGGTTGTAATCAGATAAAAGAATTACTGTTTTTGGGATGGGGCCCCTCTCCAAGTAGTTGGAGGGGGTCTTTTTTTTTGAACTATATTTGCCAACTGTACATTAGTAATTTGTGGCACGCATAATGGGAATTGATTACGGTATTAAAAGAACTGGCATCGCAGTTACCGATCCAGATCAGATCATAGTATCGCCTTTGAAAACCGTCAATACCAATAGCTTGCTGAATTTTCTGAAGATTTATCTTCAGGAAGAACCAGTTGAAAAAGTTGTATTCGGTTACCCTACACATAAAGATGGAAATCCGACTTATGTGGTAGATGAAATCAATAAGTTCAAAACGCGCTTAATGAAACTGAAACCAGACTTGGTTTTTGATTTTCAAGATGAAAACTTCACTTCTGTTTTAGCAATGGAACTTATGATTAAATCTGGGCTGTCAAAAAAACAGAGACAAGACAAATCCAGGCTGGACAAACTGAGTGCAGTATTAATTTTACAAAGATATTTGAAGCATATATGATTCTACCTATTTATGCATATGGACAGAAGGTCCTTAAGAAGAAAGCTGAGGATATTGATAAAGACTATCCGGATCTTGATCAATTGATAGCCGATATGTGGGAGACAATGTATAATGCAAGAGGAGTGGGTCTGGCAGCACCTCAGATTGGAAAGTCAATTAGACTATTTCTAGTAGATACAGAACAGATTCAAGATGAGGACTCAGTAGATGAACCCATTAAGAAAGCATTTATAAATGCTCAGATACTCGAAGAAGATGGTGATTTAGCGTCCTTTGAAGAAGGGTGTCTTAGCATCCCTGATATCAGGGGAGATGTAAGCAGGAATGAACGCATTTTAATTGAATACTATGACGAGGAATTTAATAAACACAAAGAAGAGTTTACTGGATTTACCGCACGTGTTATTCAACATGAATACGATCATATTGAAGGTAAACTGTTCACTGAGAAGTTACAGCCTTTGAAAAAAAGACTGATCAAGCGAAAGTTGGAAAACATCAGAAAAGGCAATATAAAGACAGATTACAGAATGCGGTTTGCCAGACTGTAAATTACTTCCTTCCAAAGTCAGCCGGTATCTCACCCCAGCGTTCTGTGTCCCACTTGATAATTTTGTTTTCAACAGAAAACTTTTTTACCCATTGTTCCGCTCTTCGAAGCAGAGTGAAAACATCTTTATTCACGGCATTTTCTTTTAGCGTTGTTTTGACCCTCTTGTTCCGCAACCAAGCCATAGCCGTTCTTGAATCTGTATAGATCACGGTATCAGCATCATTAATCTTTTTGAGATAGGCCATAGCATGTACCAATGCCAGGAATTCTCCAACATTGTTTGTTCCACCTTTGAATGGCCCCATTTTGAATATTTCATCGCCGGAAAAGGTATCAACGCCACGATATTCCATAATTCCAGGATTCCCACTACAAGCAGCATCAACAGAAATACTTTTTGCGATTATTTCGTCTTTGAAATCATTCAATGAAGGCTTAACCGACCTATTCACGCGTGACTTCTTTTCTATATAGTCTCCTGCAGACTGATGAAATGCTTCTTCTGCCTCAGCCATGGTCTTGAATGATTTGTATTTGGCGTTTGGAAACCCTTTAATCTGCAGTTGGCATTCTTGCCAACTATCATATATGCCAGGATTTTGCCCAACCCAAACCACATAATATTTACTTTTGTTCCGTTTAGACATCAAGCTAAAATATATGTTTGTAGATACACATGCACATCTTTACCTGAAACAATTTGATTCTGATATAGATTCGGTAATAGATCACGCTTTGAATATGAATGTCAAGAAGATATTCCTGCCCAACATTGACAGTTCTACTACTGATGCAATGATGCAACTATCTGAAAAGTTCCCGGATGTTTGTTTTCCCATGATTGGTCTTCACCCTTGTTCGGTCAAGGAAGACCTTTCTGAACAACTGGATCATATTAACTTGATGCTATCAAAGGCCAAGTATTATGGTATTGGAGAAACAGGTATTGATCTGTATTGGGATAAGTCCACATACAAGCAACAGATCGAATCTTTTGAAGTACAGGTAGAGCTGGCTAAGAAACATGATTTGCCTGTCATCATTCATTCGCGTGATGCACTTGATGAGACCATTGAAGTAATAAGCCGGAATCAGGATGGCTCTTTAAAAGGCATATTTCATTGTTTCAATGGAACGGTAGATCAATGCAGAAGAGTTGCTGAGTTAAATTTTATGATGGGTTTAGGAGGTGTAATCACATATAAAAATGCCAAACTTGACGATATGGTCAGGTACATGCCTGAAGAATTCATGGTATTGGAAACGGATGCACCATACCTTTCACCAGTACCTCACAGAGGCAAGAGAAATGAAAGCAGCTATATTCCTTTGGTAGCTTCAAAGGTTTCAGAAATAAGAGGAGAATCACTTAAGTCAATAATGAATTACACCACCAATAATGCCAAGAAATTATTTGCATTAGAGTTTTAATCGTGGCATTTTTGCAGCTCTGGAGAATTGGCCGAGTGGCTGAAGGCGCACGCTTGGAAAGCGTGTATACCTCAAAAGGGTATCGGGGGTTCGAATCCCTCATTCTCCGCTTTATTTCCCCTCTTCAAATTTACTTTTCTGTATTTGCGCCAAAGCTGCCGTATTGTTCATCTATTAATAGTGTATTAACAAATTACAGTATTTAGTTATGACCGACAATGCTGTGTAAAAATTGATGGGTTTAATTACTGAACTAATACAAATATTTATATTTTAGGGCTTCAAACCAATTTTAATTAATATACTGATCATTTAAGAAAAATAAATTACCATGCGAAAAATCGTTTCTGTATGTTTTGTAATGCTAGGCGCAGCTTTCCTAGGATTTTCAGATTTAGTTGCTCAAGATGCTAGTGCTGGCGAAGGTGGTGGAGTTTTCCAGATGTTAAAGGAAAAGTTCATCGAAGGGGATTGGTTCTTCATGAGTTTCGTACTTGTGACGCTGATTCTTGGACTTGCTTTCTGTATTGAAAGAATTATCACGCTTAACATAGCAACAACGAATACATCTAAACTCGTTACAAAAATTGATGAAAGACTAGCTGAAGGCGACCTTGAAGGTGCTAAAGAAGTAGCAAAATCAACTCCTGGTCCAACCGCTAGCGTACTTTATGAAGGATTGCGTAGTGCAGGTGACGGTCCTGAGGCTGTGGAAAAAGCCATAGTTTCTTACGGATCTGTACAAATGGGTCTTCTTGAAAAAGGACTTGTTTGGATTTCACTATTTATCGCAATTGCTCCGATGTTGGGTTTCATGGGTACGGTAATCGGTATGATTCAGGCCTTTGATAGAATTGAAGCTGTTGGTGACCTTTCTCCATCTGTAGTTGCAGGGGGTATTAAGGTAGCACTATTGACAACGGTATTCGGTTTGATCGTAGCTATTATCCTTCAGATATTTTATAATTACATCGTTTCCAAAATTGATGGTATCGTCAATAAAATGGAAGAATCTTCAATCGCTCTTGTCGATATTATGGCAAAGAACGGTTTATTCAAGTAATTATATTTTATAAATCATCAAGTGCTTAAGAGACTTTAAGCACTTCCAATTTTGACAATATTATGAAGGCATTATATAATTTTTTAACCGGAAAAGGACAGTTAATAGCACTGCTTTTAGCAATCCTTTGTGTTGTAATTGTTCTGGGAAGTATCTTCTCAGGTATAGGCGGCGCCGGTTATGATGTTGGTACTGATCTTGTTTCTATTCTTAAGGATCCTGACAGTACTCAAGAGTTTAATTTCTTTAATGCAGCCATTGCTATTCCAATGACTTTGATCATAATAGCTGCAGCTGCCCTTGTGATTTTTGGATTATTGTCACTTGTGTCTGATCCTAAAGGTTCGATGAAGTTCATTATAAGTGCCGCCGTTGTACTTGTAGTATTCTTTTTATTCTACTCTATGTCACAATCTGAAACTACTGGAAAGATTTTCACTTTATTACAAACAAATAATATTGGTGAAGGTACTTCTAAGTTCATCAGTGGTGGTATCAAAACCACTATACTACTGATTGTACTTTCAGTGATATCGGCGATTGGAGGGGAAGTGTACAATATCTTTAAATAATAAGTTATGGCCAAAAAAAGAGCTAAAGACAGGTTAAAGCAGGAAGTCAATGCCGGTTCTATGGCCGATATCGCTTTCTTGCTATTGATTTTCTTCTTGGTGACCACAACAATTGATGTAGACAAAGGGGTTTTGGTAAAGCTACCACCTTGGTCTGATGAACCACCTGAAGAAATGAAGTTGAACACAAGAAATGTGTATAGTGTATTGGTAAATGCCAATAACGAACTTCTTGTAAGAGGTGAACCTAAGAATATCAGAAAACTTAGAGAAGATACTAAGGAGTTTATTATGAACCCACGTAAGATGGATAACATGGCTGAGAATCCTCAAAAAGCCATAATCTCTCTTAAGAATGACAGGGGTACCAATTATAAAACATATTTGGAGGTTTACAATGAGCTCAAAGCAGCTTATAATGAATTAAGAGAGGAGGAAGCGCAGAGAAAGCATGGAAAAGCGTTTGAGTTTCTTTCCAAAGATGAGCAACGCGCCATCAGAAAGAAGATTCCTCTTGTAATTTCTGAAGCTGAACCAACCAATTTTGGTGACGAAGGCTAATAACAACCAATAACGATAATTAAACTATGGCAAAATTTACAAAGAAAAGAGGTTTATCAAATCCAGAGGTATCCACTGCTTCTTTGCCTGATATTATATTCATGCTGCTGTTCTTCTTTATGGTTGTTACCGTATTGAGAGATGCAGAGATTAAGGTAAATAACAACGTACCTTCTGCCACTGAGCTTACCAAGCTTGAAAAGAAATCTTTGGTTAACTACCTATATATCGGTAAGCCATTAGCAAGATGGCAGGCTACATATGGTACCAAACCTAGGTTGCAACTCGGTGATAAATTTGCGGATATTGCAGAAATTCCTCTATACCTTGAAAAGCATAGAAGTTCAGTTCCTGAGAGTCAAATTCCAGGAATCAGTAGTTCTCTAAGAGTTGATGGAGAAGTAACAATGGGTATTGTTACAGATGTTAAAACACAACTCAGAAAAGCAGGTCAGCTTAAAGTGAATTACTCCGCTAAAAAGCGTGTTGACTAGAAGAACTTCTTCAAAAGATACTTTAAGAGTGATGTCATTAGGCATCACTCTTTTTTTTATCTCAACCTGTCCATTGAGCGGACAGTTTTCTCATCTTTTCCAATAAAGTAGTTGGCCAAAACCAAACAGAGTAAACTTCCTCCTGCCACATAGATTCCTACGCCGTCATTGAGCACAAGTGCCTCAGACCATTGACTGGCATTGCTGTAGATTAACCATATGGCAACGACAGCCGTAAATAGCGCCAGTATGATTGTTACTGTGACCAAGCGCTTTTGTAAGACTCTATTGTTGAACAAAAAGATTGTTGCAAAGCTCAATAATGCGCCCAAGATTATTATGATCATCAGGATAATATGGTCCTGGCTGGTAAAAGCTTGATCACTAAAAAAAGGCGCCTCTTGCACATTACTTGATGCAAAAGGTAATTTGACCATTGCACCAAAGCCCAGTGCTGCTAGAAATAGAAAAATTGATTGTACTCTCTGTATCATTATAAATGAATTGTGGAACAAATTTATCATATTCAATTCTAATTCATATCAATTCATAAACGGACATGTTCAGTTATTGGGAAAAAACATCTTGGTTCTCTGATTATGATTTTGCAATAGTAGGATGCGGTATAGTAGGTATATGCTCTGCCATAGAGTTAAGACAAAAACATCCCAAGGCCAATATCATAGTACTTGAACGGGGACCACTCCCTGCAGGTGCCAGTACAAAGAATGCAGGATTTGCTTGTTTTGGTACAGTGGGCGAACTTTTGGATGATCTAAATCACCAATCTGAAGCAGAGTTGTTGCAAACCATCAATATGAGGTGGCAAGGATTACAGCTATTAAAGGGCTTGGTTCCTGCTGATAAAATGGACCTTCAAGACCTTGGAGGTACAGAATTAATAGACTCAGAAGATCAGTTTACCGAATATGAGCAAAATCTTGATTACATCAACTCCTTATTATCCAATGCTACAGGTCAGCAAGACATTATCAAATTGAATAGTTTCGAACTGGGGAGTGGTTTTTTCCACAGCTGTTTCTATAATAAATACGAGTCTCAGCTGAATCCTGCTCTTATGATGTCCTTCCTGATCCGAAAGGCACGAAGCTTAGGTGTCGATGTTCAATTTAATTATGAGCTTAAAGAATATACGCAAGGAGCGGGTACTGTGCTGTTGACAAATGGCGATATAGAATTAAAAACCAATACACTCATTTTCACTACAAACGCATTTGCACCCCATTTCTTCAGTGATATTGATGTAATTCCAGCACGTAATCAGGTTTTGGTTAGCGACAAGATTGCAAATCTTAATTGGAATGGATGTTTTCATTATGATAGGGGATATGTTTATTTCAGGAATATTGGAGATCGCATACTGTTAGGCGGTGCGAGAAACATAGATCCTGAAAATGAAACTACAGATAGCTTTGGTAGTAATGATGTGGTTATCCAACATTTAAAGGATTTCAGCCGTAGATTAAACATACCTGATCTGAACTTCACCCACCAGTGGAGTGGAATTATTGCCACCGGAAGATCCAAAAGGCCGATAGTACGATCTATGGATGATAATATTTTTGTTGCAGTTAGGCTTGGAGGAATGGGAGTTGCCATCGGAGCTGGAGTAGCTAAAACCCTGTGTAACAGCATATAAAGCATAGCACACATTATACTTTTTTATTATTAGTAAAAAAAAATTGCATTTTTTACCTCAAAAAAGTTCTTTTAGCACAACAAGACACCATAGATTTGAACCAGATTTTCCCACATTAGATTTTTTCCCATCTAATTTTCTGAACATGTGTCTGCGATAGCCAGATCACATTATTTTTTTTTAACCAAAACTTTTATCCCATGTCGAGGACCGATTTTATCGGCAGGGGCAGTGTTATATCCGTATGGATGTTATGCTGCTTTCTGCTAAGTTTTACCATGTTGAACACGCTCCAGGCTAATGGACCCGTGTTCGGTACACTCGTTTGCGATGACCAGATCAATGTTGCATTGGATGGAAATTGTGAGAGTGACATTACGGTTGATATGATTTTGGAGGGAGAATCTTCTATTCCAAATTTCGATCCAGCCGATTACGCTTTAGAGATTGAAGGACCTAACGGACCGGTCTCTGGCGTCATTCTTGATGCTGTAGGCCTTTACACCGTTACTGTTTCTGAAGTAGGAACAGGACCTAACAATCTTCCACCACCTTTCAACAGCTGTTGGGGGCACATTTTAGTAGAAGACAAATTACCACCACAGTTGGTAAGCTGTCCATGTCCACCAGGAAATACAGATCCTGATTGTGTTCTTCCATTGCTGTGTGAAGACTTGATTGATTTGAACACTATTGCTGTTGAACTACCTGAAGCTGTAGACAACTGTAATAACAATTTCACAATTTCATTTATAGATGATGTAAATGGATTGGATTGTTCAACAACTACTGTTACAAGAACTTGGAGTTTGACCGATGACGATGGCAACTCAGTTACCTGTGTAAGTGAGTACCGTATTGATCCATTAGCTCTTCAAGGACAGATTGTGGCTCCAAAGCCTCAGATTGATCTTGATTGCGGAATAGGAACTTCACCAGAAGAAATTTATGAATACTTTGCTAACGAGTATCGTGCATTGTATCCTTGTGGTTCTTACCACTCTTCATGTGATCCTAATGACCCATATTATGATGAAGCAGTTGCTGAAGCATACGAGCTTGATGTACACAGATATGCTGCAATGTTCGCATATCCTACATTGAATGATGTAATACTAATTGGCAATATCTGTACAACTGTTACTTCTTTTGAAGATACAGTGATACCAATTTGTAGCTCAGCTCCTGGTTGTGAAGGCAATGCCAAAGTAATCAGAACCTGGACAATCTATGATTGGTGTGATCCAAACTTAGAGCCTATTAGATTCAGCCAGGTAATTAAAGCTTCTGATACGACTGATCCAAGTATTGATGCACACAACTTCAGTGCTTCAGTTGATCCTTGGGGTTGTACAGCAACTGTATATTTCCCTGAGCCAAAGCACCTTACAGATAATTGTGCATCATATGTAACATATACTGTAACTGGTTCTGGAACTTCAGATTTTACAATATTATATGATGATGCTCTAGGATACTATGCACTGGATGTACCAGTAGGTGAGCATATATTCTATTATAATGCATTTGACTGCTGTGATAACACATCATCAAAAGGTGTAGTTGTTACTGTATACGATGCGACGCCTCCTGTTGCAATTACCAAACAGGATATTGTTGTTTCACTTATTCCTAACCCAGGTAATCTTG
Source organism: Saprospiraceae bacterium (assembly GCA_965230215.1). Taxonomy (GTDB): domain Bacteria; phylum Bacteroidota; class Bacteroidia; order Chitinophagales; family Saprospiraceae; genus RFSX01. The sequence continues at coordinate 428,528 of CBDDKN010000002.1, read as the reverse complement.
TAGAGCCAGGCTTAACCAAGATCTTTGCCGAGAATGTGGACAATGGTTCATTTGATGGCTGTGGTCCTGTTAAGTTGGAAATTAGAAGAGAAACAGAAGTTTGCGGTTACAATAACTCTGTTACTTACAACAATGATGGCCATTCCTTTGACAATGATTTCGATGAGGATGAAGGTAAGTATGTGACCTTCTGCTGTAATGACCTTGCTGAGTATGGCGTAGATGAAGACGGTGATGGCTTTGTCGATTATGCTCAGATCAAAGTTTGGTTGCGTGTTTGGGATGATGGTGATGGCGATGGTTACTTCGGTAGCGCAGGTGATAACTTTAGTGAGGTATGGGCTTTTGTTAGGCTTGAAGATAAATCAAGACCAACAATTATTTGTCCTCCAGACAAAGTAATCGATTGTGACGCTGACTCAGATAACTTGTCTGTTGTTGGTACTGCCACTGCAGTAAGCTCTTGTGGTCCTGTAGGTGTATACTATGCAGATATCTACAGAGATCTTACAAGTTGTAACGAAGGTGTAATTACACGTAGGTGGTATGTTGAAGGCTACCCTGACATCTATTGTGATCAATACATTACCTTAAGCGGACAGTTGATTGGTGGTCCAATCGTAGTAAGCTTCCCGGAAGATACTGTAGTGACTTGTGCCGATTATCTGGACCAGCATCCTACATGGGTTGCAGGAACTTGTGATCAAATGGCTTACAGTGTAGAAAGAGATACTTTCTACTTCGCTGAAGGTGCTTGTTTTAAGGTACTAAACTACTGGACTGTAATCAACTGGTGTACTTATGATCCAAGTGATCCATTTAGTGATGGTATTTGGTCTGATGTACAGGTTGTCAAAATCATTGATGACACTGCTCCGGTATTACTATCTTGTATTGATACAACATTTAATGTTGATGCCAACTGTGCACGTGATGGTATTATGCTTACCAACAGTGCAGAAGATGTCGGACTTTGTTCAAGTAACAGACTAGTCTGGACTGTACAGGTTGACCTCAACAGTGATTGGAACATAGATTATACTTTCTCCAGCACTGCTCCTCTCAATAGTGGATTTTATATAGCTCCTAGCCGAAACGGCGAAGAAGTTAAAATCACGTTGCCTGAAGGAGTTCCTGGAAGTATGTCCAACCACACGGTAACATGGAGAGTATCTGACGGCTGTGGCAACTTTACTAGTTGTACCAGCAGCTTCATGGTTATCGATAATATTCCCCCTACGCCTTACTGTGTTAATTTAAGTACTGCTCTTATGGAGAATGGTCAAGTCGAGCTTTGGGCTTGTGATTTTGATCTTGGTGCTTTTGATAACTGTACCGACCAGTCTGATTTAAGATTTACATTTACTGATGTAAGACCTCAAGATGATCCGTCTTACAACCCGCTTACAAAGTGTTCTTCCAAAATCTTCACATGTGATGATATCATTGCAGCAGGAGGTTCTGTAGTAACACTGAACGTCTATGTTTGGGACGAAAAAGACAATTATGATTTCTGTACTGTATTCCTCACTTTGATTGATAATAACGGATCATGTGATGATATAGGCAACTCACCTATTGCTCAAATTGGAGGTACTATATCTTCAGCAATTGGAGAGCCATTAGAAAATGTTGAAGTCAGTATTGTCAAAAATACATTACCGGAACACCCAGTTGTGAAGATGACTGATATTGAAGGACATTATATGTTTGATAATAATGAAATGTATAAGTCATATGAATTGTCAGGCTTTAACAATAGCAATCCATTGAATGGTGTAAGTACATTGGACCTTGTTTTGATCCAGAGACATATTCTGGGCTTGCAAGATTTAAATACACCGTATAAATTGATAGCTGCTGACATCAATAATGATGAGCGAATTACAGCTGGTGACCTGATCGAATTAAGAAAATTGATATTAGGTATTTATGAGGAATTCCCTCAGAATGATAGTTGGAGATTTGTTAATGAAGAAGGAATTGTAGATGCTACCAATCCTTGGCCACTGCCAGAATTGAGATCCATTCTTGATTTGGATAACAATATGATGCAGGAGAACTTTGTAGGTGTCAAGCTTGGAGATGTTAACAATTCAGCTTCTGCTGATCTAATGGGCGAATCAATAGATAGAAGATCAGCACAGAGTATCCAAATCAGTTTTGAAGACAAGAGTTTTGAAGAAGGTGAACTTGTAGAAGTTGTTTTCGAATCAGATCAGCTTGATGCTGTATCTGGTATGCAATTCACGCTGAATACAGCTAATCTTGAATTGGTTGATATTCAAGGAATTGATGTAGATATCGACGACAACAATTTCGCCAGATTGTCTGAGAACAAGACAACATTCTCATGGCATACTCAAACAGAAACTTCTGTTTCTCAACTGATGAAGATCAGCTTCATTGCTAAATCATCAGGAATCCTGAGTGATCTCATAAGTATTAGTTCAGATGCATTGCAGTCTGAGGCTTATGTTGGAACTACTTTGGATATAGTCCCCGTAAAACTAACCGGCCGCAATAATACTGAACAAAACTTTGAGCTATTACAGAATAAACCAAATCCATTCAACGGTTCCACTACGATAAGCTTTATTCTCCCTAATGCATCTGATGCGACTTTGACCATCATGGATGTTACAGGTAGAGTATTGTGGACTTATAGTGACCAGTTTGAACAGGGCACTCAATCAATAATAATCTCGGAAAGAGATATTAACGCAACTGGAGTATTGTATTATCAACTTGAAGCAGGTAACTATTCTGCTATAAGAAAGATGATCATAATCGAATAAGCGAAATCCTTTGCGAACCAAATCTCAAGAGGCCCCAATTTATTGGGGCCTTTTTTTATGAACCCTATTATTCTAATGATGTTAGCTATGCATGAAAAAAGAGTTTTTACCACATAAGATATGTCCAGTCTGTGGTTTGAGCTTTGCCTGGAGAAAAAAATGGCGAAAGGATTGGGACAACGTACGTTATTGCAGTGAACGATGCCGCAGGCAAAAGAAGAATAACTCTAATCATAACAGGACTAATGAAAACACTTAGACTAATACTTGGTGATCAGCTTAATATAGAGCACTCTTGGTTTCAAGATCAATCCTCGGATATTTCATATTGCATGTTTGAGATGCGCCAGGAGATGGACTATGTCAATCATCATATTCAGAAGTTGATTGCATTTTTTAAATCTATGCGGTCATTTGCAGATTCACTCGAGACCCTAGGACATGAGATTATCTATTATAGGATTAATGACCAACGCAACACGCAATCATTGATTGAGAATATTTCACAGATTATCTCTGACAATGGTATTGAACGCTTTGAATATATTTTGCCTGACGAATTCAGACTTGATGAAATGCTTTCTTCATTTTGTGACAGTCTGGATATCCAGAGTCAATCATTCACATCTGAACACTTCCTGCGAGAAAGATATCACCTGGTAGATGCCAAGAAGTCTGGTAAAAAGTATATTATGGAAAGGTTCTATCGCGAGATAAGAAAGGATTACGATATTCTTATTGATGATGGTAAACCCTATGGAGGAAAATGGAACTACGATCATCAGAATCGCAAAGCACTTCCTAGAAATGCTGAGGTTAATGAGATCAGCTTGGCCACTACTCATGTTGAAGAGGTATATCAAGACATAATTGAATCAGGTGCTGAATATATAGGAACAGTTGATAAGGATAATTTCTTCTGGCCTACCACCAGAGATCAGGCTAAACAGGTACTTTCCAGATTTCTAAATGAAGCATTAGAGCAATTTGGCAAATATCAGGATGCAATGCATACCGACTACAGTTTCCTATATCATTCCAGGATTTCTTTTGCTTTGAATGTAAAACTTCTCAATCCGCTGGAGGTAGTTAAGCAAACACTAGCACACTGGGAATCTAATCCCCATATAGATATTGCAAGTGTAGAGGGTTTTATAAGACAGATTATCGGTTGGCGAGAATACATGCGCTGCATCTATTGGGCGTATATGCCTGACTATGAGTCATTAAATTTTTTCAATCATGACCGGAAATTGCCTTCCTGGTACTGGACAGGGGATACGAAAATGAGTTGTATGAAGCATGCTATTTCTCAGTCATTATCGCAGTCATATGCACACCATATTCAGAGACTTATGATTACTGGTAATTTTGCTTTATTGGCAGGCATTGACCCAGATGATGTTGATCTTTGGTATCTAGGAATATATATAGACGCTATTCAGTGGGTTGAAATTACCAACACGCGTGGCATGAGTCAATATGCTGATGGTGGTATAGTAGCTACCAAGCCCTACATCTCATCAGCTAGCTATATAAATAAGATGAGCAATTATTGCAAAGGGTGCCATTATAATCATAAAGAAAAGACAGGTGAGAAGGCATGCCCTTTCAATAGTTTGTATTGGCGATTTTATGCTATTAACAGATCTAAATTATCATCTAACCCCAGAGTTTCGATGATGTATCGTGTTTGGGATAAGATGTCCGAATCTCAGCAAAGTGATTATTTGGAAAAAGCTGAATACTATCTTGAAAATATTGAAAAACTGTAAATTCGAGATTGTCTAACAATTATCCAATTTGCAGTTTTGACTTTCGCAGATAAAATTTTGAAGTTTTACGGCAGTCTGCCGAAGCGCCTGGATTTACCCAAAGGCATTTCATTGATTTATCCTTTTGATCAGGATGAGGTTCAAAATGCCATGCACCAATTTTATCATAAATACTATAATGATAACAAGCCAAGAATTTTCCTTTGGGGTATCAATCCCGGGAGGTTTGGAGCCGGCATAACAGGCATTCCATTTACTGATCCAAAAGCCCTGGAAGAACAATGCGATATACCCAACCCATTTGATAAGAAGTTTGAACTTTCTTCTGTGTTTATATATGATATCATTGAACGACTTGGCGGCCCGGCCAAGTTTTATTCAAAGTTTTATATCACCTCACTATGCCCTCTTGGATTCTTGAGCGAAGGGAAGAACTATAACTATTATGATTCGAATCAGCTATTTGATTCTGTTGAAGCTTTCATGGTCAAATGTATCAACGAGCAGCTTTCATTTCAAAGCCATAAACAGAAATGGGGGATAAGCCTTGGTAAGGGTAAAAACGCCAAAGCATTCTCACTAATGAATAAGAAGCATGGATGGTTTGATGAAATCGAAGCGTTACCTCATCCACGATGGGTGATGCAGTATCAAAGAAAGAATTATGAATTACATCTCGATTCAATCTGTCAAAAACTATTTGACGCTATGAAAGGATTGAATTAGAAGTCTCCGCCACCTTCGAATCCGCCACCTCTTTGTCCTCCGCCGCGCTTTTTCTTTTGATTGATTCTATAGCTCGCAGTAAGCGATGCTGTTCTTGCTCGCCATTGGAAATCAGATTGCTGATAGAAATCGTCGAGGACTGTGAATCCATCTCTTCTTCTGCTGTTGAACACATCGCGAACGCTAATGGTAATGGTCAGATTTTTTGATTCAAGAAAATCCTTGCTCCAACCAAGATCAACCGATGCAATTCCATTGGATCGACCCTGAGAAGTTTCTCTTCCTCCTCTATAGTTGGTTCTAATCTGCAGATCAGAATCAAAAACTGTAATGCGCGCTGTGATCCTTCCGTTCCAGGTGATATTATCTGTTTCGTTCAGATTGTAATCATACTGCTCACTGAAGTCATCAAAACTGCCTTCAAAGTTTCGAACCTCATTGTAGTATAAGTAAAGTGCATTGTCTGTTTCTTCTCTCGACAGACTCAATTGGTTTCTGAATATATTCCAGTTGCCATCCAATCTTAACCAGTCAAGGCCACTAAAATTGACAGATATGTCCAAGCCATAATCATTGACAGTTCCTATGTTGATTGGAACTCTCAGTGTTGACGCATCTGATTTATCTGCAATCAATACTCTTTGGTTGGATTCTTTAGTGTGTCTGTAAAAAAGGCTGCTTGAAATAGTCAAATTGCTCAAATAGGTGATTTGACCAATTTCATATGAATCGGTAAACTCTGGATTAATGTTTGGATTCCCAGAGAAGAAATTTCTATTATCTGCAAAGGTGAAAAACGGATTCAGACTCCAGAATCCAGGTCTATTGATTCTTCTTGAATAACTTGCCTGTACAGCATTGCCTTCAGTAAAGTTGTAGTTCAGAAAACCGCTAGGGAAAAAGTTGAAAAATTCCCTTTTGTTATTCGCACCCCTTTCCGACTGAAGCAACTGGGTTGTTATGGAAGTATATTCTGACCTTATACCCAATTGGTAGCTGAATTTGTCCAAAGTATTTCCATAAATAAAGTAGGCCGCATGGATGTCTTCATCATATTGGAAGTTGTTCGTAAAAGCTGGTAAGGCTTCGAAGTTGCCGTCGATCTCTTCTTCAACGATATAATCATTGACAACTTGTCTTCTGGAAGAGCGTACACCAGTCTCCCACTTATGATCCTTTCCAAGGGGATGCACATAATCGATTTGAAGTAACCAGTTTTCTTCACCTTCTGAGTTGTTAGAACGTTGATTGAGTGTTTCTCCTCCACCAGGTAAGGATTGATCAAATTGACTAACCAGAGCAGACCCTTCTGTTTCTGATTTTTCTCTGAACTGAAGACTGGCGTTGAGTTTATGTTCTCGGGATGAAAATTCCTTACTGTAGTTAAGACTGTATTCCAGATTTTTTTCATCCTCAAATTCATCGTCCGTCCTGGTAGTACGGCTGTAAAGGAGCTCATTATTCAGAGTTTGTGCAAATGCTCTTGAATCGACACGCTTTAATTCGGCCACATCTCTTTCCCAAAAGGGTGTGAAACCAAAATCATCAGATTCAGCAATATAATCTTCAAATATCAGGGTATTGTTATTGTCTTCATCCGATTTTCTATAGAGCAATGAAGCTGTCAGCTGATCTTTATCCGTGAAAAAATAATCAAGTCCAAATCTGAAACTATTGCTTACTCCGGTTCTGTTCATCTCCCTGTCAAGTACGGTAAATTGCCTTAGATCAGTATTGGTTAATGGGTCAATGGTCTGCTGATCCTGAATCATAAATCCTCCTCCCGGATTTTCTCTGTAATTGAGTCCATAATTGATAAACCAGTTGATCTTGTTTTTTCTGTAGTTGAGATTGGCTGAAGCGCCATTTCTAACAGGGTAGCCACCGGTTAGATCAAAGGATCCATTAAATCCTTGGGATTCATTCTTCTTTAGTATGATGTTTATAATCCCTGCCATTCCCTCCGCTTCATAGCGCGCAGAAGGGTTTGTAATGACTTCGACCTTTTCAATCATATTGGCCGCGATATTTCGGAGGCCATTTGTATTGCCAACACCAGCAAGACCAGATGGGCGACCATCGATAAGGATCCTTACACCTCCACTACCTCTCAGACTTACATTTCCTTCTAAATCCACCGTAACTGAAGGTACATTATCCAGAATATCCTCAGCTGAACCACCTCTGTTGGCCAAATCCTTACCAACTGTGAATACGCGTTTGTCTAGAGCAAATACGGTTTCACTTCTGTCCGCCGTAATTATAACATCATCCAATACTTTGCTTTCCTGGGAAAGGAAAATTTGTCCCAGATCAATAACTTTTCCGTTAGCTTGGGGCAGTGAGTCGAATACCACTGTTTCGTAGGAAATGAATTCGATTTTCAAGAAGTAATCTCCTTTTTTTGTTTCCAGGCTGAATTTACCACCAGACTCTGTCAAAGTCCCATTGACAATCGTAGAGTCAACCTTGTTGTGGAGTGAAACAGTAGCAAATTCCAGATTCTGGTTATTTCCCGCATCGAATACCGTTCCTTTGATTTCGATGTTTCTATTGGCGTTATTGCGATTTTGGCCGTATGAAATACATGCCAGGCCTACAAGAATAAGCGTTAATAAATTCCTCAGTCTCATTTTTATGAATTCATTATAAAGATGACTCTATTATATTTTTTGTCATGTCTAATTATTGACATTGACTTTGTGTTAACATTTTTTTGAAAACAATGTTTAAACATTGAATTGATATTTCGTCTTAATTCGACGCTTATCAGACAGCATTTATAGAAAAATGCGTTATGGAAGTATTAATTAAAGGAAATCCGATCATCAAAATGGCCAGAATTGCGTTACTTTCTAGCACAAACCACTGTATCCCAGATGCATAACATAGTCATTGCCATATTTATCAGCTTGGTAAGTTTCCTGGAACATTCAGGAAATACATCCTCTGACAAGGATTATATTCTTGATAAAGTAAATGAACTAAGAAGTCATGATTGTAATTGTGGAGGAGAGATAATGCCCGCCGTTCATCCATTGAAATGGAATTCAGTTTTGGAAAAATCTGCTTACTTACATGCCCAGGACATGGAAGAAAACGGTTATTTCTCACATAGGTCAAGAGATGGAAAAGATGTTGGCCATCGCCTGGACGAAGCTGGATACAAATGGCACTTTGCAGGTGAGAATATTGGTGAAGGCCAAAAATCATTTGACGAAGTATTCAGGGACTGGCTTGAAAGCCCTACGCATTGTAAGATGTTAATGAATCCCAGAATGAAGGAAATGGGTCTTGCCAGCTATGGCAAATACTGGGTTCAGCATTTCGGTACCAAAATGCCTCCAAAGACTGTCAGGAAAAAAGTCTATTATAGAGAGGGATAGCATAACTTTGTTATCTGAATATGAAAAACTTTCTTGTCACCTTATCATGTATGTTATTTGCTGTCCTTTCTTTTGGGCAGGATGAATCTGAGCCTGCATCCAAGGTAATGATTGAAAATGCAGATAATCAGATAACCGAGATCGTGGATGACAACTATGTACAGTATCTACGACGTAATGTGAGAGTTATTCACGACAGCATATTTATGTTTTGTGACTCCGCCCGGCTTACAGAAAATCAACTGACTGCGCTAAGCAATGTTGTGATACTCCAGGGGGATAGTATTAAGAGTTTTGCTGATTCTCTCTATTATGATGGAGATTCAAAATTGGCCAAACTGTACTTTGATGTGGTGCTGCAAAACGACCAGAAAAAAATCTTTACAGAATATCTGATTTATGACCTTGATGCAAGGATAGCCACCTTTCCAGACACCTGCCTTCTTGTTAACGACGACTTCAAACTAAGCAGTTTGCGGGCCAATTATAATGTTGGTAATGAGCTGGCATTCTTCTACGGTGAAGTCACTGCGATTGATCCACAATTCAAATTGAAGACCGACTCGTTGATGTATGATACTGAATTGGACAGGGTATATTTTATAGCTCCCAGTTTTATTGAACAGGATGGCAGAAAGATATACTGCGAAGATGGATTTTATGACATACAGGAAAAACGTGCCTATTTTGGCCAAAATCCTGTTTACTTCGATGATAGCATTACAGCCCGATCAAAATACATGGTTTATTCAGGCATTGATAGTACCACATTGCTAACCGGAGATGCCATTGTTCAAGATTCAAGCAGTACTGCCTCAGCCGATTTGATAACCATCGATGAGAAATCTGATGATGTCACTCTGGAGGGCAATGCCAGATATGTAGAAGGGGAACGTGTGATTGAGGGACCTAAAATAATCTACAATAAGGCAAGTGGAGATGTCAAGTTAGAGGGCAGAAGCACAATCTTTAAGGAAGACGGATTTATTCAGGGAGATACGATGCAGTATTATGAAGAAATCGATGAAGGGACCATTATTGGGAATCCGTATTGGAAAGACACAATTGAAAACAGGAGTCTGGAAGGAGGCAAATTCTTCTATAAGGAAAAGCAAAAATATTTCAGGGCTGTGGTTGCTGAAGAGCGACCGGTTTTTAAAGAGCTGATTGATGGTGATACATTGTATTTCAGTTCCGATACTATCGTATCTGCTGAGGATGCAGATTCATTGTCATATTTAGAAGCTACGCGTTTTGTGCGCATCTTCAAATCCGATCTCCAAGCTGTTTGTGATTCACTCTATTATAGTGAAAGAGATTCCAGTTTTCAGCTATTTGGACAACCTGTTGTATGGTCTGATACGACGCAATTTACTGGCGACACCATCATTATTCAATTGCGCAACGGTGCGGTTTCTGAGATCATTTCTAAGTCGCGAGCCTATATAATTACGCGTGATTTTGCTGATTTATTCAACCAAATCCGCGGCAAATATATTCATGCTTTTCTTGACAGTAATAAACTGCAGCGGATGGATGTAAAAGGCAATGCTGAGTCGATATATTTTGTGAAGGATGAAGAAGATGCTTATATAGGTCCTATACGGACATCCTGCAGTCAGATGCGATTTTATTTTGTAAACGATTCACTTGATCATGTCCGTTATTACACTGAAAACAATTCAGAGCTTGTTCCAATGCGGCTTGCCGGAGAACCAGACAAACGCCTGGAAGGCTTCAAGTGGCATGAAGAGTCCAGACCAGTAAAATGGCAAGATATTCTGGCTGTCGATAGAAGAAGGAGTCCTGAACCGGTTCCGGGGGAACCAACAGCCGGCGATGAATTTGAAAAAGCCGTCATGGAAACATTCAATAAGGGAGAAAAGAAAACAAATAAAAATCAAAATAAAAGAGGCAGAAAATGAGAATAAGAATATCCCTGATTATTCTATTTATTTTGTTTTTATCATTTCAGAGTTGGAGTAATGATTACCCACAACGCTATAAGGATGCATGTGAAGCCTATATGTCTGGACATATCAACCAGGCCACGCAAGGCTTTGAACAATTGCTAAATGAAGGTTATAATTCGTTTGAGTTATATGCCAATTTGGGGCATTGTTACCTTCAATCTAAGAAATTACCGGAAGCCAGATTATACTACGAAAAAGCCATGCGCTTAAATCCTCACAGCCATTCTGTACAACACAATATTGAAGAAATCAAGGATGAATTGGGTATAGATATTTATCCCATCGAAGACTTTATCCTTGTGAGGCTTATAAATTCAATGGCACTTATCTTTTCACCGCTTATGTGGATGTTGATTCAATTCATCTTTGCGGCTGCCAGCATATTCTATCTTGTGAAATGGCGCTTAGGAACAGAGTTAGAAAACAAACGCAGGTATTTTTATATGACGACAGCCTTTTTGCTGTGCTTCATTATATCATTGTCATTAGGTTCTGTTTCTGATGGTATTCGAAATGATAACTCGGCCTTCATATTGATGTCTGAAAGTGTATTATATGCTTCTGCTGACGTAAGATCAGAAGAACTGCGTGCCCTTCTTCCGGGAACTTATCTTGTGTGCCAGGATAGCCTTTCTGATTGGGCTCAAGTCGTATTAAGCAATAAGGAAATAGGGTGGGTGCAAACCAAGGATCTGGTACAGATATAAAAAAAGCGGTTAAAATTTCTTCTAACCGCTTTCATATTTTTCAAATTCGATTGTTATTCTTCTTCAGAAGCACCTTTAAGAACACCGTTTTCGATGTTGTCCTGTAGTGTCTTCAAATCATCCCACTTGTCCTGAGCAGCCAAATCAGCTTGCATAGGCCATGTAGATGGATTGTGTATTGCATATCTTGAACCAGCAGCATCTAAAACCTCCTGAAGTTTTGCCACTTCAGTTTTAGCAAGATCACTGAAACTTACAATACCTGCATCGTTAAGCTTTTCAGCAATTTTAGGACCGATACCTTCGATTTTTCTTAGGTCATCACCTTTAGCTGCTTTTTTCTTAGGAGCCGGAGCCGCTTTTTCAGCAGCTGGAGCTGCTTTAGCTACAGTTTCAGCAGCAGCTTTTTTAGCAGCAGGCTTAGCTTTAGGAGCTGGAGCAGTTGTTACTGTACCTTCAGGAAGAATATTGACGAATGTTCTACCCATTTTCTTCGTTCTGAAGTTTACAAAACCGTCAACTCTTGCATGTAGTGTAAAGTCCTTCCCCATGTACACATTTTCACCAGGATGGAATTTTGTACCTCTTTGTCTGACAATAATGTTACCTGCTTTGGCTTTCTGACCTCCGAAAAGTTTGATACCTAAGCGTTTACTATTACTATCACGTCCGTTATCCGTACTACCTACACCTTTTTTATGTGCCATTGTTTAAGTATTTCTAATTAAAAATTTAGGCTTTAATTCCTTTGATTTTGATCTTCGTGAAAGGTTGTCTGTGTCCGTTTTTAACACGGTAACCCTTTCTTCTTTTCTTTTTGAAAACAATCACCTTGTCACCCTTGACATGCTCAACAATGGTTGCATCAACCTTTGCTCCTTTAATGCTGGGTGTGCCAACTGTTGTTTTCTTTTCGTCTCCGGTCAACAATACATTATCGAAACTTACGCTATCACCAGCCTCTCCTTGAAGTCTGTTAACATAATATTCTTTGTCAGATTCGACTTTTACTTGTTTTCCAGCAATTTCTACTATAGCAAACATTGTATTAAAATTAGCTTTCAAAAAATGGATTGCAAAGATATACTTATTTTATAGTAATTACAACAGGTGCAATAATATTTTAGGGATTAGATTTTTCGAGGTAATCCTTAAGCCTGAAGCTGGTTTTGTAGCGGACGGAATTTCTTTCTAAAACCATCTTTATTTTCCTGTTTTTCTTGGATTTTAGCTTCCGCAGGATACCACCAAGCGAATAAAATCCTGCTGGCCAAATACCGATCTTTTTAATCATATCTCCTTTTCTTATGCCTGCATTATAGGCTGGAGAGCCCTCTATCACATCTTTTATGTAGTAATTGCTTAAGTCATTGCCAAAAGCATAGATTACAAGACCGCTCTTATCGTATTCGAATTCTTTATCATAATTCTTACCTGGCTTTAAATACATGGTTGAGTGCACGAAATCCAGCACCAATTCAAAACGCTCCAGGATGGGGTTACCGATAAGTCCATTTCTATGTCTATACACCTCAGGATCCAGGTTGGGATTGAGATTTTGAAAACTGGTAATCAGGCTTGAAAATTCGAAGTCTGGTCCAAACTGGAGTTTGTCCACCTTCCCAAGATAACCTTCGATATCACCACCCAGGCCTTTACCCAGATTGCCCCTCACATAGTGATCCGGGATCTGAAGTGAGGGATGCGTATTGAGGAATAATAAAAAGGGCAGAGCTGAACCGGTGTCAACCAGCAGATTCAAATCAATCAATTCACCTGAGGCTTGTGCTATTTTTCCATCGAGGTAAGGCTTGTGTTTATCAATTCTGATGGGTACCTCAATATATTTGTCCTTATCCTTCAACATGAAACTTGAGCCATCATGCAGTGTCAGATGTTCTTTCTTATAATCTATCTGCAGCGTAAGACCTCTGAAGAATCGGCTGCCAATTATACCATGAATGGATTCTCCTGTAAGCTCTTCCAGATGAAGGAAGTCCTCCTCCAATACTATAATATCTCGAAGCACTGTGGGTGTCTTAGGGAGGCTTAGAGGCACAGATCTGCAGATGTAGGCATATACTTGCTGTTCCAAATCAGAGCCAACAAGGTTGATGCGTTTGCCATATTCAAGGCCCATCAGATCTGCTATTTCTTTTTGAAACAGTATTATATGTTCAGCTCCTGTATCAACGATGAATCTGAGTGGCAGGATTTTGTTAAACTTAAGATCTACGATTATAAACCCTTGTGCATATTCAAAATCGATTTCCAATTCCGATCGACCATTCAATAACTCTTGTCCCAATACCTGTGAATGGGCATTGTGACTCAGAAAGCAAAGTGCAAATATTATGATCAGGATTTTCAAACGCATAGTCCTACCTAACAAAATACTTGATACCTATGATTATATCAAGACGCATTAATTCAATAACAAGCTTTTAACAGGCAGCAAATGTTGTACTAGCCGAATACCCCTTTGGTTTTAAGCCATGCCAGCACAAGTAAGACTATGATCGAGAAAAGTAAATATTTCAGGATGGAAACCAAATTGATGTCCCCTGTGTCAGGTGGCGCCAACTTTTTGTCATTTGTACTTTCCAACATACCTTTATTGTAGAGCCATAGCAGCATTCCGAATGATGACAAATCATCCATTTCTGAAGATCCGGGATCAGATGCACATTGGCTTGCAATTTTGGACTTCCATCCTGTCCCCAATAATAATTGCCAAATGGCATTGGTGGTATTTTGCAAGTATGCGAGATGATGTGCAACTTGACCTATTGGCTTATTCGAATGCGGCATAAGCAGAGCAAGCATTTCATGTAGAATAAACTGTTGATCAGTACTTAAAGAAGGGTGCTGATGGCTGAGATAATTGATAATGCAATGGAGCTTGTTTGCATCCATACTGCTCTCCATTCGATTGCTTATCGAATTGAAAATCTCATTTTTTCCTATTACCTCGGCAAGCTTAGAATTGAGCGCTGGGTCATCTATATTCAGTCTTTCCTCTTTCAAAATATTTCGATTGGGAGCTTTATCAATTTCATTAAACCAATTTATGCTCAATTATTGAATAAAATGTTATCATATTTATTATTTAATCATACCAAGTATAAAGCAAGCAATGCCTCAAGGCGAAAATGATAATAAGAGGATTCAAAACCTAGGTGCCAGCCTTGAGCGCCAGTTTAATATTGAGCCTCGAGACAGGGAATCCCTTGGTCGTTTATTTGAGATATTCTCTCTTTATTTTGAGTTGATTACCGAATCGGCCCACATCAACTTCACTTCTTTGTTTTCGAGAATTGTTTTCGCCGGGGTTAAATACAACTTGGATGGCAGGCAATTGTATCTTAACCATCATTTCAGAAGATCATGTGAAGCTTCAATTATGAGCGACGATGAAGTGGACACGCTCCATCGATTAGGATGCCACGTGCTTAGAGAAAATCTGAAAATCATTAATCAAGTTGAATTACCCGTTTTCAATGCCGCCCCTCCGATCAATCAGTTTTTTAAACCCAGAGAAGAACGCCGACAATTTTTTAGAATAATAAGGACAATGGTTGTCGGGATTGAGCATGAAGCGTCCGGCGCTTTTCAATTGGTATGCTTTCATGAAGAATCACCCCATATATCTCAACAAGTTATCTTGGAGGATATAGCCTTTAAAAGGCAATTTCAGAAAATCCTCCAATACACCGAATTACCACTTTCGATGACTCTGGTAGATGTAGATGTAAGAGATGAGAAACAACACGCCAGAGCTTTTGTCTATCTGCCTGACTTGCTTATTGGCGTAACGAGTATATCTGAATGCTTTCAAAGTGAAGGTTCTTTATCGATCAGTTACCTGGGCAAAAAGCTCATTCCAATCGAATCCACAATACATCTACTCAAGGGAAATATCGTCAACCATATGCTTGATGAGATCATACACGATGATGATTTGGATTTCAAAAAAATGTTGCCCGATATATTTGCATTGGCACCGGTGCAATTTGCTTTGATGGATGATGCACAATTGAGGAAACTCATTGACGATTTGCAAAAGCATTTTGACAAGCTTAAGTCTATAATGCAAGATGAAATCAGCGATACAGGTATAGAGAAACAACGGGCATATCTGGAGCCGAGTTTTTATTCCAACGAATATGGCATTCAAGGACGACTGGATTTGTATCACTTTAACGAAAATTCAGCTCAATCTGACATTATAGAATTGAAGAGTGGCAAGTTGTTCAAAGCCAATGGTTATGGGCTGAATGAGAATCATTATGTCCAGACCCTGCTTTATGATCTTATGCTGGAGTCAGTTCATGGTGGCCGTATTAAGTCGAATAATTATATACTGTACTCAGGTATAGATGAAAAAAATCTGCGCTTCGCTCCCAGAATCCGTAACAAGCAATTGGAAGCATTGCATGTGCGCAATGATATCGTATTTACTGAAACACTTTTGCAGATTGGTGACGAAAAGACAATTTCAAAAATGCTGGGATATCTGGACCCAGATAAGATTCCAGATGGTTTCAATTTTTTAAAGCGCGATACAGAAAAATTCAATGCGTATTATAATCAGCTAAGCCCAATTGAAAAAGCATATGTAATCAAATTTATCGCTTTTACAGGCAGGGAATTTTTTAATGCTAGAGTGGGGGAGCATGGCTTGTTCAAAAATAATGGCTTGGCTTCTCTCTGGTTGGACAGCATACAAGAGAAGCTTGACACACACCGTATCTTGTCATACCTCAAGATAACAGAAAATCATTCTGATAAGGATCAGGCCATAATCAGGCTGAGCTTCACCGAGAAGTCTTCAAGGTTAAGCAGGTTTCGAACAGGTGACATTGCTGTCATGTACCCTGATGACGGAACTGAGCATGCGGTTTTGCATCATCAGGTATTTAAGTGCACAATTGTAGAACTTAATGATGATTCACTACAGATCAGACCTCGTGCAAGACAGAAGAATCTTGAAGTATTTGACAGATTCCAATTCTGGCATCTGGAAGCGGATAGTCTGGATAGTGGATTTAATAGACAATATCAAAGTCTGTATTATTTCATGTCAGCACCGCTTGATTACAGAAGGAAAATACTTTGCCTAGATCCTCCTTCATACGTGCAAGAAGATCTTTTGGTTAAGAACACTATAATGACTGAAAGGCAAAAGGAAGTTCTGAAAAAGGCTATAAATGCACGTGATTACTTTTTGTTGTGGGGCCCACCTGGAACAGGCAAGACAAGTGTCATGATGAAAGGTATGGTGGAATATTATTTTAAAAATACCAATAAGAATATTCTGCTATTGGCCTATACGAATAGAGCAGTGGATGAAATCTGTGCTTCTATTGAAAGTATAGATGATATTGATTATATCCGCTTGGGATCAAGATATTCAACTGCGGAGCAGTATCGTCACCGTCTCCTAAGATTGGTGATTGAAAATGTGAAGTCACGTAAGGACTTGAAAAGTTTACTAAGTGAGAAACGCGTCTTTGTAGCTACTGTAAGCTCTTATCAAGGCATGGCTGAATTAATGAAAATCAAGCAATTTGAAATTGCCATTATCGATGAAGCAAGTCAGATTTTGGAACCTATGCTTGTGGGTGTCCTGGCTCAGTTTGAAAAGTTCATCCTCATCGGCGATCATAAACAATTGCCAGCAGTAGTTACACAACCCATTGATAAATCAAGAGTTGTTGATCAGGAGTTGGTTGAGAATGCGGGACTGCAAAATCTTGCAAATTCATTGTTTGAACGTCTCTTCAATATGTGTATATCCAAAAACTGGACCTGGGCCTATGATGTATTGGAACAACAGGGCCGAATGCATGAGCATATTCTTGGCTTTATCAGTGATCAATTCTATGAAGGACGACTTGGAATTCTTGATAAAGTAGATCGCCTAAGACAGTTGCCAAAGCTCAAGGCTTTTGATTCCCTTTCAGAAATATTAATCAATGAGCGGATCATATTTGTCGATGTACCCATGGATGAGTCTATCACAAAAAAGACCAATCAGGCTGAAGCAAAATTATTGGTAAACATTCTTGAATGCTGGCAGAAGATATACCAAGTGAATGAGATAGAGTTGCTTGATGAATCGATAGGGGTGATTACACCATTCAGGTCTCAGATTGCTTTAATAAAGAATCTGATGCCGGAACCAATGAAAGACCACATTACCGTTGACACGATTGAACGTTACCAGGGTGGGGCCCGTAATCAGATAGCCATATCTCTTGCGGTGAGTCGAGCCCAACTATTGGACTCTATCAGCAATATTTCTGAGGATGGCATTGATCGTAAACTGAATGTTGCGCTTACACGAGCCAGGGAGAATGTCATCATCTTTGGATGTAAGTCTTTGTTGGAACGCAAGGAAGTTTATAAAAAACTCATATCTTATAGTTATAACTTGGATTATAAGATAATTGAGAAATCAAATTCAATATGAATGTTTTAATGGTTTGCCTTGGTAATATCTGTAGATCTCCTCTTGCAGAAGGAATACTTCGTGAACATATTCAGAAGAAAGGTCTTGACTGGAAAGTGGATAGTGCTGGAACCAGCCGATGGCACGTTGGCGAAAAACCTGATCCCAGATCAATTGAAACGGCTCATCTAAACGGTATAGATATCACTGATCAGAGAGCAAGACAGTTTTCAGCAAATGACTTTAGCAATTATGATCTTATTCTTGCCATGGATAGTGCCAATTATGCAAATATTATAAAGCTAGCCAGGTCAGAAGATGAGGTAGCGAAGGTTAAACTGATTTTGAACTATACGCATCCAGGAATGAATAAGGGTGTTCCGGATCCTTATTATGAGGGCGGGTTTCAGTATGTATATGATTTGTTAGATGAGGCGATTGGTTCGCTCATTGAAGAGCATAATTCCAATGGGTAGGATTACAGCATTTAGGATAAAGGTTTTTGGGATGGTCCAGGGTGTAGGCTTTCGTTATTATACGAAACAGGAGGCAGATGCGCTTGAGTTGAAGGGATGGGTAATGAACTGTTCAGATGGCACCGTAGACATCCAGGTGCAAGGTCCTGAAGACAAGCGTTATAGAATTTATTGAATGGTGTCAGTCAGGTCCCTTCCACGGCACAGTGTAGATAAACTGGAAATTGATGCATGTGGAATCAGAGGAATTTGAAGGACTTTGTAATCAAACGTTAAAAAAAGCCAGACAATTAATTGCCTGGCTTCATTTATAATGATAATTAACTAGAAATTACTAATCATTTAATCTGTCAAGAATTTCCTGGTTTTGCTTTATTAAAGCATCGATTTGAGCTTGCTGTGCCTCGATGACAGATTGTTGTTCCTGAATGGCTTTTACAGCGATCACTGCAAAATTATCATACGCCAGACCTTTATATTCTCCTTCACCCAGTTGGCTTACAAATTCAGGAAATATTTCTTCAACTTCCTGTGCGATGAAACCATAACAAGTTGTATTGCTTTCATCCGCGTTATACTTGTAAGTACTTGGCTTAAGAGCCATAAGCTTACTCATAACAGAAGGCATTTCTTCAATATCTCTTTTCAGTGATCTGTCAGATAAAGCATTGAAAGCACCTGTCGCGTCATCAATATCTGCAACAATACTTCCATTGAAAAGGAATTTATAATTAAAGGTATTAACACCAACACCTACACCCCAGTTGTTTGTGTTGGACTGGTGCTCTACCATGATTCCTTGGTTGGAAACAGATTGCTTTACATGCAAGTCAAGATCCGGATCAGTGGTTCCTACACCCACTGATTCAGCATCACCGTCAATTGTAAGAATGTTGACTCCAGAATTGGCTACGTCATCCCAGAAATAAAAACGGATGTCAGAATCGCCAGATAGCGTTGGAGCGGATCTAGCTGCGATGTGCCAGTACTCATCAACACCGAAGTTACTAAACTGTAGTCTTGCGAAGTCTGCATTATTGTTTTCTCTGATGTTCAACTGAGCTGTTGGTGTAGCACCTGCAGAAGAGTTAACATTGATTTCGACCTTGTGTTCGTCTGATGGTAAAGTACCAATACCAAAGTTAGGAGTAGAATCACCTGTACTCATTGTGATACCTGAATTACTCGTTGCTGAGGTTGCAATTCTAACCACATCGTTTCCAGCATCTAGTGCGAATACACCACCTCCAAATGAAACGCCTGGCTGTACCAACTTAAATTCACCGGTACCATTACCAGTCACTTGTATTTCAACATCCGGGTTGGCATTTTCTACAAGAATACCATCACCAGAGTTACCTGTGATATGAAGTTTTTCTGATGGGGCAGCTGTACCTAAACCAAGGTTTCCATCTTCAGCATCAAGGGTCATGACAACTCTTCCTGAACCTGCAGCAGTAGTAGCATACCAATCAAAATTGTTACCCCATCGGTTGTTTCCAAATCTGAACTGATTGGTCTGCATGCCTATGAACGACCTGTCTGCCGTAGCTGTGGAGCCATTAACAAACATAAATAATTGGTTGGTATTGGCACTACCAGATTGAATTGTTACTGGTGTTGATCCAGCATCAAGTACATGAAGAGCGTAGGCTGGATTTGTCAAGCCTATTCCCACATCACCTCCGTCATAATAGACATCGGAACCTGATGTCATCCATGGTGTAGCCCCGCCACCGCCTGCAGTGAAGGACTTCCATGTAGAGCCATCGTATCCTTCGAAGTCGGCGCCATCAAATCTGATGTTACCAGCAGTAGTTGTTGTTGAATTACCCACTTTTATACCGTCATCAGCATTGATTCCGATTTGGGCTTGTACATCGGGTGTTGCAAAAATAAGCAGCGCCCCTAATGCAAAAACTAGTTTAATTAGATCATATTTTTTCATGATAGATTGTTTAATGAATTAGATATTATAGAAGAAGATCAGCTTGCACGTTCTAGACGCATGCTTTGTTCTAGTTGAAGCAGACCCGTTTCAAATGCTTTTCTGATGAGACCGGCAGAATTTTTCGCATCAAGCTTCAGAAGCAGATTCTTGCGATGTGTTTTTGCTGTCTCAGGACTGATGAATAATTCTTTAGCTATCTCCACTGTCGAAAATGAATAACTGATCAAGTTGAGGACCTCCATTTCACGATTCGATACTTTTATATTCTTAATAATCATCTTACTTGAATTATATAGTTGTAATAATGTTTTGTAAAGATTATCAGAATAGATGTGGTCTTTCCTGTACTTTAGTACAGTTTCACGTTATGACAGTATACGAAATAAAAAAATCCGGTATTTAAGTACCGGATTTTTTAACTACTGTAAACCAATTAAATTTACGTTTCGGATATTTTGCTAAGCAAGTTTTTTGTCAATGAATTGCTCAATTTACTAATGATAGATTTTTGTTCTTGAATGGCTTGCTCACATTGACATCTTTCTGCATTCAATACTCAAATTTGGGCAATTGCAACATTTATAGTACTGTACTTTAGGATAGTTTTTATCATTAGGGAGAAATGGTGCTTATTTTATTCTTCACTTTCTGAACCACTGCCTTCCATATGCTCATTAAGCTTTTCATCCAGTTCGCGAAGAGTGGTAAGCAATGATTCTATGATCAGATTGTCATTGCTGAATTTTTCAGGAATGTCGGTGAGCTCCTCTGGGGGGTCTTCCTTCTTTTTCTTCCTGAACCAGTCGCTCAATTTAATGATCATCTCTTTTGAATATTTGGATGATCAAATATTAATAATGCGTTAATATATTGAGCTATACTTTGGTATAGGAATGAGGAAGAGTTTGGGCTTAAGCCGCTTTTTCGTATTGTTTGATGATCATATTGATGGCAAGGCCATTGTCAATATATATTTCCATCTCAGCTTTGAGTTTCCTGGCAAAAGCTTTAACAAGCTCAAATCCAAAGGATTTGCCATCTATCTCATCTGTAGAGCTGATGTCTGATCCGTTGTCTTTTACATTGAGATGAAGCGCTTTATTCTTTTCTTTTAGACTGATGTTGATGACGCCTTTCCTATCTCCCTTGAAGGCATGTTTGAGGGAGTTGCTTACCAATTCGTTCAGTATAAGACCCAGGGGAATCATTGTATCTACATCAAGCGATATAGGTTCAACATCCATTTTCAGTTCCACTCTGTCTTCATGAATATTATAGGATTCAAAAAGGTTATCGATCAGCTGTTCAAAATAGATTTCGGTATCAACGCCTTTAAGATTTTCACTTCGATAGAGATCTTCATGAATCAAAGCCATGGAATGCACCCTGTCCTGGCCTTGCTGTAGGGCAGTCAGAGCATTATCGTCTTCAATGTACCGTGATTGTAAGGCCAGTAAGGATGATATTACTTGCAGATTGTTCTTGACACGGTGATGAATCTCTCTGAGCAATACATTCTTTTCGTTTAGAGATTTTTCTACAATAGACTTTTGTTGTTTTAAACTTCTGTAAAACCTGAATATGATGAATAGGAGAATAGCGAATAAACCAAGAGTTATACAGGTTCCCCATATGAGCATATTCTGTTGTTTTAATCTATTTGATTTTAGATTGTTCTCTGCTGCCAATAATTCGATCTGACTCTCTTGTTCCTGTTTCTGATATTTGGCCTCGAGCTCCTGAGCCATCAAACTTTGCTGGAGGACATATATCGAATCTTTAAGGCTGTTATAATCTGTGATGTATGCATAGGCCTTTTTGGGATTGCTGTTCTGATAGGCCTTGGAGATAACTCCTGAAAGGCTTTTCGCCATATATAGCGATTTTGATTCCTGAGCTTTCTTGTAAGTAGATTCCAGTTGGGAGATGGACCCAGCTGCGCCAGATTTGTAATTATACATGTGTTTGATATATTCAAACTTGAGCTTAAGTGAAGTGTTGGTTGATTTGGCGATAAGCTCAGTTGTTTGATCAATACGCTCTTTTACGAATTTAAGTTCATCCAGTTCAAGATAACATGCTGCGATCCCCAGATTAATGGTGATAAGAGATCTTTTTTTATTCTTGTTTATCGAGATGTCTTCAGCTTCGAAATAATATTTAAGCGCCTTCTCATAATTGCCTTCCCTTTCTTCATTCAAAGCCATCATGACAAGCGCATCAATCTTGGTGGTCTTAAGATTCATTTCCTCACATATTTCAAGAGATCGCTGAGCATATTCACGGCTCTTGTAGAAATTGTTGAGACTGAAGAATGTTTTTGAAATCTCATAGTAAATAGAAGCATATTTGAATTTATCACGGTCACCGCGCAGATATTCAATTGATCTTAGCAATAACTCAATGGCTTCATCATTCTTAGCTTCTCTCGATTTAAGTCTGGCCAGTGTTGTGTAATTGAATGGAAGACTTGAAGAATCTTGCCTCATGGAGTCTAATGCAATTGCAGCTTTGATATTTTCCTTAGCCTTGTCATATTCAAATCGCGACTCGTAAATCGTACTCAAGGTGGAGTGAGCATCAGATACATGATCGGGAGGTGCATAGGGTAAACTAAGAATTTCTTTTGCAGTGGCAACGGCACTATCCTGTTCACTTTTGAAAACATATATAGCTGAAAGAGAATTCAATGCGCCAAGATAGGCCATCTCCTTATTATTGGCCTTGGCTATATCTCTGCTTAATGTATAGTAATGCTGAGCGCTATCAATTTTGAAAAGATGCATATAGGTTTTGCCTATTTCTTTAACAACTCTGATTTCATCTTCAATCCTATTTTGCTCATTGTAGGATTGCCTGGCTTCTTGCCAAAGCTTGATGGCTTCTTCTCTTTGTTTTTCCTCATATGCCTTTGCGGCTTTGATTTCAGCGTCCAGTTTTTCCTGAGAAATGAGTTCTCCTGTAGTAGCTACCAGTATAATTACAGCTAGAAGCTGGTATATATATTTTGTATACTGGAGGGATCTCATCATGGGTATAGGGCTTATTGCTGTAACACCTTTTTTATAGCGGATGTGCGGTTTCTGACATCCAGTTTGGAATAGATATTTTGAGTATGAAATTTAACTGTACTTAGAGAGATGAATTGCTTTTTGGCAATTTGAGCATTGGTAAAACCTTCTGTAAGATCAAGCAGTATTTCAAATTCCTTAGGGCTGAGGTTTTCTACAGCAAGACTGTTGACCGTATCAATAGTGAGTGGTTTATTTCCTTTTCGAAAATCATAATTGTACAAGCCAATTGTTATGCTGCTTACAAGATCTCTAGTTTTAAATGGCTTGACGATATAGCCGCAGGGATTGGCTTTTTTAGCGCGTTCAAGTGTCGTCATGTCTGATAATGCTGTCAGGAACATAAAGGGAATATCGTAGTTGTCTTTTACAATATTGGCTATTTCAATACCATCCTTGGAGCCATCAATGTTGATATCCAATATGATGAATTCCGGTTGTCTGTTATTGATGTAATCAAGAGCTGTTTCACTGTCGTGAGCTATGCCAATTGGGAGGAAATCGTTTTCCAATAGCGCATCTTCGATATGCTTTGCAATGAGTACCTCATCCTCTACAATAAGTATCTTCAATTTTTTCCCTTCCATATTAAATAGCTACAGAGATCATCTCTGGTATAGATATGACGAATCTTCAGTCAGTATGAAAATACGGATTTTGCCAAAGATAAGAATAGGGAAGTGTCAATTGAACTATACTTTAGTACAGTTTATTCGAGTCTGTTATAGCGAATAAAACCGTTTGTATAGATTGTTGTACAGCTGCCGGCACATATACTGCTGACAAGTGCATCAAGATAAGAAGGGTCTGGTACCTGATAAGAAGCGGCTATTACAGTACCATCATCGGGATCTGTTGGAGGCGGTGCTCCGATGCCGTAAGCTTCATTATCTCCACCATCTGCATTGGGGTCCTGGTAGCCTTCATTCGCGTCACTACAACCATCATCATCGGAATCGGTATCAAGATAGTTTGGAATACCATCAACATCTTCATCGAATGCGGCGCAAGCACCGGCTACATTGAGCGTACAATAATCGGCATCTTGATAGTTAGGAATCCCATCATAGTCGTCATCTGCACTGGGATCGGTAAATAGACAATTGTAAGGATCCAGACGCAACCAAACCAGGAAGCCGGTACTATCTGTGGTACCAAAGTTAGGACTTGGACCACTATCAAATTGTAAATTGCCATCCACGTATAATTGAAAACCTGATGTACCATTTTCATCTGAGCCTCCATTCAGACTCAAACCATCACCCCAGGAATCATATATCTGGAATGTGTACCAACCACCAGTAAATACTTCATATGTATTGTCAATAACATCTGCAGAGGAAGGATAATCCTGGCCCGATGCAATCGCACCACCATTTACTTCCAGTTCCCAAGATGTTTCATTTTCCCATTCATCCAAATCGATTACGACACGAATATCCCGTGATCGTATGAGTGGTAGTGGATTTGTTCCACAGACTTCTTGTGTATCATAGATCCCGTCATCATCGTCATCCAAATCGACAACATCCGGGATACCATCCAGATCGGAATCGAGTAAGGGGACATAATTCATCCGCACAATGAGCGCATTCACGATTATCAAGTCGCCACCGGTTGAGACACCGAAATCGACACTCTCATCACCCGGGGTCAGATAGGATGTAATATCAAATTCATCCACATCCAGACCATAACCGACACAGCAACCACCAACCCCAGGTACATTACTTGAACGGTCGTGTGTGTTACCAGAAGGAAGGAGGTTATTACCGTTAAGTGTCAGACTTTCATTGTTCTGAATTGTCGCATCACCTTCATATATCGCTGCAGCCATCTCACCATCACCGGTTGTACCGATGGCAAATCCGTCAAGCGTAAAGTTGGCACTGTTGGTTACAGATCCTGAACCATTCCAGAAGATCTCCATGCCATCATAGATTACGATTTTGTAATCTTCTACAATACTTGGCGCACGGTAGACCACAACAAGCGTCCAGGTAGCTACTGTACCTTGATAATTGTAATAGTTTGCGGTATTGTCTACCGTCAAATTTGTCATTGTATAGCGGTGTGTCGTTCCTGGTGCATGTACTGTTTCTACCAGTGTTGTCACATCAGCAAAACCACCGAAGTATTGAATATTCAGCGCACCGATTAGTCTTGTATCACTGAATGTCCTCGTCGCGTTGATAGTTGTTCCTTCAAAAGTTACAGTATTATCTGGTGTTGCACCTGATCCTGCCCAATAGAGATAAGCAAATTTGATCTCCGCATCCGCGGGCAAGGTCATATCGCCTTCTGCGAAAGGATCTCAAACTTGCTGCATTTGAATTACTGTTACTTGGTTGGTCCCTGAAAGTACCTGATGTCAATTGGAAATCAATTGAACCGGTTTCATCAGCAAAAGACGATATTGGGGATTGTGCAATTACTGGACTGATTAAAGTTGATAGAATGACAAACAGGCCTGCAAAGCAAAGACTTCTACAGACCACGATGTAATCAAGCGGTAAGGATTGATATCTTGTGATATTCATATGCAATGGTGGAACACGCTTGGTATCCCGAATTAAAAAATTCCAATAAATGCAGGGTGTATAAAAGAGGTGTTAGCCTAAGCCAATCATAGCAAAATTACAGCCATCATGCCTAAAGCTCAATCAGATATAAAGAAATGTAAAGTAGTTGACATTTTTAAGATCCATTCATTCCGATGCATTGGTGAAGCGCTTCAACATCTTAGCCAATTCATCAACACCCAGATTTTCCAGCTTTTTTATGTTGTCAGCAGGGACAGAATCTATATCAGGATGAGAATCGATAGCAGCTTTTACATCCGTCACATCCAGGATATGTACCATAGGGTAGGGCGATCGGTTGGTGTAATTACCAGAGGTAGCGTTATCTGTATTTTCAAAAAGGTAATCAGGGTGAAAACCTGCCAATTGAAAACGATCATTTAGTTGAAGTTCTTCCAATGCCCATTCCAACCTATCCATAAGGTCGAGGAATGCTTCGAAGTCATGAATAATTTCAGGGATAATTACAAAGGCAGTCGTGTATTGCATTGAGTCACTCAACTGTCCACAAGTGGTAATAACAGATTGCATTTGTTTCAGTAAGTTAGTAGAACCACTATGTTGATAAAGTATCTCGTCGTTATCGTAGACCTTTGAAGCAAAAGGACAAAGCTGATACCGGATAACAAATTCTTTAATCCAGGCTTTAGAGATAGTTATTATTTTATCATCAGATATTGCCATAGATGCTGGATACTATAGGCCCGTTAAGGAAGGCTTCAGTATCGATCTCACTTTGGAATATTGGACCTTTAGGATTTTTATCAAGAAGCATTAACGCGGCCTGGCAAAGCGGGGCAGCTGTCGTCGTTTGGATTGCTCTTAATTTGAAACCCATGATCGTAGAAGGATATACAAAAATGCTTTTCTCCATTGCTCGAAGTACACCATTGTTGTCCTTGCCACGAACAGCAGCAAATATGACAACAACATCATCTTCCACACTAGGTATATTGGATAGCATTGTATTGTTAAGGTAATCTACCTTATCCACGTCGTCCGGTGTAGATTCCAGGATTGATTTGACCCAATTATAATGACCAGGGTAACGCAATGTTTTATATCTGAGATTACGTGTTTTACCAGCTAGTGCTATTGGTAAATCTGCAGCTCCACCAGAGGTATAGTCATCTTCGAAGGCTATACCATCGATAAGGAT
This sequence comes from Saprospiraceae bacterium, assembly GCA_965230215.1. GTDB lineage: Bacteria > Bacteroidota > Bacteroidia > Chitinophagales > Saprospiraceae > RFSX01. The sequence goes on along the minus strand of CBDDKN010000002.1, from coordinate 401,470 downwards.
GGTTTCTGTCTTGGATAGAGAAGGAATCAGTTTGGCTTCAAAATCTTCAACAACCAGTGCATTTTTAACATACTCAGTGGCTACACCAATCGGCGACCATGTGAAAGCATAGAAATGTGGGTCTTGCGCATGCTTAGATAATGCGCCTACTTTCATTTCTACCAGATCAACGGAGTCAACCTTGTATGTTTTTGTGAAATTTTGAAATAGGTGGTGAGCCAATATGTTTATATACCCTGGTGCAAGACCGGTTTGAAGGACGAATGCAGTATCAGAAGTATTTGCTATATCTGTTACCATTTCCGTTTCTTTGACATATTCTGTCAAGTTAGCATAATGGCAAGTATAGTTTTTGGCATAATTGGCAAGTCTAGGAGCTTGGCTGCCAGGCAAACAATCCAGAATGATATCAGATTTCTCTAGAATAGAAATCAATTCATCTGTTTCACCTTTTTCGGGAAACTCAAAAGCCAGGCATACTTCAGCGCCGCAAGCTTGATTGATTTGATTGCTTATGTCTTGAGCAAGTGAAAGCGCGCGGTCACCGATATAGATTTTAGCATCGAGTTGTTCATGGTTTGCCAGTATGATAGCAGAGGCTTGACCTATTCCCCCCGCACCAGCAATAAGTATATGCTTTTGGGTCATTTGATTGGTTATTTTCGGCAAATTTAAACCTTTCATATTACCAGACAAACTAAGATATGGGCTTATAATAGAAATATCATATTAAATATATTTATAATATGTATACTATTTAATTTCAATAAAAAATACATGATTAATTTTTTTAATATGAATTATACGTCTATATTCGCAGAGTAATTGTTAATCTCATACCGATTTCCTGATGGCTAAGAAACGAGCTAAAAAGAGTAAGAATAAGGGTGGTCTGCGCCTTGCATTGAACGATGAGCGCATACTGAAGATTTTAGGCATTCTGTGTTTTTTCCTTGCCATATATCTCACCATTGCATTTGTATCCTATTTTTTCACGTGGAAAAATGATCAGGATAGCGTATTACAGCTATCTGCAGCATTGCTATTTGATGGGTCAGTTATTGTTGAAAACTGGTTGGGCCGTCTTGGAGCTTATACTTCACATATGTTCTTCTACTGGGGATTTGGTCTGAGTTCAGTTCTTGTTGTATTTCTTTTGGTACGACTTGGTCTGTGTTTGATTCTAAGAACACCATTTGCAAATTTTTTCAACCTGTTTGTCAAGAGCATTTTAGTAATGAGCTTTTTCTCGCTCGTTTTTGAATTTGCTTTCAGAAGCTCTGAATTCAGTTGGGGCGGATTAATGGGTTACTCTATGTATACATATCTGGCAAGTTTCCTTGGTCAGATTGGTCTTGTACTTCTTATGCTATTGCTTATTTCAGGCAGCTTTATCTGGATTATCAATCCGATAATGCAGTTCGAAACACTGAGAATGGCCACAGATATGGGCACTTATTCTCTGCCTAAGCTTGATTTTGTATCAGGACTGAAAGAATATTTTCCCAAAGCAGAAACAAAAAAGACTAATAAAAGAAATTCATCATCGAGAGATCCACTTTTTGATGAAGTTGAGGGGGCCAGCCCAAAAACCGATTTTAAAGATGAAGGAAGTATCGATTCTGACATGTCCGTCGAATTCGGTCTTCCGGAGTCTTTAGAAACAGAGGCTGAGAAAAAATCTAAATCCAAGCGCGGAAGCAACAAACAAGATATGGATGATGCGCCTGATTTGGAATTGGAACTGGATGAGATTCCGGAAGAGACTACGGATTCAAATGCAGCTTCTAGCGATACACCCAACACTGTTCAGAAGGGACATGTCCCTGATATGGATAGTGAAAAGCTCTATGTTGAAGAGGATAATATTGATGACTTCGAGCCATACGATCCAACAAAAGAGCTATCAAGATACCAATACCCTGATTTCGAATTGTTAAACGATTACAGCGATCAGAAGAAGTCGATTAACAGAGAAGAACTTGAGGAAAATAAGAATCAAATTATCAAGACGCTTCTCAATTACAATATTAAGATTACAAAGATCAGAGCGACCATTGGTCCTACTGTAACTCTATATGAAATCGTTCCTGCACCAGGTGTAAAGATCTCGTCAATCAAAAAGCTTGAGGACGATATTGCTTTGAGTTTGGCTGCATTGGGAATTAGGATTATCGCTCCTATTCCAGGAAAAGGTACTGTCGGTATTGAAGTGCCTAACAAGAATAAGAACATTGTTTCTTTTAAGGAGGTAGCTGGATCCGATAAGTTTCAGAATGCCAAAATGGATCTCCCAATTGTATTGGGTAAAACGATTTCAAATGAGGTGTTTGTAGCAGACCTGGCCAAAATGCCACACTTACTTATTGCCGGTGCTACCGGTCAAGGTAAGTCGGTAGGTATCAATACTGTCTTGATGTCCCTGTTATATAAGAAACACCCATCTCAGGTTAAACTTGTGATGATCGATCCTAAAAAGGTTGAGCTATTCCCGTATAGTTATCTGGATAAGCACTTCCTTGGTTTCTTGCCTAATGAAGATGAAACGATCATTACAGATACGAAGAAAGCCATCAAGACTTTGATGTCATTGACAGTAGAGATGGATGAGAGATATGACCTTCTTAAAAAGGCGCGAGCCAGAAACATCAAAGAATACAACGAGAAGTACGTTAACAGAAAGATAAGTCCAAAAGATGGACACCGTTTTCTTCCATTCATAGTCCTGGTAATTGATGAGTTTGCCGATCTGATTATGACAGCTGGAAAAGAAGTGGAATTACCTATTGCCAGGTTGGCACAGTTGGCCAGAGCCATCGGTATCCACCTGATCATAGCCACGCAAAGACCATCTGTGAAAATTATCACAGGTATGATAAAAGCCAATTTCCCGGCCCGTATCGCTTATAAGGTGACTTCGCAAATCGACTCCAGAACAATCCTTGATGCAAAAGGTGCGGAGCAACTGATTGGTAAGGGTGACATGCTTTTATCCGTGGGCAGTGATATTGTCCGTCTGCAGTGTGCATTTGTTGACACCCCTGAAGTGGAAGATGTAATACAACATATTAGTGAACAGAAAGGATTTGCTGAACCATTCCACCTTCCAGAGGTAGCTGATGAAAATGGCCAGATGGGCGATTCAAATCTCAAATGGTCAGATCTTGATCCAATGTTTGAAGAAGCAGCCAGACTTGTAGTAGCCAATCAACATGGATCTACCTCAATGATTCAAAGGAAACTTCAGTTGGGATATAACCGTGCAGGTCGTATCATGGATCAAATGGAGGCCTTGGGTATCGTAGGAGAATCCAATGGTAGCAAACCAAGAGAGGTTCTGTTTGTAACTGAAATTGAACTGATCAACTACATAGATCATTTAAGGGGTAAGGGATAATGCCCCTTTAATTGATATGCTCTTCACCTTTTTCTTTCACCGTATCCATGGTTTCGATAAAGGCGTCCCAGAAATCTTTGAACAAGGGTTGAAGTTTTCTACCAATTACTTGAGTGTGCTCTGGTAGTGTTTTCAACGCGGGGTAGCTAATCGATTGCTGTTTCTGATGATCAGAGACCAGCGAAATACGATCTGCAAAGTAAAGCCCATAGCTTAGGAGAAGTGCATAGAACAAGCCCAACAAGCCTGCACCTGCCAGTTTATTCACAAAGTTTATATTCAGCGTTTTGAATACACCTTCCAGTTTCTTGCCGAGGAAACGCACAAGTATTATGGAGACAATAAAGGTTATTACAAATCCCAGGGCAAACAGCACCGACGGATTGAAATCAATATTGGATTGCAATAGCCCTATGACGATATGAGATAACTTGAGTGTAGCTACCAGTCCTACAACGATAGAGACGGTCTCAAACACGGTTTTAATAAGACCACTTGTAAAGCCAAGGTAGGCTCCCAGTGCTATCAACATGCCGGCCAATATATCTATAATCATCTTATTTCGTTTTGGAAAACATTGGTAATGAATGAAAAATATATGTTAATAATTAATTATTTATGTAATTAATAGAAATTTTGTAGTAGCTATGTTTCGTTAACATATTGTATCTAAAATTCATTTCAATAAACAGAAGCTTTTGACAAGAGTCCTAATTATTTCTATCGTTCTGCTCACTTTATCTATAAAACTTAGTGCAAAAACTGCGCTAACGGATACGCTACCCGCTGTGTTTAGAGTAGGGGAGTACAGTAAAGACTACGAAATTCTGATAGCCAGTTGCTCTACAACATTATCAGATATAGATATGATTAACGAAGATGGCGGTCACCAGGCCTTTCTAAAGACACTTGCCAGATTGGAACTGTTTGCTCATGATAATGGCTTTGATATTAGGGGAGTCAAGATTTGGATAAACTTTTTCTGGGATGCTGATGGTCGGTTAAATCATATCAGTTATTATCCTAAAAAGAACTCCCGGAATGTGGACTTTGATCACCTGCATAGGATATTGAAGGCTTTCCTGGCTCAATATCAGGCCGAATTCAGACATAGAAGCTGCTTCAGTCACATTGGCTCTGCCAGTTTTCCCACACATTCAGAATCCTTATTGGAAAAAGGTTAGGCGCTTTAACATGCTTTTAATGGAATTTACGCGCTGTGGAATTTACTTTTGGGGTATAATTACGTCATAACTACATGAGACTAAGTTTAATATTCTTACTGCTTTTAAATCTGGGATTGAATTCTCAGTCAAGTGATCAATATCTAGATGCTTCTGATCCCGAAGCACTGAAAATTCTAGAGGAGATTAAATCTGATTTTGACAATCATAGAAGTCATAAGATAAGTTTCAATCTTGCTATGGAGTTTCCTGGTGAACCTATGCAAAGTCATTCCGGCACCTTGATTCAGGCGGGGGATAAATTTGAACTTGATATCGATAACAGACTCGTGATTTCCGACAACCAAACCGTCTGGTTGTATTTGAAGGACAGGAATGAACTGCAGATAAATGATGCAGACTTCGGTGAAGATGGTGCTTATATGTCACCAAATACAATCTTCAATTTGTACAAATCAGATGAATTCATATTTGCTCTCACAGGCCAGTTTGTAGAAGATGGTACGGCTGTGAGTCAAATTGAGTGCAAACCTCTGGATCCAGATTCTGAATATTCCAAAATGCGCTTAACAGTTGAGGATAAGAGCAACCGTGTGATCAGGTTTAAGATCTTCTCAAAAGATGGTAGCAGAATGACCATGAACATGAAGGCGCATGAAAAAAATATCCCATTGGCCACCACAGCATTTAACTTTGATGTATCAAAATACCCGGATATTATTGTTGAGGATCTGCGTTTCTGATGGCTCCTTCCGCTACATGGTATTTGATTTTTGACAGATCCCAATCGATTACCAGACCCTGGGCCAGACGCTTTGCCACATCTTTACCATAAAGCAATTCACAGAGATAAAGAGCTGCTTCAAATGACCGTGCGCCTCCTGCCGAGCTAATATATTTTCCATCATGCACAAATAGTACGGAGTCTATCACATTAAGCTGAGGGAACATTTCACGATAACTTGATATGTCACTTGGGAATGTGGTTGAGGCATAAGCATCCAGCAATCCTGCTTTGGCCAAAACGAAAGCACCATCGCAATGTGAAGTCACAAAACTGGCTGATTCTGCGGTCTCCTTTACCCAGCGTATCATTTCTTCATTTTCGAGATCTGAATCAAGGTGGTGTTCAGCACTGGGTACAACAAGTATGTCTATGGGCGGATAGGCATCTCTGAAGCTGTAATCAGGAATGATACGCATACCTTCAAATGTATTGATAATGGCCCTGCTCTGTGCGATGGTGTACACGCGCATAGGTTTAATTCCTTCTCTGAATATGGTATGCTGGAAGATGTCATAGGGTGCCGTAAGTTCTGTATTGTACACACCATCCATCACAAGGATGCCAACATTGTACATATCAGAGGAGACCTCTTCTGGTGTTTTGGTGTTGTTGCAGGCCATAAGGAATACAAGTAGGCTAAATATGGGGAGGCGCATTTTTTTAGAATGAAAATACTCAAAGCCGGCTTAAAATGAAAAAGTCCCGACTGATCGGGACCTTTCATCAAACTCTTATGGACTTGATTTCTCGGTATATCTTATCCTGCATTTTATAAGCCGTATCCAGAATCATATCATAATCCGGAGGGAAGGCAAGAGGAAAATCTTTAATGTGGTCTATGCGGCTGTTGCATAGGGCCCTGCGATCACCTCTAAACTGTACTGCAAGATCTCTGAATTCATTTTCGTAAGAGATGACTGCACTGTCATGAACACGATTTGAGCTGAGATCTATTGTCACAATTTCAAGTTCAGCGAAGCTGGACTTCTCCCGTACAATTTCCGTAACCATTGCACGTACCTCAATGAAGATGTCCCTCTTGAGTTTGTTGCCCAGGCTGTCTGTTTTAATCATTCCATTTTTGCCTTTGATATACTCCCAGCCATCTTTTACCTTTTTGGTGTCTATGTGATTGTTAACCAGCTCACGCTCTGGGCTGATATCTACATGATTGATATTCAGAACGCTTGCAAAATCATAATTCATACTGCTGTCAGCTTCAAAGTAGTATCGCTTCCAAAAGCTGTTCATATTTCTGTTGTAGAGTTCACCTAGGCCCTGAAGAAGTAATTCTTCTTCTAAGCGCATACTTCGGTCTTGTCTGAAATCAATAAATATGTTGACAATACCCAGATGGCGACTATCTCTCATGAGCTCATTTGTATTTTTATAATTGGTCCTGTAGAACTCAACTTTTTCAAACTCATAGTATGCATCCTGAGCAAGGCCATAACTGTCTTTTGCTCTGGCGCTTATCAGCAATTCTTTAGCAATGGCATAATGGTATTCAGCAGCACCATCCAGTGCTTTATTTCTCAAAGGGATGGTATTGACAAAGGTAAATCCTGCTTCGTAGCCCTCATTACTTATCAATGGCAGAAAAGGTGAAACCCTATTCTGTCTTTTTTCAATTTTGCGGGTAATGTCCAGAACTCTTTTCCAGTTGTGAGGATTGTTTTCTGCATCCAGGGCTTCGATACGGCGCATATCATCAGCTGTAATTTTTGAAAAAGCTTTCTCAAGTGCCTTTACATGTTTGGTTTTCTTTTTCTTCTTGCCTGCTAGTTTCCTTGCGGCAAGAACAATTGCTTCATCATATTGACCTTTTTCAACCAGTTTTTCTACCGAACGGCAGGCACTGAAGAGAAGAAGTGCGAATAGAGTGTAAAGTAAAGTTTTCATAGCCACAGATTTAGGTTAATCAATGGGCTGATATATCAGCCTTTTAGACTATGATGGAGATCAATTATGGAGAGTTACCAGGAGTGGCTGTTTTAAAGATTATTTAACCCTATTCAGACCCATCTTCGGAGCCTTTATCAAGTTTACTCTTTAATTCTTCAATATTCTTAATGGCGGAAAACCTGCGTTCGATTTCAAAGCGGGTAAACTCCTGGTCAGCTCTGAATCCAAAACCAAAGCTTGTGTCACCGATGGCGGGTTGCGCAATTTTAACAGGTTTACTGGTGTAAAGCTCTTCTGTTTCCTCATCCCAGATGAGTTCATCTGTCAGAAGCTGATCATTTTTTTTATTGAATAACTTGACGTTTTTCTCTACGTATATTTTTTTATCGTGCTGCTTTCTCAGTGCATATTCTGCCTCGAGCCAGCTTCTTGGATTCTTGCGCTCATCAAGAAATTCAACGACAAGGCCTTCAGGAAATTCGTCATACTGCTGACCTCTGGCGGTATATCTTTTTAGGATTGGGCTTGTGATTCTTACCTTAACAGCTGCTGAGTCACTATATAATATTTCGACATTTTCAGCATACTCGACTTTCATATTTTTATCGGGAAGCACTGATTTAAGTTCAGCTGAATTGTTCGTACATGAATTTGATAGGGCCAGGAATATGGCCATAATAAAGAGTGTTTTTCCGATATGTATTTTATCGTAAGACAGTAACGTCATCAGCGTATGTGATTACTTCATTGTCAATAAATCGGATCTTGGCCATCCAAACATACACTCCTGGATTCACATTTGTATTGATCTCGTCACAGGTTCCAAAAGCTCCTCTCCAACCCCAATCGGAATCGGGGTCTATATCTTCACATATGTATATGATGTTCCCCCATCTATCGAAGACACAAAACTCTTCAATATTATCAACCTGTGGTCCAAATCCCAATCTGAATATGCTATTTGCATCCTGTGTGGTTGGTGTGATAACATTAGGAATATAAACTTCCCTCACGATTTCCGTTGTCACCGTAACAAAATCCTGTTCTACACAACCATTGCTATCCGTGACTGTAAAAGTATAGGTCGTCGTTCCAGGTGAGATAACTGTTGGACTTAGACAATCGGTACAACTTAATCCATCGGGGGGTGACCACTCAATTATGTCTCCGGGATTCATAGGAGAGTAATTGGCATTCAATACACCTTCATAACCGAGATCAATTGTGATATCTGGCCCTGCGTCGGGTATTATGGGAATAGGCTCTTCAATGATTACGGTTGTGGTAACCTCACAACCTTTGATATCCTGTACTGTCAGTTCATAAGTGCCAGGTCCCAACTCATTGAAAAGGGTGTTGGGAATAAAGTCACCGCCATCAAGGCTAAAATTGTAGTCGGGAGCACCGGATATACCTTCAACATTTATGATGCCGTCCCCTTCACCAAAGCAAGAGACATCTATGGAGCTGGCGGCTATATCAAGCGTCGATGTATCTGCACAGCATGCTGCTATGTCAATATCTCTGATTTCGGTAACGATACAGCCCATTTCGGTTTCTACAGTCAGGGCGATTGATTTGGGTCCAAAAGATTCGTAAATTATGTTGTGCGGTCCAACACCTGAGGCTACTTGTGGTTGTGCTCCCAAACCAAAGTTCCATGCATAGTTTATTATGGGATCGGCCAGTGATTGAGAGTTATTTGTTATTTCTATGCGCTTGTCACATTCAAAATCTTCAATGGCAAACAAATCAAAATCTGCTTCAGGACCGAGGAAGCTTCCTGTCCCGCCAAATTCAATAGAAAAGCCCAGGCCAGAGCTGGAATAGTTCATGACAACCAGTGCATAGGACTCACCCGATATCATGTTTATCTGCTGTGCAAAATTGTTATTGCCCACCTGGCATCCAGGGTTTTCAGACTGGTCTGTATCCGTTGCTGACAGTCCGGTCGGTCCGTTACACACCTGCCATGTAGGAAAGGGATCTGTAACACCATTTGCATCATTATTAGCACCTGAGGCCATACATCTGATCATCTCCTTATTAGCGCAGTCATCCAACCCATTAGGAAGTCTGAAAAGGGCGAAATCAATGTCATCAGACTCAAACCCGGGAACATAATTATTCGGTGTCAGGGTAAACGTCAGAGTGCCAGAAACGTCACAGGTCCATTTGTACCATGAGGAATTGAATTCACTGCTCAGGCAAGCACCTACGAACTGGTCCAGTTCGGTTCTGTCATTTCCTGCTGTTGTCAGCGATTCAACCTGAAAGGGGCTCGTATCGCATAAGATCACAGCATCTGGACAATCCGACTCTGGTGATGGCGGTGCGAGAAAGTCATTGATACATAGTCTGAATGTACCTTCCAAACCAACGCCTGATTCAACAAACAGATAATAGCGTTGTCCAATCGTCAGTCCATTGACAGTGAACTCATCTTCAAATCGTGCCCTGCCCGGAGAACATGCTATATATGTAAGATTATTGCATGGTCCTGTAAATAAAGCCATTTTAGGATCTTCTATTGTGCCGAATGTCTGACCACTAAAGAGTCTTGCAATGATGGCTGGCTCGGTTGGTACAAATGAAAACCAAACACCATTTTGATAATTCAGAAAACAAACGTCGGGAAAAACAGCATCCGGATTGGCATTTACATTCGTGAATGCAGCATCTCCGGAGCAATAATTATTAACCGACGGAATATTGACCGCACCAAAACAATTGTCATTCGCCGGCTGCGCTTGCAGTGCTACTGATAATATTAAGAGTAATATAATTGATGTCCACTTCATACAAACAGAGTCATGTCCTATTTATTAATGCGGGAGGACAAGATATGTTTTAAACGCAATTAATGATTATTCTATTAAGCATTTCGCAATATTAAGATACTTTTAATAGTGCTTTTGTCCTCTTAACCATGCACAGATTATCAGAAATGTCCTCTCCGTACATCTAATCTGTTCATTGCACTATTATATATATTTTTGATATATGCTTTACATAGTTCCCACACCAATTGGCAATCTTGACGATATTACATTGCGCGCCTTGCAAATATTGAAGCGTGTAGATATTATATATGCTGAAGATACACGTGTCACTGCGCGGTTGTTAAAGCATTTTGATATCCAAAACAAACTGGAATCCTTTCACAGTCATAATGAACATAAAAAATTAGACCAAGTCATTGATGTGCTTAAGCAGGGCAGTGAAGTAGCCTTGGTCAGCGACGCAGGCACACCCGGAATTTCGGACCCGGGATTCCTTCTCGTACGAAGAGCGGTAGAGGAAGGTATAGAATTAAGTTGTTTGCCAGGAGCCAATGCAGTCATTCCGGCGCTTGTGATGAGCGGACTGCCGATGGATAAGTTTTACTTCGAAGGATTCCTGCCTCACAAAAAGGGAAAGATGACCCGCCTCACAAAAATCCTGGAAATGGAATGTACAGTGGTATTCTATGAATCTCCACACAGATTGGTCAAAACACTCGAACAGTTGAAGGATCTGGGAGCCGAAGACAGAATGGTCAGTGTCAGCAGGGAAATTTCTAAACTTTACGAGGAGAATCTTAGAGGAAAACTATCAGAAGTGCTAGACAATCTGAAAGAGCGGAAGCAAATAAAGGGAGAATGTGTAGTATGTTTGAGTGCATAAGGATTGGACTGGCCTTGAAGACAGTCAGTAGATGTTTGAAAATCGCATTTGACTAGAATTTTTAGTAAACTTGCCATATAATAAGCAGGGATTAGGGAGTTAAGATATATTTGCCTGCAATTCTGCATAGATTTGATTAAGTAGACCGAGCAATAGGACCGTAAATGCATAGTGTTCCCCAGAATAAGCCTAAACATATAGTAATGATTGTCGCTGACAGTCTGCGCTATGATTCTGTCTACACGCATGGTGATATTGGTACGGACTATATGAGCAGAAATGCCATGCAATTCACCAATGCAAGTTCTCCAGCTTGCTGGACATTGCCATCCACAGCCAGTTTGTTTACCGGCAAGCTACCTCATGATCATGGGGCAACAACGCAAACCAGAAAGCTCAATGAAGAGTCATTGACACTTGGCCAGATTTTGCAGAAGCAAGGTTATAAAACCTATCAGATCAGTTCCAATATAGCGACTACTGAAATATTTGGCCTGCACAAAGGATTTAATAAAGTCATTAAAACCTGGGATCTCGCAGAGCAAAAGGGATTGAAGATGTCTCAGCTTTTGGTATTACTGGGCAAACACAGGATTAGAAAAAAGCTTTTTTCAAGAGACGCCATAAAGGAATCGCTTTCATCTGATATAAGGGCAGGCAGTGTGTGGTTCAGATCATATTACAAGATCATATTTGATCATGCGAACGCTATCCTTGAGGAACATGATAAACGCAATGAAAGTGCCTTCTTGTTTATCAATCTGATGGAAACACACTTTCCATACCATATTGATACAGAGTTTAAGTTTTCAAGTCGAAACCCTATCAAACGTGTTTCGGAATTGAGAACCCTTTTTAATATAGTCAATCAGACTTTTCTGACGAAGGATAATTCTCTTCCAAATGGAAAGACGCTGAATACGATTAAATCCCGACAAAGGAAAAGCTGGGAACTGATAAGAGAAGATCTGGATGAGTTTGTAAGATCCTTGCACGAGGATAAAAACAATCTGGTTGTATTTACTTCAGACCACGGGGAGAATTTTGGTGACCAGGATTGGGTCTATCATTTTTCCAACGTAACTGACGCTTGTACACGCGTTCCTATTTTCTGGCTGGATAATGATATACATGATCCAAAGATTATCGATCACAGAACAAGTTCAAGATTGCTGTTTCACAGCATAGCTGCCAAAGCCGGTTATAATGAACTCAATGGTCATAACCTATTTAATAATAACGTTTATAATATTCCAATTTCTCAAAGTTATTGGTATAATCACCATGCTGAAACATTAGCTAAGTACAAATACAATCAATTCTGTTTTCATTATGAAGGAATGCGCTATCTCAAGAAAAATGGTTCATGGAGTGCAGCACCTATAACGGAGTATGATAAAGGTCAGCAGGAAGCTATTTTTAAGGTTTTGGGTGAGGATATCAATCCGGTTGAAGAGCTTGTCAAAGACTCAGAAGTTAAAGCGTATCTGAGAAAACATCTCAAAGCATATCTGGAATTTGAATCCAAGATCAAATCCTAATTTCAGAATCCATTCTTTACGGTTCTATTCCTTGTTTATTCTATCAAGTTGATAATCAATGCCTTACAATTGCGTTAAATCGCTGTAAAGCAAGTTTTACATTTTATACATCCTGCTTATCACATTTCATATAAAGTCAACTTGACAAATTGTAAGCAGGTATTTTTTTGGTAGGAATTCTGCTTGTGTTCGACGGAAAAAACCACCCTTCTATCTTATGGCTGTAACTCTAAAAGAAAGCCTGTCGTTTAATAAGTAACATTCGAAAATATTTAATCACATTAAACCTAAAAAGAAATGAATACTAGAAAATCTTGGCTTATGAGTTTCATGCTTCTTGCATTTTTCAGCGTAACAACATTTGCAAATAATCCTATTAGCAAAGAGCCTGTTGCGATCAACAAGCAGTTCCACAAATTCTTGAAAGGCGTTGAAGCGGAAGTTGACCAATCCTCTGTTGTCTATATCGATTTTATGATAAATGAAAAGGCAGAGATCATTGTATTGTCAACATCAAATAAATCGCTTGATCAGACTTTGAAGTCTCGTTTAAATTACAAAACACTTACGGCAGGTGATCTTGAGTATTTTAAGAAATATACTATCCCTGTACGTATTGATAAGAAATAAAAAATTGATTTGTATTTAGTTGGTTAAGCCGACCTACCGAAAGCTGGTAGGTCGGAATTTTTTTGAGGGTACAGCAAGGGTATCCTCTTTTTTTGTGCAAAAAAAAAGCCGCTCGGAAATCCAAGCGGCTTTTTTAATATCTTATATCAGATCATTATTCAGGAACTGAAGCTGGGTCCAATAGATCATAGAATTGGTCCAACTTAGGCATAATGATGATTCTTGTTCTTCTGTTTTTAGATCTTCCTTCAGCATCATCGTTGCTTGCGATAGGGTTGTGCTCACCTCTACCAGCTGCAATAATGCGCTCAGGAGCTACACCGAAGTCTTTGATAAGTACTCTTGCAACACTTGTTGCTCTCTTAACACTCAAATCCCAGTTGTCTGCGATTGTAGCTGTCTTGATAGGCACGTTATCAGTGTTACCTTCAACCATAACTTCTAGGTCAGGTCTCTTTTCGATGATTTTGCCAATTTTACCAAGAACTTCTTTAGCTCTTTTTGTAAGGTTAGCGCTACCACTGTAGTAAAGCATTTTATCAGATAGGTTGATCATAACAACTGTTTTGTCAACTGCAATCTGAATATCTTCATCAGCAATTCCATTTTCCAAAGCACCTTTAAGGTTAACTGCAAGTGCCAGGTTGATAGAATCAGCTTTAGTCTTAGCTGCTTGAAGCATTTTGATGTATTCATCTCTATCTTCCAATTGTGATAAAGTTTCTTTGATGTTCTCGTTAGCAGACTTAGAAAGTACTGTTAACTCACCAACTTGATCCAATTGTCTGTCTCTTTGCGCTTTTACATCTTCCAATTGTGCTCTTAGGTCTTCCATTTGCTCAGCTCTTAGGTCAAGCGTTGTAGAAGAAGTATTAAGCTCAGATTTAAGCTTGTCATTTTGAGCCATCAAATCATTGATTTGTTCACCAGCTTCGCCCAATTGCTCGTTGGCAAGATCTAGTTCAGCTTGTACCGGTGCAACGGCTTCCTCAATTTTTTTATTAGTCGCACATGAAGCGAACAAAACCAAAGACAATAATAAGACACTGTATTTCATAACTTTTGTTTTAACTGTTTTTTCGATTAAATATTAACAGAGGGTAATTAAAGATGCAATATTAACAGATTTTTGTGTTCTATTAAAAATATGGAGGGTATTATTAAGCTGATTTTCAGAATATTTATGCTCTTGAATGCCTTGATCTTCTTGCTATTAGAATAAGTTTTAATATGATAGCATCAAATGCCCTATGAATCAGAAGTTTTGAAATCAGGATGGCAGGATCTGGAGTCTTGCATAATTCAGCATGATTCTTTTCTTGGCATTTTCATGCAAATCTTCAAAAATGATGGTAGCTACACGCCTTTCATCAATGGATTTAACCTCTCCAACGCCAAATTTCATGTGCAAAACACGCTGTCCCGGTTGAATATCGCTGCTGTTATCTGGTTTGAAATCCTTCGGGTCGATGGCCAATGCTTTGGGCTTGCTGGCTGATAGTGGTTTAAACTTACCAAGCACTTTAGGAGGCCCGAATTCAGGTTTCTTCTTGATCGTGATTGTGTTTTCAAGATTATGCTCTGAAATCTCTTCAAGGAATCGGCTGGGATCATTGAATCGCATCTGACCATATTGATAGCGGCTGTTAGCATAACTCAATGTCAGGTGTTCTTCTGCTCTGGTTATGGCAACATAAAACAATCTTCTTTCCTCATCCAATTGTTCAGGTGATGAAAGTGACATGTAGGAAGGAAATAGATTTTCTTCCAGTCCCACTACAAAGACAGATTTGAATTCAAGCCCTTTTGCAGAGTGAACGGAAAGCAAGGTAACAGAATCAGCCTGACCTTTGTCCTCATCCTGATCTGTCATCAGGGAAATAGTTTGTAGGAAATTGGAAAGGGTTCTCTCCTGCTTATTGATATCTTCCCCCTCGTCAAGCACATCATCTTCTACAAATTCCTGAATACCATCAAGAAGTGCATTGATGTTTTCAATTCTATTTTGAGATTCCATGCTGTTTTCTGCCTTCAGAAGATCCACAATACCACTCTTTTTAATGGCAAAAAGCGCTGTTTTATAGGCATCTTCAGTTGCTGCTTTCTTTTGTGAAGACTTGATGATTTCCACAAATTTCCCAACAGAGTTTTTAGCTCTTGGCTTTAGTTCTATTTGTGAAAGGCATTGCCACATGGATATTTCATTATCATCAGCCAATCGTGCCAGTTTATCGATCGTGCTCTGACCGATACCACGTTTTGGATAATTGATTACGCGTTTCAGCGCTTCATCATCTTTTGTATTGACAGCCAATCTGAGATAGGCCAATACATCTTTTATTTCCTTTCTTTGGTAAAATGAAAGTCCCCCATAAATTCTATAGGCGATATTCATTCTTCTCAAATGTTCCTCAAATACTCTTGATTGCGCATTGGTTCGATAGAGAATGGCTATATCACTGTTGGCCAGAGAAAATCTGTTCTTTTGTTCAATTATGGCATTGGCCACCATTCGTCCTTCCTCGGTATCAGACATACCTTTGATCGTCTTGATCTTATTACCGGAATTTCGATCGGTCCATATCTCCTTTTTGATCTGCTTTTTGTTGTAGGTAATAACTTCGTTGGCGGCCTGAACAATGTGCTGCGTTGATCGGTAATTCTGCTCGAGTTTAAACGTCTTCACATCAGGGAAGTCATGCTCGAATTGCAGGATGTTTTCTATGGTAGCGCCACGGAAGCTGTATATACTCTGGGCATCATCGCCTACTATGCAAATATTGTTAGGGCTGCCATCATAAATGCTGAGCAGTTTTAAGATTTCATACTGTAGGAAGTTTGTATCCTGAAACTCATCTACCATCAAGTATTTGAATTGTTGTTGATACTTGGCTCTGACATTATCCGGATTCTGATATAGCAATCTGAACATCTGGAGCAGTAAGTCATCAAAATCCATTGCACCTGCACGTTGGCATCTGGCCACATACTTTTCATAGATTTTAAAAGTCATCGGCCTTCTGTTCATCTTATCCTGTTCCTGTAACTCAGCATTTGCATTGTACATCTTGGGAGTGATGAGATTGCTTTTGGCGGATGAGATGCGAGATCTGATGGCTCCTACATTATAGGTTTTGGTGTCCAGACTCATGGACTTGATGATTTCCTTGATCAGGCTCTTGGAATCATCTGTATCATAGATGCTGAAATCATTGGGAAAGCCAATGAGGTGGGCTTCCACTCTCAATATGCGGGCAAATATTGAGTGAAAAGTACCGGCCCAAACCTTGTAGGCATCCTGACCTGCAACCTTCTCAATTCGGTCCTTCATCTCTCTTGCCGCCTTATTGGTAAAGGTTAAGGCAAGGATTTGCCAGGGTGGAACACCTGAACGCAATAAATGCGCTATGCGATAAGTAAGCACCCGTGTCTTGCCAGATCCGGGTCCAGCTATTACCATCACAGGTCCATCAAGGCTTGTTACAGCATCACGCTGGACATCATTCAGTTCATTCAGATACGATTCACTTACATTCATCTGTTGCATGCGTCAAAGATCGAACAATCATATTACATATTTTTAATATAATAGCATAAATTGGATAACGGTTGCACAAAATATAGCTAAGCGTGCAAGCAATTAACATGATAACTCCTTCACAATTATAAATTACAAGCTTGGAAGAAGCTATAAAAGATTACCTGCGATTTCTAAGTCGGCCCGGATTGCATTGGACCAGAATGGTACCTGAAAAACTGAATCACATCGTGATATTGTTTTTTCTGGTTTTCACAATAGAACTCATTCTGGCTGGTCTCCTTTTCAATGCCATCGGCGTCGAGGAATCAGCACACAAACTGGATGATTTGCTTGACCAGTTGAGCCTTTGGAAAATATTTATTCTGGCTGTTATTATTGCGCCGATTTTTGAAGAGCTCGTTTTCAGATATTATTTGACGAAGCCGGTTTTGGTATTTATAGCTTTACCGATAATTGTGGCCTTAGGGAGCATGGCCTTGTATTCTAATGGCTCATTAAGCCTCTTCGCGCTTTTACTGCTCTTGATAGCATCCTCTCTTACAATACTGGTGCTCTTCTGGAAGTCAGTAAATTTGATTGAACAATTGAAAATCTGGTATCAGGATAAGTTTCCTTATATATTTTATACGAGTGCGGCCTTGTTTGCCTTCATTCACATCTACAATTTTCATGACATGATGCCGTGGTACTACACACCAATTCTTGTCTTTCCGCAATTTTTTATTGGCTTGTATCTTGGCTATCTACGTGTACGCAATGGATTGTCTTATAGTATTTTAGTTCATGCCATCAACAATGCCATACCAATGGTTCTGTTGGCATTGGGAGAGCAGTTTATCAACGGGCAATAATAAACCGTGCAGTTGAACTGATATCTTTGCTTTGAATGCGCAAGACATATAGTCCGGCTTCCAATTCTGAGACATCGACGACTGTAGCGATACCTCTGATTGAGCGCAATAATCTCCCTTGATTGTCATAGATATTTGTCAACATAGCTTCAACATCCGGAGATATCAGATCTGTTTGAATATGGATTATATCGCTGCTTGGATTTGGATACACTTTGATATTGTTGCTTGCCAGAGGAAGATCTTCAGATGACGAAATGGCCCGTGCCATCTCAACTGCCTTCAACACGTCTATACGACCATGACCGTAGACATGGTTAGGAATGGAAAGGCCTGAAACACCAAAGCAGTCGGTGGAGTCAATTATTTGGACAGCACTATTGCGCAGAATGGATTCAATGGTTTCAACCTGTCCCCTTAGCTCTGGATTCGCGCTTATGATAAGTGCTACGGCACCAGCGACATGAGGCCCAGCCATACTTGTTCCACTAAAGTTGGCAAAACCTCCATTTCTAATGCAGGATCTTACATTTTGCCCGGGCGCTGATACGTCAGGTTTTAATCTGAAACTGCTGTCTATAGCCACGGGCCCTCTGCTGCTGAAATCTGCAATCAAATCATCGCTTCTGGTAGCACCAACAGCGAAACTTTCTTCAAACATTGCAGGCGGTTTGGCTATGGTTGCACAACCGAACCGGCCATCATTTCCTGCGGAAACAACCACAACAATACCAGCTGCTTTCAGGTTGGCTATAGCCTCTTGCATTAAAGCCCAATTGCTTTCGTTACATCCTTCATCTTCTGGGCAACTCCAGGAGTTATTGATTACATCCGGTGCAAGATCAGGTCTTGGTTCCAGTCCTTCCAGATCGGTGGGCGCAAGGAACCATTCAAAACACTCGATATAGGTACTGGGCTTTCCAATACCTCTGTCCATGTTTCTACAGGCAATCCACTTTGACATTGGCGCAACACCTATGAGGTTCATTGAATCAGAACCGACCATTGTGCCCATGGTATGTGTGCCATGATTGTGATCATCACAAGGGTAGGGGACTGAGAGGCCGCAAGGATTCGCTGAAGCATCTGCTACCGAATCGTTATGCATTGGATTTATTTCAAAAATGGCATCATGCCAGTTGTAATTATGTTCTGCAATTGTATCTGCATATCCTCTGTATTTAGACTTCAATACGGAATGTTCCCATTCGTACCCGGTGTCCTGTCCTGCAATGACAACCCCTTGCCCTTCGAAGCCCATGGTCCATACACTATCTGCATTGATCATCTGGATACCCCATTCAGCATCAGCGTTGTTTTTTGCGAAGCCGGAAGATTGTATGTTGTCCAGTCTTACGCCAGGATCCAAACTGATGTTTGAAATCGCATCAATTTCAGAGAGATAAATTACCTGCTCTTTGTTTAGTTTGGCGGCAATAGCATTTACAAGATAATAGGAAGAAAAACTGATGTTCTCATTTTGAAGATAGTCGATGGTTTGCTTTTGTGACCTTTGGCTTGTTGCGTATAGTGCATTGTAAACAAACAAGCCCTTTTCTTCTTTGTTTTTCAAAGACCTGGCACCTGAAAGGTCAGTCTTCTTTTTAAAAGATATCAGGCAGTCAGCCCACTTTTGATTGTCAAGTGTTTCGAATACGCGACTGTCTATTTTATCTTGATTGCTAGACTGAGCGGATAGATTTTGATTCTGAATACAAAAACAAATCAGGCAAATGAAACTATAAATCAATTTCTTGTGTAATCTCATATCGTATATGGTATAGGCTTGGTTGATCAAAATGCTGGCCAAAGGGTGTGGACGTAAAAATAATCGAGCTTTGGTCGTATTATTGTCTTAAAAGTACTAAAAGCGATTATCTTTGAGCGTGCTAAAAAGGCGGATATGTCCGTTTGATGCTTACACTGGAATTGTTAACGTCATTCAAAACACTTTCATATGGAGGAAAAAACAAGATATTCCGATGAGGAATTGAAAGAATTTGAAGCCATAATTGATAATAAGCTCAATAAGGCAGAAGATGAGCTCAATTATTACCTAAGTCAGATCAAAGAGTTGGCAGAAAATGACGGTACGAAAGTAAAAGGTCTAGATGATGGTGTTGGTACTGTTGAGAGTGCTCGACTTCAACAGATGGCTTCACGCCAGAAAAAACTTATTCAACATCTTAATAACGCGAAATTGCGCGTTAGTAATAAGGTTTATGGTATCTGTAGGGAGACCGGAAAGCTCATTTCCAAAGAGCGATTGAAGGCAGTACCCCACGCTACATTGAGTATAGAAGCCAAGAAAAACAAAGCACCAAACAAGTAACTCAAGTACAGATTTTTGAAAAAGACAAGCATACTTATATTAACGGTATTGATGGTACTGGTTATTGATCAGTGCTTAAAAATATATATCAAGACAAGCTTTCCAATTGGGGGCGGATTCAATATTCTTGGTTTGGATTGGGCTAGAATTCATTTCGTTGAAAATGAAGGAATGGCCTTCGGTCTCAGCTTTGGAGGCATGACCGGCAAGTATATCCTCAGCATTTTTCGAATATTGATGGTCGGATTCCTGATTTACTTTCTCAGGGGACTTATCAAAACGGGGGAATCATTTGGACTTCAAATGAGCTTTGCGTTAATTATTGCAGGAGCTATCGGCAATATCCTTGACAGTATGTTTTATGGCCTTGTCTTTTCAGAATCTTGTTTTCATTGCGGCATCGCAGAGTTTCTCCCTGAAGCTGGCGGTTATGCCGGATTCCTACAAGGATCAGTTGTAGATATGTTCTACTTTCCTATGATTGATACCTATCTCCCTCAATGGGTTCCATTGATTGGTGGCGATAGATTTGCTTTCTTCAAACCTGTCTTTAATGTAGCTGATTCCGCTATATCCGTGGGTGTAGCAATGATATTGCTATTCTACAGATCGTACTTTATCAGTAACAAAAAGCAAAATGAAAACGAGGAAATTAATAAGATGGAAACGGGTAATCTGGCCTGATTCTAGTCTCTTAGGCTTTGCCTAAGAATCTGTTTACCGCCATTTCTGCACGTTTAAGCACATCATAGTTTATATCATAATGCACATACTTACCCTCCTTATTGGCGTTCACAACACCTGCCATTCTAAGCAACCTTAAATGTTGGGAAGTGACCGATTGCTCGATCTTAAGTGTATTGTAAATTTTATTAACGTTTATAACACCTTGACTGTCAATGAATTCTAGAATTCTTAACCTGAGTGGGTGTGCTAAAGCTTTCATCAAAATAGTGGAATACTGTAGCTTCTGATGATCGAACCTAACCTTAGTCTTCTTCATTAGTTTACTTAGTTTTCTTATTTATTTTATAGACCCTTGATACAAAGATGTGAAAACAGAATGAAGAAAAAAAGAAATATTATGATTTTTTTTAAACTGTTATGTGCTAATAACAAGTAGTATATATATAAAAAAAGTTGTTAATCTGTTAGATCAACAACTTTTACCAGAGAAATATTACCCTGTTAAGAAATATTACCCCGCCAGGTCCTCCACCAATTTGGAGATCTGGTTTAATCTATCTTTGTCTAAAGAATAGTAGATGAACTTACCCTGTCTTTCGGTTATAACCACGCCAGCTCTTCTAAGAATTGCCAGGTGTTGCGATGCGACTGATTGTTCCAGTCTTAGTTTGATATAGATGTCGGTTACAGTCATAGTTTCGCTGCTATCCAACAAATCTATTATGCGCTGTCTGAGCTTATGATTTACAGCCCTGAGCACAAGAACAGCTTTCCTAAGGTCAGCATAATCCAACTGTATGTCACTCGCACCTTTTTTCAGGGTAACAGTTTCGTTCTTCTTATTTCTCATAGGTAAGTTTTAATAAAGTTGATTTAATACTGGTAGGACTTATACCAAAACTGTACCAAAAAAGAATAACCTTATAAATATGTTTTAAAAAGTATCTGATAATCAACGCTTTATATCAATATAACTTTGAAATGTGTCAAATAGTTGCTAAAAAAGGGGCTTTTTAGAACTGGTTATATTGGGCGCTTTAAGATAGAAGGGACTGAAATAGGCAGTATCTTCAAACTGACCAGCCTGAAATCGTTCATAAGCAGGCTTCACCATGAATTCTGCAGAAGGTTTGCTGTGCTTAAAATACAGATCCCCACTTTTAATAATTTCTGTGGCTTTTGCAGCACCATCACCGCAAAAAAGGCTGTTCGGATAGTCCGAGAAGCTGTTTTCTTCCAGTATTAAATTGTGGGCCTCGTCAAGGGCTTTAAAATCTCTATCAAAAATTTGATAATAGATCTCTTGTCTTCTTGCATCAATGCTGGCGATGATGTAGGACCTATCTTTTAAGTATTCCTTGAAGGCTGTTGCAATTATTTCGAGTGTATCTATGCTGAGCAGGGGTATATCCAGTCCGTAGCAAAGACCTTTGGCAACCGATAGACCTACACGCAATCCAGTATAGGATCCGGGGCCTTTGGAAACGCATACCGCCGATAATTGCCTATATTCCAGATTGTGTTCAGCCATCAAACTGTCAATAAGCAAAGTCAATTCTCGGCTATGCTGCCAATTGTCTTCCGTTTTTTTGACAGCATAGAGCCTGGTGCCTTTCGATAAGGATACAGAACAATCCGGACCTGAGGTTTCAATATTTAATATATATGGCTCTGACAAATCGATCTATTCGGCGCCATTCAAGATGGCGTTATACCTATTCGTATCTTTCAATAGTTCGATTGCAGATACAATCTCACTATCATTTTTTAGTTTTTGATACACTTTACCCGTTTGATAGTTAAGTCTTGTGGCCAATGCCAATTCAATAGCATCAATAATGGCAAGGCTATCCCTGTCAAGGGCATTCTCTTTTTTGGCAAGGACCATAGACTCAATTTCATCTATATGGTTACCAGCACCCTCTATGTCTTGGCTTTCAAACATTTCATTTAGCTTGTTCAATGTTTTTTCAGACTTTGTCTTATAGTTAAAATCCCTGGAAGCCACATATCTTTTAAAATCTTCAAAATCCTTGAATTCTATTTCAAGTGTGATCTGGCTAGAATCCATCTGCTCTGCATATCTATTTGTGTATGCAAAAATCATAAACTCTTTTTTCAAGGCTTCCAGAATTTCAGGATCTTCTTTCACTTCCAGATATACATCTGGTGACACACCGCCACCGTCCAGCACAGTTCTGCCATTTGAGGTTTTAAATTTGGATCTCTTTTCATCTGGAATATCTACAGGCTCACCGTCTTCATATTGAACACTCTGGATACAGCGACCACTTGGAATATAATATTTGGAAGTCGTAAGCTTGATGCGCGAGTTATAACCAACCTCTTTGGTGTTTTGGACCAAGCCCTTTCCATAACTTCTCTGTCCCATAAGTATGGCTCTATCATAATCCTGCAATACACCTGAAACTATTTCTGATGCAGATGCTGAATTCTTATTGATCAATACCACCACCGGTGTTTCCAGATCGTATGCATCCTCAAGAGATCTATAAGATTCATCACGTTCTCTGACTTTTGACTTTACACTTACCACTTCTTTATCCTTGGGGATAAAAACATTGGAAACGGCAATAGCTTCTCTCAGCAAACCGCCACCATTATCTCTCAGATCCAGAATGATACCTTCTATATTCTCGTTTTCATTCTTCATTTCCCGGAGTGCCTTCTTGATGTTTTTACTGGCATTCATAGTAAAAGTGGTCAATGATACATAGGCGATATTATCATCCACAAATCCATTATAGGGTACGTTGGGAATACTGACCTCTCTGCGGGTAAGGTCTACCTCTTTTTCTTCTCCTTCAGCGGTTCGAATCCGCATTCTGATGGAAGTACCAGGTACGCCTCTATAATAATTACTTACTTCTTCTTTGCTTTTTCCAAGTGTAGACTGCCCCTCAATGGCTATAATCTGATCTCCGGCCTTCAGGCCAGCTTCAAGAACAGGGCTATCTTCATAGGGCTCTATGATGGTCACATAGTCACCGATTTTTTCCACGATAGCACCTATGCCCTCATAGCGACCCTCTGTATTAATCATATAACTCGCCACTTCAGATTCACTGATATAATTGGTATAAGGGTCCAGTGAACCCACCATGGCATCTATTCCCACACGCATTAACTGGTTGGGGTCAAGATCATCAACATAGTTCGCATTGAGCTCTTTGTAGACATTGATAAAGATTTCAATGTTCTTGGAGATCTCATATAACTTATCTCTCTGTATGGTGGTTGCAGAAATTCCTACAATAGCAAATAGAACCGCAAACAGTTTAACAAACTTCATATTCAGAATTATAGCTTTATAACGAAAATATACTTAAAAATTGTAAGCGTGATGCACAGCCCTTTAGTCTTCAAGATATTGTCTGACGGATTGCAGCAAAAGATCAGGTTTATCTGCATGTACCCAGTGCCCCGCATTTTCGATTGTAATTAAATTGGCTGAAGGAAACCAGTTGTCAATGGCCGTTTTTCCTTCGTCATTGATATATTCCGATTCAGAACCTTTTATGAATAGCACTTCTTTATCTATTTCAGTGTCGAATTCCAACTCTTTAATTATATCCTGATAGTTATCCCAGAGACTTTTAATATTGGCCTTCCATCTGTAACCCCCTTCCGGATTTCTTGAAAGGTTTTTCATCAGGAAAAGGACAATTGGAAGATCATCAATTGCTGTCATTAATTTATCTTGTACCTCTTGCCGGTCTTCTACGGCTGCTATATCGATATCGAGAAGGCTATTGAATATTTTTTCATGGCCACCTTTATATTTTTTGGGTGCGATATCGACAACAATACATTTATCTACATTATGTGGATAATCATTAAGAAACTGCATGATGGTTTTACCGCCCATGGAATGGCCAATAAGATGGCATCTGGGGATATGCATTTCTTCCATGAAGTTATGCAGGTCTTCTGCCAGCAACTTATAATTAAAATCATCTGTGTGTGTTGACTTGCCATGATTGCGCTGATCAATGGTGATAACCCAATAATCTTCTGCCAGCTTTTTGGCGAAACTATGCCAATTATCAAGCATGCCCAACAAGCCATGCAAAATTAAGACGGGTTCTCCTTGTCCGTATTCCTTATAATTCAACTTCATCAAGAAAATTAACGGTCTTCGTCCTTCTTGGTTGAGATATTCTGGAATATAAAATCGTAGGTCAGAAAAAGCATTACAGAAATAAAATCGGTATCCACATTGTTGCCTCCTGAAAATTCAAAAAGATTATCAAGGCTTACATTATCAAAATCGGCCAGAGCCTGACCTCCCATACTCGATCCATAGCCTATATCGACGCCTAGACTGAATGTGTTTTTACCCGTTTTGTACATGGCACCTCCTGAGATATGATAAACGCTTGGTGTCGTTCCGAGATATTCTGCTATTTCATTGATCTGCAAACTTGTGTTTTCGTTGAAGTCGGTTCTGAATCCGGCAACCCAGGTCAGCTTTTCACTGCGTTGGAATTGCATTCCAAAGGCAAAGTTTATAACATTTTCATTTCCGGTATTGAGCGATATGGTGGTGAAAGCATCTCCTTGACTTTGTCCATCAAAGGCATCATCCCTCTCCTTAAAGAGTATATAGTTGTCAATTTTGGTAAAATATTCCGCGGATACGGAATAGATCGTTTTTCCATCTTTGATTTCCATTCCGAAACCAAAAGCATGGGGCGTTTTATAGTTTAATAAGTCTGTTTCATCACGATTGGATACAGTTGTGATGTCCTGGTCGAATGGATTGATGCGTTGATCATCAATCGCATAAGATACGCTAGATCTAAGGATACCGTAAGTTGGTGATGTATACGTCAGTCCAAGTTTGAAGTTGTCCGCTGAATAGCTAAGTCCCAACTTACTTATAAAACCACTGTAGGTGGATATGCCATAGCTGAATTCATTGCGCCAGGATCCTGAAACCACTTGAGGTGTGGAGGACAACAAAACTTCTTTTTTGAGCAGGAGATTTAAGTTTTGGTCATGCCATGCTGAAAACTGTGTTATTCCGATACCAAGATTGTCGGTGATATTATAAGACAGCCCTATAGCAAACCATTCTTCAGAAATGCGTCTTTCAAAATCAAGATCCGCTCGAAGTAGGAAAGCACCTGTGTCATTAACAGGACCGGCAACCCTGTCTTGAAAACGGATGTTGGATTTGAATCTTTCAAATGAGGCGATACCAATGGTTAATTTGTTGACAGGTGAAAATCTTACAGCCAGAAAGCCCGGTGAAAAATCAAAACCTTCATCTACCAGCTGGCTTTGATCACCTAGAAAATTATTGGCTGCAATGCGTGCATAAGTTGGTGATAAAAACGAGAATGCAAACCCAAGATTGTCATCCAATCCCATTGCACCAGGGTTATAATAGATATTGGTTTCATCATCTGCTGAGGCTATGACTGCGCCGTTGAGCAACAAACCTTTGGCCCCGTATTGATGTGTCCAGTAATGCGCATCAAACTGCGCCTGGGAATATTGTACAACACATACAACGAATATGGCCTTTAACAGGATGGATTTCAAAATTGAATTCAATTAAAAACTGTTTTAAAACCAATATAAATAAACTGGTCCACTAGATGCCTGTTTTTAACAATTGATAACGTTAAGGTATTATAATACATAATAGGCAGATGCTTCTTGTAGAGGGGCTCTAAATTGCTTAGATTGTATGTTTTTCAAATTTTTCCTCTTATTCAATGGCTTTTGAACTTACTTCTAAATATAAACCTACTGGTGACCAGCCAACGGCTATAAAACAATTGGTTGATGGTATTAATGATGAAGAGCGTGCTCAGGTTCTCTTGGGTGTGACCGGATCGGGAAAGACTTTTACAGTGGCCAATGTAATATCTCAGGTCAACAAACCTACATTGGTATTGACACATAATAAGACGCTTACCGCCCAACTGTACAGTGAATTGCAAGAGTTTTTTCCTGATAATGCGGTAGAGTATTTTGTATCCTATTATGACTACTACCAGCCCGAAGCCTATATTTCTCATAATGACACCTATATCGAAAAGGACCTCTCGATCAACGAACAGGTCGACAAACTCAGATTGCGGGCTACAACATCTTTGTTGTCTGGAAGAAGAGATGTCATCATTGTGGCATCGGTATCCTGCATATTTGGTATGGGAAATCCGGAGGATTACAAGTCGTGTATAATCAGACTAGAAAAAGGTCAGCATATCCCACGAAATCGCTTTTTGCATAAGCTGGTGGATTCGCTTTATTCAAGAACAGTGGCTGATTTCAAACGTGGAACCTTCAGAGTCAAAGGTGATACCGTTGATATCAATTTGCCTTACCTGGATTATGGATACCGAATTACATTTTTTGGTGATGAGATTGAAAACATTGAATCCCTGGAGTTGGAAACCGGCAAGCGCATAACATCACTCGAGCATGCGGCCATTTTTCCAGCCAATCTTTATGTGGCACCTAAGGATAGGTTCAATGACATCATTCATGAAATCGAAGACGAGTTGAATGCCCATGAGAAATTTTTTGAAGAAGAAGGCAGGTATATAGAAGCTAAGAGGATTAGGGAGCGTGTTACATTTGATCTGGAAATGATGCGCGAGTTGGGTTATTGTAATGGCATTGAAAACTATTCACGATTCTTTGATGGTAGAAATGCTGGAACAAGGCCTTTCTGCCTATTGGATTATTTTCCTTCAGATTACCTGATGGTCATTGATGAGAGCCATGTTACATTACCACAGGTAAGAGGTATGTGGGGTGGAGACAGAGCCCGTAAGCTCAATCTGGTAAACTTTGGATTCAGGTTGCCTTCTGCTCTTGATAACCGTCCTTTGAATTTCGATGAGTTTGAAAATATCATCAACCAGGTTATTTATGTAAGTGCAACCCCAGGGAATTATGAGCTTGAGCAAACTGAGGGATTGGTTGTAGAACAGATTGTTCGTCCAACAGGATTGTTGGATCCTCCGATTGATGTAAGACCAAGCCTCAATCAGATTGATGACCTGCTTGAAGAAATCAATAAACGTATTGAGCGAGAAGAACGTGTCCTTGTAACCACACTCACCAAGAGGATGGCAGAGGAATTGACAAAATATCTCGTAAAACTGGATATAAAAGTCAGATACATCCACTCTGAAGTGGACACCCTGGACAGGGTTGAAATCATTCGGGATCTCAGATTGGGCGCGTTTGATGTCCTGGTAGGTGTGAACCTCCTGCGGGAGGGACTGGATCTTCCTGAGGTTTCACTTGTAGCTGTTCTAGATGCTGACAAGGAGGGTTTCTTAAGGAACCAGCGATCTCTTACCCAAACAGCTGGTAGAGCGGCGCGTAATGCTAACGGTATGGTAATATTCTATGCAGATGAGGTAACCCAATCCATGCAGGAAACCATTGATGAGACCAATCGTAGACGTGCAATTCAGATGGCATATAATGAGGAGCATGGCATCACGCCTCAGACCATTACCAAAACCAAGGAAGAGATACTGGCTCAGAAATCAATTCTTGATATAAGGGGAGATGCTCCACGTGCCTACATAGAGCCAGAGCAGGCTGATCTGGCTGCAGACCCAGTTATTTCATATCTCAACAGGGATCAGTTAGAATTGATGATTGAGCAAACAGAAACCAAGATGAAAAAGGCTGCGAAGGAGCTGGATTTCATCACAGCTGCTCAATATCGAGACGAGTTATTTGCGCTTAAGAAAAAGCTAAAAGCTTCTGTGTCCTGATTTGATTATTCGTTTGAAACAATAAAACTGAATCGCTTGTCCTCAATCTCGATTTCATCAGGGCATTCATTTTCTGTGATCAGTTCGATCTCTTCAATGGAAATATCGGCTAGCTGTATCGGATCGTTTTCAATAAGCTGGTGCAGTGTGTAACTTTCAGTCTCACCATCCTTGCTTAGCTTTAGCTGGTAAACAAATTCACCTTCCCAAATACAAGCCACAAAGCAAGGACATCGCATGTCCTCAATCTCCTCTACATGTATTTCCAGACCATCGCTAAAACAGAAATGATCACCAAGTTGAAAGTGGATAGGAATGTTATATAATGCATTCGGTATGTCACAGGTATTGTCTTCCTTGTCACAGGCTACCAGTAAGAAAATAGTCAGTATTGTAAATAGGATTTTACTTTTTGTCATGCCAGTTATTTTACTCATATAGACAGATATAAATGTCGCCTTTGTTGGTCTAATACGCTATTATTTTTCGTTCGTAGATTGAATCCGTTAATTTTTCTATAATAAAGGGCCCAAAAGAAACATTTATCATAAGTTTTCTATTATTTAACTTGTAAACGCAATTAAAACGATGATTAAGAATTTATTCATTTGCTTGTTTTTGGTATTTCTCTTGCCGGCAGCCTATGCACAGGATGTCAAACTCGTAAATGGTGGTTTTGAAGACAGGCCACATTTTGGGCAGGCTGGTTCTCCAAATTCAATTAAGGGCTGGTTTGATTGCGGCCAATTGGACTTTCCACGAGAGAGCCCTCCTGATATTCACCAGGGGGTCAACAGGGATACCTCATTTTGGGAGAACACACAGTCTTCTGCACAGGGCCGTACCTATCTGGGCATGGTAGTGCGTGAAAGTGAAACTTATGAGTCTTTGTCACAGCGCTTGGCGATGCCATTGCAGGCTGGGAAATGCTATACTTTTTCAGTGTACCTATCCAGATCCGAAACCTATATCAGTGCATTGGCCAATAGTGATAAAAAGCGAAACTTTACCACACCTGCCGTCTTTAGAGTTTGGGGCGGCGAGGGTCTTTGTGGCGAATCAGAGTTGTTACTGGAGTCTGCACCTGTAGATCATATGGAGTGGAGGCAATACAGTTTCAAAGTAGAGCCATCTAAGAATTATCCTTATATACGCATTGAGGCATTCTACCAAACGCCCGTTTTGTTCCCTTATAATGGCCACATACTTATTGACGGGGCCTCACACTTTGAGTTGATTGACTGTGAGGAAAATGTTGAGTTATATGTAGCTGAGAAGGTAGACAAACCGGATAAGAAAGTTGTGGCGATGCCTGCACATAAGGCGCGTCAGAAGAGAAGAGAGGTTTTTAACAGAGAGAAAAAGGAGGCAACAATCGATACAATTGTCTATGAGCGACCAAAAGAGAAGATTCTTGCTCTGGACAGAAAAAATCTAAGAGCCGGTCAAAATATACGGATAGATAAATTGTATTTTGAAGCGGATACGAGTGCGATAAATGTCGAATCATTCGAAGTATTGAATGAAATCTATGATTTCTTATCTGACAATGAAGACATATATGTGGAAATTGGCGGACATACCAACAACCTACCTTCGCATGATTATTGTAATAGACTATCTACGGCCAGAGCCAAGGCGGTGGCCGAATACCTTATAAAGAAAGGTTTGGCAGATGCACGAATAAGTTTCAGGGGTTATGGTAAGCGGAAGCCCATAGCTACAAATGGAACTGCCGAGGGACGAAAGAAAAACCAGCGTGTTGAGATTAAGATTATAAGCATCGGTTAGCGTATCGATGTGGTTTAAAAAAGAAAAAAGATTTAGATGAAAATGAAGGGATTTTTGTTGATGACCTTGGTGTCATGTTGCCTGTTTATCAGTGCCATTGTTCCTGGAGTAAATCCGGTTAAGGAGCGATTGATCTTGAATGCTGTAATGAACTATTTAGATGCCCTGCATCTTAATCCGGTTGCTTTGGATGATAGCTTTTCAGAACAAGCTTTTGAAAATTATATTGATATGATTGATGCTGGAAAGAGATTTCTTATCCAGAGCGAGGTCGATCAACTAGAAACTTACAGATTTAAACTGGATGAACAGATCAATACAAGATCTTTTGATTTTTTCAATGAATCAGAGAAAATAATAGTCGATGCGCAGGATAGGGTGAAGCGCATTTACGCTGAAGTGATCGATAGTGACCTTTCGGTAGTAGACGATATGTCGATTGAGATGGATATCGATAAGAGGGCTTTCCCTAAAGATGAAGAGGAATTGAAGTTGCTGTGGAAAAAGATCATCAAGTATGATTTTAACAATAGGCTAAAATCAAAAATTGAAAATCAGAACAAGAAGCTAGAGGATGTTGATGGTTTGAGTGTAGATAATATAGAGCTTGAGGAACCAGCTGAGGAAGAAAAGACAGAGATGAAGACCAGAGAGCAGTTGGAAGAGGAAGTAATTGAAGCCATTAAGACGTCCTATGAAAACTGGTTTTCCAGTATGGATAAAGGCAGAAGGTCAGATAAGTTTGAAAGATATATCAACGCATTCACTCATATCTATGATCCACATTCAGATTACTTAAGCCCGAAATCAAAAGAAGACTTCGATATTCAGATGGGAGGCAAGTTAGAAGGAATTGGAGCGAGGTTGACCACAGAAGATGATATGACGAAAGTTATAGCGATCATTCCTGGAGGTCCGGCTTGGAAAGGTAAAGAGCTTGAAGTTGACGATTATATCACAGCAGTGAAGCAAGAAGGAGAAGACCCTGTTAATGTGGTAGGAATGAGGCTGGATGATGTGGTCCAAAAGATTAGAGGTAATAAGGGAACGATTGTGACGCTCACTTTGAAAAAAGCTGATGGCAGTATTGAGGATATTGAGATTGAACGTGATGAGGTTATCATTGACGAATCATTTGCACGTTCCTTGATTCTCGATATGCCAGGTGAGGTCGAAAATATAGGTTACATCCGTTTACCTAAGTTTTACAGCAGCTTTGAGAAAGAAGATGGCAACTCATGTGCAAAGGATGTCAAAATAGAAATTGAAAAATTAAATGCTGAGAACGTTAATGGAATTATCCTGGACTTGAGAAGCAATGGCGGTGGTTCTTTGAGAGATGTGATCGACATGTCTGGCTTGTTCATTGAGGATGGTCCGATAGTTCAGGTTAAACCGCGCAACAAAGAAGCCTTTGTGTATGACGATGAGGATGCAGAGGTGCATTATACAGGGCCTTTGGTTGTTATGGTGAATCAGTTCAGTGCAAGTGCCTCAGAAATTCTTGCTGCTGCATTACAGGATTATGAAAGAGCTGTTATAGTAGGAAGTAATTCTACATTCGGAAAGGGTACTGTACAGAGATTCGTTGATCTGGACAGAGCTTACAGAGATTATGAAGAGATGAAACCTATGGGTAATCTCAAGATTACAATGCAGAAATTCTACAGAATAGATGGTGGCTCTACACAGCTGAAAGGCGTTATTCCTGATGTCATCTTGCCAGATAACTATCACTACATAGACACTGGAGAAAAGGACTATGACAATGCATTGCAATGGACAGAGATTGAGCCTGTAGAATATGATCAGGATGTGTACAAACTTCAGGATTTGAATTCTGTGGTTTCCAATAGTGAAAAAAGGGTCAATGCCAACGGAGAATTTCAGAAAGTATTGCAAAATGCCAAGAGGCTAAAAAGAAATCAGGATGCTTCAATATATCCACTTGACTTTGAGTCATTCAGTGATTTGAGAGAGAAGCGTGAAGCAGAAGCCAAGAAATTTGAAGATTTGTTTGACAAAGACATCGAGGGCTTAAAGGTGAACAATCTTGATATCGACATAGATTACATCAACATGGATGAATCAAGAGTAGCGCGCAATGAAGATTGGTTGAAAGATGTGAAGAAAGACATATATCTCGAAGAGGTCATGTACATATTGAAAGACATGATGAAGTTGCAAAAAGATTTGGCACAGAATAAGATTGAGTAATACGCGAATAGTTAATTCAATGATATACAAGCCATCCAAACGGATGGCTTTTTTTATATGACCTTGTAAGCCAGGAATAAACCAAAAACAATCAGTATAGCTCCGGAGACATTGCTTATGTTGTTGACATGTTCTTCATTTAACCACTTCCGAAGAAAATTGGCGAGGAATACTTTACAACTATCGGAAATTACAATTACCGATAATATTGTACCTAGAAGTATCATCATTTGCTCGGGGGTAGAATGGCGACCAATCATGTAAGAAGAAATGATTCCGATCCAAAAAACGAAGGTGAAAGGATTTACGGTGTTGACAAGAAATCCTTTAAGCCAAAATCCAAAATAGTCGGTTTTTGAAAGCTTGAGTGAGTTAAAGTTGAGCGTTGGCTTCTTAACCAAGAGCGCAATACCAAATGCCATAAGAACAATAGCTCCGGAAAGCCCCATCCAGAATATAAAAGCCCTGCTCTCAATTGTATTTTTTATTGAGTAGATAAAGTGGTAGAGGAGATAAACAATGGCGATGTCACTAAGCCAAATACCACTTCCTACCGTAAGACCTGGTTTGATGCCTTTTTCAAGTGAAGTCTGGGTAAGCGCGATAAAAATGGGTCCCAGGGAGACAGCCAGCAAGAGACCAGACAGGAGACCTTCTATGAAAATGCTGCTGTTACTCATAAATGCTCGCAATTAGTTTACGCGATCCCCCTCTGTTTCTGAATTCACACAAATAGATGCCTTGCCAGGTGCCGAGTGCCAACGTACCATCTACTATGGGAATGCTTATAGAGCTGCCCACCATCGCTGATTTGATATGCGCAGGCATGTCATCAGGACCTTCGATCGTGTGCACCAGGAAGGGCATGTTCTCAGGAACGATGTGGTTAAATACAGATTCGAAATCTGTAAGCACATCCGGATCGGCAGCTTCATTAATACAGAGGCCAGCTGATGTGTGTTTGATATATAGATTTAGGATTCCCTGCTTGGGGAGATTTCCGATACCACGTATAATATCCGTAGTAATGATATGAAAACCTCTCGATAAAGGAGGCAGTGTGATGAAATGGTGACTAACCATTAAAAAGCATTTTTGGATATCGTTGGACAAGCCAACTCACCAAAGTAACGCATAATACCAATATTTATGAAGTAAACAAGATCATTGTTTTTGCCATTACCACGTTGCATTGTGCTTCTTGCAAATTGAGGATCAGTGGCTCTGTTAGAAAGTTGCACGGCCAGATCTCCACGTCTGGCTGCAAGACTGAGAAAGTCTGGATAGGTCGTGCTTACATCGTCTATATAGTCAGAAAAAATATTTCGGCCACTGATGGAAGCATTCAAAGACCAGTCTCTGTTAATATCCCATTTAAAACCTGCACCAAATACAAATGAACCACTGACAAGCCCATATTCCTGTCCATTCTGCTGACCTTCAGTACCAAGATCACGAAGCGCATAGTTTTGTCCATTCAGTTCCGCATGCGGGTTGTACTTCATTATTGAAAAACCACCAAAGATGTATGGTGTATAATAATCTTCATCGCTTCCATGAATGTAGGGGAAGAAGTTAAACTCCATGGTGACGTTCAAGTCAAAGACGTTAGAGTGAAAGCTTAGATTTCTTGTTCTCTGAAAAAAGTTATTGGAGTTGGCGTCTGAGGCACTCACTCTTCCATAATCAAGTCCTGCCGTAAATGATACCCTTTCATTGACATTCCTTCTGCCTACTATGCCAAAAGAGAGACCCAGGTTTGATAGATTGTATTCTGTATTAAGGTCACCAAAATAACTTGAGAAGCCAGTTCTTAAACCCAGCTCATAACCTCTTTGGGCTTGCGATTCCAAGCACAGAAAATTCAAGAAAATGATACAAACTAAAATCCTTGTGTACATAAGAGTATTGAACGAATATCAGTGAATCTATCGTATAAAAATTCGGAATAAATCAGGCCTTTAAAAGTCTGCTACCCCAAAAACCGGACGCAAAGATAAGTATTGTAACTATTATGTAGTAGGGATAGTTGATCTTGGGCGCAGATGAGAGTTGAATAGCATTCGAACTGGCTTGATCTCCTGAGAATGGTTCTGTCATAATCACCTTAACCGAGTTATAATCATTGTGGCTTTCATCTAGCTCCAGAACGTTGCTGTTCGTCCAGATAGCTTCATTATTTTTCTTGCCGGAAAAGATAAAGTTGAACCTTGTTTTATCGGTCCAGTGATTTGTATGAACAACCCGTAATGTATTATTGGATTCATCTTTAATAAGGCGCAGCTTTTGTTTGTTAGAAGCTCTATTTCCATGGGTATGCGTCTCAATGAGATTGTTTTCAGTAAGAATCAATGCTTTGCTGTCAGCTACTTTAACGATTTTACCCAATTCAATTGGAAAGGGGAGTGGTATGGATGTTTCAAATGCATATTCAGAATTTCCAACATTCGCTGGAGTATATGTGAGCAGATTTTCTGAAGTCAGCAGGTACAAACTATCCTCTGCTATATAGAAATCTATAAAGGAAGAATCAGCATTGGCCAGCAGTTGTTCTTCGCTTGTATTTAAATCAGAGATCATCGCTTGCTGCGCATTAAGGGATAGCAAGTGACCATCTGAGAGAAATGCTGATTGATTTGCATTGATTGTAGATTCTGAGTGAAGGTGTAATCTACTTTCCTTGATTCTAAATACGGCATTATTTGTTATAAGCCAATCTCCAGAACTATCTGAATCAAATGCAATGATTTTATTTGGAAACGAAGTGCTATCAAGGACAGTATTCTGAGGCAAGGAAACAATCTGGTTTGATGTGGCTAATAGCAATTGATCATTATGTTTAATGGCATCAATGATAGGCGCCTCAAGTTTGTATTCGTAATAGTCTAATATCAAAGCGTTCACCTTATGAATGCGCAACAAATAGTCTTCAAATATGAGGATTGGATGTCCATCAGGTGGTGTAACTATTTTTTGAGCTGCTGCCTTTGATTTATCATGAAACCATGTCTGAGATGTTTTGTCATATTTCAAGACCATCTCACCATTGCTTATATAATCGTTTTCGCGGATCGTATAGAAGTGGCTGTCATCAGCATTGAAGTTTTCCAATCTGGCAAGCTTAGTATAGATATCAGCATAATTGCAGATGCGTTGATTGCTTGCAAGCCACAATTGTCCGAAACGCATCTATTTCAACTGCGCGCCACTCTTCGAATTCCTCGAGCTCTAATGCAATGCGTTGAGATTCGTTGGTTGCCCTGTTAATCTCAACTATTTCATTGGCGGTCATCAGGACTATGGCGTCGTTATCAATTGCCAGGTCAATGACTGGGTTTTGAAAATCAAGTGGAATCGACATTTCAAGTCTCAAGCTATTCTGTAGAATTCTAAGCTTGTGTAAAGAGTCTGAAGTGCACAGATATATTTCATTGTTATAATTACTGACAGCTTGAAGATTATCTAATGCGATATTGGCTTGCAAGGTATCTATTCCTTCTTCACTTCGGAATTGTAAACAGGATTCTTCATTTATGAAATAACATGCACCAGCATTTTCTATGACGAACCAGGGCTTATCGCCAAAATCTTTTTCGAGGCTGTTCCATTTGTTTTCTTGATAGAAATAGAATTTGTCACCTATCAACTGATAGCCTTGTTGTGATCTGTTGAGTATATATTGATCTCCATTACTTAGACGGTGGAATTGATAATTATCTGGTAGATGAAGCTCACTAAAACCATAATTGGCACCTGGATAGATTATTGACGATTGTTTAGAATGGGGTTTATGGTGTTCCGAAATTGAATGCTTGAAATTGACAAGTTTTTCAGGAGTGCCGTTATTGAGTATGAAAAAAGCGTTTCGAGAACTCAAATAGATAAAACCTTCATCATCGGCCACGATATCGATTAATTCTATGGAATCAGGAAGATAGATGGTACGCCAGTTCTGTGCATTGCCAGCTATGACGTTTAGCAGCAACAGCATAAAAACACCTGTGTACAGCTTAATTCTCAAAATCGGTTCGGTTTTAGAAACTTCTAAGTTCTGTAATTTGAACCGAAAAGATCAAACAAATACATGGTAATGCAAAGCGGTTGCTATTCATATTAATGGTATTCGATTGGACTGAAAAAGAGGAATTAGGCTTGTTTTGAAGTCATTCATATTGATGTTTTGTTTGTTGAGAAAGGGCTTGATTGGATAAAAACAATTGTATTAAGAAAAAAATATATATAAGCCATTCATGTTGTATTTCTTATGTATTAATTAGGTACTTATATATTATTTTTTTGTACCTTGACCCCCTGAAAACC
The DNA here is from genome assembly GCA_965230215.1 of Saprospiraceae bacterium. GTDB lineage: Bacteria > Bacteroidota > Bacteroidia > Chitinophagales > Saprospiraceae > RFSX01. The sequence continues at coordinate 364,846 of CBDDKN010000002.1, read as the reverse complement.
AGCTTTTTGAGTGCTCCTTCCCCAGGACCGAAAACAAAAGACGAAAATCAAGCACTTTAAGTTGGGTTAGATTTTAATGGTAATCAATTGATTACCAATTAGTTGTTTGTTAATAAACTCAATCTTATGAAATATCTTTACATAGGTATCTTTCTATTCCTCTCATTTGGTATTCAAGCCCAGGATTTTGATGGGCAATCAGAAGTTTCAGTTGCTGAAGCGGTAAGTTTTGGTGATCACGAGCTTGCTGAGGCTTTCGAACTGCAGAAAATCACTGTAAAGTTTGATATGCATGAAGCGTTTGTTCAAAATCCAAGAATTCTTGGCAATGAGATCAGAGAATCAGCGAATGTCGCTACCACTTTTAAGCAATACCTGCAATCGCAGGATACGGCTACTAGGGAGACATTGGAACAAGAGCTCCTTGTTTTTTACAACTGATCCTTTTTGAATCACCGAATAATTTTAGAAAACTCAATCTCCACATAGATTATGAAAAAGATTACACTCTTATTAGTTGCGATGATAGGCATGGTCAGCATAGCTTTCGCGCAACCACCTAATGATGTTTGTGCTACAGCCATCGACCTTCAGACAAATGTTATTGATTTGTCAATGGGTTGTGATGGCGGAACTGCAAACAATGCTGTTTTGATTACTGGTGCCACGGATAGTGGTGTTCCTCAGGTTTGTTCTTCGCCAGGTAACGATATCTGGTATGTTTGGACGGCTACGGCAACTTCTCTTCTTGTTAATGATGGAACAGGTTCTCCTGGTTTTGCCGTTTTTGCAAGTTGTGCGGATGCAACAGCTGGTAATGAAATAGATTGTACAAATACTTTCGCTGGAACCAACTCCATATTAACCGGTTGGACGATTGGTCAGACTATTTACATTCAGGTTTATGATTTTGCAGGTTCCAGTTCAGACATTGGATTCTGCATCATTGATGTGAATGCTGGTTGTACAGACCCTGCAGCTCAGAATTATGATCCTGCGGCCACGCTTGATGATGGTTCTTGTTATTACGAAGTCAATGATGTTTGTGATGGTGCATTGCCATGGCCAGCAGCGATTAGCCCAACTTCATGTACGGATGGTTCTGGTACTGTAAATCTTGATTTTACACTATACGGCAACCCTTTTGGAGACACGAATGGCTGTGATGGATTAAGTGGAGATGCTATAGCTTGGTATACTTACACAGTGCCAATCATTGGAAGTGCAGGTGACCCTTATTACGACTTGATATGGGATGACGGTGATGGATTTCCAAACAATTGTGGCATAGGTGTTGAGTTTTATGAAGGCACAGCTTGTGGATCCTTGACCTCTATAGCCTGTATAAATAATCTTGCAGGAACTGTTTCAGGATTGATTCAAGGAACCACTTATTATATAATTGTTTGGGATGATGGGTCTGGTGGAGCTAATTGTGATTTTTGTTTAAGTCAGAGTACAGCGTGTGTGGGACCTGCAGTTAATTCAACTGCTACTTGTGTTTTCGGAGAGGATAATATATATATAGAAGTAGATGTGACTGCAATGGGATTGGGTAATCCATCCGGATTTACAGTTGATGTAGGCGGTCCTCAAGCAAATATTACTGCTGTTGGTACTTATACTTACGGTCCTTTTGCTCCGGGCAGTTCTATTGATGTTACTCTTACAGGAATTGATGATGGTACTTGTGGTTACACAGCAATGGGCTTGTCAATTGATTGTACTTGTGACCCAGCTGCTGTGGATGCAGGCATGGATGCAACTATATGTGCTGGAGAGACAGCAACTTTGACTGCAACAAGAGGATTTGTTGGTTTACCAACTACCCCAATGCCTTATACAAGAAACGATGCATGCGGAACGGCTTTTATTGATATCAGCGGTACGGGAACAGCATTGGGTCTTATCGATGATGGTGAGATCGGAATAAACACAGCTAACTCATATAACTTCTACGGAACAGAATACAATGTTTTCACTGTAGGAAACAATGGAGATTTCTATTGTGGAGATCCTTCAGAAATCTCAGACAATGGTAATGAAACAATTGACGGTAGTGGTTCCGGTTCAAATGCTGGTACTCCGGCTATTTTTCCTGCTTGGGATGACTGGGATTCAGAAACTGGAGATGTCTACTGGGAAGAGCAAGGCAATGTACTAATTGTACAATGGGACGACAGACCTCACTTTAGTGGTTTTGGCGCTATCCCAGGTGATGGAGTTACTTTCCAAATGCAATTCGATGCTTCGACTGGAGTTATCACATTTATATATACAGATCTTGATGAAGGTGAATCAGAAGGTAACACCATTTATGATGATTTACAAAGCGCCTCAATAGGTATAGATAATGCTGACGGTATGAACTTCGATGAATTTTCTTTCAACACTGCTCAGCCAGGATTAACTTGTGTAAGTTACACGCCTCCAATGATTCAGTGCGATTTTGTGGCTTGGGTTACAGATCCAAATGATGTGGCTGGTACAACTGTTGGTACTACGGAGACAATTATGGTATCACCAACAATGACAACAACTTATTATGCTGTTGTTCAGTGCAACAACCTGTGTGCTGATGACGCTACAGTTACAGTTGATTGTAATTCAAGTTGTATTGTTCCTCCAATTATTTCAATTACTGAAGATTGTATAGACGGTACAGTTGGACAATGTTCTTACTCACTTGTACCAAGTGATCCATCACATATCGTAGTGCCTCAAGATATGGCAGCTACACAAAATGAAATGGACGGATTCCAGTCTACACCTTTTGATATAGATGTTACGGATCAGTTTGGTTGTACGCAAACTTATTCTGTGATCAAGCCAGCTTGTAACTGTAATGCTAATTTCGAGCCTGATTTTGTTGCAGCGGATCCTTGTTCTTGTAATAATGATCAATCTGCCAATGGCGCAGGTGACGGTACATTCAGTGAAACTGTTTCTGTTGTAGGTACTTGTGGATTCACATTATTTGCTGATGCAGGTGCTTCTCCAGCTTCAATCGCTGGTGCAATGTTTACAGCAGGACCTCCAGATCCGGCTTCAGGACTTTGTACTTATACTTTGACTTTCAACCATGTAGATGGTGTAGGATATGATCTATGTGTTGTAGATGCTTTTGGCAATCCAATTAATAGTGCAACTACAGGATTACAGATTTGTTTCTCTAATGTTTGTGAATATCCTGTAATTACAGAACCTGCTTTAGGACCATACTGTAGTTCAGATGGTGCTGTAACGCCATTGGATGGTTTGGTTTCAGAAGTTAGTGGTAACCCTGGAACTGTATCTGTTACAGTTAACGGTAACGCTACCAATAGCTTTGATCCAGGAGCACTTGGTGCTGGAAGCCATACAGTAGAATGGACGTTCTCAGGTTCATTTGTAGATGACAATGGTGGCACTGTAATAGATCCTGCTTATCCAGGATGTGAGACTACTTTTGCTACAATAGTAGATGTAGAAGATGGCCCGCCAGTAGCAGTATGTAATGCAGACGTAACGATATTCGCTGCAGCGAATGGTTGTGCGACTGTTGACCCAACTGTTCTTGATGGTGGTAGTTTTGACCCTACGGCTTGTGATGTTGCAAGCTTAAGTGTAGATATAACTGAAATCTGCTGTTCTGATGGTAATCCTACATTGGTTACATTGACTGTAACCAATACGGCAGGAAATACTGATTCTTGTGAGTCTTCTGTAACGCTAGATAATAGAAGTGTGGCTCCTCCAACTGCGAGATGTGCAGATATTACTGTAAATCTTACAGCCTTTGGATGCGTACCTGTAACACCTGGAATGGTAGATAATGGAAGTTCTGCTATTTGTGGATCAGTTATTCTTTCCAGTGTTTCACCAGATGAATTCTGTTGTGAGGTATTGGGATCAAATAGCTATACACTTAATGTAACAGATCCAGTAACTGGTTTCACTGATGATTGTTCAGGTACTGTTACTGTAGAAGATAATCAAGCACCAGAATTCCTGTGTCCTTCTGATAAGACAATACAGCTAGAGCCAGGTCTTTGTGGTGACCTTTCAAGACAAGGATTGCCAATGGCGATTGATAACTGTGGTGATCTAGTGATTGAAAAAGTATCAGGACCAGAGGATAATGTTGACTTCTTAACCATTGGAGGTCCATATTCTTACTCTTTCCTTGTTACTGATATAGGTGGTAATACAGCTACTTGTGAGTATGATGTATTTATCATTCCTTACCAAAACCCAACAGATGTATTGACATGTAATGATCATGTATACATCACAGCCAATCTTGATTGTGAAGTTGATTTCACTGCAGATATGATGTTGGAAGGCGGTCCTTATACATGTTATGAGTTCTATAATGTTAGTGTTGAAAATACTGTAGATCCAAATACTTTCGAGGTGACTGTTACCGATCCTGAAACAGGCATTGCTTGTTGGGGACTTGTAACTGTAGAAGACAAAAACGATCCGGAAATTGATTGTGAAATTTGTCCTCCTGTAAATGGTACTTCTGCGGCAGACTATGATCCTGATTGTGTATTGAATTGCTACGAGCAACCAATCTTACAATTGAGATATGATGATGGTCTAAGAGATGATCTGGTACAAGAAGACTATGAAGACTTTGTTGAAGATGCAGTAACTGACAATTGTGATAATTATAATGAAGATGATGTAAGCTTCTATGATCAGTGGACAAGCCTTGGTGCATGTGTAGGTACAAGACTTACAAGAACATGGACAGTAGGCTTTGAAAGAGCTGATGGTTCAAGAGGAACAGTTAGCTGTACAAGAGAGTACTTCTTCAGACCTCTTGATTTCAGCAGAGTTACTGGATATGCACTTGATCCTCTTGGCAATCCAATATTCGAAGCTAAAGAAGATTCATTGGTAGTACCACCGGAAACAATAGAGTTACCATGTGGTGTTGATTTATCGCCAGCAGGTATCGCTGCTTTCTTTGATGACCCTACAACGGTTGACAGAGATACGGATGATAACAATATAGATCCTGATGAATTGGATGTTGACCTTGTTGTTGAGAACAATGAAGGTATCCGTTGGGCTTACCCGCACTACTATCAGGATGGTGTTGGATCAGGTGGTCCTCACGCACAAGCTATCAACAACGAAGCTTGTAACATCATCGTTGGATATACAGACAGTGAAATCGATGCATGTGCAGTAGGTTGTGATGGCAACAGAAAAGTATTGAGAAACTGGACTGTTCTTGATTGGTGTGTTGGTGAGTTTATCACTTACGGACAGATCATCAAGTCTATCGATCAGAACCCTCCATTCTTAACAGTACCAGATGTTACTGCAAGTGTAGATCCATGGGAGTGTGCAGCTACAGTTAATCTTCCACATCCAGAGCACATCGGTGACGACTGTGATGCCAATGTAACTTACTACATAGGCAACAGAAACGGATTCAATCTAAGCGGAGATGCTGAGAATGGATTCGTATTGACTGGCGTGCCATTGGGTAGCTATGAAATAGAATACTTGGCTGAAGACTGCTGTGGTAATGTAGGAAGAACAACAATGACAATCACTGTTGTTGACAACACACCTCCAGTAGCGGTAAGTAAGGAGTTCATCGTATTGAGTCTTACGAACATCGGTAACCAGGTAGATGAGTTCCAGGGAGTAGCCAAGCTATATGCTGAGGATGTAGACAATGGTTCATACGATGGCTGTACAGATGTAACTTTCGAAGTACGTCGTACACCGGTATGTGATCCTGATGATGCAGAATGGGGACCATTCGTTACATTCTGTTGTGAAGACCTGAATGGAGGCACAGATGCCAACATAGATGTAGAATTGAAGATTACCGATGAGTACGGTAATGAAAATATAGTATGGGCGACTGTATTGTTGGAAGACAAGTCAGCAACCATACCAGTAATACCTCCTCACATGTTCCTGACATGTGACATGGATTACAACAATCTGGATATGACAGGCGGCATACCAAGATTCTTTGGTGCTTGTGGAGAAGCAGAGATCGATTGTGATACATTGGAGGTATACGAGAGTACAGAGCCAAGAGAACTGAGAGCCAGTGATGGTGTAATCATCGATGGTATCGGCCCAATCGAAGCTCCTGCATACGATCCTAGTTGTGGATTCGGAGCAATCCGCAGACAATTCAGAGGTTGTGGTGATGGAATCCAGTGGTTTGTAATACTACCGGTAGATCCATTCGATCCAACAACAATTGTATGGCCGGACGATGTGGTTGTTGATTGTGATGACTACGAAGTAGGAGAGCCAAGTTGGGAGGAAGCGACATGTAACCTGGTAGGTATAAGCATGGAAGCAGATACTTTCTACTTCGAAGATGGTGCTTGTTACAAAATCTTGAACCACTGGTCAGTGATCAACTGGTGTATCTATGATCCAAGTAACCCATCAGCGGGAGGAAGATATGAGCATGTACAGGAAGTGAAGATCATCGATACAGTAGATCCTGTATTGACAGTAGCAGACAGCTTGTGTTTTGCTGTAGACGGCAACTGCCTGAGCAGCAATGTAAGCCTAAGCGGAAGTGCTGTTGATGATGGCGATTGTGCAAGTGATTGGATCAGCTGGGATGTAAGCATAGATGCTTATTCAGACTGGAGTGAGGACTTCCACTACGCTACAACCAATCCAAGGTTGTTGCCAAATGGAGAGCCTAATCCATACCACATACCAAAGACAGGAAATGGTGTAGATGCGACTATCACATTACCTGATGGTATTCCGAGCAGTAAGATCTGGCACAGAGCTGTATGGAGAGCATATGATGGATGTGGCAACACATCAAGTGTGACAACATACTTCCAGATTGTTGATAAGAAGGCACCTACGCCATACTGCTTGAACTTGAGTACAGCGGTGATGAGCAACGGACAGGTAGAGTTGTGGGCTATAGATTTCAATGTAGGCAGTTTTGATAACTGTACAGACAGTGAGAACTTGTTGTTCACCTTTACAGATGTACCTCCACCACCAAGAGATGATACTGAGTATGACAGCAATGATGATTTGATGTGGTACAACGGTACTTTCTGGTACTACAACAGTGAAGATATTGATCCAGACACAGGTGCTGGTGAGTACGAAGGACAGGATGACTACGGAGGCGAGGTTCACAGATGGGAGCCAGGTCTAAGAAGTGCAGGAAAAGTATTCACAGCTGCTGATGCAGATGCAAGTGGATTTGCACAAGTTCCAATCTATGTATGGGATGAGTGTGGTAACATAGATTTCTGTATGGTGAACCTAAGAATTGTGGACAATGGCGGTGGCGGCATGGCCATGGTATCAGGAAAGGTAGCTACAGAGTTTGGCGCAGAGGTAGAGCAGGTGGTTACAGAGATGGAAGGATCATTGAACTTCAGAGATACAGATGTAACAGATGCACAGGGTGAGTATGCATTTGCAAACACACCTTTCTATGCAGACTACCAGGTGAGTGGTGAGAAGAATGATGATTACTTAAACGGTGTAAGCACACTGGATTTGATCATGATTCAGAGACACATCATCGGAATAGAGGCATTGGATAGTCCATACAAGATGATAGCTGCGGATGTTAACAATGACAACAGCATATCAGCGGTGGATCTTATCGAGCTGCGTAAGTTGATACTAGGTATCTACGATGAGTTACCAGAGAACGGCAGTTGGAAGTTTGTCAATGCAGACAACACATTGGATGTGAATGATCCATTCAGCTACAGTGAGACGCGTGCCATCGAAGATCTTGCAAGTGATATGATGGCAGAGGACTTCATAGGAGTTAAGATTGGAGACGTTAACGAAAGTGTTGTTGCCAATGCAAGAACACAGAGTACAGAAGTATCCAATAAGGCATCAGTGGTTAAGATGAGCTATGAAGACAAGCAAGTGGAGGAAGGCGACATCGTAGAGATCAACTTGAGTACAGACAGAGCTGACGTATATGGATATCAGTTTACATTAAATACAGCAGGCATGGAGTTGGTAGACGTACAAGGTATGGATGCAGATCATGTGGCGGTATTTGAGAACAGATTGACAGTGAGTCACAACAGTCTAACGGCGAAAGATCAGAACGATGAGGTTACATTGGTGATGAGAGCTAAGACGGATGCAAGTGTATCAGAGTTGATGACTATCGGATCAGAGCTTACAAGAGCGGAGGCTTATGTAGGAGAAGATCTTGAGGTAGTGAGCATCGACTTGAGAGACAGCAGAGAAGATGCGGTGTTCGCATTGTATCAAAATGAGCCGAATCCATTTGCAGATTATACATTGATAGGCTTTGAGCTACCGCAGGCAGGTCAGGCAACTATCACGATGTATGATGTAACTGGTAAGGTATTGAATGTGATACAAGGACAATACGAGAGAGGTTACAACACTGTGAAAGTAACCAAGGAAGACATCGGTGTCAGCGGAATGATTTACTACAGATTGGAGTCAGGCAGTTATTCAGCTGCTAAGCATATGATTACAATCAACTAATAAAGAGTATAGTTTAGATTACGAGATTGAGTAATCATTTTGGTTTATTATTAGACCCCGGCTTTGCGGCCGGGGTTTTTTTGTATAATAAATTACAATTTTAACTATACGTAATTTCTTAAAAGTTATTAATTTAGCGTCAGTTTACTTCATGAGATCCTTTCGGTTACGACTTCAGTACCACCTGAGATGATGGTAAGTAACCAAAAAGATTCGGAGGAGTCCTGCCAGGGACTCCTTTTTTATTATATGTAACTGAAGGCCTTAATAGGCTTTTGCGAAAAGTACTTTTCTATTGGAATCTTTACCAGAGTAAATACACTTGCCAAATGATTCTGGTTCATCATTTGGAATACACCTGATAGTTGCTTTTGTTTCCTCTTTGATCTTCAATTCTGTCTCTGTGCTTCCATCCCAGTGTGCCTTTACAAAACCACCTTTCTCCTCGAGAACCTCTTTGAAATCATCATAGTTTTTGACTTCAGTGATGTGGTCATCTCTGTATTTCTTGGCTTTTTCAAACAGGCTGGTTTGAATATCTTCCAATAGCTTCTCAATGAAATCAGCTATGCCATCAAGTAGAACAGGCATTTTTTCTTTTGTATCCCTTCTGGCCACTTCAACCTGGTTGTTGGCCAAATCGCGCATACCGATACCAATTCTGACAGGGACACCTTCCATTTCATATTGGGCGAATTTAAAGCCTGGACGCTTTTGTTCGTCCTTGTCTATTTTGACAGAAATATTTCTATCGTTCAACTGTGCCTTGATTTTATCCGCGACCTCCAGAATTTCAGGAGTTGGTTTTGGAATAGGCACTATTACAACCTGATTTGGAGCAAGCCTTGGTGGAATTACAAGTCCATCGTCATCTGAATGTGTCATTACGAGGCCACCTACCAATCGGGTAGATACACCCCATGATGTAGCCCAAACATATTCTTCTTTATTGTTGGAATCAGCAAATTTGACATCAAATGCTTTTGCAAAATTCTGACCAAGGAAATGGGATGTTCCAGCCTGAAGAGCTTTTCCATCTTGCATAAGTGCTTCGATGGTATAGGTTTCTACAGCACCTGCGAATCGCTCATTGGCTGTCTTAGCACCTTTTATTACAGGCATAGCCATATAATCCTCAGCAAAGCGGGCATAGACTTCATGAATCAATGCAGCTTCTTTCTCTGCTTCTTCTTTTGTGGCATGAGCCGTATGGCCTTCCTGCCAAAGAAACTCAGCCGTTCTGAGGAATGGTCTAGTTCTCATTTCCCAACGAACGACATTGGCCCATTGATTAATTAAAAGTGGTAAATCTCTGTAGGATTGAATCCAATCTCTATATGTGTTCCAAATAATGGTTTCTGAAGTTGGGCGGACCACCAATTCTTCTTCTAATCGTGCGCTAGGGTCCACTACAACACCTTTTCCATCAGGATCATTCATTAGCCTGTGGTGTGTAATCACAGCACATTCTTTAGCAAATCCCTCTACGTGTTCTGCCTCTTTGCTAAGAAAACTTTTGGGTATAAAAAGTGGAAAATAGGCATTGGTGTGTCCTGTTTCCTTAAACATAGAGTCCAGTTGACTCTTCATGTTTTCCCAAATACCGTAACCCAGTGGCTTGATAACCATGCATCCTCTTACTGCCGAATTATCTGCCAATCCTGCCTTCTTAACAATGTCATTATACCACTGTGAATAATTGTCCGACCTTTTCGTAATTTCTTTAGCCATTTGAATGTGCCTTAATTGATAATATGTTGTTGTCTTAAAAAACGGAAACGCAAAGGTATAATAATATGCACTCAATTAGATTTTAAATGCTTTCAAAATATTGGTGCTCTAAATGTTAAATAACTGATAATTGCCTCTATTTCAGAACCTTTAGAGCAAATATTTCGTCTTTTTTAGTGAGGGATTAAATGTAAACCTTCAGTAAAGTTTAACCAATGTTAAGATCGATTTTAAATCTGTTTTAACGATGTTAACCAAAGTTTTGTAATAACTTCGAAAATACAATCCCGAAAGGGCTTCACTATAAAACCTAATTAATATGAAGCAGCTAAAAAATATCATGATGATCACCCTGGTTTTCGGTGGATTTGCACTGAATGCACAGTTCGATGATCTCTATTACGACCCTTCTACTGATGACAGGTATTTTAATCAGGATGATGGCTTCTACGATGATGATGAATACGACTATTACTTTGAAGATGAAGCCGGATATTATGACGATGAATATTATGACTACTATGCAGACATGGGATACAGTCATTATACGAGACGTATACGAAGATTCCACAGTCCTTATGTAGGCATGGGATTCTACAACTCCTGGGCCGTCAACAATGCATTTTATGACCCATTCAACTGGTATGATCCATGGGGAGGATTCGGATTGTCCATTGGATTTGGAAATCCAAACTTCTTCTTCTCATTCAACACCAACCCTTGGGGATGGAATAGATGGAACAGATGGAATAGCTGGAACAGATGGGATAGATGGGGATATGCTGGCTGGAATAGTTGGGGATATAACGGATGGAACAACTGGGGATGGAATTCCTGGGGTGGCGGCTGGAACAGCTGGAACCCATACTGCCCACCGGGTTACATCGGTGGTGGCTGGGGAGGACCTGGCTATGTTGGAAACGTGAATGTGATCAACAATTACAATCAGTTAAGTAATCCTAAAGGTGGCTACTATGGATCAAGAAGATCTGGCAGTACTTCCAGCTCTGTAAAAGGTGTGCGAACATCTCCAAGAGCAGGATCTCCACAGGAAGAAGTTTTAAACCCTGGTGTACTAGGATCAGATACAAACAGAGCAGGTATAGCTGCTGAAGACCAGTCTCCGGTAAGAAGAACGCCTAGAAGAACTTCAGGTGTGCAGGACGACCTTGCTGTATCAAGATTGGATGAAGCGCCGGGAAGAAGATCGGCTATCGATGGCACTTCCAGAGTTGAAAACGGAACTCGTGCTAGAAGGCCATCTACAACCAGAGAAGACATGGCAGTGTCAAGATTGGGAGAAGCTCCAGGTAGGAGATCTTCAATCGACAACACTTCAAGAAGAGAAAATGCGACAGCGCCAAGAAGGCCATCAGTAAGATCTGTAAGCCCTTACAGCTCCAGAAGATCAGATGCTTCAACAGCGCCAAGTCGAAGATCGAATAATAACTCTGCAAGAAGAAGCAATTCAACTTCACCTAGCAGAACCTACGAGAGAAACAATGCGCCGCGTAGATCATATAACAGGAGTAATTCTCCAAGCAGATCATACAACAGGAGCAGTTCTCCAAGCAGAAGCTCCAGCAGGAGCGCATCTCCTTCGAGGTCTAGTTCAAGATCTTCAGGAGCTTCGAGATCATCAAGTCGAAGTTCTTCTCCAAGGAGAAACGGATAAGAAACTATTAACAAGGTGGGCAAATTTCTAGTCCACCTTTTTTTTGCCAATAAAAATGCAATCCTAATATGAAAAACATACTTACTCTATTCGTATGTCTGGCCATTACTTCAATTGGCTTTGGTCAGTCACTTGCAGATGCTTTGAGGTACTCTTCAATTGTCCCAGGTGGTACTTCAAGAGTTATAGGAGCGGGGTCGTCATTTGGTGCAATGGGAGGTGATTTTGGTGCTGTGGGCATCAACCCAGCCGGTATAGCTGACTTCAGATCCAGTGAAATGATGTTTACGCTTTCATTCAATGGCGGAGATACGAGATCTGCGTTGGAAGGAAATGAGTTTCAGAGGACCAGTCATCAACAGGAGCCAAGGATAGAGAATATTGGTATTGTGTTTAGTGTTGGCAATCCAGGCGGAAAATTGGTGACAAACAATCTTGCGATTGGTCTGACACAGTATAACAACTTTAATCAGGACTTTGGATATTCCGGTTTTTCTAATGGTAGTATCACGGAGCGTTTCGCTGAATTGGCAAATGGAAGAGATCCAGACTTTTTTGACCCTTTCGAAGCGGAGTTGGCTTGGGAGACAGGGGCAATCTATGATTTTGATGGAGACATGGTATATGAGACCGATTTAGATACGATTCAAGATGTATTTAAAAGGCAAAATGTATCCAATTCTGGTCGCATCAACGAACTTTCATTTACATGGGCAGGAAAGTTTGATAACAATTTGAGTATAGGATTGGGAATCGGTATTCCATTTGTGAGTTTTGAGCAGGATAAGAGGTATGCAGAAGAAGACGTAGATGGACGATTTGAATTCTTTGAAAGTCTTGCATTCACAGAAAGGCTGGCTACCTCAGGGACGGGTATTAACTTCAAACTTGGCTTGGGCTATACGGTCGAAAATACACTTAGGCTTGGATTTTCCTATCACAGTCCTACCTATTACAGTTTGGATGATAATTTCTATACGGAACTCGACTATTCATTTACGGATGCGAATGGCACACAATCTTTTAATAGCGGTTCTCCTGATGGTCGATTTGACTATAGACTGACCACCCCTGCAAGAGTTACAGCCAGTATTGGTACTATTTTAAGAACAGACAAGGTTAAAGGCTTTCTAAATTTCGATGCGCAGTATCTGAATTATGCCAATAACAGGTTTGATTTTACTGTCAACAATAATGACCCAAGTGAAGCCGAATTTGAACGAGAAGTAAATACAGAGATCGACCAGCGGCTGCAATCAAGTTGGAACTTTAATTTGGGTGGAGAATTGGCCATGGATAACTTCAGATTGAGAGGTGGTGTATCAATGCTGGGTTCACCCTATGCTATTGATGATATTACTGAATTCAGTGAGATTTATTCAATAGGTGCGGGATTCCGTGCAGACAGGATATACTTCGATTTGGCTTTTCAATTTAGAAAGATTGAGGAAGGCTATATTCCTTACCGTGTTTTGGATAACAGCAGGTTGCCGTTTGTTCAGAATGAAACCAATCTCAACAGATTCAGTATCACGGTAGGTTTTAAAATATAAGATCTCCACCTGCATTAATAATGCGGCTTATAGTCGGGTTTCGGAATTCTTTTAGTAGCTTGAACGTAATATATTATAAGCAGCAGAAATTATAGATGTACAGGCGAAGGAATCCGCAGCAACAATACAGAACAAATCCATACGGCCGAAGACCTAGAAGGCGCAGTATATCGAGCATGATTTTCATTTTTGTGCTCGTTGGTGGCATTTCATTATTCAGATACCTTTCCAATTCACAGGTTAATGAGATCACCGGAGAGACACAGTATGTGAGTATCACTCCTGATCAAGAGGTAGCTCTTGGGACTACAAAGTGCCCCATCTATGATACAGCAATATGGCGGATTACATCCGGACCAGGCTGCACAGGACTTGGTGGATAGAGTGGGCGAACGTCTGGTCAATAATACCATAGTTAGTAATTCAGGATACAGATATGATTTCCATTTGTTGGCAGACCCCAATGTGGTGAATGCTTTTGCATTGCCAGGTGGCCAGGTTTTCATCACAGCGGCATTATTTGCCCGCTTGCAGACTGAAGACCAATTGGCTGGTGTGTTGGGGCATGAAATAGGTCATGTGATACATCGGCATGGCGCGGAGCGCATTGCAAAGATGGAATTGACACAAGGTCTTACAGGAGCGGCTGTAGTGGCTTCTGGAGATTACAGTACAGCCCAGGCAGCTCAGATGATTGGCAACCTCATCAATATGAAGTATGGCCGCGATCAAGAGTTGGAATCGGACGATTGGGGTGTTTTATTGATGATGCAAGCCGGATATGATCCTTACCAGTTAATCAATGTCATGGATATATTGGAGCAAGCCTCAGGTGGAAATCGAGTTCCAGAGTTTCAGAGCTCCCATCCAAGTCCTGAGAACAGAAGAGGGAAAATTAAACAAGCAATAGAGAAATACAGTTCTAAATAGTAAAAGAAACAATATGCGATTCAGTCAATCTAATAACCCATTTTTTGGAGAACGCTCTGTGGCCAAGGCTAAGGCAGAAACGCTTAAGAAGCGACAGGGAGGTCCATTTATTGAACAAAGCTATCATATGACTGTCAGCGGTGCTGTTAACAAGACATTTATGTTGACGGGCTTCATGATGTTAAGCTTTATGGCTGGATATGCATTCCCAAATATACTTTTCGTCATTGGTGGCTCTATTCTAGCCTTTATTATATACATATATACCTCATTTAAGCCGATTCAGGCGCCTGTTACAGCTCCGGCCTACGCTTTGATCCAAGGCTTGGTAGTTGGGTCAATATCAGCCATATATGCAAGTGCTTATGGCGGCATTATATTCCAGGCAGCCAGTTTAACGATTGCATGTCTTCTGATGATGCTGATGATATACAGATCGGGTATAATCAAAGTCACCCAACGATTCAGAATGGGTGTTTCAATGGCAGTAGGTGCTGTAATGATTGTATATCTGATCAGTTTGGTTGGATATTTTGCTGGTTTCGAGATTCCATTCTTGCATGAAAGCAATATGATGGGAATTGGTATTACGGTAGCGATCATTGTGATTGCATGTCTCAATTTGCTTCTTGATTTTGATAATTTTGACAAGGGAGAGGCCATGGAGATGCCTAAATACATGGAATGGTACTATGGAATGGGTCTATTATTTACTTTGATTTGGCTTTATATTGAATTATTAAGGCTTCTATCCAAGTTGAGAGACTAATTATTCAGCACAAGGGAAAAATTAACAGAATGCATGTCATCAAGACATGCATTTTTTTATTGCAAAGTGCTTTACACAATTTTTAAAAGGCCATTGAGTATTAATATTTTACACATTTTCCAAAAGCCCTGTTATCCAAAAATCCGTGTCAAAGGTCCTATCACTGTGTTATATTATTTAGCAGGTTCTTGAATTAACTTTGTTATATCAAAGGAATAAAACAGATCATTCCAATGATATTTTAAAGTTAAAGTCATGAAGAATATTTTAATAACCCTGGTACTTGCGATTTCATTCGGCACACAATTGTCGTCTTCTGATCCTGTGATCGAGAAGTGTTGTCCTATTGTTGTTAGTTCACCTGAAGTGGATTTTGCGTACGATGTAGAATTGTATTCAAAGTTTTTTGCTCCGGCATATTTCAACGAGGAAACAAATGCACTACACTATGAAGCGAATAACAGAATAGATGTTGTAAGCATTTACGATGAGACTGGAAGTCTGAAGTACAAGTTACCGGTTATGTCAAACAAAGTTCGCATTAGCAAAAACATGTTTGATAAGGGTGATTATAAAGTCGAGTTTAACATATCTGACGAACCTAAGTCACTCGTCACTTATGTTACAATAAACTAGGGAGTGTTAAAGCGATAGAATATTTGTAGAGAGTTAAAGTCACTGATAGAATATTTATAGAAGTTAAAGTCATAGAATATTTAGGGTAATTAAGTCTGAATCAGTATCTTTTAAAAACGGGTATCGATTCTGATCCAAAAAAGAATTAATGAGAATGATTCAATTTTGGAAAGAAAATCTTCCGTAGGAAGTCCTTTAAGAAAAAGGGTTGCTCTGATGGGCAACTCTTTTTTTTATGCAAAGAACTTTCCACTTTTTGCAAAGCCATACTGGTTGAAAATAGCTTATACATTAAGATAATTGATAAGATATTTAAATTCCATGTCACCAAGCCGTCAGTCCTGTTATATGTTTTGATTTTTTAGCCAATTATCTTTATCTTAATAAAGAGATCAAAATATAGATCTCGAATATTGTTAAGGTTAAAAGTTAGAGTCATGAAAAGATTTATTTTGCTTTTCGTATTATGTACCTCCTTGGTTACAGTTACATCTGCAAGCGATCCGTTATCAACAGAACCATGTTGTCCGGTCGTTTACGAAACTCCTGAAATTGAACTATCCTATGATGTGAAGCAGTATAGTGCGTTCTTTGAACCTGCTTACTTCAATGAAAAGACAAATGCTTTACATTTTGAATCGTATGGAAAGATTCAATTCGTCAAAGTCATCAACTCTCAAGGCGAACTGCAGTATCAATTGCCGGTTATGTCAAACAAAGTAAGGTTGAGTAAAAACATGTTTGAATCTGGTGAATACCAGTTTCAGTTTCAACTTGAGGATGAAAGTGACGCATTGGTGACATATGTAAAAATAAACTAAAGGGTGTTATTTGCGATAGAATCATTAAACGGGTGTTAAATTAAGCTTTGGCTTAACCTTAAGGAACACTTTCAGAGTTCTGTGATCTTCCATAAGGTAATGAGAATGAATATCTGGTGGATTTGAACAGCTCTTGCCTATTAAAGGTGTATAGCCTCGTAGTTTATCTATGAGGCTATTTTCAATACAAAACCTAAGACCATGATAATTGCAATGTTGATTCATTTATTGTTTGGTGTTCTAATTCCTGGACCTAACCATCTAGCTGAATCATATGATTGTTGTCCTGTTATGATGTCCACATCTGAGTTTGACATATTGTATGATCCCAAGTACTACAGCCTTTATTTTGATCCGATCGAATATGATTATGACAATGGTGTACTCAGCATTCAATCGAAAACCAAAATCCAGTCTATAGAGATTATACAGCGGGAACAGATCAATCAGCGATTAATGGTCATGGCCGATAATCTTGCATTAAATAAATCTATCTTCTCTGAATCGGACGCTACGATCCGTGTATACTTTAAAGAGGGACGAAAGAGCTTTGATTTGCTTTTCGACTTCAGGTAATTAAATCCTTGATCTAGCAAGATAAATTGGTTTTGATTTGATATATTTAAATCAAAACCAGTTGTTCTAATGAAGATATCCGATCTAAAATATTTGATGGCCTTCATTATACCTGCCCTGGTTTATTGGGGTTTGTATTCTGGGTCATGGTTATCTTACAGTGCATTCATCTTTGCATTTGTAATTGTTCCTATTCTTGAACCAATACTCTCTAAGTCTGAAGAAAATCTAGATCCGGAAGAAGCGGAGGCCAAATCGGGAATGGTCTTTTTTGATTTTCTATTGTATCTCAATGTGCCAATTGTCTTTGGCTTGTTATACTATTTTGGTTTGCAGGTTTCATCTGGCGTGTATAGTGGTTTTGAGCTGACAGGTAATCTTTTATCAATGGGCTTATTGCTCGGTTCCAGCGGCATCAACGTCGCTCATGAATTGGGACACAAAAATTCACTCTTGGCTAAGACATCAGCTATTCTCCTATTGACACCAAGTCTGTACACGCATTTCTATGTCGAGCATAATAGAGGGCACCACAAGAATGTTGCTACGCCTGAGGATCCAGCTACTGCATTTAAAGGTATGTCACTATATCGGTTTTGGATTAGATCTACAATTGGTTCTTATATGCATGCCTGGGTACTGGAAAACCAGAGGTTGAAGGCTGAGTCATTTTTTGCCAAAATTTATAAAAATCAAATGGTGTGGTTCAGTCTAATCATTGTTGGATATGTAACTGTGGTGATGACCCTATTTGCATCTAATGCAGTTCTGTTTGTATTGTTGGCTGGAATTATAAGTTTCTTATTTCTGGAAACCATCAATTACGTAGAACATTATGGTTTGATGCGTAAGCAGACTTCAAGTGGACGTTATGAACGCGTTCAGCCTTGGCATTCATGGAATAGCAATCATTATCTGGGAAGAATAATCCTATATGAATTGACACGTCATTCAGATCATCATTTTCTGGCTAATAAGAAATACCAGATTCTGGACCATCATGATACATCACCGCAATTGCCATATGGATATCCGAGTTCCATGTTAATATCTATGGTTCCTCCTTTATGGTTTAGTATTATGAACAAGAGGGTAGATGCTATCAGCATGGATCCTGCTCACTGATAGCGCGCTGACTGAAGATACTGTTCAGAATTGAAAGCGTGATGAGGTAGGTTGGCAGTACACCTCCGATGCCCAATCCACCGGAAGCAAGAGTTGAACCTGTCTCGAGAGGGTTATCTGATGCATAGTAAGCATATCTTATATTGACTCTATCGCTTATACTCTTTCTTATTTTTGACGCGGCTTGAATGGCTTTTTGATAATGTGCACCTTCCATCTCAAGGCCACTACAATTCCATGAAGACTTCAAGAAGTATCTCAAGATATCTTTGTTTTGCAAAGAAGTTCCTAAGACCGTAATCATAGGGCCTTTGAATATTCCCAAACCGCTGTCTTTAAATATTTTTTCATCGAAAAGATTTTCAAAGGCGTAGTTGTCGGTACTGCCTTCAAAAATATGGGCATTCGGAATCATGATATCGCCTTTTTTTCCTTGAAGGATTCCGGCTTTCCCCATGATATTAATTGATTGCACATTAAGTTTGATCTTCTGTTCTCCTTTATCATAAGGCTTAAGCAATTCATCCATCAATTCAAATGCTTGTTCGCCAAATGCATAGTCAATTACGATAATGACAAGATCGCTTTGGATTCTGTTGTTGAAGCCTTCCTGCAATTCCTGAGGGAGAAAGCTTGCAGGTATTTTTGCACAATCAAAAATCTGACAACCAATATTAACTCCTGAGTTGTCGGAAATAGCAATCATACCATTCTTGAGCGCGAATGTTTCCACTTTAGACCGTAGGTTATGGCCTTCATCTTCTGAAAGCTTTTCAGCTGTGTCGAGCAGGTCATTGCTTTTAAGTTTGCCTGATAATGTATGCAGGGCAAAAAAGCTGTTCATGACACTGTGTAGATTGGCGCTTATTATGTGAAGCGGTCTATCTAAGAGGTCGTGATCATCTAGAACAGATTTGATCTCCTGAGCCCAATTGGTGCCAAAAATATGATGGCCTATTTTTTCACGCAGCGTTGAAGAAAAGCTGATTTCTCGATCATCGTCTTCAAGATATTCATTGATACTTCTCTTTCCCAGCCAATAAACAATGTTGAACAGATTGTTGACCTTCTCAGTGTTTTCAAATTGGCTGTAAGCCTCAGCTGTTTCAGCATATGTGCGACCAAGCAATGCGCTGAGATAGGCGAAACCCAATTCGGGATCAAAAGATTCATTATTGTTTATGGCATTGACAAACTGTTCCAACTTGAGCCATTCCCGCTTAGGTCTGCCTTTCTGGTCAAGTGCGTTTTTTCTGATTTTTTCAGATTCGATATACATGAAGGTGAGATGGGTCAGCACGTCGTAGATATCACTGCGGCCTCTCGTCATTTCGATATACATCTGATCTTTGTCAATTCTGTAGCAGTTTCTTCTTCTTTTTGCTGGAACCAGAGCTTCATTAGGGGAGTCTTCAAATCCTTCTCTGCTGATGAGTTTAACGAAGGCACATTCCTCGATACCCTGAGGCAGTCTTTGAAAGATATAGTTCAATCCATTCAGCTCAACCTTGCCAGGATCGGCAATAGATCCGTAGATTTCTGGTTTCAGTTCCAACATGGCTTTAATCATAGCTTCACCTGACATACCCAGGGGTTTGTAAGAACCTCTGATAAACAGGTGGCGCATAGCGATGTAGAGACGCTCAATGGCTGCTCTTGAAATCTGTGCTCTGCTAAGCTTTGATGTAATTCCGTTCATAAGTATGCTGAATTGTTAATTTAATAACCAGCGTGGGGTAGAATAGTGCAAGAATTGAACCAATTCACATCATCTTTATTATAAGACTGGTGCCTGGATTTTAGGTTAATAAATGCTTAAGAGTTGGTGACTCAGAAATTTTTTTGATTAAAATGCAGTTTTACTACTGTGAATTGAGGAATACTATGAAAATTATAATTGTAGCAATATTTGCGATGATGCTCAGCTTTCCTGCTGATGCACAATTTGGAAAACTACTGGATAAGGCTAAATCGAGTGATGTTGGAAAAAAGCTGGATGGCATTCTTGGAGAAGATGGAGACTTGGATATTTCAGGTGGATTGAAAGAAGCTTTGCAGCTGGGGGTTGATGAAGCCGTAACAAGTTTATCCGCCGTAGATGGGTACTATGAGAGTCCCTATAAGATTTTGTTACCCGAAGAAGCCCGCAAAGTTGTTGATAAATTGAAGCTGGTGCCTGGATTTGCAGGTGTTGAGAAGGATCTTGTCGAGAAAATGAATCAGGCGGCTGAGTCAGCTGCCAAGAAAGCAACGCCAATATTTGTAGATGCAATTACTTCAATGAGTTTTGAGGATGCAAGTAATATCCTGTTTGGACCAGAGGATGCAGCAACAAACTATTTGGAGACCAGTTCGAGAAAAAAGCTGTACGATGCATTTCTTCCAGTAATACAGGAAGCATTGGATGAGGTGAATGCCCGTTCCTATTGGAAAGCGGTGGTAGATAAGTATAATGGACTACCATTCACTACAGATGTCAATCCGGAATTGGATGATCATGTCAACAATAAGTCGCTTGATGGCTTGTTTTCACTTATTGAGGTCAAGGAAAAGGGGATTAGACAAGATGTTGGTCAGCGCAGTTCTCCATTGCTTAAGGAGGTATTTGCGAAGCAGGATGCAAATGAAAAGTAAAGTGAATTACTGTTTTAGCGCAATAAATGACGTCATGAAGCAGTATTAATAAGAAATTGGCCTAAGTCTTGCCTGCATGTTTTAATATCTTGTGAAAGGCTTTATATTTATTCAAATTTTTGAAGGATTAACCCTGAGCGTATAAAATCAAAATAAAAAAACGATGAAAAAGGTATTATTTGCTGTGATCATGACTTCTTTTCTAGTACCGGCTATGGCACAGGAAGAAGCATTGCTAAGCGATCTTTTGAATGTTCAACCAGTTGAATATAATGAAGAAGGGTCTGAAGAAATGATAGCAGAATATCAAAAATTGCTTGAAGATGAGAGAGCGAGACTTGATGATGCACTGAGCAAGCTTAATGATGATTATAAAAAAGAAGTTGCCAGAAATATTGATGATTTCAATAAAGTTCTTGAGAATACGGATGAAAGAGAGGTTGCCAATGAAAAGCAGCGTATGGTTACGCGTGTACGCACGATGACCATGAGTCTCAAGAAGAACAAGAAAGATGAGGCGATGGCTTTCAAAAATCGTATGATCAAAGAAATCAGAGAGATGCCGATGAAGGTTCAGCCTAAGAAAGAGAAGGAAGTAGAAGATATTAGAATGGAGTATAACGGCAAATTTGATCAGGAATATGAATCGAATATGAAAGTATTGGAGACTTTCAAGAAGACGAAGCATTTGGTCAAGAAGGAGTTACCTGAAACAACGACATCAAGTACTGAGAGCGATCAGTAAAAGATATATACACCGTAAATTGAGGAGGGTATTGTTGTTAATCAACAGTACCCTTTTTAAATGGGACAAATCGGAATATGCCGAAGCTCTCCTTTTCGTAGTCTGACTCTGATACTTTTTTAATTCTCAACATTTCTTTGTCATCTCCAGGCCCTACAGGTGCAACGAGATAGCCTCCGATTTTTAGTTGTTCCAAGAGTGCTGTTGGAATTTCTATGGCTCCAGCTGTAATGAGGATTTTATCAAACGGTGCAAAGCGTGGTGCACCTTTATATCCATCTCCATAGAGGGTTCTTATTCTGTCATACTTGATCTTCTTGAGTAGTTTTTCGGTATGTTCAAATAGAACTTTCTGTCTTTCAATGGTATAGACTTTTTTGAAAAGATGGAACAGGATACATGCCTGATAGCCAGATCCAGTACCGATTTCAAGCACTTTTTCATCCTTGGAAGGCTCCAATAGTTGTGTTTGAAAAGCCACGGTATAGGGTTGCGAAATGGTTTGGCCAGCTTTGATAGGAAATGCCTGGTCTTTGTAAGCCCATTCTTCAAAAGCCTTATCCAGGAAGAGGTGTCTCGGTACCAAATCCATGGCTTGAAGTACACGTTCATCCGATATACCTTTTTTGCGAAGGGTATCTATCAAAGTTTTACGCAAACCTTTATGGCGGTAGTTATCCATCGTTCAAATGTAAATAATATATTAAGCTTTTTTATAATATGTTTTTTAATTTGTATATGATTTATATTTATATGCTTATAATTATGTAATATAATCTGAAGCTTTGCCTTAAGCGGCCAAGTGGAATATTGTTGCTTATTAAATACAAATAATCAGGAAAGGGACGTATGGGACAAGTTCAAATCAAATTCGGAACCGACGGCTGGAGAGCCATAATTGCCAAAGAGTATACAGTTGACAATGTAAAGCGCGTTGCTGAAGCAACTGCAAAATGGATGCTTCAGAAGAATATGAATTCTGTTGTTATTGGATATGACTGCAGATTTGGAGGACTTATGTTCAGCAGAACAGCGGCTGAGGTTTTTTGCAACTTCAATATCAAAGTTTATTTTGATAAGCACTTTGCTTCCACGCCTATGGTTTCATTAGGTGTTGTCAAGTTAAAAGCCGACATGGGTGTTGTAATTACAGCCAGTCACAACCCACCTTCTTATAATGGCTTCAAGTTGAAATCATCTTATGGTGGACCAACTATTCCGGGAGATATTGCTGACGTTGAGGCTATCATTCCTGAAGATGCGCTTGGCAAGCTTCCCCCATTGGAAAATTTTGAATCTGAGGACCTTGTCGAATATGTCGATTTGGAGCAAATGTACATTGATCATGTGGAGGCAAATTTTGATTTGGATTTGATCCGCAGCTCAGATATAAAGCTCGCTTATGATGCCATGTATGGTGCCGGGCAAAATGTAATTAAACGATTATTTCCCAATGCACACCTTATGCATTGTGAATACAACCCTTCTTTTTTGGGTCAGGCTCCAGAGCCAATAGACAGGAATTTGAAGGAGCTTTCATCTTTCCTTGCCGATAATGACAGCTATAATCTCGGTCTGGCCAATGATGGCGATGCAGACAGAATAGGGCTTTATGATGGAAGCGGTAATTTTGTTGATTCCCATCATATACTTCTATTGCTATTGTACTATTTGAAAGAATATAAATCGCTTGATGGGAAAGTGATTATTACCTTTTCTGTGACCAACAAGATGGTACAGCTGGCCGAAATGTATGGGCTAGACCTGGAAATGACAAAGATTGGTTTCAAATATATCGCTGAGATAATGACCACTGAAGATGTGTTGGTCGGAGGTGAGGAATCAGGTGGTATTGCTGCAAAAGGTCATATCAATGAAAGAGACGGCATCTGGATGGGTCTTCTGATTATGGAATTCATGGCCAAAACGGGTAAATCACTTAAAGCGCTTATAGATGATGTATATGCAAAAGTGGGCCCTTTCAGCTTTAACCGGGATGACCTGCATCTTGATGAATCCAGGAAGCTAGCTATCATGGATCGCTGCAAATCTGGGCAGATTAACCTTATAGGTGGCCGGGAAGTTATAAAAACTGAGGATCTGGATGGTTATAAATTTTATCTGACAGATAACGAGTGGATAATGGTCAGACCTTCAGGAACAGAACCTGTCTTAAGAGTTTATGCACACGGGAATGACGCCGAAAATGTGAAGTCATTACTCCAGAATGCCCACCAGGCCTTGCAGGAAGGCCTCTAATACAATCATATATTGATGCTGTATATTAATACAGGTGGTATCGCGCTGATTACCTGGTGTAATTAGGCGCTTCTTTGGTAATTGTAATATTGTGTGGGTGACTTTCCAGGATTCCTGAATTTGTTATTCTCACAAAGTTTGCATCCTTAAGCCCTGCGATATCCCTTGCGCCAACATAACCCATACCTGCTCTAAGACCGCCCATATATTGGACCATGACTTCTCCAACGGTTCCTTTATAAGGAACGCGTCCTTCAATACCTTCCGGAACCAGTTTTTTGACATCTTCTTCCACATCCTGAAAGTATCTGTCCTTGGAACCTTGTTCCATGGCGCCAATCGAACCCATTCCACGGTATACTTTGAATTTTCTACCCTGGAACAAAATGGTTTCTCCGGGTGCTTCTTCGGTACCAGCGAAAAGGGAACCAGCCATTATACAGTCCGCACCAGCTACTATGGCTTTTGCGATATCACCAGTATATCGAATACCTCCATCAGCAATGATTGGAATGCCAGTTCCTCTTAAGCCTTTGGCTGCATTCATAATAGCTGTCAGTTGGGGCACACCTACACCAGCTACAATACGTGTGGTACAAATACTACCTGGACCTACACCTACTTTTACAGCGTCAACACCAGCATCGGCAAGTGCTTTGGCTGCTTCAGCAGTGGCGATATTACCTCCAATTAATTCAAGATTAGGAAAGGAATGGCGAATCTCTCTAACCATGTTGAGAACACCTTGAGAATGTCCATGTGCTGTATCAACAGTTACACAATCAACGTCAACATTTACAAGAGCTTGAAGTCTTTCCAGCGTATCACTTGTTACACCTACGGCTGCTCCTACTATCAATCGTCCATGCGCATCCTTAGCCGCGTTAGGATAGTTTTTTACCTTCATGATATCCTTGTAGGTGATTAGACCGACAAGGATATTATTATCATCAACAACTGGTAGTTTTTCAATTTTATATTTCTGAAGTATGTTTTGTGCTTCATTCAAAGTCGTGCCTTGTGGCGCTGTGATAAGGTTTTCGGAAGTCATCAGTTCGTTGACTTTTTTACCCAGGTCACTTTCAAAGCGTAAGTCTCTGTTGGTTAGTATTCCAATAAGTTTGCGAGAACCATCCACGATTGGAATTCCCCCAATCTTGTAAGTCTTCATCAGTTGAAGCGCATCTCCTACAGTGGAGTCCGACTTTAATGTTACAGGATCGATGATCATACCGCTTTCAGATCTTTTTACCTTTCTAACCTGTTCAGCTTGCTCTTCGATAGACATGTTCTTATGAATAAGACCGATGCCTCCAGCTCTTGCCAGTGCAATTGCCAATCGGTATTCAGTAACCGTATCCATGGCTGCAGATACAATAGGAATATTAATTTCCAGGTTTCTGGTAATCCGTGTTTTTACTGAAACTTCTTTTGGAAGAACTTCGGAGTGAGCGGGAACGAGAAGTACATCATCAAATGTGAAAGCTTCTCTTATGTCTTTGTCGTGGGTATTTTTTGAATCCATGCGCAAATCTATTACAATTTTTTTCTTCTGACAATGCCCTGATAAATTTTTAGTGTATTGATAATTTCCATGAGGATTTGATATACCGTGTGTTCTATTTGCATAATTTTAAATTACAATCCGCATAATGATTTCTGTATTCACTGATGACTATTTCATGAAAAAGGCCCTGGATGAGGCCCGGTTGGCTTATGATAAGGGAGAGGTCCCGGTCGGTGCTGTTATTGTATGCAATAATACGATCATCGCGAAAGCGCATAACCAGGTAGAGAGTTTATCTGATATTACAGCCCATGCCGAGATCCTTGCGATTACTTCGGCATCCAATTACCTCGGGAGCAAATTTCTGGAGGAATGCACAATGTATATTACCCTGGAACCTTGTCCGATGTGTGCAGGTGCATTAAAATGGGCACGTCTTGGGCGCGTGGTTTATGGAGCAGCAGATGATAAAGCCGGGTTTATGAATTTTGGCAAGGAGATGTTACATCCTTCTACAAAGTTGGAATACGGCATACGCAACGATGAGTGTCAAAATATCCTCAAGGATTTCTTTCGGGCATTGAGAGCCAAAAGCGGTTAAAGTTTGGTTAATGGGATAGTTAAAAGTTCTTAATTAACTGCAAGTCTTTGCCAGCCTCCTTAATTTTCTATCATATTGATTAAACCATTTGTTTGAACAGAAATCCAACAGATATGAACAGGTTATTATTATTGTTAGCAGTACTTGTAATTGGTCTTAGCTCTTGCAGTAGGAATTTGAGTTATTTCACCGAAAACCTATATGACGATTTTAAGTGGAGCGAGGAGGAGTTGAAAACCATTCAATTCTATCTCTCTGAAGATATCAGATTGGTTAGGGTTTCAGAAAACGGTCAATCAGATATTGAGGATGGTCAGATTACAATCAGGGATGACCGACGCGTCAATGAAGTTATAATCAGGAAGGGCACGCCAGGTACACTTGTCTTTGCTGGCAACAGCAATAGGTTTGCTGTTAGTTTTGATAAAGATGCAGACAAATATCTCATGTTTGGTCCAAACGCAAAAGTCCGAGGCAGGTATGTTTTGTTGGCTAAGAACTGGAAAAAGAATGGCGGAGTCATCAGTTACGGTAACCAACTATATAGAACAGGTTCGCAAAGTGCTTATGCTGCTCTAATGGTTGACATCAAGAGTGCTCAAAAGTCTATTAAGAAGACCTCCACTGCATCTGGACGGAAAATAAGATAAGAGAATTATAGTTTGTCGAATACAAATATCCGAGCCTGTAGACCAGCAGCTTCGTTACTGATGTATAATTTGGCATTTTTGGTGAAACACAGGCCCTCTGGTTGTGCATGTCCATCGTTTAAAAAGTAAACTTGAATTACCTCTCCTTTTTGTGAAAGGACAATAAGTAATTTACCTCTGCTGGATAGAATATAATAGTACCCTGTGATTGGGTGCTTGCTGATAGCTGACGGTGCAAATTTTTTGATCCGCTTTTTTAGTTCTTTGATTGCAGCCTTCGAAAGCTCTTGAGCAAATTCCTGATTATCAAACCAGTTCAGGACTTTGTCCTCACGTATCAGAAGTATGTTCTGTGTATCTAATTTGCCTTCCTCTATGGAATATCTGTATATGGCCCTGGTATTCTTGATTTCTACGCCATTTATTCCGGCCTGCGCTTTACATGCCAATAATAGTTCTTTTGTTTCCGAATCATACCCAAGACCTTCTACATCATTGGTTTGGCTTAGTTCAGTTTTTATTTTTTCAGCTAGTGCTTTATCACCGAGGGTTTTGACGAATAGATCACCTTTACTGTTTACCACATATACTTTTGAATCAACCATTTCGATTCCTTCATAATCACCGTTGCCTGAGAATAGTTCTGAATCCAGTAATGCGCCTGTCATAGGATCAAGGTAGTAGATGTATCCTTTTTCATCATTTATCGTTAGAAGTTTATCGTTCACATCATCATAGTATAGTCCTGAAATTTCATTCAATTGGGCATTTAGAAAAAAAGTATCTGAAGGTGTTGGTAAATCCGGCACTTCAAGATTGGACATGTGATCTGCTATGGATTGTGTAACATCAGGCTTCGTTTCAATCTTATTATCGCCGCACGCCTGAAGTACAATGGCAATCATCATTATGGTGAAATGGATATACAAGTCGTTATTCTTTTTTTGTGATCATTTTGGAATAATATAACGATTCTAAGCTATGCGAATTATCGTCAATTGACAAGAATTCAATTGTGATTTCAGATTCAAAAAAATCCAGTCTTGCAAATCCTTTTCTGGCTGTAGCAAATTGAGATCCATCACCCATTCCGACCGCCGTTGATTTAGAACCAGCACCGCTAACAATATAATTGATTCCTTCTTGAACAATATACTGTAGATTGTGATCATGGCCAGAGGCCACGATAACGTTGTCAAACCGCTTGGTTATGCTTGAAATTTTGTTTTTAAGAGCCACATAATCTGGATGTTTGTTGTCCTGAGAAGTTATGAAAGCCCTCATTTGATTGACAACGATGCCAGAGAATGGCAGGGGTAAGATTACTTTCTTGCTGATCTGTGTGAATGGGAAAGCGTAGTCCCTAAAAGTAAACCTAGAGCCATGTGATCCATATGTATATGGGGGATGATGCAAGCTCACGATAATCGTTTTGGCCTTAGACTTTGCAACCGTCTTTTCAAGTTCCTCAAGGAACCATGTCTGACTTGTATCCCTGCAATGTGATAATAAGCTTCGATCCCCCTTGAGATACCAATGAGAATCCATCAAGACGAGATCTAAATCTTCTGTGAGCGTGACAAGATGAATTGAACCACATGCCGTGTCAGGAATAAAGTAGTTGTCCTGTTCATTATGCGCGGGCCTATTGGAAAGATAGGACTCGATATACTTTTCTTGTCTTATTACTCCTTGGGCACCATATTCATACCAATCATGATTGCCGGGTATATAGAAAATCTTTCCGGAATAGAGATCAGTGCTTTCAAGTTGTTTGTTTAGTCTGTGTTCAGCTAAAGCGTAAGTTGGATCATTCGCGGGAGGCATACCTACCGGATAAATATTATCACCTAGCCATATTAAGGCCGAATTCTCACTTGCTTCCGAGAAGAGTGGTCTTAAAGCAGATAGGAGAGGTGTGCTGCTTCCTTCTGGGGCGTTCCCCGCATCACCTACCAGGAAAAGGGTAAAATCAGGATCCCCTTGACTGCCTGTTTTTTTTTCTACAGGCTTGTCAGCGTACTTAGTTTTATAACTTGCACAAGAAGTCAAAAGCAAGCCGAAAATACATATCAGGTATGTTCTAGATTTAAGCATAGAATTTAAAATGCAAGGCTTCCACCTATACTCAATTGGAATTCTTCTCCTGAAGTATAATAAGCAAACTTGAAACCTATTTGTTCAAAAGGAGCAAAGTAAAATCCACCCCCATAACTTATATGCCATTCATCACTATCTTCTTCTATGCCATCAAACCAAGCACGTCCGGTATCAAAGGATGCGAGTAATCCAAAGACAGCTGGCAGGTCAGCACTGCTCCTTGCAATATCTAATCTAAGATCTGTGGAAAGAAACGCCAATCTCTCACCTGCGAATCTTGAAGTTCTAAATCCACGCAGCCTCTGTCTATTCGAGAGGTAATTGAAGTGGAAGAATTCAGCGTCACCAATCAGGGCCTCATAACCAGCATAGGTAGCCAGGACTATGGACTTGCTGGTATTGAATGGAATATATGTAGACAATGAAGCAGAGAGATTGCTGTTGAAAAATTCTGTGTCATCAAGGTTGGCTCTTGTAAGTGCTGAAACTTCAATCATATAACCTCTTTTAGGAAGCAGCATATTATCAAGGCGTGATGATCTGAATGCCGTTAGTATGCTTCCATATAATTTGCTGTCAAAACTCGCTGGACTTATACCAGACTCCTGTTGCAAATAATATCTGTTCTGTTGATTGTCTTCATTGTTGATATCGATAAACTCCAAACCCGGTTGGAGAGTAAAGAGGCTGGTTTTTTTAATCGGATGTGTAAATGCGGCCGATACATTAACTCTTGATCCTTTAACGATATGAAAAGTTTGATTATCTGCATTTTCAAATTGAGGATACAGTGTTTCAAAATCTACATATTCATTTCCAAAGCCATAAAAGAACTGGATAAATGAAGGTCCATTATAATTCATGCTAAGAGCCAGATCCCAATCGCCAAACACATCGGGTCTAAGACTTGTATAGTCCAGGGTAAAGGCACTGTTTCTAAAGTAATAGCCTGCGGAAAGTCTATTATCTGAGCGGTAAGGTTTAGACCTGAAATCGAATTTTTTCCACCAGATATTGTATTTGATACCTATTCCTTCATCTGTATAAAAACCTGGAAGTGGGAATTGCCAGAATCTATTTTGTTTGAAGTCTTTTCTATTGTAACTGTTAATTCCACTGATGTCTTTGCGTTTATCCTGCACCTTGTTTCCTTTCAGTTCCATGCCATCCGGTCTGTCATATGCAAGCAGCTTAAGCCTTGACTCGTTCTCAATTACATCGTCACCACTTCCACCTATAATGCGCAGCTTTATCTTATCATCAGACGCGTTTGAAATCCTGAAAATATCATCTTTCGCAAGCCCGAATAAGCGCAATTCTTTAGAATTTTCTGTATCGAGATATCGTTGATAGATTCTGTGTTTTTCTTCTTCCTTTTTGTGGTACACAGATAGTAGCAGCTTTCCTTCTTTCGGTTCAAGAATAAAGATATCTCTATCATCTGTCCCGTGGACATCCACCTCCCTGGCTATTAACTTGTAGTATTCCTCAGCGTATTTGACAAGGTCTTTTCTCCTGGACTTAAGCTTGGCTACAATTTCTTTTTTGTCGAGTTTTTGGATGGCTTCAGGCCATGCATCAAAGGCTCCTTCGATGATATCGTCAGTTAATTTCGTCTGAAGGTCTTTTGCGGTTTTGATATAGGAATCCTTATTGAGTTGATTCAAGAAGGATCTGTCGAAATGACGTGCATTGAATACAAGCCCCGGTAGGTAATCAATTTTATGCGCAAACTTTCTCAGACCAGGATTAAAATATGGTCTGCTCGCGAGATAATCCAGAACCCCATCATTTTTAAAGAACACCTGGTCTCTGTCTCTGGGAATGGGCCTGTATACATTAAGACCATCCTCTTCGAATACAGCCCAACGCCATTGATCATCATGTCTGTCCCAGTCTCCTAACCATATATCGAATAATCGTGCTCTCAGTACAGCTTCCTGGTCAACTCTATGCTTGTGGTTTTTAATTGTCTTTTCTACAAGGTCGTCTGTGCTTATGGTTTTCTTCGTATTGTGAAAGCTTTCTACGTGTGCGGTATTTCCGCCAGTTCTTTCTTCAAAAAGGTATACTTTGTTTCCAAAACTGTTATAGTCACCGAGTGCATCCTGATATGGGAGATAGACCGCTTTTGGATTGGCATGCATTACCCCTGCCGCGTCAGCAAGATCTGGTATTACAAAAGCACCATATGGATGCGATGCGGCGATTCCATCTTGCACCAGGTTTTGAGCAAAGCTGCCACGCAATGCAGGCGGAACAACTTTTTCAACGTCTTTATTGATACTGCGAAGCACCCATTGCTGGCCCTTTTCATTTTCAAGACGAATAGATTTGGTCTGGAATCCGCCACCTTGTTGGACAGGTTTAAGTCCACCATGTAGTTTGTCGATATAGATGACGGGAAACTCAAGTTCAGTGTCCCAGGCTTTTCTGTAAAATTTACCTCTTAGAAATTTTTGTTTGCCATAGAAATCAGAAGCTTTGGCTATGATGGTATCCAGATCTGATTGCTGGTACTTCTCTGCTTCTGGAATTGATTTTATTCTAGACGGAATATTTCTGGTGAAAAGAACCTTTTCATTTTGTTGAGCTTCCTTGCTGATTAATGAAATCTGAAGTGTTTTATCCTCTAGCAGAGATATGCGGACAAAGCCTCTTGTCTCAGATGCAAAATCATCACCTTCGGCTTTCACTAAATAATCTATATCATTACCATTACCTGTTGTGAAGAAGTGATTGTTGTTTACTTCACGATACTGTAGGTTGTTTTCGTGAGAGCTAAGCACCACACAATCTTCACAGTTGTTAAGAACAGCCTGGAGTGCGGCTCTGTATTTCTCATAGGCAGGGTGATAGATTTTTTGATCTGAAACAGCCAGTTTTCTAATTGATGTGAATAAACTCCCCAATATTGGTAATGGAATCAGATGATGTTTGAGTTTGTAATTACCACCAAGGTTCCCATAGGAATACATAGGATGGTGGCTGGCAATAATGATATGCTTGTTCTTGTTTTTGCCAATGATTTCTTTCATTGAAGCAATCCATTCGAAGTTGTTATCAATTTCACAGGAAGACTTCTTTCTGTGTTCATTGTCTTCGTCTTGCATTAACCATTGTGAATCTATTAGTACGATTATAAGGTCATCATTGATCTTTACAAGCTTTGGCTCACCACATCCTTTTGCTGGTCGTAAATCAAATTTTTTGACGGACAGAGATTTGAAGAACTTGTTGGTCTGTTTTGCGCCATGCACATTGTATTCTTTACCGTCGAACCACTCGTGGTGTCCGGGAACCAGGTAGCTACGATCCACTTTGGAATTAAGCGTATTAATTGCAGATTCAAATTCAGGTTTAAGTTGATCAAAAAGAGCATGATCATCTTCAATGGCCTTTTCAGGAAGGATGTTACCCAATAGTAAAGCCACGGACTTATCCGTATCTGTTATTTCGGCCATGGAATCCACAAAGTCAAAAAAGGAAGAGTCGTCTGTTTTATCAGAGCAGAAATTTCCTGTAGCGATGATCTCGAGTTTGGTTTTATCAGGTTTTGTCTGTGCTGACAAGAAAGAAGAAACCATCATGGCTAGGCATAGCCAGGAATAAGCGAATAATGTTCTCATTCTATTGATTACTTTGGATAAAAGATATTGAATATGCCTCAGAAATTGAGGGAACGACCTTAAAACTTGAAATAAGTGCTTACGTTGAGCAGATTGAGATCATATTTTCTGTATTCATTATCGCTAAGATGTGTCCCTTTGATGATAGAGTGGAACCCCCATTCAGAATCCAGACTTATACGGAAGGAATCATTGAAATCATAGCTGATGCCGGTGTACAGTCCAATATTAGAATTGTTGAAGAAAGTATTAGCTACAGATTCACTCTTGGCGATGCGCTGACTGGCTTTGGTTTGCAAAGTTCTGTCAATGGTTTCCGTGTAGGTATAACGCAATCTTACACCAGAATTCATTGATAGGTGGTTGTTAAATCTATAGGAAAGACCTAGAGGTATGATGACTTGTTTGAAGCCTTTAAGTCCTGCATAATATGTATCAGCATTTGCCAGATCAGGTTCTGAGGATTTAAGATTTACATCAGAAGAGGTCTCAATAAATGGCAAAATGAAATATTGTCGTGATATGAAGTTCAAGCCAATACCGGATTCAAAACCCCATTTTTTTGAAATGGGCACAAGGACACCCAGATTAATGCCATATCCACTATAAGACAGATTTGAAACAAATCCACTCATCGCGAAATAGTAGTCAAATTTCCTACGTGCTTGTCTGGCAGGCTCAATCAATACTGCGGTAGAAAGCCCAAGTGTATTGAATTTGTGGTCAGCTTGAAGTTCAGGGGTGTTGATAATATCTAACTGAGCCAGCTGTTGTTGTTCAGTATTGGCCTTCACAAGTCGGGTATCTGAAGATGAAGAACCTTTTATCTCATGATCGATCCTTGTATTTGCATCTGAAAAACTTATCGACGGCTCAATTTGAATAAAACTGGCTTTTGCTGTCTGCTTCTTTTGAGTTGAATTTAAATTGTATTCAACAGGCAGTTCCGGGGCAGCCTGAGGCAGATAAATTCTTTCGTATTTAATTATTTCTTTGGTAAGAGCGGTGGTAGGTGTCTGGTTGTGGTAGAGATAGATAAAATAACTTAGGGCTCCAAGCGAGAGCAGTAAAGCAGAGGTCAGGAGAATCAAAAGAGTACTTGGTTTGGATTTTTGCACCGGCATCTCCTTATCCAAGGCATCGACCAATGAGTTCCAGGACTGTTTTACAAATCGCTGGTCAATATGTTGATTTTCAAGATTATCCTGCATTTAAGCTATTGTAGTTTTCAAAAATCAATGCTTTTAATTTTTTTCTTGCTTCAGACAAATGCCATTTGGATGTTCCCACGCTAATGGATTTGGCGTCAGCAATTTCTTTATGGCTATAACCATGGACGGCATATAGGAGAAAAATATCTGCGCTCGCTGAAGGTATTTTCTCAACCAATCTGAGAATATCCTCTTCAAAAAGGCTGTCCAGCACGTTGTGTCGTGCTTTTTTGTCATGATCTTCAAAGACCATGAATTTCAGGTAATTGGCTTCCTTCTTAAGATTATCGGCCATGGACCTGAATACAATTCTTCTAACCCATCCTTCAAAACTGCCTTTGTGCTCAAACTGAGCAATATTTTTAAAGACTTTGAGAAAACCATCATTGATGATCTCTGCTGCCCTGTTTCTATCCTTCACATAGCGCATGCACATAGCCATCATTTTAGGAAATAGCTCCGTATACAGCTTTTCCTGGCTGCTTCTATCGTTGCGCTTGCATCCTTCTATGATTTTATCAAGGCTCAAGATGGTTTGAAAATTTTCCTTAAGATATGAAAAATCTTCGGGTCATGTGGCTTTGAATATCACTTATAGAAGACGAAATACTTTCAAAAAAAAAGGTCAAAAGTTGTCTATAACCGACCTTGATGGACAGGAATTAAAGACAACTTTTTGACCATTGGCGTAAGTAACTTTATCACTTACTAAAAAAGAATAATAGTAGAGTTTTTAGTGCTTTTTCATAGCTGATCTATTTACTAAGACAGTAGAGTGGTTTCAAAAGGTTGGGTGATTTGTGAAAAAAAAATTGATGATAGCACTAATTGAGGCCAATAAATGCCGGATTTCGGTTGTTGAAACTTATAAATATATAATGATTTAATATTTACTCTATTAATTATCTGATAGTTAAATATTGTATTATTTTTATATATCATAAAAAGAGAAATCGCGATGAAATCATTTTGGCAACCAGTCAATACAATGGTGCTTTGTTTTGTACTATGTATTATCACTATACAACCCGTACAATCAGAAGGCACAGCTCAGCTAGCGCCCAACGCTTCCATAACAATCAATGGCAACACGACAAATGATGTTGCAGCCTTACATATTGATAATCCACAGTTCAACAATTTTGCTTCTTATAATAATCCCGAAGTAAACAGCAGATTGCATATCAACATTACTGATCCAGCATCTGAGTGTATTTACTTGGGATTCAGTTTCGGACACTTGAACAATACATCCATGAATCCAACGAGGCAGAATTTTGAGTATAGAATTCTGGATCCAAATGGCAATGTTGTTTACGGTCCAATAGTTGTTGATGCCAGTCAGCCTCACATTCAAAACTGGATGGAAGCTGTAGCTGGACCAATGCAGTTGAATAGCATCAATGGATATGATGCTGATTTTGTCAGTTCTGCTGATTTATCTTCTCAGGCTTGGTCTGGGCCTGGTGACTATTATATTGAATTCCGGAACCTGAGTGGCAATGATCCATTGTTAATTGATTATTGGGATATAACGGTTGTGGACTGTAGTGGTGCGACGCCAACAGAAAAACCAGGAAGAGTGTGGTCGTATAATTGGGCTTTGTTTGCGATAAATGATTTTGGATTTCCAAACAGACCCTTTAATGGTGCATTCTACGTGTGTGCTCCAGATCCTGTAGATCCCAACTCTGCATTCATCACACAAATTGATTTTAACGGCAGTGGGTTCCGACCTGCAGCATTCAATGTCGCCTTTAACAGTTTCGGAACAATGAATACGGGTAATATAACTGAGGATCGGAAAAGCGTTGAAAATATGAATATGACGCAACCAGAATATGCGATATTTTTAAATGATCCGATAGATATCTGCAGGACGGCTCAGGCTGGCACAATAGATATCCTTGGAATACTTGGTTGTGATGGTGAGTCATTCTGTATACAGTATGTGAGTTCTCGATCTGGGCAAATAGATTTGTTATTGGACTTTCATGAAGGTGATGGCATATTTACCCCTGGTACAGAAGATGTCATGATAACAGGTTTTGTGACAGCTGATGAGATTAGAGAGGAGCTTTGTCTTGATTGGGATGGAAAGAATGGTCTTGGCGATTTTGTATTTGTCAGTGCAGGTACTGAGGTACCAATCGTATTATCATTTGCACAGGGTATCTATCATTTCCCTATTTATGATGCTGAGTTAATGACCGAAGGATTTAATATCAGAGCAGTCAGACCTGGTGGTAATGATCCTATTCTTTACTATGATGATAGCAATATCAGTGTTGCAAGTGGAAGTGGAGAGTCGCCGGTTCAACTTGCCGGATGTAATCTGCCATGTCACCGATGGACAAATTATACCAACCCAGGAACAGTTGGTTTTGGTAATCTTAATACAATAAACTCCTGGTGGTTTTCTCAACAGGTGAGAAGTGAACAAACGTATCTATTGCCTGCATATTATAAATGTGAAATTCAGGGTGATAAAAGCATATGTGAAGGGGATACCACGATGTTGGTAGCCACATATGAAATAAAACCAGATGATACTTTTCCTCTTGGCATTGAGTCACGAATATGGTTTTTGGATGGGAATATAATTGCGGAAGACACGGACACCATAGATATAACAAGTCCGGGACAGTATAGCTTTGAACTTGAGTGGTCGGCCATCGCGGGAGATAGCTGTTCCGTTAGTTGTGTTTTTGATGTAGAAGAATTTGATGCTCCGGTGACTGTGATTGACACCACTATACTGTTTGGAGATACTTTGGTTGTTAACAGTGAGGAGTACACAATCAGGGGAACATATACCCAAACATTGCTTGCTGAGAATGGATGTGATAGTATCATCACAATAATCCTTGGCATTATTGATCCGGTATATACTTGTGAGATCATAGGCGAACCATCGATTTGTTTTGGCGACACGACAACACTGGAAGTCATAACTACGCTTGACCCTCCTGATGCGACACCACTACCAATACGTCGAATTGAATGGTCGGGTCCTGGAATAACAGGACAAGTCACAGGCAACAGCCTGGAAGCTTTCAGGGAAGGAGAGTATGTCGCAGTGGTGGTTTACACGGGCTCAGATGGCATTCTTGAGTTTACAGAATGTAGTTTTGAGCTTGACCTAAGACCTAGATTTGCGACCAGTATTGACACATTGATTACAGAAGGTGATACATTAAATATCAATGGCACACTGATCACAGAATCCGGATCATTCGTTGAGACTTACACCGCACAAAACGGATGTGACAGTATCGTCACCATTAATGTGATATCTCAGAATGCGGTTGTGTTCTATGATTTTGAAGATTGTAGATCTACAGATTATTCAAATTTTGAAGCTGATTACCCAAATCCATTGATTTGTGGAGATCTCTCAGCCAGCAATGTATACAGAAATAATCCACAGGTTAATGCCCACTCCTGTACTCCAGGTGCTGAAGGTGGTGTGGCCATTTGTGTCAGTTCACTTGATGATTGCAATTATGTAGCCGGTGATGATAAGAGCATATTATTTGATCTTGTTGTTCAACCTTCTCCTGATTCTGTAATACAGATAACGAGTATCAATTTCTATGAGCGCGCTCCTGAGGAGTTTGTTTGGATTGTGGGCACTACAGGACCAAATAATTATCCATTGCGATATGGCATTAGAGTATTGAAGAATGGTACTGAGGTATACAGACAGGAAGATATTGCAACCACGACAGACTGGACGCGTGAGATATTCAGCTTTGTGGGTAATGATGCCTTCATAGTCGATGTACCTAGTCATTTCAGATTCGAACTCTTACCATATTGTCTGGCTGGAATTGAATCAGATGTTACGGCATGGGATATTGACGAATTGAGTATCCAGGCAAAGTGTGGGTTGGATGAGCAGAATATGTCAGTGGTGAGCGGGAAGATAGAAACTGTGTCTGGGGAAGCATTTGAAAATCTTGAGGTCAGACTTACGCATATTTCTGACGATGCCAGTGTAAGATCATCGAGGACTGACCAATCGGGTGTATATGCATTTGAGCATGTAATTCGCGGAGAAGATTATATGATAAGTACAAGTAATGATGAGAATCATTTGATGGGTGTCAGTACTAGAGATATAATATTTATTCAAAGGCACATCCTTGGCCTGGAAGCATTGGAAACGGCATATCAGATGATTGCTGCAGATGTAGATAATTCAAATAGTGTTACTGTAACAGATATTGTGGCACTTAAGAAACTCATATTGGGAATCGAAGACAGTTTCCCTAATAATGAAAGTTGGCGATTCGTTGATGCGCGACAGGTTATGAGTCCTGATAATTTCTGGGACATGCGTACAGAGCTTTACCTGCATTCTATAGATAAGGACATGCCAAAGCAGAACTTGACAGCTATCAAAACTGGAGATGTCACGATGGATCAATCAATGTTTGAAAAGAAATCAACTGAAAACAGGGATGTTTTAGTAGCGCAAACCGAGAATGTACTCGTGAAGGCGGGAGAGACACGTACGATTCAGTACATGCTGACTGAGTTGGCAGATGCTGTATCCGGAATTCAGCTGTATTTGAATTTGGAAGGGCTGGAAGTTAATACTGCTCGACTTAAAGCTGATGGGGTTTTACTTGATAGTGATTATCACTTTGATTCAGAGGTATTATCAGTGGTATATGCCGATATGGCTGGCAATCCTTACGCCAAAGAGTTTGTGATTGAATTTGATATTGTAGCTCATACATCAGGCTTGTTATCCGAATTTATTACTATTGATAACAAAGCTGGGCATTCAGAGGTCTATACTGGTACAATGGCAAATCCGAACAATATCAGGCTCGAGTATGGCGACATAAGAATCGCAGGTGAGCTATTTGAGGCCAGTGCTATTCCCAATCCATTCGCTGACAATCTAAGTCTATATATTAATGGCATGGAAGAAGGAGAGTTATCGATTAAGCTTACTGATTTGAGTGGTAGAATGATATATACTACTTCAAGATATCTTCAATCAGGCTCGAACATGATTGACCTGGAGTTGGAGGGTAATAATATACCTAAAGGCTTATTGATTTGTGAGTTGAGGTGTAAGAAAGACAGGAAGATATTGAAACTAATGCATTACTAAAGAAGAACGATAATGAGTATGGAGGAAGAGGACACGACATATGTCGGTCCTCTTTTTTTTATTTATTGAACGCTGAAGTCAACACTGTCATCATCTGCGTTTCCATCATTATCTGTAGCAGTAACTGTTATTGAATAGTCACCTGCTTCAGAAGCGGGGTCAATTACAACACTGAAAATGAAAGGAATATTCGTTACATCTGGCGCTGCAGAAATATCAAGCGAACCAGATAAACTAAATCCATCCATACCTTCTACATCGATAGAGCTAATCTCCATATCATCAGTAGCAACACCTTCAATTACCAAAGTATCACCACCTGAATAAGTAGTGCCATCGGCAGGGGAGTTGATTTCAATTGTGGGGCCATTATCATCACCACAAGAGCTTAAAGCTAAAGCACCGGCTCCCAAGAGAACAAAAAATAATTTTTTCATAAATAAATATTTAGTTAACTATAATATTACAAAGTTACTCATTGTTGAGTCGCCCAACCATAAAATTCCAGGACTCCTCAAAATCATCAATGTAAAGAACATCTAAGTTCTTCTTTTTATTGTCAGTTGACTGAATTGCGTTCAAATAGTTTTTTTGGGTAGGGCTTAGGAGATGTGTAGCATCTTTTCCTTTAGCCAGGAGACTGTTAATCCTGATTCTTTGAATGGGGCTTAAAGCCAGGTATCTGAAATCAGATTTGGAAAGGTAGTATTGTTGTTCTTTATCAATATGGTATCCGGGATTATTTTTTTCTTCATTATAGTTGAGGGTATTTGCTTTTTCAAGTAAGGTTGAACTTTGAAGTTGGTCATTATTGTACCACACTTTTACAACTTCTTTGTTGTCGAGATAGGCCGCTTCAGTTTTGATTACGCCTTCTATTTCTGCCAACTTGGCTTCTCCAGACCAAAAGCAGTACATGCTAAATATTACTTCTGATGTGTTTTCTTCGGATACCAGATATTCCTCTGTCCATAATTCCAGGTATGGTGGTACAGAGGTGTTGAGTTGAAGGGCTGCAGAAAGCGTAAGAATTATTTCTTCTTTGTCATAGATGCCTGCAATCCGTTCAGTGATATTTTTTCCATGGCTATCAACAATTCGGAGAACCGGATTATTCCAACTCGGCTCATTATAGATATTGAGTATTCTCGCATCTTCCCCTTTTTTGTTGTTGAATATCGCAAGGGGAATAAATTCGTTTTGGATGATTTCTACCACCTGGGGATCCGACATGACTTTTTTACCAAATTTTTTGCAGGTCGCACAACCGGGTACTTCCTGAAATAGAATCAGAACAGGTTTGTTTTGTTTGGCGGAAAGGCTAAGGGCTTCTTCATAAGAACGCATCCATTGGACCGTTCCCAATTCGCTTGGATTAGGCGTTGATGCTTGTGAATAGCTAGCAGGGCCAGTAAATACGACACTCAAGATCAGTATTACAATCTTCATAATGTTGATATTTGTTGGAATAGATCAACAAGCTAGAGAAGATTGTTCTAATATGATAAATAAGTCTTGTGATTCTTTGTCAAAAACACTTTCGTACGACAAAAGAGCTTCTTCAGCTGGCCCGATCAGAAGACATCCATTTTTTTCAAAAGCAGCGCCATGGCAAGGACATTCAAACCTCTGTCTAAGCTGAATGTATTCTACTGTACATGCATTATGCGGACATGTCAGACTGAGCACTGTGTAAGCGTTCTCTTCATTAAAAAAGATTGCTATTGTTCCTATTGCATTGATTGACTTTAATACAGGGAGACCTTCGTTTAATGTATCGAAATGATTTTCGATGTTAAAAGCAATTGCTTTAATGATAGGTATTTCTTTGCTGGTGCTTGAAAGACTTAAGTTGGTGCTCTCT
This sequence comes from Saprospiraceae bacterium, assembly GCA_965230215.1. Taxonomy (GTDB): domain Bacteria; phylum Bacteroidota; class Bacteroidia; order Chitinophagales; family Saprospiraceae; genus RFSX01. The sequence continues at coordinate 324,200 of CBDDKN010000002.1, read as the reverse complement.
TCAATCTTAAAGCGGATAGAAGGTGCATGGATATTCTCAATTTTCCAGATGTATTGTTCTTGGCTACTTGGTAAACTTGTTACAATTTTATTCCAAGTTGTTCCATCGTTAGTAGAGTAGCTCAAATTGATGTAGTCAACATATTGACTTTTCCATTTTAATTTTAAATGGTAATCATTGAACAATTGATTTTCAGCAATTAAAATATCTAAAGACTTTGGAGCTTGGATTACTTTAATGTTTGATGAAACTGAGCCGATTAAATTATCATCAATATCCATAATTCTAAACCGGACGACATCAATTGGTTCAATATTAATAATCCATTTATAACTTCCTATTTCAGCTTGATAATGATTTTGGATAGTTGACCAACTTAATCCATCTAAGGTGTACTCGATCTTAATCAAGTCTATATTGCGAGATTCCCAAGACAGTGTAATGCATTCACCAAAATAGTATTCTAAATTAGAAAATGGATTTAATTGCAATGACTTGAGAAGCGGCTTTTCTTTTGAGCATGAGTACCAGAGAATTAGAGGTGAGTGAAAACCAATGAATTTCAATATTGTCAGTAAACGTCTTCTTTTCACATATTAGGTTTAACTTTCAAAGTTATGTCATCAAGGTTAATTCAAATTCATCGGTATATTAAAAAAGGCCATCAAAAAATGATGGCCTTTCTCTTTAATCATACCCTAAAGATTAAAGTGCTGGGATTCGAAGAATCTGACCAGGATAAATCTTATCAGGGTGTTCCAACATTGGTCTGTTGGCTTCAAAAATTATGTTGTATTTCATGGCATCGCCATAAACTTCTTTTGAAATTTTTGAAAGTGTGTCACCAGATTTTACTTCATGGAAAGTTGACTCGGGTTCTGGATTGGTTACCGAGATGGCATCAGAAACAGAAGCTACACCTTCAACATTACCTACAGTAAGAATGATCTTCTCTCTGTTGGCGTTTGTATCGGTAACACCTGTTACGATTACATGATCTGCAAATTCAACGCATAGGTTGTCAACTGGAATTCCGTATCTGGAAACTTCAGATAATAATGCATCCTCTTTGCTAGGTGCTGCAACAGCGGCATCAGCTTGCTTTTCTTTTTTAGAAAACAATTTTGATCCTGCACCTTTAATAAATGAAAATAGACCCATAGTAATGATATGTGTTTAATTAAATAAAGCTCCATTAAACGCATATTTTGGCAAAAAAGCAAAAGGGGAAGGGAAAAGTTTTTAAAAAGTATACTCTGATTTTAGGACTGTCTGTATACAAGTGTTCAATAAAGACTATTATTAAGTAATTTTGTTATATGAGTAATTACCTACTGGACCCAAGCGAAGATCATTTATCCGCTGACGACCGTCAGATGGAAAAGGCTTTGCGTCCGAAGATGCTTGACGATTTTTCCGGGCAGCCAAAGATCGTTGATAATCTAAGGGTCTTTATTGAAGCAGCCAAGCAAAGGGAAGAGGCTTTGGATCACGTGTTATTGCATGGTCCTCCAGGATTGGGCAAGACTACATTAAGTCATATTATCGCCAATGAGTTGCACACGAACATCAAGCTCACCTCAGGTCCTGTACTTGAAAAACCTGGAGATTTGGCTGGATTACTTACGAATCTGGAATCAGGAGATGTTTTGTTTATTGATGAGATACACAGGCTAAATAATATCATTGAGGAATATCTCTATTCGGCGATGGAAGATTACCGTATTGATATTATGATTGACTCCGGCCCCAGTGCCAGAAGCATTCAGATAGAATTAAACCCGTTCACATTGATAGGGGCGACAACCAGGATGGGGCTTCTTACTTCTCCACTCAGGGCCAGGTTCGGCATCAATTGTCACCTGGACTATTATGATATCGCCACCTTGCAGAAAATAATAATCAGGAGTGCCAATATTCTTGGCGTAGATATAACAGATGATGGTGCTTCTGAATTGGCCCGAAGATCAAGGGGGACACCAAGAATTGCCAATGCGCTGTTGAGAAGGGTAAGAGATTTTGCGCAGATCAAAGGAAATGGCGTAGTGGATCTGGAAATAGCGCGCTATGGTCTTGGGGCCCTCAATGTTGATGAAGGTGGACTGGATGAAATGGATAACAGAATTTTATCAGCTATAATTGAAAAATTCAAAGGAGGACCTGTTGGTATCAATACTATCGCAACGGCTGTTGGTGAGGAGGCTGGTACTATCGAAGAAGTTCATGAGCCTTTCTTGATCATGGAAGGTTATCTCCACAGAACGCCTAGAGGCAGGGAAGCTACTTCAAAAGCCTATAAACATCTGGGTGTGATGGATCCCGGAAGTGAAGGCAGACTGTTCTAAACAGACATTCGCCAATAAGCTGCTGGTTGAACAATATCAGCGTATACCATTACGATTAAATCAAGCAAAAATGCTGGATAACTGAGCTCAGAAAAAGCTTTTACCAGATCAGGCTTGAGCTGTAGGCGTGAAATTCAAAGGCAGGTTCGGAGGTGTTTGATTGTCTTCAATTTTTCCAAACTGACTTTCAAATTTTTGCACATTGTCATTAAGCGCTTTCAATAATCTCTTCGCATGTTGCGGTGTAAGGATAACACGTGATTTTACTTTTGCCTTAGGTACGTTGGGTACCATACGGATGAAATCAACTACAAATTCTGCTTGAGAATGGGATATTATTGCGAGGTTAGAGTAAACACCTTCTGCAACTTCTTCTGGCAATTCAATATTGACAGAATTCTTTTGTTTTTTTTCTTCGGCCATGTTGGACTGTTTTTACAGATCAATAACGCTATGGGATAAGATAAAGTTTTCCAAGGAGGATATAACTCATATTAAAAAATTCCGTAAAGTATTTTATACCTAAAATATTTAGATTACTTTTAGCTTAGAAAAAGAAAACTATGATCCCCCAAACCGATAATTCGGCGATTCTCGTCGAAGAACAAATCCCCATTGACAACAGCATTCGTATGAAGGAGATGTTTTTCATGCTCCTGATTTGCGCTATGGGATTCTCTGGAATCCAATTGTGCGTCAAGAAATTTTATCCCGATACGCCATCTGCAATTGATGACATTGTCGTTCATGAAACAGATTTTGCTCAGGTCGAAATCTGATTTATTCATTCGATGGTGCTGGTTTCATACTTTTCTAAAGACTTTATTATATTTAGGAAGTATCAAAAGCTAAGCATGCACGACGCATTGAGAAATTTTGTTGAAAAATCTGTTTTTGGTGTATGTAGTTACATCGGAGAACGTATGGGATTGCGCAGTTCAAGAGTGCGCTTATACTTTATCTATCTGTCTTTTGTAACTTTTGGTTCTCCAATCATTATATACCTCGTAATGGCATTCTGGCTCAACCTCAAAAGGTATCTTCGTAAGGGTTACCACATATTAAGTGATTGATTGGTATGGATGCAAAGGAATTGATCAAACTTCTGGTTTATTTTTCAAAAGCTGACAATGAGTTTAAAGGTGAAGAGTTTGCCTTTATACTGAATGTGGCCACGAAATTGGGTATCACACAGGATCAAGTGGAACATATCGTCAGAAATCCGGGGAGCTTTGAATTGGAAGCTCCTGATTCAGAACAATCACGCATGCAGATCATGTATTATTTGCTTTTCCTGATGAAGATTGATAAATCAGTCGATGAGGATGAGGCAGCATTGGTGCATCACTTCGGATTCAGGTTAGGTTTTTCACGTGGCATGATCAACGACTTCATAGATTTAATGAAGCATCATCAAGATTCCAGAGTTCCAAGCTCTGGCATGTTGGATATAATCCGACGCTATCAAAATTAATCGCATAAGATTTCATTTCTCCAAGCCTTGTTGGTAGAATAAATTGCCTTGTTTTTATCATCTTTGCAGAGATTCTGAAAGATGATCTGTCATAATTGTAATAGGGATTTTCAATGTGAACCGGATGGGAATTGTTGGTGTAAAAATTTTCCACCTTTAAAATTAAAGCCGGAAAATTCTCAAACATGTTTTTGTCCAAGTTGTTTGATTGAGAAAATGGGCTGATATGATCAATGAAGCCCAATATGTGCCAGGCGAAGAAGAAAGGAATTATATTGGGGGTTTAGGCATAGCTGAAAAATTACAAGAAGGCACAGATTATTATATTAACCAGGACGGCAATTTTGTAATGACACGGTGGTATTTGTTACGAAGAGCCTATTGTTGCAAGAATGCTTGTAAAAATTGTCCATACTAAAACGCAAATACAATGAACTTTAGCCTTAATGAAGAACAATTGATGATCCAGAAAGCGGCCAGAGATTTTGCTCAAAATGAACTGGTACAGGGAGTAATAGAAAGAGATACGAATAAGCAGCACCCGACGGAGCAGTTAAAGCAAATGGGGGAACTGGGATTTATGGGGATGCTCGTTAGATCTGAATATGGTGGTACAGATATGGACACCATGTCCTACGTATTGGCTATGGAAGAAATTTCGAAGGTTGATAACTCTTGTTCTGTTGCCATGTCTGTACAGAATTCACTTGTTTGTTCCGGAATCCAAGCATATGCATCTGAAGAATTGAAGCAGAAATACCTTCCTTTGCTTGCATCTGGAGAAACGATTGGGGCTTTCCTATTGTCTGAACCGGAAGCCGGAAGTGATGCTACCAGTCAGAGAACAACCGCAGAAGATAAAGGCGACCACTATCTGGTTAACGGCACTAAGAACTGGATAACAAATGGTAAGTATGCAGGCTTGTATATTGTCATAGCACAAACTGATGCGGACAAAGGCCATAGAGGTATAAATGCCATTATCATTGATTCAAACGCAGAGGGAGTAAGCACTGGTGAGTTGGAAGATAAGATGGGTATTCGTTCTTCGGATACATGTTCAGTTATGTTTCAGGATGTAAAAGTCCCTAAAGAGAACAGGATTGGGGAAGATGGTTTCGGATTTAAGTTTGCCATGAAAGTATTGAGTGGTGGTCGTATTGGCATTGCGGCGCAGGCATTGGGCATAGCGGGTGGCGCTTATGAACTAGCGGCAGCATATGCTAAAGAAAGAAAAGCATTTGGAAAACCTATCAATGAGCACCAGGCCATTGCATTTAAGCTCGCAGAGATGGCTACAAAAATTGAAGCAGCGAAGTTGATGGTATATAGAGCGGCTTGGTTGAAAGATCAAGGCATGGATTACGATCAGGCATCTGCCATGGCTAAGTTATATGCATCCGATATCGCACAGACTGTCACCACCGAAGCTGTTCAAATTCATGGTGGATATGGATATGTCAAAGAATATCATGTGGAAAGGTTGATGAGAGATGCCAAGATCACTCAGATCTATGAAGGCACAACCGAGATTCAGAAGGTTGTGATATCGAGAAATATTGTAAGGGACAACATGTATTTGCCTACGCATTAAGTATTTCAGAGAGTACAAGTACGAATGCTCTTTTGATTTCGTTAAATTGCCGTTGAATTAAAGCAATCATATGCAAGTAAAGTTTTGCGGCGCTGCCAGAATGGTAACAGGAAGTGCGCACCTGCTTACCTTAGATAATGGATTTACCATATTATTAGATTGTGGTCTTGCCCAGGGAAAAGGCCGGCACATATGGGACATAAATAACAGTTGGCACTTTGACCCCAAAACTGTGGATTGCATGGTTTTGTCTCATGCGCATATCGATCACAGCGGACGTATACCTCAGTTGGTCAAAGAGGGATTTAGCGGTACCATTCACTCCACGCACGCGACCCGTAGCTTATGTACGATAATGCTGTTGGACTCGGCCAAGATTCAGGAACGGGATGTCCAATGGTATAATGAACGTATCCGCAACAAGCGCAAAAAGAAGAATAGTCAATTTAGAGTCCCTCTATATACAAGTGCTGATGTGGCACCAGCCATGGAGCTCTTTGAAGGGCATGCGTACAATAAATGGTTTCATATCAGCGAAGATGTGGAAGTTTGTTTTAGAGACCAGGGTCATATATTGGGCAGTGCAAGTGTGACTCTCAGGATTGAGAAAGAAGGAGGCGGATATGAATATGTGGGCTTTACCGGAGATATCGGCAGACCGGATAGGCCTATTCTCAGGGATCCGGTGCAGATGCCCGAAGTAGATTACCTGATATGTGAATCCACTTACGGAGACAAGGAACACGAGAGCTCGCCAGAGCAATCACAGACCTTTTTGGATATCGTGAAGGAGGCTTGCTGTGAAAAGAAAGGAAAGCTAATCATTCCGGCTTTCAGTATTGGAAGGACACAGGAAATCGTCTATATGTTGGACAAATTGGAGTCAGCAGGAATGCTTCCGCCTATTCCGGTGTATGTTGACAGTCCCCTTGCCGTGAATGCCACGCATATCTACGGAACCCATCCGGAGTGCTATGATGATAGATTACATGAGTATATGCTCGAGGATCCAAATCCATTTGGCTTTAATACTTTGCATTATATCAGAGACGTGGCCGGATCAAAAGCCTTGAATGCCTCTACCGATCCAGCAATTATAATCAGTTCAAGCGGTATGATGAATGCAGGACGTGTTCGTCACCACCTGTATAATAACGTTGATGACCCCAATGCAACTTTCCTTATAGTGGGCTATTGCTCACCAGACACTGCAGGAGGCATGTTGAAGCAAGGAATAGACGAACTGAAGATTTTTGGTGATATGAAGCAGGTTAGAGCCACCATCAAGACGATGGATTCTTTTTCAGCACATGGTGATCGAAAGGAGATGCTTGAATTTATATCCAATCAGAAGAGAATAAAACAGCTGTTCCTGGTTCACGGCGAATATGATACACAGGAAGCATTCGCTAAATATCTTAATGAGAATGGTTATGAAGAGGTGATCGTACCCGATATGGGAGAAGAAATCGAATTAAAACGATAATCTAACTTATTGGAGGATACATAACTGAGTTCCGCGGTGTCTCCCATAATCGCAGATTGATATCATATTTTTCATCAATTTTTGCTCTTAGGATATTGTAGATCTCAATTATGATATTCTCAGTGGTAGGATTTTTATCCTTGAATTCTGGTAAATCCAGGTTGAGATTCATATGATCGTATCGATTCTCTATTTCCTCGGTAATGATCTTTTTCAAATCGGCCAGGTCAAATAAATAACCGGTTTCCGGATCAATTTCGCCAGACAAGGTCACTTCCAGTTCATAATTGTGACCGTGATAGTTATGATTATTACACTTGCCAAATACTGCTTTATTTTTTTCATCTGACCAATGATCGTTATGAAGTTTATGTGCGGCGTTGAAATGGGCCCATCTGCAAATTGATACTCTCATATTGTTATATTCGGAACTATAAACTCAATTAAATTAATATTGGTTTCACTTTGCAAATTTAATATTTCAAAATGCTATCGTTCTAGAGATTTGAATACAAATTTAGATTTCATATATTCATTTTCTCAATATAAAAACGGCTTGCTTAATGGATAGTGACCATCAGAAGATAAGTGATTATTTCAGTAAGATAGTGCGAGAAGAACGATTTCCTCATGCCTTATTGATGCTCGGACCAGAGGGTTCAGGCCAGATGCGTCATGTGATCGAGTGTTGCAAGATGTTGATGTGTCCTGAAGGAGAGTCCGGAACTTATTGCGATAGCTGCAAGACCTGTCATAAAGTTAACAGCTTTGTGCATCCAGATATTCATTTTGCATTTCCCGTAATCAAACATGAAAAATTTAAGCGCGAAGAGACCACCAGCCTTCATTTTTTGACTGAATGGCGGCATTTCTTAACAGATAATATCGACGGTAACCTTACCGACTGGTTGCAACATATCGATGGCTTGAATAAGAATGCCAATATCAATGTGGCGGAATGCAATCAGATCATTCACAATCTGGGCTTAAAGACTTATGAAAGCAAGTATAAGATTCAGATAATTTGGCATGCTGAGAGTTTGATGAAAGAAGGGAATCGCCTGCTGAAACTTATAGAGGAGCCTTCAGATGATACCATTATTATATTGGTGGCAAATAACCCCAATGCGATATTGAATACAATCCAATCACGGTGTCAAATAGTCCGCATACCTGCATATTCAGATGAGGACATTGAAGAAGGTCTCAGATCGAAATTCAGTTTAGGCGAGACAGAGTTAAAGGAGATCGCCTACCTTTCTGAGGGTAATATCAGAAAGGCTGAAGTATTGGCAGGCAATAGCAATTCTGCTTTTTCTGAAGACATGGTGGAATGGTTTCGAAATTGTTACAAAGGAGATCCAGAGCTGCTTATTGGAAATGTGGACCATCTTTACGGCCTGGGGAAAGTTAATTTGAAGAGTTTCTTAGGCTATACTATTCATTTCCTAAGGGAATTTCTGAAATCTTATAATTTACAATCCACAGATAAAGCCAGATTATCGCAAGAAGAGAAGAATGTGGTGCTTAAGATGCAAAGTATACTTGATCGAGAGAAGACGGCTGCATTATTTCAACTTTTGAGTAAAAATATCTCCTATATAGACCGAAATCTATCAATTAGGATAATGTTAATGGACTTAAGTCTCAAAATAAATGGGATTTTAAGGGCTAAAGTCAATAAATTTGCGTGAAAGGCATGTATAACAGATACCATAGGTATTAACTGAGGCATGTTAATTGATATATCATAAAAAAACTTGAATCGGCTTAGTTTGGTCCCTTCGTGGTTTAGAAGCCTCTATATATATAAGATATAAATAAAGTTAGAGATGGGTTGTGGAACGTGTTCAGTTTCAAAAAACGGCGTCCCTCAGGGATGTGGAAATAAAGGCCACTGTACGAGTGGCTCCTGCAATAAAAAGAATACATACGATTGGTTAGCTGCATTGGACATTCATGATCCAATGGAATATCGTATGGTCGAAGTTTCCTTCAAAAAGGGTAATCATAAAAAATTCTATATCAATCCTGAGCACACCGATGCTATTACAGGGGACATGGTTGTGGTTGAATCCAGCAATGGCTATGATATAGGCAGGATTTGTTTGTCTGGGGAATTGGTAAGACTTCAGATGAAGAAAAAGAAAAAGGATGAAGAAGGAATTATTCATAAAGTGGTCCGTATTGCCAATAACCGAGACTTAGAAAAGCTCGAGGAAGCCCGAAATCTGGAGAAGAAAGCGCTAGTTAGATCGCGTGCAATAGTGCGCACTCTTGATATTGATATGAAGGTGGGAGATGTGGAATATCAGGGTGACAAAAGGAAAGCTACTTTTTATTATACAGCAGATGGAAGGGTAGACTTTAGAGAGCTTGTGCGATTGTTTGCCAAGGAGTTTAGGGTCAAGATCGAGATGAAGCAGATTGGATCAAGACAAGAATCTTCACTTATTGGTGGTATAGGTACATGCGGACGTGAATTATGTTGTTCGACATGGAAGTCAAATTTCGAGACGGTGACTACAACAGCGGCCAGATATCAGAACCTTGCTATTAACCAGACCAAGCTTACAGGACAGTGTGGCAGATTGAAATGCTGTCTCAATTATGAACTTGATACATATATAGATGCATTGGGTGACTTTCCGCAAAAGGCCGATGTTATCAGATTGGAAGGCGGGAAGGCTCAATTGATCAAGACAGATATTTTCAAAGGTATCATGTATTACTCCATTCAAAAAGAAAACTTCAAGGGTCCACTTATAGCCTTGTCCAAGGAAAAGGTCAAGCAACTCATTGAGCTAAATAAAAAGGGCAAGCTGATTGATGATCTTGCAAGTTTGGAGATAGAGCAGACTGCGCCGGTTTCAGACGATGACGATATGGAAAATATCGAGTTGGATTTTGCAGATGTTACAGGTGAAATTGAACTTCCTGATGTTAAGAGACGTCGTAAGAAGAGAAGACCTAAACGAAAGCCTCAGAATAGACAGAATAAAGGAGGTGGGAATAAGCAAAATCAAAAGAAAAATCCACAATCTGGCAATCAGAACAAGGATAAAGGCAATGCCGAATCCAATAAGAATAAGCCACAAGGCAGAAGCAATAACAGAAGGAAGAAACGTAATAACAGAAATAACAATAATTCAAAAAACACAGAGAAATAGAGTAAGAGTATGAAGTACGATCTCGTAGTTGTAGGATCAGGTCCCGGAGGGTATGTAGCAGCCATTCGTGCTGCCCAACTAGGATTCAAAACTGCAATTGTTGAAAGGTATCCGGTACTGGGAGGAACTTGTCTGAATGTGGGCTGTATTCCATCAAAAGCACTGCTTGACTCCACTGAGCATTTTCATAACGCAGAGAAGAACTTTGCCGAGCATGGAATAAATATCAGTAATCTGAAAGCGGACATGAAGCAGATGATTACAAGAAAGAACAGTGTTGTGAAGCAAACCAATGATGGCGTTGCTTTCCTGATGAAAAAAAATAAGATTGACGTTCATACTGGACATGGAACATTCCTGGATAAAAACAAAATTGAGGTCAACAATGATGGGGACAAGACCGTGTTGGAATTCGATAAAGCCATCATTGCGACTGGCTCAAAGCCTATTATGCCAGAAATGTTCAATTATGATAAAAAGAGGGTTATAACATCAACTGAAGCACTTAACATTACAAGTATTCCTAAGAGAATGGTTATTGTAGGTGCAGGCGTTATTGGCCTCGAGTTGGGTTCTGTGTTTGCAAGGGTAGGAACAGAAGTCGAGGTTATAGAATTTCAGGACAGGATATTGCCAGGTATGGATAAAGATGCGGCTAAGGAGCTGCAAAGATCTCTCAAGAAGTTGGGTATCAAATTCCACCTTAAGCATGCGGTTACTGGCGTAAAGGCTACTTCCAGGTCGGTAACAGTAAGCTATGCCAAACGTGATACAGAAGATACTTTAACATTAAAAGCTGATTACTGCCTGGTTGCAATCGGAAGGAGAGCCTATACAGACAACTTAGGTCTTGAGAATATAGGTGTTAAAACGGATGACAGAGGTCGTATTGAGGTCAACGAGCATCTGATGACATCAGCTGAAGGTATATATGCGATAGGCGATGTTATAAAAGGCGCTATGCTTGCTCATAAGGCTGAAGAGGAAGGTGTGTATGTTGCAGAATATATGGCTGGGCAAAAGCCTCATATCAATTATGAGCTGATACCAGGAGTGGTTTATACATGGCCAGAATTGTCGGCTTGTGGCAAGACAGAAGAGCAGTGTAAGGAGTTAGGTATCCCTTATAAGGTAGGAAAGTTTCCAATGAAAGCGCTGGGTCGATCCAGAGCAAGTATGGATACTGAGGGAATGATAAAGGTTATTTCCCATGCGGACACTGATGAACTTCTTGGTGTGCATATGGTAGGTGCCCGTGCTGCTGACTTGATTATGGAAGGCGTTTCTTTAATGGAGTTTAGAGCCAGTGCAGAAGACATGGCCCGCATTTCGCATCCACACCCCACTTATTCAGAAGCGGTTAAAGAAGCCGCATTGGGTGCGACTGGAAACAGATACATACATATTTGATAAGAATATAAATGGTAAAGGCCGGCAATTGCCGGCCTTTTTTATTTGTCGTCTGAATCTTGCTTTTCTTCTTTTGCCATAGATCCACCGCATCCATCAATGAATGCATGAAAAACGGCTCCCAAAATAGCGTGAAATCCTGGATTCAATATAATCTCAGTTCCTGAGTCGTAATCAACATCCGTTCCTGCTCCTGAAATGACCTGCGTGGATTCGATAACACCATCAGTTTCATAATCTTCGCTAGTCGTTTGTGAACCTGTCAGTGCATTGCCGTCAGCAGCAGAATACGAGTCGGGGCATGTGTACACTTCAAATTCATGCGTATATGTCACACCGTTAAGTGTAGCTTCCCACTCCCAAGTTCCAACCATGGCATTCGAAGGCAAATTATAAAACCAATACCACCAAGAAGATCTATAGTTTCCTGGAGGGCTGTGGTTCCAATTGTACCATGTGCTTCCATCGGGTCTTCTGATGGTATAATTTGAAACGCTTGTTGTTTGCTGGTCGTGATAATAGGCGGCAAAGTATACCAGATCACCTTGCATGAACATGGTCTGCAAATTGGTAATATCTGGATTTGGGCAGGCCTGAAACGAGGGTGGCGTTGGATGTGTAAGAAGTACGTTGATATCAGCTTCCCAATATGCTTTCTGGTTATTCCAATACGATGATGCATTCCAGGAGTTACATGACCCGGCATAAGGATCGATGAGTTGGAGATTGTCATCATAGCACTCAAAATGCAAGTGCGGTCCAGTTGAATTTCCTGAACTGGCAATAACGCCAAGATATTCTCCTGCGACTACCGAAGCTCCAACAGCTTTGGTTGTAACAGATCCATTCTTAAGATGCCAGTACCACGATCTGCTGCCATCGCTGTGTTCAAGAATAACCCAATTGGCAGGATTTGGATTGAAGGAGCAATTGTTATCCACCTCTCCATCATTCTTGGCCAGTATCATACCATCTGCTCCGGCAACGGCCCAAGTCTGATCTGCATCCACTTGGTTGTGATCAAAAGGCCATAGGTAAATATCTATACCCTGATGATTATACCCTGAATCTGTATCATAAGTATGCGTACCACAATTGTAGTCCTCCAGCATATTAGGAAATGCAGGATCATGATCAACATAGTTACTTATCGCCCAGGTGGAGTTGTAACCAAAAACAGGGTTTTGGGCAACAGGCCAATCATAGAGTACCATCATGCTTTTATCAACCTGCCGTTCCAGATTGTACTTTTTGATATTGTACTCTATGATCTCATTGACCATGGCCCGTTCGTTATCAGTTATACACTCACCTTTATCAGGAATGAACTCACCTCCGCCGTCTGCTTGTTTGTACTGAGCATGAATGCCAATATTAAAGAGACAAATCAGACCAAGTATAATTCCTGAAGATTTCATAGTTTGTTCGTTTTGCTATTTAAGATAGATAATTCTTCTTGTGATTAACTCATTTTCTGTCTTAATTCTTAGATAATAAACCCCCTGTCCAAGATTATATCTTGCTGCATCAATTTCATGTACATAGGAATTGTTTAGAGGAATTAATCTTTCGCTGTATACAAGTTTGCCACTTGGATCTACCATTTCCAGTTGAGCGTCCTTAATCATTTGACCGCTTGATAACTTAAGCGTTAGCATTGTGCTAAATGGATTAGGATATACGCTTACATCTAGATTGTTAAATCCTGCAAGTGATTCTGTTGATGAGACCATGTCAACAAAGAGTTCAACACAGTTTGTTGCGAGATCAGCATTAACCAATTCAGAATTCAGATTGTCACTTGTAATCGCAATAGCGTCAGACAAGGCTACTTCATCAAGTACTCTGAACTCAAGAGAAAATAGTTTCTGACCTTCGGACATAGCTTGTGGAAGTCCTGTTCCAGATATCCAGCTGATCAGAATATAACCTTGATCGCTTAGAGCGGCTGATACATTGGCATCTGTAAAACCATCCAGCTGACTATCTTTGAATCCTATGTACTCCAACTTGCTCAGGTCAAATGAAATTTCTGTAGAAAGAGCTAATACATCAGGGAAGCCAGTTGCACTGAATTCAACTTCATAAGTAGTTCCGCTATTCAAATCTGCTTCAAGCATGCTGATTGAATTACAGTCAGATTTAGTGATTACTTGCTCTTCATTTTTTCTAAAACTTGAAGAGTTATCCAGATCTCCAATCTTGACTGCTACAAAATCAGCGTCGTTTACATCGCTATTCAATGGCGAGAAACTAATTATTTCTGGGAATGTTGCTGATAGTGGGTTGCTTGGGAAATTATATTTCTTGTCAACAAATCTCCATGATTCAAGATTTTCAATTTCAGGTGTAATGAACAAGATCAATCTTTGAAGTAGGAGCAGATCAAGAACGTCTACTCGGGAATCGCCATTGATATCAGCAGCTATCCATTCATATGGATTATCAAACCTGTTGATAAATAACAGGTGACGTTGCAATAGCAGCTGGTCAAGAACGTTTACACCGTTTCTATCATCTCCATCTTTTGAAGGATCAATAACATAATTTCCACCTGCATCCATTTCGAAGCTATAATTGCCGCTCGCATTTGTATAGGTAATATCTGATGCAGATCCACTTAAGACAACTTCAACATTTTCCACTGGATCTGAATTTGATTTGGCAATATTACCTGTGACAGTAACATTTTCTGAGAGACATATTGATCCGGGTATGGTTGCAGCATTGACAAGTTCCTGGTTGGCATTTGCAACAGTTATAGGCGCTGGGTTATTTGTAAAGGAAATAGCAGTTTCAATGAATCCATTTCCTTGAATAAGCACTTCAATTTCAAATGCTGTTGCTCCGTCCTGCAGACTAACTCCCTGTCCAGTACTGCTCAGCCAATTGACAACGGCATTCTGGTCGTTTATAATATTTGCCAACATTGTAGGTCCCAAGTCTACTGTTCTGACATCTCTAATCGAGGCGAAACTATTTTCCAAGTTTATACTCATAGCGAATGTAGAAATATTGTCGAAGTTCTGAACATAGACAGGTACATTCAATATATCTCCTGGTTTGCCACAGACTTCACCTATATCAAATACAAGAACATTGTCTGGCAACTCTGGTGTAATTTTCTTGCAACAGAATTTCCAACAACCATTTGAATCTCTGTATCTGTATGAAATAATGAAGCACTCATATGGATTCAGACCATAGTCTTCAGGGTTGAAGTCTATACTGTTCCCAGTGCCAAGCGTCTCTGCAACAGGAAAATCTAAATACCAACTTACTTCGCTAAAACTGCTTGGACAAGTAAATGTATAAGGTTCATTATTTCCTCCACCGGTACAGCTGATAGATGTACAGTCGAAAGGATTATCCACACAGATTGTTCTGCAACAAAGTATGTATTTGTTACTTACAGGGTCAAATAGCAGACAGCATATATATCGAATACCTGGTCCCACAGGGGTGTAACTTGTGATCTCCTGATCACCCAAAGACTGATTCGTATCGTCTGTAAACCAAGACACCAATTCCAATCCACTTTGGTCGTCATCAAAAACGAGATCGTAAGCTGTTCCAGTTTCATCGCCAACAAATCTCGGGAAGAAGTAACTGCAGTTGATCGGTATGCAAACCGAGATACAACAGTATCTAAGACAGCCAAACTGATCGTAGTACCAATAACAAAGGGTATAGTTGCGGCCAGGAATCATACAGCAAGAATTGTAAGACTGAGAATCCGAAGTAGATTCTTCTACAATCTCGCCTGTATCACTGTCAGTTAATTCCCATCTGACAAATTCACCATCAAGTGTTTCATCAATATTGAATTCAAAGCTCGTTCCCTGATCAAGAGGGGTGATGTTATTTATTCGAATTTTGTCACAGTATTCAGGAGTAAATATTTCATCAAAATTATATTCCTGAGGACAGTCATAGCACACATTGGTACATATATCATCTATTTGAAAACCGTTATTATCGTTGAAGATACTCCTGAATCCAATCATTCCCATATTATTCATACCAGAAGCAGAAACAGTTCTTACGTGTATATCATTTATAAATAATGAAATTTTCTCTGTCTGTTTATTTAAGCGGAGCTTCACGCGATTGTATTCGTCACGATCAAAAGGGAATAACTCATTGTTGTTTGGTGAAAAATACCTATCGGTGACCTGCAGGTTGATGAGTCTGTCATCAGTTGATGTATCAGAGCTATGATCTCTGAATGCCAGGTATACTAGGTCCTGGGAATTGCTGTCTTCTTCATAAACCCAAATCTCTGCACCGTCAGCAAATCTTATAGCTGTAGCAGGATTTATATAAGGCATCTTAATGGAGAAACTCAACTCAATGGTTTCTGATCCGGCAGGGTAGGAAAGCATCTTTGCAGAACTGCAATCCATAAATCCATCCCTGTCTACCCATAGATAATGATCTCCATTGTCTTCTTGAATTCTACAGTCGCCATCTGAATTGCTAAAATAAGCTCCTATCCATTCATTTGATTGAGATGCAACAGGAACACCAGGTGTGTAGGATTCGAAGAAGTCACAGAAAAGATCTGAGGACTGATCACAATCATCAGGGCATGTTGAACAGTCTGTGCACTCATCCAGGCAGATATTATCTATGATGAAGCTTCCGTTCGGATTAAAAATACTTCTGAAACCTAACATGCCCAGGTTTGAGATTCCCGTATTGTCTGCTGATGCTAAGAGTTCATCGTTTATATAAACAGATACCCTTTCTGTGTTTTTGTCAAGACGTATTTTGATATTATTAGATGCTCCTCTCATGAATGGGAACAATTCACCATCACCATTGGCACATCCATTGGATTCATATGCATCATTAATTTGCAAGCAGATTCTTCTATCATCGTTTTGAGGATCCAGGCTATGAGGCCTGAAAGCAAAGTAGATTTCATCCTGCGAGTTTTCATCCTCTTCGAATACATATATTTCTGCACCATCAGCACGCAATGGGAAGTTTCCGAAATTGTAGTAAGGCATGGTCAGATCGAATGATAACTCAATGACGGCATTGGCTGGTGTGCTGCGTAATGTTAAGGCTGATGCACAATCAATATTACTCTCTCTCTCTACAACAAGTCTATGATTAGTATTATTGATTCTCACATTACAATCAAGTTCACCCAGGCCGAAAAAGTCAGCTTTCCATTCACTACTTTGCGAAGAGACTGTTTGATTGAAATTATAGTTTTCAAAATCCTCACAGAATATTCTCGTTTTATCCTGACACAGGTCTTCGCAGCCTTCCAGCGAAAGTTTGAAAGATGAAGCGTCCTCATCATAGCCTTCTACAACAATGAAGTATGTGCCTGCTTGAAGTTCCCTTTCAATGGTTTCATCCTGACCTTGAGGTGAGCGACTTGTGTTAAGGCAAGTATTGATATTGAACTCATCCAACAAGTATAACTCCAAGTCTGAATTACCAA
Organism: Saprospiraceae bacterium; assembly: GCA_965230215.1. Lineage (GTDB taxonomy): Bacteria > Bacteroidota > Bacteroidia > Chitinophagales > Saprospiraceae > RFSX01. The sequence goes on along the minus strand of CBDDKN010000002.1, from coordinate 307,260 downwards.
AGTCGGTCAAACTTATCTTGATGTCGGATGGATTTTGAATCTCAAAGGTATAAACCACTTCATTACCGTTGTTGCCTCCACCTGATCTGTCTTCATCATCATCTTCAGGACAATTACAATAGTAACTTGCTCTATTGGATCCGCCCACTGTTGTTCCATCTACTGTCATTCCACATTCAATTGGCAATGGCGTGTGATCGGATAATTCACCGCAGGTAATTGAAAATCTATATCTGCCTATAGAGTTAAGACCGGATATATTGCTTTGTCCATCTACAACTACATAGTATTCTGCATTGGTGGCTACATCCTCAATCAGAACTGCATCGTTCTGTGCGACTGGGAATGTACTGCTGCGAACGCAGTTGTCAAGCCCTTCCGGATAGCATACTTCATATACAAACAGGTCAACATCCAAATTTGATTCTCTTGGGAAGATATCAAATACTACATCTTTGCCATCTGTATCTCTTCCATCGAAGTAGTATATTACTTCAGGTTGTTCAAATCTATTTCCGTTAGCTGGGCTGACATCTTTGCAACCATCAGTTGTGTTTTCACATAGATTATGAACATCCAGAATGTCTACGGTATTGGTATTGGCAGCAGCACTGCTTGTTGGATCATTACTGTCGTCAAACTTCTGTCCACATATAACTGGGAATACCTGGTCAATATCATCGCAATCAAAGTTATTACACTTAACTTCCATTGTGAAACTTCCTTCATCACCCAGGAATCCATCAACTACAAGCCATACCATATCTCCTTCATCCATGTAGTATCCAGAGATAGTTTCGGTCTGACCAGCAGGCGCTGTTGCTGCTTTAGCACAATTATCGAAACATGTAAAATCAACGATTACATCATATCCAACATCTGGGTCATATTCTGTATCGCAACAATAGTCAAACAGAAATAGCTCCAGGTCAATGTTGCCACTCGGATCCATACAGAAATCATATTCTCCATCTGAAGGTGCTGTGAATTTGAATATTTTCTCACCAGCTGTCCAGGAACCACTGAAATCGAAGCAACCATTTCCTTGGTTATAGCAGCTGTAATAATGAGAAGCTCTATTAAACCTGTTTCTATTGGAGGAACTAACGGGATCATCACAATATATTTCATCATAATCACTGCAATCCAGTCCTTCACAGCTTACGGATAGGTAGATCTGACCATATTCATCATTTGACGCTTTACCATCAATGAGGATATAGTATGTGCCAGCTGGCCATCCAGTCATTTCTATGGATTCGAAATTCAGTGGTCCAGATGCGCAGTTTCGATCGCTATTGGTAGATGAAAGTATACATCCTGCTTCGGTATCAAAGTTTCCGCTACTAGGACAGATGTCCTCATATATAAATAGGTCAATATCATCCCTGGAATAATTCCAGAGCGTTATCCAGTTTGTTACATAAGAAGAACTGCGCTCGAATCTTATTATTCTGTCATTGGCATTGTATCCGGATGAAACACAAACATTATCTTGCCAATTGACATTGTTGCCAGAGTTAAGCGTTGATACTGAAATCGTTTCTCCACAATCAATGTCTTCATCTTCGCAACCACATTCTCCTTGAGTATAATCAAAGACGCCGGAAGTAACGGCATAGCAACCATTGGTATATGTCTGATTATCACAACCACATACTGGATCGTATTCGTTCGTACAGAAGATTAAGGGAATGCAAGGAAAGGATATAGGGCAGTTACAATCATCTAAATCAAAGACGAATGTGTTTGGATAATAACCAGAATTATCATCAAAGGTATCATCCAGTTCATCTATCAACTCATCTCTGTCGATGACAACACCAACACCTGTATAGCCTCCTCCGTCGAGATAATACGCTCTTTCACAAAGATCAAAAGTGAAAGTCACCGTATAGCTTTGTCCCGGCGCTAATGCAGGTACAAATTCAGGACTTGAGCAGAGCAAACCATCAAAGTAGAGTGGATCAAAATAGTCCAGATTATCATCATCAGCTTCATCGCTGAGATAGGCGTAGGCTTCAGTTGAAGGACTGGTAGCCAATCCATTGTTAGAAAAAGTCATACTTACAGTCATATCATTACCTGAGCTATATGCAGGAGGTATTCCTGCAGAGGGGTATAGGTTAGGAAGTTGCGCGATACAAACTGAGTAAGAAATTAAAGTCAAAAGGGTGTAGAATATTTTCGTTTTCATTTTTAGTGGATTTAATACCACCAAAGCTACTCTTGACTGTTAGTGTAACCTATATAACTTTTGTTATAACAAATTGCTGTGTGGCCCATAAAAAAAGGCCACTATTAGTGGCCTTTTAATTCAATCAATACCAGATAATCACTATCTGTTAAGAAACACATTTACGGCTTCTGTTCTATTGTTAACCTGAAGTTTTTCGTAGATATTATGAATATGCTGTTTCACTGTGCCTACTGTAATTCCCAGGCGTGCAGCAATTTCTTTGTAAAGCAAGCCTTCACTCAATAGTGATAAGATTTCCGATTCTCTTTTGGAGAGTGGTAATTCCTTTTGTGTGTTGTTATCCATTTTGCTGGTGCTAAAAGCATCTATTACTTTTCTTGCGATACTTGGACTCATGGGTGAGCCACCGTAGAAAAGCTCTCGTAGAGCCGATACAATATCTGAGGGGTCATCATTTTTCAATATATAACCCTTGGCACCTGCTTTGATGCTTTGGAATATTTTGTCTTCGTCTTTGAATACAGTAAACATGCAGTATTCAATTTCAGGGATTGCTTCTTTTAAGTACTGCATCATTTCAATCCCACTTGCTTTGGGTAATCCTATATCTACCAAGGCTATATCAACCGGAGCTTTTGGCAGGAAGGTCATCGCTTCTTCTGCATTGTAGTATACTTGATTGCATTGGAAATCAGGTTCATCATTGAACATCTCCTGGAGGCTGTCAGCAACTTCTCTGACATCTTCTATTATCGCAAGTCTAATCTTCTGTGCCATAGAACTGTAAGTTTAATATTGTAAAGTTATGTATTCCACAACTGCTATGTATATAACTTTAGTTAGGGTATGGCAGTGGGATCTTGTAAATAATGGTAGTCCCATCGGAACTGCTCTCTATTGTATAGTCTCCATTAAGCTGCTTTATACGTTTTTGTATATTGAGGAGGCCATTGCCGGATCTTGTCTCTTCCTGCTTGAATCCTTTTCCATCATCTGAAACACTTATATGAAGTATATCGTGAATAAGTTCAGCTGAGATGCTTATTGAGCCTGCCTCCGCATGTTTGATGATATTATGCAGTGACTCTTTATAGATTAGGAAAATATTTCTTCTTTTTTCACCTGAGACAGCTAGGTCCTGTGCAGGTTTGACAAAGTTAAGATCGTGACTCAGGTTGAAGTTATCTAGAAACTTAATAGTGTAATCTCTTAGATAAAAAAGCAAATTATTCAGCGTATCGTTTCCGGCATTCATAGCCCAGATGATCTCAGACATGTTGTCAATGAGGCGGTGGCTTTGATCGACAATTTTATTTAGCGTTTCTCTTGGATCTCCGTCTTTTTGTTTGAGTACTTTATGACTCAGAAACTTTATAGATGTCAATCCTCCCCCGAGGTCATCATGCATTTCGGCTGCAATCCGATTGCGCTCTGCTTCCAATGCTTTTTGTTTGTCGATGAATAATCTTTGTTCTCTTAATTGCAGATCTTTCTCTCTTAGTTTTCTCTTATAGTAGGAGCGTACAATAGTCCATGAGATCAGGGCGATGCTCAGGATTGCCAAGAACCTAAACCAAAGGGTTTGCCAGAATGGGGGTGTTATCGTTATAAAGATAGTTTTGATTTTACTGGACCATATCCCGTCAGAGTTTGTTGCATGCAATTTCAGAATGTATCTGCCAGCGGGGAGGTTGGCATAGCGAATGCGTCCATTATTCTCTTTGATATTTACCCAGTCTTCATCATAGTTTTGTAGTTTATATCTCAACTTCACATTTGATGGATCACTATGATCTATGCCATGGAACCAAAAGCCTAAAGTGTTATTTCTATGATCGAGTTTAATTTTTTCTATGAAGTTGGGATTACCCAGTACATCATATTCTTCATCATTGACAAGGAAGTTTGAAATATGGATCGGTGCATTATAATCAAGATAATGAACGCTATCAGGATGGAAAATATTAATCCCATTAGTACCGCCAAATAAGAAGTTTCCATTGCGATCGATCATTCCAGCTGTGGTATTATATTCCTGACCCTGGATGCCATCAGCTTCGGTAAACTGATGTACATCAGCGGTTAGCGTATTGTACCGTAGTAAACCGGTGTTGCTGGAAAGCCAAAGCTCATTTTTATTTCCAAGCACATAGTAGATGCACTGATTGAGTAGGCCCTCACGGTCACTTATTTTTTCATATTTGCCCTGGAATCCATCTGAGAAAAGATAGAGTCCACTGGAGGAGGACAGATATATTTCATCCGATTCAGGCATTTCCCAAATCGACTTGATGTCAGAACTTATATCGTAGCTGGTGTCATAGCAATATATATTGTCGCAAGGCCTGTAGATGGCAAATGACTGTGCGTTTACGCCAATTACAAGACTGCTGTCCTGCAATTCAAAGAGAGATACGATGTAATTGTCAGGAAATCTGTCTAGCACGGGAATGGTAGTATAGGTGTTGTTGCTTTGAATGACTTTATAGACTTCATTGGAATCACTACCGACCAATAACAATTCGTCATTTTTATTGATGAGCATGTCATAGAAATAGCTGTTCCTGTCCAACGGAATTTCACTAAAGTTATCATCAGAGAGGGACAATAGCTTGTATCCTGAAATGGCATAAATGTGATCATTGCTATCGTTGTCGATCTTAAGTATGAAATTCGATTTAAGACTGGATGTTGTGGTATTGTATTGTTTTATGAAGTTGTAATCTGAATCCATTATGCCAATACCGTTATCTCTTGAACTGTAATAAATATGGCCATTGTTTAATTGAGTGAAACTTCTGGCATTGGCTGTTTTATCTGAATGGATGTTACTAAGATGTTTGAATTTGCTTTTATTGGTGTTGAAGGCATAGATGCCCTTGCCATCTACACTTAGCCATATAGTCTGATTCTGATCCATGTAAATGGATGTTTTGGTGCCTTCAATATTCAAAGGGATGGAGTGTAGTTTCTGCAGAGAGGGGAGATTGTATTGTTCTATTCTTTTGTCGAATAGAATGCTGAGGATGCTGTCATTATGAATATGGATGTTGAATATTTTTTCACCGTGATCCATAAGCTTTTCAGGCTTGGATGATTTGGCATTTATCTTATAAACTTCACCTTCATCGTTAGAGAAAATGAATTGTTCATTTTTGTAGATCTGCGGTTTGCTGTTTACACAATTGATTACAAAGCTGGTATCGAGAGTTTCATTGCTTGTATCTAACTCAATAATGTATGATTTAAGGGCAGTGGAAGCGAAGATGTAGTATCTATTATCTTTATGAATGGCTTTTGAGTATGGTGAAGCGGATGAAAGATTACAGTCTAATACTAGGGAAGTTGAATCCTTATCTATGTTATACAGGAACAATGATTTTCCGGCTTTTGCCAACAACTGCTTGTCAGAACAAGCCAGTATGCTGTAGTCAGCGTTTTGTACTCCCTTCGTAGGATGATTAAATTGGTGATATGAAAATTTGCCAGAATTCGGAATGAGCATATTTATGGCCATGTAGCTTGCAAACCAAATGTTGTCATCACGGTCAATAAAAAATCCTGATTGTATATTGTTGTCATGAATACCGCTGTTCGAAGCGTTAAACAGTTTGATTGTTCTTCCATTATAGATATTGAGACCGTCGGTGGTTGAGATGTATAGATTATTTGTGCTGTCAGAATAGAGGTGAAAGTTCGACTTTTGAGTTGGGGCGATTTGTGATTGTTGAGCAGTTATATGTAAGGCACAGGCTAAGAGAATGCTTGATATAGATAATACCTTCTTCACATTAATGAGATGAGAATTGCAAAGATCTGTAGTTAGCTTTGCTAAAACTGAAAGTAAATATTTTTCCTAGGTTGTCTGATAAATCATGATCATTGGTAATAGAATAACATTTTACGAAACCGTAACTATATAAAAATGAGATATGATCATCAAAGAAGTTTGTAGTATGAGTACTGTGCGAAATATTTGGAAAGGATGTTTTTGGTGATCTTTGATAATTGCAGTATAGTATTGAAATCATATCAAAGTTGTTTTTCAAATTTTTGCTCAATAATAATTTATCAAGAGGTATCATTCTAGACTCATATTCGAAACCACCCATGTCTCCATGTCCAGATATATGAATATAATCATAGTAAGTTTTTTCTTCTGCTATAGTCTTAGGTTTTGATTTGCTTAATATTTCGCATTTATTTGAATGCTGCGGAAAGAAGTTCCAATAGTCGTTATCGTATCTGCTATCCTCATTGTAGTTAATGATGAAGATATTTGGTTTAATTATTTTTTTAGACGTATCAATTTTCTTGTGTTGATTATTCAATATATGATTAAGCTTAGAATTAGGATAGCTTTTTGTAAACTCATCTATCGCAGTTGTTATGTCTAAATTAGTGTTTAGGTCATTCGATATTAAATAGAGAATCAATCTTATAAATTCGTAAAATTCTGTGTTGCAATTATTTTCTAGCAAATTTGAATTATACACAGTACCCTCTAAATAATCTGAAAGATTATACTTTCTGTCTAATCCATAAACTAATGCCGAGTAGTTAGAAAAGCAACTTCCCTTTTCTAATGTAATTTTTAGCTCTATTCCTGATAGATCTATTTCGGATACAGGTACATTATATTGTACATTGCTACCCTTTACTTCTAAAAATGAATGATCTATGAACGAGCCCAAATTACTGGGAGAGTAATCTAGTTCATGATTGTTAGTAATAAATAAAGATCTTATACTTTTAAAGTTGGAAGGAAGAGCGCCAACAATCTTCCTTCCATTTATCGAATCAACTTTATAGGAACTTTTACTATCATCTGAGATGAAATTCCTTCTAAGTTTAAGTGTGTACTCTTTGTTATTTTGTATTAAGGACATGTAGGAATTGTAGTTCTATTACTTTCTTCGATTGGATCAGTAGGAGAACCAGCTGGAGAACCGTCTCCTGCACAGAATGGAGGACAAGGCCGTGCAACCCAATAGTCAATTCCTAAGAGTGGCCTATTATCTTGATCAAGTGATACCACATATATAAAATCAGTTCCTTCGCCAGTCGCTGGATCATCCTCTTCGCCAACGTAGTAACCTACTTTCCTGGGGTCCGCTGTACTTTGTCGATACATAAGATCAATATCGTCAGAATAATAACATGCAGAAGGTTCAGGTGAACTTGAAGGTCCTTTCCATGTAACGGAAATTGCTTTTGTTTTACTCATTTTTATAGTGTTTTAAGTTACTTAATCTTTTGTTCCAAAACTCGATATGAAATTGATAATGGAAATCAGGTTGCCTTCCCTTGTTCGCATGTTGTCAAAATCTTTACCAATGGTGAATCCGAGTTTTATGTTATCATCTATTTCATAGCTTGTATTGAATAGATATTTGTTTGTATCTGTGTCTCCTCGTTGAAATACATATTCCGCACTAAGTTGAAAGTCTCCTTCCAATGCGTTAAAATTGATTTTACCGCCTATCTGCGCATTTGATCCGGATAAGGAATCTCCCATGAAATATTGGGTTTCAAAATTATTGACATAGCGTGCTGTAGCCAGGACATCCATGGAAACTTCATCGGCATTGGATTTTGTAATAATCCCACCGGTTAGCCAGATTCCAAAACGGCTGTAATCCATCTGGTCCGCATTCTCTCCGGTAAAGTCGTATGCAAATGCAAGAGCAAGATCAAGAAAGCCCCCCGTTCTCTTAAAATATGGAGCGATATCCAGTGTATTAAAAATCAGCGCTGCATTTGGATTGGTGAGTATCGTCTGATTGACCAAACCAGCTATGGTTCCAGGTCTTACTGCATTGACTCTATGTTGACTATCCTGTATCTTTTTAAGATCTCTTTTAGTAAGCTTTTTGCCAGGGTCACTGTGGATTAAGCTGGTTTTGAATCCGAATCCAAGGCGCGCATACATTTGCCCTGTAGAGGGCACCATGTTATCAGCATTGTAGCCCAGGGAAACAGAACTTCTTTTATAAACATTGTGCAGATAGGTGCCTTGCTTCAGATCGTATCTGAAATCTGCTTTGAGTATTTTATGCGGATAAAGTTCTACGGCATAGCTTGATGGCAACGCGTTGAAATTGCCAGTTGCGTTTTGAATAGATGTTGTGAAATCTCCAAGATCTGAAGGGTTGGCAATTTCTGTGGGAGATATACCCATCAAAATAAAAACGGGAGAAGTATTGGTATCCAATACATTGTTATCCTGTGCCCACATTACAGATGAAAAAGTCAACATTGAGAGTATCAACATCTTTATTTCTATATGCCTGTAGATGGTTTTCATAGCCATGGTGATAATTCAAAACTAGCAAGGGTGATTGTCATTGGGATATAACTTTTGTTATACTATTTCGTATTTTTCGAGGTCAAATAGAATTGATAGAGATGGGTTGACAGTAGAAATGCAATGATGGCTGTGAATCCACTTCCAAGTATGCTGGCCCATTTCTGATGGATGGTATTGTACCCAGCACAATGTTTACATTCCTGAAGTGCATCAGCGCCCTTACATCTTTCGAGCATGCAATCAGCATATGCGCCCCAGGACATGATTGTGAAAATGATAACTACGGAAAAGATGATCAAACTGACAATAAGGCCTATGTTCAGCACACGTTGGTTGTTCATTTTGTTTTGTTTTCATTCAAAAGATAAGCAATCCGATTGAGAATTTGAAAATCGATTGCACATACATCTCAGCGAAGGATGGGTGAAAACATAAAAAAACCCGACACTGGGTCGGGTTTTATACAATATTTATTAACCAACTTTATAAAAAATAACTAAGGCTTACAAGTTTGTCTTTACGATCTGAATCGCAATAGCCAACAACAGAATCCCGAATACTTTTCTTAATGTATTGGATACTTCTTCAGATATTTTTTTGGCCATCCAATCAGTTGATCTTAAAACGATGTAAATGATCAAAACGTTTATCACAATGCCGACAATTATGCTCAAACTGTCGTATTGCACTTTAAGGGAAATGATGGTCGTTAACGTTCCTGCCCCTGCTAAAAGGGGGAATGCCATAGGTACTATACTTCCTGATTTGTTGCCTGTACTTTCTTCTTTGAAGAAACGGATACCAAGAATCATTTCAAGTCCTATGAAAAACATGACAAGAGAGCCTGCCAATGCAAATGAAGTAATCTCAATGCCAAATAGACTCAAGACTGCAGATCCAAAAAAGAGAAAACTGATCATGATAAGACCTGATACCAGTGTTGTCGTCTGAGCATTGATCCTCAGACCATCTTTTTTCATATTGATAATAATGGGGATATTGCCAATCATGTCAATAACCGAAAACAAAATAAGTGTTACCGTTAGTACTGCTGTTACATTCATCTCATTCTTCTTTTGAGTAAAAAAATTATTAATCAATCAATTATCATCTATTCAGGTTGTTTTCAATTATAACTTAAAATTAGAATAAAAAGATTCAATTGTAAATCATATATCCCTATAAAAAGTCAAAACAGTAATAAAATGATTAAATTTGAGTCATAATTAATATTACAATATTTAGAGATGCAAGAGAAAATTCAACTTGACGCTTTTGACAGGAGAATTATAAATGAATTGACAGAAGACGCTCGAATCCCATATATCCAATTGGCCAAGAAGCTCCGTGTATCCAATACTTTGATACATCAGCGTATAAAGAAATTAAGGGAATCAGGCCTTGTAAAAAACGCCAGTTTTCATCTTGATCCTTGGAAGTTGGGATATCAGACTTCTGCTTATACGCAGATTATGTTGGAGAATTCAAATTATCACCGCAATGTGGAGGATCAATTGAGTGATATACCTGAAATCGTTGAATGTGTAAACATTGCTGGAAGGTATGCCTTGCTTGTCAGAATATATGCTGTTAACAACAGACACCTTAGGGATATAATCTATGAGAAGATCCATACCATAAAGGGAGTCGAAGGTACCAATACCACAATATCATTTGAAACAGCTTTTAGAAGGAACATTCCTATTCCAGAAGAGAGCAGTCTGTATTAGATCTTCACTTTGAGGCCTACCACTATACCAAAGTTAAAATCGTTGGTCTGGTTGATCTCGTCGGCAAACAGTCGCTTGGCCCAAACAGCATCGACACGGAATAGTCTGAAGAGTTTGTATCCTATATTGTCCAGACCTACATGCCATTCGATGTAATCATCTCCATTGCGCAACAGGTATTTATGACCACTCACAAGGTGCCAGTTCAACCTCCTAATCAATGGAATCTTACCAAGAATGTATCCATCAAAACTATGTTGGATGTGCCACTGCAGGAAATCTTCATTTGTGCTCAGATCATAGTACGGCAGCATAAGGAAACTATAATTGTAGGTGCCAGTATAGGCGATATGGGTCTGGTTACCCAGAAAATGAATATTGTCAACAAAGAACTCGGGTTGCTTCAGGAAAGTACCTCCATGTAAGTAAAAGCTGAAATCACCTTTGGATCCTAATGTATACACCTTGCTCAAAGTCGCATGCAATAAATCGAAATTGGAGTCTGCTCCTGCAATATCAGAAATACCTTTTTTGTAATGAATCCAGAGTGTAGGCCAGTCGGAGCCAGACTTGAAGGTGCGGTCTGGATATCGAATTATCCTTTCTCCTGGTCTTATGCGAAGAGATAATCTAAAGATCAGCGCTTGATGATCTTCAATTAATCTCAGGTTGGATGTAAACTCCCTGCTGTCCTTATAAAAGAGACTGCCATCATAGCTGTTTTCCAGTGATGATCTATCCTCATATGTTAAGCTTGTTCTGAGACGGAAAACAGGTCCCAGTTCTCTGCTGAATCCCAACCTGCCAAAATAGTTGTCATATGCTTTCAGATAGTTGCGTCTGAAGAACATTGTCATGATCGCATTTAATCTTGGTGTAATGGGTTCAACACTATTGAATTGACTAATTCTTCGGCCACCCTGAAGAGAAAAGGACAGATTGTTGGTTCTGTTAGCGCGATATCTCATAGAGAACTGTGGCCTGAATTGATTGTCTGACAGACCATAGTTCATTGTAAGTTTGGTCCTCAGGATTCGTGTACCTTGTTTATTATAGTCTTTATCGTAATTCAAAATCAAAGATCCATTCCAACCTTGTATGGTATTCACATCCACATTCATGAGTGGCATGCTATAGCCCCAGTCTGTCCTTTTCTGAGAATTGGAATGATTATAAGAAGTGATGGTGTTAAGGGCTTTGAATTTGTTGTTTTTCCTATCGATCGAATCCATATATTCAGGACTCTCTCGAACTATTCGAATGCTGTCTTTTCGTTTATAATCCAGCTTTTCTTCCATGCTCAAGGGAATAGGTCTGATGGAGTCCCAGTACATTTCATTCCTTGTGTTGGCTTCGGATTCAACAACATATACTTCCCTGTTAAAGACACTCTGATCAACGGGACTTAAATCATAATTGGAATAGACACAAGCGAAATTGCCACCCAACTCGAAGCCAAATGCTTTCATCCTGAATTGAATGACATTGGAAAGCAACATCCATTGATCTTTGGCAAGTGGTACATAAGTCTGCGTAAACGAAAGGGAGTCAATAAACGCAAGCTGAGTTGCATCGCTGGTCACATACAGTTCAAGGCTGTTGATATTCCATAAATCTTCATTGATATAAATGAAACCATTGAAGCAGGGCGTGAATTTATTTTTAGGTATAACCTTAATCTTGTTTACCAGTTGACCATTCTCATCCAAATGTGCTCCCATTAATTCATACCTGTAGAAGCTCATGGCATTGGATGCTATTGGAGAAACGATTTTGCGATTTAAATCCATGGTGTTGTTATAAAACACAAACTCCATCTCCTGTGCGCTATTGAAGCTGTATCCCTGATCATTGCCACTGACCTTTGAGGAGAACATGACTTCCTTGCTATCAGAACCGGACACATATAGTTTGGAAACTGACTCCGACAGATATACAACACCTTGTCGGGTAGAATCCAAAGTCCCTTCCAGATCTCCGACTTCAATACCCATTATTTTTTCCGGTGCCGTGTATATTTTGTTAAAACCTCTTACATAGGCGTCACATACGTATTCACTGGTTTGGGCTAAGTGGAATTTTCTTTTCTCCTGAGCTTTTCGAATAATCGCATAAGCAGGATCTTCGCCTTCTGCTGAAATAACCACTTCGGGCATTTCATATGAAGCTTCATTTAGTTTTATGTTCTTAACAAGCTCCTCACCACTAAATTCCACTTCTACTTCTTCAGTACGGTATCCCACATATTGGAAGACTACAGTATGTTGTCCCTTATCCAGTTTAAGTGAATAGTTGCCATCGAAGTTGGTCGTAGTACCAATACTTGAGTTCTTGATAAATACATTTACATAGGGTAGGGGTGTGTCATTTCCATCTGTTACAGTGCCCGATATTTGGGAACAGAGAAAATTGTAAGCCAGGCACAGAAATATTGTACATGAAAGTTTGCTCATAAACCAGTAATTACTGCAAAGATATATCAAATCAACTTAGTAGTTGATTAATTTAACTTCCGTTCGTCGATTGAAATTGTGCTCTTCGTCGGTACATTCAACTCCTTCTTTGCAGTGGTTGCGAATTCCCTGTTCACCCATACCATAAGCTGTTATCCTTCCGCCTTCGACGCCATGGGACGTCAGGTATTGTTTTACTGCAAAAGCACGTCTTTCGGAGAGGACCAGATTATACTCTCTTGATCCGCGTGAATCGGTATAGGATGATAGTTGGACGTCTACCTTCGGGTATTGCAACATGAAGTCAACAAGTTGATCTAATTGATCAGTGGCACTTGTATCTATTTCGTAGGAATCGAATGCATAATAGATGTCATCCATTACCATAGTCTTACCAGCCAACAAAGCACTTGTATCGATGGTGAGGGTGTCAACAATTATTGATTCTTCTGGTTCCGGAATATTTTGATCTTTGTTTTTCGTGATTGATTCTTCAACAATCGTTTCTGCTATAAAGGTATCATCCATGCCGTTATCCTCTACAGGTAGATTGTCTTTTTTATTGAAATGGTACCTTAACATGACTTCAAGACTTCCATTCTCTGCGTCACTGATATTGGATACCGTTATATCATAACTAAGTCCGGCAAATATGTTCTCTGTCAGATTGAATCCCATGATGTAATTGAATGATTCAATAACTGACCTCTGAGCGCCCCCTGACCTGATGTTGATCCCTAAGTTTAGATTGTCCCCGTAGGTAAAAAGAGAAAGGATGTCTAGATTGAATGGGGTGTTTTCAGAAATCTTTAGAAGTGTCTGCGGATGAAATTTCCACTTTTCATTAATGTTGAAATTTACACCAGCCATGGCATAGTAATGTTTTTGCTCCTGATTCAGAATTGCATTGTCACCTGTAGATAACATATTGTTTAGCAATCGATCAACAAAGAAGCCAGCGTAGAAATTCTTCGATTTATAGTAGACTGATAATCCGAAATTTATATTGTTCGATGAAATTCTTTCGAATTGCAGATTCGGATCAGCTTCAATTCCATTAAGGGCAATGATGTCAGGACTGGTGTAATCTATTGTGTACCTTCTGCTTGATAAGCGTGCTCCGATATTTAGTTTGTGAGTCTTTATTGGAATTTGATAAGCATAGGTTCCAGAAAAGTCAAGACGTTCTTGAATTCCTATTGTATGTCGCTGAAGATAAACACCCCAGGCTTGGGTATTCGTAGAATCAGGGTTTACAAAAGAAAACATCTGCGTTAATGGCGCACCCTTCAGTCCCGACCATTGATTTCGATATAGTGCTGATGCTTTTTTCTCTCCTTCACCTGTCGTTGATGCTGGATTAAAGAAATCCTTATTGAAAGCAAATTGACTCAATAAGGGTTCTTGCTGAGCTTGTAGGTTCAGTGCAATGAAAAGCAGCAATAATATGTTGATTAAGCTTCTCATCATTCCAAGACTATAAAGCCATTTTTAGGTTGAGAACCATCACCCAGATCCAGCCAATAAAAATACGTTCCTGAAGGCAGGGGTTCATTTAAGAATGTACCAGCCCAATCGTTATTATACGGGGCAGATGAATAAACTTCATCACCCCATTGGTTATATATAATTACACTATTATTAGGATATGCATTATCAAGGCAAGGTATATTGAAGTAGTCGTTGTATCCATCATCATTAGGCGTTATAATATTTCCTGTAATACAATCTTCAGTATCCGTAATGATCAGTATGATGGTATTGCTAGAGCAAAGATCAGGACAGTCCTCATAACAAATTGTATAAGTGATATCAAATCTTCCAAATAGAGATTCAGAATTATCAATTTTGATAATGTTATCTTCTATACTGTAATTATCAAGTCTTTGTACATCAATTTCTAAAATGAATACATTCCCAAAGAAGATATCATTTAGCAATGGCTCTAAAACAATCTCTTCCGTATATTCAAAAATAAACTGGTCTTCTGCAGCTACTATTTCCTCTAGTATATCCAATGAAATGGTTTCGGAATCGATGATACCGCATTGACCACCTACAGCACTTAGCAGTATTTCGGTTTCTCCTGAACTTAGGTTAGAAAATATAATTTCATTTCCATTTTGTTCAGCTGTCACATTGGGATCGTCTATCTGCCATTCATAACTTAAATTTCCGGTGCTTTCATTCAACAAGAGAGAAAAGCTGGTCTCATTACAGATTAAAAACTCCGAAGAACTAAATCCCAATATCTCAGTTGAGGCAGGATATAAGCTAAGATTGAAAGTATTAGAAAGCTGTGAAACGCAACCTTGGATGTTTATACGAGCAGCTAATTCGAATTCTTCAATTAGCCCATTATTTGGCATATTGATATTAATGCATGCTTCATCTGTTTCTGCTATGACTCTTCCCGAAGCCAAATCAATAATTTCGAGTTTGTCGAAACCAGTATTATTATCATCTATGCAAATTTCGAAACTTGATTCTTCATCAAGGCAGAGATCAAGATCTTCAGAAATTATGATAGGTGCCTCTATTTCTGAAACAAGTTCAATGTTCCAAATGTCTGACTCTACACTTAGACACGAACCCATACCAATAAGTAAGGAATAGCCCCCTGTATCTTCTGAAGAAAAGTTTGTTATTTCTAGGAAAGCCTCTTCCGTTACGATGGTATCTCCGCTAGGTAGTATCCAAAGATATTCTCCATCTTCCATCGTATTGGTTTCCAGTCTTAGATTCTCACCTTCGCAAGCAATTGAATTAGCTATGATTGCAGGTATGAACCCATTGTCTATATATGTTACAACTAATATGTTTGAATGTTCAGAGCGACAGTTATTAATAAGTTGTACCACCGAGTATTCGCCTTCAAGTGAATTCGTACCTGCCTGCAATTCGAGGATAGGTTCAGTGGTAGTTATTCTGCCAAGAGGGGTATCCCATAGCCAGCTGGTACTTGAGTTCAAGGAAGGGTTTATTACTTCAATGAATAAATTCTCAGATCTGCAAAGAGCGGTGGCTCCCGAAATTTGAGCTGCTTCCGGAGTTATTGTAAAATTCAGCTCTGAAGTGACGTCTTCTGAATCACAATTTTGATCCGATATATTTAATTCGTAGATCCCGTTTTGTCCGGAATCAGAGGCAATAACAATAGGATTTTCCAGGTTTGATTCGAAGTTTTCTGGTCCGGTCCAATTGTAACTATAGTTTCCAGCAGGGAAAACAGTAGGGAAGAATGTTATAGTGTCTCCTGCTTCCATACATTCAGCGGCGTTGTTACTGAGAGCAGTAACCTGAGGACGATTACCTACTTCGACCAAGGTACTCGCGCTAGTGGAACAACCATTGGGAGTGGTGATTGTCACGATATATAAACCTGAAGATGCGAGGGTCTGAATTTCTCTATCAAAAAATGTATTGCCATCTGGATCAGTCCACTCATAGAAAGCATCAGGTAGAAAACTGGCTGTAATTCTTACAGAATCACCTTCACATACCGGTCCATTATTAGAGGCCCCAATGTTTGGCATCGTTTCTACGATGACTGGAAATACATCTGACGGCAATGAAGAACATAAAGTGCCATTAGCTACAACTGTCCAGTTTCCTGATAGTGAATTATCAAGCTCTGGCACGATTAGTTCATTTGAATTCGTGTTGGTATAAAGCTCTCCATCCAGGAACCAATCAAAGGACACTATGTTGGTGCTGCCTTCTGTAGATAGCATCAGTGGGTCTTCTTCACAGTACACATTTTGTGATGTGATCTCAGGGATTTCAGGCAGGTCATTTACTTCTACCAGAATCTCTATTTCATCTGTTACACATGATTGATTGGCAACTGTAAGCATATAAATTCCTGCGTTGTCAATATCTGCGTTGTTGATTACTTGAGGTGTAGGGCCAGTGGAAAGGTATCCATCAGGGCCAGACCAATTATAGATGTAATCTAAATTTGGATTTGCAACCCCCAGGTTTATGTTTTCATTAGCACAAACAGAGATGAATTGCTCTTCAAGTTCCACTTCAGGAATTCCAATAACGTCTACCTGTATTGTATTAGAAGGGTTGGAACTGCAATCTTCACCTTCTACCAATACGTAATAAAAGTGAGAACCAAAATCTGGGCTTAGCTGTAGACTTGGGCCAGTTGTTTCTTCAAGGAATGTTCCGTTAGGTGAAATACCTTCATACCAAAAATAGCTTACTTGCTCGGAGTAGCTGTTTGAGTTTAACAGTAATTCTTCTCCTTCACAAATGGTATTTTGAAATGCTGTAATCTCTGGGCTCAGGAAGGCACTGACTTCTACTTCTACTGAACCAGAGAAAGGACATCCATTATCTGTAATGAGTTCCAGGAAGTATCTTCCTGAATTGACTGCAGATATGTTTGTAATAACGGGATTTCGAACATCTGATTCAAAGTCAGCTGGCCCTGTCCACAGGAAATCACCATTTATATTGGCATCGATATTGGCAAATAGCTTTAAGGTGTCAGCCAGGCATAAGCCTCCGATGAATTGTGGTTCCAGATCTGCTGCTTCTACTGATATATTGGCTGTGCAAAACTTGAAGTTATCACTCAGGTCCCATGCTTGGACAACTACAGGAACGATCCGGTCAATTTGTTGGCAACTGAAGTCTGAAGGAAAGTAATTGGTTCTATCAATGCCACAGTTGTCTTCGATTATAATGTTAAGATCATCAAGGATGATATCAATAAATTCATCGGTATCCGGAGTGAGAACGATAACTTGATCCGAGCAGCTAATATTTGGCGATATCGTATCTCTAACAGATATAAGTGTGGTGCATTGAGCTATATTGCCAGCAAAGTCTTCAGTTTCGTAGATGGCAGAAAAGCTTCCGTTTTCCAATTGTATTTCTTTTTCATCCTGAAAAATAAGTTGACCTTGCTCATTGAATACTGAAAGTTTAGGATCCACCTCTGTATATTCCAGAGTTATCTTAAAAAATGAAAGTTCATCTATATCCTCAGAGCCGTCTAGCAATTCGGGCTGACATGGCAATATGCCTTTGCCCCCTCTTTCTTCAACTGAGACTCCAAAATTGATTTCTCCATCAAGAGTCCAGATTGCAAATTGATCCTCATCAATAATTATTTTTTCTTTCTGTCTTACACAAGGAGCTTTCTGAGCAATGAATAAGTCCTCGCTAAGCTCAGACTTTAATACCACCCTTGAAGGCACATCGATATTCAGTTGATACTCTATCGTAATTGAAGGTTTAAAATAGTTCTGCCCTCTTTCTATGTTATCAAATTCAATTACAAATGATTTGGCTGAGTAAGAATTATCTATTGGGTCTTGTTCAAAATTAAGATAGGCATTACCAGGTGGCTGCATTGCCAGGAAATCGCCTTTGCCAAAGCAATTCTCATCGAATTCATCC
Source organism: Saprospiraceae bacterium (assembly GCA_965230215.1). GTDB lineage: Bacteria > Bacteroidota > Bacteroidia > Chitinophagales > Saprospiraceae > RFSX01. The sequence continues at coordinate 289,149 of CBDDKN010000002.1, read as the reverse complement.
AGATCCGGCAAAATGAGTTCTGCAATACATTTGTTTGACTCCAGGAAGACTTCAATATTATCTGGGCAATCCATTGCTGGTGGGAATGTATCAATTAGTTGAACTGTTTGTATGCAGCTGATTGTATTGCCAGCACAATCAGATAGAATATATTCAATATTGTGATCCCCGATCTCAAGATCAAATTCGATGCTCTGATTAACATTTTCTAGTTCAAAGACATCATCTACAGTTATGGTCCATTCGAAATCTGTACTATTCAGGCAGGCGTCAACAGCAAATGGTGGTATAAATGTTAGGGAACGTTCACATTCATTTTCTGTCAGGAAAATTTCCTGATTCCGCGGACAATTTGGAATGACTGGTGCTACAGTATCAATGAGCGAAAATATGGCAGCCTGACTGCTTATGTTGCCACATTGGTCAATGGCGTAAAATCTGATCTCTTTTTCAAATATACGATCACCAGTGAGGCCAGGCAGGCACATGTCAAACTCAAGCAATGGCTCATCCATCTCTACTATACTTAAGCTGTCCGTGAGATTAAGCGCGTCTCTCGGATATATGGTAAGGCTGTTACAATTATCTTCCACCAATGCGTTCCCACTGTTGAGTAACCAGTTTTGAAATTCTGATTCTAGGTCAGGAACTCCGCAATCGACTTCCATGTTTTGAGGAGCCTGTACGAAAACAGGTGCTGAGAAATCCTCGATTTGTATTTGCTGACGGATGTCTATTCTATTATCACAAAAATCAAAAATGGAATAATCACGTATGATACTTGAAATACATGTTGTTGTACTGACAATACTATCTGAATAACTCACATTCGCTGTTGCGCAATTATCAAAGGCTTCTATAAAACCATCAATGTCATCAAGGTCATCATCACAGTCTTTTGCAATAATGTTCTCAAAATTAACCATAGGTGCAATGGTGTCTCTGACAATTATGTTTTGTACATATTCAACCATATTACCACAAGCATCTTGTCCGGTCCATGTCCTGGTCAGATCGAAATCATAGAATTCGCAAGAAGCCGGATTGGCAGACTGATTGCTTAGTTCAACAAACTCTAGGTCAAGAATGCCGTCACAACCATCAATAAATACCGGCTGCTGCGGAGAAGGAATTGCATCGCAAAGCACTGTGGTGTCACCCGGTGCAAAAATCAATTCAGGAAACTGATCATCACCTGTGATCATAAAAGTTGCATTTGTATTATTAATGTTGCCACATTCATCCTGAATGAAGAAAGTGAAATCTGCTGACCACAGACATGTAGAGCGCGGTATTTCAATCTCAATTGAATCCTCATAATTACCAAATCCAGACTCACCATTGCTATCGTTCCAGATATAATTTAATAGAATTATACTATCACTGCAGTTGTCTTCAAACAGTGCATTTCCGGCATTTGAAATCCAGGAAATAAGACTGTCCTGTGTAAATTCATTACATGATAATGCTGGCGAACTTGCGGGTTGGGATAGCGATGGCGCTAATTCATCGATGACGATGAAACTGGCTTGGAGCGTATCAACACTCGCTAAATTACAACTGTCAAGAGCAAAAAAGGATAATGTCAGGCTTCCCGTCATTGAACAAGCGGTAAGTGCCGATGCCAGACTATCCTGAGCTTGTTGGGGGTCTAATGTACAGAACACTTCTGCTTCTGCATTATCTGCTTCTGCAGATGCATTTGAGTTATACCAAATATCAAAAGCGAGGCTTATATCTTCTGAACAAAATATTGTTATGTCTCTAGGGGGATCTGTGAAAACAGGTGGAATTGTATCATTCAAGACAGCACTATGAGCTGTGATTTTTGCAAAAAGCAAAAAACACAATACAAGATATTTGCTGTATGTCTGCACCTTTATCAAACGTAATCAGGTATACGAATGTATATGTAATGCATAGAGTATGCCATAAGCCTCTTTCAAAGGTATATATTTAATAAATTTGAATTATGGTCTTAACTTTTGTGTTAATGCTAGTAACTGAGTAAGACAATTAAGCGAAAAAAGTATTCACATGCCTAAGAAAATGAAGAAGAAAGGTAAGCCAAAGGTTCACGAAGAGCTTACTGGATTTGATATCAAAATCAATGCATTCGGTGAATTACAGTCTAATTTTGAGGTTGATAAGATCAATTCATTTCTCAATGAGAATGTCGAGGATAAAAAATTAACTGATAGCTCGGAGGAAGAGTAGGGTTTATTATTCACCTTCAAAGGCAAATTTTACGAGATTGCAGCCCATCTTGAGCGCTTGAAGGCGTTTTTCAGGAGCATCTCTGTGAACTTCTTCATCTTCCCATCCATCACCCAGATCCGATTCAAAACTGTAAAAGCAAACCAGTCGTCCTTCCCAGATTAAGCCTAATCCTTCTGGAGGAAGGTCGTCATGTTTGTGAATTTTGGGCAAACCATTTTCGAATGGATATACGGTATTATAGACTGGATGATCAAAAGGAAGCTCAACGAATTCAAGTTCAGGGAAAACTTTTTTCATTGCGGGCCTAACATAAGGATCCATTCCATAATTGTCATCAATATGAAGAAATCCACCTGCCATGAGATATAATCTTAAGTTTTCGGCTTCACCATCCGAGAATACAACATTGCCATGTCCAGTCATATGGACAAAGGGATAATTAAATAATTCGGGACTCCCTACTTCCACCGTTGCATAATTAATATCAAGATTGGTATCTATTCTGTCATTACAAAATGCGGCAAGGTTTGGCAGTGCGGTTGGGTTGGCATACCAATCACCACCACCATTGTACTTAAGCAATGCTAATCTATAGCTGGGCTCGGATGAGAATGCTGTAGACAAGAATAAAATTGCCAGAAAGAAAAATGTTCTTTTATAAAACATGCAGATTCAACGTTGTATTAAGATTAATAATTGTTGAAATGACTTTGTTTGGACTTGATGACACCCATAACCTTCCCTTTAAGTTCCTGGTCCCAAAATGGATTATTCTTACATGGAGAAGTGTTGCTGCTTTCATTTAAAGTCCAAGTTAAATCCGGATCAAAAAGACAAAGGTCAGCCTGAGCAGATTCTTCTATTTTTGGTATTTCCAGGTCCATAATTTTTCTTGGATTATGAGCCAAACAAGTAACCAGTTTTGATATAGAAAGTTCTGTAAATGATCTTAGCCCGGAGTATACAGTTTGAAGACCTGTAGCACCCGGATCGGCATAGACAAATTCTTTCTTTTTGAGTTCTTCCTCAAGGGGAACGTGGTTGCTGCAAATAATATCAATTGATCCATCCTTTATGGCTTCTATCAAAGCCACTCTGTCATCTTCAGATCTTAAAGGTGGTGCAACCTTATAATTGACATCAAATGAATTGATGCTGGATTCGGTTTTGCATAAATTAAGATAAGCCACCGATGCATAATTGTTCTTCTGTTTATGCTGCTTCATCCTTGAAACGGCTTCTTTGGATGAAAGTGTATGACTAAGCATTCTGGATTCTGCATAAGCTGTTAGCTGCAAATCTCTTTCAAGAAACAATAATTCGCTCAGTGCAGGGCTGGCCTTAAGACCTAAAGAGGTACTTACAATACCTTCATGTATGTCATTGCCATTTGAAATCCCTGGATCTGAAGGATGATGTATGATCAATCCATTGAAAACAGTTGCATATTGCAAAGCCCTCAACAGTACACCACTGGATTTGATGGTTTTGTGGCCATCAGAAAACGCAACGGCTCCATTTTTAGAAAGATCAATCATCTCCGTAATTTCTTCTCCAGCACATTTCTTACTGACTGCTGCAATAGGGTAATAATCTACCATATGCTTGGCAGTTGTGTTAAGAAGATATTGAATCGAAGATTTGCTATCTGAAACGGGATAGCTATTGGGATAAACCGCAAGACCTGTAAAACCTCCAGATGCAGCTGTCTGGCTTAATTCTTCTAGCGTTTCTCTGTGTTCAAAGCCTGGCTCATTGATAGCGGTTCCAATATCAAACCAACCGATTGAAACATGTAGGTTATCAGATTCAATCTTTTGTGCATTGCCATCTTTCAGATTGTCACCGATCTTTTGAATCACACCATTTTTTATAAGCAAATCTTTCCTTGTGTTATTAAAAGGTGATTTGGGGTGAATTATTTTGGCGTTTTGAATGAGGAAAGATGACATACTCCTTTAGATTAAATTTTCCAAAACCTCAATAAAGCGGTTTCGATCGCAAGAAATAACAGTGTAAAAATAAGACACCAAGACCATAATATGATGCCTTTGTCCTTTTCTTTCACCATAATGCCAAGGTCTGAATTCAAACTGGTATCAATAATATTGATCTTTTCTTCAAATATGGATTTCAATTCTTCTGAATTCATATAATCCATTTTTGATTCCAGCCTGTCAAAATTGAATGCGAGCCCAGTCACTTTGTTGTCTTCAAGCATCACATCATAATAGCCTGAATTCTTGACCATATTATTGAAGCTAAGGATTGTTCTGTCACCTAGGCTGTTCTGTCCGGGGATGAATTCCTCTTCTGATTGAATTCTGAAAATCACATCATCCGCAAAGCTGTTACTCTGAACTTCCACAGTGTTGTCGACACCAATAGTGTAGGCCTTTTTTTCATTTTGGGAAGAAGCATAGGCAGCTTTATACAGCAATGGAACAAATATCTCAGCGTTCGTAACAAGATCATTATAACTCTGATCGAGAGGCGCTGCACTGACAAAAAGGTTGCCCTTATTGCGCTTGTATTTATTAACAAAGAAATCTCCATTTCTGTAGGATAGAAGCGTTTCTCCACCCTTGCGACCTGAATTTTCAAAGACATAGTATCCGCTGGTTACAGGTAGTTTGAGATTATTGCTGATATCATCAAAAACATTTTCAAAAACAAACTCACTTGTGTTGATTTTGTATACCTCTGACCTGTCATCCTGCCAACGTTCGATATTGTTGGCTTCCAGATTTTGTAACAGTATATTATAGTTGCTAAGCGATGCGTTTCTGGATGGGAAAAGCAGGACGTTGCCTCCTTGTCTGATATAGGACTCTATCTCTGAGCTTAATCCGGTACTTACATCCGGTAAATCAACCATAAGGATTAGATCATAATTTCTGAATTGATCATATTGAATCGAGGATGATCTGACCGTAGTAAGTTCAAAATTATTGAGACCTCTGAATACAGCTTCAATAAATCTATCCTGATTGCCCTCCTGGATACTCAGGACGTTTATTCTGTCTTTTATATTGAAACTGAGATAGTATGTGTCATCGAATTGTATAGGATAATCTTCAATTCTCAGTTCAACTTCTTGCCAACCTGTTTCAGAAACAAGCAAATTGATAGTGTCAATCTTGCTTGAGTTGGATGGAATATTAATTGTTCCCTCGGGCCTTCTCTGACCATTGTGCACCAAGCTTACCCTTATATCTTCTGCATCTTGATCACCATGATTGTACATGCGCACATAAAGGGTGTTGTTTTGATTCGGAGCAGGAACCACACTTTCAAACCAGGCAGAATCAATACTTATATTGTTCTCCTTAACAGCTTGCAATGGAATGAAATTTATTTCCAATGATGTGTCTATTTCAACACTTATATCACTTATTGATTTTTGGAAATCTGATAGAATGTACACAATGTGGTTTCCATCAGAGGCCTTGGAAGATTGAATTCGGTTCAGTACCGTATTCATTTTACTAACTTCTGGACTCAAGTCTATCTCATCTATTGCACTTCTGGTATTATCCTTATTGATCCATCTCTGCTGGGAGGCTTTTAATTCATGTGAGAAAATCTGGAATTGATCGCTTGGGCCATAAGCCGATACCAATTCTTCAGCCTTTCGCTTGGCTTGGTCCAGCAGAGGAATATCGGCACTTGAGGCCATCATACTGAAGGAGTTGTCGATGAATATCGACACATTGTTCCTACCGGTCTTCGCTGTATCATTGGCAGAAAAATAGGGTTGTGCGAATGCCAGAACAATAAATGCCAAAGCCAACATTCTGCATAATAGAATAAGCAGATTTCTTAATTGCCTTCTTGCGCTCTTTTCTTCCTTGATTTCTTTCAGGAATCTAACGTTGGTAAAGTAGACCTTTTTAAACCTTCTAAAATGAAAAAGGTGTACGATAATCGGAATACTTAATGCCAGGAGGCCCCACAATAATTCTGGATGTACAAACTGCATAATTACTTCTACGCCTGCAAAAATATCATTATTTGTTAATCAAGCCTTCGACAAGGCATTGCAATGTAATCGACTATATAATGGATGTCGGAGCTGTATTGTTATAAATGAAGGCTGATATTTTCACAAAATAGATATCAATAACTAGATTTACTGTAAATATGATCTATGATTCTTCTTGCAGATAGTGGGACAACAAAGTGTGATTGGATATTCATCGACAAGCTTCAGCATGATCGTCACTTTGAAATCAATACGCCTGGATTAAACCCAACATATCATACCGAAAATGAGATATTAGGTATTATCAATAACAACAATGACTTTCTTAGTATTAAGAGTCATGTAGAGAAGATATATTTTTTTGGTTCAGGATGCGGTGATGATGAGGTAAAGGATAAGATGCGCAGGGTCTTGGGCAAGGTCTTTTATAAACAAACAGAGATTCATGTATCATCGGATATAGAAGGAGCAGTATATGCATGTGCGGATCAGGCTTCAGTAGTAGCTATACTTGGTACAGGAAGCAACTGCTGTTATTTTGATGGAAATTCTATCGATGTCAGAGTGCCTTCACTAGGATATGTATTAACAGATGATGGAGGCGGAAGCCAGATTGGTAGAGAAGCATTGAGAGCATATTTGTACAATAGACTTTCTCAGGATCAAGCAAAACTATTTGAGGAAAAGTACAGTCCTGATATCAAGAATATTAAGCATGCACTTTACAAGGAAAGCAATGTTAGCCAATACCTTGCTTCATATGCGCCATTTGCCTTATCAAATCTTGATGATCCTCTGCTTGGAATGATGGTAAGGAAACAGATTAAAAACTTCTTTGACAACGTACTCCCATATTATGGTGAAGAACTGAAAACTTGCAAACTACATTTTGTGGGAAGTGTTGCCTATCTGACCAGAGATGTTATCGCAGCTTTTTGTGGAGATGCGGGATATGAACTCGGAGAAATAATACAGCGACCGGTTATAGGTATGGCGGAGCGTATCGACTTCATTGATAAGTTTTATAATTAATTTAGGTCGAAGAAGCTTAGTCCTGATTTGATTATCGAATCAGCGTGATATCACCTGCCACCAATTCAATGCTTCCATCGGCGAGCAGCAATTCTGCTGTATAGACATAGACACCGGGCTCAGCTTCCTTGTTTTTGATATAACCATCCCATGCCTCATCCGTATTTGCAGGTTCAAAGTTTTCATTTTCAAAAACCAAATTGCCCCAACGGTCATAAATACGCATAGATAATATCGATTGTATATCATCTTGATCAGCAAAAACTGTAAAGCGATTATTATTACTTTGACCCAAGGCGATCACATTTGGAATGAAGTATCGTATCAATCTTGAGAACCTCACCCGTACGTTAATGGAGTCAGTACATCCATAATAATCGGTCACTGTAACATTGTACTCTATATCTTCTGTGCCGGTGATTCGCGGTGAAAAACAATCGTAACACGACAAACCAATTTCCGGAAACCATTCAATATCTGCGATCTCGCTTTCATCTTTGTTGATAGAAAGTTCAAGTTGAAAGTCTTCTCCTACAATCAATTCTACTGTATTAATAGGTGTGACTTCAAGCATGTCAACAGGATCAATGATGATTTCAGCATTGGTTTCACAGGACTTGTTATCTGTAATACTTATGGAATGAGCTCCTTCACCATATACTTCAACAGGGAATTCTTCCTGTTCAATATTCTCACCGTCAAGTATAATATCATAAGGAGGCGTACCGCCTTCAATATCAAGTTCCAGGAGCTTGATGGCAGGGGCACATATCAGATCTTCATAAAAAACATCAAGTAAAACAGGAGGCTCAGTATTCTTAATTATTTCAATACTTCTTTCCGAAATACAACCATTGCTATTTTGCACGGTAACATTGTAGATTCCTTCTTCAGAAAAGTATTGATCTAAGTTGTCAAGGTTTAAACCCTGTGGCGTCGACAGCATCAATGAGGGTATGTCCTCGGTACTCATCAATTTTATCTGTGTAGAGCTGGTACTGCAGTCAAGTGAATCGGCTTCAATGGTAAAGTTAATGGTGGTGGTATCTATCGGAATTTCAAAGTTTTTACTCTGAGTGCATCCATTCTGAGAAATGGCAGTAACAGAATAAAGGCCGGCTTCATATAAGATTATACTATTGATCTCAATTGTATCCATGCCTACAGCGGTTGAAAGCCATTTTAAGTCATCATCTTCAGATAGAAACAAGACTTCAACATCTGTATTAAAACAGCTTAAGGTATCTGTTTGGATTTCAAATTCTGGCAAAGTAAAGTCCGCAGATACAAATGTTTCTGCCTGAGAACTGCAACCGTTTTCAGAAAAAACAGTGAGTCCGATAGGCATCTCCTGATTTATAGTTAAGATGGTATCGGAAGAACTCTGAGAGCCAAATTCCCAAATTAGATGATCATATTCCGAACTTATAGTAGGTGATATATCAATGGATTCATTCATGCAGTTGATATAAAAAGAATCTTGTAAAGATATGGACGGCCTTATCGTATCTAAAGTCACTGTAATTGAAGATTGCACAGAACATCCGTTTTGTGCAGTGAGCTCTACATCATATTGCCCTGCATCAGATAAGATATAATCCAAAGTGTTACTATTGATCCAGTCTCCAGAAAAGTCTATTTCCGGTTCCAGAATATCTGTTATGATGGTTCCAGTGTACACAGAATCTATACAGTTGAGTTCTATGGCTTCTGGTAATTCCAATGTTGGACTTAGGGTATCGATTTGAATTTCTGTGCTCTGGGTAAACGCGCAATTGTTTTCATCTGTGAAATTCAGAGTGTAGCTTCCAGCTTCTTCCACATAAATAGTATCCGAGTAGACTATAGTGTTGTCAGGAAATTGCCAGTAAACCTCTGCGGCTTCTGTAGAGGAATCGAAGTATATTTCAGCTTGCGGATTTGAGCAGCTGATATCTTCATTGATGATTGTAATGACAGGAATAACTTCTGTTGCGATGATTTCCACATTTCCCGATTCTTCACATCCGTTTGTGGCTGTGACGGTATAAGAATATATGCCTGATTGGGAAACAGAGATTATGTCATCAGTGAGTGTATCACTTCCTATGAACCATTGTATCGATAATTCAGCTCCCGAACTTAGAAGCTGGACACTGGCTTCTGTATTATTGCAAGACAGAGAATCTGCTTCAATTTCATAATTTGGGATATCTGTGTTCTCAGATATAACAATTGAATCGATCTCTTGACAGCCTAAACTATCAATAATACTATAGGTATAAATGCCAGGGTTATCTATTTGAAATTGTGAAGCATTGATGGCATTTACATTACTGTCTTGCCATGAGATTGTAAATAGGCTTGTATCAATTGTAATGTCTATTGTGCTAGCTGGAAGCAAACAGTTTATTTCCGGAATGTATTCAATATCGTATTGGAATAAATTCTGCTCATAGCTGACTTGGATTGAATCAGAGTTGCTGCATGCGTTTTCATCTAAAATGATAACATAATATGTACCAATGCTATCAATCAAAATGGAGTCATTATTGGACAAGATAAGATTGTTCATGGAATCGTACCATTCAATAGTGGAGCCTGAATGTTCAGCTGTTAATTGAATGATTGCGTTTTGGCAATTTAGATTTCCTGAAGCGTATAATTCCAGTTCAGGAATGTCATTGTCTTGTTCCACAGTTAGAGAGTCTATAGACTCGCATCCATTATCTGGATCGATGGCGACAACATAATATAGACCAGCTTGATTGACATCAAGTTCATCGTCTTCAAGAATAAAGTCAAAATTCTCATCGTACCAGTTGAATATAACCGATCTGGTATCGGAGTCAGCAATGATGGTAGCAAAATCATTTTCGCAATCAATCATGTTCGATACCTCAAGTTCCAAATCCGGCTCTTCAAGATCTTCTTCAATTTCAAAGTCTGTTTCAATTTGGCAGCCATATTCGTCGGTTATGAGAAGAATGTATTCCCCTGCCATATCAATTTCAAAGTAGAATTCATCATTGCTATCTTCCAGAATAATCTCATCATCATACAGCAATTCAAAATCATATTGAGCAGGTGGGTCGACATATGCAATACCATCGCTTAAGTCCTGAATACAATTTAAATCTTCGGGTACTATCAGATCAGTTTCAAAATCAGATACTGTTACTGTGAAGCTGGCTTGATCCATACAGGTTTGGTAGAAGGCTATATTATCAAGAGCGAAGTCATTTCCTCCGGCTGCCGTATTTTGATTGGTGACACATATTTCTACCGTTGTACTTGCAGATGCAGTCCAAAACGTTTCGAACTCTTCCCAGGCACACAGATCTGAACTAAGGGAGAATAAATCACCTATGAGGTTGCCATCTATTGAAAACTGTAATTCAGCTGGAGAGGAAGGATTGACAGAAGCACCCCACGCGGAGAAATTGTATTCTGTGCCTTCATTAACGCAAACCTCCTGGCACCAAATTTCCTGAAGACTAGCGGCGCCGTTGACCACCATCATATTGCCTCCACCTTCAGCATCTGAGCATGAAGCAAAATTGGCATGACCATCATTGGGATTGTCTATGACATCATAAGTGCCTTCGCAATCGAGGTATCCCAAACCAAAACAAGAGAAGGATCCGACGACATAATCAGTTGTGAACCCAGAGTTGCCATCTTCAAAGTCACCGTTTATAATAATGTTTTCCTCACTCTGATACCAGGCAACCAATGTGAAAACAGTGGTTCCATCAACGGATACAGATTCATCCAAATCATAAGATGTCTCGCCGAAGCCTTCTATCCAAACATAATCATCGTAATCCCCAATGATCTGCCCATTAAGATCAAATTCTTCATCAAAGCAGACATGGATATCATCTGGTACTAGAACGAGTACGTCACATTCTGTGGGATCTTCTGGTGTATTGGCGTTCAATATCACACAGCAAACCAAAAGGAGAATGCATATCAGCAATATGCGATTTAAAGGGTGTTTCAATACTGTCAGGTCGGTTTTGTAATTTTCCTATTCACTATAAAAGTGAAATTAAAAGTATAAAAAATTGTACTAAGCCAAATTTTCTTTGAAAAATTGAACAACTTGCGCCACTTTCAAATTGAATTATCATTCTATATTCGGATTCTAAAAAATAAATGATGAACAGACTGTTATCAATTTTACTTGTGACATTGTTTTTGGGGACTTTGCATGGCCAGACAGTAGATTTTGAGCACTTAAGTGCGTTGAAATGGCGCGATGTGGGTCCGGCGGGTATGTCTGGAAGGGTGACTTCTATAGATGTCAACTTACAAGACAAGGAACATATCATCGTTGGAACTGCTTCAGGAGGTGTATGGGAATCAAAAAATGGTGGCATATCATGGAATCCAATTTTTGATGATCAGCCCACTTTGTCTATTGGATCAGTTTGCTTCAATCAAAAAAATCCGGCTGAAATATGGGTAGGTACAGGGGAAGGAAACCCACGTAACTCACATAATAGCGGGGCTGGCGTTTTTAAAAGCATAGATGGAGGAAAGAGCTGGAAGTACATGGGTCTGCGAGAATCCAAGCTCATCCATAGGATCATTGTACACGAGGACGATTCGAACACCATATTTGTTGGAGCACTTGGCAACGCTTGGGGGCCTTCTGAACACCGAGGTGTTTATAAGAGTAGTGATGGGGGTGAAACATGGGATAAGATATTATATAATAATGAGCAGACGGGCGTGGCAGATATGGTTGTCGATCCTTCGAATCCCAATAAAATCCTGGTTGCCATGTGGGAGTTCGGCAGGACACCCTGGAATTTCAATTCAGGTGGAAAAGGCTCTGGAATCTATTTGACTTATGATGCAGGTGCCAATTGGAAGAAGCTATCAAAGAAAGAAGGCTTACCCGGCGGCACAATCGGAAGATGCGGACTTGCATTCTCTGCCTCTAATCCGAATATTGCATACGCCCTTGTTGAAGCCAAGGAGAATGCATTGTATAAAACTGTTAATGGGGGAGAAAAGTGGTATAAGGTCTCTTCAAAGAATATAGGAAACAGACCATTTTATTATGCGGATATATACGTAGATCCCAAGAATGAGAATCGAATTTATAACCTGTGGTCTTATTTGTCAAAGTCAGAAGATGGCGGCAAGACCTTTACAACGATAGCCGATTATGGCAATAGCGTACATCCTGATCACCATGCTTTTTGGATAGATCCGGATGATCCTAACTATCTAATCAACGGTAATGATGGTGGTTTGAACATTTCCAGAGATGGTGCCAAGACCTGGCGATTTGTGGCCAATCTTCCTGTAGGGCAATTCTACCATGTAGAGATTGATAATGATTTCCCTTACAATATTTATGGAGGTATGCAGGATAACGGCTCATGGGTCGGGCCTGGATTTGTCCTTAAGAGAGGAGGTATTCGAAATTATGATTGGCAGGAATTATACTTTGGTGATGGATTTGATGTGGCTCCACGAAGGTCTGATACCCGATATGGATATGCGATGTCACAAGAAGGAAATCTTGCGCACTATGACAGATTAACAGGCCGCACAAGCTTTATCCAACCTCAACATCCAGAAGGTGAAAAATTAAGATACAACTGGAACGCTGCGCTCGCATTAGATCCATTCAACGACTGTGGTCTTTATTACGGTTCGCAATATGTTCACTACAGTGATGATTGCGGTGCGTCATGGAATATTATTTCTCCGGACTTAACAACCAATGATACCATCAAGCAAAATCAGTCTAAGAGTGGAGGTTTGACACTGGATATAACAGGTGCCGAGAATCATACTACAATTCTAGCCATTGCGCCGAGTAAGACCGATAGGAACCTCATTTTTGCCTCTACTGATGATGGACAGTTACATGTAAGCAGAGATGGGGGTGGTCAGTGGACCAATCTAAGAGACAGGCTTCCAGGATTGCCTGAACATTGCTGGATTCCACAGATCATATTGTCAGACATCAATGAAGGAGAAGTCTTTGTTGTTGTTAATAACTATAGAATGGATGACTGGTCTGCCTACTTATATCACTCTGCTGATAACGGAGAAACATGGACAAGGATAGTTGATGATTCAGATGTAGGGGGATTTGTATGTTCAATGATTCAGGATTACAAGAATGAAAATTTATTGTTTTTAGGAACGGATGTGGGTTTGTATGTTTCATTTGATCACGGCCAGGAATGGCAAAAATGGGAAAAGACGATTCCTTCTGTTCAGATAAGGGATATTAAAATCCAGAAACAATTTGATGACCTGGTATTGGGGACTTTCGGAAGGTCTTTTATGGTTTTTGATGATATAAAATTCTTGAGAAGTATTGCTTCAGGTGATTCCGTTTTGCATCAACAGTTTAAGGTATTTGAAACTTCTCCGGTTTATCAGACTTCAAGCAGGTCGTATGATGGCATACGTTTCGTGGCCCAGGGTGAGTTTATCGGAGATAACAAATGGGGTGGGGCCATACTCACAATTTGGAATAAACCAAAAGAAGAAAAGAAGGCTGATCCGGTAACTGAGAAGAAGGAGGAAAAGAAAGGGAAGAATTCAAAGACGAAAAACCAAAAGAAGAAAAAAGATAAGTTAGACGAATCTGCTGAAGGAGAATTAAAGGAGCAAAATAAAGAAAGTAAAAAGAAGAAAAAAAGAGACTCTGACCAAATGGAAGTAGCTGTTATCAATTCAAGTGGAGATACAGTCAGAACGTTCAAGCGCAAACTTAAAGAGGGCATGAACAGGATCAGTTGGTATCCTGATCAGAAAGGTGTTGATTACCCTCGCAAAACAGATCCTCGTGAAAAACGGGAGCCCGGAGGCATGCCAATATTCCCTGGCGCATATAAACTTGTCTTTAAGTATAATAATCATATAGACTCTACCATGCTTGAAATCAAAACTGACCCCAGGGAAGATGAATCAAATTTTGATACTCAAGCCAAGTACGATGCGATGGAGGATTTTAATGCGACGATTACAGCCTGCGCTGATGCCATTGATAATCTGAAAGCCGCTAAAAAATCACAAGGCGTGTACTTGAAGCTTATCGAGGCTCAAGAGGATACGATTAAGAAGGATATGATGAAGCGATATAAAAACATCAACAATCAAATTGATTCATTGATGAATTTGTATTTCCTTCCCGAGTCTAAGAAAACGGAATACAGAGATAATTCGAATACGCTCGGCTCCAAGTTGGGAATGGCGAGAAATTTTCTGAGAACGTCTACAGCGGCTCCGACTCCTAATGGAATGAACGCGGTTAGAACAGCTGAGCGTGCTGCAAAGGAAGTAATAGAGGGGGTAAATCAGTTTTTTGAATCCGAGTGGTCTCCTTATATCAAAGACCTTGAGGAGATGCCGATGGAAATATTTAAAAACTACAATGCAGTTAAGATAGAATGAAACTTAGAATAAAAGATGATTCGATTCGATTGCGACTCGAACAAAAAGAAGTAGAAGCCCTTGTTCTTGAAGGACAAGTCATCTGTAAATGCACCTTGGGGGATTCAGAACTATTGTATTCTATTGAAGCGTATAAGTCTGAGGATATGATTGCGATGTTTGCTGACAGAATGTTGAAAGTCCAGATTCCTGCATCATGGATTGAAAATTGGCATCAGAATAATGAAGTTGGCTTTGATACAACAATGACCAACGGCACATCAATTTTAGTTGAGAAAGATTTTAAATGTCTTATTCCAAGAACGCATGAAGATGAATCTGACATGTATGCAAATCCAAGGTCTAACGTTTAGATTGTATGTTATGATGATTGGATGCCAATAGACTGCAAGCAACAATTGCTGCTGTCTCTGTGCGTAATCTATTGTTGGAGATATTAACAGTGGTGAATCCATTGGTATTGCAAAGATCAAGTTCGGCAGTAGAGAAATCCCCTTCAGGTCCGATCAGTATCAAACTGTTCGGATGATCTAATGCACATCTATCAATCCAATCATTTACAGGATTATAATGAGCTATAAATTTATTTGTATTCCCTGTTGCGTATTGATTGATCAGGTCTGGTAATTTAATGGGATCATTGAACACAGGATGAACAATGCGTTTGGATTGTAGAGCTGCACTCCTCATTATCTTATTGGCTCTGTCAGCACTAATTTTGGATCGTTCAGAATTATCTGTGATGATTGGCGTCACAGAATCAACACCTACCTCCACAGCTTTTTCGAGTAGAAAGTCCCATCTGTTTTTTGATTTGGGAGCAGCAATTCCAAGATTAACGCTGTAAGGCGGGGGTTGCTGTTCTTCTTGTTCAACAATACTTAGGGTAGCACTGCGTTTTTTAATCTGATTTATTTCAGCAGACGCGAACCAAGCCTTGCCGTTTGTAATATGAATTCTGTCGCCGGTCTTCTTTCTGAGAACCTTTATGCAATGTGTGAATTCATCTTCTTCCAGTATTGCGGTATGTTGATCTATTAATTCTGCAAAGAACAGGATCATTCGTGATAATTGGGTTTTAATTACAAAATATTGAAAGCGTTGAACATAAAGGGTCAATATAGCTTTATGCTTTATAAATTACTACTTTTGCGCCTTTCATTTCGAAATACAATTTGAAAATTATAATATATGTGGATTACTATTACACAGTTCTTGTTAAGCTTATCGATACTAATCGTACTGCATGAATTAGGTCATTTTGGAGCTGCTAAGTGGTTTAAAACAAGAGTTGAAAAATTTTACCTCTTTTTTAATCCGGGCTTTTCTCTCTTCAAAGTTCAGAAAGGTGAGACAGAGTATGGAATCGGATGGTTACCCTTGGGCGGATATGTGAAGATCTCTGGAATGATCGATGAGAGTTTCGACAAGGAACAAATGAAGCAAGAACCTCAGCCATGGGAATTCAGGTCAAAGCCAGCTTGGCAACGATTAATTATTATGGTAGGCGGTGTTACGGTAAACTTCATACTTGGCATCGTATTGTTTGCCATGATCTATTTTGTTTGGGGTGAAATGTACATTGACAATAATGACGTAAAAGATGGTATCGCGGTTAGTGAGATGGGATACGAGATGGGGTTACGAGATGGTGATAAAATTATCTCGGTAGGAGATAAGACCTTTGATAAATTCAAAGCAGGTGTGCTGACAAAGGAAATCATCATAAACCAGGCTGATAATATCAAAGTATTAAGAGAGGGAGCAGAAGTCAACGTAGCTGTTGATGAAAAATACATTAAACAACTTACAAAGTTTGAAAACCGCAACCAACAACTGGTTTACCTGAAGTATCCAGCCGTGATCGGATTTTTTGATGAAACATCACCTGCTCAGGCAAAAGAAAACGGATTGAAGGAAGGTGACAAGATATTGAGCATTAATGGAAATGATAGTCAGCTTGCGCACCAGTTTCAGAAGAATGTGCTAACAGCAGAGGGAGAAATGATGGACTTCGAGGTTATTAGAGGTGCAGATACAATCAGTGTATCGTATAGTACATTGTTTGATGGGAAGCAGAGTTTGATCAAGAAATTGATGGGGAAAGAGCCTGAGAAGAAAAGACGAATAGGGTTCTGGATCAATGATAGCGCAGAGTATTATGATTACCAAAAACAAAGCTATTCTTTTGGTGCCTCTGTACCTAAGGGGCTCTCTACATCATGGGAATTCCTGACTGATCAATTAAAAGCCTTTGGTCAGATGTTCAAGGGAAATATTGAAGTGAAGGAAAGCTTGGGAAGCTTTATTACAATTGGTAAAATGTTTGGTACTGATTGGGATTGGAGGCGCTTTTGGTATATGACAGCCAGTCTTTCAATTTTGCTGGGATTTCTAAACTTGCTTCCTATTCCAGCACTGGATGGAGGTTATGTAATGTTTCTTCTATTTGAAAGTATAACCGGGGTTAAAGTTCCAGATAGGGTAATGGAAATTGCTACGTTCATAGGATTCCTACTATTGATCGTATTGATGATATATGCTCTGGGTTTAGATATTTCCAGGTTATTCTAATTTGGCAGCGATGAACTATTTCGAATTGTTTGATATCAAGCCTGAGTTCCTTATTGACAAGGATGATTTAAGAAAACGATTCTATGCTAAAAGCAAAGCCAATCATCCAGATATGTTCGGTCTTACATCTTCGGAAGAACAGTTTAATGCGCTTGAGCAGTCTACTGTAATCAATAAAGCTTTCAAGGTCTTAAACGATGATTTAGAACGTATGAGATATCTGCTTGAAATAAGTGGCATTGAATTTGCAGAGGGGAAAGAGACTGTTCCTCAGGAGTTCCTGATGGAGGTTATGGATATTAATGAAATTATCCTTGATTATAAAATGTCTTTGGCTTCAGGCGATGCTGATGACAGGTTAAAAGAGGATATTTCGAATAAGTTATCCCAACTAGAAAGCAATCTTTTGAGCAACATCGATAATATTTTAAAGAACTTCAATTATCAGAAAGCTGATAAAAAACAATTAGAATTAATTAAAGATTATTATCTTAAGTGCAAATATCTTAAGAGAATTGAATCAAACTTAGAGAATTAAATCCTTATTCGATGTCAAACGTTAAACGAGAAAAAAAGGCCAAGAGTCTAGCTGGTGAACGATGGAAAATGATCGAAACACCTAGACCGACTCTTAAAATGGACTACTTTGTTTCTAACAAAGGACGCCTAAAATCAAGAAGCAAAGCCGATGGTTCAGAGCATATTCTGACTCCGACAGCTGATGCTAAAGACTATTTGAAATCTAGCATCAAGCTTGAAGGTGGCAGCTACGGACTATACGTTCACATGGCTGTTGCGAAGTATTGGTCAAAGAAGCCTAAGAAGGCTGGATACAACCGATACATTCACAAAGACCTTAACAGACTTAACAATGCAGCTTCAAACATCGTCTGGGTTACGGATGACGAGTGGAGAGATTATGTTCGTGCTAGAGCTAAAAAGTATGGATATGTTCCTCATAGAAAAGGGGGTAAACCTAAATTGACAGAAAAGCAAGTTATTCAAATCAAAAAGCATCTTGCAAAAGGCCGTATGGCTAAAAGTAAGATTGCTGCTAAGTTCAATGTAAGCCACACTCAAATCAATAGAATTGAGGCTGGTGAAAATTGGGCTGGTCTGAAAGTGGAAGGCTTTAAACCAGTTAAGAAAGGTTCACGTCGACCTGCTGCTAAGAAGACTGCAGCTCGTAAACCTGCAGCTAGAAAAACTGCTGCCAAGAAGACAACAGCTCGTAAGCCAGCTGCAAAGAAAGCGACTGCTGCCAAGAAGACAACAGCGCGTAAGCCAGCTGCAAAGAAAGCGACTGCTGCCAAGAAGACAACAGCGCGTAAGCCAGCTGCAAAGAAAGCGACTGCTGCTAAGAAGACGTCAGCGCGTAAGCCAGCTGCTAAGAAGGCGACTGCTGCCAAGAAGACAACGGCTCGTAAGCCAGCTGCTAAGAAGGCGACTGCTGCCAAGAAGACAACGGCTCGTAAGCCAGCTGCTAAGAAGGCGACTGCTGCCAAGAAGACGACAGCGCGTAAGCCAGCTGCAAAGAAAGCGACTGCTGCCAAGAAGACGACAGCTCGTAAGCCAGCTGCTAAGAAGGCGACTGCTGCCAAGAAGACAACGGCTCGTAAGCCAGCTGCTAAGAAGGCGACTGCTGCCAAGAAGACAACAGCGCGTAAGCCAGCTGCAAAGAAAGCAACTACAGCAAAGAAAACTACTGCACGTAAATCAAGCAGTAGAACTACAAGGAAGAAAAAATAATTCCTGTAATAAACTTAAATTAGAAAAGCACTGTCTAGAAATGGGCGGTGCTTTTTTTATCTGAGCCAAACCAGTTTCCAGCTGTCAATTGCTTCTTTGATGATTCCTGCTCTTAGAAGATTGGACATTGTACTTTTAAGCATTTTATTGCTGATCCAACCATTGACAGCCCATTCTGTAGAATCGAACCATTTATGCACATCTGATTCATCAAGATTGTATCTCTCTGAAACAAGATTTATGGACTTATCATCCTGCATAAATTTATCACAGGATTGATGTATGACAGAAAGACACTGTTTGACCAACTCAGGATTGGCGTCAATGATTTTATCGGTTGCGGCAATGACAAAGCAAGGCCATGGAGTGTAGAATTCACCAATACGTCTTAGAATGGATTTCTCAACGTAAGGATGCGTTGTGAATTTTTCCCAATAGAATACATCAACCTCATCACTTGCCAATTTATCAATAGCGTTGCTAAGATTGTTGATTATCACGAATTGATCATCGTTTATTTTTTTTGATTTGCTATAAGCATCTACTATAGGCATTAGGTGAGATCCAGACCCAAACCTGCTGATGGCAATTTTCTTTTCAAATACATCATCGTATAGTTTTAAAGGGTTATTATAGCCTGTATGCACTCCCCAACACAAGGGAGTAGTGACATACACACTGATCAATTTACTTGGATTACCTTTAATGATATCAGCAATGATTCCTTCAGTGAGAAGAACACACAGATCTACTTCGTCATTCCTTAAGGCTTTGGTCATCTGGCCCGTACCTCCATCATAATCGGTCCAACTTGCATCTATGCCCTTATCCTCGAATTCTCCATTTTCAATGGCGAGATGTATTGGAAGATTGAAATGTTCAGGGACGCCACCCAAACGAATTTTAGTTTTTTGCATTTTTTAGTTTTTTCTGACTTACGAAGGATTCAATTACAAAGCTTGATAAAATTAATGCTCCGCCAATTATTGTAGATAGATCAGGAATTTCATTTAGTAACCACATACCCCAGAGAATACCATATACTGGAATTATACTTGATAAAAGTGCCACCGTAGAAGCGGAGAAGTATTTAAGCGCATTTACGAATAAAGTATGACCAACAACTGTGGTTAATATTGCAAGTGCTACGATATAACTCCAATCCGAGCCAAGTTTAGATGAATCATGTATAAAGACAAATGGAACTAGCGAGATTGACATGATGAGAAGATGATAGAACATGACTTGGGATGCATTGTAATGCATCATGATTTTTCTTGTCCATACATTGCGTAATGAGAAACTTAATGCAGATATCCCTCCGGCAATTGTAGCCAGCACAATTTTATCCTTTAGATCAAGTGAAGGAAGGATAAACCAAATTCCTACGATGACTACAATTGCTAATATGAAGTGGTGCAATTCGAATCTGGTTTTCAGGATAATCGGCTCAAGGATGGCTGTGATAGCAGGATGCGTATGAAGGGTTAGCATGGCAATAGCGATACTTGACAAGCTTAGAGCATAGAAATAACTTACCCAGTGCACGGCCATGAGGAATCCGCCCAACAGGATGTAAAATGGAAACTGTAGTTTATTACCAAAGGGCTTAATTCCTCTGTATCTCAAATAGAAGTATAGAATAGCTGAGGCCAATACACATCGGTAGAATATGGTTAATTCAGGACTCAGGCTGACCAGTCTTCCAAATATACCAGAGGTACTAATCAGAAAGACCGATATATTGATGTATATAAGTTGCCGTGAAACTCCCACTCCCTATTTTTAATTGAGCAGTGGCTCTAAGTGTTGCCATACATTTTCCAATACCACTTTCTGACCTTCGGCATTGGGATGCTTACCATCTGGCAGATTGAGATCTTCAATCGCAGCAACGCCTTCAAGAAAGAATGGGATTAGGGACGCATTTGATGCTTTTGCCAGTTCAGGGTAGATCGCATTGAAAGCATCTTCATACGACTTTCCCATATTAGGGGGTGACATCATACCGGCAACAATAATTTTGCAGTCAGGATTATGTTCTTTGACAACAGAAATTATTTGACTTAAGTTACTCCTGGTACTCTCAACGTCTAATCCTCTTAGCATATCATTGGCACCAAGTTCAAGAATGAATATATCTGCCTTTTGTCTTAAGACCCACTCTATTCTATTTAAGCCACCAGAACTTGTTTCTCCAGATAATCCAGCATTAATCACGGTGTATTCAAGCTCAAGGCTATCGATGCGTTCCTGTAATAAAGCTGGCCAGGCTTCTGATTCTTCCAAGCCATAACCCGCAGTGAGGCTATTTCCAAAGCATAATATGGTCATTTCTCTTAGTTCTGTAGAGTTTTGAATTTCGTTTGTCTTATTATCTGTTTCTTGCACAACTACTTGCTCTGCACTCTGTTTATCTTTACACGCTGTTATGAAAACAGCAGACATAACAAGTAATAATATGGCTTTGCTTTGTATAGAATGTGCCAGCATATATGAGATTTGATGCAAAAGTAACGCTTAGTATTATATTCAGTTCATAAGTTTAAAACTGCTTAAAACAAAAATGGAAAATATACTCACATTAAATGAGGTTAGAAAAACCTATAAGAGTGGAGATAAATCACTGGATGTTTTGAATGATATTTCATTCGCTGTTCAGCCAGGGGAAATTGTTTCAATTGTTGGCCCTTCAGGTAGTGGTAAAACTACGCTATTGGGTTTGTGTGCCGGTCTTGATAAAGTTAGTTCAGGCGCTATTCAATTGTGTGGTAAGGATATGGCAAACCTAAATGAGAATGGACGAGCTGAATTGAGGAATAAGCATGTAGGGTTTGTTTTTCAGAATTTCCAGCTTATCCCAACATTAACAGCGCTTGAGAATGTGATGGTGCCTCTTGAATTGCAAGGCGCAGCCAACGTCAAAACATATGCTGAAAAACTGCTTGAACGCGTAGGCCTAAAGGATCGGATGAGTCATTATCCTTCACAACTTTCAGGTGGGGAACAACAGCGTGTTTCAATCGCCAGGGCATTTATAAATAATCCAAATATCTTATTTGCTGATGAGCCTACTGGCAATCTTGATGATTCTACTGGAGCTACTATAGAGCAACTCTTATTTGACTTAAATAAAGAGCAGAATACGACACTGATATTGGTTACGCATGATCTTGAGTTGGCCTCCAGAACCAATCGCATCATCAGATTAAAAGGCGGACATATTATCAATGACACTAGTAATAATTGATCAATATGGAAAGATTGAAATTCCTCTTAAGGCTGGCATATCGCGATAGCAGAAAAAACCGTGGAAGGCTTTTCTTATTTATGTCTTCAATTATTCTTGGAATATCTGCGCTAGTGGCTATCAATTCCTTCAATTACAATCTGATCAGGGATATTGATAATCAATCGAAAACATTGTTGGGAGCAGATTTAAGAATAAATGCCAACAAAGCTTTGACGGATAGTCTACAGATTATTGTGGATTCCTTACCAGGTGAGTCAGCCGTTGAGAAGGAGTTGTTTTCTATGGCTTACATACCCAAATCAGATGGTTCTCAATTTGTGAGGATCAAAGCCATTGAAGGTGATTTTCCATTTTATGGGGAGATAAATACTGAGCCAGAGTTGGCCTCAGAAGTTTACCAGTCCAAAGGGACGGTGTTGGTTGATGATGGAATGATGCTTGAACATGAGCTGGAAATCGGCGACAGTATTAAATTGGGTAAGGAATTTTTTAAAGTTGAAGGGCGTCTAAAATCGGTATTTGGATCTATAGGTCTTGGATCGGGATTTGCCCCTGCCGTTTACATGCCTTTAGCCATGCTTCCTCAGACTGATTTGGTACAGCCAGGCAGCCTGGTGGATTACAGCTATTACTATAAATTGCCTCCTGATTTTGATACAGAGAAGTGGGAGGATGAACCCGGAAGACGACAGGCATTCAGATCAGAGAGTTTTCGTGTAACCACTTTACAGGATCAGAAGCGCAATCTTGATGAAGCCTTTTCAGGATTGAACAGTTTTTTAAACCTGATTGCCTTAGTATCATTGATATTGGGTTGTCTTGGTGTGGCCAGTAGTGTATATATCTATATCAAAAATAAGATACCTACTATTGCAGTGCTAAGGTGCCTTGGCTTGAAAGGCAGCCATGCTTTTTGGACTTACTTTATTCAGGTGTCAGTCTTGGGGTTCATCGGTGTGATTCTTGGCGCGATAATCGGCAGTGGGATCCAGCTGGTATTACCTGAAGTCCTGAAAGATATTCTTCCATACGAAGTTGATTTGAAAATTTCTCCACGAGCTGTTCTTGAAGGCGTGGTCATTGGTTCGGTGGTTACAGCTTTGTTTTCAGTTGTACCACTATTAGGTGTAAGACGCATAAGTCCACTCAGGACATTAAGAGCTTCTGTTGAAACTGTTGAGGGCAAAAGAGATTTCTTAAAGTGGTTCATTTACTTTTTGATTGTAGCTGTATTGTGGTCCTTCCTTCTTTTTCTTACCGGGGATAGATCTGTTTCAACAGGATTTACTGTAGGTATCCTCGCTGGATTTGCTGTGTTGAGTATTGTGGCTGGATCGGTTATGTATATTTTAAGGCGTATCTTCCCGTCCAGGTGGCCATTTGTACTTAGGCAGGGCTTGGCAAATTTGTACAGACCAAATAATCAAACGCGGATACTTATAATTTCTATTGGTCTTGGTACGGCCATATTGACCATTCTTTTTGTGATACAAGGACTTCTGATTAGTAATGTAGACTCGATGGATGCGGGTGATCAGCCTAATACAATATTGTATGGAATCGAGACCAATCAGAAAGAAGAATTGGCGAGACTGACAGAAGATTTTAATCTGCCATTAACACAACAGGTCCCCATCGTTACGATGAGGTTGGCGGGATGGCAAGGTAAGACCAAGGCCGAATGGATGGCTGATACTACAAGAACTGCAAGCCGATGGGCGATTAATAGAGAGGCAAGAGTAAGTTATAGGGATACTCTTGAATCTGATGAAAAATTACTAGAGGGCTCGTTGCGTCCTATGAGAAATCCAAGTGATTCTGTTTTTATAAGTCTTGAAGAAGGATTTGCTGAGGCTTTGGATGTAGGTCTGGGTGATGAGCTGGTGTGGAACGTGCAGGGCGCTATGATCAAAACCTATGTCGGCAGTCTTCGGGAGATTGAGTTCAGATCCATGAGAACAAGATTTTTTATTCTGTTTCCCGAAGGGGTGCTAGAGAAAGCTCCACAGTTTCATGTTCTGGTCACAAAGGCACCCAATAACACAGTCTTGGCGGAATACAGGAGAGAAGTGGTCAAGACTTTTCCAAACATATCCGTGGTGGATCTTGGTTCGATATTAGCCACTTTGAATGATATCTTGACCAAGATATCATATGTTATCAAGTTCATGGCAGGCTTCAGTATTCTTACAGGTCTGATAGTATTGATAAGCTCTTTATTTCTAAGCAAGTTTCAACGTATAAAAGAGAGTGTATTGCTTAGAACCTTAGGAGCAGGTACAGGTCAAATATTTAAGATACAGGCTACTGAGTATTTCATCCTTGGAGCTTTGTCAGCTGCGACAGGCATCGTGCTAGCCATTATTGGTAGCTATTTGATTGCACGATATCAACTTGAACTGGACTATGTCTTTAATTGGATTCCAATCCTATCCATCTTTCTTTTTATTGTTTCGCTAACAGTGATTATTGGTTTATTCAATAGCAGGGAAGTTATCAGTAAGTCTCCACTTGAGATTCTCAGAAAGGAGTTATCCTAGTTTTACCGATGCGATACTTTTTGGAGATAGCATATAATGGGACCAGTTACTCAGGTTGGCAAAGACAGAATAATACCTCTAATACTGTGCAGGAACGTATTGAGAGTTCGATGCGCATTGTGCTTGGTACAGATGTCTCACTGATTTCATGTGGCAGGACTGATAAGGGCGTACATGCACGCAGTTTTTTCTTTCATATTGACATAGAATCGAAGCTCCCTTCTGAATTTCAGTATAAGTTGAATAGAATATTACCTGAAGATATCCTGGTTAAGGATATACAAAGGACTCAGGGCAAAGCGCATGCACGTTTTTCTGCCAGGTCTAGAATCTATCATTACTATTTTAATCTTCAACATGATGTTTTTCAAAGGGGTTTAAGTTACCATGTTTCTTCGGTGCCTGATTTTAAGAAAATGCAGAGTGCATTGGATATAATCAGTGTAAAGGACGACTTTAGAAATTTCTGCAAATCGCCGGACCGACATGAATCTACCATCTGTAAAATCAAAGAAGCTAAATTGGTTGAATTGAGTGGGGGTCAATTTTATATCAGGATTCAGGCTAATCGATTTTTGAAGAGTATGATGCGTATCATTGCTTTCAGGGTCTTAGCCGTTGGACTTGAAAATTTGTCTCTGGAGGAATTCGAACTTTCCTTCTCTAATGACAATCCGCAGAAGCAAATTGAGATGTTGGCTCCTCATGGTCTGTTCTTGGAAGAGATTAAATATGATTGGGAAAGTATCTTAGTTGCGGTTTGAGTTGAAGTTTTGAACGGCAATAATCCGGTCATAGAAACTTCCGAATTCCCGATAGTAGATAATGATCTGATAGTCATTTTCGGTTTCAAACCAGCTGCCTTCAACAGTTGTAAAATCCAGACTTCCATCATCATTTCTTAGCGCAAACAGGTAATCATAGTATCCTTGTTTAAAATATGCCTCACCTCTGTATATCTGATTGACGGGGTCAAACTCAAGCTTATAATCATCACGTGCCTGCCAATCTGAAAAACCACCAACAATAAAAAGATCTCTCTCAAATAGGGTAGGCACTTCCAGGGAAAAGATAACATTACAATATTCACTAGACACTTCGGGGTCTGGATATCTCTCATTGTCTATTATAAAAAATCCATTGGCATCAATTTCATCAAGGAAGTTTCTGGTTGATCTCTTTTTATTGAGATCAAGGAGAACGGTTGTTTCCACTTCATCCTGTTCGATGCTATTAACAAATTCAGTCGTGTAGCTTAATGGCCGGATATCAAAATTTCTGAATTCCTTCAGTGCAGGAAAGCTGATTCGGTCAAATTGATCGAAGAAGAGCGCTTCTCCTCTTTCATAATTACCTTCCAAACCAATCTTAGCAGTATTCCAATTGCCATTTTGCATGACGGTGGCAAACAGTTCAAACCTTGGTTGATTGATTCGTACATTCTTATAACTCACTGAAAAGCGGATTTCATTGTGTGTATCTATAAGCCTCACATTTCTTGGTTTGATTACTTCCCATGCGATATTTACAATGTTCTCTGCCACCATAAATCTTCTGGTGATCACCGGAACCTGGAGATCTTCATCATAAATTACAAGTAAATAATTTCCGGAAACAATCCATTTCAAATCATCATTGGGAAGAACCAATCTGTAATGTGTATAGTCTGAGTACCCATTGGTAGAATAGACATAGTCATCTATGTCCTGATAGTTGAATCCTTCGAGGTATTCTATTTCTTCCATCTGAGTTGAAGGACCCCAATTCATATCACAGTGTATGACTCTGTAAGTATATCTTTTATATCCACCTTCGAGATCGTCGAAGCTCAGAATTATCCTACCCTGATATCCAGAACCAAAATCTACAATAGGATATGATGTCTCAAGACCTAGGTGGGAGAGCTTCACCGACTTGATGTAGTCAACATACACGTTGTTGTCATAAATAAAGTCCTGAGCTCTGAGCAGGCATGCTCCGTTCAATAAAAGGCAAATAGCAAAAAGACCAATGTTTCTTATCATCATATCGACGCTTAAATTAACATGCCAGAGATAGATTTCATTTTATTATCTGGACTTTTAACAAATTATTATTGATCTGTGTATGGTGGTTCATGTGGTAAACTGGTCCATTTATTGTTTTTTATCCTAAATCGCCATGGCCATAGTGCACACTCTTCTGCATAGGCAATTCCTACACGAGCTCCCGAAATGATGTCATCATTGTTGATTTTCTCTGATCCCGGGCTTAAGAATATGTATGGATTCTCTGTTAACAAATCAGTTCCGTTATGCGCAGTAAGGATACCCATAGCTTTGCATAATTTACCTGGTCCATTGCTTAGATTGACATTATATATGCCACCCCTTCTTTTGATCATATGATCTAAACCTGAAACGGGTTCAAGAGCCCTAATTAGCACTGCATGTGCATTGTCTTGGGGGCCGGTAACAATATTCAGCATGCTGTGGATGCCGTAGCACAGATAAACGTATGCGAGACCTGCATTTCCAAACATGATTTCGGTACGTCCTGTCCGTTTGTTGTTATAGGCATGACTTGCTTTGTCTTCTGGTGCACGATATGCTTCAGTTTCAACAATTTTACCCACTGTTTCTACTTTTCCGATCCTGGATATTATATGATATCCCAATAATTGTCTGGCGATTTGCGGGGTGTCTTCTGATTTGATAAAATCAAAGCTCATATAACTTCTTATCAGTGGTTTTGAAATCCAGAGTCATGGCCTGATGTGGAATATCGTCTTCCAGGTATTGTTCACCTTTGGCTATAAAGCCAAGTTTTTCATAAAAAGGCAGCGCGTATACCTGAGCAGAAATCTTGATTATATCTTCAGGATAGAGTTTTCTCATTTGTTGAATGCTCGCTTTCATTATTATTTTTCCCAATCCGGTCCCACGGGTTTCTGCGTTGGTGACAACACGTCCGATTGAAGAATATTCTGGATAGGATACGCCTTTAGGAAGAAGACGTGTATAAGCAATAAGTTCATCGTTGAGATATGCAAGTAAATGATGACTTTCCAAATCTTTTCCATCACAATCTAGATAAGGGCAGTCTTGCTCTACGATAAATATCTCCTGACGAAGTCTTAATAGATCATATAGGCCATATATATCAAGTTGGTCAAAAGACTTGCATTGTAACTTGAGATCAGAGTAAGACATGTCAGATGCTTTGATAGGAACCACGAATGCCTAAATGTACGTTGTTTTCGGTTTTCAATTCCTGAAACATGGTACATTCCAATCGCTTGCTATAGAAAATATGATCTTCTGGATTCAGGTTGTCAATGCGTACACTTCGCCTGCTGTTTTGCAGCTGAGCACTTTTCATGAATCCTTTTAATTCGTTAGACCAGTAGACCCTGTTGAAGTTACCCATTGTGATAACTGGATAGCGACTCAGTTTTATTTCATCAGCAATCATCTGAAGATGATCCTTGATATTGAGTTGGTCATTATTATAGTCTGATGGTATGTAAGACGAGATAATTGTTAGCTTGGAATCTTCGCTTTCTGTTATTATTTTCAGATTGGGCAATCCCTTGTAATAGAAGTTATCTATTCTGAATATTTTTTTCCTGGAGAAGATGGCTAATCCATTGCCGTTGTTATCCTGAATTTTATGGGTGTACGGATAGTCTTTGTACAGCGACATATATATGCTGTTATCCAAATGTTCATCATATTTCTGAAAACTGATCAAGTCCGGATCATATAGATCGACAATACCAATAACTTCTTTAAATGGATCTTCCAGAACGTCAAGATTAATATGAAGAATTTCGAGGTTGCCATCCGGGTTATTGTCAGGATATATATAGTCAGAGTTTGAAGCATTCTTAAGCTGAAAGGCAACTGCTGCAGTAGCAAGAAGTCCGGTAACCATCAAGGCTTTCTGATCGAGTACAAGAAAGAGAAAACTGAGAAAGAGAAAGAAAAACATGATCTGGGGAGTGTAGATACTCAAAGGCCAAAGAAGATCTATTTCATTTGGAAAGAATATAAGCCCCAGGGTAGTCAAAATGATGAGTCCGGAAACAATTTGAGTCATTCTATTTTCGAAAATGCTTTTCAATCGTTCATTTGTTGAGCAAGGACACAAAGCCTCTTTCCTGAAATAAGCTCTCCGTCAGGGTGAAAAAACTGGTATCTAATTATATAAATACCTACCGGCAACAAATTGCTGTCTGTATCCAAGCCATCCCAGGAAATTATTCCACTAGTAGAAAGCAGGGTATTCTGGCTAAGATGTCTAACATGAAAACCTCTATCATCAAAAATATCAATATTTGAAATGAATCCGGGTTTATGGAAGCTGTATTTTAGGATTAATTGATCAAAGTATCCATCATGGTCAGGCGAAAAAACTTTAGATTCCAGTTCTACCTCACTGGATATGTTCAAGCTATCTATTCGATTTGAATTTTTATAACCTGGTGTGGCAAAGCCAACATTCTGAGCTGCTGATGACCAATTATCCTTGCTATTGTCGGTGATTTCAGTCGATATCCGCTCTAGGCTTACGCCTTCTGTATCTGTTAGCAATGCGAAGTGCTGTTCCTTATGATAGTTAACACTATCGATAAGCAATCCATATCCGGGATCATCCAACCACAGACTAACATTTCCAGATTCATTGTTCAGTGCTGGCAATTTGCTTGGGTGTATCAATGCGCTGTCCGGTGGATTATAATACGCTACAAGCTGGGTTGTATCTTCACTAAATGCCAGGATTTGAAATGGACGAAGTATCAGTCCACCAGGAAGGGCTGTGAATTGAGCATTATGAGCATTCTGAATGCGTAATCGATCCAAGCTGAGATAATATGGGCTGGTGTTTATAATTTCAATAAAATCTGAGCCATCCGCTTCAGGATCGAATAATACTTCATTGATTAGGATATCTCCTGTTGATGGTGTTTCAATTCGAAACAATTCTACTGATCCCGAGAGCCAGCGATTTCCACATTGATTTGGAATAGAAATGATATTAAGATGGAAGGTCTTTAAGGGGTCAATTACTGTTGCCAGATTTAATACAAGTTTGTTGGGTTGGTTTTTATTAAAATCAATAGACTCAATGTCATAATCAGTAATAGAATAATATTCAGGCTTCTGGACTAAAATAGAATCAACCTGATCTGCAAATAGGATATCTACTCTTGTGGAGTCAACTACCTTTGCAACAAAGTCTTTTGAGTCATATGCAACAGAATTCTGATTACTTGGACTGGCCATCTCGATTGACGCAGACGATTGCCAGTTTTGAACATTCTGAGTAAATCCTATGCTATGTATGCGTTCAAGACTTATGCCCTCAGTGTCACTGAGACTATGGTCATGGATTAAATCTGAATAATCAAAGCTGTCAATTTCTCTTTGATCTCCAAAGCTATCCAAACAGCTTAGAGTCACGTTGCCACTTTCATTGTTGAAGCTGGGCAAGTTGACTTCATGTACTGTTGATTCATGTAAGCGTGGGTGATTCATAAGCAGAGAAAGTTTGTCCTCTGTAAGTACAAGATATTCACCTGGATGTATTGTTAAGTTAGATGTGAGAGGCTCAGATTCCTCCTTAGCCTTGTTTTCAATAGAACATCCTTCAAGGGTGAGGAATTTAGAACTGGTGTTTAATAATTCAATAAAATCGCTATCTCCAGGTAGCGGATCAGCTAATATCTCATTAATTCTGATGTCGAGGGGAAAGGGGTTTGCATAATGCTTATGTGTAATTGTTGTATCACTCATTGTGTTACCGTATATATCCTGGATGCCAGAAATAATAAAGGTATATGGACTGCATGAGGATATTGATTTAGGCAAATCGACCTTGAGAAGAGAGGGGTTCCAGGAGATGATTGTGGTTTCTTTTGTCAGATCAATATCATCACATGTGATATTGAATTTGTTACCGAATAACATAGTATCGATAGGTTCATTAAGTCGGATATTTACTCTTGGCTCATTGGTTAACTCAAATGACCTTAAATAGGGTGGGTCTAGATCTGTGATAGATTCATCAATTTTTATATTATCAAAATGAATCCCATTCCTGTTGGATTGTGTGTATTGGCTTAGAATTCCAAAGTACCCCATGTTAACTAACTCAGAATTGTTTATGATTGTGTCAATTTCAAAGTATATAATTCCTGATGATTTGTTTCTTAGTCTTATTGTCCATTGGTTCTGAAAGCTTTTATCTATTTCAAAACTATATTTGAAAGCTTGCGCTACAAGTCCAGGGCTTCCTTTAAGTTCATTTTCTACAACGCCTTCATCAAGAAAACGCAGGCATATGGCATCCTCAGAACCATTCTCTCCAATATGAAGCACAACAGATTGCCCTGACAGGTAATTGCTATTACTTGCCGCCAGAATTATTTTTATTGAATTGTTATTTGATGGTGCAAAATCCAGTTCCAAATCAAATCGCCATGAAACAGGATCAACAAAATCTAATTCAGTGTATATCAAGCTTTGTCCGGGTGTATCGGCATCCAGTGATAAGATGTGGTTATGGCTGATCATAAAGTCTGCTGTATCACCTTTCCAGATGCCAGGCCATAGCCCACTAAATTCTTCATTCAGCTGAGCATGTAGCCCCGTGCTTATGCACAAACAAAGACATACCAAATATTTCCTATTCATTACAATGTTTAGAATTTGTAAGCCTACATGAAATCAGAGATCATTTGTAATCGTATTACGTATAACAATTTTTATCAATGCAATGCATTATTCATTGAGTCACCTTACATTTGAAGGCTAAATTGTCAAATATGAAAATAGCAGTTGTAGGTGCTACTGGATTGGTGGGGCGAGAGATGATTGAAGTACTCGAGGAGCAGGGAATTCAAATCGATGAATTCATACCTGTCGCGTCGCAAAGATCTGTTGGAAAGGAAGTACAATATTTAGGCAGACCATATAAGGTTGTTTCCATCGAAGATGCTATTGCTGCCAAACCTGATTACGCATTGTTTTCTGCGGGTGGTTCAACTTCTTTGAAATTCGCTGAGAAATTTGTTGAAGCCGGCACTTGTGTTATCGATAATTCTTCGGCTTGGAGAATGCATGAAAATGTTAAATTGGTTGTCCCTGAGGTTAACGGTTCTCAACTTGTAAATGAGGATATGTTAATCGCCAACCCTAATTGTTCTACAATTCAGTTGGTAGTTGCTCTGAACCCACTTCATAAGAAATATGGCATAAAACGACTGGTTATTTCTACTTACCAAAGCTTTACAGGTACTGGAGCAAATGCTGTGGAACAATATAATCTTGAGAGGGATAACTCGGAAAACCTAAATTATCCAATGGCGTACGATTATCCGATATATGAAAACTGTATCCCACACTGTGATATCTTCCTGGATAATGACTATACCAAGGAAGAGATGAAACTTGTGCATGAAACACGCAAAATCATGTCAGCCCCAGATATGGCCATCACTGCTACGGCTGTAAGAGTACCTGTCCAGGGCGGACATTCCGAATCGGTAAATATTGAATTTCAACGCGAATTTGAGATTGATGATGTGAAGGCATTGCTTTCAAATGAAAAAGGCCTCATATTAGAGGATGATACTAATAACAAACGTTATCCCATGCCACGCTTCGCCCGTAAAAAAGACGAAGTTTTTGTTGGAAGAGTTAGAAGGGATGCGTCAATTCCAAATGGATTGAATATCTGGATTGTAGCTGACAATTTGAGAAAAGGAGCTGCTACAAATGCGGTCCAGATTTTGCAAGAAAAGATACAACTTAAGTAATAATTGAAATAAACTACTGAACTAATGCTCAGCAAGTCTGCGGACTGGCTGGAATACGAACGAACTGATATGAAAAAGAAAATTGTTTTGTGGGGAAGTGATGAGAATGAAAACAAACTACTGCTTGCTCTTGAATTGTTGCCAAAAGAAAATCTGGTTAAGCTATACAGCTTTCCTGAATCGCTGGCTACCGAAGAATTCTACAATAAACTGATGGATGAATGGAGGGAGGACAAGGAAGTTGAATTCCCAGAAGGCCACAATTCTTTGGACAGGCCACTTTCCATGACTGAGGACTTGTTACCTGAAACCATTAGAGTACAAAGGGGGGATGTCATTACACGTGCTAAGACTGAATGGCATTTCATCGTGTTATCCACCAAATTATTTGATCTCTACAAATCTGAGTTAGATGAGTTTAGGGATAGAATATCACGCATGAACGAATTCGATTCTGGTGTATTCGAAGAGTTAAAAGGATTTTGGTCAAAGGTGGCTGAGCAGTCACGTGAGCGTAATCTTTTCCGCGAACATGCAGACAGATTGAAACACACAACCAATGAGCTTTTTACAAGACTAAAAGAGTTTAGAACCAAGGCAAATTCTGAGTTGGCCAAGTTGTCAAAAGAGAATGTGGAACGCTTCAAAAAGCAACTTGAACTAATTAATGATAAAATGGATCAAGGTCTTGGATTGAAGCCTATTTTTGATGAATTGAAAGATCTTCAGAATCAGTTTAAGCAAGAGAAGTTTACCAGAGAAGACAGATCCAGCTTGTGGCAGTCCATTGATGGTGCTTTCAAAAAGTTCAAGGAGAAAAAATATGGAGATCAAGCCAGCAATGGCAATCGCTCAAGTAGATTAGAACGCAGATATCAGGGATTGCTTTCTGCAATTGATAAGATGGATAAGTCCATTAAGCGAGATGAAAAAGACATGGCATTTCAAAACAAACGTGTTGGGGAAACACAAGGCCAGTTGGAAATGCAAATTCGTCAAGCCAAGATGCAGATGATTCAGGAACGCATAGATTCCAAGAATCACAAACTAGCGGACATGATGGCCACCAAGAAAGAACTGGAGGCCCGCTTGGAAAAGGAAAAGCAGCGTCAGGAGAAAGAGGCAGAAAAGGTTAAAATCAAGAAGCAAAAGGAAGTTGTAAAAGCTAAAATCGCTGACGAGATTGATAAGAAAGCTGCCGAGCTTGATGAATCTGCGGACAAGCTATCTGAAGCGGCAAAAGCCATTAATAAAAAGCCGAAGACAAAAGAAACCTCAGAGCAAAAGGAATCTGTCATGGATAAGATCAAGGATACTGTGTCCGAAACGATCGAAGAGGTTGTTGACAATGTGAAGGCTGTATCAGAGGTTATTGAAGAAAATATTGAGGAGAAGGTCGAACAGGTAACTGCAGAGATCAAAGATGTTTCTGAGAAATATCAGCTGGAAGAGAAGGCGGCCGAATTGAAGGAGAAAGCTGAGAAAGTAAAAGAAGTTGTGGAAGATAAGATCGAAGAGATTATTGACAAAATAAGTGGAGAGGAAGAAGAGTAGTCGCTTGATTACTTGTACTATAAAAAAAAGCGCCAGAATTTAATCTGGCGCTTTTTTTATTTACCTAATTACTATACTATTCAATTATTACCTTCTGAGTTATCAATTCACCTAAGGTTCTGTACTGAACGAAATAGATGCCTGTAGCGAGTTCAGATGTGTTGATGTTTAACACATTTCTTCTGTCGCGAATATTTTCAGAATAAACCAATTGACCTCTTGCATCACTGATTTCGATTCTTGCATTTTCAGTGTATTTATTAGCCAGATCAATGATTATAAAATCTGAAGCCGGGTTAGGGTAGATGCGCATAGACGTCAACAGCTCTTCAGCTTCTGTATTGCTGCTGATCAACTGCGGATCCAACACAGATGTGAAATCTTCCGTACAAGCGATATCGCTATCTGCGCTTATACAAGCTTGTGTCTCATCGATAACAAGATCTATCAAGTCTACATCATCAATAAACCATCCACCATCTGCCGGGAATACTTCATTATTGACCGTCTGCATATCCCCAGAGTTGGTACCAAATCTGAATTTAAGTGATATCGTTTGTCCGATGTAATCCGTAAGATCGATGTAGCTGTCTACATAATCGTTCTCTTCTGTTCTGCCAGAGAAAGCCTGGAGTGCAGGAATGGCGAAGGTTGTAAACGCAAGAGGGCACTCATAGCCATTTCTGATAAACAAGTCTTTTACATCAGTCCAGATTACGCCATCAGTGGATATTTCTACAAATCCTCCATTTCTTGCAAATTCTGTATTGATTCTGTGCCAGAACCTGACTGCTGGTCTTTCTCCGACAACTTCAATATTATCGAATCGGATACTTGCTTCGGTATCATCATCTATCTCCTGTACGAACCAGCAACTTTCACCCGAGTAAGTTGGGAAAACAGTGTTTGAATTCAATCTGAAGATATTGGTTTGATCAGCGATCAACTCTCTTTGCCACTCATTCAATTCCTCCGGTGTCTCCACTCTGTTATTAAACAGAACTGTGGAGTTCAAAGTGTTATCATGTTGTAAGCTGAAAGTAATGGTATCCCACTCCTGTGATCTTAGTGAATCAAATTCAAAATTGATTGAGTTACCAATTACAATCGGTTCCTCATTTGAAGAACCCATTACGTAAGACATGCCCTCAGGAATTTCATCTGTTACGAGAACATTCTCAACCGTTTCATCTTTGTGATTTGCAATGATTAATTGTACTTCTATATCTGTGTCAACTTCAACCAACTCAGGCAGGTCCTTATAAATCTTAAGTGTCTTCAGACACTCTGGAAGCGGATCGAAGTTTTCCGTTCCATCATTTCTATTGTTGGATGAACCACCATCAGCGAAATATCCAAGACCTCTGCGTGCAAACATCTCCCAGAGCATACATTTGTTTTCACCTCCTGTATTGGCTTCCTCAGCTGCTATGATGGCATCTCTTCCTCTTATGAATCCAGGGTTACAACCCTGAATCTTCATGCCGTCAAGTACAAGTTGAACTGCTTTGAAGTTGCCAGATTCAGTATTCGTCCAGTCTGCATCATATCCGTATTTGTCGACATAGCCCCAGAAGATATCCCAAAGCATGTCTACCCAGACTTCACCCAGTGGGTGAGGAGCAGCGGTAGCTTTGATATCCTTGAAAGTCTGAGGGTTAACATTCATGTCTGTAGAGTAAGGGAATCTTCGGATTCCTCTACCTGTTCTGTCTTCACCCTGTACAAATGAACCAATTCCTCTTGCATCTTCTCCTCTGTCACCTGGCTCTACTGTTAAGGCCAGGGCAAAGAAATCTGACCATCCTTCACCCATCTGCTCATCATTGCCAAGACAGACCTGGTTAGGACCACCTGTTAATCTTGAACTGATGCCGTGACCAAACTCATGAAATATAATGCCGTTATCGAATCCTGAACTCACTTCAGCAGGGCCTCCTGTTTCTTCAGCCAGGATTCTCCCTACCACGCTATTTCCTTCTTCAATGGTTGCAACAATTCTATTACAATCTTCAAATCCCAATGCAAAAACCGGTATAGTTACGCTAGCACCATTGGCACCTGGCCCCATTCCATTAGATATAGGATCGTTACCATCACTGGTAGGGTCATTACCTGCTCCGGGTACATTACAGATGATTACTGCTATCGCCCCTGCATTCTGTGCATTCAAAGATTTGGTACCAAATTCACATCTTCCTCTGTAGATCATAGCTATCTTACCCTCAACTTCTTCGGCATTGATTACCTCACCACATACATTATTAGAGAATTGTGGATCATCATCATATGCGGGGGCCAGTTCTGCTGTGATATCAAATCCAGCATAGTTTTCATTGAAACCCCAGCCTGCGCCTGCTGCACCATTCTGATAATCTTTTGACAATTCTGAAGGTTCAAGGATTGAAAACAATCTTGATTGCGGAATTGACCAGCGGAACATGTTCATATTTCCTCTTACGCCATCAGGTACAATTGAAAAATTGGCATTGTTAACACCTGATCCATCCAATGAGTGCGCTACAACATAATCCGAGTCCAAACCGCCATTGCCATAGTTGTTGGCCTGGAAGTTACCTGCCTCCTCGTTAAATCCTGTGAGATACGTAATATCATGGATCATATTGTTGGCATAGAATAGATTCACAACATCTGATTCTCTGTTGAAGTCAGGCTCTAACAAGAGATCGTGCGGAATATCAAATAACAAATCAGTGCCTCCATCCGGTTCATCTCCAAGGCTTTGACCATCATTGTTCTCGTCATTGTAGGCGTGTACATTATTACCTCTTGTAATGGTGTATTCAGGTCCTTCAATGCCATCTATATCATGCCATCCAAAAGGAGAAGCATCAGGGAAATGCGGATCGGTGACCAATTCCTGAGCACCATGTACGGGACTCTCTAAAGGAACAGGGTAGACTCTGTAGCTTGCTGACATCTTACTGTGTCCAAAAGGAACAGCACTTGAATAGCTTTCCTTTGCGGGTGCACAAGATGGGCTGTGTTTATGATACTTACCAGGTGCGTGACTGCAGTAGACTGTTCTGTTTTCAAGTTCGATAACAGTACCTGTTACTGCATCAACCTTACTGCTCCAACTGTCAGTGCTGTTGCTTTGGTGGAAA
Organism: Saprospiraceae bacterium; assembly: GCA_965230215.1. Lineage (GTDB taxonomy): Bacteria > Bacteroidota > Bacteroidia > Chitinophagales > Saprospiraceae > RFSX01. The sequence continues at coordinate 251,900 of CBDDKN010000002.1, read as the reverse complement.
CTCACTTCATAAGCAAGTTTCACGTCGGTTTCAGAATCCTCAAAATATATTTGTCTGACTCTGATTTCATCTTTAGAGAAGTTGGTTTGAGCAAAAATCTCTTCTCCTCTGTTGTTTATTCTTTTTAAAGCTTGTGCCCTGTCAGGGTTTTGGATCCCAAGAGCAAGCGCAGTAGATGTAATAGCATCTACAGAAGACAATCTAGATTTGTTGGTATTGACCTTCGAGTCAATATCTTTCACAAAACCATTGTGATAAAATAAAACATTGTTGGTTTTGGTGATATTAAGATTCAAGATGGCATTGTAAACCGGGATGCCATTATGAGTCTGATTGTAATAAATATGGGTAAGTCCGTTATGTTCGGAGGTATACATGTCTGCGATTCTGGCATCTTGTATATCCAGATCACTAATTTGAAGAACAGCCTGGTTATCTCGTAGGAATTTATCTCCCACAGATTTTTTGGAATTCTGTGCAAAAACATTGACCCATACAATCATCAGGATCAGAAGTAGTAAATTTTTATTCATAAGTGTTGAACTTTTAAATTTTGCTCGTGAATATATAATTAAATTGACTTATGATAAGTCAGTTTTACATTCCGTAAAGACAATTGAAGACATTATTATATTTTGAGTTGGGTGTAAGCGCCTTGCAACTATTTTTTTTCAACAGAAAAAAAATTAGTCTTGTTCAATTTGTAGTTTTAGATCCGTATGGAAAAAGATAAGTTATTAATTGGCCGAAAACCTGTATTAGATGCCCTTGAACAGTCTGTCAGACTGGAAAAATTATGGATAGACAAGGATATGCGGGGGGAACTTGAAAGGCATATTCGGAAGATGGCGCGGGAGAACAGAACGCCACTTCAGTATGTACCCAAGCAAAAGCTGGCAGCTCTGGCCTCAAATGCCAACCATCAGGGTATTGTGGCACAATTGGCCATCGTTGAATATTACACCACCGATGAATTGGTCCCGCTGTTGTATGAACAGGGCAGGGTACCTTTCTTACTTGTACTGGATGGCATAGAAGATGTTCGAAATATAGGGGCCTTGGCACGATCTGCTGTGTGGTTCGATTGTGATGGAATCGTGGTGCCATTTAAGAAAACAGCCCTGATTAACTCTTTTACATACAAGACATCAGCGGGAGCGATTAAAGACATACATATATGCCGGGAGAACAATCTTAAAACTGCTTTGGAGTATATGAAAGCTTCAGGAATTCAACTGGTGGCAGCAGATATGCCCGACAACTCTGATTCTGAAAAGATAGATTTGAATGAACCAATTGCCCTGATACTGGGTTCAGAAGGGAAAGGTGTATCCAGAGAGATTCTATCTCTTTCTGATCATACCTTAAGCATTCCGGGCACGAAACGTGTTGAATCATTAAATGTGTCCGTGGCGGGAGCCATTTTAATGAGCCAAATTTATAATTCAAGACATCAGTAATCTATGTTAAAAAGAATATTCTTCCTTGCCTTTGTAATTGTTTTTTCCTGGTCATGCAAGACACAGAAACAACTACCAGAGCCATCAGCAGTTGATGCCAAACTTGCCAATGCCTTACTTTGGAAGATAGAAGGAAATGAGCTCGAAGAGGAATCTTATCTCTACGGGACAATCCACTTGATCACCAAGGAAGACTTCTACTGGCCTAAGGGCACGCTTGCAGCTTTCGATGCTTCAGAATCGGTTGTTTTTGAAATCGACATGGATGATATGTTTGACATGTCGAAGCAAATGGGTTTGCTTTCAAAAGCCTTTATGAATGATGGTATGACTTTGAAGGATCTCTACAATGAAGAGGACTATGACTTTGTCAAAACACATTTCGACGATATGGGTATTCCAATGTTTTTTCTCGAAAGGTTGAAGCCAATGTTTCTGACCGTATTCGCAAGTGGAGATATGGAGTTTGGTGTTGGTCTTCAAGGAGACTCTGGTATGCGTTCATATGAGATGGAACTGTTTGACCTATGTCAGCAATCTGAGAAAGAAGTAGAGGGACTTGAGACGATTGAATTTCAAATGAGTGTTTTTGACTCTATTCCTTATCAGGACCAGGCGGATATGTTGTTGGAGACCATCAAGAGTTCTGATACTGAAAATGATGCTTTTGATCAAATGATCGATATGTACAAATCCCAGAACATCAATCTTATGGTCGATGCTATGGCTGAAGACGAAGGCATCAGTGGATATGAAGATCTTTTGTTGAATCAGAGAAACAGAAACTGGATTCCTGTGATGTCCAGCATGATGAAAGAAGGCACAACTTTCTTTGCCGTTGGAGCGGGGCATCTTGCGGGTGAGCAAGGTGTAATCAAGCTTTTGAAAGCTGAAGGATATAAGCTGACACCCGTAAGTTCTGAACTGTAATGGCACTCATTCTAGAAGTCAACGGAAAAACACCTCAAATAGATACATCTGCCTGGGTGTCGGATAACGCAACTATAACAGGTGATGTTGTCATCTCTGAGAATTGTAGTGTTTGGTTTCAGGTTGTCATACGAGGCGATTGCAATAAAATTCGAATTGGTAAAGATTGCAATATTCAGGATGGTGCCATCATACATGGCACGGTGGGTAGGTCTGATACCATTCTTCATGATAGAGTAAGCGTAGGTCACAAAGCCATCATACATGGATGCCAGATTCATTCTGATGTTTTGGTTGGGATGGGTGCTATTATTCTGGATGATGTCATTGTGCCTTCAAATACAATTATCGCAGCTGGGGCAGTGGTGACGTCAGGAACAAAACTGGAATCAGGTTTTATATATGCGGGGACACCTGCCAAAAAGTTAAAGCCAATCGATAAGCTTAATGCTCAGATCTACATAGAAGGAACGGCACAGGCTTATATGAAATACAAAGAGTGGTATAGAAAATAACTTACTTCCTTTTTGCGAGGAAGACCCCTGTCAGAATAAAGATGAGAGCCAGCAGATGAAAGACAGTTATCAGCTCTCCGTCAAGAATTCCCCATCCGAGAGCTACAATAGGAATAATGAAACTAACAGAAGAAGAGAAAACCGCATCGGTCAGCTGTATTAAGCGGAAGAAAAGGATATTGGCAAGAAAGGTCCCCACCAAAGAGAGTGTGCATACTGCGGCAAAAGATTGTAAGCCGTAATCTGAATTTTGTATATGTGAAATAAAATCACTGCTGAGTAGATAAGCCAACATGAAAGGCCCTATTAGGCAAAAAGATACAACGCTGATGATCGTCGGCCGCACACCCGAGAGAAAGCGTCCAACTGTATTGCCACTTATGGCATAAGAAACCGTGGCTAGAACGAGTAATAAAGCATAGCTGATCGGGAATATCAACTCTCCTTCTTTCTTGATAAAGAAAAGGAGCAGAGCACCACCGAATCCCATAAGTATGCCGTATGCCTGCCTTTTGATCAATTTACCAGAAAAGAACATAACAGCAAGTAGAAGTGTGAATATTGGGGTCATGCTGTTTATGACACCCGCAATACTGCTTGGTATTTTTGTTTGGCCTATCGCAAAAAGGAAAGCGGGTATACCACTTCCGCAGATTCCTACCAAAGCAAACCAACGCCATTTTTGCCAGGGAATCTTCTTCAGATTTTTAAAAAAAAGAGGCAGGAAAGCCAGGAATGAAATGGTAATTCTTGCGGCGCCAACTTCCAGAGGCGTAAAACTTATAAGCGCCTTTTTAATCAGAATAAATGAACTGCCCCAGATAAGGCTGAGAATAATGAGCAGGACCCATGCCAGAGAAGATTCGGATTTGATTAATTTACTCAACTGATAATTTAGCTATTTAGACAAGCCATATAAGTAATTGTTGCAGCACTTTCTTATTTTCGCCGTCAAAGATATCTTTAGTATGGTAGATGTAAAACTCTTTTCTGGAACACACTCCAAATATCTTGCTGAAAAGATAGCGGATTTCTACGGAGAACCCCTTGGCAGATTAAAGGTCAACAGGTTTAGCGATGGTGAAATGCAGACAGTAATCACCGAATCTGTAAGGGGAGCGTATGTCTTTTTCATTCAGTCAACAGCTGCACCTGCAGACAACCTGATGGAATTGTTGTTGTTAATTGATTCTGCTAAGCGTGCTTCGGCGGGATATATCACAGCGGTTATTCCATATTTTGGATATGCCAGACAGGATAGAAAAGACAAGCCCAGAGTTCCAATATCTGCCAAATTGATAGCCAATCTGCTTGAAGCAGCAGGTGCTGATCGAATCGTTACTATGGATTTGCATGCAGATCAGATCCAGGGGTTCTTCGATATTCCTGTGGATCACCTGAAAGGGGAGGCTATTTTTATGCCTTATCTGGCTGAGCATGACATGTCTAATGTGATTTTTGCCAGTCCTGATGTAGGTGGTGTTAAGCGCGCAAGAAGTTTTGCAAAGTATTTTGAATGCGACCTTGTGATTTGTGATAAGGTACGTAAAGTAGCCAATAAAGTGGAGAGTATGACTGTTATTGGTGAGGTGTCGGGTGCAGATGTTATTCTTGTTGATGACCTTGTGGATACAGCAGGAACATTGTGCAAAGCAGCCCAGGCCATTCTGGATAAAGGTGCAAAAAGTGTGAGAGCATTGGCTACGCATCCGGTTTTATCAGGTAAGGCTTATGAAAATATTGAAAATTCTGTGCTTACTGAGTTGATAGTGACAGATACAATTCCATTGAGACAGAAATCAAAGAAGATCAGAGTTTTGTCTTGCGATAAGCTCTTTGCCAAGGCGATCCGAAATACACACGAATTCAAATCCATTTCTGCCTTATTTGTTGACAAATAAGTTTGCTATAATGGTTTTTTCTTTTGTATCTTTGCACTCCTTTTGAATTATATCTTTAAAAGATACTTTAAAACGTAAGAAAATGAACGTTGTAGCTATTAAAACAGAGACAAGAGATGTCAACACTAAGGCATCAGTCCTAAGACAAGAAGGAAAGATTCCAGCCATTCTTTATGGTGGTGACTTAAATGTTCCTTTTGCTACCACTCACAATGATGTAAAAGCAGCAATCTATACCCCTGATTTCAAGCTTACTGAGCTTGATATCGATGGTAAAAAATATAAAGCTATAGTAAAGGATATTCAATTTCACCCACTGACAGACGCTATCGAGCATATCGATTTTCTTGCTGTTGAGGATGGAAGAATGATTAAAGTTGAAATACCTGTAAGATTCAAAGGTGTTTCTCCTGGTGTGAAAGGTGGTGGTAAATTGATCCAATCAATGAGAAAGGTTAAGGTCAAAGTTGATCCAAAAAACCTTGTTGATGAATTATTCATCGATATATCTAGCCTAGAATTGGGTAGCTCTGTAAGGGTTCGCGATATCGAATTGGCTGATGGTATGGAACTTATGGTTAACCCAAGTGTTCCTGTTGCCAATGTTGAAATTCCGAGAGCTCTTAAATCAGCTGCTTCGAAAGCTGAGGCTGCTGGTGAAGTTGCTGCTCCTGCAGAAGCTCCTGCAGAATAAACGAGAAAAGTTTAATCTCAAATTATAATCGCTCTTTAAGGCCTGGATGATAATCCGGGCCTTTTTTTATAATTCCAATCAGGTATAAACCGTTATCTAGGTATTACCATTGAATATGCGATACTGCGTACCATTCCTCATGCTTTATTTTGTGGGTTATTATTCCTGCGCGAAGGGACCTACAATCGATAATGACAGACTTCAAGTTGTCAGGACTGCTGAGTCCTTGATAGGAAGTCCTTATAGATATGGCGGAAAGAATAAGAATGGATTTGACTGTTCTGGCTTTACGGCTTATGTATACAATAAAGCTGCAAATAGAAGTATTGGCAGGAGTTCAAAAGAACAAGCCAAGACAGGGAAAAAGCTCAAAACCTCACAATATAAGCCCGGTGACCTTGTCTTTTTTAAAAAGGGCCGCAAGGTCGATCATGTAGGCATAGTATATAAATCCAAAAGAGGTGAATTATGGATGATTCATGCATCCAGCTCCCGAGGAGTCGTCGCAGAAGAAATCTATGGTTCTTCTTATTGGTCGAAGAAGATGCTTTATGTGCGCAGTTACCTGTAAACATTAGTATTTCAAGAACCCTTCAATGCCAAAAAGTGTTACTTTTGCAGACTTAAAACTATATCCCATGATAAACTTGATCATTTTTGGCCCTCCAGGATCTGGAAAAGGAACTCAGGCTAAGACTATTGAAGAAAAGTTTGACTTGACACATATCTCTACAGGTGATCTGTTCAGATATGAAATTAGCAATAAGACGCCCCTGGGAATCAAAGCTCAGGAGTATATGGATCAGGGAATACTTGTCCCTGATGAGGTTACGATTGGTATGCTTGAGAACAAATTGGATCAAAGTCAAAATCCGCACGGATATATTTTGGATGGTTTTCCAAGAACTATTGCTCAGGCGGAAGCACTTGATGCCATTCTTGAAAAACGCAACACACAGATTACGCATCTTCTTGCTCTTGATGTACCCGATGATGAAATCGTCAATCGACTATTGGAGAGAGGAAAGACATCTGGCAGACCGGATGATCAAAGCGAGGATATTATAAGAAAGCGTATCGTTGAGTATAATGCTAAGACCAGCCCGGTATTCAACTACTATGCAAAAAAGGATTTGGCAGCTAAAGTAGATGGCGTTGGAAGTCTTGATGATATCTTCAACAGACTTTATGATCATTTATCAGCCTGATAAACGCTGATCATTTCATTTACATGATTACAAAGGGCTTCTTCATTTGAGGCCTGAGGGTAGCTAGCTGTTTGACCGGTCAGGGATTCAAGTGCACTGGCCGTTGTAGCGCCGATCGCTACAAGTATCTCTTTATCATAATGGCGTTTATCAAAGTAAGCCTTGGCATTTAAAGGACTTGTAAATATCAACATGTCAAATTCTTGACTTGGAATCTGATCGATTGTTTGATTGTTGTAGAGCACTGAGGATGTACATGCTATATTCATTTGACTTAGAATATTCATAACAGAGTCCCGTGACTGTTGGGCCTTAATAAAGTGAATGCTTTTTAATTGTACTTGTTCCAGTAACTGTTCTGCAATTTCCTCTGGTCTCCCGAGACCTATGAACAAAGGTGATTTTCCAGTAATATCCTTGAAGCATTTGGCGCTTCCTTCGCCCATGACGCCATAATTGACTTCATTGTTGTATTCATTGGAATCGAAGAAACTTTTAATGCCGTTGATACTGTAAAAGAATATCATTTCGGCGCCGGTATCAATTTCTACTGGAAGGAACTCAATATCCAAAAGTGACTTACATAACAATGAATGACCTTTTTCAATTAATGCATTAAAACAGGAGGCTTCACTGATATGTCTAGACAAAAAGATATTCATGATTGGTGTCAATCTTCATCATCAAACATATCATCAAGTTGGCCAGCCATTTTTAATGCCTTGAAGCATCTGGTAGCAGCGATAACATCCGCTCTGGCATTGTTAGGTGGTGCATATGCTTTTTTGAATATAATGCTATGTAGTTCTGATAAGCTTGGCCATTTATAACCACCTGTTTTGCTTGGAATCTTACAGAAGAAGGTACTTTCCTGCATAAGGCAAAACCGCTCTTTCAGGAAGAGGGAATGTTTGACCCCCTTACGTAGGAATTCAGCTGCCAACACATTTTCATTGAATGATAGATTGTGAGCCAGTACATAGTCCACAGACTGCAGACTTTTCTCAAAGGCTTCAAGAACATCAGTTAGAGGAGCACCTTTGGTATCGATGTCGTCCTGATCGATTCTACAACGCTTTTCTATATCATTGTTGAATGAAAATCCTTCAGGAATTATAATCTGATCGTAGTCATCAATGGGTTTTAAATCTTCATCTAGAATAATCCATGAAAGGTGAATCATCCTGGGCCAGGCGAAAGTGTCTGAAAAAGGTGCTTTCCAGTTTTTTGGCCTGTCAATTCCTGAGCAATCAAAGATCAGATACATATTCTTAATTAGTCTTTTTTAATTCGGCAACAATGTTTTCAGCCAAGCCTGCATGCGTACTTTGTGATATCATGCAGCTTTGCATTTCTTTAGGGTTCTCTCCAAATGAAGCAAAAGCGTGATAATTTCCATTTTTATCTTTTTCACAATAGACACCCAATGGGCTGTGACAACCACCGCCGAGGAGCATCATGACTTTTCTTTCTACATTACTGCATTCAGACACCTCGCGATGATGAATTTTGCTGAGCATCTTTCTGACAAGGATATCTTCTTTCCTGCTTTGGTAAACGATGATGCCTTGCCCTGGTGCAGGGTTGAATTCTTTTGGATTTAGTCTAAGCGTTTCGAAATCTGACAAATCAATTTCAAGTCTGTTCAATCCTGCTGCTGCAAGCACTATGGCATCATAATCACCATTGGCAAGCTTACCAACCCGCGTGGGCACATTGCCCCTTAGATCCTTTATTTCCACCGAAGAAGAAAATCTTAAAATCTGGCTTTTTCTTCTTATCGAAGAAGTACCAACGACAGCATTTTCCTTTAGCTTCAACGGTCTGCCAGCATCATAAGCATCCTTTCTGATAATAAGCAAATCAGCTGGATCTTCTCTATACGATAATCCAGCCAAGCTCAATCCTGGCGTAGCTTCAGTTGGCATATCCTTGAGTGAATGGACAGCAACATCTATATCACCGCCTATCAAAGCTTCTTCAATCTCCTTTGTGAAGAATCCCTTGCCCTCTATCTTATCAAAACTAAGATTCTGTATTTTATCCCCTTTGGTTTTGATAATCAGCAGTTCTGAACTCACATCAATGGCACTTAACTGATCTTGAAGATAGTGCGCTTGCCATAATGCCAGTTTACTGCCCCTGGTTCCAATAATTATGTTCTTGTTCTCCATTTGAATCGCAAAAGTGCTTCAATTAGCGAAATATTACAAATTGAAAAGCTCGATTCACTTTTAATAGGCCTGCTGCACGTAGGCTTAGCAATTAATGAAGGAGACATAATTCTGTTTTTTTGACAAAATTGAAGACCTTTGCAGTCTATTTTTAATACCGACTATGTGTTTATGTATAAATTGACATCATTAGTAGTCAAATAGATGGTATAGAAATTGACTGATATTATTAGCGTAGACAACTTCACATAGTATATAATATGGTAATTACTGTAGAAAATATAGCCAAGCAGATTGGGGGTATTGTAAGAGGTGATGGAACTATTGAAATCAGTGGTGCTTGTGATATAAGTACAGCTCAGAAAGGGCAAATCACTTTTTTGTCCAATGACAGGTATCTCCAAAAGGCACGCAATACAAATGCTTCTGCTATCCTTCTATCAAAGGAATGGTCCAACATCGATTTTGATGTACCTACAATTGCTGTTGATAACGTCTATGCATCCTTAGCTGAGATCTTGAATATTTTTGGTGGCTTATTGCCATTAGAGAGTGAGGTATCTGATATAAGCAGCATTGCAAAATCGGCATTGGTTCATGAGACTTGCTCTGTAGGTGCTTTTACAGTAGTGTCAGACAATGCAAAGATTGCCAAGGGTACCAAATTGATGTCCCAGGTTTACATCGGTCCCAATGTCCGAATTGGAGAGAATTGCATTATTTATCCCGGTGTCAAGATTTATAAAGATTGCCTGATTGGGGATAATTGTATTATTCATGCCAATGCCATAATTGGATCTGATGGATTTGGGTTTGCGCCGCTGAAAAATGGCTCGTTCAAGAAAATACCTCAGATTGGCAATGTTATAATAGAAGATGAAGTCGAAATAGGCTCCAATACGGTGATAGATAGAGCAACGATGGGCTCTACAGTGATCCGAAAGGGTGTCAAGCTGGATAATCTAATCCAGATCGCTCATAATGTGGAAATTGGTAAAAACACTGTAATGGCAGCTCAATCAGGAGTGGCCGGAAGTACCAAGGTGGGTTCCAATTGTCAAATTGGAGGCCAGGCCGGTATCGTAGGACACATTGATATCGCTGACAGAACATTAATTCAAGCGCAGAGTGGTATGACCAAATCGGTTCGAGAGACCGATACAAAATGGTATGGTTATCCCGCTATCGATTACAATAATTATCTGAAATCCTTTGCGATATACAAGAATTTACCCGACATTGAAAAACGGATAAAACATCTCGAAAAACTATTGAAAGAGCTCTCAGAGCGTTCGGATAAATTATGAAGCAAAGAACTTTAGCTGGAGAATTCAAAGTAGAAGGAATAGGATTACACACCGGTAAATATGTTCACATGAAATGTGGACCTGCCGATGCTGATAAGGGAATATTCTTTGTAAGAACTGACCTCGAAGGGGATGTTGAGATCCCTGCCTCGATATTGAATGTCGATTCCACTTACCGCAGTACTACAATAAAAAAATCAGATACATTCGTCCATACCACTGAGCACCTGCTTAGCGCTCTATTTGGTCTTGGAGTCGATAATGCAAGGATTGAATTGACAGGCCCAGAAATTCCTATTCTGGATGGCAGTGCTATGCCATTTGTCAAGGAAATTCAAAATATAGGAACAACAGAACAGGAGTCTGACAGAGAATACATAGAACTGCCCAAGCAGTTGAAATTCATAGATGAAAAGAGTGGCGCTGAATATTATTACTTTCCTGTTGAGGACCATAGCGAGTCTGAAATTACATCAATAATTGAATACAAGGACAGTTTGAAGGTTGGGCGTCAAGTCGCCATATTCAACAGTCTTACTGACTATGAAAAGGATATAGCCCCTTCCAGGACTTTTGTTTTTGTGAATGAACTGGAAGAGCTACATAAACGCGGCATCATCAAAGGTGGAAGGGTGGATAATGCGATCGTTTTCGGTCACCAGGATTTTCCCAAGGAACGTGTCAAGGCTCTGGCAAGCAAATTCAATGTCAGTGAAGATGTCATCGTAGATAACGGCATCCTCAATGGATTAACACTTCAGTTTCCCAACGAACCAGCACGGCACAAACTTCTGGATCTTGTCGGTGACCTTTATCTCCTGCGCAAGCCTATAAAAGGAACAATTATAGCAAAGAAGCCAGGACATACTGGAAATGTGGCTTTTGCCAAATTCCTTAAAGACGAGTTCCAAAAAGTGAAGAAACTCAAGGGAATGCCTGTGTATGATCCAGAGAAGCCGGCATTATATGAACATGAAGACATCAAAGGCTTCATTCCTCACAGATATCCGTTTTTACTTGTTGATAAAATCATTGATTTGCAGGATAACATGGTCGTGGGTGTGAAAAATGTGACTGGTGATGAAAGCTTTTTCCAGGGCCACTTCCCTGGTAATCCAGTATTCCCAGGCGTCCTTCAGATGGAAGCCTTGGCCCAAACCGGAGGTATACTTGCGCTTTCTCAGGTCGAAGATCCGGCCAACTGGGATACATACTTCCTGAAAATGGATAATGTTAAATTCAAAAAAATTGTAAAACCAGGTGATACAATCATTCTGAAAATGGAGTTGCTGTCACCTATCAGGAGAGGCATCGTACACATGCAGGGAACTGCCTATGTTGGTGATTCCATAGTCTCCGAAGGTGAGCTAACAGCTCAAATAATCAAGCGATCTTAATGCAGGAATACAAATCACTCAGTTATATACACCCCGATGCCAAGATCGGTCAGAATGTAATCATCGAACCTTTCGCCAGTATACATGCAGGTGTAACTATTGGCGATAACAGCTGGATTGGTTCCGGTGCGGTTATTTATGAAGATGTCAGTATTGGAAGCAATAGCAAGATTTTTCCAGCAGCTATTATAGGAGCGATTCCGCAAGACCTAAAATACAATGGTGAGAAGACTTTTGTAGAAATCGGGGATAATGTTACGATCAGAGAATGTTGTACCATCAATAAGGGAACTAAGGCTTACGGTAAGACAGTAGTTGAATCCAATAGTCTTTTGATGGCCTATGTTCATGTTGCTCATGATTGCCATATCGGCAAGAGTTGTATCATTGCCAACGCGGTTAATCTAGCCGGGCATGTTGTGATTGGTGACCATGTTGGAATTGGAGGTATGACAGCTATTCAGCAATTCGTAGCTATAGGTGATCATGCTTACATTTCAGGCGGAAGTCTTGTGCGTAAAAATGTGCCTCCTTATGTAAAGGCAGGTCGTGAACCTCTATCTTACATTGGCGTGAACCGAATAGGTCTTGAACGCAGAGGATTCAGCACAGAATCTATCAATAGAATACAGGACATCTACAGATTGCTGTTTGTTAAGGGATGGTCTATAAGTAAGGCGATCAACGTTATACAGCAGGAATGTCCTGAGAGTAAGGAACGAGATCAAATTCTAAACTTCATTGATACTTCTGAAAATGGCCTCATGAGAGGTTTTCAGAGCATTATCGGGCTTGATTAATGCAGATTAAACTTGACAATATTTCCAAGAGATATGACTCCGGATGGGTCATTCGAAATTTTACCGAATCCATAGACTCTGGAGAGAAGGTAGCCGTTCTTGGTCCTAACGGAAGTGGTAAATCGACCCTGATTAATATTCTTGCTGGTTATCTTTCGCCCAGCAAGGGATCAGTTAAGTACCATCATGAGGATAAAGATATCGGTCGGGATAATATTTTCAAACATCTGGCCATTGCCACAGCATATAGCGAGCTTGACGAGGAACTCAATCCTGTTGAGATATACAATCATTTTAAAGTATTCAAACCTTACTCCCTGAGCAGTACGGAGGAATTTCTTGATCTGGTGGACTTACGCAAGCAAAGCAAAAAAGCTGTCAAATACTTTTCATCTGGAATGAAACAACGCTTGGCCCTCGGCTTGAGCATATGCATGGACACACCATTACTCATATTGGATGAACCGGGATCTTTCCTAGATGTTGATCGTAAGAAATGGTATCTCGAGATGATGGAACGATTTGCGGGAAACAAGACAATCATTGTCGCTTCCAACGACCCTTCTGATTTTTCATTCTGCGAACGCAGAATCGAACTTATTGCGAACTGAGTTCAGTTTTAAGATTGGTCAATTGACTCTTTAAATGTTGTAATTTATCTCTTAGCTGGATCAAATTTTTATTGCTTTCTTGTCCTGATCTTTTCCTTTTACCAAGCTCTTTCTTCGCCCCCTTAATTTTATATCCCTTTGTCTTGACGAGTTGATAAATCTGATCGATAATCAAAATATCCTCTTTTTGGTATCGGCGGATACCAGATTTCCCCTTCATGGGGTTGAGTTGACTGAATTCAGTTTCCCAATATCGAATCAAAGAGGTGGCGACATCAAACATTTCTGCTACTTCGCCAATCTTGTAATACCTTTTTGTGAGTTTATCTGGATTAATCATTGCCGGAATTTAGTAACTCTATAAATATCTTTTGAATCTCGCTTGGATTAGCAGAACGGTCGCCTTGCCTCATGTATTGTCCCATGAAAAACCCAATGAGATTCTTCTTTCCTTTTCTATATGCAACGGTTTTATCAGGAAATTCATTCAAAATACGCTTGCAAAGCTCTTTGTGACCCTCATCTGCCGCCTTAATGAGCAGATTGTGAGCTATTGCAATGGCTTCTACACTCTTTTCAGGTTCCATAATAATGAGCAGCTCCATGTTCTGATATGCCACTGAGGCGCTCAAACGATTTGTGTCGATAAGATTCAGAAATTCAGCTATTCGATTGGAAATCGGTGAATTTGCTAACAAAATCTCCTCAATTCGATTGATTTTTTTCAAATGTTGAATCACAAAGTCACATAACAGCTTCTTATTTGTAACCATAGGTTCCAAGTGTAAAAAAGCCTTTGTCAATTCAATGTCTGACGATATGTTTTCTGATTTTTTGGGATCTATTCCGTAATTATTAACAAGGTCTTCATAAACATCCTGTGGAAGAAATCGAATCTGAGATGCTATGCGATCAATCCATGCATCATCAATTTCGAGGTATCCCAGGTCTGGTTCAGGGCAATATCTGTAATCCAGCGCTTCTTCCTTTTTACGCATGGTATAAGTCTTACCTGTGGCTGGATCAAAGAGTCTTGATTCCTGAGAAACCGTATCACCTGCGTCAATAATCTGCCGTTGACGCTCAACTTCATAGATAATGGCCTGTTTGGCAAATTTTTTCGAATTGAGATTCTTGATTTCACATCTCTGCCCCAGAGGATGTTCTGCTGATGGCCGAATAGATACATTACAATCCGCGCGCAACTCCCCTTTTTCCATATCTGCTGATGATATATCCAGGAATCGCAATAATTTCTGAATGGCATCGATGAAATCATGCACTTCTTGTCCGGAGTGAAAATCTGGCTCCGTCACAAGTTCTAGCAGGGGAGTGCCAGCCCTGTTCAGATCAATACAGCTGTGATTCTTATCCAGATCATGTATGGATTTACCTGCATCTTCTTCGATATGGATATGGTGTATGCGTATTGTTTTCTCTTGATTGCCGCTTTTAAATCTGAACTGACCACCGATACAAACAGGAATTCTGTCCTGTGTTATCTGGTATGATTTGGGAAGATCAGGGTACACATAGTGTTTGCGATCAAAAAAGGATTGTTTTTGAACTTTGCAATCCAGGGCCAAGCCCAGTTTTACGGCATGATCAACCACTTGCCTATTAAGCATAGGCAGAGTACCTGGCAGTGCCAGGTTAATATAGCTGATATTGGAATTAGCACTGTCTCCAAATTGAGCCCTTTCACTACTGAATACCTTTGTCTGCGTATTCAACTGGATATGTACTTCCAGCCCTATATCTGTAATAAAGTTGCTCATAGTTAAAAGATTACAAAAGAAAGCAAAGCGATTAGGAGCATAATAATTCCGATGGCCAACCAGTAGAATGTACCTATAATTAGAGATTTTACTGCAGTTCTGAATATTGGTTCTCTGTAATAACGGTTAAGGCCAACGAGAAGATAGAATATGGTACCCAAACTGACAATAATGATCAGGCTGCCAAGAAGTGCCTTATGCGGGAAGATCAGATTGATGATCATAACAATACTGAACAGGAGAGCTGTAAGACAATGGAAATTGGCAATATGAAGCAGATGCTCTATATAATAACATTCATGTCTTATATACAGGAGTTTCAATACACCAGCCATGATGATTGTAAGCAGTATAAGACCCCAGATCATGTTACCTATGGCAAACCGTATTGCCGATTCAGGGCTAATAACCACCCTTTTATATTGGGTCAAGAGGTACTGATCCTTCTTTTTGGTCACATTATATTTCTCAAAAATATCCGGCATGTCCATATTATAGGCATCCATAGTCGATACACCGTAATCCGAGAGATCTGACCCGAATATTTCGAGATTGAAAAATGTGTCTCTATCCAAATCTTTCTGCCCTGTATAGATTTCATTTTTTATACTATCAAGAATGCCTGCCGAGCATTCATCATCATAGTTATTGCTTATGGTATCAAACTTATAGTATAATTCAAATTTTGAAATTGTATCACTTAGATGCAGCCCATCCATATTCAAATTCTTGGTACTGACGGAAAGCAGAGCAAAAAAGGCTATCAGACATATGAAATAGAATCTGAAGGGGTGGACGTGATATTCTCTCTTACCTTCCAGGAATGTTTTGGTGATCTTATTGGGAATCCAAATGTCCCGCATACTATGGAGCATTTTGACATCGAAATTCAAAAATGCTTCAAAGAATGATCTCATAAGGAACCTCAGCGATAGATTCCTGTAAACAGTTTCCAGACCGCAATTAGGACAATACTTATCCTTATCTGATAATGGGTGGTTACAAGATAAACAGTGTTTCTGCTTCTGATCCATACTAGCGGCTTTCTACTAAGGTACAAAAGAGCCCTTTATAATCCGAATGGCTCCAAGATGTAAGCATTTCGCATCCCCTAAGCTTACATATTACAAATTGGTATAATGTTTGCCTCAATAGATTAATGAATTAAAAAAACTTTGAATATATCATTGTTATAAATCATAAAAGTCTGATAATCAATGATATATGAAATTTTAAAAAATTAATAAAGCTAAGTTTTAATTCATATTTAATGAAAAGAATAGAAAATACTAACGTAAGAACACAAAAATTTTTAACCATGAAAAATTTTATTAACACAAGCTTGAAGACAAAGATCAGCGCTGGCCTGGCCACCCTGATTCTGATGTTTTTTGCCACAGGGATGCATGCTCAAGTATCTGTGAGTATTGACACTCCTTTGGATGGCTCTTCCTATTGTGCTGAATTTGAAACAGATGTTACATTCAGTGCTACTGCGATGAGCGGACCAGATGTGATTAATTCCAGTATTATTGTCTGGAATTGGGAAGGTCCTGCAGGATGGACTTCAAATCTCCCAATGCCACAATTAACATTGGACTCCACATTATATGATGGAGAGTATCGCGTAACAGCAACATTTCCTTCGGGAGAAGCTGCTTCGGATACTATTAACCTAACTGTTACCCCGTTGCTGGATTGGCAATGTCCTGAGACATTGATCGTTACACCGGACCTTGATGATCCGGATTGTGCTAAGAACCTTCTGTTTGATGGTTTTGAGATCAATACGGTTAATTGTACCAACCTAGCCTATACCTGGGACTTTGAACTATTGAGTGAGTCTGGCATGACGCTGGATCCGGACATGGCAACATTACCGGGCAGCTATATGATAGACAACACTTTGTTCGATCAGGTCTATGGAGCGGGTATATACTTTCCTGACCTCCCTTTTGGTTTTCATGAGTTAAGAATTGATATCCTTTCAGGTTCACAAATATTTGAACAGTGTATTATTGATGTACAGGTCGTTGAGAGCAGAGGTAATCTCGCTTGTAATGACTTAATCAATATGACACTTGATGGTGACTGTGAAGCTGTTGTAACTCCTGACATGATACTAGAGGGAGAATATTGTTTTGATCTATTTACTTTAACTATAGAAGAAGTTGCTACTGGTGATATTGTAGAAGGAGTTGGATCTGTGATGTTGGGTGCACCGGGTATGTATAATGTAACTGTTACTGGCCAGACTGGTATTTCTTGTTGGGGACAAATCCTTGCAGAAGACAAATCAGCGCCGGTACTGGAGTGTGAAGATGTTGAGATGTACTGTTCTACTCTTGGAACAGAACCTGGCGATGAAATCAGAGGATTTGACAGAGGATGGGTTCTTGACGAGACAGTTGCTCCTGGTGATACTGAGGTTTACAACCTAAACCTAACTGATATATCAGGTGATATCCAGGAAGTTATCCTAAACTTCGAAGCAGACATGGAAGATGTCAGCCAGTTGGAAGTAGCGTTGACTTCTCCTGAAGGAACACGTATAGTCTTAATGGATCTGGACGATTTCAGTGAGCCATGTACAAGCAGCAACATTAATGTTTGTCTTGCTGACGATGGTGCCAATTCATATGCTATGTTTGGCTCGCCTGAGATGTGCAGATTAACTAGAAATGCTTTTATCGGTTCTTTCAGACCATCTGAAAACTTCAGCAATTTCTTCAATGAAACAGCTAATGATTCTGGTAACCAGATCTGGCAACTGGAAGTAATCAATGGTTCTGGATCAGCTGATATTCAGATCATCGAAGCCGATCTTCAGGTATATACGATTGAAGGATTCTTGTTAAGCGCTTCTGATGTTATTGAATCAAATGGTTGTTCTGATAACCAGTCTTCTACATTTGAAGATGAGCAGATGGGTACGAATTGTGAGAGTGGTTACTGGCAACATATTATAAGAACATGGAGAGTTACCAATGAAGCATCTGGACTTTCAGCTTCTTGTGAGCAGAACATCTACCTTAAGCAGTGGACAGTTGACGAGATTATCTGGCCTAAGAGCTACGATGATTTGGATCAGCCAGCATTGAGATGTGATGATTTGGTAGATTCTGATCTTGATGAGAACGGTGTTCCATTACCATCAAGAACGGGAACCCCTAGAGTACCATTTGGTGACCTATGTGGTAACTTCCAGGTGACGCATAACGATTTGACTTTCCAAATCTGTGGTCCTGTTTCTAAGAAGACCATCAGAACATGGGCTGTATTGGATTGGTGTACTGGTGACATCGTTCAGTATGAGCAGACAATCAAAGTAATCGATGATTCACCAATTGTATTCTCTTGTGTGCCTGACTTTATATTACCTCAGGATGCAGAAGCAATAGGATATGATATTCAAGAAGAATCATACATAGTTAATTCCAACCCATACACATGTGATGGTAACTGGGAGATTGTATATCCACTGGTATTTGATAATGCTTGTGAAGATTCATTGACAATTGAGGTATACTACCTTGTTGATGATGATGAGAACCCAGACGATCCTCCGGTAGATGGTGTTTATATCCAAACAAATGTTGTGGATGCCAACGGAACACAAGTTTCCAACCCATTCGCGGGACCAGCACATACGATTAGAAATCTACCTGTTGGAATGAGAACATGGATCAAGATGGTTGCAACAGATGAGTGTGGTAATACAGGTGAATGTTTCACTGAAGTAGATGTAGTAGATGGTACCAAACCAATCCCGGTTTGTATAGAATTTACAGTAGCTGCCTTTGGTGAGACTGGTGTAGCGAAGTTGCATGCAGAATCATTGGATAATGGTTCTTGGGATAACTGTGGAGTTGTAGACTACCACATTAAAGAAGCCAATGCGCCAAACTTTGAATATACAGATACATGGGAGTTCTTCTGTAACTGTAGTAATCCGAATAGAACCATGCACCTGAGGGTAACCGATGCTGCTGGTAATACGAATACATGTGAAGTAGAAGTAGAATTGCAAGATAACTTGCCACCGGCGCCATTAGCTGAACCACAAAACTTCTTTAGCTTCGATTGTTCAGAGAGTCCTGTGGACTTGAATCCTATCATTGATCAGTCTTTGACTGAATTCAGATGGGTAGACAACTGTCTGGCTAGTACCAACAATGAAATTATAGTAAACGTATCGGTAGTAGATCCTGCTAATGCAAGAGCACCATTTGAATCAACTGGTTGTGGTGTAGGTAGCAGATCTGTACTATATGAGATTAGAGATCAGTGTGGCGAATTGCTAGATGTATATAGTCAATTCTTTGAATTCACGAACTCTTCGATCAATAACCCGAATACTTTCAGCGTCACTTCATGGCCTAGAGATTTGGACTTGAATGATTGTACAAGCTTTGATGGTCTTGAGCCATACAATCTACCGTCAATCTACAACCAGGACAATATCAGCGTAAATACAAGTGTATGTAATGATATTGCTATTGGCTGGGATGATGTAGTATTCCCTGAAGTTCAGGATGCTTGTTTGAAAATTCTAAGAACATGGACTGTTATCGATTGGTGTATTGCTGACAGAACAAGTATCGAAAACGGTACTAGAACACATACACAGGTTATTAAGATTGATGACATCACACCACCGAATATTGATGTTACACCTGCTATCGTGATTGATTCCAAGAGTCAGACTTGTCTTACGCAGACAGATACGCTTGACCTTGTAGCCGACATCACTGATGATTGTACAGATATGTTTGAAAATCAAGAAATCATCTACTGGTACACTATTGAGTATCCAGATGGTAGTGAAACAACACCGATTACAGGATTTGATGCCAATGGTTCTTATCCATTCGGTACGAGTATCATTACTTGGTATGCTGAGGATCACTGTGGTAATGTAACGGAGAGAGAAACAAGATTGACAGTAAGAGATGTCAAGAAACCAACACCATACTGTTTGGGTTCAGTTGTAACTGCAACTATGAATACAGATGGTTCTGCTGAGATCTGGGCATCTGATTTTGATCTAGGAGGATTTGACAACTATACAGGTAACGCTGATTGTGATAACTTCAACGAACTGGATGTTTACTTCCTTGATGGAAACCTTAAGACTTACTTCCTCACATTTGATTGTGATGATATCATAAACGGTATTTCTCAGGTATTCCCACTGGATGTATACTATGAAGATGAGTATGGAAACAGAGATTTCTGTAGAGTACAATTACTGGTACAGGATAACGAAGCTGACATCTGTGAAGATGAGGAAGGATCAAGAGTAGCTGGTAACGTGCATACGGAGTACAATGAAATGTTGGAGAACGTGAACATCACGCTTCGCAACTTCAGCCAGGATTTTGCCATGTATGCTGAGACCAATGAGAATGGTGGCTATGCATTCGATAATATTCCTACGACAACAGATTATGTTATATCTGGTGATATGGATGATGATGCACTTAATGGTGTAAGTACACTTGACCTTGTGTTGATTCAGAGACATATTCTAGGTCTTCAGGCATTGGATTCACCTTACAAACTGATTGCAGCTGATGCTGACAACAGTGGTAATATTAGTGCGATTGACTTGCTTACTATCAGAAAACTGATCTTAGGTGTGGATGAAGGATTCCCTAATGGCCAGAAAGCTTGGAGGTTCCCTGATGAAGGTCAGACATTCCTTGATCCTCAATCACCATTCCCTTACAGCGAAGAAATTGACATCTTCAACCTGCAAGGTAATATGAATGGTCAGGATTTCGTAGCGGTTAAGATCGGTGACGTTAACGCATCAGCAGATCTAAGCCCTCAAGGAATCAACAGAGAGACGGAGAGCCGTTCTGCAGCTGACCTTACATTGATCACTGACGAGCAGATGATCATCAGAGGTGATGAATTGAGAGTACCATTCTATGCTGAACAATTGGAAGACTTGGTTGGATTCCAGAATACATTCAGCTATGATATCAATACATTGTCATTCACTGCTGTGGAATCAGGATCAGTAGAGATGACAGATGAGAATCTTGGACTATCAATGACAGATCAGGGATTGATCAGCATTAGCTGGAACAATACCGAATCGATAGAACTGAATGAAGATGAAGCATTGTTTGAACTTGTATTTGAAGCAAAAGCAGATGGTCAACTTAGTGATGAGTTGTTCATAAGCTCAGCGCTTACAAATGCTGAGGCATATGATGCTGACTTGAATATTATGAATATGAATCTCAAGTTCAAAGGAGAAGAGTTGGATGATTTTGTACTATATCAAAACGTTCCTAACCCATTCCTTGAAACAACAGATATCAGATTCAAACTACCTGCTAATTCTAATGTATTATTCACAGTATTTGATGTTACTGGTAGAGTACTACTTCAGGATAGAGCGAATTACGATGCAGGAGTACACACAATCAGACTAAACAGAGACCAACTGAATTCGACTGGAGTGATGTACTATAAAATAGAAACAGACTACGGTACAGATAGCCGCAAAATGATACAAATACGTTAGTATTGAATTCTATTGCATTCCGAAGCCGCATGATTTTTCATGCGGCTTTTTTTATTTAAAAATACTTGTGAAAGTGATCAACAACTGCAGGCTTGTGCTGTTTATTAAAATACACTCTGTTTAGACAACATCTAAATAACTGTTTGTTACTTTTTGCTAAATCGAGTCAGAGACAGATATACCTAAAGAA
This sequence comes from Saprospiraceae bacterium, assembly GCA_965230215.1. GTDB lineage: Bacteria > Bacteroidota > Bacteroidia > Chitinophagales > Saprospiraceae > RFSX01. The sequence goes on along the minus strand of CBDDKN010000002.1, from coordinate 230,394 downwards.
TTATATATTTGCGGTGATTTTCAGGGCTTTAAAATGGCCTGAATTAAGCTTAACAAAACAAATATCTGAGTAATGCTGATTACGGCTCTAGTTATAATAGTTATCCTGTTGGTATTGGCATCTGTATTTTCTATTTCAGACAATATCGTACAGATCGAAGCCCAAAAACAAGGCATTGACACAAGGAAAAAGAATCTAAGTATTTTCCCTTCTTTCGGCGAAATATTTGGAAAGCCTGTGCCTGAGTATGCTGATAAATCTACTTATCACAGACTGGGACAAGGCCATGACATTCTTTTAAGCGGTCAAGCCGATGACACGATTGAAGATGCGAACGTGACACGTTTTGCCATCAGACCAGGTGATTTCAGAGGTATAGCTCCGATTCCAAAGCTCGAAGTAGAGCAGGGAGCTGAGTTAAAAGCAGGTGATGCCATCTTCTTTGACAAGTCAAATCCGGACATTAAATATGTTTCTCCAGTAAGCGGCGAGCTTGTTGAAGTAAGAAGAGGTCCCAAGAGATCAATCTCACATTTGGTCATTCTGGCGGATAAGGAACAAACTTACAAGCAGTTTACACCGCCTTCTGCGGATGCCGGCAGGGAAGAAGTGATCAAATTCATGTTATCATCTGGCGTATGGCCTTTGATCAACCAAAGACCATTTGATATCATAGCCGATGTTGATCATGCTCCAGAGAATATTTTCATCTCAACTTTCAATACAGCGCCTTTAGCGACTGATCTTAATTTGATTTTAAATGAAAGGGCAGAGGACCTGCAAGATGGTCTGAATGTATTGGCTAAGTTGACCGATGGTAAAGTTTACCTAGGTCTTGATGGAAGAGAGGGGCACAAACCTCATGATGCGATTATGAATGCTGAAGGTGTAGATAAGCACTGGTTTACAGGTAAGCACCCAGCAGGTAATGTCGGTGTACAGATTCACCACACTGCACCAATCAGAGGAAATGCTACCGTATGGACACTGAAGTTGGAAGATGTGCTTGTAATCGGTAAACTATTCAGAGAAGGCACTTATGATACGAGCCGAATTGTAGCTGTTGCAGGTAGTCAGGTTACTGAGCCAATAAACCTCAGAACCAAGGCAGGTGCCAGCATCAATGATCTTGTTAGTAACAGAATAAATACAAACGATGGTTACCGTGTGATCTCAGGTGATGTTCTTTCAGGAACACAGACATCTTCTGATGATTTTCTTGGTGCCCACGATAATATGGTCAGCGTTATCAAAGAAGGTAACTACTACGAAATGTTTGGCTGGTTGCTTCCTTTGAAGCCTAGACCAAGTATCTCAGGTACATATCCAAACTTCCTTCTGAAGAATCACAGATTCGAAGCGGATACAAATACACACGGTGAGAAACGTGCATTTGTTGTTACTGGTCAGTATGAAAAAATGTTGCCGATGGATATCTATCCGCAACACCTTTTAAAAGCCATTATGACCGGTGATATCGAAAGAATGGAAGCACTGGGTATAAATGAGCTTTCTGAAGAAGACTTGGCATTGGCTGAATTCAGCTGTACATCCAAGATGCCATTACAGTCTATTTTAAGGGATGGTTTGGACATGATGCGTGAACAAGCATAATATATTTAAGAGAACACAATGGGATTAGTTGATTTATTTAAGAAGATAGAACCGGACAAAAAGAATAGTCCATTTTTGCATACAGCCTATGATGCATTCTTCACCTTTGCCTTTACGCCAAATATGGTTACAAAAGGTCAAGGGGTGCATATCAGAGATGGCATGGATCTAAAAAGAACCATGGTTTTCGTAGTGCTGGCATTGCAACTTTGCTATGTATTCGGAACCTACAACATAGGTCACCAGCATTTCGATGCCATAGGAATGTATCCTGGGTTTCTTGAAGGTTTTCACCTCAAGCTCTCACATGGTTTGATCAAGTTATTACCGATTTTCATTTGGACCCACATCGTTGGTCTTGGTATTGAATTTTGGTTTGCAGCTAAGAAAGGCCATGCTGTAGAAGAAGGATTCCTTGTATCAGGAGCGCTTATTCCTTTGATTATGCCACCAGATATTCCAATTTGGATATTATGTGTGGCTGTTGCTTTTGCCGTGATCTTGGGTAAAGAGGCTTTCGGTGGTACCGGAATGAACATCTGGAATGTAGCGCTATTGGCGCGTGTTTTTGTATTCTTTGCTTATCCAACATCGATCTCTGGAGATGAGGTTTGGGTATCTGGATTCGAAAAACTGGCTCCAGGAATGGCAGTAGACTACGGATGGGCACACAACATGTTTAATGGATTATTTGAAGTATTTAATATAGATACCTTCAACTCTGCAGCAGTGGTTGCAGATGGATATAGTGGAGCCACACCTCTAGCCTTGGCTTATCAAGGGGGATGGGAAAATGTAACTTCTCAGTTTACCGTAGCCCAGATGTGGTGGGGAACAATCCCGGGTTCTATCGGTGAGACATCCAAGCCTTTCATTCTGATTGGTGCCTTGATGTTGATCCTTACAAGAATAGCAAGTTGGAGAATCATGGTGAGTATGATTCTGGGTGCAGCCTTTATGGGTGTCATATTCAATGCCTGGGATGCTACCGAATTTATGTCGGTACCTTGGTACTATCACTTTTATATGGGTAGTTTCTTTTTTGCAATGGCCTTCATGGCTACTGACCCGGTTACCGCTTCATCTACCAATACAGGTAAATGGATATATGGTTTCTTAATAGGTGCCATAGGTCTTCTTATTCGTGTATTTAATCCAGCGTATCCGGAAGGATGGATGCTTTCAATTTTATTCCTTAACACAATGGCTCCGTTGATCGACCATTATGTTTTGGCTGCTAACATGAAAAAAAGGTTGTCACATGCATAGTACAGCGTCAATTATAAGATTTGTTTTGATAATGACTTCTATTGTAGCTCTTATCCTTGCTGCACTTCAGAATGGTTTGAAATCACGCCATGATAAGAATGAGTCATTGTATTCCAAAAAAGCAACACTTGCGGCTGTTTCAAATCACATCGATGGTGACTTGAACACGCTGAAGGATGAAGAGATTCAAGCCATTTTTGATAATCAGATTGAGCAAACAGTGATCGACAGATCGGGTAAAGTTTATTCAAAAGAAGAGCTTATCGAAATGGGTGTAAAAGGAGGTCTGGCTGAAAACATAGATCTCGGGAAGCAAGAGAAGTTGTCCGATGATGAAAGACTAATGCCGATCTACAAGTTCACCAAATCAGATGGATCGGAATATTATATTCTATACTCAAGAGGTAAAGGCCTTTGGGATGAGATCTGGGGCAATATCGCCTTGGAATCTGATATCAATACGGTTGCTGGTGTGTCATTTGACCACAAGGCAGAAACGCCTGGACTTGGCGCCGAGATTAAAGACAATAAATCTTGGGTACGTCAGTTTATCGGTAAAAAAATATACGACGGCGATCAATTGAAATCCATCAATGTAAGAAAGGGTGGAGCTAAAGATCCTGTATATGATGTAGATGGTATCTCAGGTGCTACTATTACTGGTGATGGTGTTACCGATATGCTAGAAGCTGATCTAGCGGCTTATGAAACTTATTTGAAAACAATTAAAGGTTAAATATGGCTGAGACTGCAGTAGTTGAAGAAAAAAAGTCGATTTCCTTCGGAAAGAAGGAGCGAAAACTGTTGACAGACCCGATCAATGATGATAACCCGATCACGGTACAGGTATTGGGAATCTGTTCTGCTTTGGCAGTAACCACAGGTATGAAGAATGCAACTGTCATGGCTATCGCTGTGGTTTTTGTATGTACATTTTCAAATGTTCTGACTTCGATGTTCAGAAAAGCAATTCCCAAGCAGGTACGTATGATCGTTCAGCTTGTTATCATTGCAACTTTGGTAACAGTGGTGGAGCTTACTTTGAAAGCCTATGCTTTTGAAAGTTACAAGCAGCTTTCTGTATTCATTGGATTGATCATCACGAACTGTATCATTATGGGACGTCTTGAAGCATTCGCTATGGCCAACAGACCATATGAGTCTGCGTTGGATGGTCTAGGTAATGGTGTTGGTTACGGTATTATACTATTGATCGTAGCTTTCTTCAGAGAGTTTTTCGGTAAAGGAGAAATCTTCGGTGCTAAGATCATCGGACCATCTGCTGAATATGCTATCAACACCACTGAGAGTGCGATGTTCGGATGGTATCAAGGTAACAACCTCATGGTATTGTTCCCATCAGCAATGTTTGTAATTGCTATTTTAATCTGGGTCCACAGAGCTTGGAACCCTAAATTGGTTGACGTATCCTAAATAATCTATCATGGGAGATTTGATAAATATATTTGTAAAATCGGCATTCATTGAAAACCTGGCACTTTCCTATTTCTTAGGAATGTGTTCTTATCTGGCCGTTTCCAAAACTGTGAAAACAGCTTTCGGTCTTGGTCTTGCTGTAATATTTGTATTGGGTATTACGATGCCAATAAACTGGATGATCAATACTTACTTGCTTTCTGAGAATGGCATTTTTGGAACAGATTTGACGTTCCTAAGATTCATCCTCTTCATTGCAGTTATTGCATCTATGGTACAACTTGTTGAAATGGTTGTAGAAAAGTATTCACCTGCACTTTATAATTCATTGGGAATTTTCCTTCCATTGATCACAGTAAACTGTGCGATTTTGGGTGGTTCACTTTTCATGGTCTCTAAAGAATATAACTTTTCTGAGTCAGTAGCATTTGGACTTGGTGGTGGTTTCGGTTGGTTCCTTGCCATCATAGCTATCGCTGCGATCAGAGAGAAAATTAAATATTCCAATGTACCTCCAGCGATGAGAGGTCTTGGTATGGCTTTCCTATTGACAGGATTAATGGGTATGGCCTTTATGGGATTGATGGGAATCGATCCTGCTGCTTTTTAAATGATAAATGATAATTGTATAAAATGACGATTATAGTATTGTTAGAATTGATGCCTGTTCTTTATGCATTGTTGGTATTCTGTGGGGTTATACTTGCCCTATCAATGATGCTGATTTATGCAAGAAAAAAATTGGTTCCTCAAGGTGATGTGAGCATCATTGTGAATGGTGATGCTGATAACCCTCTAATGGTTCAGCCTGGTACAAGTTTGCTTTCGGCTTTATCTGATAGCAATGTATTCTTACCTTCTGCTTGTGGTGGAGGTGGTACTTGTGCAATGTGCGAATGTCATGTTCATGCTGGTGGAGGTGAAGTATTACCTACTGAGATGAACCACCTTACAAGAAAGGAGGCAGCCGAAGGAAAGAGATTGGCTTGCCAGGTGAAGGTAAGAGAAGACATGGAGGTTGCTGTTCCTGAAGAAGTATTTGGAATTAAGAAGTGGGAATGTGAGGTAATTGCTAATTATAACGTGGCTTCATTCATCAAAGAATTTGTTGTGCGTTTGCCAGAAGGTGAAGAGCTTGATTTCAAAGCTGGTGGATATATTCAGATCGACGTGCCAAAGATTACTGTTGATTACAAAGATATTGACATTACGGCGCACCCTGATTATCATGATGATCCTAAGAAGTTCCAGTCAGAGTGGGACGATTACAATCTTTGGGATTTGAAGATGGTTAACGATGAGCCTCAGTTCAGAGCTTACTCTATGGCCAATCACCCAGCAGAAGGTAATATCATCAAATTGAATATCAGAATTGCTACGCCACCATGGGATAGAGCCAAGAACGGATGGTTGGATGTGAATCCAGGTGTGTGTTCATCTTATGTATTCGGTTTGAAGCCTGGTGATAAATGTGTGATTTCCGGTCCTTATGGTGAATTCTTCATCAAGGAGACCAAGAAAGAAATGGTATACATCGGTGGTGGTGCTGGAATGGCGCCATTGAGATCGCATCTATTCCATATGTTCCAGACTTTAAGAACAACGGACAGAAAGGTTTCTTTCTGGTATGGCGGTAGAACAAGAAGAGAGCTATTCTATATTGAAGAGTTCAGACAGATTGAGCGTGAGTTCCCTAACTTCAGATTCTACGTTGCGCTAGATAATCCTTTACCTGAAGACAATTGGCAGGAGAAAGAGGATATCGACGCTCCTGGAGATGGTTTCAGAGGATATATCATGCCGGTTTGTGTAGAACAATACCTTGCCAAACACCCCGAGCCAGAAGAAGTAGAGTACTATTTCTGTGGTCCTCCTGCCATGAATGCTTCAGTAATAAAAGCATTGGATGAGCTAGGTGTTCCAGAAGAGAATATTTCCTTCGACGACTTCGGAGGTTAATAGATATAATATAATAGAGAAGAAAGTTGTTGTTCTTAAATGGGCAACAACTTTCTTATTTTTATACCATCATATGCTACGTATTAAAATCATAACATTGTTTCTTATTGCTGTTATCCTTGGAGTGGCTTGCAGCGAAGAACGACAACCCATATTCATAGAAGGTGTGTGGGAGGCTTCCTATTTCGAAGCTATCGATTGTGAAGATACACTTCAGAATATCAGTATAGATTTTGCTCTAGACAGCACTTATTTCATCGCTGGTGATTCTGTGAAGTTTGTCAGTTATATTTTTTCCTTCGATCAAGCCAATACAGAATATAATCTTGAGAGGAATAGTCTGGTCAATGGCAATCCGGTGACCACCAATACCAATGGCACCTATCTGTCTTCGGGATTCAATGATATCTTTCTATGTAAAACAAACTGCCAGGATTCGCTTTGGGATTTTGGATTGTTTGTTCGAACGGATGATCAGATTGATATTAGTTGGCAGGATACCCTGGATCAAAAGTGTGGTTTCCTATTCAAAGGATTCAGAGTCAATTAAAGTCGCTTCTTAAGAATCTCAGCAGATCGTCGTATCCTTTCTTAATGTCTTCTTGCATTTCAATTGATATAAGCTGAGCTGCTTGCTTTTTCTCCTGGAGGCGCTGCACATTTATTTTCTTGAGCAAATTGTTCAATTGTGTTTTCATGTTGAGCTTTTCCTCGATCAACCAACCTGCTTTGTTGAGATATCTCCAGCTGTCACTTTCTTCCGGCCCACAAAAGATAAAACTTCCTCCCATTGATACTGCACTGACCAGTTTGGATGGCACACAAATATGTACCCATTCACTTCGAAGTGAAGTCAGATGTACATCGATGTGTTTAAGTTGATCTCTTGGGACAAAATCTTTGATGATTACTTTATCTGGATGATCAGCAGCGAAGTCGAGTATTTCTTTTGATCTGGATCCATAGGCGACAAGAATCATTCTATGTTTTGTCAAATCCATTTCATTGATGAACTCTTTTAGAAATGAAGTAGAATGGGCTTCTCCAAGGTTTCCGATGTAACCAAAGTAGATTTTATCATCTTCAGTTTTCCATTCGGGATTGTCATTAGCCGTTCTTAACTCAGCGACATTTTTATTGACAAACACACCGCATGGCACTATGGCTTCACCTATTTCTTTTTTAAAGCGGTTCCTGAGATAGTTGTACTGTTCCCTGCCTAAAGCCATGAGCAAACCAGGAGGATAGCTATAGCTCTTACTGAATACATATTTGTAGATCGGATTCGAGCTGCTCACAAGCCCGTTAGCCCGAAATGCTTCTGGATATAAGTCCATGCTCCAGTATATCCATTTCTGTTTGCTTTTTTTAAAAAGCAAGTTTGCAAAAAAATTGAGTAGGGGAGGACTGGTCATGACAATCACATAATCTGATTTAAGACTTCTCGCTTTTCTTATCAGTTTGTAAGATTCAATGGTACTGGCTATCAATCGGCGAATTTTATTTTTGCCGTCGTAACTACTCGATACTTCATATTTCTTTCCAAAGATCTTGTTCGAAGATGTGTTGCTGCCATATCTGGATTTGGCGCATACGATGTTTACTTCAATCTGATTGTCTAAGAGGAACTGTGCCAGATCCGATGCTGATTCAGCAGTGATACTTGAATCGGGCGCATAGTACTTGTTGACCAGAGTGACAGTTATGTTTGTCTTACCAGCCAAGAGTCGTGAATTTCTGTGAATATGTCTTTTAATGATTTGGTCAAATCCCATTCAGGGTAATGCGCTTTCATTTTGCTCAAGTCTGAATAGTAACATATATGATCTCCAATCCTATTTTGATCGCTGTAGCTGTACTTCATCTCTATGCCGCTGATATCAGATATGATGTCAAAGGCCTCCAGGATAGAACAGCTGTTGTCTTTTCCACCCCCAAGATTATACACCTCTGCAACCCGCGGTTTTTTAATAAAAGCATGGATAAACCTGGCTACATCTACAGAATGTATATTATCTCTTACCTGTTTGCCTTTATAACCAAATATCGTGTATTCCTTTTCTGTGAGATTGCATTGAACAAGATAGCTTAGGAAACCATGTAGCTCAACACCACTGTGATTCGGCCCCGTCAGGCATCCTCCTCTGAGACAAGCCGTAGGCATGTCAAAGTACCTGCCATATTCCTGTACACTTACATCAGCAGCCACTTTAGAAGCACCAAAAAGCGAATGCTTGCTCTGATCTATTCCAAAGTCCTCAGCGATACCACCTGTATATCTTGCATCATCATAATCATATCTTGTCTCCAACTCCTTCAAAGCTATGGTGTTGGGCTTATCTCCATAAACCTTATTTGTTGAGAGATGAACAAAGGGAACAGAGGTGTTGTATCGTCTGGTGGCTTCAAGTAGATTGAATGTCCCAACGGCATTTGTATCGAAATCAGCAAATGGAATATCAGCCGCTCTATCATGTGACGGTTGTGCAGCTGTATGTACAATGGCATCTGGCTTAATCTCAGCTATAAGCTTGATTATACCGTCTCTGTCACGTATATCTATTTCATGATGGACAAACTGGGGGATATCTTTTTCAAGACGATTTTGATTCCATCTTGTATCTCCTTTGGGACCAAAAAATACTGCTCTTTGATTATTGTCTAAGCCATGGATTTCCCACCCCAGATTGCCGAAATAAGTGCATACTTCTGAGCCAATTAATCCGGATGAACCTGTTACCAATAGTCTAGACATAGTGAAGCGATTTCAAATTATGATTTTCTGTAATATATAGTCGTGAAATAAACATTTTTTGAGGAGGATTCCAGCATAATTGGGCACTATTTCACTTTGCTTTGACCATTAGTTGATTTATTTGTCCAAAGAGGCCTCTTTAGAATTAACTTTATAAGTATTAGTTTCGCGTTTTCATGAAAAAAGGCAAGTACAGCATAAAGGAAATATATTATACCCTGCAAGGTGAAGGATACCATACAGGGCAAGCCGCTGTATTCTGCAGGTTTTCGGGATGTAACCTTTGGTCAGGGCGAGAAGAGGACAGGGAGAAAGCCATTTGCCAATTTTGTGATACCAATTTCTGGGGGATTGATGGGCTGAACGGTGGCAAGTATAGCGCAGAAGAATTGGGGAAAAAGATCATGGAAATCTGGCCATTCGATAACCAGCCTTTCATAGTATTCACAGGCGGTGAACCCGCTTTACAGTTGGACAGCTTCCTACTGGAAGAATTGAAACGATATGATGCTTATGTAGCCATTGAGACCAATGGCACATTAGAATTACCTGAAGGCATTCACTGGATTTGCATGAGTCCAAAAGCCAATACCGATATTGTAGTTCGAAAAGGGGATGAAATAAAAATCGTTTACCCTCAAGCTGGTATTGATCCCTTGAATTTTGAAGACTGGGATTATACACATAAGTTCATTCAGCCCATGGATTCTGAATTGGTTGAGGAGAACACAAAAGCGGCCATTAAATTCTGTAAGGAACATCCTGAATACAAATTGAGTATTCAGACACATAAATATCTGGACATACCCTAGTGCATTCTAATCCGCCTTTATAAAGCTATCCTGATTCCTGCAATATATTTATTCGATGAAAAGCTCTTACCCTCGGTAAAGCTGTACAAGTCAGCAAGAGCATTTCTGTATTGACTAAAAATCCCAATCCAGCTTACCGGTCTGTATTCTACTCCAAAATCCAATGAAGCAATATTTTTTGGACTTTGAGCTACTGTGTAATACACTTCATTGGAGAGGTTTAAATCTTCCTGAAAAGCGCTTTCCTGAATGTCGCTAACATTAAAATATCTTTCAAGAGCTATACCTGAATAGATGCTCAACTGAGAAATCGGTTTATACTTGATATGAAGATGTGCAGCAAGATTATCCAATTTGTTGGTCGAAGCCAATTGGATTTCCTCAGGGTCTCCAGCAAACAAGACTTCAATTTCATTGCCTTGTGGGTCTGAAAGTCCTTCAGGAACATCTGCGGTTAGCGGATCGACAGCTCTTGAGAAATCTGGCGTACGCCTGTTGACAAAATAAGCAACTCCAAGACCCAAAGACCATTTCCTAGCAATGGGCTTGTCCAGGGATAATCCAAAACCATATCCATTGCTGCTAAAGTCAGAAATACGTTCTCCCATTAAATCTAATGATAGCCTGGCTTTAGGCATTCCCACCAGGACTGGTTCTATCATCAGCGAATTGGCCAAATCAATAGACATTACAGGCACAGCCTTATCGAATTCTAACAGGCTTTCATTTGTAAAGGCCAACAATGCCATTTCTGGTAACTGTCTCTGATTTATATCAGATGATGCTGTTATTCCTTCCAGAGGAACAACTTCATCAATTTTATTTTGAGTTAAGACAGGTCCAGCTTCGTTTGGATAGTTAATTGAAGGCTTTGCGCTTCCAGACTTGTAGGCAATATCAGTAGAACTGGCGTCTCTAATCTGGTTCGTTGTGGTACTGATAACTTCAACAGGAACTGTATTCTTGACTTCAGTCTGTTGTGTAACAACAGAGCTTGTCTCATTATCTGCTTCCACTACCTTGTCTCTTGCTTCTCCAAGTACCTCCGTTTCAGACTTTATGCTGGAATTATCATCTGCATTAGCAGCTTTTGAATTCTGATATACTTCAGATTGAGTGACTTCCAAAATTCCATTTTCAGTAACAGGATTTGAATCCTCTTCAGAAATTAAATGCGAAGTGGAAGTTATTTCTGTTTGGGATTGGGCTATATCCTGACCAGGAGTTGCCTTGTCCAGGTCCTTGATATAGCTGGTAGACAGAATCGCTGCCGTGAGTCCTACAAGAAACCACAGAATAAACAGAGGCCAACGTCTCTTTTTTGGCATCTCCTCATCCAGAAGATGTTCCATGCGTCCCCATGCTTTATCCACTCTATTATTTGTGTTACCCTGTTTCATTATAATCTTTTAGGTAAAGTTTGCTGTATTCCTGTTGCAATATTTTTCTGGCTTCAGCCAGATACCATCGACAGGTATTGTGATTTATATTAAGTGTATTACTGATTTCCTTCTGACTGAACCCTTCGATAGCATACATATGAAAAACACGCATCTGCATTTCAGGCAGTTTATCAAGTAACTTCATCAAATCCTGGTAGTAGAGTTTGTGATCTTCCTTTTGACTGGGTTCTTTCACATTCTCCTGATCATAGATCAGAAATTTAAGATCCCTGTTTCTTGATCTGAAGTAATCACTTATGCTGTGGTAAACTATCTTTCTAATCCATCCTTCAAAAGATCCTTTGTTGTCAAACTTTTCAATCTTCTGAAAGACTTTCAAAAAGCCATTATTCAGAATGTCAATCAATTGATCTTCATCATTTGTGTACCTCAAAACCATCTTTTCCATAATTGGAAAGAAATGCCTATAGAGTTTTTCCTGAGCCTTTCTATTATTCTGAGCACAGGATTTCCTCAGGCGTCGCCAGTCTTCATCGTTATATTTTAATAATGGTTTTGTCAAGTAACTATCGTTCACTAATGGTTGCTAAGATGTTTTTTACCTCTTCTAATTTCGCTATTTCAAAGTTAACTTGCAGCGATTCTTTCCACATCGTGTCTACCAACATGTAGTAGCGACCAGAGGCCTCATCTCTGTCATTGTGAAAAAACATGCCTCTTAACTTATCTCCGTTATCACAGAAATCCTGTCTTATGTCCAATGGATCAAAGTAGCTGCTAAGCCAATCCAAAGGTACTTCTTCTGTTTCATCAAAGTCTTGATCAAAGCAGACACCAAATGGTTCACAGAATAATGGCCCACAGAAGGAATACTGGAAAAACACACTGGAGTCCGGCTTGTGCTTAAAGAAAATGGGACCTTCAAATCCAGTCAGACCCAGACCTTCGTAGTCATCTGGAAACTGTATGTCATGCGTTTGAGGTATCAGCATTTCAGATTGCCAGTTACTGTTCTCTTCCAGAGTAACACAATCAGTATTATCATCGCTTTTGTTACAAGCAATGATCACTATAGCCGTAATTGCGCAAGCAGTCAATTTCAAGAACTGTTTCATATTAGATAGTTATGCCAAAACCAATGGTAAGTCTTTTAAACAGGAGATCTTGTTCTGATCGTTCACCAGGATTCCATGGGCTATCATAAGTGAATTCTGCATGTTGGAATTTGTACCCAACACTCAGAATGTATTTAACATCTTCAGTTCCCCATCTTAGTCCGATGTTGGGGTAGATCATGAAACCACCTTTTGCATCACTTAGGAGATATTGATCATCCTCAAATGCAAATGCATAACCACTTTGTACATTGTAAAACAAGGATCTGTTCTGTTGAGACAGATAACCGGTTGCTTCCACAAAAATGGGAACCAGGTTTTCACCTGAGTCCCATATGAAACGATCGTAAGCTACTCCTCCACCTAATGAAAATAGGTGATTAAATCTGTAACCAGCTGATGCGCTCACTCCCATACCCATCACACCATTGGCTCTGGAACCATCATTGCCGGCAATGACATTCAGTCTCAAGCTGTAATAGTAGCCCTTATCCTTAAACAGATAAGCGGCTTTCAATCTGTTACCTGCAGACAGCTGTGTTATTTTCTTTATTCTGTATTGATCGATCCTTGATTCTCCACCCCAATCAAATCTGAGTGTTATGGATTCACCAATTTTCCAATCAAGAATTTCACCTTCTACTTTGCTTCCATTTTTTAATTCAACTATGGCTTTCTTGCTATCAGGAATGGTGTTCTCCTGTGCGATAGCCATGGTTGCGCTCAATAGGAAAGCATACAATACAAGTATTGAGTTGATTATATAATTTTTCATGTCAGATTATCTTTGAACCGCCAGATAACTTAATTCTTCAATGTCCAGCGGATTGTTTGTATTAAACTGATACAATCCATCGTCTCCGATTACAAGAAGGTGATCAGAGCTTAGTGATATGGCGTCAATGGCGTGAATACCCTTAAGGTGTGAAAGTTGATTATCATTCAGACCCACAAGGTCTGTTGTATTAAATGCCTTTAATCCATGCTGGCCTTCACAGATATAGAGCACATCGTCTCTTACCGACAGGCCATGTGGATGTTCCATTTCATGTGTTGCAATCAGTTCTGGATTTCTGATATCAGATACGTCAACTATCTCCAGTTGATTGGTGAAGTTTTGACAAGCCGTTCCATCTCGAAGTGTGACATAAGCAATATCATCTTTAACAAATACCGGATCACAGGCATTGGCATGTCTGAACTCCGAGACATATGTTGGCTGTGAAGGTGTGCTTGCATCATAGATGTACATCCCATTATTAGCTCCTATGAATAGGAAATTTTCATAAGGGAAGATTGTCTCTATAGCCCAGGTTACATAGGTAGTTTCCATTCTTTCAGGGCATTGACCTTCAATTGCATATGCGATCAAATCTCTATCATTGATAATATAAAGATGCTCATGCGCAATTGTAAATCTGGCCAAAGAACCGCCAGTTCCTGATCCATCGGCATTCAAGTTTCCATCCGGCGTATTATTGGAGATGTTAGCATCTTCAGCTAGGAATATAAGTCCGTTTCTGTTGAAGTTGTCATCTCCAAAATTGGGATCACTGCACTCCACTGCTATGCTGCGTTCTGTAGGCTCATATCTGACGAGGTAGCCTAATTGAGCGTCTTCCCAGTATTCGTCAAATCCATTTATCTCTCTGCATTCAAGTCTTGGGTTTCTAATGTCAGAGATATCTACTGTGATAAGATCTGCGTAATTGTCAGCGTACAGTTTGTTATTCCTGATGGCGACATCAACATTGCCAGGAATGGCAATAAAACCTATGTTTTGTGGATTTTCCGGGCTTGAATTGTCTATGATATGAATGCCTTCATATTTTTCATTAATGAAAATCATATTGTCATAGAAATAGATTTTGCCAGGATTGACAAAGGTCCTGCTTTCCTCGAATACAGGATCTATTCTGAATTGTGAAGCTTGAACATAGATCGGTCTGTATTCAAGGAAATGTCTTACTTCGGAGCATTCGTCTTTAAGACAAGAAGACAGACCGATCGTAATGAAAGCCAGTATAGCCAAAAGGCCAAAACGGAAATTGAATGTATTTTTCATGATAGTGGTGTTTGTATTGAATTAACTAACACCTTGTTAGACGTAGGAGAGAAGGTCTGTTGTTGGTGAAAACCTAAAAAATTATCTGTCGAGCCAACTTTTGAAGTCATTACAGCGGTCTCGACTCACAATAACTTCTCGGCTATGCTGTGGGTTGAGGCTAAGTTTTAATCTGCTATTGAAGTAGGATTCAATTTTCTTGATGCTGCCAATATTGACTACCATTTGACGGCTGATACGAAAAAAGTCGGATGGATTTACAAGTTTATCCAACTCATCTAGCTTATAATCAATAATGTATTTTGACTTGTTGGATGTGCAGATATGACTGTATCCATCCTCTGAATAGAAATAAGCTATATCACTTATCGGGACATACTTTAATTCGGAGGCTGTTTTGACCAGGAACCTTTCCTTGTAGCTCTTTTGTGTAAGTTGATCTATTAGGCCAGAGAAGTCGGTTTGTTGATTATTCTTTTGGGTGTTGAAATAATTATTAAACTTATTGTAAGCCCTAGTAAGTTCATCTACTTCAATCGGCTTCAGCAGATAATCTACACTGTGGACTTTAAAGGCATTGAGCATATATTGGTCATACGCTGTGGTAAAAATAACCGGCGTGTTTAAGTCTATTTCACTAAAAATTTCAAAACTCAATCCATCGGATAATTGAATATCCATGAATATAAGATCGAGTGAATTGTTGTAATTGAGATACTTGATTGCAGTTTCTACTGAATCAATGATATCTACTATGTTAATACCAGGGTCAAGTTTATGAAGCATTTTGCTGAGCCTATTCACTGCAGGTGGTTCATCTTCAATAATCAGTATTCTTGATTCTGACATCTATGTATTTGTTTGTGTGGATATTAATGGAAGTACGACAATGAAGTTCTGTGTGGTAGAGATGACTTCAACAGTTTTGTCTGTAAGGAACTTGTATCGTTGTTTTATATTTTCAAGTCCAAATTTTGTAGAATTTCCAACTTGTCTTTTGACTTGCAGATTATTTTCAACTACAAGCTGGCCATTCTGATTTATGTACAACTTAACATGGAGCGGTTTTTCTTTGGAAATGATATTGTGCTTAATGGCATTTTCAAGTAAGATCTGAAGCGAAAGCGGTACTATCTTGTTGTCTCTATGACTATCAGGGATCTCTATGCTAATACTAAGATTGTCACCAAAGCGCTCAAGCAATAGGTGCTTGAACGATTCAAGATAATCGAGTTCTTCTTTCAAAGGAATTAGTTTTTCATCCCTTATTTCAAGTATATACCGATATACCCGTGACATTTGCTGAACAAATTTCTCAGCTCTTTCCGGTGATTCAGGAATAAGATTACACAAGGTATTTAGTGAATTGAAAAGGAAATGCGGATTTACTTTATTCCTCAATCCATCAAGTTGTGACTGAATATTTTGTTTTTGAAGATCTTGCTTTTCAATAATCGATTTGTGTAATTGACCATTTAGATAGCTGCTTTCATATATAGCAAGGATCATAATGATAACAACCATTGAGGAAAGTACTTCTGAAATCGCATGAGGTCCGTTCTCTTTAAATCCAGGATAACTATGAATATCAAAAAGGTAAGTTTCAATTACAGTTCCCAAGAAGATTTTGATCAAAATATACAGGCCTATTGAGGCTATCATTAGGAAACCATATCTTTTAGATTGCTGATTTCTGAATTTTCTTATGCTATAGAAGTATAGCTCTCTAAATCCTATCCAAAATGAACTTGTATAGATAAGCCCAATTAGAAAACAACTGCCAAAGAACATCAGTGAGTTTTCTGCCAGCATGTTTCCAAACAGAATGCCACTTATAATAAGAGATATGACAGGAATGCCTATGAGAATAAACTTCCTGTCATTATAACCAATTGTATTTTTTGAACTGCTTATCAAGTATTTTTTTTCTAAGATATTTATTTAAAACTGAACGCGGTACATAATGTCAGGGAAGAAGCCTGATTGATATACCGTGTTTACTTCGTTCGTAACTCTGTTGTATCGGTTTACAAATACATTTTCTCTATTGGTAATGTTCTGAAAATCCAGAAAGAACTGCTGTGAAAATTTACGCTTGTCACTGTTGAGCCTAATACCAATCTTGAAGTCAATACGCATATAGTAAGGATAACGCTCACTGAAAGCTTGACTTTCTTTGAGTACCTCTGAATCAATCTGCTGAGATGCTTCAAGATCTACTGGTGTGAATCTTCGTCCGCCAGCATATGTGTATTTAAAATCAACAGTTAATGTATTGTTTCGTCCAATAGAAAACTCTTTACCACCAAGGAAATTAAAAACAAAGTTATTTGCAAATGCCGTACTTCTTTCAATTCCATCACTTCCTGTATACTTGGAAGCAAAGATGGAGCTCGTTAACAAGCCATAGAATTGATTGCTGAAGAACTTTTCCAGAGTCAATTCCAGACCGTAGTTTCTTCCTGTACCCGTATTAACAAGTTGTCCTCTGGAAGGAAAACCAAAGTCCGCACCAAAATTCAAAACTGAGAAGCTGCTCTGTTCTAACTCTACAGGTACATCGAATAGAGACTGATAGTATAGCTCAACTTTAGATCTCCAATCAGAACCCAAGGCCCGATCCCATCCCAATACAAAATGATGCGATTTGGTAAATTCCAATTCTTTATTCATCAATACTATTTCTCCATCAACAGTTCTTGTCTGGAATAAGAAGGGTAGAGGTGTAATCTGACTGTGTAATCCGTACCCAGCATTAATTTTGTCTCTGTCCGATAGTTCAAATGAGAAAGACGCTCTGGGTTCCCAGACCAAGTCTTCAGTGAAATCAAGATATTGTACATGTAGTCCAAGGTTGAGTGTAGATTTCTGGCTAAGTTTGATCTTTTCCTGTGCATATGCTTCAAATAGAAAGAGTTCTTGCTCAGAATCTCTGACGGTCTCCAGGTCCTCTATTCCATCTCCATTATTATCAGGATTTCCGCTGCTATCTGTACTCAATGTACTTACATCCATACGTTCAACAGTGATTCCTGTTCTGAGCGTATATCGAGCGCTTTGTTTAGAATTCAGAAAGATATTCATAACCTGTCTGTTAAGAACATCATTAGCAGACGCATACTGAAATTTTTCACTCAGTGTCTCATCGGTATATCTCTCCTGGATGAAATCATTTTTCGCATGACTGGCCAGAATGCTTGTCCTGATGTAAGTTTTGTCATTTAACAATGCTGTGTGTTTAATTCCAAAGATTCCCAATCTTGATTGAGCTCTTGCATCTGAGTCTGGTTCAGCAAACAGGTCGTTGGGGTCTGTCTCAGTAGCCAGGAAACTGATGTCACTGGTTGCACCGATTCCAAATATCTCGAATTTGCCAAGAGCAGTTCTTCCCAAATCAATTTTAAAAGAAAGATCTCTGTAATCCGGTGTTGCATTTGTGCCAATTGGAATACCAAGTTCGTTGGCAAGTCCAACAAAGGAATTTCTAAAGCTTACAACAAACGAAGCGTTCTTATTTTTGCTTAATGGGCCTTCGAACATGGCTTCAACACCGCTAAAGGCGGCTAGTTGTAATGTCGTTTCATAATTATCTTTATTGCCTGACCTGAAGCCTATATCGAATACGCCAGATAGCGCGTTGCCATATTCTGCAGGGAAAGCTGAAGTGAGGAAATCCGAATTTCTAAGGAGGTTGGTATTCAATGCTGATACCGGCCCTCCAGTTGTTCCCAATGTTGCGAAATGATTTGGATTAGGGATGGCCATACCTTCAAGTTTCCATTGGACTGCAGTAGGAGAGTTGCCACGGATAACAATGTCATTTCTTGAATCATCTGCGGTAGAGACACCTGCATAATTGCTGACCAGTCTTGATACATCATTTCGTCCGCCACTATAACGTACAACTTCTTCCAGTGAAAATGTTCTCGCACTTACAGCCGCCATTTCGTTAATGGCCTTGTCTTTGGGTGTGCTTGCCTTTATTACTACCTCGTCCAGAGCTACAATAGATTCCTCCAATCCGATATTAAGGATTACTTCCTTGCCTGAACTCACAATTATATTGGGGATATTTTGAGACTCGTATCCAAGATAGGAGACACGAATTGCATGTCTACCTGGTGAGACTCCATTTATATAGAAACGACCATCTAGATCAGTAGTGGTCCCAAGTATTTCACCATTTACAATCAATTCAACTGATGAGCCGATCAATGGCATTTCGGATTCCTTATCTATTACAGTTCCTTTGACAGTTTGTAACCCTGATTGTGCTGTAACTATTATGGAGATAAATAGAAGGAGAGTAGTGCTGACTGTTTTCATTATTCAATTTTCCCCAAAGCTTTATGTATTACAGGCTCTGCGCAATCGAATAAATCTGAATTGTATTATTTCACCGATGAAACGTAAAAAGTACTTATTGGAGCGTTTTAATAATTTCTGCCAATCTGCTATTCATCCAAGGTGATGATTTCCTTTTCATCCAATTCATCAAGTTCAACTTTGAGGTTATCTATGATGAATTTTTGTCGTTCCAGAGTGTTCTTCCCCATGTAGTAGCTAAGTAAATCCGTAATGCGGGTATTGTTTCGAATCAACACAGGCTCCAGCTTAATATCTTCCCCGATAAAAGCTCCAAATTCGTTTGGTGATATCTCACCCAATCCTTTGAACCTGGTGATTTCTGGTTTCCCTCTAAGCGATTTTATAGCTTCTTGTTTTTCTTTTTCGGAATAACAATAGAAAGTTTGCTGTTTGTCTCTCACCCTGAACAGAGGTGTTTCGAGTATGAATAAGTGTTTCTCCCTGACGAGGTCAGGAAAGAATTGAAGAAAGAACGTCAACAGTAAAAGTCGAATATGCATCCCATCCACATCAGCATCTGTAGCTATGACGACCTTATTGAATCTTAAACCTTCCAAACCATCCTCAATGTTTAGGGCATGTTGTAATAGGTTTAACTCTTCGTTTTCATAAACGATCTTCTTGGTTTGACCAAAGCTGTTAAGCGGCTTACCCCTAAGACTGAATACGGCTTGAGATTTAACGTCTCTTGCTTTCGTAATAGAACCACTAGCTGAATCACCCTCGGTAATGAAGATGGTAGTCGCTTCTTTATCTTCCTGGTTTCCACGCTTATCGTTATAGTGGACTTTGCAATCTCTCAGCTTCTTATTGTGAATGTTGGCTTTCCTGGCTCTTTGATTGGCCAATTTTTTAATGCCGGCAATTTCTTTTCTTTCTTTTTCAGACTGCTGTATTCTCTTAAGAATTGATTCTGCAACAGTTTTGTTTTTATGCAGGTAGTTGTCTAGTTGCTGTTTCACAAAATCAACTACAAAGCTTCTCACCGTAACACCATCTGGAGACATCTTTACAGATCCCAGCTTTGTCTTGGTCTGTGATTCAAAAACAGGCTCTTCCACTCTTACCGAAATGGCTCCGATGATAGCAGTCTGTATATCACGGGCATCAAAGTTTTTGTTGAAATGTTCTCTTACAGTTTTTACAATTGCTTCTCTGTAAGCTTGAAGATGTGTTCCTCCTTGCGTTGTATTTTGCCCATTGACAAATGAGTAATACTCTTCGCCATATTGCGCGCCATGCGTCAAAGCAATTTCAATATCCTCGCCTGATAAATGGATGATAGGATATCTTAGTTTATCAGCATCTGTTTTGTTGCTAAGCAGATCAAGAAGACCATTTTTTGAATGATAAGTATTGCCATTGAAGATTATCTTAAGACCTGAGTTCAGATAAGCATAGTCCCATAGTCTATCTTCAATATACTCATCTCTGAACCTGTATTTTTTGAAGATATCTTGATCTGGTGTAAACTCTACGAGCGTTCCATTCTTCTCTGTCGATTTACTTATTCTGCTTTCTTTGGTCAGTTCTCCAAAGGCGAATTCAGCCGTCTTGCTTTTCCCATCTCTGAAGGCAGATACCTTAAAGTTTTCCGATAAGGCATTTACAGCTTTTGTACCTACACCATTGAGACCCACAGATTTCTTAAAGGCCTTGGAATCATACTTACCACCAGTATTGATCTTGGATACACAATCAACGACCTTACCCAATGGTATCCCTCTACCATAATCTCGAATGGACACATGTCCGTCTTTGATGTTGATGGTTATCTGTTTGCCATGTCCCATAACAAACTCATCAATACAGTTGTCAATAACCTCCTTCAGGAGAACATAGATGCCATCATCCTGTGTGGAACCATCACCAAGCTTTCCAATATACATACCCGGGCGAAGCCTGATATGCTCCTTCCAATCCAGCGATTTAATATTGTCTTCTGTATATGTGACCTGTGCCATTTGCCTTGTATTGATTAGATGCTAATTACCAAAATTAACAACATATAACAAAATATAATAATATGATTTAGGATTTCCTTATCTGATAACAGTCAGACTACCTATTAAAGTTTCTTCATTGCCATTGGCATAGCTAATTGAAGCTTTGTAGACGTACACTCCTTGCTCTACATTTCTATCGTTTCTTCTGCCATCCCACAGAATATTCTCTGATGTATTATTCTCAGCATCGAAAATGAGATTGCCCCACCTGTCATATATACTGAGGGCTGTAACGCTTATACCTTCACCTGTAAATATCTGGAACGATCCGTTCTCCGGATCATTGATGTCAATTATATTAGGTATATAAATATTCTCATCTATTACTTGCTCTTCAAATAATAAAAACACAGTACTGCTCAAACTACAATTCCCATCTGAAAGCTCAATAGTAACATTAGTGCTCTCACCTATCGTAATTTGCAAACCATCATTTGCAGACATGCTGGCATTTGCAAGACCACTATCAAACGACCAGTCAGCTGAATTGTAATTAAAGTTGGTCTGTATGTCAAGTTGATAGCTGTTGATATCCAGGTTTGTATTGATGATCTCCAGATTAATAGTTGTCAGGTCATCTACCATGACTGTTTCAGCATAGGTGCAGCCTCCAGCACCCAAGATCTCTATATCATAGATTCCTGGAGAAGTCAACTGCAGATCAATTGGTGACTCGGTATATGGTCCGAATGACTCACTATTCACCTGTATGGATACCGGTAGATCCAGTGATTCCAAATTGTTGATCATTATATCAGCGTTTGTCTCTCCCGGGCAATTGTCAACTTCGATAAGTGCTGAAGGAAGTAGTAAATTCAAATTCACATTAACTATACTGTCACAGCCATTTTCAGCAGCTCCACTCAGGATTGTGCTTCCAGAAAGGTTTCCAGAACTGTAAACATCGGGACCTACTGTTATTGTTTGATCTGGGCATATGTCATCTGAAAGATCAGACATGGAGGCAGGCAGTTCTGATATTGACACATTAACTATACTGTCACAGCCACTTTCCGCCGCATTAGGCAATATTGTGGTACCTGAGTTATTGATAATATCGTATACGTCCGAACCGACATTCACCTGGTCACCCGGACAAATACTAGCTTCAAGATCAAAGAATGAATCCATAATTAGATTGAGATCGACATTAACTATACTGTCACAACCATTACTCGCTTGACCTTCAAGTATTGTCGTTCCCTGAAGGTTTAGGTCATCATAGGTGTCATCACCAATGTCAATTGATTCACCTGAACAAATGTCAGCAGTGAATGACCCTTCTGGGTTTTGAGTAAAACTGATATTGATTGTCAGAATACTGTCACAGCCAGCACTACTCAGCAGCGTATCCATTCCAGTAGGATTATTGATATCATATTCATTTCCATTAATCGTTAAGCTCTCATCCGCACAAAGTACATCCTGGAAGTTGGCAAAAATGGCATCTTCAAATATGACATCTACATCAACAATTGAGTCACAGTTGAATGCTGCCATATCTACGAATACAAGTGTGGTCTGGGTGTCATCTGTTATTAATTCTCCGAGGACATCTATTGTGTCCCCACTACAGAAACTCCCTGAAACCAAGCCCGTCTCCTGCGGATAATTGCTGATGTTAATATTGATTATACTATCACAACCAATGACGCCACTTGAAAAAGTAAGTGTTTGTGAACTCGTATAATCTGTTCCGTTATAGTTGTAACTATCTCCTTGGCAAAGTGTAACATCAATGTTTTCTTCAAATGATTCGAACACTTCAATTTCTACTTCAATATCCAGATCATCTGCACATAAGCCAGCGAGATCAGTAGCAGTTACACGTAAAACATATATACCAGCTATCGTTGGAATAAATATGGAATCGTTGGAGATGGGTTCTGGAGAATCATTACTGAAAATTCTGAAACTCAAATCTGTTTGTGATAGACTGTCAATATTTATTACTTCTGTGCCTGAGACTTGTTCTTCAATCCTGATGCTATATATATTGGCTTGCACATTTTGATGATTAATGGAAAGATTAAGCCCAGCATTACTTCCCGCACATAAGTCTTCACCTTGCAAGACTATATTGAATTGTGGATTTTCAGCAACTTCTATAGCGAATAATAAGCTGTCAGCAGGGCATGATCCTGCAGATTCCAGGATATGATAAAAGTTTGTATTAGTATCAGCTATCCACAAACCGTCAGTAATGACAGTAGTTGGATCGCTGGCGAAGACAAAATCACCTATAGCGGAAGCATTTATCAGAAGAGAACTCAAGTCGATTTCATCTCCTTCACATGCCATGATATCGCCCACTGCATCACCGGCATTAAGTTGCTCTACCAACTCAATATTGATAAAGGCGGTATCATTCGGACAAGCCATATCATCACTCTGTACGATATAATTGATAAGATAATTAGTGTTGGCATCTGCCATTGCTGTATTCCAACTATTCCCACTGAATATAAGATTATCACCTTCAAATATCCCATCTGTTTCAGCATCTGCTGAGATATAACTGTCTAGCTGTATTATATCGCCCTGGCAAGCTGTAATGCTATTATCTGAACCAGCATTGGCACCGCTTCCTATAGCAATAAATAATGAAGCTGATTCCGGTTCACAAAACTCGGTAATGGCTTCCCCCTCTATAACATAAATGAACACATAATCACCTGGTTGTACACCGCTCAGATCAACCATAGTGCTATCAATGATCTGTACATCTTCAGGACCAGATACTTGCATCCAGTCACCTCCTTCATCCGGGTTGCCAATCAGTTCAACAAAGTTCAGTTCTTCACTCACGGTACACAAATTCAAACTGTTGTTGTTACCTCCAAAGGGTACGCCAATAACCTCTAGATCAAGTCGGGATGTGAACAAGCCACAAAGACTGTCCTCAATTGTGTATTGGAAGCTATATGTACCAATAGGTACCAATGATAAATCTATGCTGCTTGAATCTGTAGGATTGAAATCAGGTATAACTGGATAATTCCATTCACCACCAGTCTGGGGATTTCCTAGATAATCCATGAAGTTAAATGTGGATGATAGAAACCCTTCACATATGATGAGGCTGGAGTCCACTCCAATATTTGGTTCTACATTTATATTGACCTGAAGCGAATCGAAATATATACATGATCCAATTGTGTCCAATACATACAATAATTGGCTGAAGGCAATTGTATCACCGGGCAGGTAGGTAGAATTGGGATCAGTAATTGGAAATTGGGCGTATCTGATATTAGCGCCGGTAGTTCCTCCGAATTCTGGCAGTACAAGAAACTCACAGGCTGTGGTATCAGATGGAAATACAGGTTCAGGTCCAAATCCAACAACGATATCAATACTGTCTTCTTCTGCGCAATCCCCGGTGAGTTGCGTATCAAATATATACAAGGTGCCATCAAATGGGGCATAGATTATATCACCGGGCGATAGCATCATGCCCCCACCCATACTTGCTGTATAATATGATACAGATGCACTGGCAGGGATGATTGCTGGAAGTATCAGTGAATCACAACTGGGTGAGTTAATCACCACGGTATAGTCAATTGAGTTTTCAAGATTAATCTCCAGTTCTATTGTAGTTGTGCAACCATTAATATTTGATGCTATTAAAAAGATTTCATCGAGATTATCTGTTATGCTTATTACATCACCTGGATTAAAGCTGTCCCCTGTTCCATCTTCTTCAGTATTGTAGATCGCCATATCTATGTCAGATCCTGTTGGAAACGGAAGAAAAAGTTCTCCACAACCAGCCAGTTCATCCAACGGACTTTCAACGTCCGGACCTTGTAAAATTTGAACTGGAACCACAGCTTCGTCAAAGCAATTTTCACCTGCAGAATCAAAGATGTAAATCTCATCAACATCTTCAGGGTCAATAGATGTAACGGGCCCGTTTTCTCCATTGGGATCAAGGTAGTATCCAGGATTGACCGCATTCTCAATGTCCGCTATGTCAGCAATGTCGGGAAGGAAAAAATCTCCGATGCCACATCCGGCAATGGGACTAGTTATTATTTCTATTTCGGGTTGAATTAAAAGATCCAATTCGACTTCTACAGTTTCTGAAATACAATCACCATCGTCAACTATCGCATAGACGGTAGAGCCATTAGCTACTTCATACATTGTAGGATCTGATATTTCTTCTTCTAGATCTTCATCTTCAAACCATAGGATGTCAAATCCATCAGTAGAGATATCATCATTCATTAATGTGAGATCGATTGTGCCATCTGCTTCAACACAGTATTCAGGCGAATCGGGATCGTTGATATCTGGTGGTGTCTGGATGCTGTAATTTACAGATCCATTAATGATGTTTCCCTGGCAACCAGAATCGTCTGTCACGCTAATGACCTCGATGTCTATTGGGAAGAAAAAGCTGGGCAATGTAATCTCGGGAGGATCTGTGCTATCGTCATATTCTGGAAATCCAACATCCGGATCACTGCATATTCTAAACACACCCTCTACGTCTATCGAAGGAACAAAAGGAAGAGGAAATCCATTGACATTAAGATTTACAGAATATAGAGGATTGCCACCCGTTAACTCAATGAGGAGATCTGAATCTTCGTCCGTACAACCTATTTCGCATATAATGCCACCTCCACTTACTTCCACATCATAAGTACTTACAGCAACTTCTATTGTTTCGGTACCCTGGCAACTGTTGACATCAGTTGTGGTGAGTGTGAATTCATCACCGTCTGATACATTGGTTGCCATCGTAGACTGAATGGCATCATTATCTATCAATGCAGAACCGTTTGTCTGCCAAAACCATGATTGAACTATATCTGTATCGTCTGCATCACCTATCAAATCAATCTCCCCACCTTCGCACACATCCAGTGGTTCTTCAATTGTGGGAATGGCTTCCCAGCATATTATCATTATATCGCTTACCTCAATTTCCTCAGCTGGAGGACCTACTGCATGCACTGTTGCATCGAATTCAACCGTCATCTCTTCAGCGCCATCAGTGCAAAAGGGGCCTAATACACTAAAACCAGATTGTTGATCCCATCCCGGTCCACCTTGTAATTCACTCCCTACTTCACCTCCATCCAAGAAGACTTGGGTATACAACATGTCCCAGCAATTGGCACAACCACCTCCAAAAGGATCTGTAGGGTCACCAGCACAACTGCTACACTCATCCGCGCTTTCCATGTTGCCTCCACCTGGCCAATCCAGTGACCATTCAAAATCAAAAACCAATTCTACTGAGGTGCAATTCGAAATATCTATGGTTGGAGAATCCCATTCATATAAAGGATCCGGACCGCTAACTGCTGTGAAAGTAAAACCAGGATCGTCCAAAAGGGTGGTTTGACCCATAGATAGGTTCCACATAAAAATCAGGGCTAATGATAGTCTGATTGAAAATTTCATCAATTAAAGGCTGGATTAAAATTTAAAATTAACAATTAATGCTGTTTACCTCATTATTTAATTAACGAAAGCAAATTGCAATTTGCCTATTCTAAGGAAGCTAAAAGTAATATTCAGAATTTCTAATTTCCTTAGACTGCTGTGAATTATATATTAATTTTGCGCATCAATTAAAATGTAATGGACAGACATCTTAGTGAACAGGAATCGATAAGAAGAGAAAACCTTCAGAAAATCATTGATTTGGGTGTAGACCCATTTCCAAACGAAACGTACCCGATAAGCCATTCGGCTAAAGAGATACATGATAACTATACAGAAGGTGCTGAAGGCTTTGAAGAGGTAATCCTGGCCGGGCGTCTCATGAGCAGACGTATCATGGGAAAGGCCTCCTTTGCGGAAATACAGGATAGTTCAGGCAGGATTCAAATCTATGTAAACAGAGATGAAATCTGTCCTGGAGAGAATAAAGATCTTTATAATCAGATCTTTAAAAAGCTCTTAGACCTGGGTGATTTCATAGGAGTTAAAGGCTATGTGTTTACGACACAAACAGGAACTACTTCAGTTCATGTAAAAGAACTTGTCCTATTAAGTAAGAGTGTCAAGCCTTTGCCGGTTGTCAAGACCGATGCTGAGGGAAAAGTATATGATGGTGTAACCGATCCGGAATTCAAATACAGACAGCGATACGTGGATCTCACAGTCAATCCTGAGGTGCGCGAGACTTTTGTAAAAAGAACCAAGATGATCAACGCTATGCGCAAGTTCATGACTGATCGTGGTTATCTTGAAGTGGAAACACCAATTCTACAATCTGTATATGGTGGAGCAGCTGCCCGTCCGTTTAAGACCCATCACAATACATTGGATACAACCTTCTACTTGAGAATAGCAAACGAACTATATCTCAAGCGATTGATAGTTGGAGGTTTTGATGGTGTGTTTGAGTTTGCCAAAGACTTCAGAAATGAAGGTATGAGTCGTTTTCATAATCCTGAGTTTACACTTATGGAATTATATGTGGCTTATAAGGACTATAACTGGATGATGGACTTCATGGAAGAAATGGTTGAATATGTAGCCATGGAGATTCATGGAACTACCGATGTGCAGGTAGGTGACAACATGATCAGTTTCAAGCGACCTTGGAAAAGATATACCATGTTTGAGGTCATAGAGCACTACACAGGTGTTGATATATCACAAATGGATGAAGACCAACTCAGAGATACGGCTCGTAGTCTTGGAGTACCTATCGATGGATCTATGGGTAAAGGCAAGCTTATTGACGAAATCTTCGGAGAGAAATGTGAGCATCACCTGATTCAGCCTACTTTTATTACTGATTATCCTGTCGAGATGTCTCCATTGGCTAAAAAACATCGCAGCAAGGATGGCCTTGTTGAAAGGTTTGAAGCCATTTGTAATGCCAAGGAAATTTGCAATGCTTTTTCAGAGTTGAATGACCCACTCGATCAGCGCCAAAGATTTGAGGATCAGTTGGAATTGGGTAAGAGGGGAGATGAAGAAGCCATGCAATTGGATGAAGACTACCTGAGAGCATTGGAATATGGCATGCCACCAACAGCAGGTATCGGGATAGGAATCGATAGATTGGCGATGATTATGACCAATTCGGATTCAATCCAGGATGTATTGTTCTTCCCTCAGATGAAGCCCGAACAAAGCTAATTATACCGAAAGTGAAATCCGGTGCACACCGGGATTGTATTTTTTGGAGATGAGAAACTTAAGAGTTTCATAGTGATTGGTGTTGTTCACGAAATCCATATCCTTAAGATCAAGAATCAATACTGGGAAGGATGTGATATTCCTAAGGTATTCAAAGTATGAGTCCTGAATCGTCTTAAGGTACTCATGACTAATGGTCTTTTCAAAACTTCGATTTCTCTCTCTGATATTGCTCAACAAGTAATTCGTGTCTCTGTGTAAATACACCAATAAATCCGGTTTCGGAAATGATTTGTTCATCACCGAAAACAGCATTTGAAACAACTTGTACTCCTCCTCTCCAAGGTTTTTTCTGGCAAACAGCAAAGTCTTGATAAATGAAAAATCAGAAAACACATACCTGTTGAAAAGATCGGAATTCGTCAGGTGGTTTTGCATTTGCTTGTACCTTTCCGTCATGAAGAAAAGCTCGACCGTAAATGCGTATCGTTCCGGGTCACTGTAGAAAAGAGGTAGGAATGGATTGTTTTCAAACTGCTCCAGTAATTTACGACCGCCAAACTCTGAGCTCAGCAGATCTACTAGTGAAGTTTTGCCTGTTCCGATATTCCCTTCGATACAGATGAATTCGTATGGTAATTCCTTTACACTCATGATGTATATGGCAGCACTTTGCATTCGTCCTTGCATTCTGCCATTAGTTCATTGATTGATTTATGCAATACCGGATGAATGAAATCTGATAGTATCTCGTTCAGCGGTGTCAGCACAAAATTACGATTTGTTATTTCAGGGTGGGGTATTTTTAAATTAGCTTTTTCTATAATTTGTTCGTCCAGGAATAAAATGTCGATATCAATTATTCTTTCACCCCATTTTCTAATACGTGTTCTGCCCATCATATGCTCTATCTCCTGAATCTCTGACAAGATCGCTTCAGCAGACTTGTCACAATTAACAGTGAAAACCTGATTTAGGAATGCTGGTTGATCCTTCACACCCCATGGTTCACTTTCGTAAACTGAGGAGACAAGATCTAATGGTCCCAGAGCGTATTGAATGAAGTGTCTTGCAAGTGCAAGATTCTTAAGTCTGGAGCCTATGTTGCTTCCGGTTTGTAATACGAGCACTTTTGGATTAAGAGTTATTCGATCTTATTGCATTTAGATATTTCTGAAGCTCTTCCTTGACCTTTGGAAATAAGAAAAACAAACCGATCATATTCGGAAATACCAGAGCGAGAATCATGGCATCTGAAAACTTAATCACAGCGTCCAGTTTTGCAGCAGCACCAATAACTACAAACAAAAGGAACAACACCTTAAAGGTTAAATCCGCAGCTTTGCCTTTTCCAAACAGGAACTTCCATGATTGAAGTCCATAGTATGACCAGGAGATCATAGTGGAAAATGCAAACAAAACAATAGCTATGGTTAAGATGTACGGAAACCATGGTAATACGGACTCAAAGGCAAGACTTGTCAGGTCAACACCACCAACAGATTGGCCGGTTGCATTCAATATCACATTATTATTAGGATCCAGATTGCCATATGTGAATGCGCCATCACTATTGAACATGATAATCACCAAAGCTGTCATTGTACAGATTAATACGGTGTCAATAAACGGCTCCATCAAAGCAACAATACCCTCACTTGCCGGGAATCTTGTTCTTACAGCAGAATGCGCAATGGCCGCTGATCCAGCACCGGCTTCATTTGAGAAGGCAGCCCTTTGAAAACCTACAATCAATACACCCAGAATACCTCCGAATCCGGCTTCCGGACTAAAGGCACCTTTGAATATCAATCCAAACGCATCGTCAAGAAATGAAATGTTCGCAAATATTATAATCAGACATGCGATAACATAAATCGCGGCCATAAAAGGAACGATTCGACCAGTAACTTTGGCAATGCTCTTAATACCACCAAGAATGACAAGCGCTACGAGCGCAGCCATAATGACTCCGATGACGGTCTTAATAGCTCCACCTGAAAAACCGAAAAGGGAAATCAGCTGGATTGTGGCCTGATTGGATTGGAAAGCGTTGCCGCCACCAAATGATGCACCAACACAAAAAACGGCAAATATTACAGCCAGTGCTTTACCTATTCCGGCATAGCCTCTTTCATTGAGACCTTTTTTGAGGTAATACATCGGACCACCATAGACTGTACCATCTGGTCCAACATCTCTATACTTAACACCAAGAGTACACTCCACAAACTTTGACGACATACCCAGCAAACCACATACTATCATCCAGAAAGTTGCACCAGGTCCACCCACGGCAATTGCTACTGCAACACCCGCAATATTACCGAGACCCACTGTTCCTGACACCGCAGTAGCCAAAGCTTGGAAGTGGCTCACTTCTCCAGCCTTTCCTTCGACTCTGATTGTGTCAACTATATCACCATCTACAATTTGTGCTGAATCTGTTTTTACGGGTTCAGATCCCCCTTCGAGATCATCATATTTACCTCGAACAACATTGATGGCCAAAGGAAATTTGCGGACATTAATGAATCCGAAGTATAGGGTGAAAAAAGTAGCGCCACCCACCAAGAGTATCACCACAAATGGAACATCCATAGATCCGACAGGAACGGTTGTAAAAACAAGCCCTTCCCAGGCACTGGCAATCGGTGAAAACCACTCATCAATCGTCTCATCCAATCCTTTTGCAAAACTTACGACTGGAATACACAAAACACATAAAATGGCAAGTACGCTATTTCTCAAATTCATTATAAAGTCTTTATAGTTGATTGTAAATCAAAAGATTAGTTCTATTGTTTATGCCCATTTGACGAGCAAGAAATGCCTAATATATAGTATAGTTTGCTTTTATTAAAATTTTCTTTGATCCGCAATGAGGGCCTGTCGCGATGGAAAGACCAATAATATATTTGAAATTTATTTATATAATATTTCCATAATATTATTTTTGCCACATACAGTAAGCTTTGAAACAATATCACGATTTACTCAGTCACATCCTAGAATACGGCGTTCAGAAAGAAGACCGGACAGGAACAGGTACACTCAGTTGCTTTGGCTATCAAATGCGATTTGATCTTTCGGAGGGATTTCCGATGGTCACGACCAAGAAGCTGCACCTGAAATCTATAATCCATGAACTCTTATGGTTTCTGAATGGAGATACAAACGTCAAGTACCTGCAAGAGAATGGTGTTCGCATATGGAATGAGTGGGCAGATGATAATGGCGATCTGGGACCTGTATATGGAAAGCAATGGCGCTCATGGGGACGGCCAGATGGAACATCTGTCGACCAGATTCAGAGAGCCCTGGATCTAATAAAAAATAATCCCGATTCAAGACGAATAATCGTTAATGCATGGAATGTTGGTGAGATTGATGAAATGGCTTTGACGCCGTGTCATTGTCTCTTCCAATTCTATGTGGCAGATAATAAGCTGTCTTGTCTTCTCTATCAACGTTCTGCTGACACATTTCTGGGTGTTCCTTTCAACATTGCATCATATGCTTTGTTGACCATGATGATGGCGCAGGTATGTGGATTAGAGCCGGGGGAATTTGTACATAGTTTTGGTGATGTGCATCTGTATCTGGACCATTTGGAGCAGGCAAAACTGCAGCTGACAAGGGAACCCAGACCCCTTCCGGAAATGAAAATTAATCCAGAAGTGAAGGATATTTTCGGTTTCAAATTTGAGGATTTCACCTTAATGAATTACGATCCACATCCGCATATTAAAGCGAAGGTATCAGTATAACTATTTAGACCCTATCTAAATAGTTATACAGTTATATAAATATTGTTAAATGAATGGGTCTTATTTTAAATTTGCAGCGATTTTAGTTGACTTTAGAAGTGACCTACTACATAAATTTTGACAGGAATGACTAGATATTCTTTAAAGACAATTCTCCTTGCTTTCACGCTTGTCTTAACTTCCTTTTCTCTATTTGCCGAACCTACGATTGACGAAGGAAAAACGCTTTTCCGTACCAATTGTGCTCAGTGCCACGCTAAGAACATGCGTTCCAATGCGACAGGTCCTGCGCTTGGCGGAGTGGAAGAAAGATGGGCTGACTTTCCAAGGGAAGACCTGATTGCTTGGATTAAAAACTCTCAAAAGCTGGTAGCTGAGGAGCATCCACGTGCAGTTGAGGTATTCAACGAATGGAACAAGGTTGCCATGCAGGCTTTTCCAAATCTTTCAGATGATAACGTTGAATCAATTTTATTATATATCAATGATATATATGTAAACGGAGTAACCGTTATTGGTGATCCTGGTGCAGCTGTTCAAGTACAGGAAAGAAAAACACCGGATTGGGTGTACTACCTGCTATTTGCATTCCTCGCAATCCTATCTGTGACATTGGCACGTGTAATATCTAACCTTAATGTAATTTCTGCAGAGAAGGAAGGGCGTACCGTTCAGAGAAGAACTCTTTGGCAGACGCTAACGTCTAAAGGTGTGGTCACATTCCTTTTATTTGCTGCGGTTGTTCTTGGTGGTTACACGACAGTCAACAATGCAGTTACATTGGGAAGACAGCAAGGATATGCACCTGACCAACCGATCAAGTTCTCTCATGCTACACATGCTGGATTGAACAAGATTGATTGTCAGTACTGTCATGATGGTGCTAGAAGATCTAAGCATTCTGTTATTCCGGCAGCCAACACATGTATGAATTGCCACCGTGCTATCAAAGTAGGATCAGAGTATGGTACTGCGGAATTGACTAAGATATTCGCATCTATCGGATACAATCCGAATGACAATACTTATATCGAAGACTACGACAACATGTCGAATGAAGATATTAAAACCATTTACTCTAAATGGATTGCTGACAACTACCTTCAGGAAAATGAACTTGAAGAGATTAATGAGGCTGGACAGCAAGTTGTTGATGATCAATGGGACGGAATCGTTAGCTCATTGACCAATGAACAAAAAGATAAAATTCAAGGACCTATCGAGTGGGTTAGAATACATAACCTGCCAGATCACGTATACTTCAATCACGCACAGCATGTTGCTGTAGGTAAACTGGAATGTCAGGAATGTCATGGTCCGGTTGAAGAGATGGAAGTATTGGCACAACATTCACCTTTGTCTATGGGATGGTGTATCAACTGTCACAGACAAACTGAAGTGAAGTTTGCTGATAATGAATACTACGACAGTTATAAGATGTACCACGAAGAATTGGCTTCTGGTAACAGAGATAAAGTGACTGTCGAAGATATCGGAGGACTTGAGTGTCAAAAATGTCATTACTAATTGCAAATTGAACCACAATTATAAAATGGATAAGAATTCTATTTGGATAGGAGAGAAAGATCTTGTAAAAGATGAATCTTTCATGGCTACAGTTGATCAGGAATTTGCTGACAACAGTTTGTTGGACAACAGTGAAGGTTTAGATCACACACAGGCTAACCGTAGAGACTTTTTGAAGTTTCTTGGATTCGGTCTTGGTGCTGCAACTGTTGCTGCGGGATGTGATATTCCGGTTAAAAGGGCTATACCTTACGTAGTTAAGCCTGATGCAATTGTTCCTGGTGTGGCTACTTATTATGCCAGTACATATGTTAATGGTGGAGACTACTGCCCTATACTAGTTAAGTGTAGAGAAGGACGTCCTATCAAAATTGAAGGAAATGACCTTTCTTCTTTAACTGAAGGTGGAACTTCTGCAAGAGCACAGGCATCTGTATTGAGTCTTTACGATACAAACAGATTCCGCAATCCTCTTAAGAAGGATGGTGATAAGATGACCAATATCAGTTGGGAGGACCTTGATGGAGAAGTGAAAGCTGCTCTTAAGTCTGCTTCCAATGTCAGGCTTGTTTCCAACACTTTGATGAGCCCTACTGCGAAGAGAGCGATTGGTGATTTCATGGCTGCTTATCCTGGTTCAAAATTGGTAACATACGATCCGGTATCATCAGCTGCAATTCTTGAAGCAAATGAAATGAGCTTCGGACAAGCGGTGATTCCTTCTTACCATTTCGATAAAGCAGACCTGATTCTAAGTTTTAATGCTGATTTCCTCGGTACTTGGATCTCACCAGTTGAGTTCGCGAAGAAATACTCAGTAAACAGAATCTTAGATGCGGATAATCCGAAAATGTCAAGACATATTCAAGTTGAAAGTTTCATGTCTATGACAGGTTCAAACGCCGATAACCGCATCCTGGTTAAGCCATCTGAACTGGGTAGTGCGATTGCATACCTTCACGGTAAGATGACTGGCGGTTCAGCTGGTTCAGATTTGAATGATAAAGCAAAAGCAGCTCTTGATAAAATAGCTGCGGAATTGCGTTCAGCTGGTTCTAAAGCACTTGTTGTAAGTGGTTCAAACAATCCTTACGAGCAAGTACTTGTGAATCACATAAATGATATGCTGGGAGCTTATGGTAGCACGATTACCATGGGTGATGCTTCTATGCAACGTCAAGGAAATGAAAAGGAGCTTGATGCGCTCATCAATGAGATGAATGGAGGAAGAGTGGGTGCAGTTGTTTTGCTTGATGCAAACCCTGCTTATGATTCTTCTAGTTCTACCAGATTCGCAGAGGCAATGGCAAAAGTTGGGACAAAAGTAGCTGTCAGCTACCAGCCTAATGAGACAACGGCTCTTTGTGATTATGTAGCGCCATGTTCTCACTTTTTAGAAAGTTGGGGAGATGTGGAGGCTAAGAAAGGTCACTACAGCCTTGTTCAGCCAACAATCAGCCCGCTATTTGCTACAAGACAATCAGAAGAGAGTTTGTTGACATGGTCTGATTCAGCCAACTACAATGCTGACTCTGATCAAGCATACCTTGAATACCTTAAGAAGAACTGGGAAGAAAACATGTTTGCTTCTCAATCTAACTACTTGAGTTTCCAGTCTTACTGGGATAACTGCCTTCGTGAAGGCGTTGTAGAAATGAGTTCGGATGCAGCAACTCCAAGTTTTGCTGGTGACGTCAATCTGGCGGTTTCAAAAGTAAGCAAGCCTTCTTCTTCAGAGCTTGAAGTTGTGTTCTTCGAAACAGCCAACATGGGTAATGGCCAGTTTGCTACCAACCCTTGGCTTCAGGAAATGCCTGATCCAGTAGCAAGAACGACTTGGGGTAACTATCTGGCTGTTCCAGTCAAATTCGATGGCAACAAGAGATTTGTTGGACTTAATGATCTTGATGATGGAGATATTGTCGATCTGACAATAGGTGATAAGACTTTCACTTTGCCTGTAATCAAGCAGTTTGGTATGGCCGAAGGTACTGTGGCTTTGGCTCTTGGATATGGAAGAGAGGAAGCCGGAAAATGCGGTACAGGAGTAGGTGTGAATGTGAATGAGTGTCTGACCAAAATGGAAGGACTTAATCAATATTATAATACAGAAGTTAGTGTCAGCAAGAAGAAAGGAAAAGAAGAAGATTTCTCTTGTGTTCAATACCACCACACTTTCGGTGTAACAGCTGATAAGAATGGTGAATTGATCAACGCTGACGAAGCTGATCTTGCTAAAGCTTATGGTGCTACAGGTTACCAGGGCAGTTTGGTTAACAGATCAGTGATGTTTACTACTACGCTTAGCGAACTTGATGAGAATCTGAAGGATAAAAGCGAGAGAAGAGCGGAGTACGAGCATCTTAATGAGAATACACTTTATCCATTTGAGGAATACTCAGAGGAGAAATACAGCCAGGGACATCACTGGGGTATGCACGTAGACCTTAACGCATGTATTGGTTGTAATGCATGTACAGTGGCTTGTATGGCAGAGAACAATGTTCCTGTTGTAGGTAAGACTGAGGTCAGCAGACACCATGAAATGACATGGTTGAGAATCGACCGATACTATTTCGGAGATGCGGAAAATCCAAATGTGGTATATCAGCCAATGATGTGTCAACACTGTGATAACGCACCTTGCGAGAACGTATGTCCGGTGAATGCAACCAACCACAGTTCAGAAGGTCTTAACCAAATGGCTTACAACAGATGTGTTGGTACGCGTTACTGTGCGAACAACTGTCCTTACAAAGTAAGACGTTTCAACTGGTTGGATTATACAACTGCAGATATCTTCCCTGCAAACCAGCCTACATTGAATGGAGAAGAAATTCCTTTTGGTGCTGATAACCTGACACGTATGGTTCTTAACCCAGACGTAACGGTTAGAGCAAGAGGGGTTATTGAGAAATGTAGCTTCTGTGTTCAGAGAATTCAGGAAGGTAAACTTGCTGCTAAGAACGAAGGAAGAAAGCTTGTTGATAAGGATGTAAGAACAGCTTGTCAGACAGCTTGTCCTACTGGAGCTATCACTTTCGGAGATAGAAACAATAAGAAAGGCGAGTTGAGCAAAAAATTCGAAAACCCATTGAACTTCATTTCACTTGAAGAAGTGAATGTAAGATCATCTGTTAATTATACCATGAAAGTTGTCAACAGAGACGAAAGTCTTGAGGCATAATTTTTATTTAAAATTGAAATAGATTTTAATGAGTCATCACGTAAGTTCAATCAGAGAACCTCTTGTCCAGGGTAACAAAAGTTACCATGACATCACGGAAGATCTGGTATCACCAACGGAACGCGCTCCAGGGTTAGCCTGGAAAGTAGGTTTTACCCTATCGATCACATTTTTGTTGTTTGGTGTATTCTGCATCTTCTGGACGATTTGGCACGGAATCGGTACCTGGAATCTTAACCGAACCATTGGTTGGGGTTGGGATATTACCAACTTTGTATGGTGGATCGGTATCGGTCACGCAGGAACACTAATTTCTGCCATCCTTTTGTTATTCAGACAGAAGTGGAGAACCGGTGTAAACAGAGCGGCAGAGGCGATGACCATCTTTGCGGTAATCTGTGCGGCATTGTTCCCAGGTATTCACGTAGGTCGTGCATGGGTTGTTTTCTATTTCTTCCCATATCCGAATACGAGAGGACCACTTTGGCCTAATTTCAATTCACCACTACTTTGGGACCTTTTTGCGATATCTACATATTTCACGGTATCATTACTTTTCTGGTATACGGGTTTGGTTCCAGATTTTGCAACAGTAAGAGACAGAGCGAAAGGTCTTAGAAGAAAGATATATAACATACTGTCTTTTGGTTGGACAGGATCTGCTAAGCACTGGCAAAGATGGGAGTCTTTATCATTGATTCTTGCTGGTATTGCAACACCACTTGTACTTTCTGTACACACAATTGTAAGTTTTGACTTCGCCACCAGTGTAATTCCTGGATGGCATACAACGATATTTCCACCATATTTCGTTGCCGGAGCTATCTTCTCTGGTTTCGCAATGGTATTGACACTGATGATCGTTACACGAAAAGTTCTGAATCTTCAGCAGTACATCACAATAGGACACATCGAATCGATGAACAAGGTAATCCTTGTCACAGGTACTATTGTAGGTGTAGCTTATTTGACTGAGCTTTTCGTAGCATGGTATTCAGGATATGTTTACGAACAGTTTGCGTTCTTTAACAGAGCTGTAGGACCTTACTGGTGGTCATATTTCGGTATGATGTTCTGTAATGTGATCTCTCCACAGATATTCTGGTCACGTAAGATGAGAAGAAATGTAGCGGTTACATTCTTTGTATCAATCGTAATTAACATCGGTATGTGGTTCGAGAGATTTGTAATTATTGCAACTACGCTTGCCAGAGATTATCTCCCTTCTTCTTGGTCTTACTACTCTCCAACTTGGGTTGAGATTGGTATTTTCCTAGGAACATTGGGAATCTTCTTCACATTATACTTGCTCTTCACAAGAGTAGCTCCTGTGGTTGCAATTGCAGAGGTTAAGAGTATTCTTAAATCAGCAGGTGACCAATACACTGGTCCTAATGCAACACACGGACATGCAGATCACAGTCACGATACTGTATCTACTGAGACTGCATCATTCGAATCTGCTTCTAATGTTGGAACAGATACTGCAGTAGCTGCTGGTACCATGGTCGATGATCTTAGAAAGATCGAAGGAATCGGTCCTAAGATTGCAGAATTACTTAACGAAGGCGGCATTAATAGTTTTGCTGATTTAGCATCAGCTGATGTAGCGGATATTAAGTCGATCCTTACGGCTGCCGGTTCAAGATTCCAGATGCATGATCCTTCATCATGGCCGATGCAAGCATCACTGGCCAGAGATGGAAAGTGGGATGAACTCAAAGATTTACAAGACAGATTAGACGGCGGTAAACTCGCCTGATAGTATAAAATTTTAGAAAATGGCAAAAGATATAATATTTGGTCTATACAATGATGAAGAGGACTTGCTGAGAGCTGTCAAGCAAGCCAATTCTGACCATCTGGAGATAATGGATGTATATACTCCATTTCCGGTACACGGTCTGGATCCTCTACTTGGGCTAGCAGAGTCAAGACTACACATTGCCGGTTTTATTTACGGTATGATGGGTACTTTGACTGCATTCCTTGGAATGACTTGGATTTTTACCAAGGATTGGCCAATCATATTTGGTGGTAAACCACATTGGTCCTTTCCGGCTTTCGTACCAATCATTTTCGAGTTGACCGTACTTTTTGCGGCTATTGGTATGACGGTTAGTTTCTATATCGTAAATGGATTGGGCCCAGGTGTTGTAAATCCAACAATTGACCTACGTATTACTGACGATAAATTTTGTATCGCCTTTGATAAGTCTGAGGTAGATACTTCAAGAGTTGAATCTTTCTTACAAAGCAGTGGTGCTGCTGAAATACATTCAAAGACAATTTAAGAGATGATTAAGCAGATTAAAACATACAGTTTGGTATTTGCCCTCGCGGTAATATTCTTCCTGCAATCCTGTCAGCAACCTGGTGGTAACACAACAGGTAGTGAATTTATGCCTGATATGGGACACTCCATTGCCTACGAGGCAAACTATTATAACTACTATTATAATAATACATGGGGCTCTCAGGATGAGTACTATGAATTTGCCAAACCAAAAGAGCCGGTAAAAGGTACTGTAGCCAGACTTAGCTCTGACCGTATCGCTATTCCAACAGCGCCACATACTGAAGCTTATTACTACGCAGATACAGAGGAGGAGCGTACAAGAGCAATGGCAGAGTTGGTTGATAATCCGTATCCAATTACAGATGACGGCCTTGCCAGAGGAAAAGAATTATACAACATCTTCTGTGGTATATGCCATGGTGAAAAGGGTGATGGACTTGGATACCTTGCACGAGATGACGGGGCTTATCCTGTTGCTCCGGCTATATTGATCAGCGATGAGTTTATCGCTGCTTCAAATGGTAGATTCTATCACTCGATCATGTATGGTAAAAACTTGATGGGCGCATATAAGGACAAACTGTCTTACGAAGAAAGATGGCAGGTAATTCATTATATAAGGTCACTTCAAGCCAAAGAGAAAAAATTAGAATACAATCAGCTTGTTAACACACTTAATGAAGTGGACAGACCAGCTGGTGAAATGGTACAGATGGCAGAGCTTGAAGGAGAGCATAGCCATGACACAGAAGGAGAGCACCATCATGACGGTGATGATCACGATCACGATCATGGAGATCATGATGATCATGGTGATCATGACCATGGAGATGGTCATTAATTTGATTTAGTAAACAAAGGAAAATCAGTATAAAAGAATTGTAATGACTTATAATTTCACAACGAAGAGCAGAACATGGTTGATGGCAGGAATGGCCTTAGGCGTTCTTTGCTTGGCCCTGACCTGGTTCGGAGACGATGAACTTCATACGAGGTTCTGGTCCAACTTTCTACACAATGCCGTCTTTTTTACTGGGATAGCATTGATGGCCGGGTTTTTTATGTCAGCCAGTATTACTGCCTGGGCAGGTTGGTATGTCGTATTCAAAAGAGTATGGGAATCTATCTCTCTATACCTGATAATTGGCATTCCACTAATGATATTGATAGGTATCGGTGTGGTAGCACATTGGCATCACCTCTATCACTGGGCTGATCCTACTGCTCTGGATCCTAACCACGAGAACTTTGATAAGATTCTGGATGGTAAGAAAGGGTTTTTGAATTCAACATGGTATCTCGGAGGAACAGTGATTCTGGGAGCGATCTGGATTTTCATCCTTAGCCGTATCAGAAATCTTTCACTTGC
Organism: Saprospiraceae bacterium; assembly: GCA_965230215.1. Lineage (GTDB taxonomy): Bacteria > Bacteroidota > Bacteroidia > Chitinophagales > Saprospiraceae > RFSX01. The sequence goes on along the minus strand of CBDDKN010000002.1, from coordinate 190,320 downwards.
TGAAGACCAATCGGGTTCTGACGGTTTTAACAAGCATTATGGCATGCGTAAGTGGGCTGCTATTTTCCTTCCTTTGGCAGGATTTGGTAGTGCAGCATTGATCTGGTTATGGATTATGTCTGTAGATGCTCACTGGTACAGTACTTTGTTCGCATGGTATACTGGTGCGAGCTGGTTTGTTTCCATGATCTGTATTACAATTCTTATTCTTCAGTATCTTAAGTCAAAAGGATACTTCCCGGAAGTGACTACTGAACACTTTCATGATCTTGGTAAATTTTTGTTTGCATTCAGCATATTCTGGACATACTTGTGGTTTTCACAATACATGCTTATCTGGTACGGAAACGTAGGGGAGGAGACGGTTTATTTCAAAGAGCGTTTTGCCAAATATCCAGCTCTTTTCTACGGTAACCTTCTGATCAATTTCATTGCACCGTTCTTCATTCTTATGAGAAATGATACAAAGAGAAAGATGGGTTCACTGGGTTTCGTTGCTGGTTTGGTATTGGTAGGACACTGGCTTGATTTCTTCTTGATGCTTAAGCCTGGTATCGTTCATACCGCTCATGCAGCTGCTGGCCATGGTGCTCACGGCGAAGGTGCAGATCACAGTCATGGTGCACATGAACATGCGATTGAAGGTGCTGGTCATCATGGTGTTGAGGAGATTGCCTCACATGGTGCTGCTCATGCAAGCAGTTTTGAAATGGGATTCACGATACCTGGTTTTCTAGAACTGGGAACATTCATTGGATTTCTTTGTTTGTTCATATTCTTTGTGTTACACATGTTGACGAAAGCGCCATTGGTACCAGAGAATGACGTCTATATTGACGAAAGTAAACATCATCATACTTAAATAATTATTCATGACAGGTTTAATTGCCATATTAACGATTGTCCTACTGACAGTAATTATTGTTCAGCTGGGTAGGATATCTGAAATTGCTAGATCCATCAGAGGTGAAGAGGAGGTGCAGGCTCAAGTTAACAATAGAACAGCCTTCTACTTCTTGTTATTCCTAGTCGGATTTTTAATCTTCTGTTTTGTATCTGCATGGTACTACAGAAATGATATGTTGGGATACGGCCCACACGAGGCTGCATCTGCGCATGGAGGGTCTCTGGATCAAATGTTCAATTTGACTTTGATTTTCACTGGGATCGTATTTGTATTGACTCACATCGCTTTGTTTTGGTTTTCATACAAATACAAAGAGGATAAAAATAGAGTAGCTAAGTTTTTTGCTCACAGTTCTACATTGGAGATAGTCTGGACTGCTGTTCCTACAGTCGTTTTGATTTTCCTTGTTGTAAGAGGTTTGAATGTGTGGAACAGTGTAATGCCGGATGTTGATCCTGAAGAGGACTATATCGAAATCGAAGCAACCGGTTATCAGTTTGCCTGGGATTTAAGATACCCGGGACCTGATGGGAAACTTGGGACAAGAGATTACAAGAAGATCAATGTGGCGAATAACCCACTTGGTCAGGACTGGACAGATACCAAGAATCACGATGATTTTCTTCCTACAGAGATTGTATTGCCAGTAGGCCAGAAGGTGCGTGTAAGAATTACTGCAAAGGATGTATTACACAACTTCTATCTGCCACATTTCAGAGTAAAAATGGATGCTGTACCAGGACTTCCTACGTACTTCATCTTTACACCAATTAAGACTACTGAGGAATACAGACAGGAATTAAGCAATTACCCAGAGTGGAATGTGCCTGCTGATCCTACTGAACCAGATGGTCCACTAAGATGGGAAAGCTTCAACTATGAGTTGGCTTGTGCTGAGCTTTGTGGAAAAGGTCACTATAGTATGAGACGTGTTGTGCGTATTGTAAGTGAGGAAGAATATAATGAATGGCTTTCTCAACAACAGTCATATTACATGACTAATGTGCGTAATACCGACAGTGATCCCAATTCTGGTAAACTCATTGACCTAGAAATTGTTGAGAGATACAAAGAGCTTGATTCAGAGTTCAAAAACGTTCTTTCAGACGAGGAATTAAATACGCTTAGACTCAAGTATGTATTCTTTGAAACAGGATCTGCAAATCTAGAAGACGATTCAAAATATGAGTTGGATTACCTTGCAGGACTACTTGAAGAGAATGCTGAAGTAAACATCGAACTTTCTGGTCACACTGATAATACCGGAGATGCAGATGCAAATATGACGCTATCTCAACAGCGTGCAGAAGCGGTAAGCAACTACCTCACTCAAAAAGGAATTGATTCCGGAAGAGTGACAGCAAAGGGATATGGTGACACTTCACCAATAGACACAAACGAAACTGACGAGGGCCGACAAAACAACAGACGAACAGAATTAAAAATAATATCTAAATAATATAGAATATGGCACACGTAACAGTTGATCCGAACGATAAAGTAGCAGTAATGATTGAAGAGAATGGTTATGATGACCATTTTCATGATCATCATCACGGTGACAAATATCAGTCGAATTTCATCTCGCACTATATCTTCTCAATGGATCATAAGATCATTGCAAGGCAATTTCTTATCACAGGTATCTTTTGGGCTATTGTAGGTGCAGCGATGTCAATCGTCTTCAGACTGCAGTTGGGTTTTCCAGAAGCAGACTTGGATTGGTTGAAACCAATATTGGGTAAATGGATCGTTGTCGAAAACGGTATCGGTACACTTTCACCTGAGTTTTATTATGCCTTGGTTACAATGCACGGTACCATTCTGGTATTCTTTGTATTGACAGCAGGTCTGAGTGGTACATTCAGTAACTTATTGATTCCATTGCAATTGGGAGCACGTGATATGGCATCACCATTCTTGAATATGTTGTCATATTGGTTCTTCTTCCTTGCAGGTGCGGTCATGTTCTACTCTCTGTTCCTTAGCACTGGTCCTTTCTCAGGAGGTTGGACAGGATATCCACCATTGAGTGCTTTACCACAGGCATCCACGGGATCCGGTACAGGAATGACCCTATGGTTGATCAGCCTTACCTTATTTGTTGTGTCAGTTCTATTAGGTGGTATCAACTACATTACTACTGTACTAAACCTTAGAACAAAAGGTATGAGTATGTGGAGAATGCCTCTTCCAATATGGGCTTTCTTTGTTACTGCAATCCTTGGTTTACTTTCATTCCCTGTATTGGCATCAGGTTTCTTTATGTTGATGTTCGACAGAGGTTTGGGTACAAGTTTCTTTTTAAATGAAATCTTCATTCAGGGACAGGCTCTTGATAGAGTAGGAGGTAGTCCTATTCTGTTCCAGCACTTATTCTGGTTCTTAGGTCACCCTGAAGTATATATTATCATATTGCCTGCCATGGGTATCGTGTCGGAAGTATTATCTGTACACGCCAGAAAGCCGATTTTTGGTTACCAGGCTATGGTACTTTCGATTCTTGCAATTGGATTTTTATCTTTCATCGTTTGGGCTCACCACATGTTTATGTCAGGTGTTAACCCGTTCTTATCCAACTTCTTTGTGATCTTCACACTGATTATTGCGATACCGTCCGCGGTGAAAGTGTTTAACTGGATTACCACCCTCTATGGGGGTAACATACGGTTCAACTCCGCCATGCTTTTTGCTATAGGATTCGTTTCTATGTTTATCTCTGGTGGATTGACAGGTATTTTCTTAGGAAACTCTGCGATTGACATTCAAATGCACGATACATACTTCGTTGTGGCCCACTTCCACATTGTTATGGGTATCGCTGCCTTCTTTGGAATGTTTGCTGGTATCTACCACTGGTTCCCTAAAATGTTCGGAAGGTTTATGAATGAGACACTTGGTCGTATTCACTTCTGGGGAACAATGATTGGTGCTTACGCGATATTCTGGCCTATGCATTACATCGGTATGGCTGGTGTTCCAAGAAGATACTACAGCTTCGAAACATTTGAATCATTCAGCCACTTTGGTCCTATGAACCAATTCATCACTGTGGCGGCTATCATCGTATTTGGATTACAACTTTTATTCGTTGTGAATTTCTTCTATAGCATTTTCAAAGGAAAGAAAATGACTGAGAAGAATCCATACGGAGCCAATACATTGGAGTGGACAACACCTATTAATGCAGGTCACGGTAACTGGCCTGGAAAAATTCCAGTTGTTCACAGATGGGCATATGACTATGGTAAAGATGGTAAAGAATATATTCCACAATGGGAACCTATGGGTGCCGACGAAACGGCAGGTGACCATTAATATATAAGAACAAAAAGATTAAGAATTAGTCAACATGAGTAAAGCAATAGCAAGAAAGATTGAGTCTGGAGTGCGCATCAGCAAGATGGATGATATCTATGTGCTTACCAAGTTTAGGTTATCACTGATGGTAGTCATATCATCATGTCTGGCCTATTTGGTTGCTGCGGGCGTGAGTTTCTCTTGGCCTGTACTGACTTTGCTTTTTGTTGGAGGAATGGCCATAACAGGTGCTGCCAATGCAGTGAATCAAGTCTTGGAAAAAGAGTTTGATTCCATGATGGAAAGAACCAAATTAAGACCGCTTGCCAGTGATCGAATGCGTTCGTCAGAAGCAGTTCTGATCAGTGGATTGTTACTGGTGTTTGGTACGATATGTTTGGGTCTCATAAACCCATTGGCTGCATTCCTCGGTATGTCTTCCTTTATACTGTACGCTTTTGTATATACGCCTCTTAAGCGATATACAACGCTTTCAGTAGCTATAGGTGCGATACCTGGAGCTCTGCCAGTATTGATCGGAACGGTTGCCTTCTCAGGTGGATTTACACTCTTGGGCATCACATTGTTCCTGATTCAGTTTTTATGGCAGTTTCCACATTTTTGGGCTATTTCTTTTCTTTCATTTGACGATTACAGCAAAGCCAACTATAAACTGTTGCCTAGAGATGGTAATGGTAATATTGACAGGAATTTAGGAGCTTACTCTGCCCTTTATGCTGCTTTAATACTTCCAATAGTATTGATCGCGCATTTTTACGGAGCCAGTTTAAGTGCATTAAGTATGTCAGGTATTATAGCTGTGACTTTGTATTATATATATAAGAGCATGGTTTTGCAATGGAGGCCTTCTAATGTCTCTGCGCGCAGCTTGATGTTCAGCTCCTTTTTCTATTTACCTCTGGTATTAATCTTTTACTTAATTGGATAATATGAAAGTGGCAGCTATTAATCAAAATACGTTCAGGAATAGAATCCATCCGCAAAAGTTTGCCTTGTATGTTTCTTTTGCAAGCATCATTATGATGTTTGGCGCTTTAACAAGTGCCTATATAGTCAAGAGTGCAGCAGGTAACTGGTTGGAATATACGCTTCCTGCTCAATTCTATTACTCAACAGCATGTATCGTATTGAGTAGTGTTGCTTTGCACATCTCTTACAGAAGCTTCCTTAACGGAAATGCTGCTCTGTATAGAGGCTTGTTGCTGGTTACATTTGTACTTGGGATAAGCTTCGTGAGCTTGCAATATCACGGATGGAATGCACTGTTTAATGTTGGCGTTGATCTTAAGGCCAGCGTTTCGGGTTCATTTCTTTATTTAATTACTGGCCTTCATGCGGTTCACGTTTTGGGTGGTATCGCTGGAATTACGGTGGCCATAATTCATGCTTTTACACTGAAATATATAGTGACAGAAAAACGAAAGACCAGATTTCAACTCGTTTTACATTACTGGCACTTTGTAGATATACTATGGATTTATTTGTTGATATTCTTATTAGTTTGTAAATAATTTCAAATGGCAGATACTATGACGCATCCTGCTCAGGAAGTAGATGAAAAATTGTGGGAAGGGGGTAAGCAGCCCTTCAAGGCCAGTTATGGTAAGTTGATGATGTGGTATTTCCTATTATCAGATGCTTTCACTTTTGCTGGATTTCTGATTGCCTATGGTGCCTTAAGGGCGAGTATGCCAACATGGCCTATTCCAGATCATGTGTTCAGTACATTCCCTGGAGGATTACACCACAAACCACTTTACTTTGTAACACTTATGACCTTTATCCTTCTATTCAGTTCGTACACGATGGTACGTGCCGTGCAGGAAGGTCACAGAGAAAACAAAAACGGTGTTGTTTTCTGGATGGTACTCACAATTATCGGAGGTCTTGGTTTCCTTGGCTCTCAGGCTTGGGAGTGGTCAACATTAATCGGAAAGGAACATGTGACTGTAACAACCAATCCTTTTAGTGCTCATACAGAATCAGGCGTATACCTTGAAGGTGATGGACATGATATAAAAGAAGGAGACACTTTTGTTGCAGGTGATCCTTACTTAATTCATAAGCATGATGGTGAATGGCATCAACTTGATTATCGCGTTACTGAAGGCGAAGATGCTGGTAAAATAAAACAACAAAGCTTTGGCCCTCGTGCATTTGGTGCTTTGTTTTTCTTCATTACAGGATTTCACGGATTCCACGTTCTATCTGGAGTTGCCTTTTTACTTATTATCTGTGTCAATGTGGCCACAGGTCTGTATGTAGAAAGGAAAAACGGATATGAGATGGTTGAAAAGATTGGCCTATACTGGCACTTTGTAGACCTTGTTTGGGTATTTGTATTCCTTGTATTCTATCTAATCTAAATCAAATTTACAATGGGTCATTCTTACGAGAAATCAAAAAAAATAGCGTTAAAGACAATCTTGATTTTGGCTTTCATTACCATCTTCGAAGTATTGTTTGCATTGACAGGTAAAGGGCACATGTTTGGTGGTTCACTTATGATGCCTGGATATATCATTGCACTTGTTATGATTGTACTTAGTCTTACAAAGGCTTACCTTATTATTTATGAGTTTATGCACATGAAGTATGAGGTCCCTGGACTTGTACGTTCGGTATTGTTACCGACCATGTTACTTATATGGGCTATCGTAGCTTTCTTCTATGAAGGTAGCGACTGGCAGAAAAGGAGAGATCTCATTATTCAAAAGAATAAAGAGAAAGCTGAAAACCGGGCTCCAGACACATCGTCTGAAAGTCAGATCGGCGAGGCTTGGATAATTAAGTCAGAAAAATTTACTAAAGGATAAAAACGAAGCCACCACAAGGTGGCTTTTTTTATAAACCCTAGATCATATAATGAAGTACTTTAAGACAATATTGGTTTTACTCCTTCTAATCGGCTTGCCGATTGGTTCGTGGTATTTCCTCAACAGTGGGCTTGAATGGCGCAAAGACAAGATTTCCGATCTGAAGACCAAGGATAGATTCATGGACGCCTACAGTTTTACCAACCAGGATAAAACGCGCTTATATGAGATAATGGCCCATCGTACATCTGTAGTCAAATTGAAGGGTACCCTGTCAAATCTTGATTCTTCATTAATAGATCAGTTTAAAAACGCATACACATTCCAGTTTGTATCTTTCGACAAGACTATGACTAAGAGTCAGGGATGGTCTTCTAAATCTGTTGTCCATTACTATAAACCAGAGTCATCCGATGCGAAATTTAATCGGATTAAAGATGCTGATTATGCCCTTGTAGATACAAGTGGTTTTGTGAGACAATATTATGAAGGATCTTCTAAACAAGTACTTAATATATTGGTTGAAGATGTAGCTGTTATCCTTCCAAGGAAAAAGAGTAAGGATATCGGAATTAGAGAGACAAAAAGTACCGAGGACTAATGGAATATAAAGAAAATGCATCACTGAGAAAGAAGTTGGATATAGCAGCCTATGTCATTTCTGTTGCTGTAATAGGCCTGGTTATCGCTATGAGACCAGCGGAGAGATTTGCTGTTGATTTTGATACGATGTGGATGCCTGGCTTTAATGCATTGGTGAATACATGTGCAGGTATTTGTTTGCTGGCTGCTTTGTATTTTATAAAAAAGAAAAATGTGATTGCACACCGCAATATGATATTTGCAGCGATGGTGCTTTCAGCAATTTTCCTTCTTACCTATGTGGCATATCATTTTACGACACCTGAGACGTCTTATTGTAATGAAGGGAACATTCGGATAGTTTACTATTTCCTTCTTATAAGCCACATACTTCTGGCGGGAATTTCATTGCCTTTTATTTTGTTGACATTTAATAGAGGGTTTACATACTCTATACTGAAGCATAAGAAAATGGCCATATGGGTATATCCCCTGTGGTTGTATGTTGTATTCACAGGTCCATTGGTGTATATTATGTTGAAACCATGTTATTGATTTAGATTGATGAAGATGAAGTATAAATACCTTATTATTTCTTTGCTGGTCGTATTAATGATGATTTGCTTTAATATCGATCTTGATGCACAATGTCCAATGTGTAGACTTTCCGCTGAAACGAATCTAGAGAACGGAGGTACGGAAGGGCGTGGACTTAACAAGGGTATTCTATATATGCTGTCAATACCTTACGTACTTGTGGCCAGCCTTGGCGTTATCTGGTGGAGAAACAGAAATAAGTACTCTGACCATATAATAGAAGAACCCTTCTCAGATAACTGACAAGGGTCTTCCTAACCAAAATCATAAAAGCATCTTATTAGAATCGTAGGCCATAACCTACACTCAATCCTATATTATAGTTTCTAATGCCAGCGTCTATAATGGTACTATTGGCATTGGTAAAGTCATTCAGATCATGACTGAAATTTGCTTCAATCGTATAGAAAGCATTGTTAGCTGTTTCTATTTGTAGTCCTCCGGCAATAACAGCTTCTGCACCAAACCTGTTATAAGCTGATGATGATAATTCCATATCAATACTGGCGATGTTGAAGTCGAATATACTTTCTGCTCTTGTGTCCAATCTGCCATTCGTAGTATAGCTCAGATTAAAACCTCCAGCCACGTAAGGATTTATGTTTGAAGAACTGCTCATCATGTATTTAAGTCTGAGCGGAACACTAATACTTTTCAATTCTGCTGTGACGCTGGCTCCAACAGGAATAGGAATTCCAAAGACATCAAGATTTGTCGACTCGCGTATTACAAATCCTTCATTTCTATAGATCAAGCCTGATTGAAGGGCAATATTTTCGCTTAATGCTCTTTCCCCGATCAATCCAGCATGCCATCTAAGAATCGGATCATAATCAAGAAAAGAGATATCGATACCATTGCTTTTAATATTTGACAAATGCATACCTGATACTGCAGTTATACTATACTGTGCATAGGCTGAAGTCAAACCCATACACAATGTCAATGTGCTTAGGATAAGTTTGATTTTTTTCATGATCTTCAATTTGATGGTTAAATAAATGCTATAACCTATCGACGAAGACCAGTATGTTAAATTGGGTTAGGGGAAAGTTAAGGATATAAAAAAAGCTCCGATCGCTCGGAGCTTCTACTGTTTTTCGAATTCGAATAGCACTAGAAAAAATTAATCCTCAAAACAGTTATCGATTGTATAATCACTTTGGTTTATCATCAAACCTTAAAACAAGATACCGCCAGATACTGCTAAACTTTCGTATCCTCCGATATTGATTTTAGGCTCGATATATATATGATACGAGTCACTAGGTACAAAATCGATAAATGCACCTATATTGATTCCTATTTCAGATCCAATAAAATCAAAATCCGTAATTGACAAACCTGCAAATGGAGCAAGATCAAAATTGTCACTTACCTCCAATAATTTGTATTGTGCATCCAGATCAATTGACCAATTGACACCAGTCTCAAGATGCAATGTGAAAGTACCTGCACCTCTCCAGGTTTCATCCACTTCGTACAAAGCTTTACCTTGAACGCCAAATACAGAACCATCAAATATCAACTGAGCACCAGCACCAAAATTAAATTGACTGATTCCTACTGTTGTAAACGATGCGACTAACAAAAGTGTACATATAATTTTCTTCATTTTTCAGTTGTTTTCTTTTAGCTAATATATATATGTTATTTAACAATTTGAATTTTCACTCAGGTTTTTATCCTGATCACCGTGAAGAAGATGGCAGCCCAGCATCCCATAAGTGCCAGCCCTCCAATTGGAGTCAATATTCCTATAAGCCCAAATGATTCTATACCAAGTAAACTTTTAGCGGCAAGCATGTATAAACTCCCGGAAAACAAGCATATACCACCAAGGAAAAAGAGTCCTATAAAGAATAATCCCTTAATCCTGTAGATTCTATATAACAGCGCTACACCAAATAGTGCGAGTGTATGAATAAAATGGTAATCAACTGCTGTCCTATAGGCGTTCAGTTCAGACGCCGTTAATTTTTCTCTCAGAATGTGACTACCAAAAGCGCCCATTCCAACTGCAAGTACGCCCAGCACAGCAGTTATCAATATCAGTATTTTGAATTTCTTATTCATATGTGATTTTCTTAATACAAATTTAGCTATCAGAAGCCAATATCAGTCAGCAATTTGCCAGTTTATCGGACTTAGGCCATTTTGCTCCAGCAAACTATTGGTTTTTGAAAAATGGCTACAACCAGAGAAGGCATTTCTGGCCAGAGGAGAGGGGTGAGCTGCTTCGAGTACATAGTGTTTTGTCTCATTTATCAAGGCTTTCTTACTTTGCGCGAATCGGCCCCAGAGCAGAAAAACCAAACCCGTTTTCTCATCCGAAAGCTTTTGAATCACGGCATTGGTAAATTCCTGCCACCCGATACTCTTATGCGATCCTGCATTTTTATGCTCTACTGTGAGCATGGCGTTAAGAAGGAATATACCCTGATCAGCCCAGGATGTCAAATCACCGTGAGATGGAATATCCAATCCCAGGTCTCGCTTAATTTCTTTATAAATGTTCACAAGGGAAGGAGGTACGCGTTTTCCTTTGGGTACAGAGAAGCACAGACCCATCGCCTCTCCAGGATTGTGATAAGGGTCTTGTCCCAGTATGACAACTTTCACCTGATCGAAAGGTGTTAATTTAAAAGCGTTGAAGATATCCTGACCCTTAGGGTATATATGCTTACCTTTTCTTTTCTCCTCCTTTAAGAATGAAACGATGTTATCGAAGTATGGTTTTGCAAATTCTTCTGACAAAGCCACTCTCCAACTTTCTTCTATTTGAACTTTGTCTGCTTGCATAATCAATATTCTTTATTCAGTCTATTTCCAGATTTCGTCTTTTATGAAAACTGTTCCCTTAAACAAGGCTACGGTTTTTTCATCTTGATTCTTAACCTTTACTTCATAGCGTCCCAGTTGTTTACCAAAATTTTGGACCTGGGCTTCTGCAATAAGCTTATCGCCACTGAATATAGGCCTTGTATGGGAAATTGAAGTCTCCACTGATACGGCATGCCTTCCATGGCTGTTCGAAGCAAAAGCAAAAGCGCTGTCAGCAAGTGCATAGGAAATACCTCCGTGGGCAATATCAAACCCATTGGTCATTTCATTTCGAACCCGCATTTCAAGCATAGCGTAACCGATATCAAGTTTAACTATATTAATGCCAAGCCATTGACTGAATTCATCATTCTGATACATCTTGTCAACTATCTCAGCGGGCGTCATAGCATTCTGTATTTTAAACGATAGGCACGTTTTCTACAATCTCTAGATCGTAACCAATCAGACCTACTCTTTTTCTTGGTCTGTTGGTGAGCAATCTCAGTTTACGTATACCCAGATCATTAAGAATTTGAGCACCGATACCCAGATCACGCTGGTGTGTGGATTTACTTCTGTCAGGACGGGGATCAATCTGCTTGCCACTTTCTTTTTGCTCTTTCATTTTTGAAAGCGTCTCAAGAATGGTATTGTGATCTTCATTCTGTCTTAAATACAACAGCACACCTTTACCTTCATTTTCTATCATTTTTAAGGTCTTGTGTAACTCTTGTCCATAGCCCAGGAGAAGTGCGCCCAGGATGTCTCCTGTGTTCGTTGAGCTGTGTACCCTGGTCAGTATTGGTTCGTCCTCATTCCATTCGCCCTTTACAAAAGCCAGATGGGTCAGTTCCGACCCTGTTTCCTTATAGGCAAATACAGAGATGTCACCAAATTCTGTATCAAACTTTATGTCAAGCTCTTTTTTAACGAGTCTCTCATTACTCATTCTAAAAGCAACCAGATCTTTGATGCTTATCAGTTTGAGGTCAAACTTGCGCGCCATTTCTACAAGCTGTGGCAATCTGGCCATTGTCCCATCTGGATTCAGAATTTCCACAAGCGTGCCAGCAGGGTAGAGGCCCGCCATTCTTGCAAGATCAACTGCGGCTTCGGTATGGCCAGTTCTTCTCAGCACACCACCATTTTCAGCAATAAGTGGGAAAATATGTCCGGGTCTCGCAAAATCCTGAGGCTTTGTTTCTTCCTTCACTAGCGCATTGATTCCTGTGGCCCTGTCATAGGCCGATATCCCTGTAGAACATCCTTGGCCTATAAGATCAATAGAAACAGTGAAAGCTGTTTCATGTAGCGCGGTATTACTGCTTACCATTTTATTAAGATCTAATTGCTCTGCACGATCTGATGTAATAGGTGTGCAGATTAGTCCGCGGCCATGGGTGGCCATAAAATTGATGATTTCAGGTGTCACCTTTTCAGCAGCACAGATAAAATCACCTTCATTTTCTCTGTCTTCGTCATCTACAACTATGATCACCTTTCCAAGCCTGATGTCCTCAATGGCCTCTTCAATGGTATTTAGTTTTATATCAACGAGTGTACTTGTTTCCATATTAATTAGCATTAATACTCTAATAACGTGAAATTGATTATATGGCTCAAATTTTTACTCTATTTGTTTAATAAAGTTAAATTTATAGCCTTATAAGGCTAATTTTTTTACAAAAAAACCAATGATGTTAAACTTGAAACTTAAATCTCTATTCCCAGCCTGTGTACTGTTTTTGTTCATGGGTTTAATGGTTACTTCTTGTGGAGAAGATGAAGTAGAGGGTTGTACAGACCCCAATGCTGACAATTTTAATCCTGAAGCTACTATCTCTAGTGGTGATTGTGAGTATTCTGGATGTACAGATCCTGATGCTGAAAACTATGACCCGAATGCTACCAATGATGATGGTAATTGCGTCTATGCACGTGACAAATTCCTAGGTGATTACATCGGATCATTTCAGTGTCCTGGTACTTTGTCTCTTATAAGTTCCGATACTTTGGAATTCTCAATTCAACCAAGCCTTGATGCTTCTGATAAGAATGGTGTCATTGTATCGCTTAAGAATGTGGCTGGTGGATTGACATTTGATTTGCCTGCTACAGCTGAAGGTGATATGCTAACAATCGAAGCAGAATTATTAGGTGTTCCTGTATTGGGTGCAACTGGTAATGTAACCGGCGGTGGAACAGCTACTATTGATGCCAATGACATATTGATGGCTGACATAGAATTGAATGTATTTGTATTCCCGCTTATCGACGAAACGCAGACCTGCACACTTGTAGGTACCAAACAATAAATATTTGTATTGTACGATTCTGAGAGGGCTGTTATCAGCCCTCTTTTTTTTGCCACCATCGATCCTTCGGATATTCACGGCCAAGAACACAGCTTTCACCAAGACGTGGTAAAATGATATTCTCGACATTCTTCCTCTCAGCTTCTTTAAGCAAGCGTTCCACCGGATCTCTCCAGTCATGTGGGGCTAAAGAAAAGGCGCCCCAATGTATCGGCACCATTAGCTTTCCGTTAACGTCGATGAATGCCTGAAGCGATTCCTCGGGAAACATATGATTCTCTTTCCATAGATGGTTGTATTGCCCACATTCTACAAAGCATAAATCAAATGGACCTTGTTCGGTTCCAATAGTGCTAAAATGATTGTCATAACCTGAATCTGAGCTAAAGAAAACTTTATGTGTCTTTGTTTCAATTACCCATGAACACCAAAGACTTTGATCTCTTGTTTTGGGGGTTCTGCCTGAAAAATGTTTTGTAGGGCAGGATGTTAGTTTAATACCTCTAAATTCAAATTGGTCATGCCAGTCACATTCATGTATGATGCTGGCATTGGTTCCCCAGGATCTCAGGTGTGCACCTACTGCAAGCGGGCAAACGATTTGATCGCATTTGTCTTTTAGTTGTTTGAAAGTCTTGTAGTCCAAATGATCATAATGATCGTGTGAAAGTATGATCAGATCAAAATGTCCAACGCGACTCCAGTCAATGGGCATTTTTGAGAAGCGCTTCACGGTGCCGGGAACAGGGGACGCATACTCACCCAGCATAGGATCAATAAGTATGCGTTTGCCGTCGGTTTCCAGGAGGAGTGATGAATGGCCAAACCATGTAAACCTCAATAAATCGCTGTCTACGTTCTCAACTCTGTATAAAGCATCAAGGGAGATTGGCAAATTCTGAGGAGGTTGCTTTTCAATCTGCTTGTTGTTGTTTTGTTTGATCAGCGTTGGCACCTTGACAAGTGACATGTGTTCTTTGATACGCTGTTGATTTCTAAAGCGTCCCTTGATGAAGTTTGGTGATGCCAATACCTTATCCAGATGTACGCCTTTAGGACTGTCTCCAAACTGAGGCAGTTTCATGTACAATTTAATACTGAGGTAAGAGATAAGAATTATGGATAAGAATATAATCAGGAAGTGCATGCTGTATGTATAACAGATAATATAACGCCAGTATCCCTCCAGAGTTTTAATTAACCCATCAAGTTTAAGCATGTCTAACACCTAATTAAACTTGAGTTAACAATGTAATATATAATTTACTGAATATTAATCCAGATTGGGGCTACACTTAATATCTCTCTACTTTCTTTGAGTAGATAATTAGAATTATGCGAAAACTGGATATTCTGGTCCTTTCAGACCTTCACCTCGGGACCTATGGCTCTCATGCAGAAGAATTGCTATCGTATCTCCGATCTATAGAAGTGGATACCATCATACTCAATGGAGACATTGTCGATATATGGCAATTCAAGAAAAAATATTTTCCCGAATCCCACTTCCAGGTACTTCAGGAACTGATCACCAAAATATGTAACGGTACCAGAGTATATTATATCACAGGCAATCATGATGACTTAATGCGTCGTATTTCACCAATCGCCATTAGTAATTTTCAGCTGATCGACAAACTGGTAATGAATATTGATGGTCAGAAGGTGTGGTTCTTCCATGGTGATGTCTTTGATCAATTGGTGAACCATTCCAAGTTTATTGCTAAGCTAGGCGGCAAGGGTTACGATTTACTTATCCGTATCAACAGAGGAATCAACAGGTTGCTTAAAGCGATGGGTAAGCCACCCTATAGTTTCAGTAAGCGCGTCAAATCAAGCGTAAAGAAGGCGGCCAAATTTATCTCTGACTTTGAGACCACTGCCGCGGAGTTGGCGATCACCAATGGTTACAAATATGTTGTATGTGGTCATATTCATGAGCCGGTCATTAAGGATTTACATACAGAAGAAGGATCAGTCATTTATATGAACAGTGGGGATTGGGTGGAAAGTCTGACAAGTCTTGAATATGCCAATGGGGAGTGGCAGATATATGACCACTTTGAAGTATTAGCAAAGCAGGATCAGAAGCAGGAATCTCCAGAACTTGAACTTGTCTAGATGAAAGTCTTATATGCAACACAGGCCACGGGTAATGGGCATCTGGTACGTGCCCTGGAATTGATACCCTATATCAAGAAGCATGTTGATCTGGATATTTTTGTCAGTGGAACACAGGGTCAAATAGCCCTACCCTTCAATGTTGATTATAAGAAATATGGATTGAGCTTTGTGCTGGGGGAACAAGGGGGTATTAGTTATTTTAGAACAGCAAAATCCCTTAAACTGGGCAAGCTGATTAGAGACATAAAGCAATGTAATGTCAGAGATTATGATCTCATCCTAAACGATTTTGAACCCATAACAGCTTGGGCGGCTAGAGTTAAAAAAGTGAAAACTGTTGCGCTGTCGCATCAGGCATCATTTAAATCTCAACATACGCCACGACCTCCAAAACGCAATAAGACTCAAGAATTCATTTTAAGACATTATGCACCTGCTAAGGAATATATGGGTTTTCACTTCAAGCCTTACGATGAAAATATCCGAACTCCAATTATTAGCAGAGATATAAGATCCGTGATCAACAATGAGCGTATGCAGGTTTCGGTATATTTACCTGCATACAGCGCATTGTTCTTATCTGGCTTTTTCAGCAAGTTTCCGGCTTATCAATGGAAGATCTTTTCTCCAGGTATCAAACAGGTTCAGGCTATTGAGAATGTAGAATTCCACCCTGTAAGCCGCCATGGGTGGTTGGATGCTTTCGCTAAGTCCAGTGCATTGCTGATTGGGGCAGGCTTTGAAGGTCCATCTGAAGCCATACATCATGGTAAAAAGCTGATGGTTATTCCCATGAAGAACCAGTACGAGCAGATCTGTAATGCTCAGGCCTTGAAGGAACTGGGTATAGATGTGGTTGATGATATTTCTGATGATTTTGAGCATCGTATTGGCAACTGGTTGGACAGCGACAAGCGCTTGAAGTTGCATTATCCGGATCATAGTGAAGAAATTATCCTTGATTTGCTGAATAGGGCATAATACTCCACCTATTATAAATTTTCATTTGAGCCCTATTTTCCATTGTTTCTTTAAACAATATTACTTTATATTTGCAATCCATTTTAAAATGGTCCCGTAGCTCAGCTGGATAGAGCAACTGACTTCTAATCAGTAGGTCGCACGTTCGAATCGTGCCGGGATCACCAGAGCATCAATAGCCCATGTCGCAAGACATGGGTTTTTTGTTTTAAGGCGTATAAAATTCATTTTATAAAGCCTATTAAAACAAAAACCTGAAAGCCGGAGGCTGGGCTATTGATGTTGACCTTGGAGCCCAAAACGATCGGCGAGAGCGGTTAGCTTGAGCCAATCGTGTTTTTTCGAATATAAATCAGAGAAGAGAAAGAGTTATAAAGCCGGAGGCTGGGCTATTGATGTTGACCTTGGAGCCCAAGACGATCGGCTTCCCCTTGCACCTGCACTAAAGTTTCGGAGCAAGAGTCCGGAGCCTTGGCGTAGGGTGGCTTCCCCTCCGAAGCCTTGGCGTAGGCGGGGGAGCCAATCGTGTTTTTTACTCCTGGGCGATGTTGACCTTGGAGCCCAAGACGATTTTTGATCGTGTTTTTTACTCCTCGATTTTGAAGGTTTTGATTTTCGGTGAAGATTTATTGTGATACTTGATTTCAAGAATGGCTTCAGAGTAATTTAAATCCAGGATATTGTAGTACTTCCCTGCATTATATATTTCTCCTTCCGGGTATTCTCCAAATTCTCCAATTAGTATGAAGAGTTCATCTAAAACCTCGCCTTCCATAAGTGATGCACCAGAGTCAGTCCTTTTAATTATACCTTTTATGAATTTGTTACTATCGGCGATGGGGCCCAATTCTAATATGTCTTTTGGGGATAAATCCCAAACAAATTCCAACAGAGAAACCTGATACTCCTTATCCAGTAATCTAAGCTCTTGTGCAGAGCTATCATTTAGAAATGAAGTAATTATAATCAGTGGAATTAATAATCTGGACATAAGGATCATATTCTATTTAGTTGAGCTTTAAGTTATAGATGTTTGATTGAAATACACATCACAATTTCATTGCACCGGTTAGTAAAGCCAATCCTATAAAGAATAATAGTAGACATGTAGTGAAGTCTCTTTGATATGAATACCATTTAAGACCGTCTGTGTCTCTGGTTTCTATGAAACAATACCAATACCAAAATATTGAAAGAATGATTAACCATCCACCTAGGACATTTTCAAGCATCTGATAATATTAAATGTTGATCATTATCTGCTCAATCACCTCCGCCTTTTCCTTCCTGGCCTTTTCAACGAATTCCTTAGGGACGGCCAGGCTTTCATCATACTCTGCGGACCACAGTATCATTTCTACCAGGACGGGCACAAGACGCTTGCCTTTCTCAGTCAGTGAATACTCCTTTTTAGTTTTCAATTTTTCGTAGACTCGGGATTCAATGATGCCATTGATCTCTAATTTCTTGAGTCGGTCGGATAAGATATTGGTGGCAATGCCTTCCTTGGAATTGAGAAAATCAGAGTAAAATCTTTTACCATCAAAAACAAAATCTCTGATGATAAGCAAGGTCCACTTGTCTCCAAAAAAGTCCAAGGCATAGCTAATGGGGCAATCTGATCGCATATTTAATTTTAATTCACTTGCAATTTGCAATTAAATTAATAAATTTGCAATACTTGCATTATGCAAGTGAATAAATTAGTAAACTCAAAAGCATAAAAATGGCTACAATTCAAATTGATTACGATAAACTAAAAAGGGCAAACTGGACTGAGCAGGAACAAAGCAATGTCAAGATGATCATTGATTTTATTCAGAACCTGATGAATAATCATGACTTTGATTATGTCTCAAAAACCTTTGGTCATCAAAACTATACACAGCACAACAGAGCGATTCCCGATGGTATTCCCAATTTGATTGACTATGTGAAAGATTTTGCCAAACGATTTCCGGATTACTGCTATGATGTCAAACATATCTATGCAGATGGCGATTCTGTGATTTTTCATTCCCATGCCACCATCAAAGCCAATCAAAGAGGCAACGATGCCAAAGGACTTAACATCATCGATGTATGGCGCATCGGTAATGGTGAGATCTCAGAGCATTGGGATGCTCTTCAAGCTATGGATGGTTTTATGCGCTTCTATAATTTGATGACTGGAGGTCGGGTGAAAAATGGTAATGGGGTTTATTGATAATCAAAGCAAGACAGTAAGGCTTCCCATGCGCTGTCCTATGCTGCCATCGGCCAACTCCCATTCAAGATCATAAAGGAACACACCTGGATGAACAGCTTCATTGTTATAGTAGCCATCCCAATATGCCGATTCATCGGCAGGAACATCAAGCTTTTCAAAAACCAGATTGCCCCATCTATCAAAAACACGAAGGCGCTTTATCACCCTAACTTCTCCTCCATGCATGATGCCCCAACGGTTGTTGGCTATGGTACTTAGACTTAGTATGTTCGGTATATAGACCTCCTTATTGATTTCTTCCTCCTCCTCTTCTTCTTCTTCTTCTTCTTCTTCTTCGTAATCACTTCTCTTTCAATAAGCACAATTAAATTCTCGGAGCAAGCTTGATCAGATTCTATGCTCAGACTATATTCTTCTATACCAGCTTCATAACTGACAATGGGGTCCAAACAATCCGTACAAGACAATCCTTTATCCGGTACCCAATCTATGTTTACCGGAATGGGATTGATATCGATACTCAATAACCCATCTTCATTTACTGACATGAACAAGGTATCCGGCGCATTGATCTCAAAGCCCTCAAATATGTCGATTTCGAACTGCTGTACTTCAGATTCACATCCATTACTGTCAATGATGTATGCTTCATATGTGCCGCTATCAAGAAGAGATATCACCTGACTGTTGTTATAAGATTGTCCGCCAACGATAAACTCATAAGGACCTGAACCGTCATCATAGTTTTCAAATAATATCATGATATCCTCAGATCCTAGACATGGGTCATAATCTATGTTTAATTCAAAACTAACAGGTATATGTTCATAACTGGTAATTACAATAGAGTCGCAACCCAAGCTATTGCTTAACAGTAGTGTATCATTTTCCTGAGCTTGACATGCTGTTTCTTGTAGGAATGACTCACTTGATGGTAATAGTGTGTATGATGTTATAATCGTGCTGTCACATGCTGCGCCGGTTACATAACTGGTATCTTGAATGACCATGTCTTCATCACAGGTGGTTAAGGCAATAAAGGTAGGATCTATGGCTTCATAGATCGTATTTGTAATAATCATAGAATCGCAACCAACACCATTCATCAGAATTATTGTATCAGTACCAATTTCAACTAACCTACAAGTCACTTCTTCTACTGTTACAGTATCTCCTTGAATAGGGATGATTTCTGTTATCACAATAGAGTCACAGACACTGCCAGCATATACTTCTGTTACAAACTGGGGTGTATTGATGCTACAATCAGTTTCATTGAGATAAGTGGTATCGTTATCAAGCGGAATGAATTGCGTAATCTGAACGGTATCACATAGTTCACCTGGAATATTTAAAGTATCGTAGATTTCGGAATCGATTAGGCAACTGTATTCCAAGAGCTGAATTGTATCGATGGGGGTATATGCGACCTCAATGTAGACAATGCTGTCACATCCATTGGAACCAATAAATTCCAGAGTATCCTGATCTATTAACGTTGGATCACAACTTGTTTCAAATATGCTTGTGCTCACACTGTTTAGAAATTGCGTTTCTGTTATTACCAAGCTGTCACAATTGTCAGCATTGAATAAAAATAAAGTATCAATTCCTGTCTGTAAAGAGTCGCAACTCGATGACATGACATAAGTTGTATCTGTTTCCAGACCTATTGTAGTCACAATTACCAGACTGTCACAACCATTCATATTTGTCAAAAGCAAGCTATCAGAATCAACAGTATTTATGCCACATTCATATTCAGTCAGATAAATGGTATCGCTCTCAAGCAATATGATATTTGTAATTACCAAGCTGTCACAACCATCTGATGAATCAATAAACTCTTCAATTGTTCCCGTTGAGGAGGGATCACATGTAAAACTGTCAATCACAATGGTATCAATCATCACATCATGAAAGATCCATGCGCTTGCTTCATTAGCATTTCCACAGTTGTCTGTAATCGTAAAGATGACCTCCTGATCCGACTGGTAATTGCCATTAAAGTTGCTGCTGATAGAATAAGCGCAGTCATCTGATCCTTCAGCACCGCCATTAAGCGCGATCCAATTGTCTATGCTTTGTACTGTCGCTGTATCACAGGAAACATTTAGATTTTGCGGAAGCGAAGTAAATAGGGGATCGAATCTATCTTCTATTTCAAAATAAGCTTCTTCTTCAACACTGTTTCCGCATAAGTCAGAGTATATAAAAGTGACTCTTGTTTCCCCACACTCTCCGAATGGAATCTCATCATGTTCCACTTCAAGAAGAACTTCATCACAGTTTTCGTCAATGTTTGCAAATCCCATATTATCTATCCAGTCAGCAAACAGTTCTTCTGTGTTTTCATCACAAAATATTTCCAAGTCCATTGGGGGATCAAGAAGTTCTGGAGCCTCATCATCCACAACTGTAATGACCTGTTCATGCTCAATGATCTTTCCACAGTTGTCCATCACTGTCCAGTTTCTGTATACTATATAATTGCAATCATCTTCTTCGATGTCTTCACTGAATTCGATATCTATATCATCACTGCAATCATCGGTAGCATCCAATTCTGGTTCTTCAGGCAGGTCGTTGATACATGAAATGATCATATCTTCTGGTATCGGGTCCAGAACAGGATCCTCTTGATCAGCAGGACAGCAGGAGAGACTGATATCATCAAGTAACATACCACAGCATCCCATTGATGTTTCACTTATAAAACACAGCTCCATTTCAGTATCAGTGGCCACGAAAGTGTAATTAGCCTCAAGCCATTCATCATTTCCCGGATTATCAGCTTCCCATGTCTCAGATAGGGCAGCGCCGCCATCTATTTCGACTGTTGCTTCAGCTTCGTTGAGAAAACTGTGCATGGCATAAAAAAATGTAAGCGTACACTCCTGTCCTATCTCAAAACCACTTAGGGTCTGACAGAAAGCACCTTGTGTGGAACCATTGATATCAAGGTGAGCTGTAGATGGATTGGGATTGCCATCTCCGAGGTTGTTATGCCCGTCATCATGATGGCTGACTGAGCCAGAAGTTACTTCCCATGGTCCAAAGCCTCCTGTATAATTTAACCAACCTCCAGGAGGCGGATACGGACTGAATTCAAAGTCACCACCCGGTACTTCGACATCTGCATCAGGGCCACAGCAACAGGCATCTTGAGCCTTTATGCTGGTAATGGAAAACATAAAGACCAAGAATAATAAAGTTGGTTTTAATATTCTCTTCAGTTTATAACTCAATGGTTATTAAGGGTATAATTCAATCTACGTTGGCTACAATATAGCTTATTCTAAGCACCAAATAGATATGATTTTTGGTTAATCTTTGCCTTACCAATTCTCTTAATTTGATCACGGAATGATTATGAATTCAAAAAATCATAACACTTCCATATTTGTAATTTAAAATTGAACGCCCTAACTTAGAAGGATTCGATTCTTCATTACAAAAACCAAGACATGAAAAAAACCAACATTTTCCAAAACCGCATTCAGCTCTTCATCGGCGGATTAATGGCTTTCTTTTTTGTTGTATCCATTATCAGTTGTGAAATGAAGCCGCCTGAAAATTCTCTTGTTGCTCAGATCCAGAGAGGTAAGGTGCTCTTTAATGATAACTGTGTCACTTGCCACGGACAGGATGGTACCGGAATCGAAGTAGATTCTCTGGCAACACAACCTGCCAACCTGACCCGTATCAAACGCAGGAGAGGCGTTAAGGAGTTTCCCTTGCTTGAGATAGCGAACATCATAGATGGCCGGAAAGAAATTCCTGGTCACGATAAAAGAGTAATGCCGAAATGGGGAGAGGAGCTCAACAAAGACGGGATGCTTACAGATGCCGATATAAAAGGTAAGATGGCAGAATTGGTGGCCTATTTAATGACCATTCAGGAGTAATACAAATTTGTTGGAATTGGACAGGCCTGCAGCTTAGCTGTGGGCTATAAAATAATAGTGCTCTTTGTTGTCAAACTGTTGCACAAATTCCTCTTTGCTCAAAGATTTATTTGACTTAAGATAGCTGCCCAGATTTGATACCTTCATATTTAAATCATTGAATAGATCGAATATCTGTTCTGGCCTGGTTCCGTAATGATTGGCAGCACCCATACCATGCTCAAAGACAACCAGTGGTTTGTATTTTGAGATAATAGCATGTGCTCCTTTCAATACTTGCATCTCGGCTCCTTCCACATCGATCTTGATCAGGTCGATTTGGATATTATGAGGTATCATCCTATCCAGCAATTCGGTTGACACTTCTATCTCGGTATCCTGTTCACCTTGTTTGTCGTAATCTCTCTTCTTAAGTCCACTATAGGATGGGTTTGAAACCACAAAGTTGAATTTTGACTGGCCGGTTGTATCACTTGCTGCGTGATTGAGGATACTTACATTTTTAGTATGCTGATATTTTTGAATCAGATTGTTGTAAAGATCAGGGATGGCTTCGATGCCAAAATGCTGTCCATTTGGAGCCGCCTTTAGAATCAAGTCCATAATCTCACCTTTGAAGCAACCGACGTCGATACAGTTGGCATCCTGAGGCAGTTGTCTGATAATCTTCTTCGTTTGAATATCGTAAAGGTGGTTCTTGCTTAAAGCAATCGGACTTAGTTTAATAATATTTTTAATGAAGTCGATCATTCTTAGATTATAGAGGGGGCAAATATACATTCTGTATACACAATATTGCCGGATTCACTGTTTTTCTTGGGTCTGATTATAATATGCATGTAATGGATGAGACTGGCTTTATTCATGTACGGGCTTCAAGATCATTTTATATTTTTGCGCCAAAATAATAGGCTTGGCAAAATACAGAATGCTAACAGAGCAGGAAATGCTCGATTTCAAAAAAGAGTTTATTGATTATCTGATTATCAATGGTATTGACGCTGATGATTGGGAAAAGATCAGGGCGGAAGACAGTGGCAAGGCTCAAAAGATCATCGATCTTTTCAGTGATGTTATATTTGAACGCATTTTGCGTCAAGCACAAAAAATATTGAATATAAGACCGCCTCATATTTTCTCATTCCATTATGCAGACGATGCAGCCACTTTGCTGATTGCAAGATATCCTGATGTCTTATTTGAAAATGAGAAGGATATTGCACAACTGAAACTTGAAAAATTGATGGAGTGGGGAAGACCATTGCAGATTCAAAAACAAGAGAAGCCGTATCAAGCCAAGCGCGAAGAGGAATTATTCAAGATGATCTCATCTGGTTGTAAGATCGAAGACGGAAGCATACATGATTATCTGTTTAACCAATATACAGAACAGACCCAATGAAACTGGATAACATCAAATTATATAAAGAGAAGTTCAAGCTTTGGCTCAAGGAGCAAGAAGACTTCAAAGAGGTCTATAAATATGAAAACCTGATCAACTACAGAGCCAACTGGGATATCGATAGCAATGATTTCCATTCCATGTATGATAACAGCTTTAAGAGTCGCATTTCCAATAGTCTTTGGGGAGGCAGTGTCAACTCTGCCAAATCTGTCATGTTGCTTTTTATTCAGACCAATCCGGAGTATGTACGGTCCATGTTTAAGGACCTCTATAATGAAGACAAAGATCTCATGTTGCGCATCAACCGTTTTGCTCTCCACTGTGAAGAAATGATGGATCAATTGCCGAACAACAAATTAAAACCGGTAGATCACAAACATAGTCTTAAGCTGATGTCTGTGTATCTGAGTTTTCATGATCCTTCCTTATATACACTTGTCAGTTATAATGCATTCAAACGCATGCTGGAACTATTGGAGGTCAGGGAAGTGCCTCAGGAATTTGAAATGGAGCGTCTGTTCAAATTGAGCCGGGCGCTGTATAAGATATTATCATCCGATGAGGACTTGATAGAAGCCCATCAAAATCTGATTCCAGAACAGTACAGAACAGAGAGCAATCTGCTCCTTGTACATGATTTTTATCTCAACTACAAACACTTCAAATCATATTAATATTTTTTATAATATGTAATTAATTTAGGTTCAACTGCCCATATTAGGAGGGTCAATTTTTTTAAACATATTATTAAATTACTATATATATTAATATGTAAATTGTATAAAAACATATATCTTAAGTATTAAAATAATGTCTCATATGTTTTCATACGAAAATTACCTCCCATTTACCGCATTTAATGAGTCAAGTCTTTTCTTCAAAGCTACAGAGGTATTCAGGTATGGATTTCTATTGGAAAGCATGGAGGATGGCAATGAGTTCAGACAGCTTTTTTCTTACCACAACTATTATGTTGAAATTGTCTATACGGACAATTATGAAGAGATAAGATCCATAGAAGCGATAAGTATTAATGAGGCTTTATCCAAGTATGTAGATGAAGCATTATACATGGCTGCTTGCATAGACTTGTTTTCTGCCTAGGGCAGAATATTGAAATTGACACTATTATTTTAAGCTGATCACGAATATCGCTGGTGGGCAGCGTCCAGTCTGCGCTTTAACTTGTTTGCCAGCGATTTTGGACTAAGGACCTTGATGCTTTCTCCATAAGATAACATGAGACTTTCCAATTCATAGTTTGGTACGATTTCGATTGAGAATAAGGCCTTGGTCTTTTTCTCTTCGAGCAACTTCTGTGAATGGTGTAGGGGTTTTGTTTTAATATATTGCACTGTATTACCATACACCTCGAATTGAATGATCTTGGCTTTCTCACCTGTCTTGAATGTTACTCCAATTATATTTCTGAAATAAGCATCTGGATCGAACAGCGTGCTGCTCCTGTATTCCTGCAATGAGGGTTTGAGTTCTGTGATCCTTTCCAGTCCATAAGTACGGAGCTGCTCTTTATCATGGAATTGCGCATACAAGTACCAGCGGTCATCAAATTCCTTCAAGAGATATGGGCTGATCACACCTGAAAAAACCTCTCTGTCAAAAGGCTTGTAATGCATCATCAATGTTTTTTCATTCTTTATAGCGTCGTAGAGCATGTCCAGCCATTTCTGACCCGGTATAGAACTTGGCTGCGCCAGATGTACAATACTTTTTTGATCACTTCTTGATTCGTAAGCCAGTAGTTCAAGCTTTTGTATGATATTATCAATACCCTCAAGATGGCGGAACCCGGTAAACTGTCTCAGTAAGGATATTGCGGATTTCAATTCTTCACTATCTGATCTGTTGAGGGGTGCTTCTGTGATCGAATAATTTCGCTGAGAGTAGTAGTAGGATTTCTCCTTTCGGTCATATTCGATGGGCGCAAAATAGCCGAGTGCTTCATCATGCCTCATGTTCATGAGATCACCTTTTATTGTCCGTTCAGATAATGTATGCGGATGACCGGTCACTTTCTCCAACTCTACAGAACAGGCATCAGCCAGCGTTTTCCAATTCCAACTTCTGTCTACCTGACGCAGACACTTGTCGATTACTCTGTAGCGAATGACAGCATGTTTATTTGTAGCCATTTTTACGTGCAAATATAATGCACGATAATGAATAATATTGATTTAAAACAAGAAATTATGAGACACAATTGGCAAGTAAAAAT
Source organism: Saprospiraceae bacterium (assembly GCA_965230215.1). Classification (GTDB taxonomy): domain Bacteria; phylum Bacteroidota; class Bacteroidia; order Chitinophagales; family Saprospiraceae; genus RFSX01. The sequence goes on along the minus strand of CBDDKN010000002.1, from coordinate 164,093 downwards.
CAACTCAGAAGGCAATCTGGAAATTAAAGCACAAGGAAATATGGAAGCTATACAGAACCTATTCGGTGCCAAGCAACTGGAATCTGGTTTATTTATCTACGCTCATGAAATGCGCGCGCTAAGAAATATGCTCAAATCTGTATTCCCTCAGGCCAGCATTCGAAACCTCCATGCGATCGAGCATATCATCAAGGAAGAATTCTGCCAGAATAGATCTGTAAAGACGCTTAAGTCATTACTGGAAAATGCAGAAATACCGTATAGGTCTTATAGTAATGTGGCTTAGTCTGAATTATATTTCAACTGATGCCCCAGTCAAATTAAAGCTGTAACTTTATAATATAAAATACACTACTTGATTAAGGCAGCTTTCTTTGGGACTAAATCTATATACAAATGCGCATCTTACTTGTTGTTAGTGGTTGCTTTATGCTTGCAATTTGGCCTTCAAGCTCAAACCGGTGAACGCAAAAAGATAGCCCTTGTGCTTTCAGGGGGTGCTGCCCATGGCCTGGCGCATATAGGCGCTATTAAATATCTGGAAGAGCAAGGCATTAAACCAGACATCATTACCGGTACTTCCATGGGCGCTGTGATTGGTGGTCTCTATGCGCTCGGGTACACTGCGGATGATCTCATGGATATTGCTGCAAGCCAAGACTGGGATCTATTGATGAGCAATCACGTGCCACTTAATGAAATTGCACCAGTAGAAAAGAAGTATCATGAACGTATACCTCTCAGCCTTTATTGGAATGACGAGAACTTCTCTTTACCCCCTGGAATAATTCGTGGCCAAAGACTGGATATTAATTTATCCAATCTGTTTATCGGTGCTTATAATCTGAACAATTTTGATGAGTTGCATATCCCATACAGGTGTGTTGCCATAGACCTCCTTGATGGTTCGATTGATGTATTTTCTGAAGGCTACATGGCTGATGCGATTCGAGCAAGTATGGCTATACCAACCATCTTTCCTCCCAAAGAGCTCAATGGCAGACTCTATGTTGATGGAGGTTTGCTAAGAAATTTTCCTGTCCAGGAGGCCATTGATATGGGCGCAGATATAATCATTGGTGTATTTGTAGGTGTAAAACCCATGCACAAAAAGGAACTGGTATCCATGATGGATATTCTTGAGCAGTCTGCTTTCATGGGCAGTACTCTTGATTCTGATGAGCAAATCAAGAATGTAGATGTCCTCATTACGCCAAAGGTAAAACATATGAATCGCATGGGCTTTAATAACCACAAGCTGTATGCTAAACTGGGTTACGAAGCCGCTCAATTAAAGGCCAAAGAGTTACAATCAGTCTCTTCCAATATGAGTGTCGATGTCAATGCTATTTATAGAAAGCGATTTACAAGCGTAGATAGTATCAATATCGATCAACTTACAGTTAAGACACCATCACCTGCAGCATCCCGACTGGTCAATCAGAAGTTAAAAGGTATGGAAGGATCAGTAGTAGCCGTTGATGATCTTGAGAAGAGTCTTTCATTGGTTTATGGGACACGTAATTTTTCTAAGACAAGCTACAGCTTTGATGTGCAGGATAGTCTGGTAGAATTAAAGTTCAATGCAGATCCTGTCGTTCCGTATAATATTGGTGTCAGTGCCAATCGATTTAGGCAATACAACACCGCTTTGATATTGAATGCTGAAGCTCGGGGTATCCTGGGGAAATTGTCAAATCTTAGAGTGGACACTAGGATATCCGAAAACCCTGGCATCCAGGGGCAGTATTACAATCGAATTGCAGGTTCTCCGAGTATATTATTAGGACTGTATGGCAAGACAGAGACTTTTGAATTGCCATTTATCAATGATGATGTAACCGACAGACTCTATAATTACAGAGATACAGAATTCAGAATAGAGATAATGAAGGAATGGAATAATTCCGTATTGATGAGCCTGGCGTATGGATTTCAGTTTGACCGTATAAAACCGGAAGTATTCAAGGCTGATGGTATAAGCAAATACAGTTCTAATCGACAGCAAGTTTCATTAAGTTTTGAATACAATAAATTGGACAGGCAGGTGTATCCTACAAGTGGCAGATACATTTTGTTGAATAACACATTCGTACTTTCAAACACATTGCGTAGAGAGTTTCAGGACGAAAGCAATCCATTCCTGGATTTTGATGAGGCCAGCTCTTATTTCAAACTTGAATTTGATTATGCCCATTACTATAGTCTCAGCAAAGTACTTTGTCTCGAGTTTACTTCGACGGCGCGCATATCTACCGCCGATTCCTTTCTTGACCATTACAAGGTCGGAGGCCCTTTTCAGAGGAAAAATCAGACCTTGGGATTTGTGGGTATAGAAGAATCTGAATTTCTAGTTGGCGATCATGTTTCCGGCCAGTTTGGTTTTCGATTCAAACTCAAGGACACTTTCTTTATCACACCAAGTGTACATTATCTATACGGGCTGGATTTCCTGTCTTATGTCTACGAACGCGACAAGAATATTTCACTGCTTGGATTCGGTATTCAACTGGGCCTTGATACACCGATAGGTCCTATCTCATTTGATGCAGGCTATTCAAACCTTACCGATGAAATCAATCTCAACCTGGGTGTTGGATATCGACATATATTCTAGTTCTTCAGATTAAGCATACAACATTTAATAATGATTGGCTGTTCTACAGTTATGCAAAAACTAATGCTCATATTATATCTCTTGTTACCAGTCCTGCTGAATGCAGATCACATCAGATATAACATCAACATAGAAGGAGATGAAGATTGGTATTTTGTATATGAGAAAGAAATATTGAATGACAGATTAAGAACAATAGAATTGGAGCACACCCTCAACAGGGATAGCTTTGTGTATTGGATTCTGGAAGATTTGGCGCATGGACAGGATGGAAAGTCTGAGATATTATTCTATGTACATGGCATGTGGGGAGGGCAGAATTCCAATTTCCGAAGAGCCTATTATCTGTTGGATGAGCATTTGGTACAACCAGAGACATCCGATATTGTCAGAATTGTATCGCTCAAATGGCCTGGTAATGACTTCGATTATAAAAAGAATAAAAAAAGAGTCTATAGCCTGGCACCATTTTTAGCTGGAGAACTCACGGCAGTAATACGCAACTTACAACTGAAAACTTATGTGACTCAGGGAAAAGAGGCTGCTATCGATATGGTTGCGCACTCTTTAGGCAATGAGTTGATCAAAGAGATGATGCTGAACCTTGAAGAAGATCAACTTAGATATTCACTGGTTGATCAGATGATCTGGACAGCATCTGATCTGGATATAGATATTTTCAATGAAGAAAAATTCTCTGATCGATTGGTATTGTTTGCACAAGGGAATCATTTTTATTTCAGTGAAAGAGATTTGACATTGGAGGTTTCTAAGAGTCTTAATGATAAGGACAGATTGGGTAGGGGAGGTCCTGATGAAAACACTTTATACCCCGCCAATGTATATTTTGTAGACGTCACTTTAATAAAGGATGAAAACAATTTTCCAGATCTGATTTCAGGCCATTCTTATTACAGATCATCACCTACAGTTACAGCTGACATGCTTATGGTATTGAGTGAGAGTGATGAGGATACTTTTTTAAACAGAATACTGAAACCCGACACAGAAAATGTGTACGTTCTTGCTCCTAGTGTGGATCAACCTTGAGTATCAATCTGGCCCAGAGAAAGCTCTTTCATACCTAACACCTCATTGCAAAACTTGAATATTGAATTCTGTACATCGAGCCAATTTGGATTCATGTAGTGAGAACTTATGACGTGACCTCTGGCATTGTCAAAAGCATTAATGCTTATTTGTGTTGGATCAGTAGATAATACAGAGCTATATCTTTTGATCGCATCTATCGATATGATCTTATCCATCTTATCTTCATCCCTATAGTAATAACCGACATAGAATGGAACATCAATAGACTTGAATGTCTCTTCATTCATAGTCTGATTCAGGAGACTCCGCAATGCAATGTGACCTTCGATTCTATTTTTGGTGGTCCAGTATTTTTTAGCATCTGAATTTGTATCCCATTCCCTGTAGTCACCTCCCATCATGTATCGAAACAATTGTTTGCCCCAGGGCATCACCAATAATCTTGAATTGCCATCAAACAAATCAAAGTTTGGTGAAGTACATATCAAACCATCGATGTCTGGATCATTGGCTGCCAGGTAGCAGGCCAGTGTTGAGCCGGTAGATGTAGATAAGATTATAGTTCTATGTCCAATTGATTTTGCAATTTTCACGGCCTCGCGAGCTGAATCAACAAGTCCTTTCGGTGTCATTTTTACAAAGGCATCCTCATCCTCCAGACCATGTTGATATAATCTTGGTAGATATACATTGCAGTCAAAACGTTCAGATAGGTTTTGAAGGATAGGTTGAGCTTCTCCATGAGACGCTGAAAATCCATGTAGGTATACCACACTGAATTCTGTTTTGTTAAGACTGTCAGCCCAGAGAAATTGAGATTGATTGTCTGGCTTTATGCCTTCTATAGCCTTTTCCCGCAATGACACTATGCTGTCAAGTTCTGCAATATCATAGGATCCAGATAGAGGAGTGTTGTCTACTTTTTCATATTTGGATCTTGGTCCTAGAAGGTATACCACAACGATCAGTGCGATCAGAGAGGCGAGAATCTTTAATGCTTTTTTCATGCGGTTTTTTAATATTCTAATGACGGCAAATAACAATATAATATTGCAATTCCTGATCTTTATTCTAACTTGTAACAAAAATATTAGAAATGAAAAGATTGTTCCTAGCCACATTATTTATTTCAGCTTCCTTAATGCTGAATGCACAATATGAGTTTACACATACACATGATATATCTTGCACGCCAGTAAAAAACCAGGCTAGAACTGGTACATGCTGGAGTTTTGCTACAGCGTCTTTTCTTGAAACCGAGCTTATGAGACAAGGTCATGAGAATCTGAATTTGTCCGAGATGTTTGTTGTCCGAAATATCTATAAAAACAAAGCGCGCAATTATCTACTGCGTCAAGGCAAGGCCAATTTTTCTCAAGGTAGTTTGTCTCATGATTTGATTGCTGCCGTGAAGCGTAATGGCATCGTTCCTGAATCTGTATACAGTGGTTTGCTCGAAGGCGAGAATGCGCATAATCACAGCGAAATGGAAGCTGGTTTAAAAGGATTCCTGGACGGGGTTATGAAATCAAGAAGACTATCCACCAAGTGGGATGAAGCTTTTGAAGGTATTTTGGATGCATATATCGGTGAAGTGCCATCCAGTTTTACTTATAAAGGCAAGAGCTATACACCCAAGAGCTTTGCAGAGCACTTGGGTATTGATGACAACGATTATGTAAGCCTGACTTCTTTTAGTCATCATGACTTTTATGATTCATTCATTCTTGAGATTCCAGATAACTATTCTAATGGTGCGTATTATAATATACCCCTTGACGAATTGTTAAACACGATTGATATGGCCGTAGAAAAGGGATACTCAGTAGCATGGGATGGGGATGTGAGCGAAAAGTCTTTCAATGCCAAAGAAGGAATTGCTGTGCTGCCTCAGGATGAAAAACGTGAGGACTTGTTTACCATGCCTGGTGATGAAATGGAGGTCAATCAAAAGATCAGACAGGCACAATTTGAAAACTATGCCACGACTGATGATCACTTGATGCATATCGTTGGTAAAGCAACTGATCAAAATGGGACTGTATATTACATCATAAAGAACAGCTGGGGTGAGATCAGTCCTTACAAAGGTTACTTATACATGTCCAGACAATATGTTGCTATGAAGACTGTCGCGATTATGGTTCACAGGGATGCGCTGAGCGATAGTCTGAAGAGCCAAATGAGCGAGTAGTCAAGGCTTGAATCTGGGAAAGCGTTCCAGGTCTTCAATGTTATCCAGATCATGAAGTCGCATCAGTTCTTTGTAACTGTGTCCTGATGCTTTTAGAGTAGCAATGGAATTCTGGTAAACAGATGAAGTGCTCCATTGAATGTCTTTAAACAATTCTGGGCAAGGCTTTTTCATTCCGATCAGATAGTATCCACCATCATGGCTAGGCCCAATACAAATGTCATGGTCATTCAATGAATTAAAGGCATCATGAAGAATGTCAACCTGAAGTTCAGGGCAATCACTGCCTATGAGTACCAACTTGCTGTGCTTTTCAAACAGTGTTTTAAAAGCATTGTCCATACGCTGGCCAAGGTCGTTTCCTTCTTGAACCAATTTGTCAAAACGGGCATTCGACCATTCATCATTCAGATCAATGTACTTGCTGTAGAATACATATAGTGAATGATTACTTAGTTTCTGACTGATGTCTCTGGTAAAGCTTAATAGATTTGAATATACTTTGAGGGCAGCCTGATCTCCAATGTCGGCAGCCAATCTGGTTTTTACCTTTCCAGCTTGTGGGTTTTTGACGAATATGATTAATGCATCAGACATAAAAATAAGTCTGATGCAAAAATGCTCTTTTATTCGTCAGAATCGGAAGATTCCTTTTCGTTTTCTTTCTTTTTGCTCTCTTTCTGATAGATCGTATCTCCATCATCAAGTTTATCAGAAATGGCCGAATAAGGACCTGTTACCACAGTGTCCTCTAAATCAATGCCTTCAAGGATTTGGATGAATTCATCATCCTGAATGCCGGTCTTAACTTGTACCATATTCACAGTATCTCCTTTAACGACGAATGCCACTTCTTTAAATTCCTTTTCACCATCTTCGTTATCTTCTCCTTCTGAATCCAATTCTCTTGCCGTAATACATTGAATGGGAACGGTAACCGCATCTTTTACCTCTTCAGTATAGATGTCTACTGATGCTGACATTCCCGGACGGAAAGGATATTGCATTCCTGGTTTGATAAGGTCTTTATATGAATCAGGATTTATTCTGATTTTGACTACAAAGTTTGTCACCTGATCGGTATTCAAAGCCGTGGCTGAAGCCAAGTTGGAAGCTGAGTTCGCAATCTCTGTAACTTCCCCCTCTACTATTTTGTCCAAGTAAGCGTCAACCTCAATTTCAACCCTGTCACCCAATGATACTTTGATGATATCATTCTCGGAAACATCAACTTGTACCTCCATGGAGTTTAAGTTGGCTATACGCATCATCTCGGTACCTGTCATTTGAATTGTACCCACCACACGTTCACCTTTCTCTACACTCAGGCTGGATACCACACCATCAACCGGTGCTTTGATCGTGGTTCTGGAAAGTGAAGTCTGCATTTCCTTAAGAGAAGCCTCAGCACTTTCGATACTGAACTCATTGCTCTTAATGCTTTGATTGGCAGATCTGATATTGGCTTCAGATGATCTGAGATTGGCTTCTAGATTTTCAACATTGGTAAGCGACTGTTCGAATTCCTGCTCTGAAATAATACCGTCTTGAAGGAGTTGCGCATTACGCTCGTGAATCTTTTTGGCATTTTTCAATTGTGTCATTATCTGCTCTTTCTGAGCAATGTTGGACTCTTTGTTAGCCTTGGCAATGGCCAATTGAGATTTGGCACTGCTTACAGATGCTTTTCCTCTTTCAACAGCCGAGATATAGGTGTCAGGATCTATTTTAGCCAGGAGTTGGCCAGCTACCACCGAGTCTCCTTCAGCTATATAAAGCTCTACGATTTCTCCTGATACATCAGAGCTTATCTTAACCTCTACTTCTGGAAATATTCTTCCAGAAGCAGCTACTGTTTCGTTTATGGTTCTTAATTCTGCCTTCTCACTTTCTACCTCAACACCTTTAGGTTGATTTTTGCTTTTGACGACTGCAAGGGCAACGAGGGTGGCCAGAAGGAGTATAAGGCCAAGGGTAATCCAGATTCTTTTTTTGCTTTTAGCCATTGTCTATAGTTTGAGTGGTTTTCCTAAGTAAAATTCAAGAATTTTTAGTTTGAAGAGATAGTCATATTTATCGATGATTCTCTGAAGCTCTGCATTTTCCATTTGCGTTTTCTGACCTTCCCATTCGAAGGTATTGGCTGAGCCGATTTCAAGTCTCTTGTTTGTATTGTCAAAAGCCAGTTTTTGTGCTGCCAACGCTTTCTCAGATGCTTCTAATTTCTTCTTGGCTGCTCTCGCATCGGCAAGTGATTGCTGAACCGTTATCTTAAGATTCTCAACAAGTTGATCGTATTGAAGTTGTTGATTCTGAACATTAAGCTTGGCGCGTTGCACATTGCTTCTTGTGGCACCATTGTTATAGATTGGAATTCCTACACTAAATCCAACACCATACGAAAGGTTATTATCTATTTGAGTACCATAAGAAGGTTTTTGGAATTGAGGAATTTCTCCATCTGTAGAAATTTCAATAGGTAAATCTGTAAATGGAAAACTGGCGTCAGGAGAGTTGATTATAACTTCCTGTGTAAAAGTAGCAGGTATGCTCCCAATACTTTCTCGAGCTTGATTGGAATAGTTTGAACCTAATCCAACACCAGCACTGATTCTAGGAACAAATGATGACTTAGCAATTTTTACTCCTAATTCCGCACTTTGAACGCGCAATCCTTGTCCAAATAGATCGGGTCTGTTTTTGAGTGCTTCTGCAAAGGCATCTTCGAATCCTACCATATCTGGATCAGTCGTGATATTGATACCTTCCGGAGCTTCTACATCCATTGGATAACTGGGATCTATGCGCAGTACTTGCTTGAGCTGAAGCATGGCAATATCATAATTGTTTCGGGCTATGATAAGCTGTTGTTCGCTTTGTGCAACCTGTGCTTCGAGGTTCAGGTTTTCAGATTCTGCAAGAGCGCCTGCTGTAATTTGTCTGTTTGTTTGCTCGAGTTGCTGACGGTTAAGTTCAAGCTGGCCCTCGGCTACTTCAATATTCTCTTTTGCAAAGAGCACCTGTAGATAATTGGAGGCCACTTGCAGCGCTACATTGGCTCTTGTTTGATCTGTTTCGTGGCGTGACGCTTCGAGATCCAGCTTTGATTGTTTGATGCTGTTATTGATACGCATACCTTCAAACAAAGTGACACCTAAATTAACGCTATAACTATTGGAAAAGAATGTCTCCGTTACAAACTCATTACTAGTTGGATCGATCGTACGTCCAAAGTTCCAGTTGACCCCAGTATTTGCACTTACATTTGGAAGCCGGCTTTGTTTGGTCTGACTTAGATTAACTTCAGCTGTTTTTACGCCCAATTCCGCCTGATTGATGGCTATACTGGCTTCCTGTGAATGGAGGATACATTTTTCCAGTGACCACACCTCTTCCTGAGCTCCAGACCAGCTGGAGAAAAGAAAGGCAACGAAGAATAGAATTAGCTTTGTGTATTTCATCATGATTTCTTTCAGTATACCTGGAATGACCAATTTCATTCCAGATTTAAGAATAGTGAATAGATTACTCAAGGGGATGAATTTTTCTATTAAGGGAAGTAGAATTTGGATAAAATACGATACTGGAGATTAATTAGGCATATTGACAATAAGTATTTCCAGTTTTTAAAAAAATAGATACATTTGTATCCGCTTGCCAAAGTGGTGGAATTGGTAGACACGCTGGACTCAAAATCCAGTGCTGGCAACAGCGTGTGGGTTCGAGTCCCACCTTTGGTACAAAACAGAAAAATGGAGTCATTGCGTAAAGTGGTGGCTCTTTTTTTATGGAGAAATGTAGCGTAGCGTATTCAAATTTAGATTGACAAAAAAACCAGATCTGTTACGACCTGGTTAGGGTTTACCAATGGAAAGGCGCTCATAACAAACCAATAAAAAACCAATCATTGTCCTGTTAAGAATTTGGGCTTCGTTTTAAGTTCAAGAGTTTTTTCACCAATCGAAGCACTTTAAGCTACATATAATATATTTTACCCTAAGTAAAGTCTTTCATTATAATGAACTGATTCGGTCGGTCCTGGCTTTTATAAAAATCACATCTACCATTTATTAAGTCTCCTAATCATATTATAGAATATTATAATATGTAGGATGATTTTTAAAGTTTAGTTCTTAACTTACAGTAGAATGACTTTTGATATATCTAAATTAAAGCGCTTACCATGCTTATTACTGGTCCTGTTTTTTATTGTGAACAGGACTGATGCCCAATCCAATCCACCTTTGATTGAGATTGAGAGCAATAATAACGGTATTCTTATTTCCAGAATGTCTGAGGCCGATCGCCTTATCATAAGCGATCCCACCAGGGGCTTGCTCATCTATCAGGTTGACGGACGAAAAGGTTTCTACTATTTTGAAGGTCCTGAATGGAAACAAGTGGGTGATGGTGTCAATGGTTGGTACATGCAGGATGATACCATCAGATCAGATTACCCTGTTCAGATCAATACAGGTTTGCCTTCAGGTAGTTTGGATCTTGAAGGTTCCATTACTGTAGGACATGATACCACGCAGCTTGCTGAAAAGGGTACAATCAGGTTCAACAATAACAACAATACTTTTGAGGGATTCGATGGCGATATTTGGCGGAATCTATACAATGGTAATATGAGTTCATTCATTGAGGATTCCACCATTGTCTCACCAGATGCTTTCGCAGGAGAACAGTTTGGCTTGAGAATGGCTCAGGACGGTAATGTTTTGGCTATAAGTGCAAGAAACGGGCAAGCACCTAATGGTGTTTACTGTGGTGCGGTTTATGTATTTAAAAAGATAAATAGTATTTGGGAGTTTGAGCAAAAATTAACACCATCTGATCCGAGCTATAGTATGCAATTTGGAAGTTCGGTGGATGTATCAGGTGATCTGATAGCTATAGGCGCTGAAAGTGCTACTGATAATGGATTTAATTCAGGAGCTATTTATGTTTTCAGAAGAGCTGGTAGTTCCTGGAATGAAGTATCAAAATTAATTCCGTCAGATGGTGATGTTGGTCATAGATTTGGTTTTAGCGTAGCTTGTCAGGGTGATGTTATCATAGGAGGAGCACCATTTGATGAAAGTATGCCTACACGCTCAGGTTCAGCATATATTTTTGAATTCAATGGGACAAATTGGATTGAAATTGACAAACTGATTGGACCTAACCCAACATTCAGAGAGGGTTTTGGAAGAGATGTTGACTATGATAATGGGAGGGCGATCGTTGCAGCACCATTTCATGACATAGCTAATATTAGAGACGCTGGAGAAATTTATGTTTACCAGAAACAAGGGATGGACTGGGTGTTGGAAGCTTCCATATCAGAACCGATTCAATCTGACAATGGTGGTTTTGGCAGAATCGTTAAAATTGACGGAGATTACATCGCCATTAGCTTAAGAGATGATGATGAAATTGAAGATAACTCTGGGGCCGTATATATATTTAATTTCTCAAATGGCGTTTGGAACTTTTTTCAGAAAATTAAGGCTTCAGACACTCATCAATATCAGGGTTTCGGTAGTGCCTTATCAATGAAAAATGATAAAATAGTCGTCGGGGCCTCTGGTGATAATGCGGTTAACTCAAGAGCTGGAGCCGTGTATTATTTTAGATTGATTTCGGGGGAGTGGAAGCCCATTCAAAAATACGTGTCGCAAGAACTTAGAAGTGATTCCAGCTTTCCGGATGTATTATCGATTGGTAATAATGAATTTTTTGGCTCATTATTAAATATTAATGATTACCAGGGATCTGTCTATGTCTTTGATCTGAAATAGATTATGGGTCCAATTCAAGAAAATATAGCGTTACCAAAAACTCAAAGACCACTATGGTATTTTGTGCTTACAGCACTTAATTTATTTCTAATAATCCTGTTAACTCCATTCCAATCATTTTCTCAAACTGACGGTCCATTGATAGAAATGGAGTCACTTGAATCCGGATTATTGCCGCCTTCCATGACTGCCAGTGAAAAATTAGGTATTGAATCTCCAACAGAAGGTCTTATCATATATCAAACCGATGAAAAAATAGGCTATTATCATTTTGATGGCAATAACTGGAAAGCCATAGGCAAAGATGATTCGTTGTGGTCCTTCGAAGCCGATACTGTATCAACGATCATTCCGGCAGCAATCAATCATGAAAAACTCTTGAACTCACTTAAGCTGGATAGTTCGGTCAAAATCGGCAACGATACAACGCGCTATCCTGAGAAAGGAACAATACGATTTAATGAATCCAACAAACAGATTGAAGGGTTTGATGGCCTGGCCTGGAAGTCACTGTATAATGGATATACATCAAGCTTGCCTACAGACACTATAATCCCCAAGCCATCTGATCTCAACCGGCAATTTGGTCTCGTCATTGATGCAGATGATAACCGATTGGTTGTAGGTGTTGATGAAGATAATGTGAATGGACAGTATTCGGGATCGGTTTACGTGTTTGAAAACATAAATTCAGATTGGGTGCAAACTGCAAAGCTAACGCCTTCAAATGCTTCTGCCGGAATGTCTTTTGGAGGATCTGTTTCAATAGATGGAAATTATATTTTGGTAGGTGCTTTTGGCTATGACTCTAACTTCCAGGATTCAGGAGCGGCATACATATTTGAATACAATGGACAGAACTGGAATGAGATACAGTTTATTGAACCTTCGGATCCAGGTATCAGACACTACTTTGGACATGCGGTTTCAATCCAAGGTAATTTTGCTGTTGTGGGTGCGCCTTTCGATAATACATCAGATGCATTGGCTGGATCAGTTTATGTCTATGAAAAAAATGGCAATGTGTGGAGTTTTAAAGAAAAGCTGTATGCTTCCGATTTCACCAGAGGGGACGTTTTCGGCAGTAATATGGTGATCGATAACGACTATTTATTTGTTTGTGCACCTAATAAAAGATATTTGAATCAGGTTAGGGCTGGTGGTATTTATGTTTTTCAATACAATGGTAATTCTTGGGATGAGAGGCAGATTATACAAGAGGAGTTCAAATTGCCCTATACATCATTCGGCAGCCAAATGGATTTTAATAACAATACCCTTGTTGTTGGAATCGTACGTCATGAATATTACAAAGGTGCTGCTTATGTGTATTCTTTATCTTCTACAGGTTTTCAACTTGAGAAAAAACTATTTGCATCAGATTTAGCTAATGGCGATTTCTTTGGATCGGCTGTATCGATTAATAACGGCGCTATTGCTGTTAGTTCGAGCTATGATGACTACTACGATAGTAATAATGGTACCATCTACCTATATAAAAAATATAATGGTGTATGGAGGGAGTATCAGAAATACCATCCATATGATTTTTATAATGCTTCATATACAGGAATGGCGCTAAGGATTACAGACTCTCATATACTGGCCGGATCCCCTTTCTCAGATGAAGGACTGGGATTGATAGACATCATTAACAGATAACTAAGTCCTGGTTGATCTGAACTGTGGACTCATTTTTGCATTTCTTTAATATTTGAACTTCATATTATATGGCAAATAGTTTTTTTATTTGCCGTGAATTAGTGCAATGAAAGTAACAGATCATATTAAAGCAGCCGGCGGATCAAGCCTGATATCATTTGAAGTATTGCCTCCATTGAAAGGCGGGGCTATGAAAGATATCTTCAATATGCTGGATCCTTTGATGGAATTCAAACCACCTTTTATTGATGTGACCTACCATCGTGAAGAGGTTGTTTTCAACAGGCATGATTCTGGGTTTTATGAAAAAGTATCCATTCGCAAGAGACCCGGGACGGTTGGTATATGTGCGTCGTTGATGCATAAGTACAAAGTGGATGCGGTACCACATCTGATTTGTGGTGGCTTCAATACGCAAGAAACCGAAGATGCCTTAATTGATTTGGCTTTTCTGGGCATCAACAATGTTCTTGCTTTAAGAGGTGATGCGCGCAAGTTCGAGGACCGTTTTGTACCTGAGCAGGGGGGGCATAAATACGCAGTGGATTTGATAAGACAGATTTCTGCGATGAATAGAGGTAAATATCTGGATCCAAATCTGGAGAACCCTCAGCCCACCGACTTTTGTATAGGTGTGGCGGGTTATCCTGAAAAACACTTTGAGGCGCCCAGTTTTGATTCGGACCTCAGATATCTCAAGGATAAGATTGACGCGGGAGGGGACTATATCGTTACCCAGATGTTTTTTGATAATGATCGCTATTTTGAGTTTGTTGACAAATGCAGATCTATAGGCATCGATGTCCCAATTATCGCTGGACTAAAACCAATCACACGCAAGTCTCAATTGAGCAGTATTCCACGTAAGTTTTTTACCAATATGCCAGAGGCATTTGTAAAGGAAATGGAGACCGCCAAAGATAAAGAGCAGGCCAAAGAAATCGGTATCGAGTGGTGTATAGCCCAGTCAAAGGAACTTAAAGCCAGAGGCGTTCCCGTATTGCATTACTATACAATGGGTGATAGTGACACCATTATGAAAATATTGAAAGAGGTCGTCTAATCTTTGTACATCAACTCCCCATCAATTATCGTGTACTTCACTTTTGTTGAAGGAATATCATCATCTGAACATGTCATCAGATTTTGATCAAGAATAATGATATCCGCAAGCTTACCTTGCTCAAGGGAGCCCTTTAGATGCTCCTCAAACGCACCATATGCCGCATCAATAGTATAGGACCTTAGTGCCTGTTCTCTCGACATGCGCTGTTCTACGAAGAAACGCATACCATTATCCAGCCTGCTTCGGGTAACAGATGCATAGAAATTGGCAAAAGGGTCCAGGTTTTCAACGGGTACATCGGTACCATTAACTATGGTAACGCCATTCTTAAGCAGAGCTTGCCATGCATAAGCGCCGATTTTTGCACGCATGAATCCAAGCCTTTTTTCTACAAATGGTGCATCGGATGTACAGTGGACCCCCTGCATCGATGCAATAGCGCCTGTAGCTTTGAAACGGGCAATGTCGTCCGGGTGGAGATGTTGGGCATGTTCAACGCGCCATCTTATTTCATCTTCGCTCAGATTGTTGTATTCCTCAATGATATCCAGTGTCTCTTTGTTGGCCCTGTCACCAATTGCATGAACACACATCTGCATATCGTTATCATGACACATTTTGGCTATGGCTTCAACGTCAGATATCTCCGTTGTATTCTGACCATAGAAATCTGTCTTGTCGCTGTAGGGTTGTAAGAGCCAGGCCCCATGCGCGCCGAGTGCACCATCAATTTCAGTTTTAATGGCTCGACATGTATAGAAATTATCTGCGGCGCCTATGACTCTGTGCTTTTGAATTTTTTCATTGCTGAGTTTGTGCGCTCTTTCTCTCATCATTACCCAGAAACGAATATCGAGCAGACCTTCTTCTGCCAATCTTTCGAATTCTTCCAGATTGTCATAAGTTAAACCCGCATCCTGGAAACTTGTTACGCCATACTTCAGGCATTCGGCCTGAGCCAGCTCGAATGCTTCCATCCATTCTTCTTGTCTTTTTTCTTCATCGAGTCCATCCAGATACTCAGCATATAGATCTCTCAATGGGTCCATGGCACGTTCTTCAAATACACCAATGGGATCGCCATTGAGATCTTTCACGATATGCCCTCCCTTTGGATCCGGTGTTTCGGATTTGATTCCAGCCATTTCCATGGCCTTGGCATTGGCAAATAGGGAATGACCACTGGCATGAACAAGGACGACTGGATTATCCGGGCTGATATCGCTGATGCTATTGTGCTTGGGATATGCGCCTACATTTTGTTCTGGGACAGAAGACCATTTTTCCTGATGCCATCCTCGGCCATAAATCCATTCTCCTTCTTCGGATTCGGCAACTTTCTGACGCACCTTTTCCACGATATCATTCCAACTTGTGTCACTCAGGAAATTGAGATTCTTGAGTCCGAATGCAAAATTGGGAAAGTGACCATGTCCTTCAATGAAGCCAGGCATTACGAATTTACCCTGTGCATCAATGACTTCCGTCTCGTCTCCCTTGAAAGCCATAATATCATCTACAGAACCGGTCAGACTGATTTTTCCATCCTTTACAGCAATGGCAGATATGCTGTCATTATCTGTAGCTGTGAAATATTCTCCATTCACTATAATCAAGTCTGCTTTTTCTGTGTTGTCACATGACAGTATGACCAAGCAAAATAAAAGCCCTATTGTGTATTTCATTACGTTAAATTAAAATTTCAAATTAAAGAATGCAGGATACAATCTGTAGTTTTGAATTGTAATTTAATACCCTCGTTAGAATTTGAGCCATGTCAAAAATGTTTTCCATACCGGAACTCTCTGAAAAGTTCATAAACCATTTAGCAACATTTGATTATAAATCAGAGCCCAAGTTGTTGTATGAACCTATCAAATACATCATGGATCTCGGTGGAAAACGGATCCGTCCTGCTCTGGTCCTCGCTGCTTATAATATGTTTGATGAATCGGTGGAAAAGGCAATGAATGCCGCGCTTGCCGTTGAGATGTTTCATAATTTTTCATTGGTACATGATGACCTTATGGACGATGCGGATATCAGGAGAGGAAAAGCTTCAGTACATATAGAATATGATGAAAACACGGCTATTCTTTCAGGAGATGCCATGTTGATCATGAGCTATCAATTGTTTGAAGCATATGCCGAAGATTACGCCCGTCTGACAAATTTGTTCAGCACAACAGCAATGGAGGTATGTGAAGGGCAACGTATGGACATGGACTTTGAAACCGAGTCACAACCCAGCATTGATGCCTATATAGAGATGATAGCCTTGAAAACTTCAGTATTGATCGCCTGCGGGTTAAAGATGGGTGCCATTATAGCCGGAGCATCAGAGACCGATGCTTTTCATTTGTATGAATTTGGGAAGAACATGGGAATTGCATTCCAGATTCAGGATGATATATTGGACACCTTTGGCAATCAGGAAAAGGTAGGCAAGAAAATAGGCGGTGATATACTGCAACGCAAGAAAACCTATCTGTATCTAAAATCAATGGAGCTCTTATCCAGAAAGGAGGCTGAAGAATTGCTTGACCTTTATTCGGGGAGAAATAATTTAAAGGGTGATGAGTTGATCGAGAGGGTTAAGCATCTTTTTAAAACGGCTCACGTCGAAGTGCATGCCCAGGAATTGAAGATGGTTTATCAGCAGCTTGCTATGTCGCATTTGGACGCCATCGATGTAGCGGAGGATAAAAAACAAGAACTCAAAGTTTTTGCTGAGAACCTTTTAGATAGAAATCACTAGTTGTGAAACTGCTATATGCAATACAAGGAACTGGCAACGGTCATTTGGCGCGTGCTATGGAGTTGGCGCCTTATTTATTAAAGCATGCTGAAGTAGATTTTCTCATTAGTGGTCGTGCTGCAGAACTCAAATTCCCTTTTGAGTTCAAATACAATTATCACGGACTCTACTTCATTTTCGGTAAACGCGGTGGTGTTGACTACTGGTCAAGCATCAAAAGCCTGAGACCTTTCCGACTTATTAAAGACGTGATACAATGTCCTGTGAAGCAATATGATGCCATTGTCAATGATTTTGAACCTATAAGCGCTTGGTCGGCCTATTTTAAAAATTGTAAAACGATTGGTGTAAGTCATCAGGCCAGCTTCTTTTCAGATAGGGTACCGCTCCCCAAACGTCGAAACCATCTGTTTGAATTTGCGATGAAACGTTTTGCACCTGTGGGGCATAGGGTAGGTACCCACTACAAAGCTTATGATAAAGACATATTCCTGCCGATAATACGATCCGAGTTGCTTGATGCGCAGCCATATCAAGGAGACAAGATTGTTGTCTACTTGCCAGCCTTTTCTGATGACTTCCTGATACAGCATTTTAATAAAGTAACAGGACAGCAGTGGCAGATTTATTCAAAGAAGACATCCGCCGCTTATGTTAAAGGCAATGTGGAAGTGTTTCCAGTGGATCGGGTAAAATATGGGAAGGCTCTCATAGGAGCGCGGGCTGTCGTGATCGGATCTGGATTTCAGGGCACTTCTGAAGCTTTGTATCTGGGAAAGAAAATCTTGACAATTCCAATGTTTGATCAATATGAGCAGTTGTGCAATGCTGCGGCACTGGAAGAAATGGGTGTAGAGGTTTGCTTTAAAATAGATGATTCATTTGTTGGGCGATTGCAAAGGTGGTTGGATTCTGAAAATGCTTGTGAATATCGTTTTGAACCCAATCCTGAGGCCATGGCCAACAGAATAGTCTCACTTGTTAAACCATAATCTGCCGTTGTACCAGGTCTTATCTATCTCTGCTCCTTTGTTTTCATAAAACTTGATCGCGCGTTCATTCCAGTCCAGGACTTGCCATTTAAGCAGGGCACAGTTTTTTTCTTTGGCGATATCGGCTACCTTGTCAAAGAGTTGACTTCCAATGCCGAGGCTTCTGTACTCGGGTTTGACATAAAAGTCTTCAAGGTAGAGCATACGTCCTTTCCAGGTTGAAAAGGTATCATAGAAGATGGCCATGCCGATGACGGTATTGTTATGCTCTGCGACGAGAACATCGATACGGCCTTCTGATAGCGCAGACTCATAATCATTCAAGGAAGAAGTAACAGCTTCCGGCTCATTTTCGAAGACGGCCAGTTCCTTAACGAGTGCCATTACATCGATGAGATCATCCTGAATTCCTTGTCTGATGGTAATTTCCTGGGTCATAAATCTGTATTATTGGATAAATATAATTTATTTGTTATTTGTAATTTACTGATATACAGCATATTGAAAAATTAACTTTCTCGTCTTGAACTGGCTCATGGTCTTGTCCTGGCTTAAGTAACTGATTATCAGTAAATTAAGCTTTAGATTTATTTCTTTGATGTTCTTATATTTTCTTGAATTTTACCCTTTGCATATCTCGAAAATAG
This sequence comes from Saprospiraceae bacterium, assembly GCA_965230215.1. GTDB lineage: Bacteria > Bacteroidota > Bacteroidia > Chitinophagales > Saprospiraceae > RFSX01. The sequence goes on along the minus strand of CBDDKN010000002.1, from coordinate 145,318 downwards.
TCTTACCTTTGCACCTCATTTTTTTAAGCTGAAATAAATTAGTATATGCCTACAATTAATCAGTTGGTTAGAAAGGGACGCAAGAAGATTGTTGTGAAGAGCAAATCAAGAGCGCTTGAGTCATCTCCTCAGAAGAGGGGTGTATGTACAAGAGTTTACACAACAACCCCTAAGAAACCAAACTCTGCCTTGAGAAAAGTAGCCAAGGTAAGATTGACAAACGGGATCGAGGTTATCGCATATATCCCGGGTGAAGGACACAATTTGCAGGAACACTCTATAGTATTGATCAGAGGTGGAAGGGTAAAAGATCTTCCAGGTGTGAGATATACAATCGTAAGAGGAGCTCTGGATACTGCAGGTGTTGAGAAAAGACTTCAATCAAGATCAAAATACGGTACTAAAAGACCTAAATAATATTTAAGATGAGGAAAAGAAAGCCAAAAAAGCGAATAATACAGCCGGATCCACGATTCAGCGATCCTATGGTAACACAGTTTGTTAACAACATGATGTGGAGTGGCAAGAAATCAGCTGCTTACACATTGTTCTACAGTGCCATGGATCAGATTCAGGAAAAGACAGGTGAGGACCCTCATGAAATGTGGAGAAAAGCATTACAAAATGTAACGCCGAATGTTGAGGTAAAATCAAAGAGAATCGGTGGTGCTACTTTCCAGATTCCATCTGAAATCAGACCAGCCAGAAGAATTTCTGTAGGCATGAAATGGTTGATCAAATATTCAAGAGCGAGAAACGGAAAAGGTTATGCTGAGAAATTGGCTGCTGAGATAATGGCTGCTAGTAAGGGCGAAGGTGCTGCGGTTAAGAAGAAAGAGGATACGCACAAAATGGCAGAGTCTAACAGAGCATTCGCGCATTTTAGATAAATACATTCAACAAATTAGATAATACAATAATCCTTCAATTTAAAGATGGCTAAAGATCTTACTAAACTTAGAAACATTGGTATTGCTGCCCACATTGATGCGGGTAAGACAACCACTACAGAGCGTATATTGTACTACACTGGTTTGAGTCATAAAATCGGTGAGGTACACGACGGAGCTGCTACAATGGACTGGATGGAGCAAGAGCAGGAAAGAGGTATCACTATTACTTCTGCTGCAACGGCTACAAGCTGGAACTGGAAAGGGCAGAAATATCCTATGAACATTATTGATACTCCGGGACACGTTGACTTTACAGTAGAGGTTAACAGATCTTTGAGAGTACTTGATGGTCTGGTATTCCTTTTCTGTGCGGTATCTGGTGTTGAGCCTCAGTCTGAGACAAACTGGAGATTGGCTGACAACTACAATGTTCCAAGAATCGGTTTTGTAAACAAAATGGATAGATCTGGAGCTGACTTCTTTTCAGTTGTTAAGGATGTAAAAGAAAAATTAGGTTCTGAAGCTATTCCACTTCAGGTGCCAATCGGTGCTGAGGAGAATTTCAAAGGTGTGGTTGACCTGATTACAAATAAAGCTATCGTGTGGAACGAGCAGGATATGGGTATGACTTTCGAGGAAGTGCCAATTCCTGACGATTTACAAGACATCGTGATGGAGTGGAGAGAGAAACTTCTTGAAGCGGTTGCTGAATACGATGAGACATTGATGGAGAAATTCTTCGATGATCCTGATAGCATTACTGAAGATGAGATGATCAATGCTGTTCGTGGTGCTGTTATCGACAACAAATTCGTACCGATGATGGCTGGATCTGCATTTAAAAACAAAGGTGTTCAAGCTGTATTGGATGCTGTATGTGCATTCTTGCCTTCACCTATCGATGTAGGAAGTATTCAGGGTACTAACCCTAAAACGGACAAGGAAGAAGAAAGAAAGCCTTCCAATGATGATCCGTTTACGGCATTGGCATTCAAAATTGCAACAGACCCATATGTAGGTAGATTGTGTTTCTTCAGAGTTTACTCTGGAACACTTGACGCTGGTTCTTATATATACAACTCAAGATCTGACAGTAAGGAGCGTATCTCAAGATTGTATCAGATGCACTCTAACAAGCAGAATGCTATCGAAAGAGTGGAAGCTGGTGATATTGCTGCAGGTGTTGGTTTCAAAAACATCAGAACAGGTGATACACTTTGTGCTGAAGGTCATCCGCTTGTATTGGAATCAATGGTATTCCCTGATCCGGTAATCGGTGTTGCTGTTGAGCCTAAGACTCAAAAAGATATCGATAAGCTGGGTATGGCTTTGGCTAAACTGGCTGAAGAAGATCCAACATTCCAGGTTAAGTATAACGAAGACACCAACCAGACTGTAATTAGCGGTATGGGTGAGCTTCACCTTGAGATTATCATCGACAGATTGAGGAGAGAATTCAAGGTAGAGTGTAACCAAGGAGCACCTCAGGTTAACTACAAGGAGGCGTTGACCCAAATGGTTGATCACACAGAAAGATTGAAGAAGCAGTCAGGTGGTTCTGGTTTGTTTGCACAAATGCAATTTGAATTAGGTCCTGCTGATGAGGAATTCCTAGAGTCTGAAGATTTCAAATCAGGCAAGGTGCGTCTTCAGTTTGAAAATAATATTTTCGGAGGTTCAATTCCTAAGGAATTCTTCCCATCTATCATCAAAGGATTTAATTCTATGATGGATAATGGTATTCTTGCTGGATACAGCATCGATTCGATGAAAGTAAGATTATACGATGGTGCAACACACGCTGTGGATTCCAAGCCAATTGCATTCGAATTGTGTGCTAAGGAAGGTTTCAAAGCCGCAGCTAAATCTTGTGGTCCAGTGCTTCTTGAGCCAATCATGGCACTTGAAGTAGTGACTCCAGAAGAATATGTAGGTTCTGTAATCGGTGACCTTAACAGAAGAAGAGGTTTACCAAAAGGACAAGATACCAGAACTGGTGGTGCCGTTGTTATCAGCGGTGATGTTCCTCTGGCGGAAATGTTTGGATATGTTACGCAATTGAGAACAATTACATCAGGTAGAGCAAGCAGTACAATGACATTCTCTCATTATGCGCCGGCTCCTCAAGGTGTTGCCAAAGAAGTGATTGAAAAAGCTAAAGGAGCAGTAGAAGTATAAATAATTTTTTCCGCCAATTATCTTGTGTAATTGGCGGATTAAAAGTACTTTTGCAGCCCAATTTAATTTGATAAAGAGGTTATGAATCAAAAAATTAGAATTAAACTCCGCTCTTACGACTACAATTTGGTTGATAAGTCAACGGAGAAGATCGTGAAAACAGTACGCAATAGTGGCGCTGTGATCTCAGGTCCGATTCCTCTGCCAACAGATAAAGAAGTGCATACGGTGCTACGTTCACCACATGTCAACAAAAAATCTCGCGAGCAGTTTTCTCTTCGGACCCACAAGAGACTCATTGAAATATTTACACCGACACAGAAGACAGTGGATGCACTTTCAAAATTGGAATTACCAAGTGGTGTAGATATTCAGGTTAAGCTCACTTAACAGCAAGTTTTCACATATTTTTTTTGAATTAAAAGCGATGACCTAATGGCTATTGGCCTGTGGTCTGCAAGCATATATTTTGCTAAATATTTTAAGATGAATGGTTTAATTGGAAGAAAAATTGGCATGACCAGCGTTTTCGACGATGCAGGAAAAAACATTCCTTGCACAGTTGTCGAGCTGGGTCCTAATGTGGTTTCCCAAGTTAAAACTGAGGATTCTGATGGTTACAATGCAGTTCAGCTGGCCTTCGGTCAGAGAAAAGCCAAAAGAATTACCAGTGCCCTAGGTGGTCACCTTAAGAATGCAGGACTTGAGTCAGCTACAAAAGTGGTTGAGTTCAGAAACTGTAACCTTGAGAAGAATCTTGGCGATCAGGTAATCGTTGATGAAGTATTTTCTGAAGGCGATATCGTGAACGCTATCGGTATTTCTAAAGGTAAGGGTTTCCAGGGTGTTGTTAAGAGACACGGTTTCGGCGGTGTTGGACAGGCTACACACGGACAGCACAACAGAATGAGAGCACCTGGTGCTATCGGCGCATGTGCTACGCCTTCAAAAGTTTATAAAGGAACGAGAATGGCAGGTCGTACCGGTGGTAAGCGGGTAAAGACCAAAAACCTTCAGGTTGTCAAGATCCTTCCTGAAAAGAATTTATTGTTGATAAAAGGTTCTGTACCTGGTCATAAAGGTGCATACGTAATAATAGAAAAGTAACCGTCATGAAAGTAGATGTTTACGGCATAAATGGAAAGTCAACAGGAAGGAAAGTAGATCTTCCTGATGCGATATTCGGTGCTGAGCCAAATGAGCACGTTGTATATCTTGACGTGAAAGCCATTCAGGCTAACGGTCGTCAGGGTACGCACAAAGCGAAAGAGAGAGGTGAGATTACCGGCTCAACCAAGAAGATAAAAAGACAAAAAGGTACGGGTACTGCGCGTGCTGGTTCTATCAAGAATCCATTATTCAAAGGTGGAGGTCGTGTTTTCGGACCTAGACCACGTAACTATGGTTTAAGATTGAACAAAAAAGTGAAAAAATTGGCTAGAATTTCTGCATTGTCTGCTAAGCAAGCTGCAGGAGTTGTAAAAGTTGTTGAAGATTTCACTTTTGATCAGCCTAAGACAAAAGAGTTTGTCAACGTGATGAAGAATCTTGAAGTACACGGTACCAAGACTTTATTTGTTGTACCTGAGTTTGACAACAACGTTTTGCTTTCAAGCAGAAACCTGCAGGAATCAAAAGTTGTCCTAGCACAAAACTTGAATACGCTTGATATAATGAAAGCACATGCAGTTTTGATCGCTGAAGGTTCAGTTGAAAAAATTAAAGAAACCCTTTTAAGATAATTCGGAAATGGGAAAGAGAATATTAGTTAAACCGATCATTTCAGAAAAGTCTGAGTATCTCTCTGGAGATTTTAATCAGTACAGTTTTGTGGTTATGAAAAAAGCCAACAAAATTGAAATCGGTAAAGCCGTAGAAGAAATGTACGGTGTACAGGTTGACTCTGTCAATACGATGATTATGCCAGGTAAGGCTAAGGTCAGAAATACGAGATCAGGAATCTTGAAAGGCAATGTCAGCGCATACAAAAAAGCAATAGTTAAACTTGCCCCAGGCGAGGAAATCGATTTTTTTGGAGATATATAAGCTAGAAAAATGGCAGTAAAAAAACATAAACCAGTAAGTCCCGGAAGAAGGCACTATGTGTCTGTTGAGCACGATAAGCTTAGCAGCAACGGCAGCAATCCTGAGAAGTCATTGACTAAAGGAAAGGGCTATACAGGTGGTCGTAACCATAAAGGAAAGATGACTGTCCGCAACATCGGTGGTGGTCACAAGAGAAAGTATCGTGTAATCGACTTCAAGAGAGACAAGGAAGGTATTCCTGGTACAGTGAAGACAGTTGAGTACGATCCGAACAGATCCGCTTACATCGCTTTGATCAGCTATGTAGATGGTGAGAAAAGATACATCATTGCTCCTGACAAAATCGAAGTCGGTGCTACTGTGATGGCAGGTAAGAAAGCGACTCCTGATGTAGGTAACTCAATGTATTTGGCTGATATTCCTTTGGGTTCTTCAATTCATGCAATTGAATTGCAACCTGGTAAAGGTGCACAGTTGGCCAGATCTGCAGGTACTTACGGTACGATGGTAGGTCGTGAAGGAAAATATGGTATTGTGAAATTGCCTAGTGGTGAGGTAAGAAGAATCTTACTGACTTGTAAAGCAACAATCGGTACGACTTCAAATCCGGATCATGGTCTGCAGGTATTAGGTAAAGCAGGTCGTAACAGATGGAAGGGTAGAAGACCAAGAGTAAGAGGTGTTGCGATGAACCCGGTAGATCACCCGATGGGTGGTGGTGAAGGTAGAGCTTCAGGAGGTCACCCTAGATCAAGAACCGGTGTATTTGCTAAGGGTCAGAAAACAAGAAACCCTAAAAAAGCTTCTAGTAAGCTGATTATTTCAAAAAGGAAATCTAAAAGTAAAAAGTAAATAAAGGATGGCTAGATCAGTAAAAAAAGGTCCATACGTTTACCATAAACTATTGAAGAAGGTAGAGATAGCTCAAGCTTCTCAGAAGAAGTCTGTAATCAAGACATGGTCAAGATCATCAATGGTGATTCCTGACATGGTTGGCCTGACGATTGCAGTGCATAATGGCAGAACATTCATTCCTGTTTATGTAACAGAGAATATGGTTGGACACAAACTAGGTGAATTTTCACCGACTAGAACTTATAAAGGTCATTCTGGTAACAGAAAATAAAAACTGATTAAACATTATTGCGATGGATGCAGTAGCTAAAATGAAAAATATTCCACTATCAGCGCGCAAAATGAGATTTGTGGTTGATAGCGTAAGAGGAAAATCGGTAGATGAAGCACTTAACATTCTAAAATTCTCAAAAAGAGAAGCTTCAGAGTTTGTTGAGAAATTATTGCTTTCAGCTATCTCTAACTGGGAGAACAAACTGGACATGGCCTACAGTGCTGATGACCATGATTTGTATATCAAAGAGATATTCTCAGATGAAGCTGGTTTCCTTAAAAGATTCAGACCTGCACCTCACGGAAGGGCTCACAGAATCAGAAAAAGAAGCAACCACATCACTGTTGTGGTAGCAAACAGAGTGGAGATTGAGAACGATAATGTTGAAGTCGAAACTATTGATAACGAAACTATCGAAGAATAATTGATATGGGTCAGAAGACGAATCCAATAGGTAACAGATTAGGTATCATCCGCGGTTGGGAATCCAACTGGTATGGCGGTAAAGATTTCGCTAAGAAAGTAGTTGAGGATGAGAAAATCAGAAACTACCTGACAGCAAGGGTACAAAAAGGTGGTATCGCAAGAATCATCATCGAGAGAACCCTTAAAAGAATTACGGTAACTGTACATACATCTAGACCTGGTATCATTATCGGTAAAGGAGGTCAGGAAGTTGACCGTATCCGTGAAGAGTTGAAAAAATTAACAGGCCAGGATGTTCAGATCAACATTGTGGAGATCAGAAAGCCTGAGCTTGATGCAAATATTGTTGCTGAATCAATCGGTAAGCAATTGGAGGCCAGAGTAAACTTTAGAAGAGCAATCAAAATGGCTATCCAATCTACTATGAGAGCTGGTGCAGAAGGTATCAAAGTGAGAGTAGGAGGTAGATTGAATGGTGCTGAGATGGCTAGATCTGAAGAATTCAAAGATGGTCGTACACCACTTCACACATTCAGAGCTGATATCGATTACTCACTTTTTGAAGCACAGACAGTATACGGTAAAATCGGTGTGAAGGTTTGGATTTGTAAAGGTGAAGTACTTGGTAAAAGAGACCTTTCTCCAAACGTAGGAGATGGCAATACCAAGGGTGGAAGAGGCGGCAACCGTGGAGGTGGTCGTGGAAGAGGTGGCAACCGTGGAGGAAACAGAGGCGGAAATCGCGGTGGCAACAGAAGATAATTAATTAGAATATCATTGATCAAATTATAATATAATGTTACAGCCTAAACGAACGAAGTACAGAAAACAGCAGAAAGGAAGAAACAGAGGATTGGCATACAAGGGTAGTTCTGTTGATTTTGGCTCATTTGGTTTGAAAGCAATTCAGAATGGTAGAATTACCAACAGACAGATTGAGTCTGCAAGGATTGCGATGACAAGGTACATGAAAAGGGAAGGTAAAGTTTGGATTAGAATATTTCCAGACAAACCTATTACCTCTAAGCCATTGGAAGTAAGGATGGGTAAAGGTAAAGGTAACTTGGACCACTACGTTGCTCAGGTTAAAGCAGGTAGAATTATGTTCGAGATTGATGGTGTTCCAAGAGATGTGGCTGAAGAAGCATTGAGACTTGCAGCACAGAAACTTCCTTTATTGACAAAAACGGTAACGAGACCGGATTATTCTGAATAAGCACAATTTTGATATAAAATGGCTACTAAGAAATTTATCGAACTACAGGAATTTACAGTTGAGCAGCTTAACAGCGAGCTTGAGCAAACTGTAAAGCAGTACCAAAAGTTGGAGTTTGACCACACCTTGAAAGGTTTGGAAAACCCATTGGCTTTGCGTGAAGTCAGAAGAGATATCGCAAGATTGAAAACTGAGATACGCAAACGCGAGATTGCAGACATGAGCCCTGAGCAATTGGCCATGCGCACAAAAAAAATTAACAGAAGAAGAAATAACAGATAAGATATGTCAACGGAAACATATACCAGTAATAAGAAACAAAGGATTGGTGTTGTAGCCAGCAACAAAATGGATAAGACCATCACTGTTGCGGTAGAAAGAAAATTGAGACACCCGATCTACGGTAAGTTTGTAAAAAAGACAAAGAAATTCGTTGCTCATGATGAAAAGAATGAGTGCAATGAAGGTGATCTGGTAAAAATCATTGAGTCTCGTCCTTTGAGTAGAAGAAAGAGATGGAGACTTGTTGAAATAATTGAACGCGCTAAATAATATATATCATGATTCAGCAAGAAAGTCGATTAAACGTAGCGGATAACTCAGGTGCAAAAGAGGTTTTGTGTATCAGAGTATTGGGCGGATCAAAAAGAAGATATGCCTCAATTGGTGATACTATCGTAGTGACTGTAAAAGAAGCGTCACCAGGTGGTGTTAAAAAAGGAACGGTTTCTCAAGCTGTTATTGTGAGAACGAAGAAGGAGATCAGAAGAAAGGATGGTTCTTACATCAGATTTGATGACAATGCTGTTGTTCTTTTGAACGCAGGTGGTGAGCCAAGAGGAACAAGGATCTTCGGACCTGTAGCAAGAGAATTGCGTGAAAGAGATTATATGAGAATTATTTCACTAGCACCAGAAGTGCTATAAGAAGTCAATGAATATGAAAAGAGTTGATTCACATAAAACGACCAAGCTCCACATCAAAAAGGGAGACAAAGTGGTGGTAATTTCAGGTTCTTCCAAAGGTAAGGAAGGAGAGGTAAAAGAAGTTTTGCCTAAGAAATATGCTGCTATCGTTGAAGGTGTCAATATTGCTAAGAAGCATACGAAACCATCTGCAGATAATCCAGGTGGTATCAATGAAATTGAATTACCTATTCACCTTTCCAACCTAATGCTTGTAGATCCTAAGACAGGTGATGCAACAAGAGTAGGTAGAAAAATGGAAGGTGACAAGAGTGTAAGATATTCTAAGAAATCAGGAGAAATTATTAAGTGATGAGTTACGAACCACGACTTAGAAAATTATATCAGGAAGAAGTAGTTCCAAAAATGATGGAACAGTTCCAGTACAAATCAATCATGGAAGTTCCAAGATTGGTAAAGATTTGTATGAACCAGGGCGTTGGTGATGCAACACAGGACAAGAAGTTGGTTGATATTGCAGTCAACGAGATGTCTATGATTGCTGGCCAGAAAGCTCAGGCAACTATCGCAAGAAAATCTGTTTCCAACTTTAAGTTGAGAGAAGGAATGCCAATTGGTTCCAAAGTGACTTTACGTAAAGAAAAGATGTGGGACTTTCTTGACAGATTGATTGCTGTGGCTTTGCCAAGGGTAAGAGACTTCAGAGGTGTGAATGATAAGAGCTTTGACGGAAGAGGTAACTACACACTTGGTATCAAAGAGCAGATCATCTTTCCTGAAATTGACATTGATAAGGTAAACCGTATTAGCGGTATGGATATCAATTTCGTTACAACAGCAAAGACAGATGCTGAGGCTTTGGCCTTACTTAAGCATTTGGGTATGCCTTTTAAAAATCAAAGAAATTAATACTCATGGCTAGAAAAGCACTTATAGCAAGAGAAGAAAAAAGAAGAAAACTGGTAGAGAAGTATGCCGAGAAGCGTAAGCAACTTAAGGCAGAGGGAAGATGGGAAGAGCTGGATAAGCTACCAAAAAACTCCTGTCCGGTAAGATTGCACAACAGATGTAAGTTGACCGGAAGACCTAAGGGGTATATGAGAAAATTTGGTATTAACAGAGTGACTTTCAGAAAGATGGCACTTGAAGGTAAAATACCAGGATTAACAAAAGCCAGTTGGTAAAAAATAATTGAAATGGCAGTAACAGATCCAATAGCAGATTATTTGACGCGAATCAGAAATGCGCAACAAGCTAAACACCGCATTGTTGAGATTCCACTTTCCAAGATTAAGAAGAGCATCACTGAGATTCTTTACGATCAAGGTTTTATTCTTAAGTACAAAGTTGATCAGGAAGCTGGAAAGCAAGGTGTGATTAGCATTGCATTGAAGTATGATTTGAAAACGAAAGAACCCGTAATCAAAAAATTGGGGAGATTGAGTAAGCCAGGTCTTAGAAAATATGTACCTGCTAACGAAATCCCAAGAGCAATCAACGGTTTGGGTATTAACATTATTTCTACATCGAAAGGCGTGATGACAGGTAAGCAAGCTACCAGAGAAAATGTTGGTGGTGAACTTATTTGCTACGTACACTAAAAAGTATAACAATGTCAAGAATTGGAAAAGCTCCCATAACAGTTCCTTCAGGTGTAACATTGGAAATCTCTAATGCTAATCTGGTAACAGTAAAAGGACCTAAAGGTGAATTGACAGAACAGATTCATCCAGATCTTAAGCTGAACCTTAATGAAGGTGAACTGACAGTGGAAAGACCAACGGAACAAAAAAGACACAAGTCCATGCACGGACTATACAGATCTTTGATCAACAACATGGTTGTTGGTGTATCTGAAGGTTTCAAAAGAGAACTGGAACTTTATGGTGTAGGTTACAGAGTGAGCAATCAGGGCAATCTTATTGAATTTGCATTGGGATATTCTCACCCTATCTTTTTCTATGCTCCGGATGAAGTGAAAGTTACTACTGCTATGGAAAAAGGTAAGCCACCAACCATCATACTTGAAAGTTGTGATCTTCAATTGATCGGTCAGGTTGCTGCAAAAATCAGAGCCTTCAGAAAAACTGAGCCTTATAAAGGTAAAGGTGTGAGGTTCAAAGGTGAACAAATTAGAAGAAAAGCTGGTAAAACTGCTGGCGCTAAATAATTGAGTTATGGGAAGTCAATTAAATGCTAAAAAGAAGATTCAATACAGAATCAGAAAGAAGATTCAGGGAACTCCTGAAAAGCCAAGACTGGCAATATTCAAGAGCAACAAGTATATCTACTGTCAGCTTATTGATGATTTGAATGGTGTAACTCTAGCTAGTGCTGATTCCAAAGCTTTGGGTGGCGGATCTAATTTAGAAGGCGCTAAGAAAGTAGGACAAACCATCGCTGAAAAGGCAGGTTCTGCTAAGATTGACACGGTTGTATTTGATCGTGGTGGTAATTTGTATCATGGCCGTGTAAAAGCATTGGCTGATGCTGCAAGAGAAGCTGGTCTTAAATTTTAAACAAGTAACAAGAGATTCAAATGTCTGATAACAAAAAAGTAAAAGTTGTAGAAGCTTCCGAATTGAAAGAAAAGCTTGTAAACCTTAACAGAGTTGCCAAGGTAACTAAGGGTGGACGAACTTTCAGTTTTTCTGCTTTGATCGTTTTGGGAGATGGCAACGGAAAAGTTGGTCATGGTCTTGGTAAGGCAAGAGACGTACAGGAATGTATTGCAAAAGCTGTTGACGATGCAAGAAAAAACCTGATTGAAGTGCCTATTATCAACGGAACAATCCCTCATGAGCAGAAAGGTAAATTCGGTGCTGGAAAAGTATTGATTAAGCCTGCAGCTGATGGTACCGGTGTGATCGCCGGAGGTGCGATGAGAGCTGTTCTTGAAATGGCTGGTGTACACAATGTATTGGCCAAATCTCAGGGATCTTCCAATCCGCATAATGTTGTAAAAGCTACAATTGATGCATTGTCTAAACTAAGAAGTGCAAAAGAAATAGCTAGACAGAGAGGAATTTCACTTGAAAAGTTGTACGAAGGATAACAGTAATAAAATGGCAAAAGTTAAAATTACACAGGTTAGAAGCGTCATTGACAGACCTAGAAAACAAAAGGAAACTGTGCGCGCTCTTGGATTGAGAAAAATCAATCATACTGTTGAGAAAGAGGTTACACCTCAGGTTCAAGGCATGATCAATAAGGTCAGCCATTTGATTAAAGTTGAAGAAGCTTAAAAACATCTATAAATTTTAAAAGATGGAATTACATAATCTAACTCCTGCAAAAGGGTCTGTAAAGAAAAAGAAAAGAATTGCGCGTGGTCAGGGTTCAGGTCATGGCGGTACCTCTACAAGAGGTCACAAAGGTGCCAAATCAAGATCTGGTTATAGCCGCAAAAGAAATTTTGAAGGTGGTCAAATGCCACTTCAAATGCGTATCCCTAAAAGAGGTTTCAAAAACCCTAACAGAGTAGCATATGTTGCTATCAACCTGGGCAGACTTCAGGAGATACATGATAAATATGGTCTCAAAGATGTAACTGTTGAAAACTTGTACCAAAACAGAATTATCAAGAAAAATGATAAGATTAAGATTTTGGGCAACGGCACTTTGGATGCTAAAGTGAATGTAAATGTTCACGCTATTTCCGAAAATGCCAAATCAAAAATCGAATCACTAGGAGGAACTGTTACACTCGTATAAATCTGGATAATGCAAAAATTTATTGAAACCGTTAAAAACATCTGGTCCATTAAGGAACTTAAGGACAGAATACTCTACACCATGCTTTTGCTATTTGTGTATAGAGTAGGCTCCTTTATCGTTCTTCCGGGTGTAAACTCAACGGCCCTGGAAAATGCCTTGAGCAACAATTCAGGAAATGACCTTTTGAGTTTGATCAATACATTTACAGGTGGCGCCTTCAATCAGGCAGCCATTTTTGCCTTAGGTATCATGCCTTATATTACGGCATCGATCATCGTTCAACTTCTTGGATTTGCTGTACCATATTTCCAAAAGCTACAGCAAAAAGAGGGTGAATCAGGCAGAAAGAAAATAACACAAATAACCAGAATACTTACTGTATTTATCACTTTGGTTCAAGGTGGTGGATACCTGACTTGGTTAAATCAACAACCTGGTGCGATTCATGAAACATTGAATCCAACAATTTTCTGGTTTAGTAATATTGTCATCCTTTCTACTGGTACGCTATTCGCTATGTGGATGGGTGAGAAAATAACAGACAAGGGTATCGGAAATGGTGTTTCATTATTGATCACTATTGGTATCATCGCAACATTGCCAAGATCTTTTGCCGCTGAAGTTATCTCTCAGTTTTCAGGTAGTCCATTCTTCCTGATCATCGAGTTGGCTGCATTCTTCTTTGTTGTGCTTGCTACTGTTCTTGTCGTTCAAGGTGTGCGTAAGATTCCGATTCAGTTTGCCAAAAAGATGGTTGGCCGTTCAAACGCCAACATTCCTGCTGCTGGAGCGAGAGATTACATTCCTTTGAAAGTTAATGCTTCTGGTGTAATGCCGATCATCTTTGCTCAAGCTATTATGTTTTTACCGATGACCATCATCAGTTATGTGAGCAAAAACAATACACCAAGTGACTTTTTGATGAAATTGGGTGACTGGCAGTCACTACCATACAATATTATCTTTTTCTTCTTGGTGGTTATCTTCACTTATGTGTATACAGCTTTGCTTGTGAATCCACAGCAATATGCGGAGTACCTTAAGAGACAGAACGCTTTCATCCCAGGTATCAAGCCGGGTAAGCAGACACAAGATTACATTGATAATCTGACAACTAGAGTTACATTACCTGGGTCTATATTCCTGGGTCTTATATCTATACTTCCAGCAATTGTAGCTGTCTTCGGAGTAAATCAGGGTTTTGCCCTTTTCTTCGGTGGTACTTCATTGCTGATTCTTGTAGCGGTGGTATTGGATACACTGCAGCAGATTGAAAGTTATTTGCTAATGAGAAAATACGATGGTCTTGTTAAGTCCGGAAGGATTAAGGGGAGAAGTGGCATGCAGACTATCGGAGCCGGAATGTAATTGTACATTATGGTTCAATTGAAAACACAAGAGGAGATTGAATTGATCAGGCAAAGTTGTTTGCTTGTATCCAAGACATTATCCCATGTGGCTTCAGTATTAAAACCCGGAATGACGGGTTTGGAAATTGACAAACTGGCAGAGACATTTATCAGAGATCATGGAGCTGTTCCTGCATTCAAAGGTTACCAGGGGTTTCCTGGCACGCTTTGTATATCATCAAATGATGCCGTTGTACACGGTATTCCAACCGGTGAAGGGTTCAGCGATACAGATATTCTCAGCATCGATTGTGGTGTATTGATGAATGGCTATTTTGGTGACTCAGCATTTACTTTTGCAATGCCTGAAGTGTCAGAGGAAGTTATGCATCTCCTTAATACGACGAATGAAAGTCTGTATAAAGGAATTGCAGAAGCCAAGGTTGGGAACAGAATTGGTGATATTTCAAATGCAATTCAGACACATGCCGAAGCGGAATCCTTTACTGTGGTTCGTGAACTCGTAGGACACGGTATAGGAAGAAACTTGCACGAGCCGCCTGAAGTACCCAATTATGGAAAGAAGGGTAGAGGACCCAAGATCAAATCAGGTTTGGTAATAGCCATAGAACCGATGATCAACATGGGTGTGAAACAAGTGCGTCAGGCTAAAGATGGATGGACCATTATTACAAAAGATGGCAAACCATCGGCACACTATGAGCACACAATAGCCATTACAGATGAAAAAACTGAGACATTATCGGATCATACTCTGATTGTGGACGCTATAAAAAATAATCCTGAAATCAGGAATATTTCCTTAAAAAAATCGATATTTGCACTCCAAAATTTTTAGATGGCTAAAAAAGACTTAATACAGCAGGACGGAATTATTGAAGAGGCACTATCGAACGCTATGTTTAGGGTAAGATTGGAGAACGATCACCTTATCGTAGCAACAATTTCTGGCAAAATGCGTATGCATTACATTCGTATTCTGCCTGGTGATAAAGTGGCAGTGGAAATGTCACCTTATGACCTTACAAGAGGAAGGATAACATACAGATATAAATAATATGAAAGTTAAAGCATCAATAAAGAAGAGATCTGCAGATTGCAAGATCGTGAGAAGGAAGGGTAAGCTTTATGTAATTAACAAAAAGAACCCTAGGTTCAAACAAAGACAAGGTTAATATGGCAAGGATAGCAGGTGTAGATTTACCTAAAAACAAGAGAGGCGTTGTAGGCCTTACCTATATCTATGGAATCGGAAGTTCTAAGGCTTCTGAGATTCTATCGAAAGCTGGTATTGACGAAAATACCAAGGTAAACGACTGGTCGGATGATAACGTGAAGACTCTTACCAAAATGATCCAAAATGATTATACGGTAGAGGGTGAGTTAAGATCTGAAGTACAGATGAACATCAAGCGTTTGATGGATATTGCATCTTACAGAGGTTTGAGACACAGAAGAGGTTTACCGGTAAGAGGTCAGCGTACGCAAACGAACGCAAGAACCAGAAAGGGTAAGAAAAAGACTGTTGCTAACAAGAAAAAAGCTACTAAATAATATATAGCATGGCAAAAGCAAAAAAGGCTAAGAAAAGAAAGGTACATGTTGAGCCGGAAGGTCTTGCTTACATTAAAGCAAGCTTCAACAACATTATTATATCTCTTACCAACAAGCAAGGTCAGGTTATCTCTTGGTCTTCTGCAGGTAAGGCTGGTTTCAGAGGTTCAAAGAAGAACACTCCTTTTGCAGCTCAGATAGCGGCAAAAGATGCTGCTCAAGTAGCTTATGATGCCGGAATGAGATATGCGGAAGTATTGGTAAAAGGACCTGGTGCTGGTCGTGAATCTGCTATAAGAGCAATCGATGAGGTTGGTATTAAGATTACGCGCATCAAAGACGTTACACCTCTTCCACACAATGGCTGTCGTCCGCCAAAAAGACGAAGAGTTTAATCAATTGAAAATCCACAAAAGCATTTAGTTAAATGGCTAGATATACAGGACCTACTACGAAGATGGCGAGGAAATTTGGAGATCCCATCTTTGGACCGGATAGAAGTTTCGAAAAAAGAAAATACCCTCCTGGGCAGCATGGACCTTCTAAAAGAAGGAAGCAAAAATCAAACTATGCTATCCAGTTGAACGAGAAACAAAAAGCCAAATACACTTATGGTGTACTTGAAAGACAGTTCCGTAACTTGTTCGAAGCTGCGTCAAGAAAATCAGGTGTAACTGGTGAAGTTCTACTTCAGTACCTTGAAGCAAGATTGGACAATACCGTTTACAGATTGGGTATTGCGCCAACAAGAAGAGGTGCGAGACAACTTGTTTCCCACAAGCATATCCTGGTTAATGGTGTTCTAACAAACATTCCATCATACAGACTTAAGCCTGGTGACGTTGTTTCAGTAAGAAACAAATCAAGACACATGGAGGCTATTAACAACTCTGTTAGTGCCAAGTCTGATGTACGCAAATGGGCATGGTTGGAATGGAATCCTGAAAGAATGGAAGGTAAATTCCTTGAGTATCCTAATAGGGATGCCATTCCTGAGAACATCAATGAACAGTTGATTGTCGAATTGTATTCTAAGTAGAGTTTACCCTAACATGCCTTTTGCAGAAGTTGCAAAAGGCAGATTTTTTAAATCCAGCGAACTAAATAACTCATGAGTATATTAAACTTTCAGAGACCCAACAAAATAATTCTTACAAAGGCTGATGATTTCGATGGTACTTTCGAATTCAAACCTTTGGAGCCTGGTTTCGGACAGACAATCGGAAACTCTCTAAGAAGAGTACTCCTGTCTTCCCTTGAAGGCTATTCCATTTCTGCTATCAGAATAGCAGGTGTTGACCATGAGTTTTCTACCATCAAAGGTGTTGTAGAAGATGTAGTTGACATCATCCTAAACATCAAGCAGGTAAGACTTAAGCCTGAAATCGAATTATCAGAGTCTGACTCTGAGAAAATATACCTTACAATCAGTGGTAAAGATCAATTGACTGCTGCTGATATCGAAGCGCATACAAACGTGTTCAAGGTTACAAACCCTGATCTCGTTATCTGTCGCATGGACTCTAGCGTCAACCTTGAAATGGAATTGACAGTGAGCAAAGGCAGAGGATATGTGCCTGCTTCTGAAACGCTTTCTAAGGATGCACCTATCGGTGTTATTCCAGTTGATGCGATATATACTCCAATCAAGAACGTTGCTTACAAAGTAGAGAGTACAAGGGTAGGACAGCGTACGGATTATGAGAAATTAACCATTGATATAAAAACAGATGGAACTATCCATCCTGAAGATGCTGTAAAAGAAGCTTCTAGAATCCTTATTCAGCACCTTATGCTTGTTACAGACGAAAACATCACTTTCGATACCGATAAAGGAAGAGAAGATGATATCGTAGATGAGCATATCTTGCACATGCGCAAGTTGTTGAAAACACCTCTAGAGGATCTTGATCTTTCTGTTAGAGCATACAACTGTCTTAAAGCAGCTAAGATCAATACACTAGGTGAAATGGTTAAGTACGATACCAACGAGTTGTTGAAGTTCAGAAACTTCGGTAAGAAATCACTTGTCGAGATCGAAGAACTGTTGCAAAACAAAGGTCTTACATTCGGTATGGACCTATCCAAGTATAAATTGGACGAAGAGTAATTTGTAAAGGAATCGCATAGGCCCAAAAGGATTCTATTATTTTAAATTGTATTAACCCAAGTCGGATATTTTTATAAAGGCCTGTTGACTATCCGATGAAAGTGATACCAAATTATTATCATGAGACACGGAAAGAAATTTAACCACCTCAGCAGAAAGAAAGGACACAGAAGAGCACTTCTTATGAACCTTTCAAACTCACTAATTGAACACAAACGTATCAACACTACTTTAGCTAAGGCTAAAGCGTTGCGCGTGTATATCGAGCCTCTTGTAACAAAGGCGAAACTGAATAGTGTTCATAACCAGCGTACTGTTTTCTCTCACCTTCAGAATAAAGAGGCGATCAAAGAATTATTTGGTCCTATAGCTGAGAAGATTGGTGAAAGACCAGGTGGTTACACAAGAATTATTAAGACTGGATTCAGAAAAGGAGATGGCGCTGAAATGGCGATGATTGAATTTGTTGACTTCAACACCGTATATACAAATGCGAAAGAAGGTAAGAAGACATCTCGTAGAAGAAGAAAGAAGAAGTCTTCAGGTGCTCAGACACCTCCAGTACAGGCAAAACAGGAGGAAGAATAAATTGATTCCTGTATGATCTACATAAAGGGCAATAATGTTTCGGCGTTATTGCCCTTTTATTTTATAGTCATATTAGTCGAAACTTTTATATTTGAGCGAATTTTGACACTATGAATTCTAACCCATCTGAATATGATGCCATCTTACTGCTAGAAGATGGTACTGTCTTTAAAGGCAAAGCGGCCGGATTTAAAGGAATAGGAACCGGCGAAATCTGTTTTAACACCGGTATGACAGGATACCAGGAAATATTTACAGACCCTTCTTACCACGGCCAGATTATGGTGACTACCAATGCCCATATCGGCAATTACGGAATTAAGGATGCTGAAGTAGAATCTGATCAGATTCAGATTGCAGGCCTCGTCTGTAAGAATTTCACCAATGACTATTCTCGTCCATTGGCTGATTCAGATATCCAGAAGTATTTTGAAGACAACAAGATTGTGTGTATCCACCAGGTCGATACCCGCGCTATCGTCAGACATATCAGGGACAAAGGTGCTATGAATTGCCTGATATCTACAGACGAAATGGACCTTAATGTATTGAAAAAGCAATGTAAGGAAATCCCTTCCATGGCAGGTCTTGAGCTGGCATCTAAGGTGAGTACAAAAGATAGTTATACGCTGGGAGATGAGTCTTCAGATGTACGTATAGCCGTATTGGATTATGGTGTAAAAAAGAATATCCTTCGATGCATGACGGAAAGAGGTGCCTACCTTAAGGTATTCCCCGCCAGGACAGATGTGGCAGATCTGAAAGCCTTCAACGCTGACGGATATTTTCTATCAAATGGCCCCGGAGATCCAGCATCAATGGAATATGCAGTCGATACCATCAAGCAATTGTTGGGTGAGGATAAGCCTTTGTTTGGTATATGCCTTGGACACCAGTTATTGGCACTGGCAAACGATATTCCAACATATAAGATGCATCACGGTCACAGAGGTATCAATCATCCTGTTAAGAACCTATCGACAGGAAAGTGTGAGATCACAAGCCAGAACCATGGTTTTGGCGTAAGTCCTGAGGCATTAGAAGCCAGCGATAGAGTTGAGATAACACATCTCAATCTCAATGATAAAACTGTAGAAGGTATCCGTGTTAAGAACAGCAAGGCTTTCTCTGTACAATACCACCCGGAGTCTTCTCCTGGGCCACACGATTCCAGATACCTTTTTGACGATTTTTTTAAGCAAATAAGAAATAGTAAATAATGAGTTTTATAGCTGATGTAAAGGCCAGACAAATACTTGATTCCAGAGGTAATCCAACTGTTGAGGTTGATATTATCACTGAAAATGGTTTCCTCGGAAGAGCAGCAGTGCCATCTGGTGCTTCTACAGGTAAGTATGAGGCGGTTGAGTTACGTGATGCTGATGCCAACCATTGGATGGGTAAAGGTGTAAGCAAAGCTGTTAACAATGTAAACAGCTCAATCCTTAGCGCAATAATCGGTGACAATGTGTTTGAGCAAAGACTCATTGATGATAAAATGTTGAGACTGGATGGTACGGAGAATAAATCCGTATTGGGAGCCAATGCCATTCTAGGGGTTTCCCTGGCTGTAGCTAAAGCCGCAGCACAGGAATCTGGTCAGTCATTATACAGATATATTGGAGGTGTAAACGCCTATACCTTACCTGCGCCAATGATGAATATCCTTAACGGTGGTTCTCATGCAGACAACAGTATCGATTTTCAGGAATTTATGATTATGCCTTTAGGAGCTGAAAGTTTTTCTGAAGCCTTGAAGATGGGTGTTGAGGTATTCCACCACCTTAAGAAGGTGCTTAAGTCCAAAAATTACTCTACCAATGTGGGTGATGAAGGTGGATTTGCGCCCAACATCAAATCAAATAAGGAAGCCATTGAAATAGTTCTTCAATCCATCGAATCTGCTGGATTCAGACCGGGTGAAGATATTTATATCGCGATGGATGCTGCTGCATCAGAGTTTTATAATGAAGAAGAGAAAGTATACCACTTTCATAAATCTACTGGCGATAAACTCAGTTCAGATGATATGATTGCTTATTGGAAGGATTGGGTAGATAATTATCCTATCGTTTCTATCGAGGATGGACTTCATGAAGATGACTGGGCAGCTTGGTCAAAGCTCAATGCCGCTATCGGTGATCGCGTTCAGCTTGTTGGAGATGACTTGTTTGTCACGAATACAAAGAAACTGCAGAGAGGTATTGATGAGGCAGCTGCCAATTCGATTCTTATTAAGGTAAACCAGATTGGATCTTTGTCTGAAACCATTGATGCAGTAAGCTTGGCCAAAAGCCATAGCTTCACTTCTGTAATGAGTCACAGATCTGGAGAAACTGAGGATACCACTATCGCAGACCTTGCAGTTGCATTGAATACAGGTCAGATTAAGACCGGTAGTGCAAGTAGATCAGATAGAATTGCCAAATACAATCAACTGTTAAGGATAGAAGAAGAATTGGGCTCGATGGCCTATTATCCAGGCAAAAAAATAATCAAGTCTTAGATTTACTTTATCTTTGCAGTGCACTTGAAGTATTCCTAAGTCAGTTTTTATCACAACCAACCTGAAATGACGGATTGTTTTAACCGTTATAATCAGTTTGGTATGAGTAAACGTAAGAAGATTTTAAAGTCAGGTTCTAAAGGAAATCAAAGCGCTTTCCTGAACAAATACAACATCGCAGTTCTTATATTTTGTGTATGGATCGGTTTCCTGGACAGATATAGTCTGGTCAATCAATTCAAATTGTCCAAGACGCTGAAGAAACTGGAAACTGCAAAGTTGGATTATGAATTGCAGCTTGAAGAAGCCAAGAAAGAAAGAGAGATCATCAATAGTGATATTGAGAAGTATGCAAGAGAAAAATACCTCTTTCATAAAGAAAATGAAGAAGTAATATTGATTAAATAGATCCGTCCCTAACGGAAAAATGATAATAGACATGAGCGTATTAGTAAACAAGGATTCAAAGATTATTGTACAGGGATTTACTGGTAAGGAAGGTACTTTCCATGCCTCCCAAATGATAGAGTACGGAACCAATGTTATAGGTGGAGTAACGCCGGGCAAAGGTGGACAGACTCATTTGGACAAGCCAGTCTGGAACACTGTAGCCGAAGCTGTTGAAGCAGGAGCTGATACCACTATTATATTTGTCCCACCTGCTTTTGCTGGAGATGCAATTATGGAAGCTGCAGCAGCTGGTATTAAAGTAATTGTGTGTATTACTGAAGGCATACCAGTACAGGACATGGTAAAAGTTAAAGCCTACATAGAGGATCTTGATTGCACATTGGTTGGCCCTAATTGCCCGGGTATTATTACTCCTGGAGAAGCAAAATTGGGTATCATGCCAGGATTCATCCACAGACCTGGAAGAATTGGTATCGTTTCAAGATCAGGTACATTGACTTATGAAGCCGTAGATCAAGTGACAAAAGCAGGTCTTGGCCAGTCTACATGCATTGGAATCGGTGGTGACCCTATCCCAGGAACCACTACTAAAGAAGCAGTGGAGATGCTTATGAACGACCCTGAAACTGATGGTATTATTATGATCGGTGAGATCGGTGGAAATATGGAAGCTGATGCTGCGCACTGGATCAAAGAAAATGGCACCAAGCCTGTTGTCGGCTTTATCGCTGGACAAACAGCGCCTAAGGGAAGAACCATGGGACATGCCGGTGCGATTGTAGGTGGTAAATCTGATACTGCAGAAGCTAAAATGGAGATCATGGAAGCATGCGGTATTCACGTTGTAAAATCACCTGCAGATATTGGCGAAACCATCGCTAAACTTGTATAAAACTATACTACACTATATCCAAATTATAAGGCGCTCTCCGAGCGCCTTTTTTGTTTACACATATTGGTTTATCTTGTCTCAGCATGAGTAGATTTTTCTTTCACATTTCATATGATGGTGGTCCTTTTTCAGGATGGCAGCGGCAGAATAATGCACTGACTATTCAGCAAAGCATAGAAGATAATATGAGCCGTCTTATGAAATATGAAGTCAGCATAGTTGGTTGTGGGAGAACCGATGCTGGTGTGCATGCAGCGGATTATTATTTCCATGTTGATTTGGATGTAGCTGAAGACGAGCTGACGAAGCTGAAATTTAAGTTAAACAGTATGTTGCCATCAGAAATAGTAATTCACAGAATTATTCCTGTGTCTGATGATGCCCATGCAAGATTTGATGCAATTAGCAGAAAGTATATCTATAGCATGCATTTTGAGAAAGAACCTTTCATCACAAAATATTCCTACAGATATAATCAATCAGGCGAACCGGACTTTGATAGTTTGCGACAGGCAGCCCGATTGATTACGTCATTCAGTTCTTTCTATCCGTTCTGCAAGAGCAAGACCGATGTATTAAATTACGATTGTACAATTGAGCAGTCTGAGTGGATAAGAGTTGGCAATAACAAGCTTGAGTATCATGTCAGAGCCAACAGGTTTCTCAGAGGTATGGTTAGATTGATTGTGGGCATGTGTATCAATGTGGCCAATGGCAAAATGCATCTATCTGATGTTGAAAATGCTTTGAAAGAGCAAGAGCGTATGAACCTGGCTTGGTCAGCACCTGCCCATGGATTATCTCTGGTTGATATATCATATCCATATATTAAAGCTTTGAGTTTTGAATAGCTTAATTGTATATACAAGTCTTAAGTCCAAAAAGCTGGAATATGTTATAGAGCATATTTGCAAGAATTACCTTTCCCTGGACTATCGAATAACAAGCGAAAAAGAGGATTTTTTAAACACGATCAGTCCATATAAAATCAATTATTCTTCACAAGAAATAACTGGAGTAGTCAACATCAAGTATAGCCAGTACTTTGAGAAATTCTCAAAGGATATAGATCCTGACTATGGTCATGAATTGATGTTTAATATGGCTTCTAGCAATTTTGATCTATTCGCAGCGATTTTTTTCACCCTGGCCAGGGTTGAAGAATACAGAGCCACCAAACCAGATGAACATGGGAGATTCAGGTTGGTTGATAGTCTGTCCTACAAGAGGAAACTATCAAGAGTACCATTCATCGATATATGGGTTGAACAACTGCGTGTTCATCTGGGGGAATTGAGTGGGGTACCTATAGCTGATAAGCATGAATACGAATTCCTATCTACGATTGATGTTGATCATATATATGCTTACCGTTCAAAACCACTTTACTTATATATGCTTTCTTTCTTAAGAGACATGTTGAGTTTTTCCTGGGAAAGGATCAGAGATCGTTTTGGAGCAAAGGACCCTTATGACAGCTATGACTTTATTATAGAGGCACACAGATCAATCGGCATGAATTGTACATTCTTTATTATGTGTTGCGACAGGGGAGAGTATGATAAGATTATCAGCCACAAGAACAAAGACTATCAGACCGTCACCCGATATTTGGCGCGATCTTCTGATACAGGCATACATCCTTCTTATGCATCAGATAGTGATCCCCTAAAAATTAATAATGAAAAGGAAAGGCTTGAAAGTGTGATTGACAGGCCTATTACCATATCTCGACAGCATTATTTGAGAATGCGATTTCCTGACACTTACCGTGCGCTGATAGATGCCAATATTCAGTATGATTATTCGTTGGCGCATCATGAAGAGATTGGATTCAGGGCCGGGACATCCCGAGCATTCAAGTGGTACGATTTAGAAGATGATAAAGTGACATCACTTAAGATCATACCTTTTCAGGTCATGGACATGACATTAAAGAAGTATATGCAACTCGATGTTGAAACAGCATACAAATCTGTTTGCGAAATGGTTGACCAGATCAAAGCTGTAAGAGGCAGATTTGTTTTGCTATGGCACAACAGCAGCTTTTATGAGAATGAAGGCTGGCAAGATTATAAATCACTGTATCTTAGAATTCTTAAATACGCTAAACCCTGATCTCTGAATGAATGGTATTGATTCATCTGCCTTGATTATAACGATCGTCATTTATTTTGCCTTGCTTTACATTGTCTCTCACTTCACAAGCAAGAAAGCTGATAATCTGACTTTCTTTAATGCCAAGAAAAGTTCCTCTTGGATTTTGGTAGCCATTGGAATGATTGGCGCTTCTTTATCGGGCGCTACATTTATTTCCATTCCTGGTGTAGTTGGTGCAGGAGGAACCAATCAGTCATTTGCATACATGCAGATGGTTATGGGTTACCTTATAGGTTATGCTATCATTGCGTTAGTATTGATGCCTTTGTATTATAAGTATAATCTTATATCTATATATGGATATTTGAAGGAACGCTTTGGTGTGGTTAGTTACAAGTTTGGTGCATTCTATTTCCTATTATCACGGGTTTTGGGTGCATCTTTCCGATTGTATTTGGTAGCGATTGTTCTTCATCCATTTGTCTTAAAACCCATGGGTGTTTCTTTTGAAGTAACCGTAGCTATAACACTCCTGTTGATATGGGTTTATACTTTCAGAGGGGGCATTAAGACCATCGTATGGACAGATACCTTGCAGACAGTCACAATGTTGTTGGCTGTATGCCTCAGCCTTCATGCAATAGCTACAGGTTTGGATAGTAGTTTTATGGAGATTCCTTCAATGATCCGTGAATCGGAATATTCTAAGATGTTTTTCTTTGGTGACGGTTGGTCCGATCCCAATAACTTCTACAAGCAATTGTTGTCTGGTATGTTAATAGCTGTGGTCATGACAGGACTTGACCAGGACATGATGCAGAAGAACCTTACTTGTCGCAGTCTGCGAGATGCTCAGAAGAATGTGTTGTTGTTCAGCATAATTTTGGTCTTCGCTAATCTTTTATTCTTAAGTCTTGGCGCGTCCTTATACATTTATGCCAACGAGATGGGTATTGCGATTCCCGAGAAAACAGATCAGCTGTTTCCATTAATTGCTTTTGAATATCTGTCACCTGTAATAGCAATCAGTTTTGTAATTGGTTTGATTGCAGCCGCATATTCAAGTGCGGATTCAGCTTTAACCTCTCTTACAACTTCATTCTGTATTGATTTTTTGAATTTTGAAGAAAAAGAAGATGAGACCAAAAAGTCAAAAATTCGATTGATGGTTCATGTCGGATTTACGGTTTTGTTGTTTGTTATCATCATTCTCATGAATGCCATTAATAATGATGCTGTGATTAATGGGCTTTTAACGGTAGCAGCATATACTTACGGTCCCTTACTGGGCATGTTTAGTTTTGGAATTCTTACCCGACATCTTGTTATCGACAAGTGGGTGTGGCTTGTGGTCTTGTTATCTCCAATATTATCATATGTACTTGATCAGAATTCTGCAGATTGGTTTGGTGGGTTGAAGATTGGATTCCTGATATTGGCCGTCAACGGTTTCATCACATTTACAGGCTTATGGATTTTATCCCTTCTGCGGAAATACAAAAAGTAGGACAATGAAAAAGCTAACTGAACAAGACTCCCTCTACAGACACCTGGAGCAGATGAGCACAATAGAATTGATCAACAATATCAACAGGGAAGATCAGAAAGTAGCTTTAGCTGTGCAGCAGATTTTGCCAAGTATTGAGAAGTTTATTGATGCGGCTTATGAAAGAATGAATAGGGGAGGACGCCTTTTCTACATAGGGGCCGGGACAAGTGGGCGCTTGGGTATTCTTGACGCTTCAGAATGTCCTCCTACATTTGGAGTGCCTGATGATTGGGTTATTGGTCTGATAGCTGGTGGGGATGGTGCCATTCGTAAAGCAGTTGAATTTGCTGAGGATGATACATCTCAGGGATTTAAAGACCTTCAGAGACATCATATTAACAATTCAGATATCGTTGTCGGTATTGCTGCCTCTGGTACAACGCCCTATGTTGTAGGAGCATTAGAGGCGTGCAGAGCCAATGGTATTATGACAGCTTGTATATGCTGTAATCCAGACACACCGATTACAATGCAGGCAGATTTTCCAATGGTGTGTGAGGTGGGACCTGAATTTGTGACAGGTTCTACAAGGATGAAATCGGGCACGGCTCAGAAGCTTATATTGAACATGATCTCGACTTCATTGATGATAAAACTGGGGAGGGTGCATGACAACAAGATGGTAGACATGCAACTTAGCAATAATAAATTGGTAGATAGGGGAGTACGCATGGTGATGGCGCATTCAAACCTGGATTACGAAAAAGCCAAGGCGCTATTGCTTGAAAAGAAATCTGTTAGAAACGTGTTGGACAGCTTATAGACTCCCGGGAAATTGGTTTCTGCGCTGCTCTTCCATCATTCTTTCCCAGTTGCGTTGTTCTATGGTCTTCTGAAAAGTGTCTCTTGGAAGAAAGTATTTCTCATCCTCAAGTGCTTCGTCAGCCCAAGGGTCCCGTTTGACTTCATCTTTCTCAATTATTCCCTTCATCAGGAACGAGATGATAACGCCTACTATCAAACCCAGTAAATGGCTCTCCCATGATATGCCTTCTTGAAAAGGAACGATGCCTTCGAGATAACCTACATACATGATCGTGACAATTAAAGCTAAGGCTATCGACTTGATATTCCTTCTGAATACGCCGCTCCAGAAAATGAATGCAATAAGTCCGTATACCACACCGCTGGCGCCAATATGATATACACTGCGACCAAACATCCATACCGATGCGCCAGTAAGCAAGTATATGAGGATGAATGAACTGACGGCAACCCGTTTATAGAAATAATGTATAATGGTCATGCTTACCAATAAAGGCGCTGAATTTGAGACGAGATGCTCCCAACTTCCATGAACCAATGGGGCTGTGAAAATACCGAGTAACCCATCAGGCTCTCTGGGATATATGCCCCAATGTGTGAGACTTAACTCCAATACATAGCAGTAGATATGGACAAACCAGAGAATAGCGACCCAGAGGCCACTAAACTTGAGGGATTCTATGAAATCTGTTAAGCTCTTATCCACAATTTAGGATCATTAATTAAAGATATCTTCTCCGTACAAGTCTGACGAAATTCTTAGCTTTTTTGAATTTGGCCCCTTGATCCCAGTCATACTTACTGGCTACGCTTCTGATGAGTACTGATTTAGCTTCATCAAAATTATCCAGACCATTTAAAGCTAATAAGAGATTGTCCATTTCTTCAGCATTGCCACCGAAGAGTTCATTAACCGTGAATATCTTCTCATTGATACCCATGGCTCTTGTCAAATCTGCGAGAGGTGTATTTGCCAATTTATCAGATAGCTCACTTGAATTAGAGAATTCAAACAAAGACGCCATCTCATCTGAATAGACAGGTTCAGAATCTGTTTCAGGTTCTTCATCCTGTGTGGCATTATCATTTTGCTCCTCTTCCTCTTCTTCATGAGCCATGATATCTGATAAAGATTCCAAAGCTTCATCATCATCTTCTTCCTCCTCCTCTTCGTATGAATCAATTATCTCTTCAGCACGCTTGCGCATTTGCTTTTTGAGCTTTTTATCAAGTTTTTTCTTCTTCTTGATTTCCTCTTTCATCAATTCTACATCAAGGTCTGTCACCTGATCTTCCTCCTCTTGCAAAACAACAGCTTCATACAGATCCAGAATATATGCTTTAAGGAGGTCCTTTTCAGTCTGACTGGCCTCTCCCAGGCTGTTGATCAGTTCATAGAGGCGGTTTATCTTCTTTAGTACAGCAGTCGTTTTATCCAGATTCATTTCTTATTGATTTAATAGCTATTAGAATATCATTTGTACATCAAAAATCAGACCCATTACAAATTTTTATAATATGTCTTTAAAATTTCTTGATGCAAATGTAAACGTATTTGATAGCCTTCTGTATTGTAAGGGTTTATATAGGAAGAAAGTTTAATTTATTATTAGAAGTCATTATTGCAATAAATTCTATTTTTGTTTGACTTATAGATCTAGAGTATACAACAGCAGAATATGTTTTTAGAACCGAGTTTCAGAGCGCAAAGAAGTGGATGGATAGAAGTTATATGCGGTTCTATGTTTTCAGGAAAAACGGAAGAGCTTATAAGAAGGCTTAACAGAGCCAAGATCGCCAATCAACGTGTCCAGATTTTCAAGCCAATAAAGGATAAGCGTTATGCTGAAAATGCAGTTGTCTCCCACAACGAAAATGCCATTGATTCCATTCCGATAGAGCAGAGCCAGGATATATATGATCACATTTATGATGTTAATGTTGTGGGTGTTGATGAAGCTCAGTTTTTTGACATGCATCTTGTCGATGTATGCCAGAAACTTGCCATGAAAGGCATCCGGGTTGTCGTAGCAGGACTTGATATGGACTTCCGGGGGAATCCTTTCGGACCAATTCCTGATCTTCTGGCTGTCGCTGAATACATCACAAAGGTGCATGCCATCTGTCCACATTGTGGTAGTCTTGCTACCCATTCTTACAGATTATCCGAAGAAACTGAGACCGTGGTTTTGGGCGAAAAAGACAAATATGAACCACGCTGTAGAATCTGTTATGAAATGGGAAATATCCTCGATTTCAGAAGGCGTTAAGCCCCTTAAACTCCGACGATTTAATTACTTTTGCGGCTTAATCAATAAGCATGTCTGAAATACGCATAAAATCCGCACTTATATCTGTCTTTGATAAAGGTGGCCTTGAGGAAATTGTACCACTTTTAAAGCAAAATGAGATCACTGTTTACTCTACTGGAGGAACATATACACATCTTGAGAGCCTTGGATTGAATCCGGTCAAGGTTGAGGATGTTACGGGATATCCTTCTATTCTGGATGGTCGTGTAAAAACATTACATCCAAAAGTTTTCGGAGGAATTTTGGCGCGAAGAGAGGATGACCATATGTCTCAGCTGGACAAATACGAAATTCCACCAATAGACCTGGTTGTCGTTGATTTGTATCCGTTTGAAGATACTGTTCGCAATACCACTGATGAGTCCAAGATTATAGAGAAGATAGATATAGGAGGTATTTCATTGATTAGAGCAGCAGCCAAGAACTTTAAAGACGTTTTGATCATACCATCAAAGGATCAGTATTCTTTCCTAAGAGATGTCTTGTCAGGAGGGGCTACGACCAATGTATCCGAAAGGCAGCAGATGGCAGCTGAAGCATTTAATATTTCTTCGCATTACGACACGGCTATCTTTAATTATTTTAACACGCAGGTAGATGAATCAATAGCTGGACTAAAGCTTTCTTCAGGTCAGGCAACAACCTTAAGGTATGGTGAGAATCCGCACCAGGAGGCACAGTTCTACGGAAACTTGGAGGACATCATGCATAAGATGGCAGGTAAAGAGCTTTCCTACAACAATCTTGTGGATATAGATGCGGCGGTTCAGATCATGGCGGAGTTTGCAGATGATGCCCCTACCTTCGCAATATTAAAGCATACAAACGCTTGTGGTGTGGCCACCAGAGCGACGATTCTTGATGCTTGGAAGGATGCCCTGGCGGGTGACCCTGTATCTGCATTTGGTGGCATATTGATTTGTAATGGGACTGTAGATCTGGCAACAGCAGAAGAAATCAACAAGTTGTTTTACGAGGTATTGATAGCTAGAGACTTCGATGCAGATGCCTTTGAACTATTGAGTAAGAAGAAAAAGCGTGTGTTGATCAAGATCAAGGATTTCTATCGCAGTAAGCGACAATTTAAGAGTCTTCTTAACGGCGTTATTTCACAGGACATGGACCTTAAAATTGAATCGGCTTCTGATCTTGAAGCATGTACGGATGCACAGGCTACAGAAACGCAGATCGAAGATCTATTGTTTGCGAACAAATTGGCGAAGCATTTGAAATCAAACACCATAGTTATGGCCAAGAACAAACAATTGCTTGGAATGGGCTGTGGTCAGACTTCAAGAATTGATGCATGCCACCAGGCCATTGATAAGGCTGGAAGAATGGGATTTGAGCTTGAAGGTGCTGTGATGGCATCAGATGCCTTTTTCCCATTTCCAGATTGTGTAGAAATAGCCCACAAAGCTGGTATTAAAGCTGTGATACAGCCTGGAGGATCTATAAATGACCAATTAAGCATTGATTATTGCAATGAAAATGCGCTGGCAATGGTTATAACCAGGACCAGACATTTTAAGCATTAATTCAAATGGGATCCGAAGAACATCATCTGATTGTAGATATTGGCAACAGTTTTATCAAACTGGCCATCTTCGGTAATTCAGAGTTACTATTTAATAAAAGCTATTCAAGGCTCTTGGTCTCAGATTTGAAAGAAGTGTACCAAAGCTATAATGTGACGCATGCTATTTATGCAAATGTGCGTAAAAAGGAACCAAGGTTTGTACAACATTTGGCTAAGAAGTTTCATCTAATAAAATGAAACCAGGTGTAGATCTGCCAATTAAAAATCTGTACAAGACACCAAAGACCTTGGGCATGGACAGACTTGCTGGTGTGATGGGAGCGCAAGCCATGTATCCTGGTAAAAATGTGCTGGTCATGGATTTGGGTACATGTATTAAATATGACTTCATAGATGCCAAAGGGTGTTATCATGGAGGCAACATAGCTCCGGGTTTATCAATGCGGCTATCAAGCATGCACGAGATGACTGGAAAGCTGCCTTTAGTGGCTGCCAAATTCAATAAAGAGGTCCTTGGAAAAAGCACGACTGAAGCCATGCAAAATGGCGCTGTGTGGGGCATAAAACTTGAAATAGAGGGTTTTATCAAAACTTTAACAGAAAAGTGGGGTGATATAACGATTATTTTATCCGGTGGAGACAGCAATTATTTTGGAGAAATAATAGAATCTAAGATATTTGTGTGCCCCGATCTGATACTAATTGGGCTCAACCAAACTTTAAACCATCTGAAATCGAAAATCTGAGTCTGCAGAGATAAAGACTCCAAGAATGAATATATGATGAATAGAATTATCATAATGTTGATGTTGGCAATGCCGATATGTATGTTGGCCCAGCCAATTAACAATTCTCCCTATTCAAGATTCGGGATTGGAGATGTGGCGGATAGGAATTTTTTCGCATCCAGGAACATGGGTGGTCTTGGTGCTTCTTTTACGGATCCTTATCAAATTAACATTGTAAACCCTGCTGCTCTGAGTTATCTGAATGCCACCACATTTGACATTGGGATCTATGCCGAAAACAAGGGTATCAGAGACGGTGTCACAGATCAGAATCCAGTAGCCGGACCATATCAAACACTTTGGTCAGGAAATTTAAGTTATATATCGCTTGCCATTCCACTTCAAAATCGGGTCAATGATTTGCTTGATCGTAAGAGAAGGGATTTTGCATCGTCCACAGCCTTTAGTTTGATGCCTTTCAGTACTGTAGGATATAATATAGCCACGACTGAAGCTGTAGAAAACATTGGAGATGTGACGCGAAACTTTGAAGGGCAAGGAGGAACATACCAGTTTCTTTGGTCCAATGGATTCAGATATAAGAATCTTTCTTTTGGACTTAATCTGGGATATCTGTTTGGAAAGATCGAATATGCGCGAATAGTCCAGTTTGAGTTTGAAGAACCATTCTTTAATACCATAGTAACAGATGCCAACAGAGTTAGTGGCTTCTTGTATGATTTCGGGTTTCTTTATTCAATTGATTTGGGCAGGGCGGATCCAGATGATCAAACCCAGGAACCAAGAAAACTTAATATCGGTCTCCATGGCCGATCCAATACATCTTTTACATCAAGATATATCGAGACGGTAGGTTCTGTGCAGAATGGTACTGGCATTGAAAATGTGCTTTCAATTTCTGATGAGCAAAGTTTTGATGGGACCTTACCAGCCGAATTTGGCTTGGGACTAAGCTATTACGCTGGTCAGAATTTTGGACTGGGTGTAAACTTTAAAAACACACAATGGTCCAATTTCGATGCGAATTTTGTTAATAATTCATTAAACAATACCTCAAGCTTATCTTTTGGCGGATTTATTCGTCCCAACTATAAATCCATTTCTAATTACCTCGAACGTATATATTATAGATTTGGATTTTACTATAATCAGGTACCGAACGCGATTTCTGATGAACTTGGCAACAGTATAGAAGATATTGGTATTACATTTGGATTCGGAATGCCATTCTTTTATCAAAGGAAGATATCCCATGCGAATCTTGGATTTTCATTGGGATTAAGAGGTCAGGGAACAGCAATAGAAGAAAGATATTTCAGATTAACATTCAGCTTCAGTTTCAACGATGATGAATGGTTTATAAAGAGAAAATATAATTAGCAAAACCAAAATACTTTGTGATGAATATTATTAAAAAATATCTACCAGTACTTTTCGCTCTCACGATGGTACTTCCAATGGGTATTAGCCAGGAATTTGCAACTTGGGTGGGTAGTGCATTTGAAGATGATGCTACTGATGCGCATTCCATTTACAGACAGGCACTAAAGGCCCAAGACTGGGAAGTGGCTTTTGAAAATTGGCAAAAAGCATACAAATTGGCCCCAGCTGCTGATGGGAAAAGAGACTATCACTTTATGGATGGTGTCAAATTGTATCTGCACAAATACAAGAATGAAGCGGATGCTGCCAAAAAACAGGAATATGTAGAGAATATTAATAGGTTGTACGGCGAAGCTGTGAAGGCGTATGAGACAAGAGCGATTAAGCCTACTAGTTGCGGAAGCAACGATGAATGTTTCCAAAGGAAAATTGGATATGTATACTCAAAGAAAGGCTTCAATATGTTCTATACATTGAACGTGCCTTACTCTGAAAATCTGGATGTATATAAGAAAGCTGTTGATATGGCAGCGAATGATCTTGAGTACACTGCATTCGACCCTATTTTCACCATGTTGACTTACCAGTTTCAGAAAGGACTTGTTTCCAAGGATGAAGTACTTGAGCTACATGAGAAACTGGAGAACATTGCCAATTACAACGTTGAGAACAACTCAAGATTAGGCAGTTATTATGATCAAGCCTGGAAAGCAGCCAAAGTTAAACTGGCTCCGATAGAACCAGACATCTTCGATTGTGAATACTTCAAACCTATTTATGAAAAGATGTACAATGAGGCTCCTGAAGATTATGATCAGTTGAAGAACCTCGTTGGTCTTTTGAAGAAAAGAGGATGTGATGAAAATGATCCATTGCTTGTAAGATTGGAAACAAAATGGCAGACTTATGCAGAGAAGGTCAATGCTGAAAGACAAGCTGAGTTTGAAGCCAATAACCCTTCATTCGTTGCTAAGAAACTTTACGACGAAGGTGATTTTAAAGGTGCAGTTGACAAGTATGATGAAGCTATTGCAGGAGAAGAAGATCCGGAGAAAAAGGCCAGCTATATGTTTTCGAAAGCTTCTATTCAGTTTAGAAAACTTAAGCAGTATTCGACTGCCAGAAACACAGCGTATGAAGCGGCTAAACTAAGACCGGGATGGGGTAGACCTTACATGCTCATCGGAGATATGTACGGCTCATCAGCAAGATCTTGTGGTGATAGCTGGAATCAGAGACTTGCGATTATTGCAGCAATTGATAAATATGCCTATGCAAGAAATCTGGATGCGGAAGTAGCAGATGAAGCCAGAGAACGTATTGCTAAGTATCAATCTTCTCTACCTGAATTGGCTGAAGGACACATGAGAGGTGTTAAGGAAGGTGCTAAAGAAAAGGTTGGATGTTGGATAGGAGAAACGGTTTCTGTAAGATTCCAATAGACTTCGAAGAACATACAAAACTGAAGACATAAAAAAAGGGGCTGAAATTTTTCAGCCCCTTTTATATTTTGTTACAATTAGTTCTTAGAACATGTATCCTACGTTGATTCCAATCTCTCCGTCACATCCGTCACAGAAGAATAATCTGTAGAACAATTCCGCATATACACTGCTAATATTGGTACCAGCACCGATATTAAGTCCTATCTCACTGTTAGAGAAGTCCCCAATAGAAACTCTCGTCCAGTCAAGACCTGCCAATGCATATATAGGCATGTCATCTCCTACAGTTGTAAGATCATAAGTCAAGTTGGCATCCACGGATAGAGTTGTTGATTCACCTTCAGAGAAGTAGTATGAAAATGATGGTATCAAGCCTATGTTGTCCGTAAGATCAAGACCGGCTCTTGCTTGTACACCAATATCATTAACATAAGTTCCACCTACGCCAAAAGATACCTGACCGAAAGAGATCGTAGCGAAGCAGAAACAAATCGAAAAGAATAGCAAAGTTTTTTTCATTTTGATAAAGGTTTAATGATTAAATATGAATTAAACATATAGAAAAAAATTAATATAATAACATTAATTTAACATTTCCACATATAATTTCATTCATTAACATTAGATCAGAATATAATTTTGCAAACCTGCTATTTTGCGTTTTAGATTCCAAAGGAAATCCCAATGGATTTGGCCGTTTCAATAAGGTAATGATCCCTTTTTATATGGTTGTATTTGCTGATGGCTTCGCTGAGTTTGGTATATCCGACCTCATTTGACAGATAGTTGACCATGGTCCCAAATTCTGCGCGTTCTACCAGATCAAATGCTTTTACGCCATAAGCCGTCGCCAATACTCTGTCAAAAGCAACAGGAGTACCACCCCGTTGGATATGACCTAAAACGGCTACACGGATATCTTCCTTTACACCATGATTTTCAAGTGCATTGCGCAAGGCATTTCCTATACCTCCCAATTTGATGTTATGATCTCCTTCTTCATATTTTCCGACTATCTCATCATTGATTTTAGCACCTTCAGCGATGACTATATTGACAAAGCCCTTGCCTTTAGTGTACCTTTTTCTAATGGTGCTTGCAATGGCTTCCAGATTAAAAGGTACTTCCGGAATCAGGCATATTTCTGCTCCTCCGGCAATGGCTGTGTGCAAAGCTATCCAACCAGCATCTCGGCCCATTACCTCTAGGATCATAACCCTGTTATGACTGGCCGCCGTGGTTACGAGTTTGTCAAAAGCATCGGTAGCTGTTTGCACAGCAGTAGAAAATCCGAAGGTGACATCAGTTGACGAAAGGTCATTGTCTATGGTCTTTGGAACGCCGACGATATTAAGGCCTTTTTCGAATAGCGCTTGTGATATGGATTGAGAGCCATCACCACCTATATTGATGACGGCATCAAATCCCAGATCTTTAATCTTGTTCACAAGGTGATCGGATAGATCCTGGTATGTAATCGTGCCATCTTCATGTTCAACAGGATAGGATAGTGGATTACCCTTGTTTGTAGTTTTGATGATGGTACCTCCTTTTACATGGATTCCTCTGACCTTGGACTTGCTCAGTTTGACAATATTGACAGGGTCAGAAATGACGCCATTGAATGCCTCGATGCTGCCATAGACATCCCATCCGCCTCTTTTTTTCGCAGTTTTCACGATTGCTCTTATGACAGCATTGAGACCAGGGCAATCACCACCACCAGTTATAACAAGTAATTTTTTATTCGCCATTTCAAGTATTGATTACATAATAATATTCAATTTTATCAGCCTTTCAGCAATAATACTGGTCATTTGTACGACTATTATTTATGTCGAAAGCAGAATAGCTTATTTTTGAAATTCAAAATTTTTGAGCAATGAGAAAATATTGGTTTTTCGGTTTCATCATACTTATATCAGCCTGTTCTCCAAAGGTAGCTGAAGTTCAGGCGCCTGTTGTCGAAGAGGTCGAAAAGGAAGTTGTGGTCAAGGAACCATCAAACCCCTGTATGACCCTTGGTCAGTTATCCGGCGCAACAAAGGAGAATACTGAGAATGCCTATGTGCTATACAGAGATCAAATTAAATTGGGCAATTATGATGAGGCCTTGAAGCTGTGGAATGTAGCCTATTATAATGCACCAGCTGCTAATGGCTCAATCAAGTACCAGTTTGAAGACGGCATAAAGATATATAAGTACCTATTCCAAAACACAGAAGATAAAGCCCTGAAGGAAAGCTACGTGGACAGCATTATGTCCATATATGACAAGCGCATTGAATGCTATGGTGAGCCAGCTT
Source organism: Saprospiraceae bacterium (assembly GCA_965230215.1). Classification (GTDB taxonomy): domain Bacteria; phylum Bacteroidota; class Bacteroidia; order Chitinophagales; family Saprospiraceae; genus RFSX01. Next base: position 109,207 of record CBDDKN010000002.1, on the reverse strand, counting down.
ATGTGGCAGGAAGGAAAGCTTTTGATTATTACTATAGTTTTTCAGAATACACAGATTCAGACAACATATACAATTTGTTTAAAGAAGCGGCTGACGGTAAGGGAGAAAAATCGGATTACTTCATTGTTAATCCTTTTGCCAAGATCCTTACTGACAAAGTAGCCAATGAGGAAGCCGAACTGGAAGAGGTGAGACAATATGCGATGATCCTGTGGGACGCAATAGATTATGGTAATGCCTCTGGGAAAAATAAAGAAGCGTGGGGTATTATAAACGATTATGCACCATCACGACTTACCAGTCTTGAAGGTGTGAAGGGCTTGTATGACTGTGATTACTATGTCGACAAATATTATGATCTCTATCAGCAGGATACTTCAAGTTGTGAAATAATCAATACGGCATTGAGTCGCATGCTATGGGGAGATTGTGGATCAGAACATCCCCGAGTCATTGAAATGGCTCAAATTAAAGAGGAGAAGTGTTATACGCCTCCACCGCCTCCTGGTAAATTAAGATTGGCATACGATGCTTATTCCAATGGACAATACAATGATGCAATTGGTTATTTCGACGAGTTTGTAAACGAAACAGATGACATAGAGAAGAAATACAAGTACAGTTTATTGATAGCTAAAATCTATTATGCCGATATCCAAAACTTTCCGAAGTCAAGATCTTATGCGCTCAAGGCATCAGATTACAATCCTGAATCCGGAGAACCTTACCTGCTTATAGGCAAGTTGTATGCTTCGAGTGGACCGCTATGTGGGCCGGGACGCGGATGGGATAGTCAAATTGTGACATGGCCGGCCATTGATATGTTTGAAAAAGCGACGAAAGATCCGCTGACATCCGCTGAAGCACGCAAACTGATAAGGACATATTGGCAATACATGCCGAAAAAGGAAGATATATTTCAAAGGACGATCAAAGCAGGATCGAGCTTCAAAGTACCTTGCTGGATTAACAGAACGACTATAGTACGTACTGCTGATTAAGAACTATGTCGCCTGAACCCTATCACTCAAAGTGCTGTTAGATGGATAATTATGGCGATATAGCTTAACTTAGTGATCTGATGAAATACATTTTCACATTCTTAGCCTTCCTGATTTCCATTAATATAAATGGCCAAAGGGTAATCTCTCCGAAACTGGTTGAAGTTGATTGGAAGGGTATCGTATACAAAAAAGAGTGGTCTGTGGATTTCAGACTTCATGAAAATGGTGCAGCCATCGCTTACAATTCAGGTAGAATTAAATCCTACAACCGCACGAATTATTATCATATAGAGTTAGGCTTCACAAGGGATCCGAGAGAAAAGTCGCAATCTAAGATATCCACCAGAGGGAGGTCGGGTTCTTTCATTTATGGTAAGGTCAATAACCTTATCAATCTTCGTCTGGGAGCAGGTGTAAAAAGATATCTTTCAGAAAAGCAAAAACGTAAAGGGATCGCAGTAGGATATACCTACGAGATCGGTCCTTCCATAGCGCTCTTAAAGCCATACTACCTCAATCTGATATATACCACAGAACAAAATGGATCGCTGGGCTTTTTCACACAAGCAGAAAAGTATTCTGAAGAAAATGCTGACAGATTTCTAAATATAAATTCTATTGATAGCAAGGCTTCATTTTGGACCGGAATAGACGAGATAAATATAAGAGCAGGAATCCAGGGAAAAATAGGAGCGCATCTTTCTTGGGGTGCTTTTGATAAATCTGTCAAAGCATTTGAAACCGGATTGATGTTTGATTTGTTTGCTAGTAATATTCCTATTTTGGTTGAAACGGAGGAAATCAGTAACAAACCATATTTTGTAAGGTTGTATATGAACCTGCAATTGGGTTCAAGAAATAACAGATAACATGCTAGAATTACCTGTAGTATCAAAGGAACAGAAGAGAGAGCGAAAACCTGACTGGTTAAGAGTAAAGCTGCCGATCGGTGAAGAATACCGAAAGGTGAGAAGACTTGTCGATGAATATCAACTTCATACGATATGTCAAAGTGGTAATTGTCCCAATATGGGAGAATGCTGGGGTGCTGGTACGGCTACATTCATGATTCTGGGTAATGTGTGTACACGTTCATGCAGTTTCTGTGCAGTTAAAACGGGTAGACCACCAGAGTATGATGAAGATGAACCACGTCGTGTTGCTGAAGCTATCAAACTCATGCAAGTAAAGCATGCTGTAATTACTTCAGTAAACCGTGATGAATTAAAGGATAGAGGTGCTGAGATTTGGTATCAGACCGTACGTAACGTCAAGGAGATGTCTCCATCAACGACAATAGAAACGTTGATTCCTGATGTAAGAGCCAATTGGGAAGCACTTCACAGGATGATAGATGGAGGACAGGAAGTGGTGTCTCATAACATGGAAACCGTCAAACGTCTTTACCGTAAAGTACGTCCGCAAGCCAAATACGATAGATCACTCGAACAGATACAGAGAACGAAGGATGCCGGCAAGAGAACAAAGTCTGGATTCATGGTAGGTCTGGGTGAGACAAAGGAAGAAGTATTAGAAATCATGCATGACCTTCACGTTCATGGCTGTGATGTTGTGACTATAGGTCAATATCTTCAACCTACCAAGATGCATCTTGAGGTTGCAGAATATGTACATCCGGATACTTTCGCGTACTATAAGGAAGAAGGACTGAAGATGGGAATTGATTTTGTGGAAAGTGGACCTTTGGTGCGCTCAAGCTATCATGCAGAAAGACACCTGTAATGTATGTTGTATAATGTAAAAGCAGGCATAATTGGTCTTGAGGATCTTGGATCAAAGGTTGCAAGCCTTATTAATGATCATGTCAAGAACTTGAACCTTATTGCCGCATATGGTCGTTCTCAGAAAGAGCTGTTATACGCGAAGAACGACCTCTCCCTAGAATATGTATACAGTGATGAGAAGGCACTGATTGAGAATCATGATGTCGATGCCCTCTTTATACTATCAGATCCGAGATTCAGAGCAGATCAGGCTATACAGGCTATTGACAAGGGGAAGCACGTCTTTCTAATGAATCCAATGGCGTTGAATTATGATGATGCGCATACCGTATGGAAGACTGCTGATTCACACCCAAGTCAGACTGTAATGTGCGCCTCCACGGTAAAGTCCATGCCTGAGCTTAACAAAATTATAGAATTAAGGGATGGGAATTCTCTGGGTTCGATTGAGTGGATCAAAGTAGATGATGGTTTTGTACAAAGTATGGGAAAATCATACGCCATGCCTTCCGGAAGCAAGTATCTTGATTGTATACTTGATGAAATTGAATTGTGTAGATTGTTGGATGACAGGAATGTTGAAAAGGTAAATGTAACAGATTATAAGAACTCTAAAGTTGCCCATGCCATTTCGGGCGGTAAAGAAATTTGGTCATTTACTATTGCATCTAAAGCTGATAAGCCAGCTGGAATGCTTACTGTTCAGTTTGAAAAAGCACGTATCTCTATATCTTCTTATAATAGGAATTTGATAAGCATCTATCATCATGACGGAAGGGTAGAAACTATTACTGCTCAAAAGCCTTTCGAATTTCAATTCCCCGAATACCTACAGATGCATCACTTTACCAATTGTATTCTTGGTAAAGAAAAAAATATGTTAAAGCCAGACGCAGCCTTAAAGGCCATGCAGTTGGCCCTTTCTTTTGAAAAATCAGATGTCCTTAATACGGAGATAGATTTGGATTAGATTTATTTTTTGACCAGTTCTTCAACAAAGGCTCTGAAGAAGGGTATAGTCGGAGGTGCACTGAATATTTTAAAGTCATGCAGTACACTGCCTTGCTCATCAAGAAATTTAAAAATAGTTTGAGGGCTTAGTTTTTTGAAGAGGGAATCAAACACCTTTTCTCCACTGGTTTTGTGACTCAAAATGGCATTGAGCAGTATGCGATCGTAAAAATGGAACCTGTTGGTTTTAAACCTGTAATCTTTAAGGTTTCTGTTTATAACAAATTGAACTAAGTTATCTGTTTCATCCTGAATACGTTTGAAAGCATATCCCGATGATGCTTTAACGGAGCCTCCACCAGTGCCTATTTGTATGACTCTATCTTGTCTTTTGCTTTGGAAGTCATGGGTCGTCATTGGGATGGCACCCAGCTCTGTTTCTTCAATTTTATAAGACTTGATTTTTAATTGTTTTTCTATATAATCCTGGATGAAACCGTCATAGAATTCTGAGTCGGGGATATCACCTGAAAAGATAGCTATTTCCACCAATGCCTTTTTCTCTGAAAATGGCAGGACGTAAAAGAACCTGGTTTCGTCCTCCTGATCCACCCTGAAGTCCATGAATGTGGCCGTGTCCGGATCGAAGGTGGCATCTTCAGTCTCAATGATCAGCCCTTTGAAATGTTGCCATACAAAATGGTCCTTACTGAAATCTATTTTGTCATAGTAGCTTTTAAAAACAAACTCCGCCTCATATTCCTGGCCTCCAGCATTTACTTTGACAAGGTTTCCCTCGCTATGTATGCTATCAATAGGATAATGGATGAATTCTGTAAGTGGATCGTCTTGAAGGAATGGCACTACCTTATTATAGAAGTCGATACCCCGAAGCATTTTATAGCTGTATGGGGATATCTCATACTTCTTTTCAAAATCGCTGCTGGCGAATATGATTTGGTTCCATTTTTTGAATAGGATGTCATCAAAGAAATCCTGCTCCTTGCTCCAGAAACACCAGGTTCGATCATTTTTATCCTTTTTCTGTGGATCTATCATAAGAATCCTGAGATGCCCCAAATCTGGATGTTGTTTAAGCTTGTAGGCCAGGCTTAAGCCTGCCAGGCCAGAGCCAGCAAAGATGAAATCGTATTTATTAGCTAGAGACAAATTATGGGATACTGCCGTTTTTTATTACGAATTTGTTTAATTCGCTTTTCAGATGATAAAAACTGATGACAAGGTATAAACAAATCGAATCATTTTTGTTTTCTCAACTGCCAATGTTTCAACGTATTGGTGCAAAAGCATTCAAAAAAGACCTCGGAAACATTCAATGGCTGGCTTCTCAGCTGGATCATCCTGAATCAGTGTTAAATTGTATTCACGTGGCAGGAACCAACGGAAAAGGCTCGACTTGCTTTATGTTGGCCGCCTCACTTCATGAATTGGGTTATAAAGTTGGACTGTACACGTCACCTCACTATAGAGATTACAGGGAGAGGATAAGGGTTGGCACTAAAATGATTTCAAAGCAATATGTCATTCGCTTTGTGGAACAATTAAGATCCAAAGGGGTATTTGATTCAGAGAAAAGACCATCTTTTTTTGAGATTACGGTTGCGATGGCATTCAGTTATTTCAGAGATCAGAAAGTGGATATTGCTGTTATAGAAACCGGTCTTGGTGGGAGATTAGACTCCACCAATATCATACAACCTGCTGTCTCACTTATTACCAATATCGGATATGACCATATGGCCTTTCTTGGAAATACCCTTGAGAAAATTGCAGGGGAAAAGGCTGGTATTATAAAGAAAGAAGTTCCGGTAATCATTGGCAAGACACAGAAAGAGACCAAATCTGTATTTCTTGAGAAGGCCAAGCAGATGAACGCTGCCATTGCGTTTGCAGATGCATTGCCGCGCAAGAGATATCTTGAAAAGCTGTCAGTCCAGTTTCCCGAGTATCAATATGAGAATCTTTATTCTTCTTACTATACTTTACATAAGCTGCTTTCTCCCAATCTGTTGAAGAAGCTGGAATCCATCCCGCTAGCCAAATCTATGCGCAAATGGGGATTTATGGGACGTTATCAAATTGTTAGCCACAGGCCGAAAATCATTTTAGACAGTGCGCATAACAAGGAAGGCATCAATGCGTTATTTGAGCAAGCAGCAAAAGAAAAATACAAACAACTGCATATTGTTATGGCGGTTGTTAATGACAAAGATCTCAACAATGTGCTGGACTTATTTCCCAAATCAGCCAAATACTATTTTAGTCAGGCCAGGATTCCAAGGGCGTTGGATAAGCATAAGCTTAAGGAGAGCGCTGCTTCATTTGACTTGAATGGCCGCAGCTATATTTCGGTTAGAAAAGCCCTGGCTGCAGCGAAGACCATTGCTGATACAAAAGACCTCATTCTTGTCTGTGGGAGTATATTTACTGTAGCCGAAGTGGTTTAGGCTTCCTTCTTGGCTGTATCGCTGAATAGTTCGGCTTTATTAACTGCAATGCCCGCATTCAATTCGAAGCCGACAAGTACCACAAAAGCATTGATCTGTACCCACAACAATAGCACGAGTAGGGCGCCAATAGATCCATAGATCTCATTATAGCGGCCAAAGTTGTTGATGAAAAATGAGAATATGAGCGAAGACAAAATTGAAAGTAGAGTAGCTAATAAGGCACCTGTGTTGATCCACTTGATTTTTTCCCTCATGGCAGAGCCATATCGATAGATCACTGTAATGCCCAGATATACGATGCTGAATGAGAATATCCACTTGGAGATCTGAAAGACATCAGCTGAGTATCCCGTCAGGTTAAGTTTTGTGAGAAGAAACTCAATAACAGGCTTTCCAAAAATGATTAGGAAGGTAGAACATAGAAAAATCGAGCCGATCATCATGGTAAGGAAAATGGCTACCAATCTGTTCTTGACATAGCTGCGATGCTTGAATACACGCTCATAACTTTTGTTAAAGCCATACATGAGGGCAAGCATGCCTGAGCTCGAGAATATGACTGCAAATAAGAAACTGACCGATTGCAGTCCACCCCTTTTGATGGATGCAACACCTTCGATCGTCTCAAACAGATAATTATGTGCTTGCTGTGGAAGAAAGTCTTTCGTGGATTGCTGAAATATGCTGATATAATCTGCTGTAATGGGAATCAATGGAAGTAGCGTAAACAAGAAAATAATTGCTGGAAATAAGCTTAGGAAGAAGTTGAATGCAATTGAATTGGCCCTGGTGACGATATCGTCGCGCATGGCTTCTTTATAAATAAAGCCGATGACATAGTAAACCGGCACTCCTGAAAAACCAGGTAGAGAGTATTTTTTGGTAAAACGAATTACCTCCCTGACCAATCTGATTTTTATCAGTTTCATCATAATTGATTAAAAAATGGTGACAGTTTATTCTTCAAAAATTCCGGGCACGATATTCTGGCGTTCTTATTCATGTCAACGAAGAATAGCTTGACCCTTGCTGTGTTGATCAATTCTTGTTTTTCATTGTATAACTCATGATCAAAGGTGATCATTTTGTTAGGCATTTCATTGAGAATAGATTTTATCTCAATCGATTCATCATAGTATGCTGGTTTTAAAAACCTGCTTTCCAGATGCAAGACGGGCAACATGATTCCATGATCATCCTCCATGGACTTGTAGGACATGCCCAATGACCTGATGGTCTCTACACGTCCGATTTCATAGTATTTGGCGTAGTGACCATAATAGAGATAGCCCATTTTATCGGTTTCGGCATATCGCACACGTTTATGATGTGAATAGGAATACATGTTTCGAGCTTGTATCGCTAAGGTATTATTTAATTGCTTGCATTAATATAACTTGTATTTGTAATTTAGCAGAACAGCTTATTCCAATGTTTAAAAAACTTAAGTCACTATTCATAATAGAGGAAGAAAATCAATCTTCAGGATCTGATAAGACGAATATCAAATCTGATGAGTCTTCCTCATCCTCCAATGAAGGAACTGTGGATCAGAGTTTTGAGAAACCACAGTTTGAAAAGGGGAGTGTTGATAACAGCAAACTGGATGAGAAGTTTGTTAACAGATTATTGGGCGCTATTGAGGAAAATAATCTTGAGGGCTTCGATTATTTAGAATACAAGCAGGCGCTGCAGAATCTGAATAAGGTTGAGATGGATGAGAAAACCAAGTTTACATCTGCCTTAGCCGTTGCCAAAACAATGGGAGCAAGTAAAACAGAGCTAATTGCCAGTGCGGAGCATTATCTGAGCATTCTTGCCAAAGAGGAAAATAAATTCATTGAGGCTTTCAAAAACCAGATTTCTCGACAGGTAACTGCGAGAAGTAAAGAGATTCAGCAGAAGGAAGCTGGTATAGAGGAGAAGAAGGCCATGATCAAAAAGCTTGAGCAGGAAATCGAAGCTCAGCGCAATCAGCTTGAGAGTATGAAATCTTCAGTGGATGGCGCCAAGGCCAAAGTTGAAGAAACAAAGACCAGATTCTACCAGGCTTATCACATTGTAAGCGAACAGATCAAAGATGATCTGGAAAAGATTAAGACCTTTCTTAGCTAGCTATTTATTCTAATATGGATAATACTTCTTCCCAAAGTCTTTCATAGGGGATGATTTCGATATTTAATGATTGCTCTGAATAGTCCATTGGATTGAGCAGTAATTTTTGATAGTATTTATCAGCGCGAGTTTGTACCAGTTTTTTGTTGAAATGGCCAACGGGTATGGTGAGCAACATTTTGATGAAGCAATTGGATCTTATGTATTGTGACTTTCTGAGGTATCTGTGATTGTACTGCTTGAGAGAGTTTAATTTATCTATGACAGTATCATATTTCTTATCGCTAAGGAGGAAGAGAATTTGGATAATATTGATGGTGATATTGATGCCTTTTTTGTCCTTGGAGTAAACGGGAACTTCATTGAGAAATCTGTTGAGCCTAAACATGCGAAGTTTGATATCAGGAAAATCCTGGGGATTTATTTTACCTGTTCTTATAAGAAAGTGGATAAAAGCTTCTTTCAGATACCAAGGTTCTCTGAAGGCGTTGGAGATAAATTTCACATAGTTGACTTGTTGTATATTATAGACAATAGATAAGGCATTTTCATAATTTTCAGTCAAAATATATATTAGAAAATAATACTGTTGAGTATTGTGCCATGAAATGGTTCTTTGACTCTTTACAAGAGAAGAAGCAGAATCTAAATATTTAATGGACTCATTATAGCGATGTAAACTAATTAGAGAAATAGCTAATTGCTGATTAAGAGAGAATAATGTGATGTTGGATATAATAGGTTTTGAGGAAAAGTACTCTAAAGCGCTCTTTATTAAATGAATTTGGCCAAGTGTATTTTTCTCAATATGTAAAATGATATATAGGCATTGGTATAGATAGTATGTAGCAAAGTATGATCTATAGATTAGTTTATTTTTAAGGATATTCTGAAGCTCTTTCTTATAGTTTTGAATTTGTTTGTTGTTTTGATAACTCTTTGATGCTACAAGATATCTTCCTAGTTCACTGTAGTACAATTCAACTTTTGCTCTCAGATTTGATACAGGTAATATATCAGATAGTTCCTTTTTATATTTATTGTATTTGTATTTATTGAAATGAAAAAGTCCGTACTTCTTAACTAACTCAATTAGTATTTTGAGTTGCAAAAAAGTTAGGTCATGTTTTTTTGAAATCAAGTAATATTTTTCTAATATGAGTATTGAAATATTGGTATTACCGATGCTTCTTAATTGGTAATAGAGTGACAAGCCTTTAATAGTCTCAGCTTGGTGCTTTTGGTATTGAGATCCATCATTGGAATTTGGAAAATCGATTTTACATAAATGCCTAATTAAAAATGAAGCATACCTGCTTTTGAAAGTACGATAGCTATTTTGGTCATATCGGTTCAAATACTCTTCATTAATCTTTTCAATATTCTTGTTCTTACTTTCTAGTAATGAATTGTAAAACTCATAGAACTTTGTATTTCCATCTTTTAGTAAATCACCAAATCTTTGATCAATTCTATTGACTAAATTGGAAAAATCACGAAGATCTAGAATATTCATTATAAATATTTTTAGACTAATGATTACTTAAAATACTGAAAATGAGATATATAAGTATGAATTATGATCAATTTTAGTGAAAAATTAGTGTTTCACTTGTGATTATTTTTGATTTATAATCGTACTTATTTAACCTAAATTGCATATACATTAGTCAATTATAGGCAACATTTACTTCCTTATGGAGGGGCACAGATAATGATCTGTGTCCCCCTTTTTTTGATGATGGTTTAGTCGGGAAACATGCTCAGAATCTCCTCCCACAATTGCTCGTAAGGGATGATTTCTAAACTCATGGCATGTTCTGAATAGTCGTTGGGTGACTCCAATAATTTTAAATGATACTTATGTGCTTTCTTTCTAATGGTTGAGGCCTTGTAATCGCCTTCAGGGATCTTTAACAGCATTTTTACAAAATTGCTGGACCGTGTATACTCCGGTCTTTTCAGGTATCTGAAATTGTACTGACGTAATGCGGATAGTTTATCAAGTACCTGATCATATTTTTCGTCAACGATCAGGAATAACATTTGAATGATATTGATAGTGATATTATATCCTCGTTTGTCTTTAGAAAAGGTGCTGACCTCGTTTAAAAATCTACTTAACCTAAATGATCTTAATGGACTTTTTTCCAGAGACTCAGCATCAATTTTATTAATTCGTATTAGAAAGTGAATAAAAGCTTCTTTTAGATACCATGGCTCTCTAAATTTTTCTCCTAGAGTTTTGTGTCCCTTATGATTAGTGACAGTACTAAGAACAGCTAAAGCTGATTCGTAATCCTTTTTTAAAATATGAGCGATAAATAAAAAGTTGTAGATATTGTGCCACGATATTTTGCCTTTGGTTGGAATTATTTCAATGCATTCATTGAATGAGCTAATAGCATTTGTAAAGTCCTCATTTGATAATGAAGCCATACCCTTTTTTAATGTAAACGTGAAATAACCAACCATATTAAACTTCTTTCTTTCTTGAAAAAAGTCAAGAGCATTATTTACTATTATGAGCTGTGACTTGTAATCTCTTTTAATCTGTTTGATATAGTAAATAGATTCGAAAGCATAAAAACTAGTGTAATACGAATTGTAGATTAAGTTTTGACTAAGTATCTTTTCAAGTTCTTGTTCAAACTCTTTAAGTTCCTCGTTAAAAGAATAGCTTTTTGATTTTAAGATAATTCTAGCTATTCTTATATAGATGTGGTCGACTTTTTCTCTTAAATCAAATAACCTCTTTACTTCATAATATTCACTTTCATATTTCTTGTATTTGTATTCATTTTCAATGAATATTCCATATTGATACTTTAAATCCTTAAGGATAAATAACGACAATTCGATTAGGTCATTTGTTTTAGCTAGTTGAAGTACGCTTTCTGCGATTGATACCCCAGTTTTTCTTAATCCTTTATCAATTAATATCTTAAATGCAGCCCAATTTTTTAAAGCTTTGGCATGTGCTTTTTGATATTCGGATTTTGAGTAGGATTGAATGTCAATGAAGAAGAGGGTGTTGATCAATCTCTGCTTAAGCCTGTATTTGAGTTTACGGTATGCAGCATGATTGGGGGTGCTATCATATAAAAGAGCAGCAGCTTCTTCATCGGATTGTAACTCGCCATTTTTAATGGCCTCGTAGAACATCTTGGTTTTGGGAGACATTTCCGCATCCTCAGTGATAATCTCAATCTGTTTGACTTTCTGAACAGACAGCAGCCTTGTAAGTGTAATTAAATCTTCCAATGGGGTAGTTTGGTGTAAATTAGGATTTTCTTTTAAAATGCATGTCCCAGATGGTCCTAAATTCTAATTTATTTTTGCAATCTATGTGACTAATTTTCAGATTAGATCAGGAACAATTAACTAAAGGAGACCTATAAGTAAAAGAACTCAGCACTTCCAGGATAGAAATTGACAACTAGCTGACATTTTTCTTGCAAAAACGCATGTCCCACCATGTGCATAACTGTTATGCCGCTGGCATGGTATTAGCTATAGTTTTAAGATGAAATTCATTCTATCATTATCTAAATCTATCTATCATGGATATTATTCTAGAAATCCTAGAAGTACTACTTCATACTATTGAAGACGTTAGTGACTTCTAGTTACGCTATTTAACGGTGTTGAAAGTAATATTGCCCCGACTTTGTCGGGGCTTTTTTTTTGCATGTCCCAATACATGATAAAATGTTATAATATTTAAATCCTGGAACCCTATTTTTATCACAGGATTTAATTCAATACTACAGCGATTTACTTTGTGGTAAATCGTCAAGGTTATGAAGTTCTTGCATTGCAAGAACTTTTTTTTTATCCCCTGCCATTCCACTTTTATCGTTTGAAGACAATCTTTAGCCGATATTATAGATTCTAGGGATTTATTTGACCCTGCAGCACGGTTATACTTGAGTGATTGTAACTGTATTACAGTGTTTTTAGCGCTTTAATCGTATTTTTACTTCAAACTATTTTGTAATCTGAACCACATATCTTAACCACGGATTTGATGAATAAGAGGAAGTCGTTTTGGAAGAGACCGGAAGGGATAACCGGAGCTATTTTTTTAATTGCAGGGGGATTTCTCTTGGCCCGCCTCATTGCTGGTTCCCTTAGCCTGTTAATTTCTGCCTTTAGCACCCCAATTGGTATGGCTGTCATACTTGGCGTTCTGGGTGTTCTATTATTTATGGCCATCGATAATAAAGCCAGAAATCTCATCTGGTATATGTACAAATCCACCATGAGATGGATAACCGGATTATTTGTTCAGATAGACCCAATTGGTATACTTAAATCCTATGTCAAAGAGCTTAAATCCAATCTTAAAAAGATGCGCAAGCAAATCAGCAGATTGAGAGGGCAGATGCACAAGCTCAAGGAGATGATCATCAATAATCAGAAAGACATTCAAACCAATATGCAGCTGGCTTCTAAGGCAAAGAAATCCAATCAGGAAGCCGTCATGATTCTAAAGAGTCGAAAGGCAGGACGTTTGAGGGATTCCAATATGAAGTTGGAAGACCTATATAATAAAATGGAAGTGCTGTATAGAGTGCTTTCCAAAATGTATGAGAACTCGGCCATACTTGCTGAAGATATAGAAGATCAGGTGAAGTTGAAGGAACAGGAGCGTAAGGCTATGCTTGCTGGTCATTCTGCCATGAAGTCCGCCATGTCGATTATTAAAGGGGATTCGGATAAGAAGGCCATGTTTGATCAGGCGTTGGAAGCCATAGCTGATGATGTGAGTAACAAAGTTGGAGAGATGGAACGATTCATGGAAATGTCTGAAAGCTTTATGTCTTCAATAGATCTTCAGAATGGTATTTTTGAAGAGAAAGGCATGAAAATGCTTGAAGAATGGGAAAAGAAATCTACCTCGCTGCTTTTGGGCACCGCTAAAGAGGATTTGATATCAAAGGCCAATGATGACAGCAATGTGCTTGATCTGAATGAGCCGATTAAAACACCTGAAAAACTGGGTAGAAAAAACCAATACGATAACTTCTTTGAATAAATCAAAACAACAATATTATGGCTAGACGACTAACGATGTTTTCAAAATTGCTGATTGTATTCTTGATTCTTGGCGCTGTAGGCTTTGGTGTAAAGTATGTATTAGACAATACAAGCTTTGGCCAGTCCCTTAAAGAGAGAGCAGAGCAAGAGCAGATGGACAGAGCAGAAGATAAGGAGTCTGCATCCTCATCTGGTAATGATTCAGGCAATAATGGATTATTCGATCGAAAGTCTTCAGGTGGAGATAACAACACGCTGCGTGTTCAGCTTGTTACCTGGCCGGGTTATGCTCCTGGTTTATATTTTAACGAAGGTTCCAATGCCAATACCAAGAGCCGATTCTATAAAGACTATGGTTTCAAAGTTGAATTCACGAGAGAGGATGATCTTTTGAATGCGCTTGATGCCTGGGCTGCTGGAGAATATGATGTGCTCGTTCAGACAGCTGATGCGTTTTCTTTATATACAGCACCTGAAGAGCTGGCTTCACTCAAACCAAGAGCATTTATGCAAGTTGATTGGTCCAGGGGAGGAGATGCTATTATCGCAAAGCGCGGTATTAATACCTTGAACGACCTGAAAGGCAAGCGTGTCGCACTGGCTGTACCTGCACCTGCACAAACAATGCTTATCACAGCACTTGAGTCTGCTGGTTTGAGCATTGATGATGTCAATATTGTTAAAACCACAGACAACATAGCTGCAGCTGAATTATTTAAATCAGAAGATATAGATGCTGCCGTTGTATGGAGTCCATTTGATATTGAGGCTACAAGTCAGGTACCTGGATCCAAGATATTAATGACAACAGTAGAACAATCACATATCATTGGAGATATCATGTTTGCAAAAGATGACGTGATCAATGAAAAGAGAGAGATGTTCAACGGTTTCTATGAAGGTTGGATGCGCGCAGTTGCTGAATTGAAAGATGAAGGCAACAGAGGCAAGGCAGCCCGCTATCTTGCGGAGTTTCTCCAGTTTGGCGCAGAAGATACGGAAGCCATGATGCAAACAGTATACTATGCCTCACACGGCGATAACATGAATTTCTTCGGATTGAATCCTAAGTTCAGAGGCATGTCTGGTGGTGACCTTTATGATAAAATGAACCGTAAGTTTTTCGAAATGAAGGACAATCCTAATATGGGACCTGTTTGGAGAAATGTGATACACACCGGCCCCATCCTTAATGCGGACTCTAAATTAAGAGGGCCTGCTTACGCAGCAGAAGGTGCCAAGGAGTTCACACCAGCTTCTACAACTGAAATCAGCGCACCTGCCTTAAGTATCAAACCAATTTCGATAAGCTTTGCAACGGGACAGTATACACTGACAGAAAACGCGAAGACTTTAATCGATGTACAGTTAGCTGATATTGCAAAATCGTTTGGAAATGTGCGTGTTCGTGTAGAAGGCAACACCGACAATGTCGGTTCACGTGATATGAACATGCGTTTATCTAAACAACGTGCACAGTCGGTTGCGGACTATCTGCAGAGTACTTACGATATGGATGCAAACAGATTTATAATTATTGGTAATGGTCCTGACAAACCGGTTCCTGGATGTGAATCCAATGCCACCAATGATTGTAAGGCTAAGAACCGTCGTACAGAGTTCCAGCTTTTATCAGCATCTTAAGCTAGGGCATGTCCTGGTTATTCAAGCTACGTGGTGATGTGCCAAAACGCTGGTCTCCAATCTTGGAGGCCATTGGCGTCGGGATCATACTATTGTTATGGATATTTTTGACAATGGGGGAGCAACCAGTGATTCCCAGCAAGATATTACCCAAGCCTGGTAAAGTGCTGTTTGCTTATGGGGAATTGTTTCATGAGAACGATCTCATCCGCAATACTTTCAGATCGCTTGGTCTTAATCTGGCAGGATATATTAAAGCTGTACTATGGACAGTACCGATAGGATTTGTCATTGGGCTGTTTCCATTATTCAAGGGAATGTATCAGAGAACTCTTGATGCCGTGAGGTTTGTTCCTATCGCTGCTGCTATTGGAATATTTATAGCATGGTTTGGAATATCAAGCAATATGAAAGTCAACTTTTTGGCTTTTGGTATTTTCATCTTCCTTACACCAATCGTCGTTCAGAGAATCAACGAAGTCAAGGATGTTTATCTCAAGACAGTCTATACAATAGGCGCTACCAACTGGCAGACTATCAGGTCGGTGTATATTCCTTCAGTATTCTCTCGACTTATTGATGATATACGTATACTTACGGCTATCTCATGGACCTATATCGTTGTTATTGAAACCATTAATTCTGAAGAGGGTGGATTGGGGGCGTTGACTTGGACGGCAAGGCGTTTGAGTCAGCCAGAAAAAGTTTTCGCGCTGCTCTTGTTGATCATAATAATCGGAATTCTACAGGATAGGATATTTGTAAGACTCGACAAAGAATTATTGCCACATAAATACCAGGTCAAGAATCAAAACAAATATGGACAGATGAAGCCGCCTTCAGTCATCGATACAATATTTGACTTTGTATTTACAGCCCTTACCTGGGTGTTATTGGCAGGATATCTCATACTTGCCTTAAATGAATTTACTGGCATTTTAAGCGATATCAAGATCATCAATTATTTATTTGGTAACACAAGCTGGGCCTTTCATCTGATGATGCTAACCATAGTTTTGTATAAGGGGAGAAAATTGATTGTCAATTTTTCAAATAAGAATATAAAGAATAATAATGCAGAACCTGTTTCAGGATAAACCATATCAGGATAATATCATTGAGTTGCGCAATATCAGTCAGAGTTATGACGGTGGTAAGAATTGGGTACTCAAGGATCTAAACTTTCTGATAGAGGACAAGCCAGAGCAGGGGCAGTTTGTCGTTATTCTGGGCATGTCAGGATCTGGCAAATCCACTTTATTGAGGTATATAGCAGGTCTCCAGCAACCGACTATGGGTGAGGTAAAGATCAATGGAAAGCTCGTGGATGATAAGCAGAGGACCAGTATGGTTTTTCAACAATATTCTTCTCTTCCATGGTATACAGTATTGGATAATGTCGGTCTTGCACTCAAATTCAAAGGTGTTGGTAAAGAAGAACGAGATGAAAGGGCAATGGAACTCATCCGACTTGTCGGACTTGAGGGACATGAGTACAAGTATGCGCAGTATCCCACACTTTCGGGTGGCCAGTTACAGAGAGTGGCCATAGCCAGAAGTTTACTTGCAAACCCTAAGATTCTTCTCATGGACGAACCATTCGGAGCCTTGGATATTAAGACCCGATTAACCATGCAGGACTTGCTTACTGATCTTTGGCATAAGTTTCAGTCTACCATAATATTTGTCACCCATGATATACCTGAAGCCGTATATCTTGCAGATGATATATTTATTCTGAAGTCACCTCCTTCTCAATTTGTGGAGCATATACATATTGATCTGCCACTGGAAAGGAACCGAGCTATCAAGCGAGATCCAAGATATACTTCCCTGGTACACCTGGTGGAGGATAAGATGGTGGCCGTATCAGAGATGAAATAATAATGGATCAATCCGGTAAACATATAAACCCTTCATTCAGAAAGAAGGCCAAGTTGGAATACAGTTTTCAGGAATGCCTTGATGGATTAGATCAGGGAAATTTCGGTATTCTGGCCTACCTGATTTCAAAAGCAGAAAGTAAGTTGCTTGATGACCAGAAATTGGTTAGGCAAGTATTGATGCACTCCAAAGCCAAGGAACATGTAAGAAAAATTGCCATCTCAGGATCTCCCGGAGTAGGTAAGAGCAGTTTTATTGATTCGTTTGGATCATTTCTGGTTGCCAACAACCAACGTATTGCTGTCTTACCCGTAGACCCCTCCAGTTACATAAGTAAAGGATCGATACTTGGTGATAAGACCAGGATGGAGACATTATCTCGTTCAGAGAATGCCTTTATCAAACCTATGGCTTCTGCTTTGGTCTTGGGAGGATTAGCGCCTTCCAGTTCCGTTGCTGTAATGTTGTGTGAAAGATCTTCATTTGATTACATCATTCTTGAGACTGTAGGGGTGGGGCAATCAGAGGTAGAAGCACGTGATATTGTGGATATGTTTATCCTTCTGTTACAAGCAGGTGGTGGTGATGACCTGCAAGGAATCAAACGGGGAATTATGGAACTCGCAGATTTGTTTGTGGTCACCAAAGCCGATGGTAGCCTGTTGTCAAATGCCAATCAGACGGCCCGTCAGATTAAACAAATTAGTTCATTGCTTGCCGGCAATGGATATGGATGGTATGCTCCGGTAAAGACACATTCCGCAATTAATAATGAAGGTAATGAGCACTTAAAGGAATGTATTGAGGACTATTATCGTTATATGCAAAATGATGATAAGCTAAACACGATGAGGCTGAAGCAAAACAGCAAGCTTTTTGAGAAGCAGAGCCGTGAATTGATCGTGCAGCATTTGTTGAAAAACCCTAAAATTGCATCAGCTTTGGAGTCTATCAAATCTAAGCTTGAAGACAATCAACTAAATAGCATTGAAGCTTTGAAAGCATTGGAAGATACCCTGGATGAATCGTAGACTTATATTTTTCAATTTATTATTGTTCTTCGGTTGCATATCTATTTATGCATCTGACACCTTATCATTTGTGTCTCCTGTGGACCATGATGTGAAATTGTCCGGCAATTTCATGGAATTACGCAAAAACCACTTTCATACAGGTATCGATATCAAATCATCAAATGGAAAGACCGGAGATATTATTCGCTCAGTCGCTGATGGCTTTGTTTCTCGAGTAAAAGTACAAGCTGGCGGTTATGGACAGGTTTTATACATCGATCACCCGAATGGTATGACCAGCGTATACGCTCACCTTCAAGCATTCAATAAAGATATCATGGATTGGGTTGAAGGCATGCAATACAAAATTGAAAGCTATGAAATTGATGTCTATTTACCTGACAGTCTTTTTCTTGTTAAGGCTGGAGATCTTATTGGCATCATGGGAAATACCGGTCGATCTTTTGGCCCTCATCTCCACTTTGAATTAAGGGACACTGAGTCTGAAAAACCGCTAAATCCAGAACATTACAATTTTGCACCTAAAGATGATATACGACCTGAGTTACTAAGTTTCCATGTTTACCATCTGGACGATAATGATATTGTTATTGATCATGAAGTGAGATACTTCAAATCCAATGGGCCTCAGTATGATTTACATGTTAATACTTTGGAAGCCAAGACAGGAAGAATCGCGTTTGGTATTCAATGCTTTGATAGAATTAATGGAAGCAGTAACAAAAATGGGATTAACAGCATTGAGCTAATTCAGGATACCATTATAAGTTATAAGTGGAAAGCAGAAAATTATGGGTTTCACGAGTCAAGAAAAATAAACGGATTCATCGACTACAAACGAAAACAACAACATAATCAGACTGTGTACCGATTATTCAAGCCTCATTGTGGGTCCTTGGACTTCTTTGAAGCTATGAATACAGGTAATGGGATTATTGAATTAGAAGAGGGAGAGTCCAAAAAAATCAAGATCAGAGTAGTAGATCACCAAGGGAATGATGTCGAGCTTAAGTTTGATTTGAAAGCTGTTAAGTCTGAAAAACCTCTTCAACAAAATACACCATTGGTCTGTGATAGCTTGCTTCAATTTAAATCTGGAATGTTCACAATCGATCTGAAGCCAAATACTTTCTTTGGTAATTTGCCTCAGTTGATCATGACTACAGGACAGGAGCAAGTCATGAATCATAACTGTCACAAAGTTGATTTTGGTTCAAGTGACTATCCAATTCTAAAGTATTACAAGGTTAGCTGTCCAGCACCCAAGAGGGATGCTGATAAGTACACTTTCATACAAAAAGATTACAAAGGGAGATGGGTCCATTATGGTGCAGAAATTGATTCCGGAAGACTTGTTGCCCATCTGGATCAGCTGGGGGAAATATATCTGTTCAAAGACATTGAAGCACCAGTCATTGAAGCATTGAGCGTAGATAAGAATCTTGTATCACCATGGGTATTTAGAATATCGGATAATCTGATTCCCGATGGCCGAGTTCCAAACCTGAAATACAAAGCGACTATCAATGGAAAGTGGGTGCGTTGTGCTTATGATTTGAAAACAAACACCCTGACATTCAAGGACTTTGACCGAATACCTCAAGGTGACTTTGTTTTTGTCTTGAAAGTCATTGATGATCAGCAAAATGTGACTGATTTCGAGCTCAGATCAATCAAATCCTAAATTGTTTAATTTTTTTAATTGAAATCCTAAACATTTTTTGTTCGTACGGGTTTCCCAATAAATATTTGTTATGAATATAGAAATTGGGAAAAAAGTACCTGCTTTTGCATTGGAGGATGAAAAAGGAAATTTGGTTTCTGACAGCTCTTTGATGGGCGAAAAATATATTCTCTTTTTCTATCCGAAAGATGATTCTCCAGGATGTACCAAAGAAGCATGTAGCATACGTGATAATTATAGAGCCCTTTCTAAAAAGGGATATAAGATTTTTGGTATTAGCCCTGACAAGGCTAAAAAGCACCAGAAGTTTATCGATAAATATGAATTTCAATATCCCCTTCTTGCAGACACTGAAAAGGAAATGATAAATGCCTTTGGTCTATGGGGTCCTAAGAAATTCATGGGAAGAGAAATTACAGGGGTATATCGTACAACTGTAATAGTTAATGAGGAAGGTCTTGTAGACCATATCATTGAAAAAGTAATCACAAAAGCTCATGGGCAGCAACTGCTTGAAGCTATAGAATCTCTGGAATCTGTAGGAAGCCGCTCTTGAGTTAATTTTTAGGAATAGTTAGATAGACTGTAGTAAAGATAGCTGCGATTTTTACCTCATCAGGTATGTTCGCAGCTTTATCGTTTATATCCCAATCCCGTACATCTCCTTCGTACCGCATCCACATTTCAAAAAAGGTATTTTCATCAAATTCAAAGAACCAATCCTGAAACATATTGGGATATAATGTTTGCCAACTCACATTATAATCTCCATAATTGATGATCCATACATTGGGATCACCGCGCCATTTTTGACGCATCGTAACGACATTTTCACCGCCGTTAATTTCCCATTGAATAGGGAAGGACTGCCATCGCATCTTGACCGAATAGTATTTGTCCCCAAAATCGATTACCCATTCGTTGATATCATTCCGGAGGGGCCATTTAAGTCTGATATTCGATTCGACAATGCTATCATTGGCATTGGCTGCGTCAATAAACCATTCATGAAGGCTATCATCATACACACTGCCCACAGCATAGAAACTGCTCTGTGCCCATGATGGTACAGACAGAAATAGGAGACAAGACAATATGCCTGGTCGAAGTATACTTACGTAATTGAACTTAAAAAGGAAGATCACCAAAGTCTTCAGCTGACATGTTTCCCTCTTCATTGTCCGCCAGCTCAAATGATTCATCCAGAGGACTGAAAGCCTCTCCCGATGCATCTGCATTCTGTGAAGCAGGCTCTTCAGCAGTAGCTGCTTCAATCCGCCATGCGTTCAAATTGGTGAAGAATTTATCGTTCCATTCACGACCTCTCAAGTCGAAATGGACTTTTATTTTTTGACCTTCTTCAAAGTTTTGAATCAGATCACATCTATCTTGCGTAAGTTGAAACTTGATCACCTGAGGGTAGTCACCCTCTTGTTTGATTACAAATTCTCTTGCTTGAAATGTTGCTGTTTTACTCTCGGTCTCAAATACTTTGTAAAGTATTCCCTCGGTCTCAAATGCCATATAAAGCGCTTATTCTACCTGGCTCCTCTGGATGATTGAATTGCTTACTTCTGCAAGTGCAATCATTTGAGAGATCATCTCAATATTTTCAGAGGACTCAGCATATTTTGGATTGAAATAATATTTATTTTCTGAAATCTTGTCTTTGAGAACTTTAAGCTGATTCGCATTATCTGCAAATGTATTCCAGTTTGTAGCCGTCAGTTTTATCTCTTGAAAACCTTCTATGGCCTTTTTCTTATTGTACTCGTAGTTGGGTGGATTATCCATCCCCTGATTTGCTCTCTTAGTCTGCGGATTCATATCAGTCTCAATCTTTTGACGCATGATATTGCTGTTGGTAGACATCCTGTTGACAGATTTGATTAGAGCTGTTCTTTTTGAAGCAATGATTCCGTTATCTTCAGTTGTAATGGCTTCCTGCATTTCGCTAAGCGCTGCCTTCAAGGTGTTTACCTCTTTATCCAACCATGAAATCTCCGCATCTGTAATGAAAATAGCATCAGAATTCTGTCCGATAACCGCTACAGACATAAACATCAAAACAATAAGGCTATATAATATTCGCATGTATCTTGGTTTAAATTGCCTACAATATAAGGCAATGTCATAAAAAAATCAGTTATAAATCTTCGCTTATCGCAAAAGATATCATAATTATGACACCATAATTACGCAAAATGTTGCTTATGATTTCATTTGAGATATCGCTTTGAGCTCTTCTATCAACTGTTCTGGTGTTTTATAGCCTGGTGAAGCAGTAATCTTATTCATATTTTCATCCAGATATACCAGCGTTGGATAAGACATTCTATTTCCTAAAAGCTCAAGTGCCAACTTGTTAATTCCTCTTCTTCCTCCGCTTACCCAATCATATTGTTGACCTTTAAAAGGCACTGATTCGCGCTGTTCAGCATCAAATTTGACGATGTGAAAATTTTCTCTGAGGTATTCCTGTATTTCAGGGTCTGTGAAGGTCTTCTTATCCATTACCTTACACCAGCCACACCATTCAGTGTATACATCTACCAGGTACTTCTTACCATCACCTGCATTGTTTTCTCTTGCAAGTCTATCAAAAGTGGTCCATTTTAAGCCCCCGGTATCCAGATGTTTGGCTCTTAATTCCCTGTCAGCTGCAATTTCCTGTTGCCTGATTTGATCTTTGGCAGGTCCGCCCATGGCTTCAATTTTAACAGGTAGACCCTCTTCAACAGACCTGGCGGGGTGATTGCGTTTTTGGTCATTGGTTTGCTGTGCTGTGCTTTCTGTGTTATCGGCAGTATCGCCACCTGAATTATTGCAAGAGCTGACAAGAGCTACAATAAAAAATGCGGATAATACCATTACGAACTTTGGTAGTCTGTTCATCTTCAATAAATTTTCTTAATGCAATTAACGATGCATTTTTGCATTTGTTGTTATTCTTTGTATCGGCTCTTGGAGTGTAAGATCAGTTGGAGTTTGTTTCATTTTTTTTCTTTTTCTTGAAATCTCCCCTTTTCCAGGCTTTCACAAACTGCGCCCAGGAAGCTATATTGAAAATATTCTGGGGTTTGTACTGTCCCGAATATTTAAACTCCTGAAACTGATTGGCCATTTCGAGTGAATAAGCCTCTCCACCATCTGCAGGGACTGCCATTTGCATCCTGGCCAGGATTTCCTTGGCCAGATTTTCTTTGGCTCTTTGTCTGAGCTCATTCGACACATCCATTGCCAGGAATTCGATTTTATAGTGCTCCCTGCTTGGCCAAGGATAGATGACTGCCTCCGGCAATAATACATTATCCTTCGACATAATCTGATACCAGGAATAGAAATTGGTGTTTAATGTATCAGGTACGCCGTGCTTAATTGTTTCGTAACCAATTCTACTGAATACGATGGTGTCACCTATTTCAGCAGCGATGGAGAAAAATCCGTCAATTTCGGCATAAGTACCTCTGTTGGTTCCTGATATTGCAATGGTAGTATAGGGTAGGGGTACCATTTCTCCAAATTCATCAACTGTAACAACCACGCCTGAAAACTGGATCACTCTATTTTGCTCATCCTGAGCATTGATAATGCTGGCAGATGCCAATAACAATACGAAAATCCAGTTCAGTTTCAGCTGCATAGTTATAATTGTAGATTCAATAATCTCTAATACATTAATATTAGTCCGAAAATAAGGCAGATAGTGTTTAATAACCGCATTTAACTACAATTTAACGCAGAAATGTGCCAAGTGGTTGAGAAGTCTAGTTAAGTGTTATACCCAATGCGTGCTCCAGCACCTCGTGCATATTCTCAACATAGATAAAATTCATATCCTTGATATATTCGGCCTGAATCTTTCCAACATCTTTTTGATTGTGTTTACTCAAGATGATGGTTTTCATACCAGATCTCTTGGCAGCGAGTACTTTTTCCTTTATACCACCCACTGGCAAGACCTTACCCCTTAGCGTAATCTCTCCAGACATGGCTATTCGGTTTTTGATCTTCTTACCTGTAAAGGCAGACACAAGTGCAGACATCATGGTAATTCCAGCGCTTGGTCCATCCTTGGGGATCGCACCTTGAGGAACGTGAATATGAATGTCATTCTCAGCAAATATTTTATTGTCGATATTCAGCAAACTGCTATTGGCCTTTATAAAACTCAAAGCTGTAGTCGCCGATTCTTTCATTACATCACCAAGGTTTCCTGTCAGCGTCAGCTTGCCTTTGCCTTTGCTAAGGCTGGATTCAATATAAAGAATATCACCTCCAACCCGCGTCCATGCCAAACCAATAGCTACGCCTGGGCTTGTGATCTGTGCATGACTATCTGGTGGAAATTTATAAGGCCCCAGAATATTTTCTATCTCCGATTCAGATATCGAGACATCATATTTTTCATTCATCGCTTTTTTCTTGGCGATGTTTCTCATAATCGATGCGATCTCACGATCCAGATTTCTTACTCCGGACTCCCGCGTGTATTCTCTGATGACTTTTGCAATGACCTTCTTATTCAGTCTGACGTCACTAGCTTTAAGTCCATGCGCTTTCAGTTGCTTAGGAACAAGATGCTTCTTAGCGATTTCTACCTTTTCCTCCGTTGAATAACCACTGATGTTGATCACCTCCATTCTGTCAAGCAATGCGGGCTGAACTGTATTAAGACTGTTGGCCGTTGCGATAAACAGAACCTTGGACAAATCATAATCCAACTCCAGATAATTGTCATAGAATGTAGAATTCTGTTCAGGATCCAATACTTCCAGAAGGGCGCTCGAAGGGTCTCCTCTGAAATTATTTCCGATCTTATCTATTTCATCAAGGATGAAAACGGGATTCGACGATTTACATTTTTTGACAGACTGCAGTATCCTGCCTGGCATAGCTCCTATATAAGTTTTTCTATGTCCACGGATTTCACTTTCATCATGAAGACCACCCAGTGACATACGTACAAAGTTTCTGTCAAGCGCTGTCGCAATTGATTTGCCCAAAGAGGTTTTACCAACCCCAGGAGGGCCCACAAGAAGCAAAATCGGGGCTTTCATATCACCCTTAAGTTTGAGAACAGCCAAATGTTCCAATATCCTTTCCTTGACATCTTCAAGTCCATGATGATCTGCATCCAGGACTTTTTTTACGGCTTGTAAATCAAAATTATCTTCTGTATAAGTATCCCATGGTAAATCCAGCATCAACTCCAAATAGTTAAGATTCACCGAGTAATCTGGTAATTGTGGGTTGGTCCTTTTAATTCGTGCAATTTGCTTTTCGAAATGTTTGGCAGCATATTCAGGCCACTTCATTTCTTTTGCGCGCTGCTCCAATTCCTGCAACTGCTCGGTTTGAGGGTTTTGCCCGAGTTCATCCTGGATGATTTTCAACTGTTGGTTCAGAAAATAGTCCCTTTGTTGCTTTTCAATATCTCCACGAACCTTGGATTCAATCTGCCCCTTGACTTCTACCATCTGAAGCTCAGCGTCCACCTTCTTGAATATGGTAGATGCCTTCTGATCTATATCTCTAATCTCCAGAATCTCTTGTTTTTCCTTGACGGACACATTGAGGTTTGAAGCTATAAAGTTCAAAAGAAAACCATCGTTATTGATATTGTTAAGCATGATAGCAGCCTCAGCGGGTATATGCGGAGACATATCAATGATCTTTCTTGACATATCCTTGATAGAAGAGATCTTGGCTTTAAACTCAATTGAATCATTTTGATTCATGGGAAGCTGGCTTATCTCGGCCTCGAGATATGGATCTTCTTGAGTTAACGAAACCAATTCACATCGTTGTCTGCCTTGAAGAATGGCCGTCGTACTGCCGTCCGGCATTTTGAGAATCTTAATTATTCTCGCCACCACACCCACTCTGAAAAGATCAAGTTCTTTGGGATCTTCCGTTTTGATATCTTTCTGAGAAAAGACAGCAATCAATTTATTGGTATCAAATGCTGACTTAACAGCTTTGACAGATCTGGATCGGCCTACGGTAATCGGAATCACGATACCAGGAAAAAGAACAGTGTTCTTTAATGCAAGCGCAGGCATTGATGAAGGTATGTCATCCTTCATCTTCTGATCGTCTTCATCTTCAGAAACGGAATATATAGGGATTACCTCTGTATCTTCGGTCTCGGTAATTGTATTCTGGGGTATCACATAATCTTTAAACATCATATTCTCTTATATGGAATTCATCTTCAATACTTGTACCAAGTGATTTTTGGTCCTTCATCCCTGACAATTAGAGCAATTTATCAAGAGCAACAAGACAAAAAGGCAGTTAAGCTGTTTTACGGAATGGAATTTTGTCAGTATTCCTAAGGAGTTTCAGAAAGATAAACAATACCAACAAATTGGAAGCTGGATGAATATACTGGAAAAAGGCTTGTTGTAAAACAAGCAATACAAGCAAGCTCAATATTAAGATATTGATCTTCCGGCCTGACTTGCTGAAAACTGGAAAGAGGAATAAAGGATTCAGCCAAAGTATATTCATATTCATTTTGGTAGGGATATGATCAGTTCCAAACCACATGAATAAGATCAAGAACCCCCCTATTGCAAATAATAAGAAAGTAAGCTTATCAATACATTCGAGCATATTAACGGATAACTTGATAATTCCTGTAAAAAGCAATAGTTCAAGCAAAAACAAAAGACCTGCAATCAAGACAGGAAATGGGAAAGCCTTTTTATTTCTTTGTTCAGCCTCTTTTTCATAATCTACAAGCATGCGTTTCTCATATACCAGCGATTTGCCTTTCAATGTGGCGGCATCCATGTTGTACATAAGATACTCCGGGAGAAACATCTGATCTTCTGGACTCGCTTTTCTGTCAGCAATGCTGCCGACAACCAAGTCGATACCGAAGTCGAGCCATGGTTTGGCATTAAGATATTCATCAAGTAATTCTCTGAAGGTCTTTTCTGAAGGGACGTTTTCAAGATTTAGCGCCAGTTGATCAGCAAAAATATCTCTGGGTCTCGTAGAGCAATTGTCAAAGAAGAAATCATAGAGATATTTACGATTTTCGGGCTTCATATTTTTTGATAAAGCGCTTATCAGGACTTGTTTCTGATTGGCACTGAGTTCCAGCCTCTGTTCGATGACAGATCTCTTTTGTGTGCTGTAGTTATTTGAGAAATCAAGATAGCGCTCAACACCCAACCAATACTGTAGTTTCCCCCGTAGAAACTTCATGACAAAGCCTGGTTCGCTAAAACTAAACATGCCATAATTATACAGGATGTCGATGTCCCTTGCAGGATCTTTTACCCTGATAGCCGTATGTCCGAATGTATTATAGATCTCATCACCGGGGCGGCATGTTATAAGTGAGATTTCAGCAGACTCTGACAATTGTCCACTTGTGCTGATCGGCATAAGGAATGCCAAAAGCCCCAAAACAAAGATCACTATGTTGTTGATTCTGGTGTTCAATTGAATCTTCATTGTGTTATTATTCAAACCGGAGTACAATTAATTAATTGTATCAGACAATAATAATATTCGGAAACTAGCTTATTGATGCGCCGTTTTCTGCACCATTTGAAGGCTCGACAAACTTCAAACTTCCATCCGCGTTTTCGGCCATCAATATCATCCCTTGAGATTGGACACCTCTTATTTTGCGGGGAGCAAGATTGGCCAATAATGTTACTTTCTGACCTACCACATCCGTGCTCTGGAAATGTTCTGCTATGCCAGAAACAACAGTGCGTTTCTCAAAACCCAAATCAAGAGTCAGCTCTAGCAGCTTGTCCGCTTTCTCCACCTTTTTTGCTTCCACAATTGTTGCAGATCTCAAATCCAGTTTTGCAAAATCATCATAGCTTATAGTATCCTTCATTTGTACTTGCTGGTTTTCAGCTTCATTATTAGACTTTGTAGACATGAGTTTTTCGATCTGTTCATTGATCACGCTGTCCTCAATTCTTGAAAACAAATGCTGAGGTTCAGAAATCTTGTGTCCTGGTTGGATCGGCCAGTCACCCTCCGCAAGCATGTTACATAGATCAAGTAATTCGCCTTCCTCTTGAATGGCAGGCAGATTGAGCAGAGTGCGCATTTTGTCTGATGTAAAAGGCATGAATGGTCTGACGGCGATACTCAATGCATACAGATATTGAACCAACAGATTCATAACCACTTTGACGTTCTCAGGATCCTCCTTGATCGTTTTCCATGGTTGATTGAACTGCAGTAATTGATTTCCCTGGGAGCTGATTTCCATCAGATGTGACAAAGCGGCTCTGAAATCATATTTCCTCAGCGCAGAACACATTTCATCAAGTTTGTCAAACAGCCGTATGATTTCTGAATCGTGGTAACTTATCTCATCTTCTTCGCCGAATCCAACGATATCCAGATCTTCATCAATTTCAGGTACGACGCCATCATAATATTTATTTGTCAGCACAACCACACGATTTACAAAGTTGGCCAGGTTGTTAACCAATTCATTGTTGGTAGCTTCCTGATAGGCCTTCCATGTGAACTCGCTGTCACGCTGCTCAGGCATGTTTTTAATCATGGTGTACCTTAACTCATCAGCATGACCAGGGAATTTGTCCATATATTCATGAACCCATACTGCCCAATTTCTGGAAGTGGATATTTTATCGCCTTCAAGATTCATGAACTGATTAGCAGGCACATTAACCGGAAGGATATAATCGCCGTGCGCTTTTAGAATAGCAGGGAATATGATGCAATGAAATACAATGTTGTCCTTACCTATGAAATGTACAAGGGCCGTCTCATCATCTTGCCAGAATTCTTTCCAGTCCCTATCATTTTCTGCAGCCCATTTCTTGGTTGAGGATATATAACCAATTGGTGCATCCAACCATACATATAGTTTTTTACCTTCAGATCCGGGGATATCTTTCGGCACATCAACACCCCAATCCAAATCTCTGGTCATGGATCTGGGTTTCAATCCGTTTTCAAGCCAAGACTTACATTGACCCAGAACATGATTTTTCCAATCCTCAGGATAGTGCAGTTTGTAACCGTCAACTTCTCCGTAGTTAATCCAATCACTGAGCCAGGTCTCATATTTATCCAATGGCAGGTACCAGTGTGATGTTTTTCGCAGTACTGGTTTGGTAGAAGAAAGTGTACTGATTGGATCAATAAGCTCAGTTGGACTTAGTGATGAACCACAGTTTTCACATTGATCACCATAGGCATCCTTATGGCCGCATTTTGGGCATGTGCCTTTTATATATCTGTCTGCTAGAAATTGCTGTGCTTTTTCATCGAAGTATTGCTCCGATTCCTCTTCAATAAACTCCCCTTTATTGTAAAGATTTCTGAAAAACTCCTGGGAAGTTTCATGATGTTCAGCTGAAGAAGTTCTATCATAATAATCGAATGAGACACCAACACGTTCGAAAGTATCTTTAAATAGATTATGATAGTGGTCCACAATTTCCTGAGGAGATTTGTTTTCCTTCAGTGCCTTCATTGTGATGGCAGCGCCATGCTCATCCGATCCACAAACAAACACTACTTCCTTACCATATAATCTTAGAAATCGTGAATATATATCACCTGAAAGGTATGCTCCCGCAAGATGACCAATATGAAGAGGCCCATTAGCATAGGGAAGAGCTGCTGTAACCAAATACCTATTAAATTCCTTCATGTAAAAAACAGCTTATGCTATGGTTTACTGGATTAATTAAAAAACTTCAGATAATCTAAAAGGAATTGGGAATGAGAACGAAGATATCGTTAATTGGTAAAATAACTAACTTTAATATGGTAAAAAATTAAATATTAAAGTGCTTTGCCAGATGTCTGATAAAAAATCTGAACTTGCCAGCCTTTTAGAGGAGGAACAGTCCAGCAAAAATAGGAATAGGATGGTGGAATATGTAGGTACAAGTGAGACTCGAATGGCGGAGCTTATGGCTTACTTTCTGGACGAAAACTTGCATTGGAGATATAATCAAAGAGCAGCATGGCCTCTGGCTGTCATTTCGGACAAGCACCCCCAGCTTGTTCAAGCACATTTGGATGCTTTGGTTGACAGACTTGGCAAAGAGGGGCATGATGCAGTTAATAGAAATATCAGTCGTATACTGCAGGATATCGATATTCCGGAACATCTTGAAGGCATCGTTTATGATAAGTGCTATGCCTTGTTCAACAATCCGGATCAGGCTATTGCAATCAGGGTTTTTTCAATGACTGTCTTGTTTCGGATCGCCAAGAAATACCCAGAAATGTTCCCTGAACTTGAAGAAAGCATACGCTTGCATTTGCCATATGGCTCAGCTGGATTTAAAAATAGGGCTGGAAAAATTCTGAATTATATAGACAAGCTAAGGGATATGTAGCTATCAGATTCTCTCATCAATCCAAGAAGCGAAGTCCCCCAACACCTTTTCAGAGGCACTGTCCTTCATGATCTCATGTTTAACTCCTTCCAGTGAGACGAGTGTTTTATCAGCTGACTGACTCAGTTCAACAAGCTTTTGACTTCCGCTGTATTCGGATAATTTATCATCCTTGCTATGTTGAACGATTAAGCTGCATGCGACCTTTGGAAACTGGGGTTCAATCCTACGCATTTGTCTTAATAACTGCGCGCCCGATTTGGTGTATATCCCACCATGATATATCAGTGGATCTTTCTTATATTCTGATACTTCAGTTTTAAGACTGGATATTTCGTTGGCGTCTAAACTTATAGGTCGGAATCTTGGTACAATTGATTCCAGTATAAGCGACAGTTTTTGTAAAATTGGAGCCATGTCAGGATTTGGTGCAAGAAGTGGCGCCGATAATAACATGCCTTTGAATAGCGAATTGACATTGTGTTTGAGATAAAAGGATACAACGACCAATCCTCCCATACTATGTCCCATCAGTACAAATGGTCTTTCACTGCCAATGCCGTAATGATCCATAACCTCTTTGTAGTCTTCAATCAACCGATCAAAGTCTTGAATGTAACAATCATATTTGTCTTTAGATAGGCCATGCCCTCTCTGATCAAAGCTATATAGTGAAAAGCCTTTTTCATTGAAGAACCGGCCTTCACGATCATAGCGTCCGGCATGCTCCTGAAAACCATGACAAAGCATGATATCGCATCTTGCATTGTCTACTTTCCAGTGATGAAGCTTCAATTCGAAACCATCAGATACCACCAAGTTTGATTTTTCAGAGTTATGCATCCGGAAACAATTTATCCTCAACCAACTCGCAGATGATGTGACTGATCAGCATATGCATTTCCTGAACTCTAGCAGTTTCGGCTGAAGGAATATCAATTATAATTTTACATAAATCTGACATCCTTTTACGATTTGAACCACAAAACCCTATGGTGGTGCAATTCACGGAATGTGCATATTCTAGTAGTTTGATGATATTATCTGATTGACCGGATGTGGAATAAGCAATGAGAATATCACCAGGCCTGTATTTAGATTCAAACAAACGTCTGAACACATGTTCATAACCATAATCATTTGAGATAGCGCTGAATGCGGCAGAATTTACATGAAGGGCTTCTGCGAAGAGCGGTGCTCTGTTTTTCTTAAACTTACCGCTTAACTCTGCAGCGATGTGCTCAGAATCGGCGGCACTTCCTCCGTTACCGCAGAACATAACTTTATGTCCAGCATCAAAGCAATCACAAATGACTTGGCATATTTCGTTAATTTTTTGAAGCAACTGTTCATCCTCCTTGAGCAATGCCACGAGTTCGTAATGATCGTTAAATATGTTCCTAGCCTTCAAAACCGTTCTCTTTGATTTCATCAATAAAGGTATTAAAAAAGCTTTGCCATGACAGTTTTTGCTTCACTGTATGGAAGCCCTCCTCATTGATTGTGATGCCACATTTGATGAATGTAGTGATGTCCTTAGCGAGGCTTTCAGGGTTTGGCTCAGAAATAAGTCCAATATTGTTTTGTTCTATAAGTTCTGAGAGTCCACCTACCTTGGTCACAACTATGGGTTTATCAAAGTGCAAGGCGATGGGCACAACACCACTTTGTGTCGCTCTTCTATATGGAAGTACAACCAAGTCGGCAGCACAAAAGAACTTGGGAACATCCTCGTTGGGGATGTATTGATTGTTAATTAAAATCTTGTCGGAAAGATTGTTGTCTTCAATCAGTTTAAGATATTTCTTTTCATTTTCATAAAACTCACCCGCAATAATAAGTTTGAATTTTTTATCTGTCTCAATCTTGTTCAAGGCTTCAATTAGTAAATCCAAGCCCTTGTATGCACGGACAAGTCCAAAGAAGAGCAGATAAATACAATCTTCCTCAAGCCCCAAAGCGGACCGAGCCTCTGCCTTGTCCATTTTATTACCGTAATGATCATAGACGGGGTGGAACATTTCTGCCACCGGCTTATCTGGAACCGAGTTGCGTATGTCTTCCGCCACATTTCTGGAGAGGCTTACCAGCATGTCTGAACGGTTCGCTAGAAATCTACCCAACTGCTTATCTCCAATCAGGCTTTCATGTGGTTTGAAATTATGAACTATACTGACTGTATACGCATTCTGATAAGATTTTTTAACACCTCTAAGTATGGTACCAAATGCAGGTGCCATAAATGGCATCCAATATTGTGTGATCACCAGGTCTGGCTTTTCCGCCACGATCTTCTTAGCCATCTTTAGCCAATTGAGAGGATTAGTGCTGTAAATAGCTCTGTTAATCCTTAAATCGGGTGGACTATCTTCGGTGGTGAGCTGATTCTTGCCTGGGAAAAGGAAATTGGGATATTGTTGAATAAATGTCAGCATCTGGCATTCCCAGCCGTTCGATTGAAAAACAGATGCTAGATTCTCGTTGAAGGCAGCTATGCCTCCACGATAAGGATATGCAGGACCCAGAAAGATTGCTTTTTTAGTCATTTATGTCCTGCTTATAGTTTCTTTTCAATAGTATAATTGTTTCTGTTCGGATTGTTTCTGGATATCATTTCGGCTAAGAATCCAGCGATGAACAACTGGACACCTACGATAACGGCCAACATCCCAAGGTAGAATAGGGGACGGCTGGATATGCCTGCCACCTGTTGGAATATTTTCAAGACAGTCAGGTACAATAGTATTACACACCCGGAAAGCGTAAGCAGAGTACCAAGGCTACCGAAAAAGTGCATCGGTCTCAGACTAAACTTCGAAATAAAGCTTATAGACAACAAATCAAGATAGCCACGCATGACTCTCTCAAAACCAAATTTGGTATGCCCATACTTACGCGCCTGATGATGAACTACTTTTTCACCGATGTTTTGAAATCCTTCCTTCTTGGCGATAACCGGTATGTAACGGTGCATTTCACCATACACCTCGATTGATTTGACAAGGTCTTTTCTATATGCTTTAAGGCCACAGTTGAAGTCATTAAGTTCTATACCACTGAGCTTGCGTGTAACCCAATTGAATAATTTAGAAGGAACCCGCTTCGAAAGGGGGTCCCTTCTTTTTCTTTTCCAGCCACTTACAAGATCGAAGCCATCTTCTTTGATCATCTTATACAAAGCGGGAATCTCATCAGGGTTATCCTGAAGATCCGCATCCATTGTGATGACCACATCTCCTCTTGCAGCTTCAAATCCAGTATTAAGTGCAGCCGATTTTCCATAGTTACGTCTGAATTTAATGCCTTTTATAGCACTGAATCTGGACTTCAGCGATTCAAGCATATTCCAGCTTCCATCAGTGCTTCCATCGTCTACGTAAACTATTTCGTAGTCAATACCCATCTCTCCGCACACACGGCAGATCCATTCACTCAGTTCAGACAGGGATTCCTCTTCATTATAAAGAGGGATTACGAGGCTTAAATCCATACTTAAATATCTTATTCGCTAAATAGCGCTTCAGGTTTTTCTTCTTTCATCACAAGACCTGCAAAGAATCCAACGATTAAACCAAGGAAAAATTTGGCAATAACCACCATTAGACTGATAAATCCTGGTGAAGTAAATATGCCCATCATACTGTTGACAGCATCTTCCTGGTCAGGATCCATATCTCCAACATTCGCCATTGCCTGGTCTTTGATGGCATCAAGAAGTTCAGGAGCTATAAAGGCCATAAACAAATAGGTATATATAGCCATAATCACACCACCGATGAGACCAGTTAAGATACCTATCATCGTTCCTTCACCCAGAGACAGATTTCCTCCTTGACCCTGTTTGTATTCTTTAATGGCCATGATAACCGCTCCTATGGACACAACATAATTGATGATGTTGCTTAGCCATCCGGATTTACCGGTTTCCATATCAACCATTCCAGTTACGTAAAATAATAATGAAACAATCAGTAATACGATGCCCATTATTCCACCCCATTTAAGGGAAACATTCATTTTGCTTGGTCCTTCCATAATAGTATTGTTTATGTGTTTAGTGTCGGTTTATTCTTTCTTAATATGCCTGCTATAATAACTGATAGAATCACACCTGGTGCCAAGAGGCGGGTGAAAAATAATGAAATAATTTCTGCAAAGCCATACATGTTTTCATTTTCAAATTGTTCTTTGCTTTTCTCAATCATCTCCTCGCTGAAAAATCCTTTGGATTGTTCGAGCGCTTCCATACCTACTTGTTTGTATACTTCTTTCAGTTCAGGGTATATATTGTTAAATAAGAAATACTCAAAGGCGGTGCACATTGCTATTGCGACAACCGCACAAGTAAAGCTGTCAAGAAACAGCTTCTTAAACTTGATATATCCACCATCCTGTCTTCGAATGTCAAAAGCATTCTTAACCAGGATTATAATGAATGGAACGATGAGTAAAAAAGATCTTGTCGTAAGGAAAACTTTGGGATTGACATAACTCAATACAAGCGTAAATACAATCAGGATGACACCGAGAAAAATCCCATTATTTCTAGCTTGCAGATTAATTTTCATCAGGCGAAATATAATGATAAATTTAATATAATTTTATGCATATCCATGATGCCTATGTTAAGCTATTCACGTTCAATCCTATGCCCATTATTGTTAACAATAATGACTTTGTGTTTTGTTCAATGTAAAACCGAGAACACGACAGAAGTCGCTAATAATACGACAGAAAAAAAAGACTTATCAGGTGATGGCATCTCCACACTGTATCAATATTATGTCGAGAATCCACAGAATCAGGATCATATCGATGAAAATATGATTATTGATCATGTCGTGGCTTCAGGGGAACAGTTTGAGCGAACACGATCTGGTCTATATTATAAAATACTAGAAGAGGGTAGCGGTAATAATTATGTGTATGGGGGGCCTTGCACAAGCCATTACAAAGGCTATTTTCTTGATGGTCGTGTCTTTGATTCAAGTTATCCAAGGGGTAACCCAATCAGTTTCAAAATAGGTCAGATGAATGCGGCTTGGAATGAGATACTTCAGAGGGTTAACCCTGGAACGAAATTGAAAATCATTGTCCCCAGCCGACTTGGCTATGGTGAAAGAGGATTTCCCGGCTATGTGCCACCAAATACCATTATTGCTTTTGATATAGAGACTATAGCGCCTTAGGACAACAGATCAATTAGTTGTTGCGCCAACTCTATTCCGATTTTTTCCTGCGCCTCTCCGGTAGATGCACCGATATGCGGTGTACAAGAAACATTAGGGTGCTTAAGAATGTCCTCTCTTGGCTTGGGCTCATTCTCAAATACATCTACTCCTGCAGCAGCCAACTTGCCTGAATCCAGGGCCTCCAACATCGCATCTTCATCCACGGTTCCTCCTCTTGAGGCATTGATGAGTATCGCTCCATTCTTCAATTTGTCGAAATCATCCTTTGCAAGGACCTTTTCTCCAGTGAAAGGTATGTGCAAACTTATCGCATCCGCCTCTGACAGCATTTGATCTTTGCCAACACTTTCGATTTCAACAGCTACAGTCTGACCGTTTATCTGCAGATTAATGGTAGCACGGTCAATAAAAGGATCAACTGCCAATACACGCATGCCGAGCCCCAAAGCAATTTTTGCTGTTTCCTGGCCAATTCTTCCAAATCCAATTATACCCAAGGTTTTTCCTTCCAGCTCGAATCCTTTGGAATAAGACTTTTTTAATGCCTTAAACTCGAGATGACCATCATTGGGCATATGTCTGTTGGACTTATAGAGAAATCTCGATAAACTAAGAAGGTGTGCAAAAGCCAATTCTGCTACCGATCTCGATGATGCAGCTGGGGTGTTGATGACACTTATGCCCTTACTCTTAGCGTGATCCACATCTATATTATCCAAACCAACGCCACCACGTCCAATAACTTTAAGATTCGGGCAATTGTCAATTAATGCTTCACGCACTTTGGTCGCTGACCTTACACAGATAGCATCGTAAGCCGGAAGTCTTTCCATCAAATCCTCCTGTGCAATCTTATCGGTGTCGACTTCGAATCCTTTGTCTTTAAGCATGTTAATTCCTGTTACATGCATTCCGTCGTTGATTAGTATTTTTTTCATAAGATGTGTTGAGCTGCAAAGGAAAACATATTGAATCTTTTTGCCAATTCTGTCAGCATTAAATAATTATAAATTGATTTTTTAACATGGTTTTTGTCATTCAAATAACAAATATTTGTAATATGTTGTTTTATCACTAAATTTGGCAACTGGATAATAGTTTTTTATTCATTATCGTTAAACAGAATATTAAATCGACTGCATGTTATTTCTAAGCATTTTTCTACAAGCTGACACCGAAGGAAACCTTACTCAAAATATCTTGGATATCATTATGCAAGGTGGTCCTCTTGGTATTGCCATCAATGTTATACTTCTTGTTCTTTCGTTTATGGCCCTTTATATCTTTTTTGAAAGATATCAGACCATCAAGAAGGCAAGCAAGATTGATGACAGTTTCATGAACAACATAAGAGCTGCTGTAACATCTGGTAATATCGCCGGTGCTAAAGCAATGCTGTCGAATGTGAATTCTCCTTATGCTAGAATGGTTGAGAAAGGAATAGCCAGGATTGGCAAGCCTTTGAGAGATATAGATGCGGCCATTGAAAACGTAGGTAACCTCGAGATTTTCAAACTTGAGAAAAATCTCTCTTCACTGGCTTCAATTTCAGGTGCAGCACCGATGATTGGATTCTTCGGTACGGTAACAGGTATGATCCTGGCCTTCTATAAAATGGCAAGTGAGCAGAATGTAACACCAGATGTATTGGCTGGTGGTATTTATACTGCACTTATCACAACAGCTTTCGGGCTTTTTATTGGTATTATCTCATTTGTAGGATACAACTACCTTGTTTCCTTGGTAGATAAGGTAATCAATAAGATGGAAGCCACAGCCATGGAATTCATGGATTTACTTCAGGAACCTTCAGCTTAATTAATACTGATTAGTCAATAATGAAGAAAAGATCAAAAGTTAGCGCAGAGTTCAGCATGTCCTCATTGACGGACATCATCTTCCTGTTGTTGATCTTTTTTATGTTGACATCTTCAATGGTTCAGATCAATGTACAGTTGCCTGAATCCAACAGTAAGACGATTGCTCCAAGTGATCTCATAGTTATGATGACGGCAGATGGCAACCTTACTTTTAACGGAAAGAAGATATCAAAAGGACAGCTTCAAAATAAGGTAAGATCTGAATTGGGAGCCATGTCCAACAGAGAAAATGCTTCTATATCTATTGTTGCAGAAGTAGGTGTTCCTTGGCGGAAAATTAATGACATCATCGTCATTGCCAAGAATTTGGGTATCAAAGCACACATAGCAACGCAGCCAAGAAAATAGAATTTATGGGACTTAAAAAAAGAACAAAAGTAAATGCAGAATTCAGTATGTCGTCCTTGACAGACATCATCTTTTTGCTATTGATCTTTTTTATGTTGACATCTTCTATGGTAGTTCCGAATGCGCTCAACCTTAAGATGCCAGGGAAATCCCGTAAGACAGCCAACCAGCCCAAGTATCCGCCAACTGAAGTTAAAATTCTCAGGGATGGCAGCTATTACCTCAACGGTGATAAAGCCAGTCGTTTGGGCATTGAAAAAGAAGTACGCAGATTAAAGAAGGAGCGTAATAAGTTCTCGCTTATCGTTATCCCCGACGATAATGTAGCCAATGAAAAGGTTGTAGCGATACTCGACATCGCCTACAGGTATCATATTGATGCCATCATGACCGACCCTAAATAGTTTTTCATATTAAAATTTTGGATTGATTATTGCATACTGATAATCAAGCACTTAATGTCTAAATAAAAGCTTGTTGATAATCAGGCTTTTATGATGTTTTGTGACAGATTTGAGATAATAAAACCGCTTTGTTGATAGTTATTTATTAACAATAAAACCATACCTGAGATGAACCGATATTATTCAGTAGAGGACAATGACAACCGCAGGAGAGGATTCTGGATCAGTGTGATCATACACATCCTTCTGCTTTTCCTGTTTTTACTTCCTTTTTTCAAATCAAAGCAAATCAACAAGCCTGATCAACTTCAGGGTGTAGTCGTTGCACTTGGTAATCCTGATGCTGAATTCAGAAAAGTGGCTGAGGCGAGACCGCCTGCAAAAAAAGCCACACCTAAAAAAACAAGTCCCCAAGTCAAAAAGACATCTGCAAAACCGAAACCCCAAACCCATGCTGTAAAAAGCAAAACTGTAGAGGACAACTCAGCAGTTTTAGCAGCCAAAGAGGCTGCAAGGAAAAAAGCCGAAGCTGAACACCAAAGGCAAAAAGCTGCTGAAGAAGCCAGGCTTAAGGCCGAAGAAGAGGCGCGTATGAAAGCAGAAGAGGAAGCGCGCAAGAAGAAAGAAGCCAAGTCCAGATTTAGTAAGTTTTCCAGCAAGAATGGATCTGGTGAAGCCGATGCATCAAAAGGTCAGGAGAATGGTAAGCCAAATGCGGATAAACTGAAAGGTTTAACCAAAGGAACGGGAAGGACTGGTGATGGACTGGGCTCAAGAGAGTTATTGCATGCGCCAAGCATTCAAGATAATACTCAGAAAACGGGTAGAGTGATAATCAATATCTGCGTGAATGCGCAAGGAAAAGTAATTCAGTCAAGGTTTAGACAGAAAGGGTCTACCACCACAGATGCGCATCTCATCAAACTTGCGGAGTCTAGCGCTAAGAAATATGTGTTTAGCAAGAGTCAAGCCGACGAACAATGCGGTGACATCATTATTGACTTTAAACTCAAGTAATAAAAAAAGCCCTCCAAAAGAGGGCTTTTTAATTTCTATATAATTTCAAATTTACTCTGATCTTTGGTAGTCTTCCCAGCTTTGATTCTTGTAAGCTTCGCTGCTGGCAAAGTTAAGTTCCTTTATCAATTGAGGTACTTGCTTGTATCCTGGAGATAACATAATACGCTCAAAGGTCTCATTTAGAAATACAAAAGCCGGATATCCCATTCTTCCATCAAGAAGCGCATAAGCCAATTGGTGATATCCTCTTCTGCCCGCATTTACAAATTTAAATTCTGAACCATTGAAGTTGATAGGTGCCTTTTGCTCTGCGTTGAACTTCACCGCATAAAAATTGGCATTGATTTCTTCAATGATTTCGGCATCCATAAATGTGGATTTATCCATCTTTTTGCACCATCCACACCAATTGGTGTACACATCAACAAAGATTTTCTTTGGCTCTTTTTTATTAGCTTCAATAGCTTCTTCCCAACTCATCCAATTGATCTGAGCCGTTTTGCTATCATCGTTTTGACCATACACAGAAGATAGACCTATAAATAGAACTACCGCTAGACTTGTTAAATACTTCATTTTATTATTTCAGTTTGTTACTTTCAAAATTATTCAATTATTGGCTTTCAATCTGTTAATCTTCCTTTAAATAGATATGCGGATTGTCGCTGAACCGCTATTAAATAGTATTCAAGCTCTAACATATTAAAAAATAAATTAATATATAAAGTATTAATTCTTTTTATGGAAAAACAAAGATGTCCCTGGTGCCTAAAAGATGATTTGTACATGAAGTACCATGATGAGATATGGGGGGTGCCGGAATATGACAATATCAGACTCTTTGAGTTTTTGAACCTGGAAGGGGCACAAGCTGGATTGAGCTGGTATACCGTACTTACCAAAAAAGAAAACTATTACGAATGTTTCAAGGGATGGAATCCCGATGCCATTCTGAATATGGCAGAGAAAGAAAAAGCTGCATTATTTGATAATCCTGGTATTATTAGAAACAAGCTCAAGATTAATGCTGTATTTACAAATGCTGAAGCCTATGTCAACATGAGAGACCAAGGCATCGAATTCAGTGACTATCTGTGGTCATTTGTAGATCACAAACCGATTTTGAACAACTATAAGAGTCATTCCGAAATTCCATCTCAAACAGATATTTCTCAGACTATGAGCAAGAGCCTGAAGAAATCTGGATTTAAGTTTGTTGGTCCAACGATAACTTATGCATTTATGCAAGCTGTTGGTATGGTCAATGACCATATAATAAATTGCTGGCGCTATAAAGAAGCCTAAACTACTGATTACTTTTATGCCCAGTCTTTCATTCTTGGTTGACAAAACTTCTGAATGCCTAAGGCCGAGAATGACTTACTTTATCAATTAGCTCTATATCTTCTTGACGGTATTGGTCCCATTTCCGCTCGTAACCTTGTGAGTTATCTGGGAAGTGTAGCTAATGTATTTGCTGCATCTTCTCGGGATCTTAGAAGGGTGCCTGGTATTGCAAGTCTTAGATCGAAGAAGATTAGCAGGTCTGATGCGCTTAACAAGGCAGAAAGTATTCTTCCCAGTTTGATAAATGCACAAATCGATTGCCACTTCTACTTAGATGACACTTATCCATCAAGATTGAAACCTTTCGCCAATAGCCCTGTGATGGTATTTACAAAGGGAAATTTAGAGTATAACCCAAGACGCACGGTTGGGATAATAGGGACCAGGTCTCCTAGTGAGTATGGTCAAACTTGTTGTGATAAGATTGTAAAAGGACTGGTAAAATACGAGGCTACCATAATTAGCGGTCTGGCCTATGGCATTGATGCCAGAGCTCATACCCAGGCCGTAAAACATGGATTGCCTACAATTGCTGTATTAGGTAGCGGCATAGATCGCATATATCCTCCTGATCACAAAGGCCTGGCAAGCCAAATAGTGAATAACGGAGGCTTGCTATCTGAATTTCTTCCAGGGGCAAAGCCCGACCGTGAGAATTTTCCAATGCGCAATAGAATTATTGCGGCTTTATCAGATGTTATTATTGTTGTGGAATCTGCATTAAGAGGAGGCTCCATAATTACTGCAGAATATGCCAATGAATTCAGCAAAGACGTTTTTGCCGTTCCTGGCAATATTGGAAATAAGAAGTCGGCTGGATGTAATAAACTCATCAAAACGCATAAAGCACATCTTCTCGATTCTGTAGAGGATATTGTCTACATTTCAAGGTGGGAAAGCACAGCAAAGCAGACAGAACTGAATTTTACATCTCTTACCGAGGTTGAACAGAAGGTCTGCAAGGTTTTAGACAGTTCTCAAGCCATGGATATAGATTTCATTCATGGGCAGTCAGGAATTTCGTTTTCTGAGTTATCATCTATTTTATTAAATCTTGAATTAAAGGGTTTCATCAGTTCCAAGCCTGGTAAAAAGTATATCTTGCTTTGAAAATAGACAGGCAATCTAATGAAATATTTTACTATCGGTATTTTGATCATTACAGTTGTATTTTCATGCAGCCCTTCCACTAAGGTGATGAACCAAGCTTCAAATTCGAAGAAAGCCAAGAATATAATATTATTGATTGGAGATGGCATGGGCATAGGGCAGATTGCTGCTGGGACTTACAGCAATAACAATACAAGTGCACTGGAGAGGATGAGCTACATTGGCTTACACAAGCCAAGCTGTTATGATAGTTTGATTACAGACTCTGCAGCTGGGGCAACAGCTTTTGCTACCGGTCAGAAAACTTATTATAACGCTGTAGGTGTAGATAAGGACACGATGCCTTTAAAAACCATTCTTGAAGAAGCCGAAGAGAAGAAATTTAGAACAGGCATGGTTGCTACTTCTACCATCATACATGCTACGCCAGCCTCATTTGCAACCCACAATGAATACAGACGCAATTATGAAGAGATAGCTTTAGACCTCCTGGATGCTGATGTTGATTATTTGGTGGGCGGAGGAAAGAAATTTTTTGACAGGAGAGATAATGATGAGAGAGATTTGCTTGCTGAATTTCGGGAGTTGGGTTATTTGGTAGGAGACTATATTGAAGAGTTTGTTGATTTCAAGCAAAAGATTCCTGGCAATGAAAAAGTATTCTATTTAACCGCTGACAAGGACCCATTGCCTGTGTATCAGGGAAGAGATTATCTCAAGGATGCGGCAATAACAGGAATAGAGTTTCTTGATGATATTTCGGATAATGGCTTTTTCATGATGATAGAGGGGTCGCAGATTGACTGGGGTGGACATGCCAACAATTCCGAATGGATAATTGCGGAGTTTATTGAGTTTAGTCAGATGATTGATCAGGTGCTTGATTGGGCAGAAAAAGATGGAGAAACACTGGTTGTAATCACAGCTGATCATGAAACAGGTGGATTTACAGTACAGCCCGGATCTAGAAGAGACTCACTGATAACAGCATTTACATCCATGAAACACAGTGGCGATTTCATTCCTGTTTTTTCATACGGTCCGGGTTCAGAACTCTTTGCAGGCTTGTATGAAAATACTGAAATCTATTACAGAATGCGCAAAGCTCTGGGCTGGGAATAACTGTCTGGATTATCTGAATTGGTTGGCAAGATCATTTCTGCCGAGCAATTCATACCCCCTTACCAATGCGGCTCTTATGTTCTGATTTGATGGATCAAGTTTATTTCCCATCAATAGATAATGTACCGCCCAATCTACCCTTTGTCTTTGTGGCATCAGTACATTCAAACCAAGATCATAGTAGAACGCCACAAGCTGATCCATATTGTTACCTCTGTCATTTAGGTAATTGAGATAGGTAGTCAGATATTCTACATCCGGACGCCTTCCAGCTATTTCCTTGAATTCTGTAAGCAGTGTCGTGATATCGCCACCCAGCTTATACTCCTCAGCGGCTATGCCTGCTAGCATCAGGTTGGCGTTCATGTAATTTGGATATAATTCAACAGCTCTTTCAGCATAAGGACGAGCGGCATTAATAAGTTCTTTCCTGGTCTGATTATCTGTTGTTTCCTTGTATCTGTTGAAATAGGCTGTGGCCATGAATGAATTGGCTCTCGCACTATTTTTAGAAACCTTGATGGCGGCCTGATTCAAAGCAAGTTCACTTTCCCATGCCGGCACCCGGTCGATAGTTTTGAATCCATACAGAGCCAGAATTACCACAACAATTCCACCCAACATAATATTATGAGCTACAAACTTCTGTTTTTGACTTAATATCCTGAGCAGGTAAGCCATGATAATCAGTATTCCCAGCATTGCAGTAAATATGAACCTTTCGTTCATGGTGGTTCCTACGTTTATTACAATGTTTGAAACTATGGAAAGGGCAGCTATGTAGAAGAAAAGGCCGAAACTTAGCTCTTTTCTACTTTTCCAATATTTTATAATGGCTATGACAATCAATGCATATGTAACAAAGGACAACCAGAACTGCCAGTCACCAAGTCCCATTGTTGGAATATGAAAAGGGTAGTAGTCGTGGGTTAATTCGATAGGGACAAATATCAGTTTAAGATAGACAAGCAGTGTATACATGATCGTACTGTATTTCTCGACAGAGCTCATCGCAACGAATGGGTTGTTCATTATATCAGTCGATGGATTATCTATCAGAAAATAACCCAAAGCCTGTATACGAATGAAGATATAGATGATAGTCGTACTCAATAAACTTAATACGATATTCATGCATTGCTTCAATGAAGCATTGCGGAATAGGATAATTGCTACTGGTATAATGGCTAGAAATGTAATCGTGTTTTCTTTGGAAAAAAGTCCAAGCAACATAAAAAGATTGGCAAGTATTAAGTGAAGTCTTTTCTTTTCATCAAAGAATTTGATGCTGTAGAACAGACACAACATGCTGAACAGAAATGACATGATCTCATCACGGCCTTTTATATTGGCCACAGCTTCTGTATGTAAGGGATGGAATAAAAATAGAAGGCTGGCAATCAAACTGATTGAGAAAACAACACCACCCACAGAACTATCTTTTTCTCTCAGAATTCTTCTCAATGCAATGAAACAAATGAAAATTGAAAAGCCATATAGAAGTATATTGTTGAAATGGTAAACACTTGGATTGAGTCCAAAAATCTCATGTTCAATAGCAAAACTGACCAGGGAAAGCGGGCGGTATCTTCCACCCTGAAGTATTTCTTTTTGTTCTCCAAAGTAGCCTTGAAAACTATCGGTACTGAATAGATCTCCGATTCCGGCAAGACCTTTCTTAGTATAGTTGTTTTCCGATAATACAATTTTATCATCCAGCACGAAACCATATTTCATGGATGCACCGTACAATACAAAAGAAAGGAGAATAAAAGTCACAGCAATAATCCCTGTTATCTTCAGAGGCAGTGGTTCGTGCTTATAGCTGGATTTCTTTGGAGCTGCTTTTTGCTTGGTGTCTTTGCTTTGAACTGCTGTTTTCGCAGATAGCTTTTTCTTCTTTCTGGCCATGGAATAAAAATAATTAAAAATTAAAATTATTTAATATATAAATGACTGTTTATCAATGATGAAACCGGGACATTAAACGAATTGATTTCAGGCGGTCAATTATATTTGGGCAATGCCTTATCTTAGGGTCAAAGAGCATGAAATGTACCGTTTTGCCCTATTGATCATCAGCTTGTTCTGGAGTACATATATGATGGCCCAACTGAATATCAGTGTAGGTTACGGATTTTCATATTTCGGTTCCGAGCCAAATAATCAGATACTGGCTCAGTTTAACGAGGATAAGATGCAAGAGTTGGAAGGTGGCCTTGTAAAACCATTTTCTGATTTGACTTTTGCAGGTGGGATAAATCTTGGGTTACGCTATCAATACACATCCACCCAAGCTCTTGAAATTGGTTGGCAGAGCCTGTCAACCGATAAGGAAGCGGTAGGGGAGACAATAGAGAATACTCTTTTCTCACAAAAGTTATTCTATAGTAACAGACAGTTTTTCGCTGATTACCATCTTATACTTGAGAACTGGGGTGCAGGAATAGGTT
This sequence comes from Saprospiraceae bacterium, assembly GCA_965230215.1. GTDB lineage: Bacteria > Bacteroidota > Bacteroidia > Chitinophagales > Saprospiraceae > RFSX01. Next base: position 64,386 of record CBDDKN010000002.1, on the reverse strand, counting down.
TAGGTATTGACCGCTTTCGTATTCAGGATGAAATCGCCAACTCTGGGGTGAAAAAAGTTTTGGTAAATGAAAGCAGAACTTGTGTTCGATTGCGACTTGCGTATTATTTCAACACAAGCAGACAGGTTTCATTTTCAATACAACCTTACGTCCATATTCCTTTACAATCTGTTTCACTCGCACCGCTAGCGGACGAATTGAATGTTGACACTCCGGAGACCGAAGCCAACTTTATGAACTTCGGAATTCGATTGGTCTTTTATAACGGACCCCGCAATTGATTAAACTACTTTATACCCAAAGCTCTTGCAACCAACTCTTTTTGTTGCTCATCATGGATTTTTTTGAAGCCTGTCGCCGGGCTAGCAGAAATCTCTCTTGATATCACCTCGATATCTGTCTTACGCCAATATCTCATAAGGTAATTCCAAGGTCCCATGTTGCTCGGTTCCTCCTGTACCCAGAATTTTTCAGCATTTTTATATTTGCTTAGAATGCTGTTAAGTTGTTTTTCCGGAAACGGATATAATTGTTCAAGTCTCACAATGGCAACATTGTCCAACTTACGCTCCTGCTTTTCATTCAGAAGATCATAGTAAACCTTACCCGTACAAATGAGCAGTCTGTTTACTTTGTTTGCTTTGGCTTCAGCATCATCAATGACTTCCATGAATTTGGTTCCTGTAGCAAACTCTGACAAATCTGATACTGCCATAGGGTGACGCAGTAGAGACTTTGGTGACATCACAATCAGTGGCTTTCTGGTGTCACGTTGTAGCTGTCTTCTCAGTGCATGGAATAAATTGGCTGGTGTAGTCATGTTTACCACACTGTAGTTGCATTCTGCCGCCATTTGGAGATATCTTTCAAAACGTGCACTGGAATGCTCAGGGCCTTGCCCTTCATAGCCATGAGGAAGCAACATAACCAATCCACTCATTCGCTGCCATTTGCTTTCTCCTGCGCTGATAAACTGATCCATTATGGTTTGGGCACCGTTGGCAAAGTCACCAAACTGTGCTTCCCATATCACCAGGGAATCAGGCGTGGCCAGTGAATAACCATATTCAAATCCGAGAACAGCAAACTCAGAAAGTAAGCTGTTGTAGATGCGCATTTTACCTTGCTTGTCATCAAGATTATCCAACCTGTTGTATTCAACAAAACTGTCTGCATCACTGAAGATCATATGTCTGTGTGAGAAAGTACCTCTCTTCACATCCTGACCACTCATTCTGATATCTTTCTCATCGAGAAGAATTGATCCATAGGCCATCAGCTCACCAAGTGCCCAGTCCAATCTTCCAGCATCGATAATCTTGTTCGTATTCTTAAGCAACCTGTTTACCTTGCTCAAGGGCTTCATGCCCTCAGGTACAGTACTTAGGTGCTTGAGTATTTTTTGAATTTTTGCTTTTGAAATTCCTGTTTTTGGAGAATCCTGAAAGTCGGCTTCATCAAATCGGCGCTTGAGTTTTCTCCAAGCCTCCTCTGGTGTTTGATAGCTGTAAGGAAGAGATTTTTGTTTTACAAGATTCAACCTGTCTTGCAGATGATTCCAGAACTCCTCTTCCATATCCTTGGCCATCTTATTTTCCATTTCTCCTCTGGAGAGCAGTTTCTCAAGGTATATCTCTCTTGGATTAGGATGCTTGCTGATTAGGTCATACATCTCCGGCTGTGTAAACTTAGGATCATCTCCTTCGTTGTGGCCGTGTCTTCTGTAACATACCATATCTATGAAGACATCATTGTTGAATTTCTGTCTGTACTCCGTTGCCAGTTCACATGCGAATACCACAGCTTCTGGATCATCACCATTCACATGGAATACAGGTGCCTGAACCAGAGATGCAGCCGCTGTCGAATAGGTTGAAGATCTGGCGTCATCAAAATCGGTAGTGAATCCGATTTGGTTGTTGATGATAAAGTGGATTGTTCCACCTGTGTAATAGCCGTCCAGTTGACTCATCTGAACCACCTCATATACAACTCCCTGGCCTGCTACAGCAGCATCACCATGAATCAGAATCGGCAATATTTTATCATAATCGGAATCATAAAGAATGTCCGCTTTTGCTCTAGAAAATCCTTCGACTACAGGGTTTACAGCCTCCAGGTGAGAAGGATTCGGAGCCAATTTAATATTCAACTTTTTACCTGATGACATATCGAATTGAGAAGAGAATCCAAGGTGATATTTTACATCACCATCTCCAAAGCTTTGATCAGGTATGGAGTTTCCTTCGAATTCATTGAAGATGTTCTCGTATGTTTTACCCATGATATTGGCAAGCACATTCAATCTTCCTCTGTGCGCCATACCCAGAATCACCTCCTCAACTTTGTCATCTGCAGCTTTGCTGATAATTGCATCCAACGCTGGAATAGTGGATTCACCACCTTCAAGAGAGAACCTTTTCTGTCCAATGTATTTGGTGTGAAGGAACTTTTCAAAAATCACTGCACCGTTAAGTTTATCCAGTATGCTTTTTTTCTTGCTTATTTCCAATCCATAACTGCCATCCAGACTGCGGCCTTCTATTTTATTACGAAGCCACATGCGTTTTTCTCTATTTTCTATGTGGGCATATTCAAATCCAATATTACCCGCATATATCTGCTTGCATCTCTCTATGATTTCAGAAAGAGTCCCATTTTCAAGTCCTACTTCTCTACCAGCTTTGAATTTTACATTGAGATCACTATCCTCAAGTTTGTAATCACTCAAAGTCAGGTGTGGTTTGCGGTCACGCCTTTCTCTGATTGGGTTGGTAGTCGATAAAAGATGGCCTCTGGACCTGAACCCATGAATTATGGATAATACACCAAATTCCTTTTCTGCATTTGTAATAGCCGCGCCATTCAGCTTGCCATTTCCATTTACCACCGCTTTGGCATCTCCAAATTCAAAACCCTCAAAAAACAATCTCCACCCTGCATCTACAGACTGGGCATCGCTTTCGTACTTCTTGTACATTTCTTCTATGAAACTTGGGTGTGCGTTGAACACGTAGGAATAATCCTTCATTCTCTCTCTTTGTATTATTTTATTAAGTGAATAGTACGCTTCTTACCTGAAAATATTATACCGATATATACAAAACTCTAAAATTATTTTCTGGTTGCGTCAGACATGTGTAAATGTTCAATTTTCTGTTCTCCGATAATGTTAATTAACTGATTTCTGAGCTATTTGAAATTTTATATGAAATTATTACTTTTTTAGGTATCGTATAAAAAAATACATTATTTTTGCACTCCTAAAAAATTAAAAATAGATAATGGCACAGCACGCATCATCTAAAAAGAGAATAAGACAAGACGCAAAGAAAAGATTGCGCAACAGGTACTATAAAAAGTCTGCCAGAACGGCTATTGCAAAACTTAGAGAGATGTCTGACAAGAAAGAAGCTGAAGGCTTTTTGCCTAAGGTAGTCAGCATGGTTGATAAGTTGGCTAAGAACAATAACTGGCATCAAAATAAAGCTTCTAACTTGAAAAGCAAGTTGACGAAATTCGTCAATTCTCTATAAGCTTTAAGTATAGTTTAAAGAAATCAGGACTGGTTCAGCAATCGTTGGGCCGGTCTTTTTTTATTTGTTATCCTCAGTTGGCTTCTGGTAGGCAGGGTCTTCAACTGGGTATTCATAATCCTTCGACTTCTTTCCAAACAATCTAAAATACCTCCTAGGATTAAGCCTTAGGTCCTGTATGAGCAAATCCAGATTTTGAGTGGTTGATTCTATATTATTATAGAGTTCTTCGTCATTCATCAATTTACCTAGAGAGCCTTCACCTTCTGAGATTTTCTTCAATAAAGCCGTAAGTTCCTCAAGAGATGCATTGGCTTCTTTCATAGTGGATTCAGCTGTTTCCAAGCTGCTCTCCGTTTGAGCCAATGCATTATTGGCCAGATCTATGGTTTCAGACAACTTAACTTCTTTAAGATCGCTGGTTAGTCCTGATAGGTCATCCAGCATTGTATTGATCTTGTCATTGCTCTCCACCAATGCTGTTGTAATCTCAGACATATTGGAAAGTGTTTTCTCCATATCCCTAGAGGAATTTTGCATCAGTCTGCTGAATTCACCGGAAATGCTTGCAAAGTTTTCAAGTGTTACCGCTAGATTGCGCGCGCTCACATCAACAGCGTCATCACTTTCTGGATCTCCAATCATCCCGAGTGTAGAATCAATGGCTGTTGTAACCGTTTCCATTGTACGCTCTAATTCATCCTCCTTAATAAGAGAGTTTAGAATTCCTACGGTTTTACCTTCAAGTACGGCTTTATTTTCGGCGCAATTACTTCCATCACACATTTTATCGAACCTCAATTCAACTACTTTGCCACCTAATGGACTTGCTGGCATTAGTTCGGCAACTGCATATGTTGGAAGCTTAACTGATTTTTTTACTGTAAAGCCCAGTCTCATTCTGCGTATGTCGTCCGGATCTGGGTTAATCGAGATAACCGTACCAACCTCATATCCGTTGATTTGAACAGGTGTAGCTGTATTGACATCCTGAACATTATCGTAGTAAGCATAGTAGGTTTTATCCCCACTAAACATGTTTTTACCTGATATGAATTTATAGCCCCAAACGGTGACAGCTAGCGTGAGGGCGGCAAATATGGCGATCTGGACTTCCTTTTTCATAAGACTGCAAAACTAAATTTTCTTAACTACAATAACCATGAAATACTATAAAATGATCTGTAGTGAGACATTTAAATAACACTGCGGTAAAATCGTACAATATTTATGGGTAATTCAGGCCAATATGCTTTACAGTAGTCAAGTTTAACCCTCTCTTCACATTTTTAGCATGGGAATTGCAGCATAGAAATGGCATTTTTGCGTTCACAATAGGGACCAACAAGAAAAAATTCTGCCTGTTTGCTTAGACAGATAGTCATATTATTGCTCGCACAGTTGTGCTTTATCACTTTGCATGCTCAAATTGATACCATTCCTGGTATGCCTAAGTCTGATACACTATCAAGGAAGAAAAATGCCGATATCAAGATTTCAGATCAGGGACTTGACAGCCGGATAGTGTTTGGTTCTCAGGATTCTCAAATCCTTGATGTGCGTAATAAGATAGTCAAGTTGTTCGGTATAGCAGAGGTTGACTACGACAGCAAAGAACTGAAGGCTGATGAGGTAGCCATAGAAATGCAGAATAATATTGCTGAAGCTTGGCGTAGAAAGCAGTTTAACTCCAATCTGAAGCCGTCTTTCACCGATGGTGACCAAATGGTAAATTATAATGGACTCCGATACAACTTCGAAACAGAGAAGGGCATCGTCTTGGATGCTATTAAGCAGGAGGGCGAATTTATTATACATGGTGCTCGAACTAAATATCTGAATACAGTTCATGATCATAATCATGAAAAGGAAACAGTTATTAACTTCTTCCAAGGTAAGATTACCACCTGTACGCATGAAGAACCACATTTTGCAATCAAACCCCGCAAGATGAAGGTGCTCTCCGATAAATTGGCCGTTTTTGGCCCATCGAATCTTGAACTGGGAGGTGTACCGACACCCTTGATCATACCTTTTGGGTTTTATCCACTGACACAAGGAAAAAGCTCTGGTTTCATATTTCCGCAGAACTATCAATTCAACTCCCGAGAGCTTGGTTTTGGATTATTGGGCTTTGGGTGGTACTTCCCGATCAATGATTATATCCATGTCAGATTAACTGCGGATTTGTATACCCGGGGTACACACGGGATCTATGTCAATGCAGATTACAGGAAGAACTACAAGTACCAGGGTTTGATTCGCCTCACATACAATGATCGAAGATTTGATGGATTCAGCACCTCTATCATTAATGGAGAGGAGGTTCAGGTACCCACGGTTATCTCACAGAAGGGATTCTCCATTACCATAGATCACAAGCAGGACAGCAAAGCCCACCCATTCGTCAATGTTGGGGGAAAAATAAATGTGGTTGGTAATAACAACCAGAACAGGAACTTCAATGATGCCCAGTCTGTACTTCGTAATAGCTACAATTCGAATTTCTATTACAGACACAGCATGCCAGGGACGCCGTTTTCATTTAATATGGGTTTAAGTCATAACCAAAACACCCAGACAGGCGTCGTCAATATTACATTACCAGATGTTCAACTGAACATGAATACCATTTATCCTTTTGAGCGCAAGAACAGAGGATCGAATAAGGAGGCATGGTTTGAGAAGATTACATTTGATTATGACATGAAGTTAAAATCATTTGTACAGACAACAGATTCAACCTTGTTTACCCGTGAGATGTATGATGATATCAAGACGGGTATGTCACATTCCTTTATAACGGGTTTCTCGACACGCATTTTCAAACATTTCAATATTGTGCCAAGAGCCACATATGATGAGACTTGGGTCATGAATACCATTGAGCAGCGTATCGAACAGACCAGCAGTTTTACCGATACCCTGGTTAGTGGTGTCGTTGGCGGTTTTGATTCTTACAGGAGACTCAATGCAGGCGTAAGTATCAACACACAGATCTTTGGTACTGCTGAGTTCAGTAAAGGTTGGTTTCGTGGAATCAGACATATTATGAAGCCCGAAGTTGGTTTTAGTTATTCTCCTGATACGAGGAGTGTGTACACAGACACATTACTGTACTCAGATGTGGAGCGTGCGCCGGAGATTTATACCAGATTTGAAAATGGGCCATTCAACACACCGAGTTTCAATGAACTTCAATCCCAGATGAACTTCAGGATCAACAATATTATTGAGATCAAATACTTTTCAAAAAAGGATTCGACGATCAAAAAGATGAAACTGTTTGATAATGTCACACTTTCGGGCAATTATAATTTTGCCAAGGATTCCCTGAAGTGGAGCACATTTTCGCTCAATTCTACCTCCAGATATTTTAACGGCATATCCGTATTGACCACGAGGTGGACCTTTGATCCTTATTTAAAACAAAACAACAGAAGCATCGATTCCTTTGTCTGGACAGACCGGAAGGCTCTTGTGCGCCTTGAACGCGGCCAGATTGGTTTGGCTACAAAGCTGACCTTCAAGAAAATTAGGCAATGGTTTAGTAAGAAAGAAGAGGAGCCTCAGGCCAATGAAAGAGATACAGGTACTGACGAACAACAGCGTGATGAATTTATTACAGGACCGCCTCAGGGATTTGCGCCACCGCCTAATTCAGAAGAAAAGCAACCCGAGAGAAGGAGCAAAAGCCTGGGAGAATTGTTTGAGAATGTAAGCGTCGATCATAACATTGTGTATGCTTTCATTGCGGATGAGGATGGGAATATCAATTCAGATATCACGATCAATTCATTGGGCATTAGAGGTAGCATTCCACTGACAGATAACTGGACCGTAAGCGTAGGTAATATCGGTTATGATTTTGTCAAAAATGGCTTGACTTATCCTGCTGTTACATTTGCACGAAAATTACACTGCTGGGATATGGTTTTCGCCTGGTATCCCAACCGCGATACCTACAGTTTTGCTATCGGCGTAAGCTCCAATGCTTTGAGCTTCCTCAAGTATAATTACGGACAGAACAATGTGGACGGTATTATAGGTGGCCGTTTTTAATACAACTTGCTGCCTTTGGCGGTCCACCAGGGATGGATTTCTGCTTCAAGTAACCCAGCTTTAACCATTGGATCTGTATCTGCATATGATCTGGCTTCTTCCATATTCTTGGCATTGTATATAACTATCCCTCTGAGTGAGGTATCATCCGCCATGGGTCCGACAATGCATATTTTACCTTTTTTAGCTAAATCTGACATATGTTCAAGGTGTTGTGTCTGTAGTGTGGCCGCTTCTTCAGGGTTTTCACTTTTATTGGGACCAGATTTGAGGAAGCAGATATAGTATTTCTTCATGGTATAGGTGCTGTCCTCATCTTGGTAGATAAATGTTTCAAATCCTTCATCATCAAGCTCTATCTGAGCCCTGATTTGACCATTGAAAGTGAATAAGAATATCAATACTGGAATGCCGATTCTTAATGCCTTTTTGCTCATTTGAAAAAATTAATGTTTTCTTAAAGAATATGTACTATCTTTGCGCTTGCTAAAATACGATTTCAGTAATCCTTTTTGGTAAAATTTAAATTATGGCAACGTATATAACAAAAGAAAAGAAAGAAGAAATTTTTAAAGAATACGGAGGCAACTCAAATAACTCCGGTTCAATTGAGGCTCAAATCGCATTGTTCACTTTCAGAATCGCCGGACTTACCGAGCATCTAAAGGATAACAAGAAAGATCACTCATCAAGAAGAGCTCTCTTAACATTGGTTGGTAAAAGAAAAAGACTTCTGACATACCTGATGAACAAAGACATCATCAGATACAGAGAAATCATCGAAAAGCTACAGATCAGAAAGTCTTCTGTGTCTTCAGCTAGCCAGTACTAAAAGATCTAAAGGGAGCTGTAATTTTATAGCTTTCTCACATATTAAAATATTATTCTGAAATGGGTTTACAAACACCTATAACTACATCATTTAATTTACCCAACGGTGAAGAGGTGGTATTGGAAACCGGTAAACTAGCTACACAGGCACATGGTTCTTGTGTTGTTAAGATCGGTAATACCATGCTATTTTGCTCCGTTGTATCAGCGAAAGAGGCGAGAGAAGGACAGCCATTTTTCCCACTTTCAGTAGACTATCAGGAGAAATTTGCGGCAGCTGGTCGTATCCCTGGTAATTTTTTCAAAAGAGAAACCAAGTTATCTGACTATGAAGTTTTGACTTCAAGGTTGGTAGATAGAGCGATCAGACCATTATTTCCTGATGGCTATATGAACGATACACAGGTTATCATCAATTTGATATCTGGAGAGGAAGATCGTTTGCCTGATGCTTATACAGCATTGGCGGCATCAACAGCACTTTCTGTATCTGATATTCCATGGGCAGGACCTATCTCTGAAGTAAGAGTAGCCAAAATTGACGGTGAGTATGTAGTCAATCCTGGCAGAGAAGCACTTGAAAGTGCAAGTCTGGAGATTGTTGTTGCTGCAACGCTCGAAAACGTGATGATGGTAGAAGGAGAGGCCAAGGAATGCCAGGAAGCAGAATTGATCGAAGCCATTAAGGTTGGTCATGAGGCTATCAAAGTACAATGTAATGCACAATTAAAGCTTGCAGGATTGGTTGGCGAAAAAGCCACAGTGAAAAGAGAGCTTGCGACTGAAGAAGTTGACGAAGAATTGTACAATGCTGTTAAATCCTTCTCAGTTGACCGTATCCTGGAAGTTTCCAGAGGTGCACTTGATAAGGTTGCACGTAAAGAAGGATTCAAAGCCATATCTGATGCGCTGGTTGAAAAGCTGACTGAAGATCATGGTGAAGAATATATGGAGGAAAATGGCGGAAAAGCCAGTGCTTATTTCGATAAGATCAAGAAAGAAACCATCAGAACAATGGTCCTCAAAGAGGGCAAGCGTCTGGACGGTAGAAAATTTGATGAAGTAAGACCTATCTGGACTGAAGTAGATTACCTTCCATCAGCACACGGTTCTGCAATATTCAACAGAGGTGAGACACAATCACTCACGTCATTGACTTTAGGAACCAAGTTGGACAAGCAGATGATCGATAATGCTTTGAAAAACTATTATTCAAACTTTATCCTTCATTATAATTTCCCAGCATTATCTGTAGGTGAAATCAAACCTATGCGTGGTCCTGGTAGAAGAGAAGTTGGTCACGCCAACCTGGCATCAAGAGCTATTAAGCAAGTTATGCCTGAAGAACTGCCTTATACAATCAGATTGGTATCAGACATACTTGAGTCCAATGGTTCATCATCAATGGCAACGGTTTGCGCCGGTTCATTGGCACTGATGGATGGCGGTATCAAGTTGAAGGCCCCTGTTTCGGGTATTGCTATGGGTATGATTGCAGAAGGTGATGACGTGGCTATCTTATCAGATATTCTTGGCGATGAGGATGCCCTTGGAGACATGGACTTCAAAGTTACAGGTACTAACAACGGTATTACGGCTTGTCAGATGGATATCAAAATCGATGGTCTTCCATATGAAACACTAGAGAAAGCGCTTGATCAAGCTAAAGAGGGTAGAATTCATATCCTTAATGAAATGGCTAAGACTATTTCAGTAGCTAATGATGATCTTAAGCCGCACGCTCCGCGTATCGAGGAAATCAAAATCGATAAGAGTTACATCGGTGCTGTGATCGGACCTGGTGGAAAGGTTATTCAAGATCTACAAGCCAGAACCAACACAGTTATCAATATTGAAGAAGTTGACGACAAAGGTATTGTCTCGATAGCTTCCAATGATGCTGAATCTCTTAGAATGGCCAAGGAAGCAATTGAAGAGATTGCCTTCGAACCACAAGTTGGAGATGTATATGAGGCTGTTGTAGCTTCTGTTCAAACTTATGGAGTCTTCGTGGATTTCAGAGGAAAGAGCGGACTACTTCACGTTTCTGAAATTTCACATTCAAGAATCAATGATGTTTCCGAGTATTTCAAAGTTGGCGACCCAGTAAAGGTTAAACTTGTTGGAATCGATCCGAAATCCGGAAAAATGCGTCTCTCAAGAAAGGTTTTGTTGCCCAATCCAAAACAACAAAGTCAGGAAGAGAAGCCACAATAAATATAGAGGGGATAAAATAGTTTTTTAAATGGCTATTTTATCCCTATTTTTAAGCTTTCCCACCTGAGTTAATCTATTTCCAGATTTATTAATGCTCTTGGTAAATATTTTTACCAAAACTTGAACTTATTTGGTCAGATACTTGTACTTATAAGTACTGGTTTAATATATTTTATTGATAAAGTCAAGTACTTTAGTTGATTATAAGAGATTTTTTTAATGAGGCAGTTAAAGATTACCAACAAGATTACGAGTCGTGAAAGCCTTGCACTGGACAAGTACCTCAATGATATTTCAAAGATTGAGATGCTGGCACCGGAGGAAGAGGCAGAAATGGCTAGAAGGATAAGAGAAGGCGACAAAGCCGCCTTAGAGAGATTGACACAAGCCAATCTAAGGTTTGTTGTATCTGTATCAAAGCAATACCAGAATCAGGGATTATCACTGAGTGACCTGATCAATGAAGGTAATATGGGGCTTATGAAAGCTGCAAAGAGATTTGATGAAACAAGAGGTTTCAAGTTTATCTCTTACGCCGTTTGGTGGATCAGACAATCCATCTTGCAGGCTATTGTTGAAAATGCAAGAATGGTAAGATTACCACTTAACAAGGTAAGTTCTTATTCAAAAGTAAATGAAGCTTATGTGTCATTCGTTCAGGAATTTGAACGTAATCCGACCCATGAGGAACTGGCTGATCTTCTTGATATGAAGATCTCAGATATACGCAATGTACTGCAAGGTGGCGGAAGACATCTGTCAATGGACGCTCCTGTAGGTGGGGAAGAGGGTGAAGCAACCATGCTTGACCTATATGCATCAGAAGATCAAATTTCACCGGATCTTGGGTTGATGGAGGAATCATTGAAAGAAGAGGTGAAGCACGGATTATCTCTGCTTTCTTCAAGAGAAATTGAAGTACTTTCGGCGTACTATGGCTTGAATGGTCATAAATCGTTGACACTTGAAGAGATAGGAGAACTGTACGGATTGACCAGAGAACGTGTAAGACAAATTAAAGAACGCGCACTCAGGAGATTACGTAAATCCGTCAACAGGAATGCACTTAAGTCTTACCTGGGGTGACATTCGTATAAAATAGCTAAACATTTAAGGAAAATCACGTTAATATAGTCTGCATGGCTTTTTGTCATAGCAGACTTTTTTAATTAAACTGATGCCTGTGGCTCGATTAATAGTAATAGTAGTTTTATTGGCAGCTTCCATATTCATCCTTATCCAGATGTTATCATTCGTCATGGGAACAAGGTCCTTCCGCCGTCAATATAAGAGAGATCTACGACGGCTACGGCAGGAAATTGCAGATATAAAGGAGGCTTTGATACCCTTTGAAATGGATGAGTTTAGAATCATCTCCGCACATCCCATTGTAAAAGGAAAGAAGCGTGGTGTGGCCAAACTTCAAAATGGCTTTCTGTCCACTATTTTTCAAGAGCCAGTCCTGGCTTTTGCAATCAAGGACCGCATGGTTAATGGTCAGCTCATAATGGTCGTCGAATCCAAAGAAGACGAGTATACCTTTAATTACAATGCCGACCAGATTGACGTAGAATTTAATGGGAAGGCCTTAGGTATTATAGATAAGGAGGATAGGTTGCTTGGCCCAGAAGGCACAGAATTGGGCAAATTGGAGATTTCTGACTCCAGACAGTATCAAAAAGTGATTCTAGGCGATAGGGAAGTCGCTCATTTAAATAGCTTCGAACCGGCAAGCGCCACAGAAAGCGATAGGTTGTTCTCTCTTTTTCATGAATTCAAAGCCAGCGATGAAGAGGAATTTGTAGCTTTATCCATATACGGTTTGATAATAAAACCGCGTTTATCCATAGATAGGGCGTAAGCTTGAACCATTTTCTTTAGAATATATTTATACAAAAAGATTTGTAATGAAACGCACGGCAATATTACTATCTCTGATGTTTGTTTTCTTCATTAATCTTGGAGCTCAAAACACACCTCAGACACCTTCTCAAACCGATCCATTTGCTGAGATGGATAAACAGATTGAAATGCTGATGAAGCAATGGCAATCTGGAGGCAGTATGGATTCTTTGTTGAATAACTCTTTTGGGGAATTCAACATGATATTTGATACAACGATGCTTCAATCTTTCTTCGGTGATAGTAATATTCAAGGGATGTTTCAGGAGTTTTTTCCTGAAGATATGAGCTCGCGTGACTTTGAAAAACTTATGGAACAAAGCATGCGTATGCTAGAATCCATGGATGAGGAGCAGATGCGTTCACTTCTGGATGCTTTCGATTTTTCTCAAATTGATGAGATGATGAATGGATTAGACCTGAAGCAACTTGAGGGTATGATGCAGGGCCTAAACCTTAAATTGCCTGAGAATTACATTGATAGTTTGGAACAAAAAAGAGAGCAGAATAAAAAACTCAAAAGGATTTAGTTTGATTCCTCGGTTTTCTTTGCTTACTTCAATGCCTTAAATTGATATTATGTCAGTACTGGATAAAGTTAGAATCGTCATTTACAGGGTTAACGCCAAAGGTCTTGAGATTCTCTTAACAAAGGATACCATGATTAACGATCCTGAGGTATGGGGATTACCTAGCTATGCTCTTGCCGGCAATTACGGGGAAATGATATGGCTTGATAATTTTCAGGATGCCGCAGGAAACGCAGTTAGAGCGGTAGCTATTGAAGGTGACTGGCACGATATACCATCAATCAGAGGTATTATCAAACATGATATCAAACTGGTAAGTTCAACAATCAAATCTGTATTACCTGAAGCTGAAAAGGGAGCCTATTTCACAATTAAGGAAGCTTTTAAGAAAGTGATGCCTGAGGAGTATAAGGCGCTTAAGGAGTTGAAGGATATTGTCTTGGATAGGAATCTAACCAATAATATATAGTAAATGATCTGGCAATAAGCCAGTCAAGTTATCGAAGTTGGTTGGCTTACCAACTCATATCATCTTCGCTGGTAGGTGTTTCGCTGGTGTTCTCGCTGTCTCTTCTGTCTTCCAATTCTCCTGAAGCCAGTTTTTCTTCCCACTCTTTTTGTCTTCTCTCATACAGCTCATAATCAAAATCAGGCATTAAGTTGTTTTTGACATGATCAACTGTGTCGTTAAGACTGTTGACAAAGCGATTGAAGTCTTCTTTGTACAAAAAGATTTTGTGTCTTTCATACCCATTTCCGTCAAATCTTTTCGTGCTCTCCGTAATGGTAATGTAGTAATCATCACCTTTGGTTTGCCTAACGTCAAAAAAGTAGGTTCTTCTTTTTCCTGCTCTTACTTTGGTCGAATAAACGCTCTCGAACTTTTTATCGTTTTCCACAATACTTCTTATTTATAAGTAAAAATAGTTTTTTTCCTCAAAAATCAAAGTAATATGGCATCTAAGCGAAATGAATCTTAGTTGCTGGTCTCGTATTGAGTTCTTAGGATTTGACTGTAGAATCCGTTCAGGTTGGCGAGCTCCTCATGGCGACCCTCTTCAACCAATTCTCCATGATCCAAAACAATGATCTTATCAAAATCAATGAGATTCGATATACGGTGGGTTATAACGATGGATGTCTTCGATCTTAGTTCCTCATCAAGGTAGCTCAATATTTTGTGCTCTGTATTGGCATCCAATGCTGACAAACAGTCATCAAGTATTATAATATCCGGCTTTTTGATAAGCGCCCTGGCTATTGAAAGTCTTTGTTTTTGACCCCCTGAGAGTGTAACACCTCTTTCACCGATTTCAGTTTCAAATTGCTTAGGCAGCTCTTTAATATCGCTCCTGACCGCTGCTTTTTCAGCATAGTTTTCTACTGACGTGTCGTCAATGTTGTCAAGACCAAATGCAATATTATTTTTTATTGAATCAGAAAACAAGAATACATTCTGAGGTACATAGCCAATGCGTTCTCTAAGATTATTGGTATCCAATTCTCTTATATCCACACCATCAATGAGGATACTTCCTTCTGTGACGTCATAGAAACGCAGCAAGAGGTCGGCAATGGTGCTCTTACCTGAAGCGGTGCGTCCGAGAATAGCGAGTTTATCTCCTTTTTTCAATTTAAATGAAATGTTCTTCAGAGCTTCAATACCGGTGTCAGGGTATGTGAAGCTTACATTCCTGAACTCAATCTCACCATTAAATACCACAGGCTCTGATTTTGGACTCTGTATTTCAGGGTCAACTTTTAGAATTTCATTGATTCTACTTTGTGAAGCCTCAGCTTGTTGAATGATAGAGGCGATCCAGCCTATGGATGTGATAGGCCAGGTCAGATAATTGATATAGATGACGAACTCTGCGATATTACCCGTAGTTATTTGCCCACTTGCAACAAGTTTACCACCGATGTAAATCGTCAGTAATGTACTGACACTTACCAGCAAGATCATCAAAGGGAAAAACAGGGCATTGACCCTGGCCAGGTCAAGAGCTTTTTGTTTGTAATCCTCACTCTGCTCATCGAAGTAATCATAGAATTTATCTTCTTTGACATATGACTTGACCACCCTGATTCCTGAATATACCTCCTGAGCTATGCTGCTTAACTTGGCTATTTGCTTTTGAATCAGGTCACTTCTTTTATGGATTATACTGCTTACATAGTATATCGATAATGATAGGAACGGCAGAGGCAATAATGAGTACATGGCCAATGTCGTGTTCACCTCAAACATGGAATATATGACGAAAGTAAACAAGAGAGCCACCCTGATGCCGTACATAATCGCCGGCCCAAGATACATTCTGACTTTGCTCACATCCTCCGAAATCCTGGCCATCAGGTCACCGGTCTTATTTTTCTTGTAAAAGGCCAAGTCCAGTTTCTGATAATGCAGATATATCTCTTTGCGGATATCATATTCAATGAGCCTGGACATCACAATGATCGTCTTACGCATAAGGTACATGAATATGCCCATCAGTATTGATAAACCGATGACAATACCAGCAAACCGGAGAATATCTGAATTGTAGTTGCCGGTAAATTCAGGTGTTTGTTCGGTTGTCTTTTGAATGATGTAGTCCAGCGCTTTTCTGATCTCTCTGGGAACGAGCACCATGAACAAATTCGAGAGGCCCACGAATACAGTACCGAGCAGTAAATGCCACTTGTACTTGAGGAGGTATTTATTCAGGTATCTTAAATTCTTCAAAGCGCTGTTAATTAAGCCTACAACTCTTAATAACAATAAAGATTATCAAAAGTTATCATAACAGCTCAGATAGGGCATTATCTTTTTGAAAATTGAGTCGTTCACTGTTTCGATCTCCTTGATTGATGCCACTTCCTTAAAGGGACCATGGAGCTGTCTGTAATTGATTATATGAGAACTTAGCTTCCAATCGAAATAATAATGTCTTCTCAGCGAGTCTTGGCTTATCGTATTGATATTCATTTTCTTTAGCGGGCCCTCACATTCAATTATCTCTTTATTATTATCCAGGACTTCCCTTGAGATGCCATAGACTTCTAATAGTTGTTCTTTGTTGTGGAAACCACCCAGATTGGATCTGTATTTATATATTCTCTTGGACAACTTCGGTCCAATGCCATACAGCCGCCTCAGTTCAATTGTATCAGCGGTATTGACATTGATTTTTCTGGACGGTTCATTTGAAGGGGATGGAAATATAAACCTGCCAGCATATTGTTGCACAAGGCTACTGTCGATGCCATAGATCCTTGTCAGGTCATTGGCATTTTTAATTTGCCCACCTGCTTGTATAAACTTCTGAATATTATCATGTACATATATTTTGAATCCCAGGAGCTTCCAATCATGCCGTTCCATTTTTAGTATATGCCAGTTGGTATCCTGAATTTCTGATTTTCTGACTATTCTTGTCTTTTGATTCTGATAATGCAAGCTTGCTGGCTGATCCAGAAGGTCCATGGCATATTCGTATTCAAATGGTTCTTGACTGATTTGGACCTCATTATCCAATCTGAAGTCCATGTTTACACATTGGATGATGATATAAATGAATATCATTCCGGCAATTACAAATCTTTGATCCTTACTGAACATATTATATAGGCTTTAATATTTTGGTGAAAGCACCAGATTCATTTGTAATATGAAACTCGAACTCTTGCTCACGGGCATATAGTTTCCAGGTTTTGACTTGCTGCGTATTGCTATTGCCATCGACAACAATGGAATGGTATTGGACATCTTGATTCAAAATCGATGCTGGGCCTGAATTACCTGATAACAAGTATCGGTGCAAGCAGCTACAAGATTGATTGGTAAAAATAGAGTCTGGTCGTACAAACAAACATTGATCCTCAAATCGATAAAGGCCCGGTGTGATTTCAAAGTATTTTGAATTTCGGGCGCAGTAAAATCTCAATCGTCGTTTATGGCTGATACGTTTGAAAAATGCTTTTTGTGTCTTATCATGGTAGCTGTAACAAATGCCTTTATGCATGATATGAAATGCACTCTTCCCTGACATATGATATATATCAAGAACCAATTTATTTTTACTTATACGCTTATTCCAGCTGATTGCAGATGCAAATAAAATCAGGATACCTACTGAGATAATCAGGAGAATTGGCTTTCCTTTAATAATGTACATCACCAGGAAAATTATAAATGAGTATAAAATAAGAGTCTGGTTAAGACTGAGATAGATGTTTTCTATCTGACTGAAGGGCAATTGTTCAAAGAACCGCATTGATTCGAGTAATAACTTGCTGCATAAAGTGAGAAGCTCTGATATCGCATTGTAAGGGAATTCAATTAGGCCAGATAATCCTAATGACAAGAGTATTTTGATAAAACCCAGGTAGACAATTCCGAATGCCATAGGTACCGCGATGAGACCGCTTATCAACGAATAAGTGGGAACGCAATTGAATTGATAAATCAGCAATGGAAGTACCGCTATCTTTGCAGAGAGTGACAGACATATCATGTCATATAGGTAACTGAAAGATTTGCATTTAAAAGATTTGGCCTTTCTGAAGACTGGGAATAAAATGAGTATCCCGGATAATGCAAGAAATGAAAGTTGAAAACCAAGTTGGAACAAATTTTCAGGATCATAAAGAAGCATTATGCATGCACTGAGGCTAAGAATGTTTATACCCTGAGTGCGGCGCAGTAATGACTTGGCGGCTAAGTAAAGACTAAGCATTATGCTTGCTCTTACAGCCGAATCAGGGTTTCCGCTTATCATGCAAAATAGCCAGACACCAGAGAGGCTAAGCAAGTTACTGATGAATAGCGGTAAACCAAGCCTTCGGATAGGGTAGAGCAACGCCAGTATTAGGGAGTATACTATTCCGACATGTAAGCCAGATACAGCGAGAACATGAATAACTCCGGATTTTTTAAATGTGTCATACAGGTTTCTGTTAAGATGCATTTTATCACCCAGGCACATGGCGTTAATTATTGACCTGCCTTCATCCGACTCGATGCTATTGTTGATGCTCTCATGTGCGCAACGAAACAATCGATTCATTAATTTATCGGACCTTTCGATTTCTATATCACTGACTTTATTATTGAGATAAAATTCGAAATAGATTGATTTTCTCTCATAGTATTTCTTGCGATCAAATTCATCCGGATTCAGGCTGGGCCTTATCGATCTGGCTTTTCCCTTAAATCGTATTATGTCCCCTCTTATGAGTTTGGCTTCATAGCCTTTTAAGTGCAACAAACATCGGGGCGCACATTTATTGTCTGAACTATTGCATGGATTTCGTATTGTTGCTTCAAGAAGAATTTTATTATCTCTTATTCTCACTTCATGTATTTCCGCCGAGAATTGCGATTCAAGGCTGAAGAGTTTAACGATAGCCTCCTTTTCTATTCTTGAGTTGTATGTTCTATGAGATTTGTGGATATAACCCGTCAGACTTATGGCCAGCATTAGCAAGATGGATGATGCAATCCTATGTTTATGCAGAATCACAGCAAGGCCAGAAACGGTAATAATTCCTGCTATCAAGCTTGGATTTGAAATATGAGCATTGGGATATACTTCCCAGAGTAATATACCTGAGATGAAGCATATAGCGATCTTTGAATGCAGATACACAGGCTATGGCTTTTCATACATATAAATTATCTGTCCTGATGTGATCGATATTTTTTAAATTCAATTGAACAATCTTGCTGGTGCGGGATTAAGTAATAAATTTTATATGCAATCGAACCTGTCTGAAATCGTATTTGGCGGAGGCTGTTTTTGGTGTACGGAAGCGGTATTCCAGCGACTTAAAGGAGTACATTCTGTAGAATCAGGATATACTGGAGGCAATATCAAGAATCCAACATATCGTGAGGTCTGCTCTGGCTTAACAGGCCATAACGAAGTGATTCGAGTTAAATATGATGCTGATACGATCTCATTGGAGGATTTGCTTCGTGTCTTTTTCTCAAGTCATGATCCTACGACACTTAATCGTCAGGGCAATGACGTAGGTACACAATACCGCTCCGGGATCTATTACAGTGACGAAGCTGATAGAGAGCGTATTGATCAATTTATCAAGGATGAAGCCACAGCACTTTGGAGCGATCCGATAGTAACGGAAGTATTGCCCTTAGCTGAGTTCTACATGGCAGAAGAGTATCATCAGAATTACTATAATCAAAATGGCATGCAGGGATATTGTCAGATTATCATCAATCCCAAGATTGCCAAATTAAGATCTAGCTTTAAAACACTGTTAAAAGATGCATGATAACAATTATAATGAGTTGACACCAGAGGAACAACGCGTCATTCTTCATAAAGGCACCGAGATGCCTTTTACAGGTGAGTATAATGACAACTATAGCAAGGGCACATATGTATGCAGGCAATGCAACGCGAAGCTCTACAATTCAGAGGATAAGTTTAAATCCGGATGTGGCTGGCCTTCTTTTGACGACGAAATTGATGGAGCTGTAAAGCGTATACCTGATGCAGATGGGCGACGAACTGAAATTGTTTGCAATAATTGTGGTGGGCATTTAGGCCATGTATTTACAGGTGAGCGGTTCACGGAAAAAGATACTCGTCATTGTGTCAATTCAATCTCTTTGAAGTTTATTCCTGAATAGCATCGTGTTTATTGAAATAGCTGTCCCATGAGGCATGTATTTCATGAATGGTGTCGTTGGTCCATTTTTCGACCATCTTACAGAGTTGCTCTCCGTCAGGATGTTGAATGGGCTCTCCAATGACCATTTTGGTTCTTGTACCAAGATATCCAAATTGAAGAAGGAAGTGTTTTAACATAGGCTTATTGCACCAAACATCCTTTGCATCCCGATATTCAAGACAGATTGGTACAACAGGAATATTGAGTCTTGCTATTTCTTTGAAAGTACCTGAACGGTATGGTAGTGTTCTTTTATGATAGTTTACTGTACCCTCTGGATAGACAAGCACATTATTATCGTTCTCAAGAGTTGATATCATTTTTTCTCTGACGGCCCGGCGGCTATCTTTATTTTCTCTTTTCACATAGAGTATGCCTGTAAGCTCAGCACCTGTACTGATTAGTGGGTACTGTCCTACTTCAGCTTTGGCAATCACAAACGCATCCAGAAACTGACAGAGAATTAACGGATCAGATAGAGACCTGTGGTTGGAAACGAACAATGCGACTCCCCGATGTAGTGAGCCCTCAACATCTGTGCTTATACCTAATATGAAGTTACAGTATCTCAAATAGAAGCGACGCAGTTTAAACGCCCTTTCCTTGGTGTGTTTGATGATTGTTTTGGTCAACAACAGATAGCTGAGAATAAAGAGCCCCATGGGGATTACCAGGAGGACCGCACGGAAAATGGCAAGAGCGTAGCGGAGGTATTTGATCATTGCGCTGTAAAGAAATGCAATATTTTGATAATTGCTCAAATTCAAAATCCAAACTTATAAAACCATGTTGATTTTTTCCTGTTTGAAACCATGAGTAGACAGGTATAACTTCCTGGATTCTATCGGTTTAGCGAATGATTTAATCGAAGAATTGGAAAAAATATGGGCATTGGTGCTAATTTTGTATTATTAGATTGATCAATTTCCCTATTAGAGTAGTTTTTAGTGTAACCGGTTTAGTAATAATCTTATGAAACAGTTTTTTAAGTTTTTATTCGCTTCTTGCCTTGGGACCATATTGGCCTTTGGAGCGATATTTTTCATCCTCTTTGCTGTAGGCTCGACATTTTCCTCAAGCGATACTTCAGTGGGGAAGAATGGGGTATTGATGCTTGAGTTTGACGGAATTATTCCTGAGAAGACGGATAATATTGAAAAAGATCCTTTCGATTTTGAAGCACAGACGGCAGTCGGTGTGCATCACATCAAACAGCTCATTGAGAAGGCGGCTGATGATAAGAATATTGAAGGCATCGTTTACAAGACAAGCTACGCTACTTCGGGTGGCATGGTTACACATTCTATAATCAGAGAAGCACTTCAGGAATTTAGAGATTCCACAGATAAGTTTGTTTATACCTATGCTGATTTTTTCACAAACGCTTCCTATCTCATAGGTTCAGCTTCTGACAGTATTTTTGTTAATCCAAACGGTATTATTGACCTGAATGGATTTGGAGCCATGATACCATTCTTCAAAGACATGTTGGATAGGGTAGGTGTCAAGATGAATGTCATATATGCTGGTGATTATAAGAGCGCGACAGAGCCTTTGAGAAGAACTGATATGAGTCCTGAGAACAGAGAGCAAACACGTGAATACCTCCAGGACAATTTTGATCTATATATTGACGAAGTATGCAGTTCAAGAGGTTTGGACCGTTCAAAACTCATGCAGATCATCAATGAGTTCAATTTTGATAATCTGGACAGTTCTATTGAACTCGGTCTTGTAGATGGCAAAATCTACTGGCATGAGTTCGAAGAAATACTAAGATCTAAGATAGGATTGGCTGAAGGAAAGAAAATCAATTATATCGATCTTGACGAATATGAATCCAAAACCTATATATCCAGTGGCAGTTCTGAAAATAGGATCGCACTTGTGTATGCAGAGGGAGAGGTCGTATATGACAGCAATGAAAAAGGTAAAATCAGTGAGCTTAAGTATCACAAGATTTTTGAAAAAATCAAAAAGGATAAAAAAGTAAAAGCCATTGTCTTAAGGGTCAATTCTCCGGGAGGATCAGCGTTTTCTTCAGATGTTATCTGGCGTGAGCTTGAGGAATTGAAGTCATCTGGTATTCCGGTTGTGGCTTCCTTTGGTGATTATGCGGCCTCAGGCGGTTATTACATAGCAGCCGGAGCGGATACAATTGTATCGCATCCAAAGACCCTAACAGGCAGTATTGGTGTGTTCTCAGTGCTTCCTGATGTGGCTGAATTATTCAACGAAAAATTGGGTATTCAATTCGATACGGTCAAGACAAGTCCAAATGCACTTGCCCTTTCTCCATTCTACAGCATGAGCTCAAATGAAAAAGAAAGTCTTCAGGTTTGGACGGACAAGTTATATCAGAAATTTTTAGGTATTGTGGCCCAAGGACGCGAAATGTCTGTTGATGAGGCACATCAAATCGCTCAGGGTAGGGTATGGACAGGTCAGGCTGCTTTCGAAAATGGTCTTGTAGATGTTCTTGGAGATCTTGATGATGCTATCGGCATCGCTGCTGAAATGGCGGATATCGATGGTGATTACAGGGTCGTTGATTATCCTATTATCAAAAAGGACCCATTCGAACAAATATTGGAAGATCTTGCTAAAGTTGAGGATAGCCAGGCACGTATTCCGTCCGTTGAAAGGGAAGTGCTTGACAGATTCAAGCATATCCGTGCGCTTACAAGATACAGAGAGCCGATGGCGCGTCTTCCTTTTATCCTGGAATAGCAGATTTATTTTTTCTTGGCCTTGCTATGTGTTCTGATTATCAGGCGCAGAGATTGATCGTATGTGATGTAGTTCCATATCCAGTTCATCATAACGAAGAATTTGTTCTTAAAACCTATCAGAGATCGCAGATGAACAATCAACCATAATACCCAGGCAAAGAATCCTGAAAATCGCATTCCTGGTAAGTCAGCCACAGCTTTGTTTCGACCTACGGTAGCCATAGATCCCAAATCCTTGTATTTGAAAGGCTTCTCGCTGTTCTTTATAAAATTGCGTGCGAGGTTGTTAGCTTGCTGTATGGCTACCTGAGCCACCTGAGGATGTCCTTTTGGATACGCTTCTGTTTCCATGTAGGCGATATCCCCTATGGCATAAATGTTCGGATAAGACTTTACCTGATTGAGTTCATTGACTTCGAACCTGTTACCCCAGGTCACCGAATCAGCATCGATTCCTTCGATGGTTTTTCCCCTTACGCCTGCAGCCCATATGACTTTATGTGCATGTATTTTACTACCATCATCGATGATAACATGTGAGCCATCATAATCCACAACTCGCTTATTCAGCACCACCTTGACGCCAAGTTTTTGGAGAAAGCCAAGCGCTTTTTTAGAGGCATTTTCAGACATGCCCTGGAGGAGGTGATCACCACTTTGTACAAGATAGATGTCCACTTCCTTTTCATTCAGTTCATGGTAGTCTTTGGGAAGAATGTATTTTTTCATTTCGGCAAGTGCCCCAGCCAATTCCACTCCTGTTGGCCCTCCGCCTACAATGACAATGTCAATATATCCCTGTCGCTCGTCGTATCCAGGTGTCATCAATGCTTTTTCTAAATCAGCTAGAATTGAGTTCCTCAGGTTGAGAGATTCACTTATAGATTTAAGTGGCGAGGCAAATTGCTCGATCTTCTCATTTCCAAAGTAGTTGGTATCAACTCCAGTAGCGATGATCAGTTTGTCGTAGTATATCTCCCCTAGACTTGTCAGAATTCGATGTTGCTCAGCTCTTACAGCTTGAAGTTCAGCTACTCTGATATGTACATTTTTGTTGTTTTGAAAGGCTTTGCGCAGTGGATAGACGATAGAGCTGGGTTCCAGTCCGGCCATAGCTACCTGATAAAATAGGGGCTGAAATTGGTGGAAGTTGTTTTTGTCAATCAGTACGATTTGGAATTTTTTACGACTCAACTTTTTGGCAATAGCAAAGCCAGCAAATCCGGCACCGACAATTACGACTCTGGGATATTCACTGTCGGGAATATTTAGCATATAAGATTGTTTGTACTCTAATTTATAACAAATAACTAGGCAGAAAGTCGCAGCGTGAGCTCTGTTTTCTGCATTCGAAGAATTTAATTTCTATATTTAATAAATGTCCAAAAGAATCCCACTTTTTCCACTCAACCTTGTCGCGTTTCCAGGTGAAAAATTGCGGCTGCACATCTTTGAACCTCGTTACAGACAACTTGTCAAAGATTGCATTGCCAGCGACCTGAATTTTGGGATCGTACCGGTGACCGATAAGAAACTCCACGATATTGGAACAACGGTTTCGATTGAAGAAATCGTTCATGCCTATCCAGATGGGAAGATGGATATAAGCACGATGGGATTAAAGGCCTTTGAACTGATCGATTTCAGTGACAAAATCTCAGACAAGCTTTATCCCGGAGGAGAAATTGAAGAGTTGGATGACATCAATGATACCAACTTATTGATGCAGACCAAGGTGTTCGAGAAAATTGAAAAGCTTTATATGGCCATGAACATGAAAATCAGTTTGCCGGACCCTTCATTTGACTATAGCATTTATGAGATGTCACATAAAATTGGTCTGAGTACCACTCAGGAAATAGAACTACTGGGATTGAGGTCTGAGCTCGACCGCTTGGAATATATCGGTGCCCACCTGGATAAGATGATTCCTGTTGTCAATCAAATGGAGGAGATGCGTCAAAAAGTGCAGATGAATGGACACTTCAAAGATGCCCTGCCACCAGACTTCGAATTATAGACTTACCTGACGAGATCTACGGTAAG
Source organism: Saprospiraceae bacterium (assembly GCA_965230215.1). GTDB lineage: Bacteria > Bacteroidota > Bacteroidia > Chitinophagales > Saprospiraceae > RFSX01. Next base: position 39,843 of record CBDDKN010000002.1, on the reverse strand, counting down.
AGAGAATATGTGTGAAACGAGTACGCCGGAAACGCTTCCAATATTGGTCAGTGCATAATCAATCTGCAGTCTGCCGAGACTGATGCCCACGCCCACATTGGGTTGAAATTCGAATGATCGATCAAATGAACTGTTTTCACTTAAGGTTCTCTGAATATTGCCTATACCAGCTCTGAATTGGATTTGTTGCATATATGACAGCTCAAATCCAAAGCTTGGATCTATGGCTATGCGGTCTCCAGAAAATACACCAGCTTCCGTACCATCAGATGTAAACCTGATATCAGCTTCCACAAGATAAGACACACGTTCAGTATCTCCCAGTCTTATTGCGGTTGCAAAGATCAACTTGGGAAGAGCCAGTTCGGTACTTGATACGGGAATGACATTATCTGTCTTTTCAAAGATAAGCTGTTCCTCCCGCGTCAATGAGAAACTCCAATTGTTAAGCGTAGTGGTTATATCTCTTCCCATCAAGCCGAACTCGAATATGCCTTTTTTGTACATGAGACCAAAGTCAAAACCAAAGCCTCTGGCTGATCCAAAGCTGCCTATGGTTCGATATATCAACTTGGACGATATGCCAAATGAAAGGTTTGTATTCTTTATTTTCTGACCGTAAGACAGAAAGAGTGCATAATCTGCTGCTGAGAATTCCAATACGTTCTCATAGTTTACAGTGCCATCTGGACCTATAAGATTTAAAGTGTTTGGAATGTTATCTACGCCCATTCTGATCAGGCTGATGCTTCCAAAACCACGATTGTATTCTGTAAATAGCTTGCCATAAGACAGGAAATCATAGTTGGCAATACCTCCAAACCAGGAAGCATGCATGGCTGAAATTTGCGATTCGCTATCTATGCGGGATAAACCGGCAGGGTTCCAATAGGAGGCAGATACATCATCTACCGTTGCTGCCACACTGCCAAACATGCCATGTGAACGGGCTCCTACGCCAATATTGAGAAATTCATTGACGAATTTCACGTCCGTCTGAGCCTGAGCACTATGTATGCTGCATAAAGCCAGAACTGCGGATAATATCAGCGACCTTGCGGTTATGGGATTAATCATTTAGCAAATATATTATAAAAATATTTAATGTATTAATGAATGACAATCAAGTAATACACGCCAATACATAGCAAAAGCAGTTCCAAAACAAGAGATTTATGCCATCATTTACCCTAAATTTTGCAGCTTTGCTACCCAGTTGACATTTATTTTAGTGCAATTGTAATTTTGGATTATGATCAAACGAATCGCAGCTGTTTTTATAGGTTTCATTTCAGCCTTTGTATTGACAGGATTGGTGCAGATGATGAGCGCCAAAATGTATCCTCCTCCTGAAGATTTAATCACCCAGGACCTTGAGGCCATAGAGCGTTATTTCAAAGCACTCCCAGCCAATGCCCGATTGATTATGCTGGTCGCGCATGTATTGGGTGCCTTTGTAGGTGCCTTCATAGCATCCAAGATAGCTGACAGCTATAAACTGTATCTGGGCCTATTGGTAGGTGTTGTCATGTTGGTGGCTTCTGTGAGTTATAACCTCGCAAGTTTTGCACCGGCATGGAGTTTTCTTTCAAGTCTCATTCTAACGGGTTTAGCCGCTTATATTGGCGCAAGGCTGGGCAGCCGCAGTTAATCAGCAAACAATTGAAACAGAAATTCCTGGTAGAGTCCAAGTTCATTAGCTCTTCTGGCCTCAACTCCCTTAGAATGCTTGTCCATTTCGTGAAGTAGCGCAAAGCTCCTTGCGATTTGTGGCATACTATAGTTTCGTGCGGCAGATTTGTATTCCTTGGCAAAGAAGGGGTTGATTTTGGCTTTCGATGCAAAGGTGCGATCATCAGATCTTTCATACTTCTTGGCCAGCATCAATTTTGTGAAATAGTTATACAGACTTCCCATATTCATTTGAATGGGGTGGGCTTTCTTGTTTTCAGCAAAATATTTGACTATACCATATGCTTTCAATTTATTTTTTGCACCGATGGCTTTCTGTAGTTCGAATATATTATAGTCCTTACTGATGCCGATGTACTGCTGAACGTGATCCATGTTAACAATACTGCCTTCGGGCAAATTGAGCTTGAGTTTGTCTATCTCGTTGGAAATCTTGCTAAGATCATTTCCAAGATGCTCAGCCAGTAGGAAGGCGGTTTTGTTGTCAATACTCAACTTATGTTGCTGTGCAAAAGAGGCGATGAATGCAGGTAGTTGATTGTCGTATAGTTTTTTACTTTCAAGAATGACCGCATTTTTCTTAACCGCATCCCAAAGTTTTTTCTTGCGCTTGTCAAACTTCTTATGCTTGTATGCAATGACCAGAATTGTCTGTTGGGATGGAATGGCAAAATAATCAGCCAGTTTATCGAGACTGGTCATCGACTGTGCTTCTTTTAGAATGACCACGCGATGAGATGCCATCATTGGAAATTGCATGGCTTGATCTATGACCTGTTTGAAGTCGGTCTCCTTGCCATACAATACGACCTGGTTGAATGATTTTTCAGCTTCGTCAAGAACATTATCTTCTATATAGTCTGAGATAAGATCAATAAAGTAGGGCTCCTCACCATGTAAGAAGTACAAGGGGGCATACTGGGCTGATTTCAAATCTTGCAAGATGACTTGGTGGTCCATTCAAGCTTATTTGCGGTGAAGGTATTAAATATGTCAAAAGACTCTAATATTAGTTTGCCAAAAAATGGTTTGAGGCCGAGAATAAAACCGATTTATTAATGAGCCAAATTGTTTTATACCTTGTCTAAAACCAGATTTCTTTATATTCAGCAATCGGTTTAGCATGATTGATATTATTTCTAACTATTTAATTTAAGATGCCATACGCTTTATCAGGAGGACATGAGACGACGCTTGAAATTGCAGAAGAAATCCTGCTCGCCGGAGGGAATGCTTTTGATGCCGCCATAGCAGCTCATCTGGCTATGTATGTCACAGAACCGTGCATGGCATCTGCCGGTGCCGGAGGCTTTGCGCTGTGTTACAGGAAAGGTGAATCGGTGGCCATGCTTGACTTTTTTACACAGACACCACGGAACAAGAAGTTAGAAGCAAAACTGGACTTTGATGCCATCCAGGTCAATTTTGGAAATGAAGTTGAAGAATTTCACACCGGGATGGCTTCCATAGCTACCCCTGGCTCCATAGCTGGTATTTTTGAAATCTATAGGCGGTATGCCAGCATGCCTTTTGAACGCATTATAGAACCTGTCATCGAACTAAGTAATAGAGGTCTTCCCATCAACAAATTCCAAAGCATCGATTTAGCGCTTCTGGAACCAATTTTTGCGCGTGACGATTCTGTAGCTGATTCCTTTTTTAAGGATGGAAAAATCATCGGTGAAGGTGATCATTTCAGTTTGCCAAGGTTTACAGATTTTCTTGAATTTCTCTCTAGGCAGGGTAGAGATGGCTTTTACAAAGGTGAGATATCTCGCAAGATAGACGAAGCTTCGCGCAGTTTAGGGGGGTATATCAGAAGGGATGATCTTGAACATTATGAGGCCATCTGGAGAAAGCCTCTTACAATAAAATATCATGGAAGAGATATCATACTTGCCAATGGTCCGAGCATAGGTGGCCCGATCGCAGCTATCCTGTTCAGTTATCAAAATGACGCAAATGATTGGCTCAAGAGTATAACAAGGATAAAGGAGGAAAAGCTTGGGATGCAGCAGATTGAAGATCGTGTTAATGCGATTTATGGTGACGGCACTTACAATCTTCAGAGTAAGCACCAAGCCAATCGAGGGACCTCACATTTTAATATTGTAGATGGAAAGGGGAACGCCATTGCCTTCACTTGTACGATTGGTGAAGGTGCTGGATGGTTTATTCCAGGGACAGATATGCATCTTAACAATATGCTTGGAGAGGCTTTCTTGCTTCCAGAAGGGTTTCATAACTGGACAGCTGACGTGCGCCTCAATTCTATGATGTCACCTGCGATGGTTTTTGACTCATCAGAGTTAAAACTTATTTGCGGATCGGGAGGTGCAGGTCGTATACCCTATATGATAGCTCAAATGGTATCCTTTCTGGTGGACAAAAAGATGCCGTTGGATGATGCCATGCTCAATCCACGTATTTATATACATCATGGGGTGGTACATTATGAGACTGGATATGCCGGTAATCTGGATACCAATTATCCTACGCGTGAATGGTTTGAAAAATCATTGTTTTTCGGTGGTGTTCACAGTATTTCAGTTGAGGGTGATCACTTTGAAGCTATGGGTGATCCACGACGATATGGCGCTCATATCGTTTCCTCTTCCTGAGACATAATGTCATTTATCAATGATTCAAACATTACAAAGTGCATTGTCTTTGTTACGTGTCCTTGTGTTTTGTAATTGTGGTTGGCGGATAATTTCACAAAGATTATATCATTAACCGGATCGATATAAACGTATTGATTGTATATGCCTCCCATCGCAAATGCATCATGATTATTGACAGGTACCCACCACTGAAGTCCATAGCCATGAATATTGCTGGACAATTCATTTTCTCCAGGTAAGAGATGCGGTTTATCGAGCTCTACTGATGCTGTAACCCATTCCAGAGGTACGATTTGGCTTCCATTGAAATAGCCGCTGTCTTTGAAACACATACCCATCTTCGCATAATCTCTCAGGCTGGCATTTAGACCTCCGAGGGCCATCTCATTTCCTTCATTATCGATAATCCATTGTCCATCATGTTCCATTCCCATTGGGTTCCAAAGGTATTCTTGAGTAAGCTCTGTGATCGTCTTACCAGTGACTTGCATTAGCAACAGTCCCAACATCTGGGTATCAATACTTACGTAATGATTGAATGTGCCTTGAGGTCTGGCATTCTTAAGTGTCTTAGCAAATTCTCTCATTGATGATCCCCAGGCAAACGCACGTCCAAACCTGTTGATATCAGAATAGAAATCGCCATAGTCTTCATTAAAGCCTACGCCGGAAGACATGTTGAGTAAATTGATAATCTTGACACCATCATAGCCGGTGCCTTTAAAGTCTGGCAGATATTTGGTTATTGGATCCTCCAGATCAAAGAGACCCTGGTGGTAATGAATTCCTACCAGAGCCGAGGTAAACGATTTAGCCATTGACCAGGAGATATGGCTTTCATCTTCTTCAAGTCCTTCATTATAGTACTCGTAGATAATTGTATCGTTCTTGATTATCAGGAGACCTTCGGTCCTTGTGTAATCAAGATATTCCTTGATATCATAGCTTGTGCCATCAAATTCGAATTGTCCTTTGGGTTGATAACTGATGTCTACAGGTATTTTGAAAGCCTTTTCCGAGGCTTTGATAGTACGCGTGTTATAACTGGCTTCCATTTCCTGGAAGTTTTCAGCAATGTTCTCTTCATCGAATAAGCTGATGGTGTGTGCCAGTCTATTAAGGCGAGACGCATTGAGACTGATCAGAACTACCAGCGTTAACAATGCAAAAAGTAGAGACCTGATAAGAATTTTTTTCACAGCTTTGAATTTGAAGTCAAGTTACTGGAATATTTGATTAATAAAGTCTCTTGCTGAAACCAATTGCCATGCCGTTACCAGTGGGGATCAGTCTTATAGCAATATCTCTATTTTCTGTTTTGTGAAAATGGGGGACAAGGTAACCAACTGCAGCACCGACTGCATAGCCTGCCAAAACATCAGTAGGAAAATGCTTGCCCGCTCTGTAGCGCAAGTAAGCTGTTGCAGCGGGTAGGCTCACACCCAGGGTCCAAATCACAGGCTTCCATTTACTGTCTGGGTAAAGGTCACTGAAGACTTTTGCACTGAACCATCCAAGAGCAGCTGTATTCGAAGCATGTCCGGAAATAAAGGAATACCTGGCACCGTTGGATAACTTTTCTTCCAAAGGTACATCAGGGTTGTAGGTAAATGGTCTGAAGCGTTTGGTAAACGCTTTAGTCAAATTCGTGATACCGTCGGTGATGAAAAAAGTCTGAAGGGCCATGGCGCCAATCGTATATCCTTCTCTTCTACAGATTTCAGCCGAGTAATGTGAGAAAGGCAAGGCAATTGAAGTATATAATATGACATCACTCCACTTGTCTGCATCTGCACTGTAATTATTGGTTGCGCCTTTATCAAGAAACCAAACGTTTTCTGGAATACGCATTGGAATATCTTCAATTGTAATTTTGTCGGCCTTTTGTTTTAGGTAATTACTGGTACCCCAAAGCAACACAGCACCGCCAAGTATAGCACCGTCAGTTGTCCTGTCCCAGTGGTATACGTGTTGGTGATCATGCTGAGATTGCAAGTTGAGGCTATTCAGAACAAGGAGCAGACATATTACATGTTTCATCTTGATTTGTATTTGGTCAAGGCAATCAATAAATAGCGATTATGAGGGTTTTGTTGATGAAATTAATTTAAATATTGGCTAATTTCATTTGAAACAGTCCAGGAAGCTATGTTAACGCCTCTTTTCAGATATTTATTTTGTCTCTCATTTTTGATGCTTGCACATTGTCTTGTTGCGCAGAGGTCAAGCCATGATCTTTTTTTGAAACAAATCGATGCATTTGATTTGTATTTCTATGAACCTGTAGAGGGCCAAGCCAAATACAAATCAGCTGGACATAATAGCATATTTTCATATGATGCACATCTTCGTCTTAAGGAGGAAAGAAAGGAGGTATACTTTTTCCTTACTGATATTGCTGAATCAGCTGTGATCAATCAGGCACCTCATGTTGAATTTATGAGGCAGGTTTCAGATATGGCCAGCAACGATGAGAACAACAGTATTTGGATTAGAATGTATGAAGGCTCTGAACTTCAAAAATATAATGCTGAGTGGGTGTGTGAAGCCCGTTTTGTTCCCAAGAATCAGTTCACCAAATACAAGAAAGGAAGGTTGTTGGGAATATTCAGAAAGGATAAGGGTTTGGCGACCGTATTATATCTGTCAGACAAGGATGGTCCTTATATGGATTTTCTTTCTTTTAAATCAGAAGATTATTAATGGCACATGATAGGGAAGTTGTTGGCTTCCCAAAACCTGAAGTCTACCGGTAGTTCAAGTGCCAAACCTCTTTTGATTAAAAGCAATCCGAAAATGAGCATGACCAATGGAATGAATTTTCTCAATTTGAGAAAGAACTGTCTGTTGAATCTGCTTACCAGCATGACACCCATCATCATAGGAAGCGTACCGAGACCAAATAATGTCATATAAAAAGTGCCCTGCATTGTACCTCCGCTTGTCAATGCCCCGGCCAGAGCTATGTAGACCATGCCGCAAGGCAATAAACCATTGGCAAGACCTACCTGAAAGGCACTGCCATTTGCTTTTGAGTTCAGGAGCGATGACAATTTGTTCTTTACTGTATTATACCAGTGACGTAATGCAGGGATGCGAAGCAATCCGTTTTCGAGCGATACAGTGAAGAAAGCAGACAAGACGAGAACGACGCCAAGAATAATCGAAATTGATTTTTGATAACCTGCGATAAGGATACCCCATCCCATTAAGCCCATTGCGAGGCCGAGTAGGGTATAGCTTCCGACTCGTCCAAGATTATACATAAGAGACTGCAATACTACGGATTGTTTTTCACGTGCCGTGAGTGGGAGGGTCATGGCAATAGGGCCACACATACCCAAGCAGTGTAGGCTACCAAACAAACCAAGTGTAAATGCAGTCCACATCCACATATCAGATCACAATTACTTCTTCATTATAGAATTCCTGCACATCGTTTTTCCAGTCAATCTGAATTTTCCATTTACCACGGGCTGTATTTCTATCCAAAGGAATAACCATATCACCCATACTGTCCAGTTGGAGTTTGTAATTTTTATCAAGGAATTGATTGGAAGGTCTGAACATTGTTATATCACCTTCTATGTTATCCAGATTGCCTGGAAAGGAAATCTTGATCTGATTGAGATCAGATTCATAATTGACTTTGAGCAGATGTTTTAAACTTTCACCATTGGCTCTTTTTTGTCTAAAGGCTTCATAATTCAAATCCTTTTCATAATAGTTCTCCTGAACCATTTTTGGTTTGTTCTGTGTAGACTTAACCACCATCACTACCATTACAACCACGAATAGGCTGTAAAAAATTGCGATACCTGAACCCCAGTTAATTTTCATATCAATTTATTTTATTGGTCCCAAGAAATTGGTACTCAGTTTGTCAATCAGTTCACCATTGGAGTATAACTCCAATCTAAGTTTATTCTTTCTTTTATTAAGGTGTTCCAGATCCATTTCGATGAATAATGCTCCTTTGATCATTTCCATTTTTGGCACATCAGGAATCTTCTCTCCAACTATCTTTATGTTGCCACCTTCCGTAACAAGTCTGAATTCGACATTGGTGATATCTTCATTCGTTTTGTTGACAAGTTGATAGTTATACAGATTGCTGATCGTATTTTCATCCACTTCCTGATATAGCATGCCAGGCGTTCTCAGCAATAGGCTTTCAATTTCAGATCTGGTGCTGAATAGAAAAGATTGGAAGATAATTAGTGCGGCCAATACGCCAGTATATGCCAATACTCTGGTTGTAAACAGCTTTGATTTTCCATCTTCAATATTGGAATGCGAGTCATATCTTATCAAGCCTTTAGGCCTGCCCACTTTTTCCATTACCTCATCACAGGCATCAATACAAGCGGTACAATTCACACACTCTAATTGCGTCCCATTACGAATATCTATACCGGTCGGGCATACCTTAACGCAAAGATCACAATCGATACAATCACCAAGGCTTTGTTGTGCCTCTTCTTCTTTCTTTTTCTTTCTGATCTTTCCTCTTGGTTCTCCTCTTATCCAGTCATAAATGACGACGATTGAATTTGGAACCAACAATACGCCCTGTAGACGACCATATGGGCATACAGCAATACATACCTGTTCTCTAAAGAATGCGAATACGCCGTAAAAGACAGCACTGAAAATGATCATAGCAATGAAGCCGCTAAGGTTCATTGTAATAGGCTCAGTGATAATTTCGCCGACGCGATCTACACCTATGACGTATGACAAAAAAGTATTTGCAATCAGAATCGCGATACTGAAGAAGATTACATGCTTGGCGGTTTTTTTGAAAAACTTACTTGTTGTCCAAGGTGCTTTATTAAGCCTTTTTTGCTGATTGGCATCTCCTTCTATCCAGTACTCAATTTTTCTGAATACCATCTCCATGAAAATTGTCTGGGGACAGACCCATCCACAGAATAGTCTTCCAAACACTACCGTAAACAGTACGATGAAGACCATCAGCGTCAGCATGGCCAATGCAAATAGATGCAAATCCTGCGGTGTAAAAACAATACTGAAGATGATGAATTTCCTTTCGATGATATTGAAGAGCAATAATGGCTCTCCATTCACTTTAATGAAAGGCATTCCAAAAAGGAGTGCAAGCAATATGTAGCTCACGTATGTCCGCCACTTATAAAAAGGGCCGGATGGTTTTTTGGGATAGATCCATATGCGACCGCCTTTCTCATCGACGGTCGCTATAGAATCTCTGTATTCCTCGTTGTCAACAACAGGTAAGTGTGTCATTTTTATTGAAGTTCAGTTTCAGAATTAGACTCTACAGGTGTCTCTTCTGATTCTGCGATGTTTTCAGTTTCAGGTGCTTCATACAGCTCTCCCTGAGGTTCTTTGGCTCCTGGAGGGTTTGTACCCTGAAGTGATAATACATAACTGGCAACCTTGTGCATGTCTCCTGGTCTGATTTGTGACTTCCATGAGATCATACCTTTTTCAGGCACACCATATTTAATGGTAGTAAAGACATCTTTGATGCTTCCACCGTGCAACCAGTACTTGTCTGTAAGGTTAGGTCCAACACTTGTTTCATTACCACCACCATGATCAAGATGGCATGCTGCACAAAGGCTGGTAAAAATTTCCTGTCCTCCAGCTAGTGAAGCTTCATCGGTAAGAAGAGTCACATTGGTCTCATCAACCAGATTCGACTGTCTTGCCAGGTAAGCTTCCACTTCTTTCTGAGCTCGTTCCATTTCTATGGCATATTCTTCCGTAGAAGATTTGCCGTAGTCACTTACATGATAAATGAACATATATACCACAGCGATACCGATAGTAAGATAGAATCCATATAGCCACCAAGGTGGAAGACTGTTATCTAACTCTCTGATACCATCATATTCATGATCAAAAAGAATGTCGTCTTCTCTTTCGATCGGAACTGCAGCTGTCATGCTTTTGCTAAAGCGACTCCACCAAGAACCTTGGTTGGCTTCATGTTCTCTGATGTAATCATCCAACCCATGTTTTTCATAGATTTTCAGTTCACGGAGTCTTACCATCAGGTCCAGTGTCCTGTAGATGGCGAATACGGCAGTAATACCTACCAGTACTGCGCATCCAACCAGCACTACAGACATGGTGTCTGAGAACAATGGTGTCTCAGTTACTGCAGCTGCGGCCTCCTCCTGAGCTGATAAGCCAGCAGGCGCAAGGAGGGCAGCAAATGCAAATAGTTTTTTATTTATTTCTGTTTTCATGATTTTCTGATTTTTTGATTTTGATTCCTAACAATCAATTAATTAGTTGTCAAGAGGCATTTGTTTCATATGATCGATATATCGCTTCTCCTTGCGCATTGTCACGACAATTGTCGCTGTGAAGAAGACAAAGAATATGATCAATGGAAGAATAGCCATCCAATCAATATCACTAGCAGATTCTAAAATATATTTATACATGATTTTATTCGTTTTCTACGACCTGTTCAGCGTCGTTTAATTTCTTAATATCAGTTCCCAGTCTTTGCAGGTATGCAATCATGGCGATGATCTCTTTATTCTCAAGACCTTCTTGATCGATACCATCCTTTCTCAGATTTTCAGCAATTGTCAAAGCCTGACTCTTAAGGTCATCCACTGCTATGTCTGCAAATCCTTCAGGATAAGGTGTATTCAAGAACTGTAATACTTCGATCTTCTTGGCTGTCTTAGACGTATTCAGATCATCGGTTATCAGCCATGGGTATGCCGGCATGATTGAACCAGGTGACATACTCTGTGGATCCAACATGTGGTTGTAATGCCAAGTATCAGAATATTTGCCACCAACCCTGTGAAGATCTGGTCCAGTTCTCTTTGAACCCCAAAGGAATGGTCTGTCATAAACGAATTCACCAGATTTAGAGAATTCACCATATCGTTCCGTTTCAGATCTGAATGGTCTGATCATCTGCGAATGACATCCCAAACAGCCTTCTCTGATATATATATCTCGTCCCTCTAATTCAAGAGGTGTGTAAGGTTCAACAGTGGCGATCTTAGGTACATTACTTTCGACCATCATCATTGGAATGATTTCAACAAGACCACCAATCAATACCGCTACTAGAGCCAATACTGTAAATGTGACACCTTTTCTTTCCAATGCTCTGTGCCAGTACTCCTTGCCATGTGCAACATAAGTGGATGTTCTGGCTGGTGCTGAAGCTTCTTCTGTAGCCACAAACTGTCCAGCTTTCATTGTCTTATATAGGTTGTAAATCATGACAAACAAACCGAGGAAGAACATCAAACCACCTACAGCACGGATTCCGTACATAGGGATGATTTGAGTAACTGTCTCAAGGAAGTTTGTATACTGAAGGTAACCATCAGGTGTAAATTGTTTCCACATCAACTGTTGAGTAACACCACCCCAGTATAGAGGGATAGCGTAGAACATGATACCTAGTGTACCCATCCAGAAGTGGATGTTAGCCAGGTTCGTTGAGTGTAGACGTGTATTATATAGTTTTGGTATCAGCCAGTAAATTACACCGAATGTCAACATACCATTCCATCCAAGTGCACCTACGTGAACGTGACCAATAGTCCAGTCCGTATAGTGTGTAATGGCATTGAAAGATTTGATTGACATCATAGGTCCTTCAAATGTTGACATACCATAAGCGGTAACGGCAACAACCATAAACTTAAGAACAGGGTCATTTCTAACGCGATCCCAAGCACCTCTTAGAGTCAATAGACCGTTAAGCATACCACCCCATGAAGGCGCGATCAACATCAGCGAGAATACCATACCTAAAGATTGAGCCCAATCAGGAAGGGAAGTATAAAGGAGGTGATGTGGTCCAGCCCAGATATAGATGAATATCAATGCCCAGAAGTGAATAATTGATAGTTTGTAAGAGAACACTGGTCTGTTAGCTGCTTTTGGCAGATAGTAGTACATAAGACCCAGGTAAGGTGTTGTAAGGAAGAATGCTACCGCATTGTGACCATACCACCATTGTACAAGTGCATCCTGAACACCTGCAAAAACAGGATAAGACTTCATGAAGTCTACAGGAATCTCAAGGTTATTGAACACATGTAGTAAGGTAACTGTCACCCAGGTGGCGATGTAAAACCAGATGGCTACATATAGGTGCTTTTCCCTTCTCTTGAAGATGGTACCCATCATGTTGATTCCGAAGGCGATCCATACTACAGCTATTGCGATATCAATTGGCCATTCCAGTTCAGCATATTCGTGGCTACTGGTAATACCCAGGGGAAGAGTTATCGCTGCTGCCAGGATTATAGCCTGCCATCCCCAAAAGTGGAAATTACTTAGGAATTTACTGTACATCGGCGCTTTGCAGAGACGCTGAAGTGAGTAGTAAACTCCCATAAAAATACCATTACCAACAAATGCAAAAATCACTGCATTGGTGTGCAATGGTCTGATCCTTCCGTAGGTGGTATAAGGCAAATCGAAGTTTAGGACCGGGAATACCAGCTGCAAAGCCAGCAACAGTCCTACAAGCATGCCTATCACACCGAAGATAATGGACGCAAGAGCGAAGTTTCTTACTATTCCATTATCGTACTTGAAATGTTCAATATTAGACATTTAAAATTGTATTTAGATTTTAAATAAAGTTTTTCAGTTTTGTCAAGATCACTCTCCTTTTACCTCATCATCCAACAGCATGCGCATAGAGGGAGTGTAGTCATCATCATACTGTCCACTCTTAACTGCCCATATAAATGCTGCCAGAAATCCCAGTGCAACTAAAAGACTTATAGCTATGAGGAATAGAATGATGTACATGTTCTTTAAAATTTACCGAAAGGTATAATGACGTGAGGGGCTTACAGAGAACCTGAATCAACCAAATAAATGATCTTAATCATGTTTTTGATCAGCTTTGTAAATCTGTTTAAGAAAAGGGTCGGAAAGCTATAACAGACCATGTTTTTTGGCCATGTAAGTACTCATACTTATGCCAAATAATACGATGGTGATGGAACTCAATGGCATCAAAATGGCCGCAATAACCGGTGATAATAATCCCTGTACGGCATAGCTTAATCCTATGATATTGTAAATCAATGCTATCAGGTAGGCCAGAAGCACTATGCGTTTGCTGGAATGGGCATAATCAAACAGTTTGTCCAATTTATCAAACTGTCTGGCATCCATAATTACATCGCATGCCGGTGTAAAATTGGCTGTATCTTCACTGATCACAATGCCCAGGTCACTTTGCTTCAATGCGCCTGCATCGTTGAGGCCATCTCCCACCATGGCTACATGTTCACCCTGTTTTTGAAGGTCTTTGATAAAATTGAGTTTATCCATTGGCTTTTGCCTGAAGAGAAGGGTAGTTGCCCCACCAAAAATCTTTTCCAGATTGCTTTCTTCCAGACTGTTGTCGCCTGTGATCATCGATAACTTATGGTCAATCCTGAGTTTATCGAGAATTCCAGACAGACCTTTTCTATATTGGTTTTTGTGGAGATAATAACCTTTCACAGTTTGATCTATCTCAATGTACACGCCTTCATCACTGAGTGTGTTACCTTTTGGATCGATATAGCGGTGACTTCCAATTCTGACCAGAAGTCCATCCACAAATCCAGCGATGCCTTTCCCTTTTTCTTCAATGAATTCACTGACTTCGAGCCGCGGATGATGTTTGTACATTTTTTCAAGCTGTCGGCTTAGCGGATGTGTAGAATGTCTGGCTAATGAATAGATTGCAATCTGCTCCTTCTTTGAGAGCGCATCACCGATAAATTCCAGTTTACTCTTTCTGATATTTGTTATGGTTCCCGTTTTGTCAAAAACGATATGGCCAGTACCGGTTATTGATTCTATAACTTCTGTATTTCTGAGATAAATTCCTTTGCTGGATAACACGCGCAAGACATTGCCAAATGTAAAAGGAATAGAAAGTGCCACTGCGCATGGGCAGGCCACGATCAATACAGCTGTGAAAGCATTGATAGCAATAGAAATATCTCTAGGCAACCAATAGAACAGGGATGCAAATGATACAAGGAGTATCGCTACTGTAAAAAAGCGGGCCACCTTATCTGCTATTCTGCTGGTCTGACCCTCTTCGCGATCCTTGTCAAAAGCCTGATCATTCCACAGCTGGGTCAGATAGCTGTTGCTGACCGTCTTCAGTATCTGGAGCTCAATCATCCCGCCTTTTTGTCGACCTCCGGCATAAAGCAGATCATTTATATTCTTAGAAACCGTATTGGATTCACCTGTCACAAAACTATAGTCAATCTTGGCTTGTCCTGATTTGAGCACCGCATCGGCAGGAATAAGTTCTCCATGTCTTACGAGCACCGTGTCTCCGACCTGCAGTCTGTCCAGGGTCAGCTGAAGTTCCTCAGCGCTCCTGATAACAGTACAGGCTATTGGAAAGTAAGATTTGAAGTCCCTGTCAAAGCTAATCTGGGCATATGTTTTCTGCTGAAACCATTTGCCGACAAGGAGGAAGAATATGAGTCCAGCCAGTGAGTCCAGATATCCTGCTCCAGTATGCGTCAGAATTTCAAAAAGACTTCTGGAAAAGAGCGCCAATATGCCCAGTGATACCGGGACATCTATGTTGAGATGTTTTTGTTTTAGTCCCTGCCAGGCTGACCGAAAGTAATCCTTCCCACTGTACAGTAAAACAGGGATTATAAGCAGTAAGTTAAGATAAGAGAAGGCTCTGGTAAGCGTCATATTCTCTGCACTGCTCAGGCCTAAATATTCTGGAAAGCTAAAGAGCATTATATTTCCAAAAGCAAATCCTGCCAATCCCAACTTATAATAAAGCGTTTTGTCTGAAATAGGCCTGGCGCCATTCTGATCAAGGTCCTTTAGTATAATATGAGGAGGATATCCGATGCTGTCCAGCAGCTCTACAAGGGCTCTAAGACCAATTGTGTTGTGTTGGAAGCTGATCTGGACTTCTTTCCTTATAAAATCTACCCTTGAATTAATTATACCACCATTGAGTAGATGAATGTTTTCAAGCAACCACAGGCACGATGAACAGTGTATCTCTGGGATATAAAACTGTACGCGTGTTTGAGTGTCATCCTGGAAAGAGATAAGCTTGGAGCGTGTTAATGGATCATCAAGGAATGCATACTTCTGAGCCGATCGGCTTTTCTGTGAGCTACCCGCATTGGCGTTGAGCTGATAGAATTTGTCAAGACCGTTTTCACTTAGAATACCATAGACCATCATGCAGCCCTGACAGCAGAAATGCTTGTCATCTGTTGAGATGCTTTTGTCTGGACAAGTGTCCCCACAGTGATAGCAATTGAGCTGCTCCTGTGTGTCTGGTGTATCTGTTTTTGTAATTAACACTATGCGAAAGTGCGCATAATCTGACCTTATGCATTTGATCGGAATCAATGGAAGCTATGATTTGCATCATTATGGCTGGAAAAGCAGATTGTTTATTTTGTGATAAAATATTTCAAAATGAAGAAGAACGTAGGTATTACAGATAGAATCATCCGTTTTGTATTTATGGATCTTGTCCTGGGCATGTGTCTGTGGGGTATGAACGTTCCTAACTGGCTGGCTAATTTTTCTTTCATTTTAAGCATATACATAGTCTTCACCATACTGTTTGGCTACAGTCCTTTATATCATGCGTTTAACTTTTCTACGCGAGAAGAAAAACTGAGCGAAGAGTAAATACAATTAAGTTTTAATTAGACCAACTTATTCAAAGTAAAATCTAATCAGTTCATCTGAGAACTGGGGACACCTGTAACAGTGGTGTATTTGAAACTTTTCTTCTTGTCCGGATATACTATTCCAAAAGCAGTTTGACACATCAAAGTAGCTTCATGAAAACCGCATAGAATCAGTTTTAGTTTACCTGGATAGGTATTGACATCACCTACAGCGAAAATGCCAGGTATGTTGGTAGCATAGTCAAACGTATCCACCACGATGGCATTTTTATCTATTTCCAATCCCCAATTGGCTATCGGTCCTAGTTTGGGTACCAAACCAAATAGCGGGACAAAATGATCGACAGCATAAGGATATTCTTCATTGCTATTGGTTTTGATATTGACTTCTTTCAGTCTGCCATTACCATTAAGACCTACCACTTGTGCTTCTGTGATCATCTTGACGCGGCCTTCCTTGCTGAGTTTGTGTATCTTCTCAACCGAGTCAAGTGCACCGCGGAAGGTACTTCTTCTGTGCACCAGTGTAAGCTCACTGGCTATATCGGCAAGCAGTATGCTCCAGTCCAGTGCGGAGTCACCACCACCTGCAATGAGAACTTTCTTATCACGATATAATTCCGGGTCTCTGATTATATATTCAACGCCTTTGTCTTCAAAATCGGTGATATTCCCGATTGGAGGTTTTCTGGGTTCAAAGCTTCCGAGTCCACCAGCTATACATACAACAGGTGCCTTATGGTCTGTTCCTCGATTGGTTGTGACGATAAACTGACCGTCATCTGTCTTCTTAATATCTACAGCTTGTTCACCCAAAGTAAATTCTGGCTTGAATGGTTTAATCTGCTCCATAAGATTGTCAACCAGATCACCGGCCAATATTGAAGGAAAGCCAGGAATATCGTAGATAGGCTTCTTGGGATATATCTCAGCCAACTGGCCTCCAGGTCTGTCCAGTGTATCTATAAGGTGACACTTCATATTCAGCAGTCCAGCTTCAAAAACAGTAAAAAGACCAACAGGTCCGGCGCCGATAATTATAATATCTGTATTGATCATAAGACGAATTATATCTTTTGAAGTGTAAAAAAATTAAGAATTGTGATAATCAGGAAGAATAGTGGTCAATACCAAGAATGATACTGATCAGTATCTGATACAACTTTCAAGGAATTTATGGAGCATAATCATTTCGTCACGGCCCAGTTTCTGGCCTTGATAGGATACTCTGTACAGAGAGAGAAAGATTAAAAGAAGTAATGGAACAAGCCAAAGTATATGAGCCGGTTTGCCCAACGAGATATAGGATAGTCCAAAGATGACAACGAATAGCATGGCAAAAGCAATTGAGGAGTAGAAGAAAACGAACATCGTCCATACTGTTGGCCTGGGTCCATAAAGACCTCTGATTAGACTCCCATCTTTATCTTCATCGATGGAAAGACTTAGTTGTGGTGACCAATAGTGTTGCTTTTCGGTTGGAATATATATGGTTACATGATCATGCACGATTCTCGCTCGACAGGGTGCATCCTCTTTTTCAGTACCCTCACGAATTTTGTTAACCAGTTCATCTAATGTGAATGGTGAGTCCAGTTGAAACCTGGGTCTTACTTCTATATCCCAAAAATTCTCCTTTGCTTCCACGTCTAGATATAATGAAAGTAAATTAAAAATAATTTGTTAATGAGGGTATGATCAAGATCAGAGAATGGGGGAATGTAACTTGTGTCACGTATGGAGTATGTATTTCGATTTAATATTGAAGTGTCAACATTGGAAAAAGAGTAAAATTTTTAATCAGACTATTTTTTCCACAACAAAAATTCTAACACTATGAAAGTTGAACAAATATACACAGGGTGCTTAGCGCACGCAGCATATTACATTGAAAGCAAAGGCGAAGCTGCCATCTTTGATCCATTAAGAGAAGTAGGTCCTTATATCGAAAGGGCCATGAAAGACAATGCCAAAGTAAAGTATGTTTTTGAAACACACTTTCATGCAGATTTTGTAAGTGGACATTTGGATTTAAAAAATAAAACAGGTGCTGACATCGTGTTTGGTCCAACAGCCAAGCCAGGATATGAAGCGGTTGTAGCTGAAGACAATCAAGAATTTAAAGTTGGTGACTATACTGTAAAAGTCATTCATACGCCAGGGCACACAATGGAAAGTACATGTTACCTTTTGATCGATGAGAAAGGTGAGGAGCACGGTATTGTAACAGGTGATACATTATTTATTGGTGATGTCGGCAGACCAGATTTGGCCCAGCATGTGATTTCTGAGTTAACAGAAGAGAAGCTGGCAGGGCATTTATTTGATTCGCTTCGCAATAAAATCATGCCATTGGCTGATAATTTAATTGTATATCCTAACCACGGCGCTGGTTCAGCTTGTGGCAAGATGATGAGTAAGGAAACCACAGATACGCTCGGCAATCAGAAGAAAGTAAATTATGCCTTGAGAGCAGATATGACCAAAGAGGAATTTATTGAAGAATTGCTTACAGGGCTTACTACACCTCCGGGATATTTTCCACAGAATGTATTGATGAATATTAAGGGATATGAAAGTCTAGACAATATCATGGAACGTGGCAACAAGCCCTTGGATCCTGTAGCTTTTGAAGTTGTTGCTGAGGAAACGGGTGCATTGGTTCTGGATACCAGAGATCCTGAGGATTTTGCTAGAGGCTTCATTCCAAACAGTATCAATATTGGTCTTGAAGGCAATTTTGCACAGTGGGTTGGAGAGATGATACCTTCAGTCAAGCAAGAAATACTATTGGTGACATATCCAGGTAAGGAAGAAGAGGCCATAACCAGATTGTCAAGAGTAGGTTATGATAATACCATGGGCTGTCTTGAAGGTGGATTTGAAGCCTGGCAGAAATCGGGTAAAGATGTAGAAACAGTCAATAGATTAACTCCAGCTGAATTTGAAGCGAAGGCTGCCGATGGTGTCATGGTAATCGATGTAAGAAAGAAAAGTGAATTTGATTCCGAGCATGTTATTGGTGCAGTCAATGTGCCTTTGAATGAAATCAACCAGCACCTAAGTACATTCCCTAAGGACAAAGCGTTTGTCCTTCATTGTAAAGGTGGTTATCGCAGTATGATTGCAGCTGCTATTTTAAAACAGAGAGGCTGGGAGAATTTCTCAGATGTAATTGGTGGTTTTGAAAGCATAGCTGAGGATACAAAAGTTGAAAGATCTGAATACAGGTGTCCTACTACACTCTTATAATGTTTTGTTTAGAGTGATAATACGAGCACCCTTCGATAAAGTATCGAGGGGTGCTTTTAGTTTATAGCGCCAGTATTCTTATCTTTCTTAGGAAAATTACAATGCATATGGTAAGGCTACTGGCATTTTCTTTAATAGTTCTTGTGTTCTCTTGCTCACCCAAGGACACCGTAGAACCGGATAATGAAGCCAATAAGCAAGACGGAGAAGAACAAGTTTTCAGCGAGAGTACAATACACCATTCAGTATTTCTCAAAGTTAAAGAAGGCGCAGACCTGGACAGTTTTGTGTCGATTGTCAGTCAAATGGAAGAGATTCCGGGTGTACAAAATTTTGAGGTAGGCCGATTTAAAGAGCTGGGAGATGAAAGGGCTTTAAATGTTTATAGCTGGTATATGTACATGTCTTTTGTTGACAGTCTTAATTATGAAGCATATCAGAATCACCCATTACACCTTGAGTTAAAGAATAAGACCAGGCATATGATGTCAGGTCCTCCAGCGAGTTATGATTATATTCGGGTATACTAATTCTGAGAATGTATGTTCCGAAATTTTTCATTAAAAGCTATAGGTCCAGGATTGCTATTTGCAAGTTCTGCAATCGGTACATCACATTTGGTATTATCTACGAGAGCAGGGGCACATCATGGGATGATTTACTTCTGGATTATTATGATAGCCTTATTGTTAAAATACCCTTTCTACGAGTTTGGTCCAAGGTATGCCAGTTCAACTGGTTTTAGTTTACTGAAGTCATACAGAGATCAGGGCAAGTGGGCGGTATATTTGTTTCTTGTAGTCATATTCATCAACATGTTTACCGTTGTAGCTGCAGTAGGAGCTGTATGCGCTGGTTTGATGGCTACTGTTTTTGGCATAAAGTTTATCAGTGTTCCTCTATTGTCTGGTTTGGTAATCGGCATTACAGCAGTGCTTTTGCTCAGCAGGGGATATTCTGGATTAGAAACATTCATAAAGATATTATCGGTTGTTCTAGTGCTTACGGTTTTCATAGCCTTCTGTTCGGTAATCATTAAAGGCCCTGTGCCGGTATCGTCCGATTTCAAACCGGATGCTTTACTGGAGGGTGGGGGATTGGCCTTGCTTATCAGTTTGTTAGGTTGGATGCCTGCAGGTATGGAGGCTTCCACTATGAACAGTATCTGGACAGTCGAAAAGATGAATGTGTCCAACTACAAGCCGAAACTGGGGGAGAGTCTTTTTGATTTCAGACTCGGATATCTGATGACAGCATTATTGGCCATCATGTTTATGACAATAGGCGCATATACGGTTTACGGTAGTGGGATAAAACTGGAGGGTAATGCAACGGCTTTTACTGGAAAGTTGTTAAATCTGTTTGCTTCAAGTTTGGGTGAATGGAGTTATTATATCATAGGTATAGCCGCATTCGGAACCATATATGGTACATTGATTGCGGTTTTGGATGCTTTTCCGAGGTGTTTTATAAGAGGCTTAAGAGTTTTAAAATATGAGCATGTTGAGAAAAATGAAGAGCAAAAAGGCTTTTTAAAAACGTCGTACCGTTATACGGTAGTTGCTGTTTCAATTGGTGGGTTTGCATTGTTTTATTTTTCGTCTGCCAGCATGATTCAGATGTTGGAATATGTGACCATACTCTCCTTTCTCTTGAGTCCGGTTATTGCTGTACTTAATTTAAAAGCCATACAATCAGAGTCGTTAGAAAGCTCACAAAAGCCTGGATTGGTACTGAGAGTTCTGGCTTATACCGGATTGGTGGCTCTTGTTGTGTTTGCGGCTTACTATATTATTAATTTATTCTGGATGTGATGATGTCAGAATATGGGTAACCATTGTTACAAAGCTGTGGTCACAAAATTCAGACCTTTGCCATGAATTTACTTTTCTAGAATCTACATATAAATTGGATATGGATAGGAACTTGATGGCTATTGACAGGACGGTATTGGCAAATCAGAGGACATTATTGGCTTATGTACGAACGAGCTTTTATTTCATCGGTTTGGGTTTGACCATTATTGGGATAGAATCATTTGAAGACTTAAAATTTCTGGCGGTTCCTTCATTTGTTATCAGCTTTGTGGTTTTGATCTTTGGTTTGTATTCATATTTTCACCAGAAAAAAAGAATCCAGAGTATAACGAACAGATCAGAATGAATTTGCTAAATCAGAAAAGAAAATGGCGTACAAAAAACTTATAACTTTCCTTATATCCCTGACACTTATTTCAAGCTGTGGTTTGAACACGGGAAGTACAGATGATGAAATGGTGGCCTACGCAGGTGCCTTAAAGAATATCATGCACAAGGGTGACTTGAGCTCCAATATCGTATTGAGTGAGCTCAGAGAACTGGAAGACCTATATGCACTAGGAGCAATGACCAACTTGAAAGGTGAGATACAAATATTTGATGGTGTGGCCTATAATTCGATTGTGGTAGGAGACAGCCTTGTCATTGAATCCAATTTTGAGAAGGAAGCCACTTTGTTGGTTTACGCTCATGTAAAATCCTGGAAGTCTGTAAGAATCCCAGATGATATAGGCTCACGTAAGCAATTAGAGGACTTTATTTATCAAAAGGCAAAGGAAGATCATATTAAAGTAAAATCTCCGTTTCCATTTCTACTTGAAGGTGAATTTAAATCCCTCAACTGGCATGTCATCAATTGGCCTGATGGAGATACAGAGCATTCTCATGAGAAACATGTCAAATCCGGACTGTATGGTCAGTTGAATGATGTAAGTGCTTTGATGCTGGGTTTTTATTCCAAAAAGCACAAGGGTATCTTTACCCATCATACTGCTGATACACATATGCATTTTAAGTTGGGTGACAATACAATTGCCGGACATGTTGATGATCTAGAGCTTAATGGTGGTGCGATGCTCAAGCTTCCTGTAATAGAGCCACAATAAAAATTCTTGTATGAAATACTTCTTTTTATCAGCATCATTAATCTTTATATTTTCAAATTGCTTTGATGGTTCTGCCACAAAAAAGACAGAAGCCGTCAGCGTTCAAACAGATTATCTTGAGGAGGGGCGCAAAATAGCTATGATGACCTTTGCCACCTTGAGCGAAAACCTACAGACAGCCATGGAGAGAGGGGGTGTTCCGGAAGCGGTTGCATATTGTAATCTGGCAGCATCACCCTTGGTTGATAGCCTTGAACAGGTGTATCAGGTAGAAATAAAAAGAACGTCAATGAGAGTTCGCAATCCGCAAAACAGACCTACAATTGAGGAAAGTAAGCAACTGCGATCCTTTCAGGAGCAGGCCGATGCGGGTAAAGGACTGAAGGCTCTAATGAGACAATCTGGCAAGGATGTGATCTTTCATGCACCAATATTTGTAATGCCTCTTTGTCAGAAATGTCACGGCAAGATAGGTGAAGAATTAAAGAAGGAAGATTACGAAGTGATTCATCGATTGTACCCAGAGGATGAAGCCGTAGACTATTATACTGGTGACTTAAGAGGGATGTGGAGTATTAGCTTTAAGGGGAAATAAAGTGGAGCCTCCTGACGCTCAGTCAGGAGTTAGAGGATATTCGCTGGTGCTCAATCAGCACAGGTTCCTGATGTTCGCTGACGCTCACCCGGGACAGGCCCCTCCTTCGCAAAAGCTCATTGAGGGCACAGTTCTCCTCCCCATTAACTAAATAATAGATGAGTCGGAATAATAACGAAGTGTGCTGGAGAGATAAAAGAGTGGAGCCTAGGGGAGTTCCCGATATTCGCTGGTGCTCACTCGGGATAAACCTCTCCTCCCCATTGACAAATAAATAAATGAGTTAGAGTAATAACAAATTGTGTTGAAAAGATAAAAGAGTGGAGCCTAGGGGAGTTCCCGAAATTCGCTGGCGCTCACTCGGGATAAACTTCTCCTCCCCAGCAATTGAATAATACCAGAGCAGGAGTAAATAAGAATATACCTTAAAAATTAAGAAGAGTGGAGCCTAGGGGAGTTCCCGAAATTCGCTGGCGCTTACTCGGGATAAACTTCTCCTCCCCATTAACTAAATAATAGATGTGTCGGAATAATAACGAAGTGTGTTGGAAAGATAAAAGAGTGGAGCCTAGGGGAGTTCCCGATATTCGCTGGTGCTCACTCGGGATAAACTTCTCCTCCCCATTAACTAAATAATAGATGTGTCGGAATAATAACGAAGTGTGTTGGAAAGATAAAAGAGTGGAGCCTAGGGGAGTTCCCGATATTCGCTGGTGCTCACTCGGGATAAACTTCTCCTCCCCATTAACTAAATAATAGATGTGTCGGAATAATAACGAAGTGTGTTGGAAAGATAAAAGAGTGGAGCCTAGGGGAGTCGAACCCCTGACCTTTTGACTGCCAGTCAAACGCTCTAGCCAACTGAGCTAAGGCCCCATTTTACCTCTGGGCCTTGCGAAGTGCTTGTCCCGTAAAGAAACGATTAGGTTTCTTTTACGGGAAGCTAAGGCCCCATTTTTTCTCCGGGCCTTGCGAAGTGCTTGTACCGTAAAGAAGCGTTTAGGTTTCTTTTACGGGAAGCTAAGGCCCCATTGAGCTGTTGCATATCAGAATGCGATTGCGAATTTATAATAATTTGAGAAAATAGGGTACTAGATACTAAAAACTCCTATCAGATTATCAAGGTCTGGTACTTCTGCACCCTCAGCTGATTCTATCGTAATGGCATAAGCATTTGTCTCAGATATATATGAGACAGGAATTATAATGTCTTCTGTTCCAGCAAACAATTCCATTGGAATTGGATCCTGATCAGATTTTAGTGACCAAAGCTGGAACCTTTGATCATCTGATATTTCAGGTAACTGCTTGATTTGAATGTAATTCGTTTGAGCCACATCATCAAGGTGGAAATAGAGTTGGGTCTGCGGATATTTTTCAGTAGCGTTGATTGGAATAATTCTGCTGTTGGCACTCAGTATCTCTTCGAGTCTTGTAATCCTGGTTTGCAACTCAACTTTGGTAGAATCACATTCTGCAATCGCTTTTTCTGATGATTCCTGAAGGCTGTTGTACCGTGTACCAAAGTAAATGGTAGCTATTGCAGCTGCAAGCAACAGGATGATTGAAACAGTTTTCATTCCAGACCTATTTCCGGTATCGTGCTTTATTCTAACCCCATCTGGCCCAAGCTTATTCAGAAGATCAGTTTTGACTGTCGGAGATGGTTTTACGGCATTCAGTCTGGCATAAGATTCCAGACTGGCTTCAATTTTAGAAAGCTCATCTTTCAACTCTGGAAATTCAATAAGTGCCTTTTCTACAAGAGTTATGTCTTCTTGTTTCAATGCACCTATAGCATATAATTCCAGCAAGCCGGATTCTAATATGTCTTTTTTATCTAAAGCCATAACATTGCCAGTAGACTTAATAAAAGTAAGCCCAGGAAATATTTTTTTTCATCTTTAAATTCCGTTCTCAGTATGTTAATTGCCATCCTGACACGGGTTTTTATCGTACCCAGAGGGATGTCTAATTCTTTGGACAGATCGCTCTGAGAATACCCTTCAAGGTATAGTTTATCCAAAACCAATTTGTATTTGGGATCCAGAATTGAAGTCATCTTCTGAACATCCATTTTAAGACTGCTTTCCTGTGACTCCGCTATATCTAATACGGTAGAATCCAGTGAATCAGTTTTCTGAATGTTAGAAAAACTTTTAAGTCTGCTTTTATCAATAGCCGTGTTTCTGGCAATTTTGGCAATCCAAGTGAAAAGATTACTCTTATCTGGATCGTACAGCGATATCTTGTTCCAAACTTTTAACATTGTTTGTTGAAGTATTTCTTCTGCCAGTTCTTTGTTCTTAACGATCCTGATAATAATACCTAAGAGGGGAGAAGCATATTCATCATATAGCCCAGCCAGACCAGTCTGATCCTGATTCCTTATTAGCTCTATAAAATGATTGTCCCTAGTGTTCAATAGTCTTAGCTATATGTCAAAGATAAAAAATCTGAAAACTATAAATCCAAATCTCAAATCATCCTCGTAGTAAGGTTTGAAGGTCGATTACAGGAATGAATTGACCAATTGAAAAACTTAAAAAATATTACTAATGAAAATTCTAAAGATTTCACTGGGGATCGGTTTCGTTGCTGCATTATCCCTATTTCTAACTTCGGCGGATCATATCGATGCTCCGGCAGTAACAAATATGCCGACCGACATCACGGATTATTATGCCTTCAGCAGTCCAGCTGATGATTCGAAAATGGTATTTGTCGCTAACCTGAGTGGTTTGTTGAGTCCTTCCATGACAGGTACAGTCAACTTTGATGAGAATGTGCTGGTTGAATTCAATATTGATAATACCGGTGACAATGTAGAGGATCTGGTGATTCAAGCGATTCCTCGACATGGTAAGATGTACATCTTCGGACCTTATGCGCCATCTGCTCCCGGAAAGGCCAGCAATATCAATGCTGATGAAGAAAACCTTTCTGTAGATATCACAAGTTACGGACAAAGTGCGGTCTCTGCTTCCAGAGCTGGCATTACGGCATTCGCGGGGCCGAGAGATGATCCTTTCTTTTTTGATCTGGGAGCTTATATGGATGTGCTGGCTGGAAATGCAAGTGGTTTTTCTGACCCGGGCAATGATACATTTGCAGGTACTAACGTCATGTCAATAGTTGTTGAAGTACCTAAAAGTTTGCTTGGTAATTCAGCCAGCTTGTCTACTTGGGTAGAAAGTAAAATTAAATCATAATAAAAATTTGAATAGAAATGAAAAAGTTTAAAAATATAACAGCCTTGATGGCTACAATGATATTGGTCTTTGGATTTATTGCTTGTTCGGATGATGAAGAGCAAATGCAGACACCCGATTTTTCCGGACAGTATGAACTGAGGGATCAGATGGCAAGACCTGCAATCAATACGGTTTTCGTAGGATCAGCAGATAAGGATGTTTTCAATACGACAGTTCCTTCTGAAATGGGTCCTGCATTTACACAAAAATTTGTGGATAGGCTTCTGGCATTAAACCCGGGATATACAACCAATGCCTTGGGTCTTGATGCAGAAACTTTCTGTGGTGTATTGGCTACGGATATTCTTTCGGTTTCAACGACAGGTGTGACCACATTTTTTGATGGTACAAATGTCCTTACAGGCAGGGCACTAGCAGATGATGTGATTGATGTAGAGTTATTGCTTTTGTTTGGAGGACCTGACGGAACCATGAATCCCGGTTTGACTTCTGACAATGTGGATTCAAATGATAAAGCATTTACAAATAGTTTTCCATATCTGGCCAGTCCATGGTAGAATAGGTACAAATAGGCTTCCATCAATTTTTTAATAATTAATAAAACACAATTATGCACTATTATATATTTATTATAACAACGCTTTTGCTTTGTAGTATTCAAAGCAAAGCAGGGGAAGATGTGAAGAATCTTTATGCTCCTTCTTATAAATATGATTTGATAAAATCAGAATTGAATTTCTGGCAAAACCGATCAGCAGAGCTACATCCGGTTTATGATCTGAAGGAGGCTAGGACCTATCTCGATTTATTCATGATTGACGGAGATATGGAGCATCTAATAGCAGCAGAAAATTTATTGGACGCTGTCATAAATGCTTATGAACAAACATCTGCAAAAGTTTTTCGAATGCGGGCAGGAATTCAGATGAAGCAACATCGGTTTTGTGATGCTCTGGAAGACCTGCTCGTGGCCGAAATCAAATCTGATGATTTGGTTCTTACTGAAGCGATGTTGTTCGATGTGTATTTTGAATTGTCAGATGATGAACAGGCTTTATTTTATCTAGACAAGTTGTCGAAGAGGGGTGGGTTTGAGTTTCTCATAAGGAAAGCACGGCTAGAAGATTCAATTGGAAATCTTGATGGTGCCATAGAATCTCTCGAATCATGTTTTGCGCTTATAGCGCCTAATGACCTGAACAAAAGGGCTTGGCTGTATTCAAATTTGGGTGATTTTTATGGTCACAAGGAGAATATTGCAAAGTCAGAGGAATATTATCGCAGCGCTTTGCTTATCAATAGTGCTGACTGGCATAGCATGAAGGGTCTGGCCTGGATAGCTTATTCGAGTGAAGAAGATTATGAAAAGGCTTTATCAATTTTAAATCGTGTATCTGATGATTTTAATATAACGGCTATCAATCTTTTGCAGGCAGAAATTATGGATATGAAAGGACTAATGGATGAGGCATCAGAATTGAGAAACGGCTTTATGGCTTCTTTAAAGTCAGAGCGTTATTTCAGCAGTTATGCTTCCTATGTGTTCAAGAATGTTGAAAGTGTAAGAGATCTGAAATTATTGGAATCAATTTCTCAATATGAGCTGAGTCAAAATCCTTCTCCATCTGCATTTTTAAGAAGAGCTCAATTGTTGCATGCATTGGGGAAAACTGATAAAGCCAGGTTATTGATTGATGATCAGGTTTTAGGTAAAACAGGGGAACCACTTGCCTTGTATCAAAGTCTTAAGATTATAGATGAGTCACATCCTGATTATAGTGAAATAAATTCAGAAGTACATGATGCGGCCTATGAATTGGGGCCACAACTCATGCATTCGCTGAATTAATTTTATCATGATGGAACTTAAATGTTAGATAGTGCGTTATTATGAATGTTGGACAGGTTATCTATGTCCAGCATTCTTTTATTTAAATCTTATGAGCCTGGTATTTATCTGAGCAATCAGATGCCCTTAAGACGGATACTCCTTCCCAATGGAGTTAAATTTTACAGGTTCAAATCAAAGGAATTTTTATCCTTCTGTGCAGCAGGGAAAGTAGGGAAAATTAAAATTGGATTATGCGTTCACGCAAGAAGAAATATCATTTGTCCACAAAACAAATAAGTCGACTATCAAGGTCGGTCAAGCGCTTATTGCCCCTATCCAGAAGATCTTCATTCAGGGATCGTCGGGAAGCTGCAAGTCTCAAAATCAATTATGCCAACCAAATTTCTGAACCTCATAAAAACACAATAGACATATGAATAATATTGCGATTAAAATTATTTCGTGCGGGCCAAAGTGGACGCATATCAGATACGTAGCTTCAAACGCAAAATCCAGAATTGCAACTGAGAAACTTGTCAGTGACTTCAAAACAAAAATGGTTGATGTTGTCAATGACGCCGCACTAGAGCCTTACATGTAGGCTCACCCCTTTCAAGTTTGGAAAATGATCTTGATCATTATTTAAGATGATTCGGGTCATGTATTAGATAAACTATTAATGTCAACTTTACAAGAATATAGTTTATGAGACATGACCAGGATCGAGCTAATCGGTATTAAATCTGCGGTATACGAGGATATTAAGAGTTCAATAGTGAGTTACATTGAAATCAACAAGATCAATGCGACAGTTGTTGAAAACAATGATCTAGATCACATTATAGCTCGCAATTACAATTCTATTCCTTTGGTGTTACTAGAGGATGAAGCTTTGTATTTTAATAATGCTGATCATGTTACAGCAATGCAGCTTGTATTGAAACGTCTTTCTAAGTATAAAGAGAAAGAAAAGGAACACGATTGCCGGAATTGCGGTAAATGCAGATGTCCCAAAGATTAGATAAAAAAGAAGCGGCTCCATTTCGGAGCCGCTTTTCTTTATTTGATGATCAGTAGCTTTTCGATTTTTATTTCCTTCTCTGTTTGCAGTCTTATATAGTATAGTCCTGCATCAAATTCAGAAGTATTCAACTCAATTTTATTCAAGCCCTGATTCAGCTTGTGAGGAATTGTTTTCATAAGTTGGCCACCAGCCGAAAGCAATTGTATCTGTGCATCTGATTCTTTTGAACTGATGACTTCAAGATTGCTTAGGTAGGCGCTTGGATTAGGATAGAGTTTGATATCAGATGTCAGGATTCTCTGTTCCTCAACTGGTTCTTCAGTTGTCTCCAGAGTAGAGATATACTCTTCATCGATGACTTTGGTGTCGTTGTTAAAGCAACCTGTCAACTCGACATCATCAATGTATACATAGTCATTATTAGCGCTGGCATCACATCTGAATCTAAATCTTGTGTTGGATGTGAACGTGCCTGTAATGACGACTGTTTCAAAGTATCTTTCAAGATTATTGAAGTCCACCCCTCTTGCCCATACGGCGAGCGTTTGCCATGGACCATTATTCAAGGAGGCCTGTAACCAGAAGTCTTCACCGTTTTCCATACTTCTAGCGATGTAGGTGAAATCTACTGTAACCTCTTCAAATCCATCTAAGTTTAGAGGGTCTGTTGTCATAACAGATGTGTTGGTATTATCTCTTAATCTTACAGGTCTTGGATTGCTGAATGAATATGCAGAGTCATTCGTGCTTCGTCTACAATCTGATCCACCATCATTCCATATACCCCAGCCTGAGTCAAAGTCGCTGTAGTCAATGAATACATCAGAGCAACCACCATTGTTACAAGGCGGACAATCAGGACCTCCGCAATCAACACCGGTTTCCTGACCATTTTGGATGCCATCAGAGCATGTAGGAGGTGGTGGTCCTGAGCCAAGACAGAAATTGGTTGTTTCGGAGCTTCCAAATGCACCTCCTGATGCAAGAACATTGTTGTTGTCATCTGTAAGGTTGTATGAACCATTACCATATCCGCAGCAGATGCCATCTCCATAACTATCAAATATGGTGAAGTCATAACAACCGTCTGCAAGGCAGTATGTTTCTGTTACCGTTGACCCATTTGGCAGTGAACCATAAGGGCCACCAGAAGCCACAGTATTGTTTGAGGCATCGGTAATGGTCCAGGTGGTTTCTTCAGGATAATTATCCAAATTGATCGTTAAAGTTACATCGGTGTCTGGACAAGTAGGGCATGGTGGGCAATCAGGGCCTCCGCAATCAACACCAGTTTCCTGGCCATTCTGAATACCATCTGTACAGGTTGGAGGTGTACCGCCGCCACATGCTGGCGAATTGAGCAGGCTTGCTCTGAATCCACCAGTATCAAAGAGTGCACGCATTCTTGTTTTTTGACCTTCAGTATAAAGGTTCATACACGAGTCGTCCGTGTAATCCATGTAGTTGGCAACCATATCAGTGCTTCCACATGATACGTGACTTAGAGGGCACCCATAGTTAGGATTATCTGAAGATGGCGTATCCGCAACAAAGTCATCAGTGCTGCAGGGTCCATCGCCCCAAATGTGTCTGAGGTTAAGCCAGTGACCTACTTCATGAGTGGTTGTACGTCCTAAATCGAATGGAGGAGTGGCGGTGCCCTGATTTCCAAAGTATTGGTAATCTGTTACTACACCGTCAGTAGCTGCGGGTCCACCCGGGAACTGAGCATAACCCAGAAGTCCACCGCCAAGATCACATACCCACATGTTAAGGTAGTCCTGATATGGCCAGGCATCCTTGCCTCCAGTAGAGTTGAATTTGACATTGTCATTTGTTGAGAATGAACTAACGGAAGTACTTGTTCTGGTGATTCCATTTGTAGCATTACCTTGGGGATCAACACTGGCCAGACAAAACTCGATTTCTGAATCTGCAGCCTGCGGCCAATCATTGTTAGCATCACTATTCAGTCTTCGAAAGTCCTCATTAAGAATAGCAATCTGAGAATTGATTTGATTGACGCTGATATTTTCAGCACTTGTGTTGTAAACAACATGTACGACAACAGGAATGGTTATAACGCCATTTACAACTTTTTCAGGGTTGTTGATAAACTGTTGTGTGGCTTTTTCAATCTGATCCATTCGCTCTTTAAGCTTCGGATAATCTTGAAGTTGCTGATGTAGATGATCTGTAGACCCGCAATTACGCTGGGCATCTAAAGTGTAACTGCCTATTGTTAAAAGGCATAGTAGTAGAAGTCTATACATTTTCATAAAAAATGTTTTAGTAGATGAATAATGAACTAGTAAGGGTATGTCGGAATTGAGTTCTAAATATTAAGGGGAGTAATTCAAATGTATGAATTCCGATTTGGCTTGTATTGGTGGAAAACCCCGAATTTTAAATTCTCTCTTTTCAAGGTTTATAATTAAGGTAATGAGAAGGGCTGTAATAGATGCATATAAAATATGGGACTGTCGAATAGTTTACAGATTTATGAATCTGCTTTTCTCATAGTTCCATTAAGGAGAAGTGTTTTCTGTTATAGATAGTCAGCTAATTAATAATATATTTTTTGTATTTTGAAATGAACAACTCAGACAAAATGAAAAGGACCTTAATCATTGGACTTCTAGCCTTTTTGATTCATTGTACACATGAATTAAATGCAGCACATATTATTGGCGGATTCATGAGCTATGAATGCACAGAATCAGATTCTTCTTTCAGCAGGTTTTCTATTAGTATGGATATGTTCCGTGATAAGTTTTCTGATGGAGCAAATTTTGATTCTCCTGCAATGATTGGTATTTATAAAACTCTAGATGGAGTAGAATATGAATATCATAACTCATTTAATGTTAATGTTGGCGTTATTGAAGACTTTGTTTATCAAGATCCTTTTGCTACAGATCCTATTGATTTTGTAGTACAGTGGGGAGAATATGATTTTGATATTGTTATTCCGAATGATGGTTATACTTATTTAATTGCTTACCAGAGATGTTGCCGTCAGGTTAGCTATGTAAATATTCTGAACTCAGAGGAAGCTGGATATGCTATGCAATTGGAACTAACACCAAAAGCACACAGCGCAGGGAGCCGATCGGTTAATATGAAAGAGGTTGTTCAACCATATGCATTGCCGAATGCATCTTATGCCATAGAATTTCCATTTGAGGAATCTAGCGAATTTGAAACAACGTATGAATTGATCAATCCATTTACCAGTGGTGGGGTAGTGGATGCGAATACAGGAGGTAGTTTAATGTGTTGTGAATGTGTAAGACCTAGTGCTCAGGCTTGCTTACCGCCATTTCCTCAACAGGAGTTTGTTTCTGGGTATAGTAAAGACATGCCATTTGGACAAGGTAATGAAATAGAGTTTGACGATGAGAATGCAGCTTTTACAGGACGCTTCAAGGAATCGGGTCATTACCTCTATTCTATTAGAGTTACCCAAATGTTGGATGGCGAAGTGGTCTCGAGACATTTTTTGGACTTTGCCATCTTTGTTACCTATCAACCTGCACTGTCTTTGATTAGAGGAAATGTTTTTCTCGATCAAAATGAGAACGGTATTAAAGATGACATGGAGGAAACTGTTGAGTTTAAATACCTGGAAGCATCACCAATGCCATACAGCGTAACGTATTGGCCAGATGAGTTTCTCATGGCTGTGGAGCCTGGTGAATATACTGTTGGCATCACCAATGAAGTACAAGCCTGGGAGATCACCAATAATGATGCAGTAGTAGTTGATGATGTAGGTCAAGCTGTGCAACATGATGTAGGTATCAATGCGGCTTATGATTTTCAGGAGGCGGAAATCTCCTTGGCTTCTGAAGTGGTACTATGTAATACGAATATTACAATGAGTATCAATATTGATAACAAGGGTACGATTCCATTTAAGGGGAGTCTTATCATATATCCGGATTCTTTACTGGAATTCAGGTTTGCCAATATACCAACTATCGATGCCAATCAAGATTCAATTGTGTTGGCTATTGATGAAGAAATTGACATTTTGGACTCAAGAGTAGTAGAAATTTCTTTCAGAGTTGCCAGTGAAGATTTTGTAGGTGAGATTATAGATGTAGAGGCACGGATTGTAAATGAAGACGGTTCTCCAAGTAGTACAGATATATTAAAGGAGGAACTGAGATGCGCTGTAGACCCCAATGATAAGTTGTCTTATTCCGACGATCATCATTTTTACTTATTGTATGACAAACCACTTCACTATACCATTAGGTTTGAAAATACAGGTAACTACCCAGCACAAGATGTATTTATAATTGATGATATTTCTGAAGATCTGGATATAAATACTTTACGAATCAAGTCAAGTTCACACCCGATGAACTATAAGATTCAAGGCAACAATGTCAGATTTAACTTTGATGATATTATGTTGCCTCCAAGTGAAACTGCTGGTGCGGAAGGACATGGTTATGTGCGATTCAGCATTTACCCTATAGAAGGGCTTGATGATTTTACGGAACTGACAAATGAGGCTGATATTTATTTTGATGCTAATAGTCCGATCAGAACTAACTTAACTATTAATGAGTTGGTTAGCGACATCCCTATTGACCCTACTGAGACTACGAATTCTAGAAATCCTATCAATCTGCGAATAGCGCCTAATCCAAATAATGGACAGTTTGTGTTGTATGATGGGGATAATTTGTTATCTCAAGAATCAAACATTAAGGTTTTTAATTACCTAGGTCAAGAGGTTTATAAGGGGGCTGTAGAAGGTATACATAATGTGAATATTAATGAGCATCCAGGCCTGTATTCAGTAAAGTTATATAATGATGATTTCACCAGACTGCTAGCTACATCAACATTTATAGTTAACTGATCAACAGCGGGCCATCTTGCGCTTTTTACCAGTATAGCCCTTGTCAGCGATTTTTTGGATATAGCTTTTTGCATCAGGGACTTTACAAGCTGTTCCACCTACATCCACATGCACCTTTCCGATTTTCTCAGCGGCTGCCTGGGCCTTTTCTTTTAATTCAGGAATATATGATCCAACAGCTATTACAAAACCGTTCATTGTGTATCGAACTCTGTTTGGTGAATCATGAAGACTTTTAATTATTCTATCTAACAGTTTATTTACTTCTGATGTTTTAATATTTTCATTGGCGCAAACTGATAGGTGTGAAGCCAGTGCTGCCCATCCGGCGCTGGCAATCTTGTCTGTCTTGCTGTCAATCCACTTTAGGCCTGCTTCCCATCCCAGACCACTATCGGCTGCAATCCATGGGACTGTATATTCACTGATCATGTACCAACTGGCTTTTTTGGCCCAGTCATCCAGCGTGCGCTTTGTCATTTTGCTCTCGTCTGCAATCAGACCGGCAAGATACATAGCATCAGCATTCCCGGTGTTGAAGAGTTCAATGGACAGCTCATGGTCCTTTTTGATTTTTTTCTGGAGCTTTTTCAGATCCTGCACTTTTACACCAAAGAATGGTTCTTGGGCACCATGTTTGGTAAATATCTTTTTTGTGTTTTCATTCCCCATCTCTTCAAGAGATTGCATTACTTCGGCAAGTGTCATAATGTATTGTTTAGTGTTTATGGTTTTCGCTATTACTAATTTTTGGGAGGCCGCAGGTCTCCACATCCAATTCGGTTTCTATCGTATAATGTCTAAATGGATATTTGGCCAGTATCTGCTTTATCTCAGACTTAATATTAAGCAATTCCCTCATCGTCTGAATATTGGTCAGTTTGACATGGGATGAAAACACGTGATGTTCTCCTTCAAGCGACCAGATATGTGTATGATGAACGGAGTCGACATTTTCAATTTTTTCGATTTCTGATTCAATATGGCGTGGATCAATATCATCCGGAATACCTTGTAAAAATATAAATAGGGTGGTACGCAAGTTTTTAATGACATTCCACAGGATGAATGTCATAATTATTAATGAGAGGGCCGGATCCAGAAAGGGGATTTCTTTAAACAACAATATAACGCCTCCTATAAGAATGGCTACCCAACCCAGTACATCTTCAATGAGATGCCAACTGATTATCCGTTCGTTTAATGATTTGCCATGACTGACTTTCCAGGCAGCATAACCATTGACCAATACACCAACTATTGCAATTAATATCATGCCCTTGGCATCACTTTGCTCCGGGTTCATGATCCTTGCTATGGCTTCACTGATAACATAAATGGCACCTGCGATAAGGACGAGACTGTTGATGAGTGCACCCAAAAGAGAGAAACGCGCATAGCCGAAACTATACTTTTCATCGGGCTTTGATTTTGACTTGGCTTGCAAGTACCATGCTGTTCCCAATGACAGGCTGTCTCCCAGATCGTGTACAGCATCAGATATAATAGCAATACTGTTGACATAAAGTCCACCTATAATCTCGAAGATTGTGAAGATGAGATTCAAGAAAAAAGCCAGCCTCAGATTGGATACTGAGTCATGATGGTGATTGTGATGGTGGTGATGATGTCCCATGATAATACCTTCGAATGGCTTATGTAAACTTAACAATCAATTATATAATTCAGAAATTAAGTATCAAGGTGTTGGCGGTAGGCTGGGCAGAATGGAATATAAAACCCAAAGAATAGTATAGCTGTGCAGCTTTATCATTTTGATTATCTACAGATAATGAGATGCCTTTATAAGCTTCTAATCGATAGTGCTCGATAAGATTTTTAAGTAAGCTTGTGCCAATACCTTTTCCTCGGTATTGCGGCAATACAGATATGGTTAGCTCTGGAATATCTCTATCAACAAAACCATGTGCCTGATCGGATTCCTCAAAACAACGGGCCCATGCCAATCCTACAATATCATTATTATCTGATGCTATGAATGCCATATCATGTGCTTTATGTCCGAAGTTGTGGTAGTAGATTTTGAAATCATCCTGATGCAGGATTTCTTTTGGAAAAGCTTTTTCACCTTCTCGAACATATAAAGCGAGATATAAAAACTGCTGAAGGGTTAGCTGATCAAGCTTTTTGCTTTTTGAGAATACCATTTTGCATTTGCTTTATTGTTTCTAACTTGATCCAAAATAAATAAATAATCATGTTAAGCACGCAGCGTCCGGATTTGTATATAATGGAAAATGAAAAGGGTAGAGCCGTGTACTCTGCATCGGATATCGAGGTGGGTGAGCTCATAGAGATTTGCCCTGTTATTGTCCTGAGTGCAGAAGATACGACCAAAATACATCGTACGTTATTACATGATTATTATTTTATCTGGGACTACAAAGCCAAAACATCTGCCATTGCCCTAGGATATGGTTCATTGTATAATCATGCAGAAGACCCAAATGCAGAATTTGAGATAGATCTGAACTCAGATAATATCCGAATAGTGGCCAAGCGAGCCATTGAGGCGCACGAAGAAATTCTCATTCACTACATGTCAGAACAACAGACCGAACACAAAATATGGTTTGAGCCGGATGCTTAAGATTATTATTCTATTGTTCTTTCAGACACAGAAACAGCTGATACATTGAATACCCCAAGTACTGTTTCTTCTCCATTAGCATGTACGATATTGCCTTTGGTATTGGCAAGAGGCTCGGCAAATATACCGTTGAATGAATTCAAGAGTTGATCTCTCATGATTTCAAGAAAGCCGAAAGCTTCGTTGGAGATAGAGTGAATCTCAACTCTCAATTCATCTCCAGGCATCCATTGCTGTGGAATTCCGTCTTCATCAACCTCATTCACAAGATCACGGATAGGGTAGATGAATACAAATCCATCAACTTCACCACCTGAATCGAAGCCTGCATCATAAGCGATATTAATTTCAAAAGGTCTGTTGAGGTATTGACCGTTTTTATAGGATTTAATCCAGTATGTATCTCCCAAACCATCAAAGTCTCTGGCAAATACCTGGCAATAGATGCCGTCATCTGTAAAGACCTCGTTTTCTCTGAACTCTTGTGTAAGAGAATCAATTTGTGGAACTCTAAACATTTGAGTACTGGCTGTGTACCGATCATCACCTGATTGAATCTCCAATTCAAATTCATCTCCTACTTCCCCAAGCGTTTCTCCTGCAGGAAGATTGTAAACATATAGACCATCAGCTTCATGTTCAAAGGTGTATACTGTGCCATTATTGTTGGTGACTGTTACGGTTGCATCTTCAACCCCCGGGGTGAATTCAGCTGTAAAGTAAGGCAATGTTTTACTTACTCTGATTTCCTGTCTCTGAGACATGTTGTCCAACCATGCATCAACGACCATTTGCTCAGGTGCATCCTCAAGAATCACATCGATGGGATCCTCACAAGAGACAAAAAGTAAAGCAGCTAGGTATAATATATAATGTACTTTCATTTTAATTGAATTTGAAGTTGTATGAAACTGATGGAATAAAGTTGCCAATGACGGATATTTTAAGAGCTTGTGTTTGTACCGGATCCAATCCTGTTGGTCTCGCCTCATCTGGTCTGAAGTAAATAGCAAACGGGTTACGTCTATTGTATATATTATAAATTGAAAAAACCCATTCACCGTACCATTTCTTTCCTGGCTTTTTCTTGCCCTTCAATGTTGCACCAAAGTCCAATCTATGGTAAACAGGGATGCGTACATTGTTTCTGTTGTCGTTGGCATTATGAGGAATCACATAACCTTGCTGTTCGAACCTAGAGGTAGGAAATGTGATCGGTGTACCTGATATTACAGTAAATGTTGAGCTAAGGCTCCATCTTTCATTTAACTCATAGAAACCGCTGAATGAGAAATTGTGAGTCTGGTCAAATCTTGAAGGGTACCAGTTGCCTTCATTTATGCCTTCAACACGCCTTTCTGTTCTTGCCAGTGTATAACTCATCCATCCGGTAAAGTCGCCCTTGTTTTTCTTCAATAAGAACTCCAGGCCATAGGCTCTTCCTTCTCCTTCCAGTAGGTCACCTTCGAGGTATGGGTTCAATATTAAATCCGCAGCATCTATGTAGTCGACGATATTGTCCATTTTTTTATAATAGGCCTCTGTCGAAAACTCATACATATTGTTGCGCAGGTTTTTGAAGTATCCTACAGCTACCTGATCTGCAACCTGAGGTCTGATATTGTTTGATGCAGGGGTCCAGATATCTACCGGAGTAGAAGCAGCCGTGTTGGAAATCAACTGAATGTACTGTGCCATTCTGTTATAGCTTGCTTTGACTGAACTGGTAGGACTCGTCTGGTACTTGATTGAGAACCTTGGTTCAAAATTGTTGTATGTCTGAATGCTTTCCCATTGATCAAAGAATTCTGAAGAAACAAATTCTCTTCTTTGTCCTGGTTCGGCATCTGCGAAAGTGAAGGCTTCACCTTTACCTGTATAATTGAAATGGGACCATCTCAAACCATAGTTGATCTTGATGTTTTCTCCGATTTCTTGTTCGTTCTCAATATAAAGCGCAGACTCGATGGCATATTTGGTAGCAAGTCCAAAGTCTCTGACTTCCCCTTCACTAACACCTTGTGCTGTGCCGGGATCGAATTCATATACAATAGCTTGACCCCCAAAGCGCAGTAAGTTTTTTGGATTCAAGTACAATGTAAATTCAGGCTTTAAACTATAATTCACGATGCTTGCATCCCAATCGAATCTGTTCTGTGGATCACTGAAAAAATTGATTTGGTAATCATAGTCACTGTAATAGAAAGTAAGATTGGCAAAAAGCTGTTCACTGAACAGGTGGTTCCATCTTATTGTACCTGTTGAGTTACCCCAATTGAAACCGGCAGATTCACCAAATACGAAATTGTCTCTACCAAGGTAGCCTGATATAAATATTCTGTCTTTTTCCGAGAATTTATAGTTTGTTTTCAAGGTCAGGTCATAAAAGTTCAGTCCAGAATCTCTATCTTCTTCACTCAGGAAGGGCCTTGCCAGTACATCAATATAGGAACGTCTGGCTGCAATAATAAATGATGCTTTGTCTTTGACGATGGGAGCTTCTATGGACAATCTGGAAAAGATAAATCCAATACCTCCATTTACAGAAAGCTTCTTGCTGTTACCTTCTTTCATTCTAACATCCAGGATGGATGATAGACGACCACCATATCTTGATGGAATACCACCTTTATAAAGCTTAACATCTTTTACAGCATCCGGGTTAAAAACCGAGAAGAAACCAAATAGATGTGAAGAATTGAAAACAGGTGCTTCATCAAGCAATACTAGGTTTTGATCTATACTTCCGCCCCTTACATTAAATCCCGTCGCGCCTTCACCTACTGTGGTGACACCAGGAAGCAGTTGAAGGCTTCGGATGATTTCAACCTCTCCAAGGAGAGTTGGCATTTTTTTAATTGTGGCTACATCTAGTTTATTTGTACTCATTTCGACATCCGAAACATTGCGATCTTCTTGATCAGCGGTGATGACAACTTCATCAAGTTCGGTGGCTTCCTCTTCTAATTCTACATCCAGTCTTACATCCTGAGTTAAGGGAACATCTTTAAATATGCTTTGATATCCGAGATAACCATATTCAACTGTATAGTTGTCTGGTGGTAGCGTTATCGAGTAGAAACCATACTCATTGCTGGTGGCCCCAACTCCCAATTCTACGATATATGCGGTGGCGCCAATAAGGCTCTCACCACTTGCAGCATCCCTGATATATCCGTTCAGGGTGATTTTGTCCTGTGCAAATGAAAAACTGCATAAGATGCACAACAGGAAGGAAAATAAATACTTCATTATTGTCAGTTACGGTGTGATAACAGAAAAACTGTCAAATTGATCTATAAAAATTGCTTTTTGAGAATGCAAAGCTAATTTTAAATAGGCTGGGCGGTCATTCAAATAGATGAGCAGTGCAGTAATATCGATGGAATGCCTAAGGTAATATGTGAAATAAAAAAGGCGACCTTTTCAAGCCGCCTTTCTTAAATATATTATTGAGTTTTGAGTCTAATTAACTTACTGGTGGTATAGTGAATTATGCGATAAAGTCGCTCC
>CBDDKN010000001.1:2355000-2437619 GCA_965230215.1 Saprospiraceae bacterium | reverse complement strand
GTTCTTCTGCATGAAATACGCGATCAGCGCCAAAATAAAGCCCAATACCAGCCCAATACCAGTGATCAAGACTCCCAATTGAACAAATACATTGCGTATCTGCATG
Source organism: Saprospiraceae bacterium (assembly GCA_965230215.1). Taxonomy (GTDB): domain Bacteria; phylum Bacteroidota; class Bacteroidia; order Chitinophagales; family Saprospiraceae; genus RFSX01. The sequence goes on along the minus strand of CBDDKN010000001.1, from coordinate 2,437,513 downwards.
GTGTCGTATCCCAGTGCTTTGAGTACTGAAATGTCTTTTTTCTTGTCCAGGACAATCATCCACAATGCACCCACAAGATTGAATGCTATGAGTAACATTGTCATACCGGCTATCAGGAAACTAAACCATTTTTCAATTTCCATCACCTTGAGGTAGGCTTCATCTTGCTGGTACCGGTTCTTAACCACATAGGCATCACCTAGAATATCCTGTAGCTGATTTTTAAGCTTTTGTGCACTTACACCATTTTTTAACTTCAATTCGAGGGCGCTTACCTTGCCCTTTTGGTCAACCAGATTCTGAACAAATCTAAGATTGGTTAGCATGTAGTTGTAATCCGTTTCACCGCGAACCGAAAAGATACCGGCTGGATATAAGTCCTTGGCCAGGAACTCCTTGGCTCCGATTATCTTCCGTTTCTTCTGAGGCATGTACACTGTTACAGGTGTAATCGCATCTTGTATACCAAGTGATAATTTGTTACGCATGCCAGCACCAATAATGGCATATTGGATATTGTCTTTTTCCAGCAGATAGCGACCGCTTATGATAAGTGAATCTAGTCGCGTTACATTAATATAATTGTCGTCAACGCCTTTTATGACGCCTATTTCTTTACTTCCTTTATATTCAAATAGCGAAACTTCTTCAATCGTCTTGGATACGAAATCTATGCCCTCCAGGTTTTCAATTTGCAGAAGTTCGCCTTCATCCAGTTCAAAGAACTTCCCTTCATAAGGCAGGACCTTTAGATCCGGATTGAATGCATTAAAAAGACCTGAAAGCAATCCTTCAAAACCATTGAACACGCTCAGAATAAGGATCAGCGCTGCTGTACCAATCGATATACCAAATATGGATATACCTGTGATTATGTTAATCGAGTTGGTCGACTTTTTACCGTACAGATATCTGCGTGCTATGTCCAGTGAAAGAGAGGCCATTAAATATTAGTGTCATTTATGGCTCTGTAAAATACAGATTGAATGCGTGGTCTGTAGTTTTCTTTGCCAAAAATGTAATTCTTCATGCTTGGATATGTCCGGTTAGCGAGCATGATATATATTAAATCATATTTAGGGTCTGCAAAGACGGCAATGCCTGTGAATCCGAGATGTCCGAATGTTAGTTCCGAAGCCTCTTCAGCCATGTTCAGCGTACGATCGGGATTAATTTCTTTCATATCAAATCCAAGTCCCCTTCGAGATGATTTATAGTAGCGTTTAGTAAATCTTTCAATCGTCTGTGGCTTCAGATAATTTCTCCCTCCATAACTCCCGCCATTAAGAAGCATCTGCATGAGTATGGCCAGTTCTTTAGCGTTCGAGAACAAACCCGCATGTCCGGCAACTCCACCAAGCATGGCGGCGCCCATATCATGAACGTGTCCATGCAATACACAATCTCTAAAGTAGTTGTCCTTTTCAGAGGGTACTATTTCTTCCGTTTCAAGATAGTCAACCGGATTATAGAATGTTCTCTTTAGGTTAAGAGGTCTGTAATAATTATCATAAGCATAGCGATCCAGCGATTTGTTACTGGATGATTCTATCAATTGCTGAAACAGGTAGAATCCAAGATCACTGTAACGGTAGTCTCTTGATTCCCTGAGGTCACAGGAATAAATCAAATTAAAAATACTGTCCCGCCAGTCGTTTCTGAGAAACAGGTTGTTGCAGACCATAATGCCAAAACTATCGCTTTCTATCTCACTGTAATATTCGTCCTTACGCTGAGCAGACCGGCTTTCCTCATCCAAAGTTCTTTCATAGAAAGGTATCCAACCTGGTAATCCTGCATGGTGTGCCAGAATATCTTCAATGATTAATTTCGCTTTGTTCGTGGTGTCTATGTTTGGAATATAATTTTCTAGTTTCTCATATAAATTTAATTTTCCTTCATCATAGAGCTTCATGAGAGAAATGGTAGTTGATAGGATCTTGGTGACAGAAGCCACATCATAGACATCATCATTATCAACCATTTTGCGACCGTCAGGTGTATGTTTACCATAGGATTTCTGAAAAAATATCCGTCCGTTACGCGCTGCAAGAATTTGACATCCCGGAGTGGCTTTTTTATTTAGCATCTCCTGCACAATGGTATCAATGGCCAGCAAGCTATCTGAAGATATACCAACAGCTTCTGGTATGGAATAACCAAGACGAAATATACCCAAGCGCTGTACCCCCGACTTTATAAGGAAGTTATCATTTACAGTAATTGGAAGTTTGCCTTCTATCCTGGTTACACCCATAATGGCTTGAGCAGCTGCATCCTGTGCGATATCATTGTCTTCATATCCGACCATTATCGTCGGGATATCATTGAAAAAATCCAGAGAATATGGCGTTCCAAAAATGACAAGGATCACATTTTTTTCATTGTTTAGTCTGTAGATAAGGTCGAATGCAGATTTTGTAATACCAAAATCGCGGCTCTTAAATATGGACATATCATGGATTGATATGATCACATCCTCCGAGGAACGCAAATCACTGAGCACTTTACTCATCTTTGCCGCATCAATAGACTTTTCTATACTTATGTTTGTTGAAACACCAAAATCCGCAAGTCTTTTCTGAAAGATATTGTCTGATTCTGCGCCAATCGACAAAGATGCAGTTCTTGGAATATCCTCATCTTTAATGGGTACGGCACGCAACTCATCTTTGGCCAATGTCATGGCTTTTTCATAGAGCCTTGAAATTAGAGCCAGCGATTTTTTGTCTTTAATATCTGTGCCAATGCTGTCTAACGCATTGACAGAGCTGTATTCATTTAGTTTCAAAAAATGCTTGGCTTCGAGAATCCTTCGAACTTTTTCATCAAGTTTTGCCAATGGTATTTCGTTATTTTCTACAGCTTCTTTTAATGCCGTGAATGCTTTTGGCGTGTTGATAGGTAATAGAAGAATGTCATTGCCAGCCTTTATCGCTTCAACTTCCATCTGTCCTGGTTCAAAGTGCTTGGCGACACCCTTCATTTCTAAACCATCGGTAAATATGAGACCATTAAAATTCATTTGTTCCCTAAGCAGGCCTTCCAAAACCTTATTAGAGAGAGAGGCAGGCCTGTTTTCTCTATCATCCAATGCAGGAACCGATAGGTGTGCCGACATCATGGATTTTACACCGAGTTGGGTTAGCACTCTGAAAGGCATGAGCTCTAGACTATCAAGCCTTTCTTTTGAATGTGTTATTACCGGCAAGTCATAATGCGAATCTACGTCGGTGTCTCCATGTCCCGGGAAGTGCTTGGCACATGCCATTACTGAGGCATCCTGAAGGCCTTTCATGTAAGCGTAGCATTTAGTAGCTACATTATAGATGTCCTCACCAAATGATCGATTGTGAATAACAGGATTTTCAGGATTGTTATTTACGTCAGCCACTGGAGCAAAGTTGACATGTGTACCGATCCTGCGCAGTTGCTTTGCTATATCTATCCCCATATCATAAATCAGCGTATTATCACTGATAGCACCAAGGGTCATTTGTTTAGGATAGCTCAGAGCATTTTTCTTATGGCGCATTCCCAGACCCCACTCAGCATCCAAAGCAACCATCATTGGGATAGAGGAAAGAGATTGATATTTATTGGTGAGTTCAGCTTGTTTGCGTGGCGTTCCCTGGAAAAAGCAAAGACCGCCAACATGGAATTCTTTGATAAGCTTTTCCACACTTTTTATATGATCATCTCCCAAATCTGAATGGGCTCTAATCATGAAAAGCTGACCGATTTTCTGATCCAGGGTCATATTTTGCAATATGGAATCTGCCCATAATTGCGCAGCACCACTTTGTGCTTTTAGCTGAACCGATCCAAGAAGGAGAAGGGTTACAGCCACAATATAAACCAAGCTTAATCGCATATTTTTCTCAACTACTTTTTTAATGCCTTATTGCCTTAAATGTTTCAATGCATCAGGATCTATTTCTACAGCTCTATTAAACGCTTCTCTGGCTTTTTCCTGTTCCCCGATATTTATATAAGCCGTTCCAAGGCTGGAGTGGTTGGCCGCTACATCTGGCCTTAAATCTACAGCTTTCAGAAAATAATCAACAGCCTTTTGATTTTGACCTTGAATTCCATATGTGATGCCCAGGAGTCTGCATGTTTCGTAGTCTGTTGGATTCATTTGATATGAACGCAGTAACCATTCTTCAGCTTTTGCAAAATTCTGCTTTTTCTGACCCATATCTCGACCGCCATCTCTAAGTACAACAGGCAGATTTTGCAATGCATCATTAAAATTCGGATCGATCTCAAGCGATTTATCAAAATAGAATATGGAGCTTTCAAAATCTTGCAGGTAATAGTAGGCATTTCCCAAAAGCAAATAAGCATTGCGGTATGTAGGGTGAATGGTAACTGCTTTTTTGAGATAAATTATCGCCTGGTTCAAGTCATTCGTTCTTAGATTGCCGGCCTGCATTTTAGAGGCGTTGGTGGTAAGGGCGCCACCTGCAGCATTGAGAAGCTTTGCACTGTTGTTGTTGATTTTTACATCATTGGTGAAAAGCGTAAAATCATCTTTCCATACCGTATTGCGACTGATCGTTTTGTAAGAGAATGCAAGGAATATCAGCCCAGTAAGAGCCAGGAGCAAGCGCTCCTGCGGAATGTATTTATAGAATATGCCCCATGCCAGAATAATAAAACCAAGAGAAGGCATGAACACGAATCGTTCACTCATATTGGTCCCTATTGGAAATACAATATTGGAAACGATGGACAGACTCAACAAATAGAATAAGACGCCAAAGCTGATTATTCTATCTTTCTTCCAGAAGTAAACAGATGCTGTTATCATTGCTATGTATACGAACAGACTCAACAATACTTTCCAGTCAGAAAACTGCATTATGTCTATCGCTCTTGGATAGTAATCATGACACAGTGGGTGGGGGAAGATAAGAAGGCTTACATACTTACCTAAAGTGTATAATATAGTAGCCATCTTTTCACCTGCTGAAAACGGGACCCAACTATTTCCAGATACTTTTAGAAATGGGTTATTCATCAACTCATTCGTACTGGCCCCAAAATCCATTCCCAGAATTGAGAATCTGATCAGTAGAAATACAAAAGCAGAAATGAATAATGGAAAACTCAGCTTGAGTGCGTTGATCATGGTTCTTTTTCTGAATAACATGAGTCCTATCGGAACAATACCCAGAAAAGTGATGGCATTCTCTTTACTCATCAAGGCAGCAAAAAAGGAAAGGGCACTTAGCACCAGATATTTATTTGATTTGTTGGCACCATATTTAAGCAAGGCCCAGAAAGCTACTATGCTGCCCAACATACTCATTATTTCATCCCGCCCTTTGATATTGGCTACAGCCTCAGTATGAATGGGGTGGGCCAGATAGATTAAGGCAACCATAAAAGAAAGCATGGCTGCCGCTTTTGATGACATGGTGTCTTTAAAGAGCAACTGCAGAAAGAGGAATATAGCAGCACATAATAAACCGTATAAAAGAATATTGATAAGATGTCCGATCATTGGATTTCTACCGAACAATTCCCATTCAACAGCAAACATCAACAATGTAAATGGACGGTATCGACCACCTGAGACAAGATTGGCTTTTCCTTCGGTTTTGAAGAAACCATAGAAGGTATCGTATTTAAGTATGCCTGGAATACCAGCTATGCCTTCTTGTGTAAACATGTTATCATAGATGACTATGGCATCATCCTGCGTATAATCATGACCTAGCGTATTGGCATAGAGAATAAAGCTTAGAGCAATCAGCACTGTCCCAAGCATGTTTTTACGAAACCACATACTCTTTTTACCTGGCTTCCTGTTGTTTTCACCAGCCGATGCTGGTTTTCCTGTTTTTACTTTGCCTTTCTTCTTTTTACTGCCCATTTACACAAAGTTACAAATTATAAAAAATCATAATATAAGACATATACCTTTTTCTGTAGCCGAATTCAGCGCTATTATTAGCGCGATACTACAATTATTACTTTTTAAACATAATATGCGCGTAATTTTATATGCCTATGCCTATATTTGGCGACTCAAAAAATTTGTCAATGACTAGAAATATTGTTTTATGTTTGGCCATTTATTGCCTTTCCTTAAGCGCAGTGATAGCACAAACAGATTATAACAAGGTTCCTGAGGTCACTTCCAAAATTTTGCTAAATGATGTTTATATTTTTCAAACAACCTCCGACAGCTTGGGCCTTGGAGATATATTGTTTGAAGACGGCATCATCAAGCAGATTGCGGCTGAGATCGAAGCACCTTATGATGCCAAAATTATTGAGGGTGATTCTGCCTATGTCTATCCGGCATTTATAGATGCCCTGTCGCATACGGCAATCCCCAAACCAGAAAGGGAATCGCGCTCTCCTAATGTAAAGTTTCCCGGATATCCAGCCAATGATCTAGCGGGTATAACGCCTCAACTCAAAGCTTCAGATATGTTGGACCCTGAAGACAAGTCAATTGAGGCGCTTAATAAACAAGGATTTGCTATTGCTCATATCGTTCCAAGAGGAAGAATGCTGCCAGGTAAAGGATGCATTGCTCTTTTAAATGGTGACAGTGCTGAGGAAATGATAATGCATGATGAAAGTTCCAGTTTTTTCCAACTTGCAGGAGCCCGAAGAGTATATCCTTCTACTGTGATAGCAGTAATGAGTAAATGGAGAGACCTATACCGCAATGCTGAAATCTATGCATCTAATCATGAACTGTATAATCAATCACCACAGGGGACTAATAGACCAAAAGTAGACATTGAATTGGAAGCTCTTGTGCCTGTTACAAAAAAGGATCAAGCCGTCTTTGCCATATCAAGGACCGCCAAAGAGGTATACAGACAGATGGAGCTTCAAAAGGAATTGGGTTACAATATGGTTCTTACAGATGTGAAGCAGGCAGACCCAGCGATAGAGGCACTAAAGAGTGGAAATGTCCATATGGCACTTTCACTTGATCTTCCAGATAAGAAGAAGAAAAAAGATAAAGGAGAGAAGGATGAAGATGAAGAAGTAAAGGATCCTGTACGCGAAGCTTTGGTACAAAAAAGAGATCAGAGCCTGGCTCAATATGAATCACAGGCTGCTAGGCTCGAGTCTGAAAACATCGACTTTGCATTCAGTACCAATTCGGTTAAAGCTAAGGATATTAAAAAGAACCTTAAACGTATGGTTGATGCTGGCTTAAGTGAGGAAACAGCAATGGATGCTTTGACAATAAACGCTGCAGAATTATTGGGTATTCAGAATGTAACGGGTAGTCTGCATGAAGGTAAACTGGCCAATATGATAGTCTGTACTGAAGCGTACTTCAATGAAGATGCCGCGATCAAATATCTCTTTGTTGAGGGTGATATGACTGAATATGAGATCAAGAAAAAGGAGAGCAAGTCAGAGGGCAAAATTGATGAAGCCATACTGGGCACCTGGTCTTTTGAAGTGGATGTTATGGGAGAGATAAACAGAGGTACTATTGAAATAACACAATCAGATGATGAATTAGAAGTATCTATTACTGATAATTCTGCTCCAGGCGAGCCTATTGAGTGTACTGATATTTCTTTTGAAGAAGGTACCTTCCGTTGTAGCCTGACAGTAGATGCAGATGGTGTTGAATTGCCGGTAAACCTGGTTCTTGAAATGGAGTCAGATTCTTACTCAGGGACAGCCACCATTGCAGATATGGGTAGCTTTCCAATTGAAGGGTCAAAAATTTCTTCACCTGAAAACCAAATGAAATGAAACAGATGATATTATTTATATTATTGCTTGTACTGGTTGTTCCGTCCTATTCCCAGGTAGAGACAGGTGACGTTCTTATTGAGAATGCAACTGTACTGACCATCACTGATGGTGTAAAGAGCAACACAGACATACTTATCAAAAATGGTAAGATTAGTCAAATTGCCACAGATATTACTGTAGCAGATGATGTCAAGCGAATTGATGCCACAGATATGTATGTCATGCCGGGGATCATTGATGCACATTCTCATATTGCTATTGATGCCGTTAATGAAGCTACAAATCCAGTGACTGCAGAAGTTGCTGTCGGTGATGCATTGGATCCCTATGATATTAATATTTACAGAGCCCTTGCAGGGGGTGTTACCATCTCTCATGCCATGCATGGATCTGCCAATGCGGTCGGGGGTCAGTGTGAAACCATTAAACACCGCTGGGGCGTTGAGAATCCTGAGCATATGAGAATGGAAGGAGCCATGCGCACCATCAAGTTTGCTTTAGGTGAGAATCCCATGAGAGTTCACGGACAGGGTAGAGGTATAGCCCCAGCCACGAGAATGGGTGTAGAGCAGGTCTTCAGAGATGCCTTTGAAGCTGCCAAAACCTATATGCAGGATTGGGAAGACTATAATTCTGGGAAGCGTAAAATGGCACCGGAGTACAGTTCCAGAATGGAAGCTGTTGCAGGAATCCTGAAGGGTGAAATAATGATTCACTGCCATTCTTATAGAGCTGATGAGATCTTGATGCTTATGAATGTACTTGAAGACTATGGAGTCGATAAGATATGTTTTCAACACGTTAATGAAGGATTTAAAGTTGCACCAGAGCTTGCAGAGTTTGGAGCTTATGCCTCTGTTTTTTCTGACTGGTGGGCTTATAAATTTGAAGTTTATTATTCCACGGCGTATAATGCAGCTATTCTTACACGTAATGGCGTAATAACTTCTATCAATTCGGATTCAAGAGAGTTGATCAGACACCTATACCATGAGGCCGCCAAGTCTCAGAAATATGGTCAATTGACAGATAATGAAGCATTGCGTCTTATCACACTCAACCCTGCAATTCAATTGGGAATTGAGGATCGGGTTGGATCTATTGAGACTGGTAAAGATGGTGACCTTGTCATTTTTAACAATCACCCATTGTCAATCTATGCGATTCCTCAGTACACGCTTGTAGATGGAATAGTCAGATTTGATATCAATGAAGATCCGGCCGATATGCGTATAGACATCAATCCCGAAGAAACAATTCCTGCATTTTATGAAGCTGTTGATCATCACGAAGATGAAAGCTGTATGCAAGGAGCTGAAGCAAAGGCCTTTTTAGATTATTTATGGAAAAGTAAAATCAGATGAAGAAATCAATTTTAAATATATGCTTGATCTTGTGTATGCCTCTTATAATTTCAGCACAGCAGATCAGCAAATCTGAATCGGGTATATTCTTGCTTAAAGGAGGTGAGCTTGAATTGCTTGATGATGGACGAATTAAAGCAGACTTATTGATACAGGATGGTCTTATTATGGACATCGCTGAAGATATTCAGCATCCTGGTGCAAAAACAATAGATTGTACTGGCTTGATTGTCTACCCTGGTATGATTGACAGTGGAACAAAACTTGGTCTCGCAGAAATCGGATCTATTGGTCTGACACAAGACCATAATGAAATTGGAGAATTTACACCTCAGATGCGTGCGCTTACGGCGGTGAACCCCAATTCCATCAATATTCCTGTCACACGTGTTAACGGCATAACAACCAGCATGGCTGTTCCCTCGGGAGGTCGTTTTCCTGGCACAGCAGCACTTGTTGATTTACATGGTTACACACCTGAGCAGATGTTTACCGGTTTTGAAGCTGTAGTCTTTAACTTTCCTTCCACGGGAAGAAGGGGCAGATGGGACCGACGATCTGATGAAGACATTGCCAAGGATGATAAATTGGTCAAAAAGAAGATCGAAGATTTCTGGAACAAGGCAAGTTTGCATGCGCGTATAAAATCGGAAGCTGCAGCAAATGGCGCTAAGCCTAAATACAACCCACAGCTCGACGCGATGGCAGCAGTCATTGCAGGAGAAGCGCATCTCTTAATTGAAGTCAACAAAAAGCAAGATATTCTGGAGGCTATTAAGTGGATAAAGGAAAAGGAAGTTAAGGCGATATTAACTGGCGTTTCTGAAGGTTATCTTGTCGCGGATAGTATTGCTGCCAACAATTTGGCTGTTATTACTGGTCCGATTTTGACCAATCCTTCACGCAGTTCCGATCATTATGATGTAGCCTATTCAAATGCTTCAAAAATGCAAAAAGCTGGTGTGATGGTGGCCATAAGAACCAATGAAACGGAGAATGTGAGGAACCTACCATATAATGCTGGTTTCGCTGCGGCATATGGGATGGGATGGAAAGAAGCTTTTAAATCGGTGACGATTCAACCAGCCCGGATCTTTGGTATTGATGACAAGTATGGTTCTCTGGAGAGAACCAAGGTAGCCAATTTGTTCGTGGCGGATGGAGATCCGTTTGAGACAAAAACCCAGATTAAGCACTTGTTCATCAGAGGATTTAAGGTGCCACTTGAGAGTCGACATACTTATTTATATGATGAATTTATCGAAAGGGATCCAGGCGTTAACGGACAGTAATTTTGAAATTGTCTGATAATTTTCAAAAAATGCTTTGATAAATACCTGGAAAGTGTTTAGGTTTATAATGAATTTATGATTAACAATACTACATATAACTATTGGAGCTATTTCTGGACAAGTGCCGGGCTCTGATAATATTGTAGTTTATAGAATATATTATGGAGTCCGGTATTTTGTACCGGACTTTTTTTTTGCAACTAAGTGATATGAATATTGCAGTAATAGGAACAGGATTAATAGGCGGGTCCATTGCCAGAGAGTTGAGAAGGGCAGGTCATAGGGTAATTGGAGTAGATAAAAACACTTCACATCTTGCACGGGCCGAAGAGTTAGGAATTATAGATGAAGGCATGACATTGGAGAATGCACTTGATAACGCTAAGGTGATAGCTGTTTGTATTCCCGTTGACCATCTCGAATCCAAAATTCCACTTTTACTTGACAAGATTGATGAGGAGCACATTGTCTTTGATGTTGGGTCCACAAAGGAATTGATCTGTAATGCAGTCGCCAACCATCCGAAGCGACATAGGTTTGTTGCTGCACACCCTTTAGCGGGGACAGAGCATTCAGGCCCTGAGGCGGCTTTGTTGGATTTGTTTGATGGGAAGAAAAATATCATTTGTGAACATGCGCTTTCTGATCAAGATGCCCTGGACCAGGTCATCGATATTTTTGAATCAATGGGTATGAAATCCTACTTTTTAAATGCAGCAGAGCATGATAAGCACATGGCTTTTGTCTCTCATCTCTCTCATGTAAGTTCATTTGCACTGAGTCAGACTGTATTGGATATAGAAAAGGATGAGAAGCAGATATTTAACCTTGCCAGTACAGGTTTTGCTTCTACCGCAAGACTGGCCAAGTGTAACCCGCATACCTGGGCGGCCATTTTTTCAAAGAATAAAGACCATCTTTCTCAGGCTCTGGATGCCTATATAAAACATGTTCAGGCTTTCAAAGTCTTGGTTGATGAGATTGATGTCGATGGAATGTATGAGGCCATATCGGAAGCAAACGAGATAAAACGGGTATTAAACGGCATCAAGCTGAATAAATCATGAAACATTATTGATCAAAAAGAGGTATATAAATAAGGAACATTATGAGTGAAGTAAAAGAAATGACTGAGATTAAACAAAAAAGAGAAAGTTGGCTGACTAAGGATAAAAGGCCTATCGTTATCGCTGGGCCATGCAGTGCTGAAACCGAGGAACAGGTATTGGAGACGGCTATGCGTTTGAAGAAGACAGGCAAGTCTGACATATTTCGAGCAGGCATATGGAAACCGCGTACCAAACCGGGTTCATTTGAAGGTGTAGGAACAAAAGGTCTACCATGGATGAAAAAGGTAAAAGACCTTACTGGATTTCCAGTTACTGTTGAAGTCGCCAAAGGATCACATGTTGACCTTTGTCTTGAATTTGGGATAGATATTCTTTGGATTGGAGCCAGAACGACGGTTAACCCATTTGCTGTACAGGAGATTGCTGATGCGCTGAAAGGTGTAGATATTCCTGTTCTTGTAAAGAATCCCATCAATCCTGATTTGGCTCTATGGAATGGTGGAATTGAGAGGCTGAGAAAGGCAGGTGTTAAAGAATTGGGCGCCATTCACCGTGGTTTCTCAAATCTTGGTGAAAAATATTACAGAAACAGACCCCAATGGCAAATTGCCATTGAATTCATGAGGCTTAATCCGGATCTTCCGATTCTTTGTGACCCAAGCCATATATGTGGTCGAAGAGATATCCTACAGGATGTTGGACAGAAAGCAATGGACCTTGATTATGATGGTCTGATGATTGAATCTCATATCGACCCTGACAATGCATGGAGTGACGCCAAACAGCAGATAACGCCCGAAGTGTTTGGATCCATGATCACAGATATGAAATTAAGACATGACTTTGAGGATAACTTCAGGCTACAGAGTAAGTTGGATCAAATGCGTGAAGTCATAGACCATATCGATGAGGAGATTATCAATTTGCTCTCCAATAGAATGGCTGTTGCAAGAGATATCGGCGCTTACAAAAAGGAGAACAACATGACCATCTATCAGGATAAAAGATGGAACGATATCATAGGCAAGTCCACTGATCAGGCTGCTAAATCAGGATTGAGCAAAGAATTCATTATCAAATACATCAGTGCTGTTCACGATGAGAGTATAGATCAGCAAGACAAAATTATCAAGAAACTTGACGGTGAAAGCCCTATGTAATATTGTCGATATTGGATATTTTGTGCCTCAAATTTTAATATGAATTTAGAACCCTTTGTGGCAGTGAGCTCGGAACCAGGATTATTCAGATTGGTTGCCAGCAGGAATAACGGATTGGTATTGGAATCACTTGATTCCGGTAAGTCTAAGTTTTACTCGGTTAGGAAGCATCAATTTACGCCGCTGGGTACGGTTGCGATATATACACTTGAGGATACTTCACCATTGGCCGATGTGTTTTCAAGTATGAAGTCCAAACTGGAAGACACACCTCCGGTAGACTTGAAATCTGAGCAACATGTCATCGAGGAATACTTTGAATCAATTCTTCCGGAATATGATGAAGACAAGGTGTCACTCAAAGACATGAAAAAGGTAATCAAGTGGTTCAATACACTTCATGAAAAAGGTTTGTTGGATAGCAGCGAGGAAGAGTAAGCTTATACAATTAGCACTTCATCTGCTGGTCTGCTAAACATTTTATCCTTGCAGGGTGTTTTTAAATAAAAAAAATATCATGCGTTTAATCAAGTACAGCTTTTTATTATTGATGGTGGGTTTGTGGTCATGTAGTGATGACGAAACACCACCGGGAAATATTGACCCTAATGACCCGACGGTTGTCATTTGGAGTGGTCCAAGTATCTCTTTTGAAAAATTGGAGGGATCCGATCCAAGCTTGGAGGAAAATCAAGACAACATTACAGCCCTTGTTGCTCTTACAAGAGGTAACGATGGCGGACAGATATTCAATGCGGTTTCTGAAAGCTCTTCTGACAAGGCCAATAGTCCTGCAGGAACAGAATGGGCCATCGGAACTACAGATAATCTAGAAAGTTTAAACTTTCAAAGATTCAGAACTGCAGTGGGAGAACCGAAAAGTATAGTTGGTGAAGACCTCGTCTTAAGACTCGTTGAAGAAAACATCTACATAGACATAAGATTTACATCTTGGTCTCAAGGAAGATTAGGAGGCTTTGCCTACGAAAGATCTACGCCTTAGATAGACTTATACTAGATACACATCGACCCTTTTCACGATTATGTGGAAAGGGTTTTTTGTTTTCATATCTATTAATACCTAGAAATCAGTATTTTACATGTAACAAACGTATTAACTAACTTAAAACAAACGAAATGTCAACAATTAAACCAATGCACACCAATCTGGTGTATGGGATTGCTATCCTATTGCTGATCCTGGGAGTTTTCGGATTCATGGACATAAGCAACAACACTTATCTAGGATATGCAAACAATGATTTCAAAGTAACAAGAGTGGAAGATGGAAGCCCTGCCGATGCGGCTGGAATGCAGGTAGGAGATCAATTAAAAACCATCAATGGATTAGATGTTCGAGACGCAAGTTCCTGGGACGCCATGCCAAGAGCTAAGGTAGGAGAGACCAGAGAGTTTGTCATTGATAGAAATGGCGAAGAGCTTACAATGGAACTGACTTATGCCGCACAATCCGGAACAGATAGCATGATAAGCAAGGTAGGATGGTTCGTAGGGCTTATATACTTGTTAATGGGTCTATGGGCTTATAGAAGTAAGACAAATTGGTCTTCATTCTTATTTGCCCTGTTTGCTTTGGCGTTCGCAACCGCCTTTTTGGGACGGCCATATATTGCTGATCCTGCAATAAGAGATGTAGTGAATTCAATCTTTACAAGTTTCTTCCTGTTTGGTTTTGCCCTGCTATTTGTCTTTTTGATGCATTTTCCTGAGAAGAGTAAATTCATGGAGAAAAAGAATGCAAGCTTGATGCTTTTTGCTCCAGCTATCATTATGAGTGTAATTATTATTGGACTAAATATATTTGAGCCAAAGTCAACTAGCAGTCTGAATACCACTGTAGATATGTTATTCTTGCTGTTTATTGTTTTCTATTTCGGTGGTTCAGTTGTGCTACTTGTAAGAAGATATTTGGCAGCTGATGCAGCCACGAGAAGCAGTTCTGGATTATCCATGTTATTCTGGGGGTCTATCGTAGGATTATTACCTATACTTATTTATATCATTATTGGTAATATCTCTCCAACGACAGTGTTGCCTGGTGAAGATTATGTATTTCTAAGTTTGGGACTTGTCCCAATATGCTTTGCGTTGGCCATCAAAAATTCTGGCGCCGCCGCAACTGATTAAAAATAAACCCGGCCTGGCCACTGTGTCAGGCCTTTTTTTATGACACGCGATTATATAAAATTAATAACCAGCCTATCTCTGGTAATTGCATTGCTCGCAATAATAGGCCTTAGTGATGATTATTCTGAGGATCGTCTCCGTATTTATATACGGTGGTCGGCCAAGTTAAGTGTCTGTTTTTTCAGTTTGGCTTTTTCAGCATCTGCAATTCATCATTTGATCAAAGGAAAGTATTCAGCCAAGCTGTTAGAATGGAGACCGAGAATAGGTTTGTGTTTTGCTGTCTTTCATACGGCTCATTTAATTTTTCTAATTCTCCTCCAGCAAGTTTTTCATCCTGTATTCACGCTGGCCAAGACAAGCTCTTTGATAGGAGGAGGTATGGCCTATGTGTTTATGTATCTGATGGCCCTTACAACATTCCCTAAGTTTAAGAAACTGATCACTAACAAACAGTGGATCCTTTTACATACAATTGGCAGTTATTGGATATGGATTATTTTCTTCAGATCTTATTTCAAGAGTGTAGTGAATAAGGGCGAAGAGTATCTCTTGTTTGCCATTATAGTTATGGCCATGGTATTAAGAATACTTAAAGGAATCCACCGTATGTATCGTCGAAATTCTGTTAGAAGTTAAATTTTTTCGAGGACTATTTGTTCCTCTTGTTTGGCTATTATTTTATCATAAATATCGACTATGTCAGAGTATTCAGTTGGTAGAATTACATCACTGCCAATATGTAAATAGTAAGTAATACTTAATTTATTGTCGAGAACTTTAGGATCATATATAAAGCTTATTTTTTTGTTTGAAGTCCCGATTGATAATTTTTCAGGGTAAGATGCCAACTTATATCCTTCGGGAATTTCAAAGTTTATAATCCTCCTGATTTTTGAAAGCTGATTATAGAAGACAGGAAATTCTCTTGACTTTTCTTCAAAAGGGTTTTCATCCAAGCCATAACCAAATGAGGCATTGATGAATATTTTATTTCCTAACCTTTTGTGTGTATTGTATTTTATTTCATGGGAAGAATAGCTGACTGGCTTGTATATATCTTCAAATCCTTCAACAGTATCTATTTCAAATACATCTTCTCGGATTTCCTCATATTCTTCATCCTCTTCCTCAAGATCATCGTCTCCATAGTTTACATTTTCGACATTTTGATTGTCTTCTTCATTCTCAAACTCACTGGCATTGATTCTAAATTTTGTTGAAGCATATTTGGCAAGTCTTGTATGCGAGTCAACCATCAGACAATCATCCTCTTCATCAAGGTTAATGTTATGCATCTGAACTGATTGATATAGATTATTATTGCTCATGTTTACCACATTGGAAGCATCTTTCTGAACCTTAAGCGCATAGATGTTTAAAGAGCGAATCGGAATGGTTCCCATCGGCAAATACTGGGAACTGGCATCCATATATATTTCTTTGCCATCAATATCTGCAGACACGAAGACATAGTTGAGCTCAGATCTGCTTGGATAATACGGGTTTAGAATACCATTGAACCTGTATTTGGTTAACATAGGCCTTGCTGAAATTCCGGCCTTATTTAAAAGATTGGTTAATAGTAGATTTATCTCTGCAATATTTCCCGAGCCTGTTTTTATAAGATTCTTTATGCCATTATCTACAAATATTCCATATTCCTTATTCCATCGAAAATTTTGAATTATGTAATCATAGATGTATTGCGCCTTTTCTTGTTCTGTAGAAAGCGATTTTACTCCATCTACTACATCATTTAAGTCCTTTAGCTTCTGATCGACTTGTGAACCAAAGTACTTTGATTCAAGCAGGTTATTTCCAATTGTTTTCCAGTCCTTCGAAAAGTACTCTACTTCGCCTGTATTATAAGTCAGAGAATATATTTCATATTTAATTCCGGTTCTGTAGTCATTTTCATTTAAGACATATTCATCTTCTTTAATAGCTGGAACATCTTTGACTTCATAAGAAAGCATATTTGTTTTACCCCATGAGGTAAGCACTTGTTCTTCTTTACTTTCTAAAGGGATCAAACCTGAAGCAATTGGGGTTAAGCTAAATGGTCTGGGTGCAAGAAGCTCAAATCTTGAATAATCAACCGGGATCCATGATTGAAAATACCACTTTGGAATGGTGTAAAGGAACGGAGAGTATACAGTATAGTTTACATCAATAATACTACCGGGTTTTACATTTGGCATGGCAAATTTAATTTGACGTAAAAAGTCGGCAGTTTTTTCTTCGTAAATATCACGTTTCTCAAGTTTCGTCTCTACTATTTTATCTCCTTCAAGATTATAGGTTACCGCCTTAACTTTTCTAATCTCTTCATCATCTGAACCGGAAGAGTATAGTGGTATACTAAATTCGGCATAATCCTCTCCAGAAGACTCAAATATTTTAATTCGAAATTTATATATTAAATTTAATTCCTGACTATTTCCTTTAAAATTGTATTCGACACGAACACCCCTGAACATATATGCAGCTTCAGCTGTCGAGTCAATTTTATGTACGCTTTGACGTAAGTCTTCTTTTGTTACTTTTGGTAACTTTACTTGAGAAAAAGCGCCTGTTGATAGAATTAGAATTACAAATAATGTGGTGATCGTTTTCATTTTAGGTCTTCTTTTGAAATGTGAGTTCAAGTCGTTCCTTTTTGCGTATGGTGTCAAGAAAGTGCTTTATTGCTTTGTATTCTTCAGCTGGATAACAGCCTTCGTTAAGTATGAATTTATGCGCGTATATCAAATACTCCCCTTCGGTTGATATTTTTAGTGAATAGAAACCGTAATCAGATTCAAGGATATAATCTTCAATAGTTTCGACAAAGTCATAGGATTCCGGAATCTTAATTTTTACCTTATAAGCGTTCTGAAATGAGCGTTCAAATTGTATCGGATAGACCCGTTTTTTATCCTTAGGAAGATATGGAACCTTTAGATCATAGATGCCTACAGGAAACAATAGATAATCACCCAGGGTCTGATAAAAGCTTTTAAAACTAAGCTCTGCTTTGTTGATAACCGAAATGGAATCCTCATCAAATTCAAATTCAGAATTATCCAACGAAACAGACTTGATATTTTTAAACTGATCAAGGAAGAAATCTTTTAAGTCGCTATTCTCTAACCGTGAGAGATACTTGTACTTATTATATCCAATTCCTTTGTTTACCGATTCATATGAAAGGCTGTATGAATCATTATCACTCTTGTCAATTATAATATTTGTTTTATTGCTATTTAATTCAATACCGTAATTGGGTGTCTTTGCTATCTCTCCACCTGTTTCATCTACTGCAAGCACACTGCGATCATCTGTAAAGCTGCCTAGAAATCCAAAGGGACTCTCATGCATGGTACAATCTATCCAGAATGTGTCTTGATCCTCCGTGATTCTCAGTATGATATGGTTGCCTTGTTCCACACTGTAAAAGTCTTCGTCAAATGATACTTTTTTGTCTGACCCGGCTTCTACTATAACGTAATCACTATGGATGTCATAAGCCCCCAGAAGTTTATGAGTATAAAAACTCAAGGCTTTACAATCACCATATTTAAGTTCATTGACTTTTTTAGGATCCATTGGAACAAGACCGCCTTCATCCAGACCAATACTTATATACCGTGTATTTTCTTTTATGTAGTTGTATATCTCTTTAGCAGTAGTTATTTTATCATCTGGATTGGAAATAAAAGGTCTGACCACTTCCTTTAGCTCATTCCTGTCCATATCCTTATGCGCCAGCAGGCCTTCATATATCCACTTACCAAGCTCATTCCAACTGTTAAAAGTGCCTTTTATTCCTTCATAGCTAAATTGATTGGCTCTAAAAAACACATTAGGAAAAATACTGTCTGTTGGGGCGTACTTTTCCTTATACAACACATTTATATTTTCCATTGAATAATGGAGATCGTCATATTTGTCAAACGAGATATTAGGCGGGGCAAATTCCTTGGTTTCTATAATTGCATCACTTTCGTTTATCAGTTTATAATCTGAGAAATGTAAGGATTGTTTGTATGCGGTGATAGGGTGCCAAAGTGGAATCCAGCCATTTTTTGAAACCTTTGTATACTTATAATAGATAGTAACAGGATAATCAATTGTCTTATAATCATAGTTGAGAGACCTGAAGTCACTAATCATTGAGTAGCCATCATATCTGGCATAATCGTCGAGTTTGTTTTCTTTGATCGATGATAACTTATTGCCTCGAGCATCATAATACTCCAGCGTTACATCCTTGATAGATTCACTGCCTTTCTTATATAGCAAACTTAAATTTAACAGGTCTTTGTGATCATCTTTAAAAACTGTCAGGGCCCGTTCTCTCTGTACGATAAGCTTATCCGCACTTTTGAATTCAACATATGTTTTATCAAACCTAACCACAGAATGGCAGCCTTTGAGCAATTCTTCAGGTATTAGAGAAGTGTCAAAATTATACTGAGTAAAAGCGACAGGAATAATAAAAACAAAAGCTGTAATAAAAATAATGGCTGTTCTAAGGAACATATAAAATGTATGGTTACATTTTAAATATAAGAAAATCGAAAAGAACTGTTCCTCCGAGGTATATTAAAAATAGTATAATTATCAGTTTGACCTAAGATCAAAATACTTCCTGATCAGGATAAACTGAATACACAATACTGGAATTAGAATCTTCAACGCGATGGATGCTGTTCCTCCTAGTGCTATTTTTGGAAAGCTCAGTTGTCCAATAAAATCAGGGGAGGTATATCCCTCAAAAAAGGATAGAAAGTCCATGCTCCAACTTGTCGTATTTGCCAAAGCTATGAACAGACAAGCCGCAAATGCAGCTATGGCCCAGAGTGGAATTAAGCGTTCATTTTTTTGAGTAACTACAGACTCTGAACGCAGTGAATCCAGCACACTGCGCGCGATGTGCTCCGGTGCAGTTTCACGACCCGTGCTTTTGATTAACGCTTTGAATTGATTCTCTTCTCTGTTGTTTTCCATAACTAGAATAGATTTTCAATTATATGTTTTTTATTCAACAATTCAAATAGCTTCTTTCTACTGCGGTGCAATTTGATTTTGATATTGCTTTCTGTAAGACCGGTTATAACCGCCAATTCTTTAATTGGAATGTCATCAAAATAGAAACCGTGAACCAGGAACTTATCCTGCACACTTAGACTGCTGAGTGCTTCCAGAATTATCATTTTACGTTCTGAATGTTGCATCTTATCATCCACCAAACTGGTCTCAGCGCGCACATCAGTATGTTCTGAAGTAGGTTCAAATACACCACGATGCCTTTTCAGGGATCTGTATTTATTGATCGTCTCATTATAGCTGATACGATATACCCATGCACCAAATGGTGCTTGTGCTTTGTATTTATGCAAAGTCTTAAACAGCTTAATCAATATCTCCTGACACAGATCCTCCGCTTCTTCCCTGTTATTGAGAATCCGCATTGCCAGTGTATAGATCATATCATTATAAGACTCAGCGATAATGCCATAAGCATCGATGTCCCCATCTTTGGCCTTATTGATATAATCTAGTTCGTTTTCGATTTGCATGTCTACTCTTATTGACAAAGCTTAATCGGTTCCGGTTACATTATTATGAAAATACTTTAAAAAAAGTGTAACCAGGGTCAAAAGCGGATTGTCAATATGATTGAACCTTGCATATTTTCAAGACATTAAAAAAACCATAAAATGGAAGAAGTAGTAGTATTAATGGTGTTATTCGGTACTTTTTTTGGAATCGTATACCTCTATTTTAGCACAAGACACAAAGAGCGCATGGCACTTATTGAAAAGGGTGAAAGCGCAGATTTATTTGTTACATCAAAGCGCAAATCTGCTATTCCGCTCTACGCTGTTATACTGATCAATCTGGGCTTACTCGGTATAGGAGTTGGCTTAGGGGTCATCATTGGAAATGCTATTGCATTGTCAGGAATTGATGAGGATGCTGCGATGCCTGCTTCCATATTTTTATGCCTGGGAGCCGCCTTACTTGCGGGCTTTTATATTACCCGAGCAGTTGATAGAAATTACAGAGACGAATAGAGTATAAAAAAAAGGGCTTCAATTTGAAGCCCTTTTTTTATTACATGCTGATAACACGTTGGATCTTTATTTGATCTCCATATTGTAAACGTATTATCATTAGCCCTTTATAATTTCCAATTTCTGATTTGTTAATCTCAACTCTTGGATTGTCATTCCCAAATACATTTCTGTAAAGCATTCTTCCTGATACGTCCACAAGTTCAACCTTTAAGTTTTCCTCGATTGGGTTATCGATATACAATACATTATCAAATGGATTTGGATAAGCTGTTGGTTCAAGAACAGTAGTCAAAGTTCCTGAGCTAAAAGCCAATTCAATTTCTTCGGTTTCCATATCATATGTAGTGTACACTTCAGGACTCATCTCTTTGTCATTTAGTCTGAACATTTCTGAAATATGCCCATCAGAATATGAGACCAGTTCAAATGTCATCGACTTCAAATCCGTGCTTGATGCATATTTGGACCATATTATTCTCATAATATCACCATCAATTACATAATCCAAATTGTCAGAATCACCAATTGGCTTTAATTGTGCAAATCCTGAAATATCGATCGCCATTTGGAAACCTTGTATTTCATCAGCGGTATCGAATTCAAATGTGACAACACTTGACTCGCCCGTTTTAAGATATACATCTTCAGCTTTAAGCAGCACTGATTTGCTTGACCGCTTATTGATTGGATTACTTCCATTTATATTTCTAAGAGATGAAACATCTCCTACCTTGATGGCAGTAAAGTTTTGGTTGTGTCTGTCCTCTTCAATATTCTGAAGAACTACTGAATCATCTATTATCCATGGGTTATCCACTGCCAATTCCTGACTGCTTGCACCAAACCTGTAACTGGTATTGTTGGTGAATGCGTCATTGATACCCAGTATCAGTTTGCGAATTTCAAGCAAATCTACAGCAGAGATGGAATTGGATCTGTCAGCATCTGCAGCTATATATTGATATGGCGTTTCAAAGTACTCAAGTCCCAGGATGTGTCTCTGAATATGAATCAAATCAGCAGTTGTTACACCCTTAAGATGATTTCTGTCCAATTCTGGAATTACTTTGTAATCGTGATCTGCTGTCAGATTATCAAAAGCATAGTAGCCATTCGTATCAGTCAATGCCAATTCTCCATTGTGATCGCTATGGTCACTGGAAAGATGTAATTCAACATTTTCCAATGCATCACCGAACACGTTGGTAATTTGACCCGTCACATCGATGGTTCCTGTTTCAGGACTTGTACAATTGGCTTTGATTTTTATTTCATCAAGATCCCAAGCCGTTACATCTGAGTCGTTACCTACTGTGCAGTAAGCTAGAAGCTCAAATCTGAGAATAGTAGGAATATCGATTATGAATTCATCGTTTGAAATGAAACTAAACTTCTGTAATGTCCAATCCAGATTGGTTGCATTTCCTTCAGAACGGAATATCTCAGTTCCGTTTTTCAAGACACGTACACCATATAATGTAGGGTAATTATTAACGCCTTCAAATCCCACATTCCATTGGTATCTCTCAGGAGCGCGTTCGTAGAAATCCAATCCAGATACACGAACAGCATTGCCTTCTTCCGGAACGATGACAACGTCAATGATGGCAGATTTTTCATCTCCTGCATTGTAGTTACAATCCTCTACTGAACTGATACAAATGGCATCAGTACCGTTAACGCCTTCGGTACAAGAGTGTCCATTAACCTGTGGATTTTCTCTGTAAAGATAAGATCCTGAAACATGCGCACAATCAAAATCCTCGGCTACTTTAGGCGTAAACCTTGTGTAATCAACCGACTTACAGTCATTGAGGTCATAGCAAAGCAATGTGGCTTCTTCCACGATTCGGATGATGACAATACTATCACAGCCTTCGGTAGTTGTACCATCTTGCAGGAATTCACCTTCTGAGTCGTAATCAACACCATTTATGGTAATCGTTTCACCAGATTCTTTTATCGTATCTATCTGGATCTCATAAGTAGGGAATTGATCTACAAAGATATCGCAGAAAGCATCTTTAGTTTCTCCATTAACTGGATTGGTATAGTTGATTTGGACAGAATATGTTTCTCCTCCAGTAACTGTGGCTTCAGTCAAATCAGCATTGGCTGATACGATGCCGTTACCCGTCCATTCAATTGAATTGATGATTGGTTCAGGTGCAGAAACTGGTGTGTAGTCATAAGTAAGGGTAACTATTCCTGTTTCGTCCATACAGATGCCTGCTGGGCCACTTAGTTCACAGCTAAGCACGATGTCTGGATCTTCTTCCGTAACACAAACGACAACAGTACTATCACATCCATTTACAGTCTGGAAAAAGAATGTATCAACAGCGGTACTGTCATATATTATTCCATTGATTTCTATTTCGCCTCCAAATGGAATCACTTCATCAACCTTGGTTTGGACATTTGGATATTGATCAACAAACAGTTCACACGTTGCAACTTTGTTGTTTTCATTCTGGTCTGTGTATTCAATGGTCACCGTGTAGGTGCTACCGCCTGTTACCACAGCTGAACTATCAGTTGAACTGATGATGATTTGTCCGTCCCAACTCACTGAGTTAATTGTTGGAAACGGTTCGCTAGCCGGCTCATGACTTGTGCTTAATGTAATCGATTCAAAGCCACCTTCGCAAATACCATCTGGTCCAGAGATAGAACAGAAGAGTTCAACATCTGGTCTGAAATTGATACAGTAATCGAATATACTATCACAACCATTTGCAGCCATTCCAGCATACACAAATCTGGCTATCGTATCCGAAGTGAAAGTCTGTCCTTCGTATGTAAAGTCCTGTCCGGCTACAAGTATTGAATCTTTTGCATATGCCTCTTCAAGGCCTTCGATTCTAAAGTCACATTCTGAAAAACACATTTCTCCATTATTTGAAGTCCATGATACAGTAGCAGAATATACACCCGGTGCATTTACTGTTGCATTGTCATCAGCACTACTTACTACACCAGGTCCATTCCATTCAACGGTATAAGCTGGCAGATTACCATTATCTGGAATAGGAGATACCACAACCATAATCTCTTCTTCAGCATTGGGACATATTTCAAATGGTCCTTCTATTGAACAGCTTAGTACTACAGGAAATTCTGCTATTAATTCATCAACCAATCTGTTTGAGAACCACCATGTGTTTATTGTATGCAGGTTTCCATAACCTGGTACATTGTCATCTACATAAATATTCCAGTTGTGGCAAGGTGCTGCACAACCACCGGTTCCATCCTTAGGACTTCCGGTACCTGGATCCTCAGGTATATCAGTATCATCATAGAATACTTCAGGAGCTGGTCCAGCTGGTCTCACAGCTTCAATCATAAAACCATTCTCCATATATTCAGCATCATAGATAGGAAGGTTATATCGGCCCTGAATAAATTCCAGTACCAATGGGATTTCTCCAGTTACCAATTCTCCCAGACCATCTCTTCCATCCCAGTCGATGCATATGTCAGAACCAAGGTTGGCATCGGTTACACTAAATGGAATAAGTCTGTCTGAAGTACCTGCAGTATACTTGCCATCTCTTCCATCAAAATCAAGAAGTAACAGGACATTACCTGGTTTATCAGTTATAAATGAAATACAATAACTGGCACTGCCTGCTTGGCATGTACTAACTCCGTTAAGGTCAAGGACACTCGCAGACTCTGCGGCAAGACATCTTTCCACAGGATCATTCAGATAGATATCATATTCCGGTATAGATACATTGGCATTCGGAACTGACTTGGCTGTCTCTGGGAAGAATAGGCCAGACGCCATATCTTCCATTTGAGTACCAAATGAGTTAAATGCGATGTTGAACCCACCTGGTCTGTAACCTGCATTATTGAAGTCTATCTTGGTTATGTATGATAGGTCAGTATTGGATGGATCTGGAGCACAAACGTAAAACGCACCATTGAATGGCCTGTTAGGGAATCCGTAATCATTGATTGCAAATAAGCCCCAGTTTTTTGACCAGATACGTCCTTTTTTAGCGTCTGTTCCCTGAGCTACATTTATATCCCAAAAGTTAATAATCAGGTAATCATCGGGCTCCATGCCCTCACCAAATCCTGCGATTGGGTTGCCATTATCATCGAGTGCCTCGAATTCAATGGAGTAATCGCCTTCGGCCATATTACCAGTACTCATAAGGTCCGCAGAAGTAATTTCAATGGCATTATACCCTGTACCGCCAAGTTGGATGGCACCATCCATGGTTTGAACCCACCCTTGATTGAGATCAGCGTGGATATTTGTGCCCTGGTCTATAGGTGCGGTTGATTGGTCAATGACGATGGATTCATAAACCACATTACCACTGGGATCCAGCACATAAAACTTGTAATTCATATAAGCTCTACCGTAGAGCCTGTTGTCGGTACCACTACTGAGTCCAATAAAGATGCTCTCAGATGTAGGGTCTTTGACATAGATGTTAAGCTTTGCCTCGTTGGTTGTTTTACCGCGATAGGCAAAGTAGTTGTATTCCGTATTACCAATATTCAAAGCAGCCACATCATTACTTGTGTGCATTGTAAATGGATTGCTTGAGCCGGTCTGTCCCATAATGCTAATAGCCATATTGGGTGCCAGTTCTGGTGTTCCTTCCGCTGCAAGGTTATTGCTTATCAGTAAACTGATGAGAAGGCTGGAAATTAAAATTTTGATTGATCTTAAATTGATTGAGGTCAAATTGTGAGTATTTCTCACGCCGACCATAGGGTGAACATACGCCTGGGATGCCATTGTTTGTTGGTGTTTAATTCTGGTTAAAAATTGACTAATGGTCGGTATTTGGGACTTTTAAGTTACCCAATTAAGCATGCATTACAAAAGTACATTTCCGCAGCAATAGGCTGTAAATCAACATATTACGATAAATGTTAATTCGATGTTACCATATGGTATGTTGTTTTATGATACAGCACATTGAAAATGTGTCCAATAGATATTATAATTTATTTAATAGGTTAATTCACTAAGGCATTATTAACAATGGGTTAATTATTGAATATTATTTTTTATAATATCGAATACAAGCCTAAACGGGTTTAAAATGCATTTTAAAATGTACAAATCGCTGTAGGGCTCACCTGGAGCTCATGATGACATGCTGTACACGCCCTAATATTATAGTATTGCCAATAATCCAGGAAGGCCAGGAGGCTTTCTAGAAATATACCTTACTTCCAACCCCTAAAGAATAATAGGCCAGGCCAGGTACTGCCGTTCCGTTAATGTAGAACCTGAGACTCTCTGAGATCTTGTAATCCAGGTCTATTGATAGCTCTATATCAAGACTATTGTAACTGTCGGATTCCACAAGGACTTCTGTCACCATGTTCTCTGAGAATCGCAGACTCTGTATGTATTGATTATCGACTTGACTGTATCTACCACCTAAGCCAGCCCACAACTGCAGGTTTGGTTTGTCCATCAGACTTCTGAATATCTTCAATGAGAAAGTGGACATGTTGGTAAATTCCACATTCGTGTTCTCATCTGCGCCCATTGTTATATTCTGAAATGCATCAAGGAATGAAGGAATTTGTTCGCTTGTGATACGCGAGATATCTTTTGCTTTTTTGTTTCCTCTTACGATACCGTAATTGGCTCCAGCTATCCACTTGTCAGAAATAATTCTCTTGTATCCTATTCTCAAATGCTTCAATGGCGATACACCGTCAGCTCCTCCAATTGTATAATTGAAGTCAATGATATTGCTCATGGGTTGTCGGATGATGATGACATCTGAATCAGCGAAATTGATCGTTAGTGGAATCTCGTTTTCGCGGATAAGCTCAAGCTCTAAATCCATTATTGACGCCATAGCAAACAACATTTCTTTTGATTCCCGATTTTCAGATAGAGCATTCATTGAAATTGCTTCCAGATTTCCTTTAAAGGAATCACTATCGCTTATATCTAAAGATGAAGCACTATCCTCAACAGAGGAAATAGAATCCATTTGATTACCAATGTGAGTGTTGTTACTCGACCTTGTTTTTGTCTTTTGTGTAGTGCTCTGTGATTGACTGTTCTTATTTTCTTTATTGTAGCCTAATGCTGAAGATGAAAGACTGGAAGATTTTACATTTCCTATTATTGATTCTTCGTCAGCCGTATTAACTTTTTTTGTGTTGTCTTGAGAAGGCTTAGATGTTTCATCAGTAGAACTGAAGGCACTTTGATCAGCGGATATACCATTGGCATCTCCGTTAATAGAACCCATCAATGATTTTGAATCTGTAAGATCTAAATCAACATTTTCTGTTACTGTGGTGCTTGAAGAAATCATACTTTCAGAACCGCTCTTGCCGAATGATTTAATCAACATAAAAGCCAGAAGCATCAATGTAAGGATAGCTATGGCAGCAGCGATAATAAATCCTGTACGCAGTTTATGCACCTTTGCTGTAGCACCCTGATCAAGCAAGCCTGACATAGCAGCCCAAGCTTCCTTATCTGTTTCGGTTTTATGATTTCGTATCCTGTCTTTATAATCCATTTTAGGAATGTTTATAGTTATACAGATTACCTAAAATATTTCTCAACTCTCTTTTAGCTTTTGAAAGCAGCCACTTGCTCGTATTCATCTTTATACCCGTCATCTTTTCAATCTCTTTGTGTGAGAATCCATCTATTTCATACATCGAAAACACAAGTCTTTCTTTGTCTGGTAAACTCTGAATTACGATCATGATTTCTTCAGTGGCCAGTTTATTGAGCGAAGCATTTAATTCTCCATCAATATTTTCATTGCTTGTTGAATCCAATGGTGTCATCATTTGCATCAGGTTAATCTGACTTCTCAGATGATCGATTGCAGATCTTGTAATGATAGTGCGTGCAAAGCCCAGGTAATTTGTTTGCTTTTTATACTTATGAAGCGCTTTGAATACTTTTAGCATTGCCATGTTAAATACCCACTTGGCGTCTTCATAGTTTGTAACATATCGCCTCACAACAGCCATCAGGTTATGATATGTATAGTTATACAGAGACTCCTGAGCCTTCCTGTTATTGTCCAGACACTTCTCGATTGTATATTCTACATCTATTGTCAAAGCAATTGTTTGTTTGTTAGTTGGTTGTTTGCACGCACTGGTTTGAACTGCAACAGACATCATTACATTCTGATCAGTTCGAAATCGCATTCACTTATTCCTTCATCATCAACGTCATGTTCAAATTCAAACTGAATGGTGTCATCACCTGTAGCTTCAATATATCCATCTATCCAGACCACATCATAATCCTGAGAGGCATTGAATGTAATATCGTCAAAAATCAGTTTACCATCTTCAATGCTTACCACCGCAGTTAAATCATCAGCTAGCGCAACAGAATAATTTATTTCATCTATTTTATCGATACAGATCATTACAGTTTCTGTTTCTTCAGAAAGAGGACCTGAACAAAGGAAGTTTCCTTCCCAGCATCCGATAAAGTTCGGTGTGTCTTCGATAAGCATTTCAGTGTCCGCATCTTTAGAGCAAGAACAGAAGAATAGACCAAGGGCAAATAGTGAATAAAGTAAATTTTTCATTTCAAATATTTTAAGTGATTAAATAATATTTGAGCGCTCACTATATATATCGGGTGCTTGAAAGGAAGGGTTGGTGAAAAGTCAATTATTTTTTGTAAAAGCAATTAAGTGTCTGATAATCAATATTATAAGACGCAAATATTTTCCTTTTATATTTTTAGTATAGCTAAAATTAAGAGTTGGAAGCGCCGAATCAGGAGATTCAGAAGGTTTATTTTGAAGTATGGGTTGTGAATATTCTTTGGAGGTGGAATAAGCTAAACTGATTTTTCAACAAAGTACATATCCATTTGTCCTTTTCCTTTAGCTTCCAATTTGCCTCGATGTTCAAAAGTGAACAGGGGATTGTCTTTTACTTTTTCAAAACAAGCCTGACTTATATTTACCTTACCAACTTCGCTGGAGCTTTCCATTCTACTGGCTGTATTGACAGTGTCACCCCAAAGGTCGTATTGTAATTTTTTAATACCTACTATTCCTGCAACGACACCACCTGTATGAATGCCCAATCTAATTTCAAAGTACGGCAGTCCTTCAGCCAGTTTCTTGTTTTTACCCTCTTCGATGAAATCTCGAATTTCAAGCGCCGCCATAACCATCCTTTCGGGATGGTCGTCTGCATCAGAATTGATGCCACCAGCCGCCATATAGGCATCACCAATTGTTTTGATCTTTTCCAATCCATGCTTTTCTATGATTCTGTCAAATTCTGAAAAGCAAGTGTTAAGATCGTCAATCAATGTCTCCGGGTCTATACTTTCAGATAGTGAAGTGAAGCCTTTGAAGTCGGTGAACAATATCGAGGCACTTTCTATATGCCTTGAATCTGCAGTACCCTTGGCTTTAATCTGAGCAGATATTTCAGAAGGGAGTATGTTGTCAAGAAGTTCATCTGATGCTTCTTTTTCTTTGCTGGTTGTTTTCCATCTTCTAAACAGATATACGGATAATCCAAAGACAAGGATTCCAGCCAGGATGAGGATATTGCGCTGTTTGTTTTTCTTGTTAACTGTAAGTTGATGAGCTTCCTCAAGTGCTTTTCTTTCATTAACAGCTGCCAGACTATCTTGCAGTGCTCTTTTTTCAGCTTCAAAGTTTTCCAACTCCTGGGCTGCTCCTGCTTTATTTGTACTGGCTTCATGTTCGTGCATGAGCTCCAGATAGACCAATGCGGAATCATAATTATTCAAACCCTTGTGTGCATCATACATGCGGTCATAATATCGCCCCAGATAGTGAATATTGTCAGGTACCAGAGAAGTGTCTTTGAACATCCTGGCCAATTTCAGTCCCTGCGCATAGTCTTCTTTGGCGATATGTAACCTTGACTCGGCCAGGTAACCCATTTGCTCCATGTTGGAGTTGTTCGATAACCTGAAAGCTTCCTGGGCAGCTTTTGCAGCTTCAATCCCTTCATCATACATTTCTTCCCCATGGTATATATTGGAAAGATTGATTTCTGCAAAACCCAATACACGCAGGTCATTAATATCTTTGGCTGTGTTCTTGCTTAGCTTGAAATACATAACAGCACTGTCAGATACTTCCTGATTCATATACAGCACACCGATATTGATGTAGGAATAAAGCATAGATAGTGTATCCTTTAATTGCTTTCTTTCATCGAGGCTCAGCTTATAATACTCAAGGGCTTTTTCGGGATTGTCAATTCGGTTGTAACAAAGCGCAATATTGTGTAGCGTGTTGTGTGTTTTTATTTCTTCAAATTGGGAAGCAATTTTTAGTGCGGTTCTGAAGTTTTTGATGGCTGTCTCATAATCTAGATCATTGAGGTCCAGTATGCCTATATTGTTGTAGTATGTATACCTTTCTTTCCTTAAGCCATGCTTCTTTGTTAATTCAAATGCTTTTTCAAAGTAGGACCTGGCTTTGGGGCCGTCTCCACGATTATGCTCGATCAAGCCCAAGTTATTATAGAGGCTGCATTCACAAGTATAGAGTCCTTTATTTCTGTAGTTGTCCAATCCCTCCAATACAAGCTGCTCCATGCTGTCCGGATGATTGTAAGTCAGATTTGTTGCATATAAAGTAAGCGCATTACATCGCAGTGAGTCTTCTGCAGATGTATTATTCATAGCATTATAGAGGCTATCAACCATCGCCGTCTGAGCCACGGAGAATGAACTTATGAACAAGAAGCTCATGAGGAAAGCTAAATTGAAGCGGAATTTCACATTCCCAATTTAGGAAAAATCGCTTATGATTTATGAAGTATTATGATATAAGCGGCGTCTTAAAGCTTTTCAATTACTGATAGATAGCTTGTCTATATGAACTGTCAAATTCTGCTGAGTACAAGATTGCAAGTCCAATTTGGATAATGTGTTGATAGCCTATCGATCTCAATAACGATCTGATCATTTTCAAAACGACCGTATCCACTGATGTTAAATATCTCGATTGGTCCGATATAATCCTGAGGATGAATCGCAATGTTATCATCTATACGGGGTCCGATAGTCAGTTTGATGGGGACTTCGGGACTGCTTTCTTCCACCATGATTAGGCGATATAGATCATCTCCTTTTGTAATCATATAGCTAAATTGTTCCTGATCCGTATTATCACAATCTGGTGAAGTATCTGTCCATGTACCGACAAATCTTTCTCGCAACTCTAATTCACAAAACTCTCCTTCATATCCTTCAAAGCATTTGCAAGCACCTTCATCACAAGTACCGTTAGGCCCGCAATCAATATCGTCGCAAGCATCACCACAGGAAAGAATTGAAATAAGAGCAAAGAGGCTAAGAAAGCTGATAAAGAATTTCATGTATTTTGTGATTTAGGAATCTTAAGATATGGCTTTCATTTGAGAAATGAAGCACATTTCCATAATTGCATATTCTTTAACAGTTATGTTAAAAAAATGAGCCCTGAAGGAGTCTCAACTTCAGAGCCTCATACTCAATGCTTAATAAATCTTGTTTGCATCAGGTTTCCTCTATTAATTATACTGCATATATACAAACCGGAATCCAGATGTGATATATCTAGTTGGCTCCCTGTTGTATAATTGGTATGTATCAGTTTTTGTCCGGAAAGGGTGTATACGCTTAAGACCACATCTCCTTTTATGTCTTCAATATTGATGGTGATTTTATCCCGGCTAGGCACGGGGTATGCACTTAGTTCTTTACTTCTATTGATCTGATTGGTTGAAGTGGGCACTTCATTTTTGGAATAATAATAGCGCCACATGGTTCCAGCCGGCTCGTAATTAAAAGTGAAAAGATCCTTTAATTCCAATAACATATGTTTGGGATGACTTTCTACGAAACCTGAAAATCCGGGTATGCCCAGTGATCTATGTCTTTTAATATCTTCAGAAGTGACCGTCTCATCATATTCATAGGATGTCGTATAATCCAATATCTTTTCTTGGGTCTCTGGAATGCTATCATAAGATGTGATCATACCTATTTCATCAGCTGCGGTATAATTAAAGCTTCTGATTTGAATAGAATTCCATGAATTATCAGTTGGGTCCCAGTGTCTGTTAATATGCTCATGTCTTACCTGATTATCGTTATTATATATTCTCTGATTCTGCCCATAAATGATACTTGGACTAGTAGTCCCTTTTCGATATTTATTTATTGAATCTATCTTAAGCAGATTGTTGCGGAAGATATCCGAGCTATCACTCAGGACCCACTCAGGGTTACTTTGAGGGGATTGATAAGTATACCTTGTTGAGTTTATCAGAATAGCTGATTCGATATTCTGACTATCTACTATATCGTATCTGTAGAAATACTGATAATATGGTTCAATGTCGGCTTCTTCAGAAAGCTTACGATCATAAGTGTAGACCTTCACCAATAAGCCATTATTATCGTATTCAAAAACTGAACGTTCACCAAACCTATTGACATCAAGGTCATATGAGTTCTGGTTTTCATATTCAATCAATCTTCCTTCTTCGTCATAATGGTAAAATGATTTTTCGATTAGATCCTCTTCAGGGAAACCGGTATAATCACCATTAATCCAAACCTCTGAATATTCCGTCAATTGACCTTTTTCATTGTAGTGAAATACTTCATAACTATTTTCCACCCAATCACCAATATCTGGAGGAAAATATGAGATGATATTTATTTCCTTAATTCCTTCATACAGGTGGTCGAACTTTAAGTAGGGAACAAAATTCCTTTGAGGGCTAATGAAAGAGAATAATATGGTGCTGTCATGAACATATGTCGGGTTGGACTTATGTTGGAAATCTTTTTGGTTGAGGTACATGACATTTTGAAGCAATTCACGACTGTCACATTCATGCAGTTTGATTCTTTTGTTTGACCTTATCTCGGCTTCTGTAAAATGTTGAGCAAAGCTTGGTACTGAAGTGAAAACCAACAAGAAGAGACAGAATGCAAATTGTAATAGATTTTTGTTTAGGATTCGATGATAATTGGGAAATTGTAAATTGTTGGTAGAAGTTCTCATAGCTTTTTTATTAACTATGATGCTTGCCAACTCCAAAACCCGCATCTAAAAGCCTAATAATCAGTGATTAGTGTTCACGGGGACATTATGTCTTATCAATTAAATTGAGATTTTAGCACTTCAGGAATGGGCTGTATCCTGTCCAACCGGTCAAAAGGATTGGTCCATAATTCTTAAATTGCTGCTGATCTGGATTCAATTGATTATTCAACTGAACCAACTCTTTGACTTAATCTATTCCAAAATGAAATTTTTAAAGTCCTTCATTTCAACTTGCTTTTTTATGGTCCTATTCCAAAGTATGTCTGCTCAAAAACCGGTCAGAGTCGGTGTTGTAGGTTTGGTGCATACGCATGTGCATTGGATACTGGGAAGGGAAGATAGGGGTGATATAGTAATCGTCGGCATCGTAGAACCAAACAGGGATCTGGCACAACAGTATTCTGAAATGCATGGTTACTCTATGGATATAGTGTATGATTCTATAGAAGAAATGGTTGAGAACACAAAACCCGAAGCTGTCACGGCATTCAACATGATCATAGATCATCTACAGGTGGTGGAATATTGTGCGCCAAGAGGTATCCATGTCATGGTGGAGAAGCCTTTAGCTGTAAATTATGATCACGCAAAGAAGATGGCCGCGCTGGCCCGTCAGCATGATATCAAACTTCTGACCAATTATGAGACATCATGGTACTGTTCAAATTATGATGCTTATGAATTGATCCACCAGCAGGACTCGATAGGAAGTATAAAGCGTATAGAATTTAACACTGGTCACCCAGGGCCGATAGAAATTGGCTGCAATCCTGAATTTCTGGAGTGGTTGACAGATCCCGAATTAAATGGGGGAGGGGCCCTTACAGATTTTGGTTGTTACGGGGCCAATCTAAGTACTTGGTTTCTCAAGGGTGAAAAACCACGCTCTGTGTTATGTCTCACGCAGCAACTCAAGCCAGAGCTGTATCCCAAAGTGGAAGATGAGGCCATTATACTACTGGAGTACAATGCTTCTAATGTGATTATAAAAGCCTCATGGAATTGGTCGCACAATAGAAAGGATATGGTAGTATATGGGCAAACCGGTTATGTGAATAATCTTGATGGTCAGAATATGATTATTCAAACGGATGAGGATAGAGGCTCAAGGAAACAGATTGCGAAAAACTTGCCTGAACATGTCAATGACCCTTTTGCATTGTTACACGCTGTTATCAGGAACGACTATGAGCTTACACAGTTCGATGTCTCAGGCTTAGAAAACAATCTCATCACCATGCAAATACTTGAGCTGGCTAAGATATCTGCTGAAGAAGGCCGAAAGATTCTGTGGTCTGAATATTTTGAATAGCCATAATATTAGAAGCAACAAAAAACCCTGATCTCAAAGAGCATCAGGGTTTTTATTTTGAAGTTATTTTCTTTAATCATCAAGATCCAAAGCCTGATCAATTTTGAAAGCGATGTGCTTCCTGTGTGCTTTAGTTTCTTCATCCTTGCCTTTATTGGACTTCATCATTTCTCTGATCTTCATAATCTCACTTAACATCGAAGACTTGGAGATATTATCATATCTCGAGCTTTTCATGCCTGCAAGTAATCCATCAAGATATATGTGTTGAAGATTTTGTCTGACTGTATTTACACTGCCTTTAAGGTCTGCAGAATAAATGCCATTCGTCAGATCAGACATCATGCTGTTGACTGTATAGATATTGCCATAATATCTCGTATCAGACATTCTCTTGAGCACAGTTGGATGCATCATATGGCTGAGCAGACTTCTATGATAACTTGCTATTCTGTCATGAATTTTTGGATCTTCATTCATGCCGAAGAAATTGAATCCTCTTCTTTGGATTTGCAGATAGGCGTATAGATCATTGGTAACCATGAAGGCATCTGGACTGAAACCATATTTGATCAAAGCATCCATAGCTCTTTTTTGTTCACTATAAGCGATAGGTGTGAATGGCTTTCCGCCATTTTCCTGTCCCACCATGGCACGATCGATCTTTACACCTCCAATATATTGTTTCATCATGCTGAGCGCGCTGAAGTAGTTTGACATGACCACATTGTATCCAACGAGCAACTGCTGATATGATTCTCCATCTTTACTCAGTTGGTCTTTCAATGTCTTCATGGTCTTCTCACACAACTTGATGCGGTTCTCTCCGTAAGCGATAACATCGCTACTCATATCCCATCTTATAATGGTAGGGTCGATACCCATACCCGGCGATCCCATGGCATCCGCATCGTTACCGAATACCAATTCACGCTCTCCTGATCTGGCCAGGATTTTTTGAAGTTTGGCGTTGGTCTCTTCTTCTGTAGCTTCATCTGGCGTGTATCCGAATTCGATAGCCCAAAGATCGTATGGGCCTGGAACAGTAGCCTGGAATTGTCCCTGCTCTTCTCTGGTCAAAGCGAGGTTGAATGGATTATAGTCCATAACGCTACCGGTCAATCCATGCTTGCTCGTTAATTCTTTGTCGTTCATTTCTTCAGGACTTCTCAATTGACTTGATTTAAAGTTGTGGTTAAGTCCAAGAGTATGACCCACTTCATGAAGAAGCAATTCGGTTATCATTTCATCTTCGATCGTTTTCAACTCTTCTTCAGTGTAACCGAGTGTATTACCCACAATCTTTCCGAATGTATATTCTGACTTCTTATGATGAGCTGTCGTACAGGCATATGAATGAACGTGAGGCGCATTGTTTTTGAAATATTCTTCATGCTCAAACATCATTTGGTCCATGGTCTTACCATCCACACCAAAAAGCTTGTCCATTGTTTGCAGACCTTTTACAAAGACATAATCAAGCATGATGTCAGAGCCCAAGATCTGTCCTGTTCTAGGATTGACGAAGCTAGGGCCCCAGGCAGATCCTACCATTGGGGCAGATGTCCAGCGAAGCACATTATATCTGATATCACCAGCATCCCAATCTGCATTGTCAGGTTGCTGTTTGACAACTACAGCGTTTTTGAAACCAGCCTTCTCGAAAGCGATGTTCCATGATTCAACAGCTTTTTTGA
Source organism: Saprospiraceae bacterium (assembly GCA_965230215.1). Classification (GTDB taxonomy): domain Bacteria; phylum Bacteroidota; class Bacteroidia; order Chitinophagales; family Saprospiraceae; genus RFSX01. The sequence continues at coordinate 2,401,564 of CBDDKN010000001.1, read as the reverse complement.
TTACTGGTCTCAACTCGGTAGGCGTCGTGTTCTCCATCCAGTAGACGATAGGTTCCACAGGTTCAGATATTTCTGCATTGGGATCTTTTTTCTCAAGATGCCATCTGTGAATAAGATCTCTGTATGGCGTTACGCTTTTGGAAGTTTGATCTGTAACCTCTGTTGAAAAGTAGCCAATTCGTGGATCTTCGAATCTCGGTTTGTAGTTATTCACTGGCATTTCAATGAGGTTGTGCTGCAGTTGAATACTGGTATATCTGGGATCTGTTGTAACAGACGAACCAAAATTGGTCGGATATGGATTTTCGAAAGTATAGTCTACAACCACTCTTACATTATTGGGATAGCTTCTGATTGAGCTATACTTGGTTTTGCTTTTGCTAAGGTTACCAATATTGAATGGGTTCATCATTTTCATTCCCGGTGGAGGCAAATACTTCAATTGTGTCAATGCTTCCGTCAAGAATAATTCATTGGCTTCGATCAGGAAGGTGTCCTTCTTATCAGAAGTGGCAATGATTTTAGACATGAAGACAATAGGATTGTTGATATCTGCATTGGCAGTTTTGCTCAGTGGGCTTTCAGGGTCATAGTAATAGTGTGGATTTTGTCCGACGAATTCGATCCGATCAAAATACTTTTCCACTTTTAATATGGATTCCCATCCGTAGGTACCCTTCACCCAGCCCGATTCAGCGGAACCATTTTCGGCATGGAAAAAGTGAATAAATTCTTTGCCAATCTTGTCAGCACTGATTTCGATATAGGCTTTTCCTTCGGTGGTATCCTGGTACATATTGAAGAGACCTTCAAACTTCTTACACTTCTTAACCACATGGGACAGCATTTTTGAGGAGTCCTTTTTGGCTGCTGTGCTGTCTACTTCTGTGGCTTTTTCTTCTACTTTTTTGTCGGCTTTAGATTGTGCCCCAATGGAATTGGGTGTGGCCAGAGCAAGCATGCAAATGAGGAATGAAAGTTTGGTAATGATTGCAAATTGATTTGATTTCATAGCAATTGTTTTGTGGTGTGATAATTACAAGCGTCTAAAAATATGGAAAGATTTACCGACACAATGATATTAAAGTAAAAAAGAACGCTTGCTGCGTACAGTTGCGAGCTGACTTTCACCTTTTATTTATGCAGCAAATAATATTGAAAATGATTGCTTTTCTGCTTATTGACTATTGAAATATTATGCTAACCCTATTCGTAAAGGGCATTTTTCAAATTTATATACAGATGTAGGAATATTAGACTGGGATTGTTGGTATGCAATCTAATTTGTGATCGATGAACAAGCCTGCTTTTCCAGTATTAAATAGAAATCTTAGTAGAGTATTTTATTTCTTCCAAGACAATCTGACTGTCAATATCACTGATGTTTCTTATGGCAGCAACCTGATTAACCAAAAAATCCCTGTATTCTTTGATGTTACCAAACCTAACTTTAGCGAGAAAATCAAAGCTCCCCGAAGTATGGTAAAACTCATTTACTTCTTGCAAAGACTCCATGCTCTTGACGAAACTATCACGTGCTTCTTTGTGATGATCCTTGATAGTTATATTCATAAAGACGATAATGTTTTTATTCAACAGATCAGTATCGAGCAGAGCAACATACTTTTTAATATAACCTGCTTTCTCTAGCTTCTTGATTCTTTCATAAACAGGAGTCGTTGTCAGCGATAGTTCTGAGGCCATTTCTTTGGCGGTTCTCTCAGAGTTCTCTTGAAGCATTTCAAGTATCTTGATATCAATCGGATGCATCAAATGAAATTATTAGATTCAATATCATAAATCTAAAGATATTTCAAATAGTATTTTCACTAGTAACTTAAAAAAGAGTCTCTAAAGGGGTGGTATGAAATCAACCTATGATAAAGCTATCAGCATGTGATTGGACGGTGTTGTCGTAACACAATTCTTTTAATTCAAAATTCATGTTTTCATCATTAAAGACCTTACATGCATCAATAGGACAAGCATAGATATGAAGTGACATTGATCGATACGCAGTGTTATTTTCAATCGTATGAAAGCCCATTTGGTCATTCATGAAAGTCAATTGGCCAGGCTTCAATGTGACCCTATTCGATTCAATCAACTTTTTCCCATTTTGATTATATCGCACTTCTTCAATCAGGCCATCCAATTGATAAACCCAGCATTTTTCTCCTCCATGATCATGTAAAGGAGTTTTCGATCCAGGTTCCCAGCATAACAATATAAGCTCAAATTTTTCATTTCTGGCCAAGCAGTTTCGCGTGTATTCTCCCGATTTCCATGAAGAAGCTTCCTTTAATTCGTGTATTGACAAATTGGAGTTTTTAATAATTCCAGGAAAGTCTTCTAGTGGATGGGCTAGCAATGCGTTTGTTAGATGTTGAATTGTACTCAAAAGAATAAGAATTAATTTTCCCTACAAAAATAAACAAATAAAGAAATAATCACTTACAATGAATTAAATTAGGGGTTTGCAAATCGAAAAACACTAATAAAGTTATAATAATTAGTGATTTAAACTTTTATAGATGAAGAATACGTTGGAAATGTTTCAGAGGATTTGTCTTGAACTGTTAGAAGATGAAAAGAAGCATCCTGTAGCTGAATATATTCCCTCTTCAGAGTTGTTTTCTGCCATTGATCTTGATCTTAGTGAGAAGCCGATAAGTGATGAGGAGTTTGAGTCAATCTTAAAGTCATTGGTTTTTAAATCTCCACGAACTGCAACCAGTGGATTCTTCAATCAATTGTTTGGAGGAAGAAATGATAAAGCCATTCTCGGAGAATTGCTATCTGTGATTCTTAATAATAGCATGTATACCTATAAGGCAGCCGGTCCGCAGATTGGAGTTGAAAAAAAGATTATTAGTACTGTTTGCAACATTGTTGGCTGGGATGAAAACTCTGGTGGGACTTTGGCTCCAGGGGGGTCAATGACAAATTTTATGGGAATGGTAATGGCGCGTGATGTAGCATCAAATGTGGTACCACAAGAAGGAATGATAAAAAATATGGTTGTTTACACATCCAAGGAGTCTCATTACAGCATTCCAAAGAATGCGGCATTTTGTGGTATTGGACGCGAAAATGTAAGCTACATACCAACGGATAATAGGGGTAGGATGGATGTGAATCTCCTTGCAAGAGCCATTGAAGATGATAAGGCGGCTGGAAGAGTACCTGCATTGGTAAATCTCACAGCAGGTACCACAGTACTGGGTGCTTTTGACCCAATCATATCAGTGGCCCAACTTTGTAAAAAGCACAGCATATGGTTACATGTTGATGGTGCATATTGTGGCTCTGTAATATTTAGCAAGCAGTATCGACATCTGATTGAAGGATTGGAAATGGTGGATTCGTTTAGTTTTAACGCACACAAAATGCTCAGCACGCCACTTTCGTGTTCAATTATAGTTGTTAAAGACAAGCAGCATCTATATAATTCATTTTCAAATGATGCAAATTATTTATATCAAACTGATCATGATGAATTTAATCTTGGTAAAACTTCTTTACAGTGTGGAAGGCGAAATGATGCTTTGAAGTTTTGGGCTTTATGGAAAAGTGTTGGAACATCGGGATTGGAACAAATTGTGGAGCATCAATTTTCATTGGCGGAAACGGCACGAGAATATATTCGAAGCCATGAGGATTATACGCTATATAGCTACGATGATTCTGTATCGATTTGTTTTAATTACAAGAATATACCTGCAAGGAAAATATGTACTGCACTTTACGAGCATTCCCGCTTGCTTGTAGGATATGGAAGCTACGGAGAAAATGAATTTATCAGACTTGTTACTGTAAATGCTGAGAACAGCCATGAGAATATAATTAGCTTTTTTAATACTCTGGAAGCTTTTGTGGCGGAGTTTGATTTATTCGAAAACAGTCCCAAGCCCATAAGAATTAATTGATAATCAACTAAAATAGAAAGATGGTTGATGCATCCAAGATTATAGCATTAGGCCTTTACATCCTTGTACTATTTCTGATAGGAATATTTGCCTCCAGGCGTGTAAAAAGTATGAGTGACTATTATGTGGGTGGCAAGAAAATGGGTTTTCTGGCTGTTGCATTTTCTGCTCGTGCAACCGGTGAGTCGGGATGGTTATTAATTGGCCTTACGGGAATGGGGGCTATTTCAGGTCTGTCCACTTATTGGGTTGTAGTAGGTGAAGTACTTGGGGTTGCCATCTCTTGGTGGTTCATGGCGAAACGCTTCAAACGCAAGTCTGATGCGTATAATGCCATAACTGTCCCAGATTATCTTGAAGCGCATTTTAAAACACAGAGTAAGAACCTAAGAATATTAGCTTCAACAATCTTATCAGTCTTTGTAGTGATTTATGTGTCATCACAAATCGATGTAACAGGTAAGGCTTTTGAATCGATGATGGGCATAGAGTATTTCACCGGGGCCATAATAGGTTTCTTGATTGTCTTGGCATATATTTTTATTGGGGGATTTGTAGCTGCTGTTTGGTCGGACATGTTTCAAGGCATTTTAATGTTCATTGGTCTGATCTTATTGCCGGTTGTTGTTTTCTTTTCAATGGATGGCACAGGGTCAATTTTTATGAGCCTGAACCAAATTGATCCTAGCCTGACAAATATATGGGGCACGAGTGATGATGTATGGATGAATGTGGCTACAATGCTGGGATTTGCCATGATAGGTCTTGGCTTTTTAGGTTCACCCCAGGTCTATGTGCGTTTTATGTCTGTTAAAAATGAAGCAGAAATTGATAAAGGGAAGTGGGTGGCAGTTGTCTTTACGCTATTAACAGATGCGGCGGCGGTTACGATCGGAATATTGGCCAGAATATTATTTACAGAAACAGGACAGGATCCTGAAGCAATATTGGGTAATGCAGGAGAAAACGTCCTTTCCATCATGACGGAAAACTACTTGCCTTACATCCTGGTAGCGATCTATGTTGCTGTGGTATTGTCAGCGATTATGTCTACGATAGATTCCTTGCTTGTCATTGCATCCAGTGCTATAACCAGAGACTTTTATCAAAAAGTATTTCACCCTGATGTGCCGGATAAGGACTTGTCAGGAATGACGCGCAGGGTCACCTTTATAATGGCTTTACTTGCCTTGGCCATTGCCATCATCATAGCCATGGTTTCACCTACGCGAACAGTATTCTGGATGGTCATATTTGGCTGGTCAGGCATTGCGGCTTCATTCTGTCCGGTGATCATTCTTTCATTGTTTTGGAAAGCTTATTCAGAAGCTGGAGCCATTGCTTCAATGATTACAGGGTTCTTATGTGTACCTATATTCAAATTTATCGTTCCAAAGATTCAACATATAGGACCATATTTCGAACAGTTGGATGTATTGGCGCCATCATTTTTGATTTCTATCATTATGGGCTGGGTATTTACGAAGGTGTATCCTAGAAAGTTATAGAGTAGATTCATCGTCATAGATGCTTTACGCCTACGGGACAAACCCCGAAGGACTTCACTGCGTTATGTATTCGGGATAAACTTCTCGTCCTAGTTTGATGTATCTACAATAAAAAAACCCTGATCTCAAAGAGCATCAGGGTTAAGTTGACCCACTAGGACTCGAACCTAGAATGACGGTACCAAAAACCGTAGTGTTGCCAATTACACCATGGGTCATTATTATTTTCCCATTTTACATCACAACCAGCGCTTTGTGGTTGGTGAAGTGTTGCCTCCCGATAGATTTCTCATCGGGATACACCATGGGTCATTATTATTTTTCCCAATTTACATCACAACCTGCGCTTTGTGGTTTGGTGAAGTGTTGCCTCCCGATAGACTTCTCATCGGGATACACCATGGGTTTTATTTCTTTTCAATTTTTCGTTTCAACTGACTTTTTCATTGAGATCCAGATAGCTATCATCGGGAGGTCAGTTTAAATTGGACAGCAAAAATATAATATTTCTACTTTATTGGAAATAGCTGCCCTAAAATTTTATGTTATCAGTTTATAGACACCTCGATGCTGCCTCCCCATGCCATTGATATCAAGGCCGTAACCGATCACAAAACAAGGTGGAATCTCTTTACCCAGGTAGTCTACTGGTACGATATCGTTGTGTACATCCGGCTTACTCAACAAAGCACACGTCTTCAAGGAAGCTGGATTCTGGCTTTTTATCTTGCTGATTAATGCATCCAATGTCAGTCCTGTATCTATGATATCTTCCACAACCAAAATATGCTTACCCGCTGCTGAGTCCTGCAATTCTAATACATGTTCCACCTGACCACTGCTCTTAATGCCATCATAGGAGCGCAGTTTTACGAAATCCACTTTGTGATCAAAGCGCAAACGTCTTACCAGGTCGGCTACGAAAACAAAACTTCCGCTTAGAATGCTCACGATGCATATTTCAGATCCGTCTATGCCACTATAGTCATTGTTGATCTTTTCAGCCAACACCTTGACGATCTCTTTTATCTCTGATTCAGAGATAAAAAGCTCAAAGTCCTTTCCGAAATATGTTACTTCATGTTGAATCATAAACCAAACTGATCTATCAAATATACAAGACTTGTAATAGCCGCGGCGCCCAATTTTAATTCTCTTTCATTCACGTTTTCGTACACATCGGCAGATGTATGATGGAAATCGAAGTAGCGCTGGCCATCTGGTCTGAATCCTATCAGCAAGCCATTTTGTGATTTTAGCGGACCGATATCCGCACCACCTCCACCTGGCTTTAAGAACAAATCATATGGATCAAGGTATTCATCGAAGCTCTGCAGATTGGCCAGGTATTTAGGAAATACATCTGGCTCTGCTGTACATGTGAATCCTCTTGGGGTAAATCCACCGCTGTCGGATTCTATAGCGGCCAAATGAAATTCTCCCTTGCGATTTGATTCTTCAGCATATTTCTTACCACCCCCGAGACCATTTTCTTCATTCATAAACATGACACATCTCAGTGTGCGCTGCGGTTCATATCCCAGATTCATTAGATTGGCAAATACCTGAATGGAATGCACACAGCCGGAGCCATCATCATGTGCACCGCCACCAACATCCCAACTATCCAGGTGCCCTCCAACAAGGATAATCTGTTCAGGAAATTTTGATCCCTTGATTTCTGCTACCACATTATAACTGATGGTATCCGGAAGTAATCTGGCGTGATTCCGAATGAACACATTGACATCATGATTTTTTAGAACCTCATGAAGCATATCTGCATCATTGGTGCTTATTGCCAAAGCGGGTATAGAGTCTATATCAGCCTGGTAAACCTGCACACCTGTATGTGGTAAGTTGTCTCGTTGGTGTGTCACTGATCTCACCAATACTGCTTTGGCGCCATATTTAGAAGCTCGTGAAGCGCCATGAACACGTTGGTCCACCGCTTCACCGTAGGCATATCCCGCATTTATTCTGAGATCATTCATAGGTCTGTTAAAGAACACAACCTTTCCCTCAATCGCTTCGCGACCTAGTTTATCAAGCGTGTCCAAACCGAAAACTTCTATGATTTCAGCATTCAGGCCCTCATCTCCGGTTCCCAAAGAATTGCCAAGCGCCAGGGCATTAAGCTGAACTTCTTCTCCTGCATAGGCTATGCTGACATACTCTTTACCGCCGCGTTCCCATCGTGGCACCATGCATTCCTGCTTGTATACCGTATCTACACCCTCCATTGAATTAAGCAGCTCAAAAGTGTAGTCTACCGCCTTTAAGGCATTTTCACTACCAGCCAATCTACCGCCTATACTATCCGATAGGTACTGTAACCAGTTATGGCATTGCCCATTTCCGAGGGTTTCTTCATATATGTCCTTGATGAAAAAGGCCTGTTCCTGCGATGAAAGATTCTGGGAAAGCCCATGAAAGATAAAAATTATCAAAAAAATTGATCTCGTCATTAAATATTGTTTGACAGTTTCGAAAATATTCACAACTTTTGCGTGAAGCACAAATGCTTAATGAATTATTCTATAATTTTCCGATGAATTATAAATAATTCAATTTGGTTTCATTTGGTTAGGGTTGAGGTAGTGCACTGCATTACCTCATTTTTTTTGTCTAAAGTAAAAAACTTTATTTCGCTTTCCCGTCTTGCCTCATATTACAACAAATGTTAAATTTTAAAAACATATGCAAAAGCAATTAGTTTTGCAGCAAATTTTGCATTTGGCTTGGCCCAAATATTTAATAACACAAAAACATTACAATGAGAACACTTTTAGTATTGGCAGTTTTCTTTGCCTTTGCCCAGCTTGGACAATCACAGAGCATTGACGAATTGAAAGAGATGCAATCTGAGAAAAAAGCTCAGATCAGCGATTTGCAATCTCAGATCGATGCAGCTCAGGCAGAAGTAAACAGCATTCAAAAAGAAATTGACAAGTTATCTGGATGGAGAAAAGGATTTAGTGGTTTGATTGGTTTTGATGTCAACAACTCAAACGGATGGGTAGCCAACCCAAATCCAGATGCATCTTCATCATCACTTAACCTTGGATTGACAGCATTTGCCAACAGAAATGGCGAGAAGTATTTCTGGAACAATAAAGCGACAGCTACAAAATCATGGCAGGATGTAGACCTGACTGAGGCAGATGCTATGAATCAGAATGATGGACTTTTTGACAACGGTACTGTAGATATCTTCAACCTACAGTCACTATATGGTTATATGATTAATGACAAACTGGCGATCTCAGCGATGGGGGATATGAACACCTCGATTGAGAATTTCTTGAGCCCGGGCGTTATTGATTTAGGAGTTGGTGTTACATGGGTGCCTACCAGCAATATGACTGTCGTTATACACCCTGCCAACTACCACTTGGCATTCTCAGGTGTTGACGGTGTAGATACAGAAGGTGCAATCGGCGCTAAGATCAGAGCAGATTACAACCAATCATTTAACGTAAGCACCAAGAAGGTAACATGGAATACGACATTGATGAGTTTCATTCCTTACCAAAGCAATGAACCGACATTGTTCGAATACACATGGTTGAACACCATTTCATTTGAATTGTGGAAAGGTATCGGTGTGGGTATCGGATTTGGTTTGAGAAATGCAGAGTTCGAATCTCCGGACACACAAAGCTATACTTCACTAGGACTTTCATACGTGTTTCAATAATTAGAAACAAGAATCCAAAATATATAAAAGCCTCGCTGACATCTAAGATCGTCAGTGGGGCTTTTTTTATTGACCCGATACATCACCGATCTTCACACCGGTCACTTTGAGCTGTATAGATCCATCACTTCCATCAATAGATATCATATTTAACTGCGGATCATAAGCTTGTCTTTCAATGATAAAAAGCCATTGATCTTCGCTTAGCTCATCTGCTTTTGTTTCCAGGATGATGGATTTTAATAATTCTATATCTTCTATTGTAATGCTCCCATTTTGATTGAGATCAGCGGCCAGTTTTTTCAATGAGCTGTCGAGTGTGTTCACACCGCTTACATGAGATTGAATGATTGTGGCATCTAGGGTGCTCAGCCTGTTTAGAATTAAATCTTGTTTTGAAAAAACAAGTTCGCCTACAAATGCATCCGGTAGTTCAATTTGGAATTTACCGTTTTCATCAACATCAGTAAAATGATTGATATGCTCCGCGTTTGATTGCTGCAAAGCCAGTGTCACTTCAGAAATGGCATTCCCTCGAGCATCTTTGATTGTTCCTGAGACCAATCTATTGCTTGCCTCTACGCATTCAAATGCCAGATACAATTCATCAATATCCCATGCACTTACATTTGAATCAATCCCTTTTGTACAATAAGGAAGCAAACTTATTTCCAGTAAGGCATTGCCATCAAGGACCAAGCTATCGACATCACTCAAGTTAAAATATTCGAATTGCCACGCGTTGCTAGTATTTCTATCTCTTTCGCTATATACGATTTGTCCGTTTACGCTTATCTCGAGACCGAATTTAGCCGGATAATTGTTGGGCCCTGATTGTCCTGTTGTCCATTGATAGAATTCTGGTGCCTTTTGGAAAAACTGTAATGATTGGAAATTAAAAGATTGTGATGCTTCAGGGGTGAACAGTATCCTGAATTTCAAAGCCTGGTCAAAACTGGAAGAATCTATTTCACAGGCATCAATAGAAGCAATACAGATGGCCTCTCCTTCCACACCTGCAGTACAGCTATGCGGATTTGTGATTGCATTTTCTCTATCCGCATGGAATGCCCTGATGTTGCCACAGTCATTTTGTGTACTGGCTGTTAGTAGACTATAATCTGATGAGCGGCAATCATTGAAATCATATTTGATATACTGTTCCGGTAATGGCAGCTCCTGACCTATAATCGTGATGATAAGTGTACTATCGCAGCCATCTTTGCTAATCAGGTGCTGTATATACTCGCCCTCCTCATGATATTCCACACCATTATTGATATAGCTTTCTCCTTCTATCAGTGAAACCGGGAAGCTGTCTGTATAGCTTGGGAAAGATTCGACATCGATAAAACAGTTGGATTGTCGCAATGAGTCCCGGTAATCCAGATACTCAAACATGAATTCATATCTACCCGATGCTTCGGCCAATATTTCATAATCATTAATGCGGTTAAAATCAGCCCCACGCCATTCGATATTTCTTGGCGTGTTGATTAGAAGGCTATCGCTGTATATTAAACCAGCGGTGATTAATGCTGATGCACCTTCACATAATATTTCCTCCTGTTCCAATTGGCAATCAATTGTCAATTCCGGAATATCAAACCCAAGCTTTATAATCAAGGTGGAATCGCATCCATTCTGGCTAAGCAGGTTTTGCATATACTCGCCTTCAGCAGTGTACAACTGATTATTGATAATCAGACTATCACCAAAGTTTATGATTGTATCAATCCGACTTTCAAATGCTGGAATAAGGTCTACTGTGTATTCACATAAATTCGAGCACTGATCCCCATTCTCTGATGTCCAAAACAACTCCGCAGAATAAGTGCCTGGTCCGTCAAAAAATACAAACAGCTTATTGGTATCGCCAACGATAGAAGGACCTGACCATTTGATCCCTGTAATACGCGGTTCATCAGCAGCATATGGAAATACTTCTGGCCGCAATTGCAGGAATGCTGTGTCCTTCTCACATATAGAACGTGGACCCTGAATACTGCAATTGAAGTAAGGCGGTATATCTAATATTTCACTTGATTCAAAACTATGCGCATACCACCATGTATTGATCGTATTTCTGTTGCCATAGCCTGGTCTGTTTTCGCTTATGAAGACATTCCAATTGTGACATCTTGGAGCACAACCATTCAGTTCTATCAGACTAGAGCCGGTTCCGGATTCACTGTCAATATCGCTATCATCATAATAGATCAGAACAGGAGCATCACTTTTTGGTCTAATTCTATCGATGCGAAAACCGTTGGACATATACTCACCATCATAAATGGGGAAATGATAGGCCTGCTGGCCGAAAAGCAACTTGAGCGGGATAGTGGCATTCAGATCGGTATTGAGATCATTCCCCAATCCATCATAGCCATCCCAATACAATCTGGTTTCGTTTCCATTTTCTATGCTTGCAGCAATTAACAGATCTGCAGTGTTAGGAGTATAAATCCCATCGCCTTTATCAAAATCCAGTAAAATATCTATTGTAATACTGTTGTCTCCTTCGAGTATAAATTCGAATCCATTGGCACCGCATCTGGTCAGGCCAATTAGGGATGCTGATTTTAAACTGGCCGTCCGACAAATATCAATAGGATCGTTCAGATAAATAGCATACTCGGGAATCGTTAAGTTTCTGCTTTCCACACTTTTTCTGTCTTCAGTCACTTTTTCCGTTTGCTGAAGCCCAAAACTGTTGAATGAAAAATTAAACGCACCTGGTCTGAATCCGCTGTTATCGAAATCGATGCGAGAAATATATCCAGATCCAGGACTCGATTCATCAGGGGCGCAAACATAAAAGGCACCATTAAATGGTCTGTTGGGAAAGCCAAAATCATTGATGGCAAAGATGGACCAATTGTAGGCCCATACACGGCCAGGTTTTGGAAAGAATGCGTTGCCTGATGATTCTGCAACGGTAATATCCCAATAATCAAAAAGTATGGAAAGACCATTACTGCGATTTCTAAACTCTATATAGTAATCTCCAGAACCAGACCAACCTCTGGAAGACAGTGTTTCTGAATCTATTTCAATGGCTTGGTAACCCTGATCATTCATTACATTGGGGCCAGCGACAGCTTGAGACCTGTCATCAATTTGAAAGATCTCATCATCCAATCTGAATGGTCCGAAGACATCCCTTCCTGCGGGATCTACAAGCCACATGTCTACATTGAGCGCTTCATTGGAGTTCATTCGGTGCGGTCTGCTGAATCCTAAGAATAGGCTCTCCGAATCAGGATCATTTATATGTACATACAATCTGCTCAGTGGATCATTATTGCCGCGTTCGGCAAAGTCAAAATATTGAGAGCTGGCAATATGAAGCGCTGCGATATCATGTGTAACATTCCCATTGATATTTATCCTGTCGTTTGGTGCCAGTTCTGCTGTTCCTTCCGCATGCATGTAGATCGAAGACATACAAATTGCGATGCATGCGAACAGAAGGGGTAAAATGGAAGTTTTAAACATGTATGCTGAGAATTACAATTTGCATATGGAAAATAGTAATATTTTTTGCCTGATATTGAAGTCATAGACAAAAAGAAGAATATTTTTATCCCATGAGTGACAAGAAACTATTTCTGCTTGACGGGCATGCCCTTGTATACAGAGCGCATTATGCATTTATCAATAGACCACTGATCAATTCCAAAGGAATCAACACCTCCGCTATAACCGGCTTCGTACGTTTTCTATGGGATGTATTGCGCAATCAAAATCCAACGCACATCGCTGTGGCTTTTGATCCGCCAGGTAAGACATTTCGTCACGATGCTTTTGAAGCATATAAAGCCAATAGAGATGCGCAACCAGAAGACATCGGTATCGCATTGCCTTATATAGAACAGATTGTAAAGGCCTTTAACATTCCCATTATATCTATTCCGAACTATGAAGCGGATGATGTTATTGGTACTATCTCCAAGCAAGCCGAGAAAGAAGGTTTTGATGTATTTATGGTGACGCCTGACAAGGATTATGCACAATTGGTGTCTGACAAGATATTTATCTACAAACCATCCAGACAAGGTAATGGTGTAGATATACTTGGTGTGCCGGAAGTGCTTGAGAAATGGGATATTGAACGTGTTGAGCAGGTGATTGATGTATTGGGACTTCAGGGGGACAGTGTTGATAATATTCCTGGTATCCCCGGGATTGGTGCTAAGACTGCTGTGAAGCTGCTCAAGCAATTTGGCTCTGTGGAAGAGATTCTTAACAACACAGATCAACTCAAAGGCAAACAAAAAGAAAATGTAATCAACTATGCTGAACAGGGTAGGCAATCGAAATGGTTGGCCACAATCAAGATTGATGTACCTATACAGTTTGATGCTAAAAAATATGAAGTAGAAGCTTTTGATAGACCTGCTTTGACAGAGGTATTCCGAGAACTTGAATTCAGATCCTTGGCAGACAGCATTCTAGGAAAGACAGAACCTGTACAAGGAGACCTTTTTGGAGGTGAGCAGAAAGAAGTTAAGAAAGCTGCGCCATCTGGTGGCAATACTTATACAATAGGAGACAAGAACATCGAAAATGTAGAACATGACTACCGCATGGTAGACACACACGAAGACATGAAGTCTCTTGCGCAATTGTTGTCACAACAGAAAGCTATCAGTTTTGATACTGAGACCACCGGCATAGATGCCAATGCTGCCGAACTGGTTGGGATGGCCTTTTCATTTGAGCCATTCAAAGCCTACTATGTGCCGGTTCCCGAAGATAGAGATGAAGCGATGGCACGTGTTGATATATTCAAACCGGTGCTTGAAAACAAAGAGATCCTAAAGATCGGGCAGAACATCAAATATGATATCCTGATGATGAAGTGGTACGATGTGGAAGTTCAGGGCGAGTATTTCGACACCATGATTGCGCACTACCTTTTAGAACCAGACTTGAGACATAAGCTCGATTATATCTCTGAAGCGCTATTAAACTATAAAATGGTGCCTATTGAAAAACTGATAGGTAAGCGTGGCAAGAATCAGCTCAGTATGCGTGATATCGAACCTGAAAAGGTGACCGATTATGCTGCTGAAGATGCAGACATCACTTTGCAGATTCAAAATCAGCTCAAGACAGATTTGGAAAAGGCAGAGCTTACAGAGCTATATAATACTGTAGAAACGCCTCTTATTGATGTATTAGCTCAAATGGAATTCGAAGGCGTTAGGGTAGATGGTGACTTCCTGAACAACTATTCAAAAGAGCTTGAGAAGAATATAATGGATGAAGAGCGAGCCATTTATAAGATGGCCGGTACACAATTCAATATTGCCAGTCCCAAGCAGGTGGGCGAGGTGCTTTTTGATCGAATGAAGATTCCATATCGCTGGCGCAAAACCAGCTCCGGGCAATATTCTACAGACGTTGAGAAGCTGACGGAATTGGCTGTAGACAATGAGATCGTAAATAAGATATTGGAGTTTAGGAAGTTCAGCAAACTCAAGTCTACATATGTTGATGCCTTACCTTTGATGATCAATGAGAAAACAGGGAGGGTGCACAGTAATTTTAATCAGGCCAGAGCTGCCACGGGACGTTTGAGTTCTGAAAATCCAAACCTTCAGAATATTCCAATTAAGAATGACGCCGGTCGCGAGATACGCAAAGCCTTTATCCCGCGTGATGAGAATCATATATTGCTGGCAGCTGATTATTCTCAGATAGAATTACGTCTCATCGCTGAGATTTCCAAAGATGAATTCATGTTGGAAGCTTTCAATGCAGGGAGGGATTTCCACCGTGCTACAGCTGCCAAAGTTTATAATGTAGATTTTGATGCAGTAACTGCAGAGCAAAGAAGAAATGCGAAGACGGTCAACTTTTCAATTATTTATGGTGCTGGTGCTACAAACCTCTCAAGACAATTGGGAATTAAGCGCGCGGAAGCCAAAGACTTGATTGAGAACTATTTCGAGCAGTTCAAAGGATTGAAGCGTTATATGACTGAAATTGTTGACTTTGCCAGGGAGCATGGATATGTCAAGACCCTGGTAGGAAGGAAACGTATTCTTAGAGATATCAATTCTAGAAATGGATTGGCCAGATCCAATGCTGAACGCATGGCAATCAATACACCGATACAGGGTTCAGCTGCGGACATGATAAAGATGGCGATGATTCGCATTCATGATATCTTCAAGGAGAAGCAATACAAGTCTAAAATGATCATGCAGGTACATGATGAACTTGTATTCGATATACACAAGTCTGAACTGGACGAATTAACACCAATTATCATCGACAATATGAAGGATGCCTTACCGGGCCTTTCAGTGCCTATCCTGGTTGAAGCCGGAACAGGCGATAATTGGCTGCAAGCGCACTAATTATTGGTACAACCAGAATTATTAGCTTCAAATAATCCGCCAGTCTTTACCTCAAATTCAGGAAGCAGATCAATGCTGCCTTCGGATGAGTATAAGACATTGGCGCCGCTGAAAATGGTATTGTAGGCTTCGATAAACTGAGATACACGCACCTCCTTCGTTTCACCATTCTGGTAATCCATGTTTTCTATTGAACTCGGCAGACACAGATTGAGGAAGTACTGTCCAAACTCTGCATTCTGGCAATTGGCATTATTGGCAAAGGAGTAGAATTCACCAGCTACACTGTTCATGTTACATAGTACATTCCAATCCGACATATAACTATTAGCAGGTCTCCTTATCAATCTTACAGATGAAGGATTGGCCACAGCATCAGAACTAGGAGAGGAATAAGGATCATCATACTTGATATCATACACATCCGTAAAGCCATTGTCTCCGTAGTTGTTGATAATAAAATAACTGCCCAAATTTTCATTGTTCAACAAGGCTGGATAAGGAAGCAGATTTATTCTTGTTGCTACAAGTTGGCCATTTGGAACGCTGCCCGTTGCTGGGAAATTTAATTCAATTCCTGTACTTCCGAATACATAATTGCCGCCAGTGTTGACCAACTGAATATCGGATTCACCTCCACCAAAAGCAGCATAGCAATCATTGAATACCACATTGCCATTTGTAATGCCATGATTTAATCCTGCTTTATCCTGAATCTGTGGAGTGGCATTGTTGAATTGATAATACGACAAGAAGTCGGGGTCGCTGATGTGGTCTTCCAATGTGAGATGTCGAAGCAATCGGACTTCATCATCTGTAAGCGCTTTGGACCAAATACTTACTTCATCAATTTCGCCTTTATAATTTCTTCCGCCCCAACCTTTATAACTTCCAATTTTAAATGTTGTCATGTCAATTGGTGAAATGGCTGTGTTGTGTCTGGCCTTTTGACCATTGAGAAAAATACTTACACCTGTCGGATCAACAACCATAGCCACATGTGACCATTCATCAACGGGTGCAACCAGGTTAGAATCCCAACTCCATGAGCCCCCATTAGACCAGTGGTAACCAAGCGTGTTGTTTGATTCTCTGAAATTAAGCCCTGCGGCCACACCATCATTCATCACAATGGAAGCATAATTGTCCTGTATTTGTGAGGGCTTGATCCATGCCGTGATGGAAAAAGTGCTTGTTGACACATCAAAATCCGGTAATTGCACCCAATCGCCCTGATCGGCCAGGGCAATGCTTTTACCCTGTATCGTATCTGCAGTACATGCTGGTTCTACATATATCATCTGAGGGATAGATCGGGTATCGGTAACATTATTATCATCGGTTACGGCCAGCTCCACATCATAATAGCCAGCAGAACCGAAAACCACTTTTGGATTTCTGTCTTGGTTGTTGCTGATATATTGGGGAGCAGGGGTGATGGTCCACAACCAGCTTGCATTGTTATGATTTAATACTGAATGGCAATCCAGAACGACACTGTCTCTCTCGCATTGAACTGTATCGCTTTTTGTCATCGGTAATGCGATCGGATCAAATACCATTGGCATATCAGCTTCCCAGAAACCACGTCCTTTTGAGCACATACGCAATTTACTATCCCGATAGAATAAGCGCAGGAAACCTGAGTTTTGTATCATCGGTAATCCGGAATCATATTGTATCCAGGCCCCTCCAGGTTTGTCGTAGTAATAAAAGCTTTGATTGGTCAGAGCATAGACAAGTTCATCAGATCCAGCATGATAGGCGATGTCTCTGATATTATCACCATCAAAGCTACTTGTTGTCATATTGGTCCAACTTTGGCCACCGTTTTCACTCTTGTATATTTTCTGTCCGTTGCCGCCATTGACTGTGGCTACCCAGATTTCATTTTCATCGATAGGGTTTACGCTGATTTCAAGACGCCATCTGTTATTGCTTGGCACATCAGGAAGGAGTGTCCAGTTTTGCCCTCCATCTATGGTCTTGTAAATTTTGCACCATTCCCAGTATGAGTCTGTGGGTTTAAAAACACAGTAAATCACATCTGGATTAGATCGGGCGTATTCCATTTCCAGTACACGACCAGTTCCAAACTCATGCATGACACTCCAGTTGCTACCCCCATCATTTGAAGCCCAAATTATGGAGTCTTTGCCTGCAATCATTTTACCTGGGTAGATAGGGTGATGGTAGAAACCAGATGAATAGGAGGTCAAATAGCTTTCATTGGGGAGTAGGTTAACTGGATTTATATTCACTGCATTACCATATAATGTATCAGATATAATCTTGGATACTGTGTAACCACTCCAGTACTGATTGAAGTAAACGTTTTTGTTGACAAGACGATTCACATAGCCTGTGGCTTCTTCTACACCGCCGACATTATGTGAATTGCCTATACCATAATTATCATAATATACAGTATTACCATTATGGTATTTACCTCCAACAAGCACATCCTCATTCCATCCGGTACCAAATCCCCAGAAGTCAAGTGCGTTGATTCCATATTTAAGTGAGCTGTGTGACATGAGGTTGTCGTTAGAGTAATTGATACCACCATCCGAGGCCACCCAGATGTCAGATCCCTGAACATGAATTGATTGTATGTCGGCATGCACGTCGGTTAATCGGGTGGAGTTGGCCGCACCAATACTGACATAGCTGAAACCGCCATCAGACGATTCACTTAACCTGATCGTACCAAACCACATCAGGTCGGCATCAGCAGGTGATACCTCGAAGTCAAAATTGTAGAATCCCTGATGATAACCGCTTCCATATGCGGCCGCATTCCATGGCATGGTATTGATGGCTGCATAGGGACCACCGATTTGACCTGAAGGTAGATACCAGCTTGTGCCGGAATTGTCACTTTTGTAAATACCAATCCATCCGTTATCTCCATTTTTACTTTGTCCTATTAGGCAAGCATAAACGCGATCAGGTGCATCTGCAGATACTCCGATTTTGCCACCATTTTCATTGGCTTCTGCAGGAACCTCAGGTACATACCAGCCTGTGCTGATCAATGTCCATGTCATACCGCTGTTCAATGACCTGAAGAATTCTGTTTTCTTTTCTGTTGGGTTAGATTTCAGAATATAGACAGTATCATGATCTGTGGGATGCCAGTCGATATCCCAAACCGTCTCCGTCAAGATTTGTGACCATGTAAGGGCATTGTCGGTAGATTCGAATAAACCTTGATTGGTGGCCATAAAGATGTGCGTGGGATCATCAGGGTCAAATTTTATTTCATAGGCGGATCCACCCAAGCCATAATTTTCGGTCCATGTAGAACCCCCGTCTGTGCTTTTATAAATCCTGTTATTACCCGAGACATAGAAGACATCATCATCAGTGGGATCGATGGCCACAGCTGTGATGCCATTTGAAAACGGTTCATCTTTTGAAATCAGAGTCCATGTCTGGCCTTTATCAGTTGTCTTGAACACGCCGCCACTTTCGGTACCACAGATAAGAAGATTGGGATCATTCAGCGATTGTGTTATAGAATATACATTGGAATGATGAGAAATGGGTGTTTGCGTGTTGTTCTTGTAAGTTTCAAATGGACCTATGCTTGACCACACATCCATGGATTTTGTATTGGTTTTTTTCTTTTTGGCTTTGAGCTGTTTGAAGAATTGGGCTTCTTCCTGAAGTGTTGGAATTTGGATAGTGGCGTTGTCATCTAGAAGCGGTTCCACTTTTTTGATCCAGTATTTGTAATTCTGGGTATGAATAGTTTTTTCAAAATCGTTTTGCCTGTAATATGCTTCATATGCATCTATGACCTGGCTTACATATGGGTTGTCGCTATACATAAGCTGAGCCCAATTTGGTGCAGCTTCAATTTCACTGCCAGCGGGTATCGCTCTGAAAAAGCGTTTGCTGTTTTGACTGTAAGAAGTATGACCAATAAGAATTACAAAAAGTAGGCTTAATAGGATTCTCATATAGAACATTTAATTGTGTAGTCGACTTTAACCGCCTTTAATGTGATAACGAATGGTTAATTGCTCAGCTACTCCGTTAAAACTGAGTTAATTATGTTTTAAAAACTTTATTACATTCGCATAAAATTAATAGATTGACTTTCGAAATTAAATCCACAACAATGAAATTATTCACATTTACTGCAGTTTTATTAGCCACTTTTTTGACAGTAAGCGCATTTGAAGCTCCTGCCAGCACTATTCCAAGTGTAGATCTTAAGACGCTTGACGGAAAAACTGTCAATATCAAAGATTATATAGGAAACGAAAAAGTGACAATCATGAGTTTTTGGGCAACATGGTGTAGCCCTTGTAAAAGAGAACTTGATGCTATTTCTGAGTTTTATGAAGAATGGCAAGACGAGTATGATGTTCAATTATTGGCCATCACAATTGATGATGCAAGATCTTTGGCAAAAGTACCTGCTCTTGTAGAAACCAAGGGTTGGGAGTATACCATACTTGCGGATGTAAAGCGCGAATTGCAAAAAGCGTTAAACTTCCAAACCGTACCTCAGACTTTCCTTGTAGATAAAAACGGAGAGATCGTTTATACACACACTGGATATTCTCCAGGTGATGAATATGAACTTGAGGATGAAATCAAGAAAATCAAATAAGAATCAAACTTGATAATTAAAAGGGTTTTGTGAAAACAAAACCCTTTTTTATTTCAGCTGTTATTTTGACTGTCAAATCCCTGATTTGATATTTTAATTTACATTTGTGCTTCAAAAAAATAGCTGTCATGTCTATACAATTTAACAGTCTGCGTGTTGTCGATAAAGTTGCTGAAACTGAAGACAGTGCGTCCTTCCTTTTTGAGATCCCAGAAAACCTGGCCAATGATTACAAATACACGGCTGGGCAATACCTCACATTAAAGGTTTCTGTGAATGGAGAAGAGCTTAGAAGAGCCTATTCTATCTTCACCGCACCTCATGAGAACAAGTTTGGATGTACAGTAAAGAGACTTAAAGGAGGAAAGGTCTCCAACTACCTTATCGATAATGTTAACAAGGGTGACAGCATGGAAGTAATGGTTCCAGAGGGCAAATTTATTTTAGAGCCGCATCAGGATCTAACCAGAGATCATTACTTTATCGCTGGTGGATCGGGAATCACACCTGTAATGGCTATGATGAAGACAGCACTGGAGAGTGAACCGTTAAGCAGAGTTTATCTTCTTTATTGTAATCGCAATGAGTCTTCGATCATCTTCGAAAAGGAGATAGAGCAAATGGAAGATAAGTATGCTGGACAGTTTTTTGTGAGACACAACCTATCTCAACCACATAAACAAAAAGCCGGTGGACTTAAAGGTCTTTTCGGAGGATCTACAAGTTCATGGACGGGCTGGCAAGGAAGGCTTGATGGCAGTAAGCTTCAGCGATTCTTTGATGATCATGAGCCTGTAAGTAAAGATGAGCATTATTATCTGTGTGGTCCGGGTGGATTGATTGAAACGACAGAACAATTCCTCCGCAACCGAGGAGCTGGTGATGGTCAGATACATAAAGAATACTTTACTACCGCAGATCTTGGTGAAACAAAAAAAGCAGTGGCTGAATCAGGAGGAAGTTGTCAGGCTAAAGTGACATTGAATGGTGAAACTTTCGAGGTTGAAATACCTGGAGACAAGACTGTTCTTGAGGCTTTGATGGATGAAGGGAAAGATGCGCCTTATTCTTGCACGAGTGGTGCATGTTCAACCTGCGTGGCAAAGGTGAAGGAAGGAGAAGTAGAAATGGATGCCTGTTTTGCTTTGGATGAAGATGAGATTAAGAATGGATATGTGTTGACTTGTCAGGCGAGAGCCAAGACCGCAACACTAGAAATAGAGTTTGAGGTCTAAGGCTGCTTTTTCTATCAGCCTATTATAGTATTTGCTTAGGGGTAAAATGGCGTGTAGCTCATTAGCTGGCCCCTACTGACAAGTTATGCCTTAGTTAGCCCGATTTCCTAGCTCTTTTAAGTCTGCGTACGATTTCCATACAAATGGCAAGACTCAATATGATATCCTCATCGGCATGTCCTTTCATGGCGATACCATATTGATCTTTTTTCTTCATTGGCTTTCTTGAGATTTTGGCTATCTCTTCGTGTGCATCATGAACTGTAAATTCACGCATGGCAAAACTACCTTCTACAAAATAGAGATGCCTGTAGCTGTCAATCTCAAAACTATTCTTAAATGAAGCCTTTTTAACCTGGCTTATAAAAGCGAAGTGCACCCCATTCTTAAGGATTTCAAACTTGTATTTGAACAAGCTGGCTTTCCGCTTAATTTCAAGATAGGCATTGCCTAAGCTGTTGAAAAAGACATGTGTTCTCCATGGACCGACGCCTCTGGCCTTAACTGTATACAGAAGTTGGCCATCAGATTCGATGAGATATTTTGGGAACAACCATCCCTTTTTTGATATGGAGTAAAGATTAAATTCCAAATCTTATCCTTTGTACATGATCCACTTACCCAACTCCTTAAATGTAATTTTCTTACCGTACATAAGAATGCCTACTCTGTAGATACGCCCAGCCAACCATGCAAAGAACCAGCATGATAAAAGCATAAGGATAATCGACAAACCAACCTGCCAGATCGGAGGATCAAATGCCAATCTTGACGGCATGATAATAGGTGAAGTAAGCGGGAATAAGGATCCGAAGATAGCCATACCACCATTCGGGTTTTGAAGCGTGCCTTGCATCATGATGAATGCCAGGATGACTGGAAGCATAATCGGCAGCATCAACTGTTGACCTTCTCCCATATCATCACCCATAGCAGATCCTACGGCTGCAAATAGGGAAGAGTATATGAAGTAACCTCCAAAGAAGAAGAGAACAAATACAGGAATGATCAACCACCAATTCATATTGGTTAATTCACGTATGACATTATTAAATTCGAAATTGTTAAGGTCTTCAGTTGGGATATTTCCAGCCTGATTGGAAAGCTCTTGCAGTGTTGCCGGATCGGCTCCACCACCAACAATGAGGCCTGCACCAATTACCACAGTAGGAATAAGTATCAACCAGATAGCAAGTTGTGTTAATCCAACACCACCAACGCCAAGTACTTTTCCCAACATCAGTTGAGTGGGCTTAACTGAAGAAATGATGACCTCAACAATTCTATTGATCTTTTCTTCCATCACACTTCTCATGACCATGCTACCGTAGATAAAGATGACCAGGTACATGATAAAACCCATCAATCCACCCAACAGAGTTCCGATGAGAATGGAGAGCTTGCTTGAAGTGTCTTCTCCCGATTTTTCATTGCCATCTTTATCCGCACCGGAAGCCCCGTTTTCAAGCTCGATATTCATTCTGAAGCTATCATAAACATCTCGACCGATACCAGATTGACTTATTTTATATTCTTTAAAAGCAGATCCGATTTTGCTTTCTATACTTTCTATGGTCGAAATACTCAGTTTTTCCTGACTGTAGTATTCCACCTCGTGCTTTGTCTCGCTGAGGTCGGTAAACTCAGGAATGTAGACCAACAGGTCATACGACTGTTCTTTATAGTCTTCCTTCAATTTATCCAATGGAGCCTTGCTGAAATCGTAGCTGAACAATTTGGATTGCACCTTGGCTTCGCTGAAGATACCCGAGTCATCTTTTACCAATACATTCTTACTCGCTTGACCACCTTTGGCAGTTAGGTAGGCCGATAGGACGACGAGCAATCCGATACCTATGGGTGTCAGCAAAGTGGTTATGATAAAACTTTTCTTTTTGACACGTACGAGGTATTCTCTTTTAATTATTAACCAGAGTTTGTTCATCTTAATTAAGCTTATAATGGATATTAATTATTCTCTACTTTCTTGATAAATATTTGATTGAGGCTTGGGAGGAGTTCATTGAAGCCAGTGATATGGGTGCCAGACTGTACAGCATATCTGAGCAGGTCATTGCCTTCTTCCCCTTCATCGAGTTGGATGGTTACAGAATGTGAATTCTGTTCAACAACTTTGTAATTGCCAAAGTCGGGCACATCCCCTTCAAAATCTATTTTGTATTTGTTCTCTTTAAACTCTTGTTTGATATCGTGTACATTTCCCTGGAGAACAACTTTGCCATTATTGATAAGTACGATCTCTTCACAAATCTCTTCAACCTGCTCCATTCTGTGTGTGGAAAATATGACGCTGGTACCATTCTCTTTCAGCTTGGCTATCTCTTCTTTGATCAAGTTGGTGTTGATGGGATCGAGACCTGAGAAGGGTTCATCCAGGATGATGAGCTTGGGTTCATGAACTACGGTAGCTATGAATTGAATCTTTTGTTGCATACCTTTTGACAGCTCTTCCACTTTTTTACCCCACCAATCCTTGATATCGAATTTTTCAAGCCAAAACATAATTTTTTGTTTTGCTTCTTTCGTGTCGAGACCTTTGAGTTGTGCCAGGTACATCAATTGCTCACCCACTTTCATCTTTTTATAAAGTCCTCTTTCTTCTGGCATGTAGCCAATGTGATGTGGATGATTCATGTTCAGTTTTTCTCCATCGATAAAAACTTCACCTTCATCAGCCCCGGTAATGGTGGTGATGATTCGAATCAATGAGGTTTTTCCAGCACCATTTGGTCCCAGGAGACCAAATATTTTTTGTTTTTCTACGTCAAAGCTTACATGATCTACAGCAGTGTGTTTGCTGTATTGTTTAACTACGTTGCGCAAGGAAAGAATGGCCATATTCTGATTGTATGATTAGTTTTTAAATATTTGCTAAGATGCTCAATTTATCTTTAAATCGATTTACATGGGATTCAACATTTGAAAATGATTGATTAATTCCCGTACTTGAATTCTAATAGACGAGCATGATTATTTTCTTGGCGGAACTATTCTGATGCTCGACGATGTTTTGAACAAGTACTG
Source organism: Saprospiraceae bacterium (assembly GCA_965230215.1). Classification (GTDB taxonomy): domain Bacteria; phylum Bacteroidota; class Bacteroidia; order Chitinophagales; family Saprospiraceae; genus RFSX01. The sequence continues at coordinate 2,377,149 of CBDDKN010000001.1, read as the reverse complement.
AGTATTCAGTTACCCATGAATTATTAATTTATAACAAAATCACACTATGAGAACCCCCTTCCTAATATTTTGTTTAGCCCTATCAATGAGTATCAATGCCCAGGTCAAAGAAGGTACTTATGATCTGAGTCTTGGAGAGCAATATGGTTTTATGATGGACCATGATAAGGCGGACAAGAAGATCGTTGAAAATGTTGTTGAGAATACGATCAAGCAATACGGAAAAGTTAAGCGTAACCGCAAAGCCAAAGAATGGAATTGCGAATCATGCAATATCAGCAGGATAAGCTCTAATCCATTATCGGTTTACTATAAAGTCGATGAAGGAAAGAATCTGGTCACGACTTATTTATTCTTCGATGATGGACAGAAATTTCTTTCGTCTTATAATGATAAAGATGCCGCCGAATCTATAGAGGACCTTTGTATGGAAATCTATTATGAGGTACACAGAGAGATGCTTAGAAAAGAAATCGAAGACATGGAAAAGGACCTTGGCGGATTTGAAAAGGACCTTTCTAAGTTGATTAAGAAGAATGAAAATCTGCATCAGGATATTGAAGACTATAAGGAAAAGATCCTGAAGGCAGAAAAAGACATAGAGCAGAATCTAAACGATCAGGAGGATACGAGAATTGAAATTGAGCAACAGAAAATACTGATCGAAAAGATCACTGAAAAGTTGAATCAGGTTGGAAGAACATAGGCCATATTCTGCTTATGTATTTTATCAACAATACCAAACTTTCTTTTCAAAGCGTGTAGGTCTTACTAAATAGGATAACTCTTTAATTAAGAGTTATAGTTCTTAGAATCTATAATAGAAATAAACATAATTGCTGACTTATCAACAATTGGTTTATCGGTTATCAACATTTAAAGAATTGGCTTGGTGTTGGGCATATATGAATAAATATGCTAATGTTTACCTTTGTGAAAATTGCACTCCATAATGGCTAAGGAAAGATACAAGAAGGGAAGAGATGAAGGCGTGGACCAGCTGATGTATGGCAGGGTCATGCCACAGGCAACAGAGCTTGAAGAAGCTGTTCTGGGTGCTGCTATGTTGGATAAAGGCGCATTCTCGGTAATTGTTGAAAAGCTAAGATCTGATAGTTTCTATCTTCCTGCGCATCAGGAGATATTCACAGTAATGAAGGATTTGTTTGCCAATTCAAAGCCAATCGATATTCTTACAGTTCACGAGGAGTTGCGAAAGAACGGAAAGCTTGATGAGGTTGGTGGCGTCAATTATCTGATGGATCTTACCAATAAAGTGGCTTCAGCGGCCAACATAGAATATCATGCCCAGATTATAATTCAGAAATATATTCAGAGAGCACTTATAGAAGTATCAACGCGTACCATTAAGGATGCCTATGAGGATACCAAAGACGTCCTCGAAATGATGGATGAAGCGGAGCAGGGGCTATATGATATTACAGATCAAAACCTGAATACAGGATATCAATCTGTAAGTGCGGTAGCTGCCAGGGTAGCGAAAAATATAGAATTGCTTTCACAACGAGAGGATGGTCTGACCGGGGTAACCACAGGATTCGGAGAACTTGATAAGATAACTAACGGATGGCAAGAATCTGATTTGGTCATTATTGCGGCCAGGCCGGGTATGGGTAAGACAGCATTTACATTGTCACTGGCCAATAATGCCGCTGGCGCAGATAGAGGTGTAGCCATTTTCTCTCTGGAGATGTCAGACGATCAGTTGGTTCAAAGACTTATCTCCATGCAATCCATGATACCTGCCAGTAAACTAAGGGAAGGCAATCTTAACAAAGAAGAATTTCAGGCACTTCATGAGGCAGTTGACAAGCTGTCAAAGATGCCTATCTATATAGATGACACGCCGGCGATCAACATATTTGAACTCCGCGCCAAATGTCGACGACTTAAACAGAATCATGACATCTCATTGGTGGTGATCGATTACCTACAGTTGATGAGTGCTGGTGATAAGACCAAGAAAGGGAACAGGGAACAGGAGATTTCATCAATCTCAAGAGCACTGAAGGGAATGGCCAAAGAATTAAAGGTTCCTGTTATAGCACTGTCACAGTTGAGTCGTGCGGTGGAGACCAGGGGTGGAGATAAGCGACCTCAGCTATCTGACCTCAGGGAATCTGGAGCGATTGAGCAGGATGCGGATATCGTAACATTTATTTACCGTCCTGATTATTATGATCTCGCCGAGAGCATAGATGTGCCAGATAACGTTGCTGAGATTATTCTTGCCAAGCACAGGAATGGTTCATTGGGTACGATCAATCTGCGTTTCCTTAAAGAATATGTCAAATTTATCGAGGATGATTCAGCTGGTTTTAGAAATATACCAGGGCAGGATGATATCTTTGGTGATGGAGGCAACAGTTTCATAACGCGTCCTTCAAAGATCAATGATGAATCTGAAGACATCTTTTTTGATGCCTGATCAAAGCATATCAGATGAGACTTAACAAATACATTGCGCATTCCGGAATTTGTTCCAGACGTAAGGCTGCCGAGCTTGTCAAGAACGGTTACATAAAAGTAAACGGACAGGTTGAAAAGAATCCATCTTACATGGTGGGAGATGATGACAAGGTCGAGTATATGGGCAAAGCCGTGATCCCGGCCAAGGAGATGTATTATTTGTTGCTCAACAAGCCAAAGAATGTAATCACCACAATGGAAGATGAGCGGGGCAGAAAGACGGTATGGGATATCGTCAAAGAGAAGGTAGATACCAAAATATACCCTGTAGGTCGTCTTGACCGTAACACGACCGGCCTTTTGTTATTGACCAATGATGGAGAGCTCATCCAGAAGTTGTCTCACCCGAGCAGCAAGGTTAAGAAGATATATGAAGCTGTCCTGGACAAACCATTGGAAGAGGAGCATATCCAGGCTATAGCCAAAGGCATTCAGCTTGAAGATGGCCTTGCGGAAGTGGATACCATCAGTTATATCCAGGAATTGCCACCCAATCACATTGGCATAGAATTGCATAGTGGTAAGAACCGTATTATCCGCCGGATATTTGAGCATTTTGGATATGAAGTCATACGTCTTGACCGTGTATATTTTGCTGGCCTTACCAAAAAGGATTTACCTCGTGGGTGGAGCCGCTTTCTTAAAAACAAGGAAGTGGTGATGCTTAAACACTTTTCCTGATATTTCACATACTTTCTAATTCGGCAATTAGTGGTCAACTTGAGTATATTTGCATTTTTTCTATGGAAGATTGGCAGATAGACTTTTCGTGGCTAGAAGTGAGACATAAGGTCAAGGATGTTCTTAAGATGAACACACTTCCTGACATGAAATCCATATTGTTTCTCATAGGTGTCCAGGAATTGGGTACGGTCAAGAAAGATTTTACCAAAGAAGAAAAAAGAGACCTGATGCATATCGCAGCATGTACCTTATTGGAATATGAAGGATATTACAGATTCGAAGGGCGCGATCAGGATGGTTGGCCACACTGGGAAGTAGAAAAACCATTTACCATAAAAGGCCTTGATGAGCAAGAGAAGATATTGAAGAGGAACATCATCAGATACTTTGAAAAATTAGATAATAAACAATAATCAGAAAATCATGACAAGATTTGTTTTAGCCATCGCATTGTTAGCAGTGCTGGCATCATGCAAACCAAAACAGGAGCTAATCCTTATCGAAACGGATTACGGCAATATGACAATTGCTTTACTTGATTCTACACCAAAGCACAAGGAGAATTTCCTTAAACTGGCAAACGAAGGTTTTTACGATGGAACTTTGTTTCATAGAGTTATCAATGGGTTTATGATCCAGGGTGGAGATCCTCAATCAATTGGCGCGCCGGCAAATAAGCCATTAGGTGCAGGCGGTCCAGGATATACACTTGACGCTGAGATCGGTGCTTACCATTTCAAGGGTGCTATTGCAGCTGCGCGTAGAGGTGGTCCTGGTAATCCGGAAAAGCGTTCTTCTGGTTCTCAGTTTTATATCGTTCATGGCAAGCCTGTCACAGAAGGACAGCTTACTTCTATGGCGCAAATGAAAAACATCACGTATTCTACAGAGGATATAGCTAAGTATACGAAACTGGGAGGCACACCATTCCTGGATGATGATTACACTGTATTCGGTGAGGTAATCGAAGGTATGGAAGTGATCGATAAGATTGCTGCTGTACAGACAGCCCCAGGTGACAGACCTGTCAAAGATGTGGCTATGAAAGTCAGTGTCATCAAAAAATAAGCTTTGACCAAACAGCTTTTATCAAGCTTGATAATATTAACTCTTCTATCGGCCTGTTCCAGGCCGGTAGCAAGATTTAGTGCGGACAATGACCTGGAAACCGGTAAACCTGTTCGATTTGTAAGTGATTCTGAAAATGCAGAGTCATACAAGTGGTATATCGATGACGAGGAAGTTGCCAGCAATGAGGATTTGGAGTACCTCTTTTTGGGATCAGGAAGACATAATATCAGACTTGAAGCCAGAAAAGGAACCTCTTCACATTCCATAGAGAAAGAAGTACTGGTCTCTGCATCAGATGAATGTCGTTACCTTATCAGGACAAATATGGGCGATATGCTCATCGCATTGTATGAGGAAACGCCCCGACACCTCAAGAATTTTGTCGAGCTGGTTGAAAAGGGCTTCTATACAGATCGGATTTTTCACAGGGTGATAGAAGGATTTATGATTCAGGGAGGCAGTGCCCAGGGTACAAGTTTTGCAGGACGCAAAGAAATCAGACAGGAAATCCTGACCGATTTTGTCCATCACAAAGGTGCTGTAGCAGCAGCCAGAATGCCAGATGATATAAATCCTGAGAAAGAATCTTCTGGAACACAGTTTTATATCGTTCATGGGCGGCAGGTAAATGAATCCACTCTATTGGATTATGCTTCAGAAAAACTGATCGACTATAGCGATGAGCAAATTGAAAAATATTTAGCAAACGGTGGGACGCCACAGCTCGATGGAGAATACACCATCTTTGCGTATCTTTTGGACGGATATGATACACTGGATAAAATCGCAGCTGTTGACACCGACAAGAATGACAAGCCATTAGCGGATGTAATCATATTGGAAATAATCGAGATTAACTAAGATGAAATTATTATTAGGTATAGACGTTGGCGCTACAGGGACCAAAGGTGCTATTGTTAACCCGGTTACTGGCGAATTGCTTAGTGAAAAAATAAAAATCAAGACTCCTGACTCCAAAAAACCGGATGATATGATAGCGGTTATCAAGGAGCTCGTAGAAACCTTTAATTGGAAAGGCAAACCTGTAGGTATTGGTTTTCCGGCAATCATCAAAAACGATAAGGCCTGGTCCGCAAGCAATATTCATAAAAGCTGGATTGGTTATCCTGTAAGAGATAAGATATCCGAAGCTATCTCTTGTCCTGTATATGTCATCAATGATGCGGATGCAGCAGGTATAGCTGAGATGGAATTTGGAAGAGGAAAAGGGGAGAAGGGAACTGTGATGCTGCTCACTCTGGGAACTGGTATTGGTTCAGCTTTATTTATTGATGGTAAGTTGGTGCCTAATACAGAGTTTGGACAATTACACTATCGTGATAGCGTTACCGAACACTATGCTTCCAACAGTGCTAGAAAAAATAAAGATTTAAGTTGGGAGGAGTTTGGAAAAGAATTAAACGCGGTATTGGAATACATTCATTTTATATTCTCGCCTAACCTTATCATCCTAGGCGGAGGTATCAGCAAGAAGATGGAAAACTACTCTGGTTATATCTCTGATTACATCAATATTGAACCTGCTCAGAATCTAAATAATGCAGGTATCATTGGTGCGGCGATGGCATTCAAACGATTTGCGTAAAAAAGCAAAAGGCAACCCAGGTTGTGGATTGCCTTTCAAGAGATTGAGTAATGCCAATTGATTCTTGGTTCTTTTTATGAGTTTTGGTTCAATTCTCCGCGGTAGTAAGCAATCATAGATTGCAGCTCCTTGTTAAGCATAAGTTCAGGCTCTATTTCGAAGATCACATTGTGTTGTGTGAATTCTTCTTTAAGCCCTTCTTCAAAGGTCCCGTACGCACCTTTTTCATCTCCGCTTAAATATTGAGCAACACCTTTGCAGAATAGCAGGTCAGCACCGAAAGTATAATCATCAGAATCTTTGAACACTTCCAGGGCTTTATCTTTCTTTCCAAGTTTGATCAGGAATGATATGTAATCTCTCCAGTACATGCTTTGCTCCGGACCCATTTGAACGGCTTCTCCGTAGTAGATTTCCGCTTTGTCATAGGCGCCAACTGCTGCATGTGCTTTGGCCAGAGAGAAATAGTAATCTTCACAGCTGTCCTCAAGTGTTATGGCTTTATGGTAAGCATTGATGGCTTTGTTCCAGTTTTCTGCTTTGGCATAACACTGACCCAACATATAGTAGACTTCATCATTATATGGGTCAAGCTTAAGTAGCTTGTTTAATAAGATGCGTGCCTTGTTAAGGTTGCCCAGGTTGTATTGGCATTCAGCCATATTAAGCAGAACCTCTTCATTGATACCAAATACTTCAAGGTAGCTTTCATAAATTTTAAGAGCACGCAGGTATTGTTTTTCCTGAATGCATATATCAGCACAATCCAGATAGCCACTTTCAAAGTTTTCTTCCGTAATGAAAGAGTACTCAAGGGCATCTATAGCCTTCATATATTCTCCCTGACAACTCATGGCATGTCCAAGGTTGTACCAAGCAAGGTAATTGAAAGGATCTTCTGAAATGATCATATTGTGAAAGACGATGCTCGCATCAAAATTCTTTGATAGCTGCACAGCAAATCCAAGACGCTCAAAAGCCTCTTCATTTTGCATATCACAAATGATAGCTTTGGTCAGATTTTCATACATGCCATCGTAGTCCTGCATCACCTCATTGATATAAGACTCGCTTAAGTAGACATCAGAAAGATCTGCAGAAGAAACATACCTTTTCATGTCATCGAGTATTCTCTTTGCTTCAGAAACCTCACCTCTGAAAGCAAGGATTCTGATCTTCAGCAAGAGAATATCGTGTTCGTAGGGGGAAATTATTTCTGCCTTGGCAAGCAATTCCAATGCTTCATCCTGAAGATTGTTTTGGAATAGCAATCTTGCCTTTATAATGTAAAAATCGGGTCTATAACTAAATTGGGATAGCGCTATGTCGGTAACCTCTATAGCCTTGTCATACTGAAGCTCTTCTTCATAAAATCTGATAATCTCAAGAAAGGTTTTTTCGTCAAAAACTATTTGTTGGCCTTTCTCAAAGTTGGTTTCGAAGTCAGATACAAGGTTCAAGAACGTTACGTCACGTTTAGTTCTATTATCCATCAAGATCTATGTTACTAAGATTATAATTCGTGGTAAATATAACCAAAATCATATGCCTGCAACCTTAAATCAATATATTTTTTTCCACATTACATATAATAAAATATAATATGTAAATAACAGATATAGAATAATATATGAACATATTTCATAATATTGTAAAGCTTAGTGCTTTCATTATCATGAACGAATATATTGTTGCTAATTCTTGGAGGTGTGTGCTTTTTTAGTGAAGATTACTCCATTACTTTATATAACCAATAAAAAAAAGTCATCATATGATGACTTTTCTCTAATGGCTTGGATAATTATTTATCCGATCTTCTGTTCCGTCTGCCTCTCAGTTCCCGAAGCATATCTTCCTTAAACTGACTTTCCACTCTGTAGTACATAAGTGTCTTCCGTGATCCAATGGCAGCTTTCATCTTGGAAGCATATTCCTTTTTGACGGCCAGCTCATTTTCCTGCATTTCCATGAGATTATCAAGCATCGCATCGTAATCCTGATTTTCTTCATCCCGGAACTGCCCCTTGGCTCTATTGTCTTTTCTTAGTGCTTTCAATTCATCATGATAAGCGTTATAGACAGGCCAAAACAGTTGTCCTTCCTCTGGCGTCAAATCCAGTTTGCTTGAAATAAAAGCAACCTTCCTTGCTTCAACTTTTTCCATAATTGCCTGCCTGTCCTGTTGGCCAAACATAAGGCCAGCAGTCATGACAGTGCAGATGAGTAATAAACCAATCTTCTTCATAATATCTATTTAATTATCATTAAAGTTTTACAATTGTTCGATGGAAGCAAGTTCTGCCAGTTCTACCTCATCGATAACAGTGGATAAATAGGTTTCCATGTCTTCTTCATCGAGTCCATCGAAGTAGGCTATTTCGGAATCCAACAAGAGATCATTTGCTTCCAATTCATATAGGTCCAGTTCATCAGCATTTTCGATATAGTAATCCAGTATGTCTGTCTCAGCCAATGTGTTCTCATTTTCCATACCTGAGATCATATTCCAGTTGCTATATACCACACCCATTATCAGTGCAATACTTGCTGCCAGTGCAATGCGTCTGATTCCTAAGTAGATCACCTTGCTTTTCCCGGCTTTCTTTACAAGCCTGTTCTGCAGATTTGAAAAATAATGCTCAGGTATCTTATAGATGCCATCTTTTTCAATAGCAGAAAGTATGGGTGCATTGTTGTTGATATCATCTTCCAGTTCAAGAATGCGCTTATGGATCCTTGAGCCAAGATTTTCAAAATAATTTTCTGGCACCTTTCTAGACATAATCTGTGCTTTGTTTCAAATAATTTTCAACCTTTTTCATGGCATGATGAAATGATGCTTTTAATGAGCCCACTGTCACACCCAATACTTCAGAAATATCATCGTAAGGCATCTCTTCATAATACCTCATATTGAAAACCAACTTTTGCTTTTCCGGTAATTGCTCAATGGCTTTTACCAACATGAGTTGGGCTTCGTTAGCATCAAAGTAAGGATCCGACCTCAGCTGTTGCTCCAATCCTCCAAGGTGATCATCCAGGTTCTGAAAGCTCTTCTTGTTTTTATTCTTCAAAAAGCTGATCGCTTCATTGGACGCAATTCTGAACAACCATGTATACAGTTTGCTGTCACCCTTGAATGATTTAATATGCCTGAATACTTTGATGAAGGTATTCTGTATCACATCATCAGCATCTTCATGAAAGTGAACTATCCGTCGGATATGCCAATAAAGTTTTTCCTGATAACCAGCCACGAGTTGTTCAAAGCCCCTGTCAAAGGTTCTTTCTTCTGATAACAACTCCAGAATTTTTGCTTCCTGAATATCCATGCGTTTGTTCGCTTTCTGTTAATATGACTGCTTTTATTGAAAAGCGTTTAATTTAGATTCGAATTTTTTACAAAATCATATGATTCTATCAGCGATTTCAAGAATGCTACTCAAATTGTGGGGTTGGAAAATTGAAGGTGATTACTGTAAGCATCTTGATAAAAAGATATTTGTGGTAGCACCCCACACTTCTAATTGGGACTTTCCGGTTGGTGTATTTCTAAGATCAGCCATGAATGACAAAATCAAGTTCATCGGAAAGAAATCACTTTTCAAGCCTCCCCTGGGTTGGATCATGTATCCTCTTGGTGGTATACCGGTAGACAGAAGTGGGCGTAATAGTTTTGTACAATCTGTCGTCGAGTTATTCAACTCGAGAGAAAAGCTGGCCATAGCACTTGCTCCGGAAGGTACAAGAAAGAAGGTGCAGAAATTCAAAACAGGTTATTATTATATAGCAGTTCAAGCTCAGGTACCCATAGTTCCAACGATCTTTAATTGGGCTGAAATGAAGATTCAGTTTAAGGAACCGATCTTGCTTACGGGTGATGCAGAAACAGAGTTGGAAATGGTTGAAAATATATTCAAATCAGTAAAAGGGAGACGCGCGGAACACAGTTTTAATTAGTGCTCTTTCTCTTTTCATTATAATATGGCAGATACATCAGGAAGAATAACCCGAATAGGATATTACAGAATATCTGAACGGCAAAGAACATGATATTCGAAAAGGAGAAAGCATCAAATTTGTCAATGCCATATATAATCAAGGCCTGACTGACGAGCCATTGATAAGAGCCAATTCCACCAGGAGATGGTAATACAATTCCAAGGGTACCAAATACAAAGACAACAAGACCAGCTACCGGACCCAGATGTTGGGTTGGGGCAAATGCAAAAAAGCAGAAGTAAGTCATCAGGTAATACATCAACCAGATGCCTATGGAATTAAGGACAAGCAAGGGTTTATTTTCAACCTTGGCAACCGACTTAAATCCATCTTTGAAGCCTTTCCATATCTGTTGAATCTTCAGAAAGAATTTGTTGCTTACATTTTCAGCACTTAATATTCTGTTTAGAACGAACAAACCCACCAATCCCAAAACAGCCATTGCACCTGCGATCATTAAAAACTTGCCTGGTGGCAACTCAAAGTTCTTGGCAAAGTAATCTTGAAAAGTTGTAAAAGATAAAAGCAAAGCAAGACCGATTACCACAAAGAGAGAAATGAAATCCAGAATCCTGTCTACGACGACTGTGCCGAAAACCTTAGATACAGGAATGTCTTCGTATTTGGACAGGCTACCTGCACGCACCACTTCACCGATCCTTGGCAATGCAAGATTGGACAGGTAGGCCACCATAACAGTACCCAGAGCATTTGTAGTGCTGGGGTGATATCCCAAGGGTGCCAGGAGCTGCTTCCAACGTATCGCCCTAAGCCAGTTGCTGAACATAAATATGATGCATATCAAAGCAATCCAGATAGCATTAACCGATCTGAAATCTTCAATAATTCTTTTGATAAGAGAACAATCAGATTCCGAGATGCCTTTGAAGGCACATTCTTCCTGATATGCTACGTTCAGTTTATTGTATAATAAGAAAAGTAGGAATACTCCAATTCCAAGAAAGACTATGAATTGAATTATGGATTTGACCTTTGGATTCAAAGTCGGTTGTTTTCATCAGGGAAAACAGTTGTGGCCTTGTAAGATCTGGCTTCTTCACGGTCCATGAAAGCATAGGAAATAATTATGACGATATCTCCAACTTCGCACTTGCGTGCTGCCGCTCCATTCAAACAAATGACACCGGAATTTCTTTCTCCAGGGATGACGTAGGTTTCGAGCCGCTCTCCATTGTTATTGTTAACAATTTGTACACGTTCTCCTTCGATAAGCTCTGCAGCTTCCATCAGTGCTTCATCAATGGTTATCGAACCAACATAATTGAGATTGGCTTGGGTAATAGTTGCCCTGTGAATCTTTGATTTGTGTACTTGTATTAACATGCCTGCAAAAATAGGTAAAACAATAATTTAAGGAACGTTAAATCTACCAATTGGTTCTGCTAGGCGATTTCAAGATGTTCTCTGCCTTTAAGGATCATATTGTCTATAAGGCGTACCTGTCCGGCCCAACAAGCCGTGCATGCTACAATGAGCTTATGTTTTGATGGGTTTATGACCTTCTGCATTGTATAACCATCTACAATCTCAAAGTATTCCGGATTGAAGTTTTGAATGCTCATCATTTTGATGGCTTTCTTCTCAATCTTGGCAGTTTCGAGAACTAAATTATCTTTTGCATAACTCAAAGCTTTATATAGAATCGAAGCTTCCTTGCGGATGTGCTTTTTTAATCTGAGGTTCCTCGAGCTCATTGCGAGACCGTCATTTTCACGTTGGGTTTGGCAAACCCTCAATTTAACAGGAAGTCTGAGCTGTTCTATCATATAGGCAATAATGCTGAATTGCTGAAAGTCTTTCTGACCCATATATAAACTGTCAGGCTTTACGATATCGAGGAATCGGTGAACCACCTGCACAACGCCTTCGAAATGACCTGGTCTGTTTGGTCCTTCCATCGAAAAACTGAGATGGCTGACATCAAGATTTACCTTTGTGTCCAGCCCCTTTGGATACACCTGTCTTACCGATGGTGCGAAAAGATAATCGCAATGCTTCCTGATCAGCTTTTTATCTTTTTCCAGATCACGTGGATATTTCTCCAGGTCATCTTTTTGATTGAACTGTGTTGGGTTTACAAAGATGCTTGTAACGCTGATGTCATTTTCGTCAGCTGCTTTTTGAATCAGAGAAAGGTGTCCATTATGGAGGGCTCCCATAGTAGGTGTAAAGCCTATAGTTCTTCCCTTATCCCTTTCTTGTTGCAGATATTTATGAAGGGTCTTGACGGTTTTTATGGTTCTCATTTTGCTCTAGCATTAATTGCTTTTGCATTATACCACTTTTTGATGCATTCCAGTGCTTTTTTGCCCTGGGGGGAGTAATCTTTATCAAAATTATCTGGCCTGGGGAAACCTTGGGTATACCACTTCCAGATAAAGCCACCTTTCCAGTATGCCTGTTCGTTGAATTGAGAAAAGAGACTTTCATAAGCATTGTATTGAGCACTTTCGTTTACATTGTATTTATCAAAATTTTCTTCGATAATCCAGTGTTTATTGCTGGCTTCATCGGTGCTCAGATATCCGAATTCTGTAAAGAGGACCGGTTTACCATTTTTGAGTGAATACCTGCGAATCTTATTCCTTACACTCTTCCATGCTTTGTTTAATTCCTGGACACTTGGCTGCGTTTTGTTTGATAAGGGGAAGTATGCGGATATGCCTATATAGTCCAACTCTGACCAGAAATCAATTTTCTCAAAAGCATCCCAGTTGGCCGAATACGTCAGTTTACCAGAATAGCGTTCTCTTACATCATCGAGAAGCTTAAACCAGAATTGGGAGTTGTGATTTACCATTGTTTTCATTTCAGTTCCAACACACAATAAAGCTACCTTTTCTTCTTCGGCCAGATGGGCATAATTTAGTATATAACTGCGGTATTGCTTCTCAAAATCTTCCCATTCGGTATCATCTAATTCAATTTCTCCGGCCCATGCTTCATTAATATAGATCTGTGGTTTGAGCATCACCTTTAATCCATGGTCATGAGCCATTCTTATGTATGAGATCAAACCCATATCACTAAGCCCTTTCCAATCCGTATAACTGTTTTGGTGTAGGTGATTGGTTTTTTCGTCATAGAAAATAATGGGCACAAGACCTATGGTGTTACAACCCAGTTCAACGATAGATTTAAAATCTTCAGTTGAGGCACTTTCAGGACCGAGGGCCAGGGTTATGCCACGGAAATCCTGGGCCTGCAAGCTTAGGCTTGATATGATCATTAGGACGATAATGCCGATTTTATGTAGCGTTTTCAATTGCATTTTAGTCTAAAGCTGTTGTGGCATAGATTTTATCAATTAATCATAAGTTTATTATAAAATACATTAGAATAATTATAACATTATGTAATATAATATAGATAATTACTAATAATTAGGTCATTTTGTTAGAAATATTTGCATAAAAAAGATAATTGTTCATATATTTACAAACAGAAACACATGATACTGTGAGGTGATGAAACAGGCAGACATGCCCCCCTGTCTCGGGGGTGAGGATTAAAACGATAAACGTGGAATAGGGTTGACCACAAAAGATTTTTGTTCCATGGCTAAGTTCCTCGTGAAGGTTCGAATCCTTCTCTCACAGCTAAAAAGCTCTGACTATATGGTCGGAGCTTTTTTATTTGGTTTTCATCTCTACATTCTTAAAACTAATTCTTTTTATCTTCAATGGCATTTGATCAAAAACTGAGGATATGAAACTAAAGAACTTATATGTCGCGGCCACCAGTCAGCATGTTGGTAAAACGACATCCACGCTGGGTATAGCTGCCAGTTTCAAAAAGGCTGGAATCGATACGGGATATTGTAAGCCTGTTGGTCAGAAACATGTAGAGATAAAAAATAGTGTGGTAGACAAGGATGCGGTTCTTTTTGCAGATCTGCTCAAGTTGGATATTTCACCTGAAGCACATAGCCCCGTCATTCTAGGTCATGGTTCGACTTCTATGTATCTTGATAATCCTGCCGCTTTTGATCTTGAGAAAATGATCATGCATGCCAAAACCGAACTGCAATCAAGACATGAAGGAATCATTTTTGAAGGTACAGGACACCCTGGCGTAGGAAGTGTGGCAGATGTTTCCAATGCCCATGTAGCCAAAATGCTTGATGCCCATGTTGTGATGATTGTTGAAGGAGGTATTGGCAGTACTATTGATAAGTTGAATATGTCTCTTGCCCTCTTCAGAGAACAGCAAGTTCCGATTCTGGGGGTCATCATTAATAAGGTAATACCTGAGAAGAAGGAAGCGGTTAAAAAATATGTAGGCAAATGGCTAAAGGCTAATGATCTTAAGCTACTGGGTGTTGTGCCTTATGATAACATGCTGGCATACCCTCTGATCTGGACAATTTCCAAATCCATTGGGGGACAATTTGAGCATTACAAAGAGAAAGGATTCAGCAAAGTGCCAATATTCTTGCTGGATCACGTATTGAAAAAGATAAGCTGCTTAAGTCTAAAGATAACCTACTCGTTGTAAGCTCAAGAGTTTTGGATGAATCCATACAAACCGTTATTGATCTCTCATCTGACGATGATGAGGAATCTCCTTTGAGTGGTATTGTTGTTACCGGCGATGTAGAAATATCACCAACTACGATGGCTTATATTGATGAACATAACTTGCCTGTTGTCCGGACAGAGTTGGACACTTACGGTGTGGTTATTCAGATAAGTAAGTTAGAGGTAAAAATAAACAGGCGTACGCCTTGGAAAATTGCGAAAGCAATTGAGCTGATCCAGGAGAATGTAGATATTGCCTACATGATAGACCAGCTCAAATGCGATTAGTTCTTAGAGAACGATTACACCATCTGCCATGAACTTCAGTTCTTCAACAGCTTCGGTGATCTTCATTATTTCTTCTTCTGATTTGCCTTCATCTTCAGCATAGTGTCTCAATTCATCAACTGTTGTTACTTCTCTGTAAGCAACACCGCTTATGATTACTTCCTTACCTGATATGTCTTTTGGAACAAAGAATCCATAATCTTTGAACTTGACAAACAGAGATGGATCGGTTTGACCCTCCGCAGAAACAAGGTTCATCCAGCAACCTTTTGTTTGACAAACAGACTCAACGGTAGCTCTTACTTTGGTTACGACAGAGTCTTTTGTGGCAACTTCAGCAATAAGTGCATCAAAGCTGATGGCATCATCTGCAGTAATTTCTGCACCATACTGTTGACCAGGAGTAGCCGGAGCTTGTTTCTCTTTACAAGCGATTACCGCTACCAAGGCAAACATCAATATGATATTGTAAATTTTCATTTTGTAGAATTTCAATAATTAATAAAATGCAAATGTACGTCTAAGAATTATAAGCTGAAATATTAGCCTAATATTTAATGTCTTCTTAACCGCCTCAATCGCTTGCGTATTTGCTTCATAATCAGCTTTAAACAAGGCATTGCGCAGA
This sequence comes from Saprospiraceae bacterium, assembly GCA_965230215.1. GTDB lineage: Bacteria > Bacteroidota > Bacteroidia > Chitinophagales > Saprospiraceae > RFSX01. The sequence continues at coordinate 2,361,839 of CBDDKN010000001.1, read as the reverse complement.
TGAAAATTTAAATATATATTTGCACCCCTTTTTAAATCGTATTATTTAACAAACATTATTAATGAAACAGTACGAAATTACTTTCATCATCGACCCCGTACTGCCAGGTGATGAAATCAAAACGGCAGGCAAGGCTTATGAGAAGCTTTTGCAAAATGAAGGTTGCAATATTGTACACATCGATGAGATGGGTCTAAAGCAACTTGCATATCCAATCAACAGAAGAAATTCAGGGGTTTATAAGTGCATTGAATTTCAGACAGAAAATGGTTCGATCATCAACAAGCTTGAATTGGCTTTGAGAAGAGACGAGCGCATTATGAGATTCCTTACAGTTAAGCTTGACAGATATGGCGTTAAGTATAACGATGACAAACGCAACGGTCGAATCGGTAAGAAATCAAATGGTAAGTCAGATTCCAAAACAGAGCAGAAAGAGAACTTTGTTGTAAAGGATGACCTTACGCTTATCGAAGGTATCGGTCCTAAGATTGCGAACTTGCTCGTTGTAGGAGGTTTGAAATCTTACAGCCAAGTAGCTGCAGCGTCTATCGAAGACGTGAAGTCAATCCTTGAGAAAGGTGGTTCTGCTTACGCTATGCATGATCCAAGTACTTGGGCTCAGCAGGCACAACTTGCAGCAGATGGCAAATGGGCTGAACTTAACGAACTGAAAGAAAAACTTATTAGTGGAATCGATCCTTCTTCTCAAGAGGAGGAATAAAAATATAGCATTATGGCATCTAGAGATGATATTAAATTTCTTAGCAATCCAAATATTGGAAAGGACAAAAAGAAGTACTGTCGATTCAAAAAGTTTGGTATCCGTCACATCGACTACAAAGATCCTGACTTTTTACTTCAATTTGTAAACGAACAAGGTAAACTGCTACCTAGAAGAATTACTGGTAACTCACTGAAGTATCAGAAGAAAGTAGCTGTAGCTGTTAAAAGAGCAAGACACCTTGCTTTAATGCCTTACGTAACTGATTTGCTCAAATAAGAAATTGTCAATTGATCATGGAAATTATATTATTACAAAATATAGACACACTGGGTGATAAGCATGACATCGTTTCTGTCAAGCCCGGTTATGGAAGAAACTATCTTATTCCACAAGGCTTTGCTGTTATAGCAAATGCATCAAACAAGAAGAAGCTGGAGAAACTTATCGAAGAAGAGAGAGCTAAAGAGAATGCGAGAATCGATGAGTACAAGGAGTTGGCTGAAAAAATCAAAGGCCAAACTATTCAGATTGGTGTAAAAGCTGGTACAAGTGGTAAGATCTTCGGTAAGGTGACCAACGTACAGATAGCAAGTGCGCTTAAGGAGAAGTATGAGATCGATTTGGAAAGAAAGAAAATCGAGATCCTCGAGGAGCCAAATGAAATTGGCAGCTATCCTGTAAAGGTTAACTTCCACGAAGAAGTTTCTCAAGAAATTACAATCGAGTTAATCAAAGAATAAGCCTTAGGCTTATTCTTTGAGTGCTCTTCTAAGTATTTTACCCACATTGGTTTTGGGGAGTTCGTCTCTGAATTCCACTTCTTTTGGAACCTTATAGCCTGTCAGGTTTTCTCGACAGTGTTGTATGAGTTCATCCTCTTTGAGTGATTTGTCTTTCTTGACGACAAAGACCTTGACGCATTCCCCTGATTTTTCACTTGGTATGCCAATAGCAGCGCATTCAAGTACTTTGCTGTGCAAGCTGACGACGTCTTCAATTTCATTAGGATACACATTGAATCCTGATACTATTATCATGTCCTTCTTTCTATCAACGATTGATAGATAACCATCCTCACTTAGTTGGCCAATGTCTCCTGTATTCAGCCAACCATCCGAAGTGATCGTTTTGGCAGTCTCGTCCGGTTTTTTATAATAGCCTTTCATAACCTGTGGTCCACGAACCTGAATTTCTCCAACTTCACCGATAGGCAGCACGCCGCCATTTTCATCAATAATCCTTACCTCGGTTGAAGGCACAGGCACACCAACTGTTCCCAGTCGCATAGCTCCTTTTGGGTTGGACGAAACCACTGGAGAGGCTTCTGTCATTCCATATCCTTCAGAGATCTCCTTGCCAGTCAGTTCCTGCCATTTGATTGCCACACTTTTTTGTAGTGCAGTTCCACCGGCAGCAATAAACTGTAGGTGACTCCAATCTGCTTTTCTGAAATCCTCATTGTTCAGCAGTGCATTATATAATGTATTGACCCCAGTCATGCCAGTTATCTTATATCTGTCAAATTCCTTGATCACCGTATTCAATTCCTTTGGATTGACAACAAGAATACTGAGGGCTCCAAGATCCATTGCTGCAAGGCAATTCACCGTAAAGGCAAAGATGTGGTACATCGGTAGTGGCGCCAATATAATCTGGTTGTCAGGGTCCTGAACATAAGGCGTAATAAATGTCTTGATCTGCATCATGTTGGCCACAAGGTTTCTGTTGGTCAACATGGCACCCTTACTGACGCCTGTAGTTCCTCCGGTATACTGAAGCGCAACCACATCATCAGGGCCATTTTCAAAAGCTTGATTTATTTTGAATTTCTTGCCTTGCTTGAGGGCTTCTTTGAAGTTTACGGCATTATCAAGATTGTACTTTGGAACCATGCGCTTAACATGTTTCACTGCAAAATTGACCAGAGGACCTTTCACGCCACCAAGCATGTCGCCAATCGAAGTGGTTAGAACCACATTCAAAGATGTGCTGCCTTTGATGCTTTCCAGTTTAGATGCAAAGTTTTCAAGGATGAGAATTCCTTTGGCTTCACTATCAACGAACTGATGCTCCATTTCTCGGGGCGTATATAATGGATTGGTATTGACCACAACGAGTCCCGCTTTGAGTGCACCAAAAATGGCAATTGGGTACTGAGGAAGATTGGGAAGCATGATGGCAAACTTATCTCCTGGATTCAGTCCGCGACTTTGTAAATAGGCGCCGAATTGAGTGCTCATCCTGTCGAGATCTCCATAGGTCATTTCTTTACCCATGAATGCAAAGGCAGGCTTGTTTTTAAACTTCGAACATGTTTCATCGACATACTCCAGAATCGTGCTATACTTGTCTGGATCTATGTTGGCGGGTATGCCGCTTGGATAATTGTCAAGCCAAGGTTTAAGAGATGTCATCTATCAAGAATTTTTGTGAATTGGAAAAATACAATTTTTCATAAATATCATTTTACAAAAGCTTCTGCAAGTCGCCTTGAAATATATTTGGTGAATATATTAAGGAAGCTATTAATCTGTTGAATTTCAAAGATTTAAGCTACTGTAAAAAATATTGTCAATTGTGTGTTCAGGCCTTTTTTCGAATGATATTTATTATATCTTTGCGCTCCATTTAATTTTTAACCCCTGTTTTGCCATAGGGCAGAGCATACAAACCTGATTCACATGTCTGACGATAAGAATCTTGAAGTAGAAGAAACTAAAGAAGAAGTCAACACTCCTGTTGAAGATCAAAACACTGAAGATCCAAAAGATCAAAACGATGATGATCACTCACCTGAAAAAGTTGACATTGAAATGGAGGACGAAAACTCTCGTCTAGCCAACACGCCTCACGATGATTTTGACTGGTCTATTGGTAATAAGCACGAGCTGAACTACAGCGACGATGAGATTAAGAATTACCTTAAGGATTACGAAAAGTCTCTTAACAGTATCTCTGAATTTGAATTGGTAACAGGTACAGTATCCTCAATAAACGATGGTAGTGTATTGCTTGATATCAGTTACAAGTCTGATGGTTTGGTTCCATTGACTGAATTTAGAGACAACCCAGACCTTAAAGTTGGGGACACTGTCGAGGTATATATCGAGGCGAAAGAAGATGATAGAGGTCAACTTCAACTATCAAGAAGAAAGGCCAAGCTAATCAAAGCTTGGGATAATATTGTTGATTCATATGAAAACGGTACCATCATCAAAGGAACCGTTGTAAGTAAAACAAAAGGTGGTTTGATCGCTGATGTTGGAGGTCTTGAAACATTCCTTCCAGGATCACAAATCGATATCAAGCCTATCATTGATTACGATTCATATGTTGGTAAAACAATGGAATTTAAAGTTGTCAAGATCAACGAGGTAATCAAGAATGCTGTTGTATCTCACAAAGCACTTATTGAAAGTGATCTTGCTGACCAAAGAGAATCTATCATTGCCGGTCTTGAAAAAGGACAGGTACTTGAAGGTCTTGTTAAAAACATTACAGACTTCGGAGCTTTCATGGATCTTGGAGGTGTCGATGGTCTATTGTATATCACTGATATTTCTTGGGGTAGAATCAATCACCCGAATGAAGTATTGGAGCTTAACCAGAAATTGAATGTTGTTGTTCTTGACTTCGATGAGGACAAAAAACGAATTTCATTAGGTCTTAAGCAATTACAGCCGCATCCATGGGAAGTACTTGGAGAGGAAGTTGTTGAAGGTTCTACTGTAAAAGGTAAAATCGTTAACATCGAAGATTACGGTGCATTCCTTGAGATCATTCCAGGTGTTGAAGGATTGATTCACGTTTCCGAGGTTTCTTGGAGCAATCAACCGGTCAATGCCAGAGAATTCTTCTTCCTAGGTCAGGAGTTCGAATCTAAAGTTGTAACGATTGACAGAGAGGAAAGAAAGATGTCTTTGAGTATCAAGCAATTGCTTGATGATCCTTGGGCTAAGATTTCTGAAGAGTTCCCAGTTGAGTCTAAGCACACAGGTCAGGTTAAAAACCTTACGCCATATGGTGTGTTTGTTGAACTGCGTGAAGGTGTTGGAGGTATGGTTCACATCTCTGATCTATCTTGGACGAAGAGATATTCTCACCCATCTGAGTTTACAAAAGTAGGTGATGATATCGAGGTTGTAATCCTTGAAGTAGATATCGAGAGTAGAAAACTGTCTCTTGGACATAAGCAGTTAGAGGAGAACCCTTGGGATACATTCGAAAACGTATTCCCTGTTGGATCTTACCACGAAGCAACTATTGTTAAGAAAGAAGACAGAGGAGCTATCGTACAATTGCCTTATGGACTTGAAGCATTTGCACCGATCAAGCATATCAAGAAAGAAGATGGAAACGCTGCAGAGGTTGATGAGAGCATAACTGTAAAAGTTATTGAGTTCAACAGAGACGACAAGCGTATCATTGTTTCTCATCTTAGATATCTAGATGACATCAAGCGTGAAGCTGAAGGTGAAGTTAGAAAAGAGGCGCAGAAGCAAAGAAAGCAAACGCGTGATCATGTCAAGAAGACAAACTCTAAAGTTGAAGCAACTACTCTAGGTGATCTTGGTGTATTCTCTGAGTTGAAGGAAGCTTTTACCGAGCCTGCTCCAGCGAAGAAGGAAACTAAGAAAGCTGAGAAAAAGGAAGAAGCTAAAGCTGAAGCGCCGGCTGCAGAAGCTGCAAAGCCAGCGAAGAAGGACAAAGACGCAACTGATGATTTGAAAAAAATCGAAGGCATCGGTCCTAAGATTGCTGAGCATTTGAATAATGCGGGTATTAATACATTCCAGGAATTGGCTGATAGCAGTGTAGATGCACTGAAGGAGATTCTTGAAAATGCAGGACCGCGTTACAAAATGCACGATCCGACAACTTGGCCACAGCAAGCAGGTATTGCTGCTTCAGGTGACTGGGATAAGCTTAAAGCTTTACAGGACGAATTGAACGGAGGAAAGAAGTAATTTCTTTTTCCTAGAAATACAAAAGCCCGGATCATTGATCCGGGCTTTTTTTTTAAACACAATGATTGGCTTGATGTTTATTAGCGGTATCTTGTTAACAAATAGACGAAGACATTGAACAGGAAAGTAGCTATAATAGGGTCTGGATTGGCTGGCATGAGTGCGGCTTCAGTACTTGCTTCTAACGGATATGAAGTATCTGTTTTTGAAAAAAATGACAAAGCGGGAGGGCGCATCAATTTCTTTGATAAGGATGGTTTTCGTTTTGAAATGGGTCCAAGTTGGTATTGGATGCCAGAAGTTTTCGAAAACTTTTACAACCGCTTCGGAAGGACAGCTTCTGATTTCTATGAACTTGTTCAATTAGACCCTTCCTATCGTGTGGTTTTCAGCGGAGATGAACACATAGATGTTCCCGCGAATTATGAAGCGCTTAAAAACTTATTTGAGGAGATAGAGAAAGGCAGTTCAGCCAAGCTTTCGAAGTTTCTTGATCATGCCAAGATCAAGTATGAGGTAGGCATGAACGAATTCGTCTGGAAGCCAGGGCATTCCATTATGGAATTTGCCAAGTTTAAGGTTGTGAAGAACGCACTCAAGCTGCAATTATTCCAGTCGATAGCCAGTGAGGTAAAGAAGGTTGTAAAAGATGATCGACTTCGTCAGATTCTTGAATTTCCTGTTTTATTTCTGGGGGCGACCCCTCAGGATACACCGGCGTTATATAGTTTGATGAATTATGCTGATCTGAGGCTGGGCACATGGTACCCGCAAGGTGGTATGTACAAGATAGCTGATGCCTTCAGAATCATAGCCGAAGAGCAGGGTGTCAAGTTTTATTACAACAGCCCGGTTGACAAGTTTGAGTATTCTGGTGATAAGATAAAGGGCGTATATAGCAACGGAGAGTTACACCATGTTGATCATGTGGTTGCAGGTGCGGACTATCATCATATAGATAAGCATGTTTTGGATAGCCAGTATTCAAATTATGATGAGGCATACTGGGACTCCAGAAAGATGGCACCATCAAGTCTTCTGATATTTCTTGGTGTATCAAAGAAGGTAAAGAATATTAAGCACCACAATCTGTTCTTTGATGCAGACTTCAATTTGCATGCGCATCAGATTTATAAAGATGCTCA